>DATJVU010000011.1:0-2881 GCA_035501655.1 Candidatus Solibacter sp.
GCCAAATCCAATTGAAGGTCCGTTTCCAGGCGGACGCAAACCTTAAACAATCCATCGTTCGCGGGTGGCTCCGAGTATGGATTTCAAGCGTGCAAGCGAATCGCGGCTCGATGGACTCTCGGATCTGCGCATACGGGAACTCTCGTCACGAGACGAGAGACTCCTGGTCACTCACGATGTGAACCATGCCTGCGCATTTCTCCCAGTTCCCGACGTCCGGGGCTAATTGTCCGTCCCGCAGCAGATCCCAGTTCACACCGCGATTGAGGAACTGGTCCTTCATCTGGGCGGCATCTGATGCGGATGAATGGCAGAACCGTCTTGTGTGGCTTCCCCTGTGAGCTATCCTTCATCGGATGGAAGCGGCTCGCTCGATCGAAGCAACTCGATCCTCGCGCGCATCGCCGGCCAGAAGGACGAAAACAGCGCGACGGCTGCCACGACTGCATTGGCCACGATGACCGGGAGCGCGTGAATCAGGAGCCCGTAGCTCATCCATAACAGGGCCGCCATGCCTTGTACGCGGCGCAGCACCGCCGGCCGTTTGCAGAGGTAGGAACTGGCGAACGTGGCGGTCGCCACCCAACCGATCCAGTCAGGCATCCTGTACCCCCCTCAGCCGGCCACCGGCGCAGCGGCGCCTGTTTCGCGAATGGTCAGCGAATCGGTCCGCATCTTTTCCCAATCCTGCAAGACGAATCCGTGCGCCTCAAACATGGCACGAATCTTCATGGCGTCCCAGCCGGCGATCTCTTCCATGATGGGAACCAGCACGCTGAGCGCATCGTCGCTGAGGATGGTGCGCCTGGCGATGGGAGTGATGTATTGATTCTCGGAGACTGCAATGGTCAGGCCCTCGAGACGGTTCAAGTGCAACATCACATGGACGTCAGAACTGCCGTCTCCCACATAGACAACGCGATCGTGACCCACCTGCAGTTTCTTGCGAAGTTCCTCGAGCACAGCCACCTTGCCATAACCCGCTGGAACGCGAATAATCGACTGAATCTCACCGGACGATGGATCGTACTGAAACTGTGTTCCGTAAATGTGATCCTGGGGAACAATTCCTTCGAGCGCCGATTGGATGACCTCTTCGGGAGCCGCCGAAATAACATAGAAAGCAAAGTGATAACCATCGAGGCCGTCGAGTAACTGCGACAGCAAACGAATGTTCTGCTTTAAGCGGATTTGTTTGCCGGCCTCGATCAGATGTTCCTTGCGCACGCAACGGTAATCCGGGTCATGTAACAGTAAATAAGCCAGCTCCGCGCCTTGCTGCGCGAGATGTATCCGCGACAATCCAGCAACTCTCTCTTCGAATCCCGAACGGCCGAGCAATTCACTGAGTACGATTCCAGAGTCGTTAAAGCTCAGCGTTTGATCGAAGTCACTGGCCAATAGATACTGCTTTGGATTCTTTGCTCGTTCCTGCATTGAATAGATCCCTCCCTTTCTAGGTGTTGCTAAATGCGGTTGAAAGATGATCTCTATCCTGGAGACGGATTACTGCTGATTAGATTACGGATGGGCGACAAAGCCGCAGGTGAGACATACTCAGAGCATTTTATCACGAGTCACGTGATTGCGATCTTAAAAAACCTTCACTTCGGTTTAAGTCAGTTACAAACAGAAATTTACAGCTTAGTTACGATTTCCCGACGCGCATTTGAGTTACGAGCTGAAGGATCTGTCTTCGCATTTCCTCTGGCGCCTGCCGGACTCGTTGGCCGTGTCCGGGCAGGACCCACTCGAAGGAATACTGCGCGAGCGCGGCCATGGAGCGGGTCTGTTCTTCCCACGAATACCAGCAGACATCGCGCCCCGCGTTCAGGCTTTGGTGAGTGCGGCTCCACCAGAGGTGATCGCCGGTGAACAAAAATCGGTTTTCAACGAGCAGGCACATGTGGCCGCGAGTGTGGCCTGGCGTCGGGATGGCGAGAAAACCCGGGGCAAGCCGCACGGGTTCGAAGCCATCGACCACCATTTCCGCGCCGGGCTGTGAAGCCAGTTCTTTGCGGTGAATGATGCGACGGCTGGAAAAGCGCGCGGCGTATTTTTCGGCTTCGGCCACATCGTCGCGGTGCGTGAGAAAGATATGTGCGATGCCGCCCATCTCTTCGAATCGCCGGACCAGGTGCGGCAGGAATTTGGGCGAGTCAATGAGCCAGTTCCCTTCCCGGCACGCGACGAAGTAACTGCTGCCGCCAAACGATTTCGGCGAGTGATAGCCACAGTAGTAGACGCCGCCCTCAAGATGCATGGGAAAGTCGGCGCGCGCCTCCCGGGTACGATCAGGGTGCAGTGTGCCGATGGAGCCCGTTGGGCAGGCCAGCAGTGCGCGCAAAGCTTTGCGCGTGGCTTCGGCAGTTGCCGGCTGCGCATGAACAAAAGAATAGCTGGCCGCTTCGGCGAAGACTTCAGGCGCCAACTGGCGGCAGGCATCGCAATCGATGCAAGTCTCATCCACGAAGAAATCGCCGGGGACATTTTCAGCGAGACTGCGGCGGCGGTCGGCCATATTTCAATGGTCGCACGGTGTATGCTGGGAGGTTGAAAAACGGGGACCGGCAGCGCTGTCCACGCGCCGCCGATGCAGTGCCGCTGTCCTGCGGTGCTATACGGCTTGGGACAGCGAAGCCAGTCCCCGTTTTTCAAGGTGACCATGGACTTGAAAACCGTTCCGCTTGAAGTTCCCGAAGGTGGCAACATCGTCGTAGGCCAGACACATTTCATCAAGAGCGTCGAAGACCTCTACGAAGCTCTGGTCAACACCGTGCCGCAGATGAAGTTCGGCATTGCCTTCAACGAAGCTTCCGGACCCTGTCTCACACGCGTCGACGGCAACGATGAGGCGCTGAAAGCCATGGCGGCGCGCAAT
>DATJVU010000012.1:0-77650 GCA_035501655.1 Candidatus Solibacter sp.
GCAGTCCAGTTTCACTTTTCCCAGGCTCTATCTCGCTGCTGGTGTCACGAGCCTCCGCACCACTGCCAGCGTGGAGCCCTATGCGGACCTGAACCTGAAGAACTGGATCGACGCTGGCAAAATCCCTGGCCCGAAAATCCATGTGACGGGGCCGTATCTGGAGGGCGAAGGAAATTTTCGCTTGCCCGTCCACGAACTCAGCGGCCCTGAGGACGCTCGCAAGACAGTGGAATTCTGGGCCGATCAGGGGGTCACTTCCTTCAAAGCGTTCGTGCACATCACTACGGGCGAGCTTAGGGCTGTGATTGACGGAGCGCACAAGCGCGGCCTCAAAGTAACGGGGCATCTCTGTTCGATTACGTACCGCGAGGCTGCCGAACTTGGCATCGACGATATCGAACATGGATTTGTACTTGCTACGGACTTCAGTTCGGAGAAAAAGCCGGACGTGTGCCCGCCGAGCTCCGAGCAGTCGCGAGCTGCCTTCTTGGCGCTCACTCCGGAAAGTCCAGCGGTTCGCGAGCTATTCCAGCTACTGATACAGCATCATGTTGTTATCACATCAACTCTCCCAGTCATAGAGGCGTACTCCTCCGATCGACCACCACTCGAACAGCGTGTTCTCGATGTCATGTCGCCACAGGCGCAAGCTGGGTATTTGTCACAGCGTGCGCAGCAGCCCGTCACCCGTAGTCTGAAGAAGGAGATGGAATTGGAACGTGCGTTTGTCAAAGCTGGTGGAACATTGCTGGCGGGCCCTGACCCAACTGGAATTGGCGGTGTGGTGGCAGGATTCGGTGATCAGCGTGAAGTGGAACTCCTTGTGGAAGCCGGGTTCACGCCCATGGAGGCCATTCATATCGCTACTGAGAACGGTGCACGATTTCTGGAAGAACAAAACCGAATCGGCACCCTGGCTCCAGGGAAGCAAGCCGACTTGGTAGTTGTTCGCGGTGACCCCTCATCCAGAATATCTGACATCGAGAACGTGGAGATCGTCTTTAAGGATGGGGTTGGTTACGATCCTGTAAAGCTGATTGATTCAGTGCGTGGCCTGGTCGGGCTACGCTAGCGAAACCGCTTCCAAGCGGCTTTGAGCGCCTCCAGGCGTGGTTTCAGCAGAATATGGGACGAATGGGATGGAGAAAATGAGAGTCCCTGCTTCGAAAGGCTTTGTGCAGATTTCCGTGGCACTGGTTCTCCTCGTTCGAGGGCCAAACACACTTCGGTGAGAAATTGGGTTCGTCTGTTGCCGCGTTTCTTTCCCCAAGAAAGACCTGACTGCGATTTGCGGTGGTAAGGGGCCTATCCCTTTTTGCCGAGGCTCTCTCGCGTTCCTCTCGGCCATTTTTCGAAACCAGCGCCTTCCTGAAGGACATGGACAGTTGACCCTCGCCGAGCAGCCCCCGTAACATTCTCGCCAGTGTCCACGCCCTTGCAACCTATAGGCCCAACGATCTCACACTACCGCATCCTCAACAGGATAGGCGGCGGAGGTATGGGAGTGGTGTATGAGGCGGAAGACGTGAAGCTCGGTCGTCATGTCGCACTGAAGTTCCTCCCCGACGAGCTTGCGCACGATGGACAGGCTCTTGGCCGGTTCGAGCGAGAGGCCAAGGCTGCGTCCTCCCTAAACCACTCGAACATCTGCACCATCTATGAAATCGATGAGGCAGATGGTCGAGCCTTCATTGCCATGGAGCTGTTGGAAGGGCTAACGCTCCGGCACCGCATTGCGGGCAAGCCGCTGGAGATCGAGACGGTGCTCGATCTGGGCATCCAGATCGCTGATGCCCTCGAAGCAGCTCACGCGAAGGGCATCGTTCACCGGGACATTAAGCCCGCAAACATTTTCCTGACGAATAGAGGGCAGGCAAAGATCTTGGATTTCGGCTTAGCCAAGGTCACGCCGGAACTGCGGGCCGGAGGATCGGTATCGACGGCATCGGAGGGCGTCACAGAGGAGCTTACCAGTCCCGGCTCCACGCTGGGCACAGTCGCCTATATGTCGCCCGAACAAGTACGAGGTAAAGAGCTTGATGCGCGCACCGACCTGTTCTCATTCAGTGCGGTGCTCTACGAAATGTGCACTGGGACCCTTCCCTTTCCGGGCGAGACTTCTGGAGTGGTCTTCCACGCGATCTTGGAACGTCAACCCTTATCGCCTATGCGTCTCAATCAGGAAGTCTCAGCGGGCCTCGAACGGATTATCGACAAGGGGCTGGAAAAGGACCGAAATCTGCGTTACCAGAATGCTGCGGAACTCCGGGCGGACCTGCAGCGACTGAAACGCGACACGGAAACGGCGCGCATCCCGGTCCAAAGCGGAGGCGGCGAGTCGCGTGCGGCCAGACCCTCCGTGCCCAGGAGAGCGACACTGACCGGCGCGGGAGTCGTGCTGTTGATCCTGGTGTGCGGAGTGATATGGTTCTCGCGTTCCCGCGCCCACGGAGGTGCGATTGATTCGCTCGCGGTCCTGCCTTTCGTGAACAGCGGTGGCGATCCCGATACCGAATATCTAAGCGACGGCATCTCGGAAAGTCTTATTAACAATCTGAGCCAATTGCATCAGCTTCGTATCACACCGCGCACAACCGTCTTCCGATACAAAGGCAAGGAGGCGGACCCACAACAGGTTGGTCACGATCTGAATGTAAGGGCCGTCCTCACTGGCCGTCTGGTCCAACGTGGGGACACCCTGGTTGTTCAGACGGAACTGGTTGACACAGAGAAAGGTTCTCAAATCTGGGGAGCACAATACAGCCGCAAGCTCGCAGACGTGCTGGCTCTGCAGGAGGAGATCGCGCGCGAAATCTCACAATCCCTTCGGCTGCAACTCAGCGGAGAAGAGAAGCAGCAACTGGCCCGGCGCTACACCGACAACTCGGAGGCTTATCAGCTCTATCTGAAGGGACGCTTCTATTGGAACAAGCGAACGGAAAGCGGACTGCTCAAGGCAATTGACTACTATCAGCAGGCGATTGACAAGGACCCGACCTACGCGTTGGCATACGCCGGGTTGGCTGATACGTATATGCCCCTTGGGTACTATGGTTGGCAGCCTCCGAGCGAGGCTATGCCGAAAGCTAAGGCGGCCGGTCTGAAGGCCCTGCAGATCGACGGCAACCTCGGCGAGGCCTACGCTGCACTCGGCTTTATCTCTCAGACCTATGAGTGGAATTTGCCCCAGGCTAAGAAATACTTTCAACAGGCGATTGCCCTGAAACCCGACTATCCGAACGCCCATGGGTGGTATTCGGTGTATCTCGTCGCCAACGGACAAATTGATGAAGCGCTCGTGGAAGCGAAGCGCGGTGAGGAGTTGGATCCGCTCTCACCCCTCCTTAGCTACCAGGTGCAGTCGACGCATTACTATTCACGACAGTATGACAAGGCGATCGAACAGGGGAAGAAGACCTCGGAGCTTGACCCTAATTTTCCGCTCACCTACGTCATATTGGGCCGAACCTACGTGTTCAAAGGAATGTGCCGAGAAGCACTGGAGCAGTTTGAAATATATTCAACGGTACGAGGGAGCAGCCCTTGGGGTCTGGGTTCCCAGAGTTATACGTACGCCCGTTGTGGAGAACGAGCCAAAGCTTTGAAGATGATCGATGATCTGAGTGACCTTTCCAAACATAGGTATGTGACCGCAGCTTCTTTTGCCTTGGCATATCTTGGCCTTGGCGACAAGGAGCGGTGTTTCTCCTGGCTGGAGAAGGCGTATCAGGAGAAAAGTACCATCATCTTTTCGATGAAAATAGATCCTATCTGGGACCCTTTGCGGAGCGATCCTCGCTTTGCCGATCTACTTCGCCGCGCGGGCCTCGTGCAGTAATCATTTATGCGGTCGGCGGAACAGCATGAGACTATCGGAATCGAGCTATATGCGCAGATGTCCGTGGCTGTCGTTCTCCTCAGCGTGCTGGGGGTCAACTCTGTAAGAGCGAGAGGCGATGCGGCGCCAGCCGACCAGCACGCGGTGCTTGTCGCCAATATCGGCACCTATGGGCGGAGAATCTCGACAACATCTCCGCTTGCCCAGACAGGAAAAACCGGGGACAGACAGAACGTTTACCGGTTTTTCAGACGAAACTGAACGTACACGTCGTCTGTTCCCACATCCTCAGAACATCTTGGGAATGCAGCCCAAAAAAACCACTTTTCCACAGCCCCATTGTGACGGATGTCCTTGTCTTCCACAGGCAAACCCGGCAATCATGGTCGAGGCCGTAACCACCGCCAAACTCGAAATGCGAGACTACGCGGCGCTAAATCCTTTGTTCGACGGATTTTGGTATCTAAGTTCTTTGAAAAGCGGATTTTGCGGGGAATTTCGTGCTAACTCTCTGAATACAAAGATTCGGGGGGGGAGGGGGGATACCCCTTAAGCTACCAGCGAACAACGGGTCCCTCCACTGCGCAGATCATCTCCGCAGGTCATAGCTATGCGATGACCTGCTCCGGTCGGGGTGACAGAGCTGGGGTGACAGAGCGGGATGACAGAGTTAGGGTGACGGAGCAAGTCTCTACGCGCCTGAGCAGTGGTCGGTGGCTAGTGGTCGGTGGCCAGAGAAAGCGGGCTTGCTTTTTCTGACCACTGATCACCGATCACTGGCCACCAGCCACTGCTTTTCTAGTCGCCGTGAACGGCTTTCTTCGGATTCTGTACCGAGGTCGCTCCGGCCAGTTCGTGCGCGTGGCGGCCGTGGAAGAAGATTAGGTGGACGAAGAACATCAGGATCAGCACCGCGCCGAAGGTGCAGACGATGGTTGCTCCTGTTGGCGTGTCGAGCGCTACAGAGAAATAAACGCCCAGCCCGGAAACCAGCGTGCCCATGGTCCAGCCGATCGCGAGGCGTGTTCCGATGCGATCGGCGAAGAGCATCGCTCCTACTGAGGGAACTACCAGATAGCAGAAGACCAGCAGGACTCCAGCGATCGCTACCGACGACGTGACCACGAATCCGAACGAAGCGTAGAAAAGGAAATCCCAGAAGCGGATGCTCAGGCCCTTGGCTTCGGCTTGTTCGGGATCGGTCGAGATCAGCAGGAACTGCTTGCGGAAGATGTAGTGGAAGAGGCCGATTACGCCGTAGAGGATTGCGGTCTTCTCCACGTCGTGCATGGAGACGGCAAGAATGTTTCCGACCAGCATGTCTTTCAGGTGCTCGGTTTCGCCGGTGGCCTTGCTCATGGCAAGAATCGCGGTCGCCGACGCGACTGCATAGGCGATGCCGATGAAAGCTTCCTGTGGAATGTGGCCGCGGCGCGTGCGCGCGAAGGCGAAGATCGCCGCGCCGACGAAGGTGAATCCCAGGCTCAGCCAGTAGGCCCCGCCGCCGTGCGGGTCCATGCCGACCAAGATCGCGATGGTGGCGCCGAGTGCTGCGATCTGCGCCAGCGCGAGATCGACGAAGATTACTCCGCGCTCGACGACGTGAACTCCCAGATAGGCGTGAATGCCGGTCAGAATCAGGCTGGCCAAAAACGGAGCCAGCAAAAAGGGGAGGATTTCCATGCAGTGTCCTTTTGCCTCGTTCTATTGGGTCGCGCTAAATGCCTTCAACAGCAATCCAATATCGTAGTCGAAGAGCTCGAAATAATTTGTCACTTGTTTTTCTCCTCCGACCGAAGGGAGATAAACCACCACCTGCGAATTAGTCTCTCGTCCGATGGATTGCGGGGTCTTCAGGTCGAAGTAGGGCTCAACCAGCACCACATGGCAATTCTCGCGCTTCATCTGCTGAATCAGGTCAAGCGTATGCGAGGGCGTGGGTGGAATACCGGGACGCGGCTCCACGTAACCAATGACATCCAAGCCAAAATGTTTCGCGAAGTTCGGGAACGAACGGTGATAGGTGACGACCTTGCGCCCGCGGTAGGGCTTCATCTCGGCATCCCACTTCAGTTCGGCCGCGGACAAACGCTTGTCGAAATCCTGGAAGCGCTGCTGGAAGAATTGAGCATCGGCTGGATCCATGTCCCCAAGTTTGGCTGCGATGCCGCGGGCAATGCGGCGGCCATTGTCGGGATCGAGCCAGTAGTGAGGATTGCCCAGCGGGTGCACATCGCCTTCGGCCCGCGTAAGGTTTCCCTGGGGAATTTCCAGAATTTCGGCGAACTGCGAGGGATCGAGATATCCTGTCGCTCCCACTTGAATGCGCGGGTTGCCGCTCTGCGTAATCAACGGAGGTAGCCAGCCGATCTCCAGCTGCAGCCCCACCACGATCAGCAGATCGGCCTGGCGCAGCTTCAAGAGAAAACTCGGCTTGGCTTCGACGAAGTGCGGGTCCTGATAACCTTTGGCCATCGACTCTACGCTGACATGGTCGCCGCCGACTTCTTCGGTCAACGCGGCCATGTCGGTCGTCGCGGTTACGATGTTCAGTTTCTTTGCCGCGGCGATCGAAGGGATGAACAGCAAGCCCATTACCAGCAGAATGACTCCAAATCGAGAAGACATGTGTCGATTCATGAGACTCCTAAATATTTTCATCGCACTGTCGATGTAGCGCCGGCCTCCATTGGGCATCTGGCTCTCGCGGCCGGCGAGCCAGGGCACGCGCCGCACGGCCGCCGTGACGGCGGCGCTACAAAAAAGCTCCCGAGCCCTAGAACGGGTGTGCCCCGTGCGCCCCCAGCGAGAATATGAACTGCATCAAAAACTCGTGTGTATCGATATTACCTGCATAATGCATAAAACGGTATTGCCCGCGTACCTGGCTGAACTCGCTAGGCCAGTAGGTGAGCAGAGCGGAGACGCCCTGATCGTTGAGATTGGCGAACTCGCTGCGCGACGAGCGATCGAAGCGTCCACCCAGGAACCAGCGCCTTCCCATCTGATAGTCGCCCGAAGTGTAGAACCCGAAGGCTTTCTGCTCCATCGGGAACTGCTGTCGCTGGCTCCACACGAACTCGCCGCGGCCGACAAAGGAATGGTAGATCGACCGCCGCAACGGCTTCCAACGCAGGGTCGCGTCAATGCCATACAACTGGGTGAGGAAGTCCGAGCCTTGATCGTTGTGGCCGCGCGCGTAGGAGAGGCCGAGATCGAGGTTGGTGGATTCGGAAAGATCTTTGTAGCTGCGCAGGTGAGCGACGGCAGCGACATCACTCTTGTTCGAGGAGACGAAGAGCGGACTCTGGGTTGTGCCTGAGTCTCCGCGGAAGAGCTGGCCGGTAGCCTCGAGAAAAATTCCCTTGGGCGCGGGCAAGATGCGCTGGACAGAAACCCCGGCATCGTCGATGCCGTCTTCGCCGCCGACCAGGTTATTCATCACCAGGGGACGATCCACCCACGGCAGGACATGGTTGTGCATGCCATTGACCTTGCCGAACGCCGAGCGCATCTTGCCGACCTTCATGACGAATCCCGCGGGAAGGGCGGTTAAGGTGATGTAGCCTTCTTCGACCTCGACTCCTTCCTCGCCAAAGGAGAAGAAGAAGTCTCCGCGCGCATAGGGGTCGATGATGGCCTGCATTCCGATCTCGGATTCGTGCATTTCGAGGGACCGCGATGGCTGCACTGGATTGTGCCCCGCCACACCGATGAAATCGCCGATGGCGCTGATGTCGGGATTAAGCGCCTTCGCCGCGCTGCCGCCGGCTCCGCCCAGGGACACCGGTTGCGAACTTGTATACGCTGGAGCAGGAGGCATCTCGGCGACTTGTTGCTGGGTCTGGCTCGCTGCCGGCGGTTGCTGCCCCGGTTGGCCCGCAACGGGGGCTTCTGGGGCTGGAGCGGCTGTGGGCGGGGGCGCTGACTGGCTCTTCATGGTTCTCAGCTGGCCCTCAAGCGCGATCACGCGATCCTCCAGATCGCGGATCTTTTGCATCAATGCGGCATTATCCGGCTGATCGCTGGTCGGCACAGCGCTGTTCTGCGGACTCGGCTGTGCCCAAACCGAAGCAGACAAAAGCGTTAAGACCAAAACCACATTCTTCATCGAAAAATCCCTTTCCCACAGACCGCCAAGCCAAACCCGCGGCCCTGCATGAGGCTCAAAAACTGATTGAATCGATTGTAGGACGGTTTCTTCGCGGGAAAGAGCGCCAGCGTTTCCTGCGTACACGCGTCGCCAATAACTTCACTGAAGGGTGAGATAAAACGGTTCTTGCAGATTCCTGAATGCTGACATCTTAAATCTTTCGCGTAAACTCTTTCTCGAAATTGTTCGCTCCCATGCCCAGGATCACCGCAGTCCTGCATACCGAAAACGACGCCCTTCGCCTCGGGCGCTGCCTCGAAACACTGCTCCCGTGTGATGAAATCCTGATTGTTGACCACGGCTCGTGTGACGATACCGCGCATGTTGCTCATGAATATGGCGCACGCGTAATGGCGACCGTGGCGGGATCCTCGCCCGACCGCTACCTGAGAACTGCCGAGGTCCATATTCAGGACTGGATTCTCTGCCTCGACCCCCGGGAGTCGCTCACCGAGGGCCTTTGCGCCAGCTTGTTTGAGTGGAAGTCGCAGCCGGTAAGCGCGTCCACGCCCTGTTCGGTTTTTCTTCGTGAAGAAACGGCCGAGGGATGGGTCGATCACCCCACGCCTCAGACGCGCTTAATCCCGCCAAACTGGAACCTCTGGAATGAAACCCTTCCCCTTTTTGAACCATCCGCTCCCATACTTGAGGGAGAGTTGCTGCGTTTCGTGTTTCCCTAGACGCAAGTGTCGATTAAAAACACAACAGATTGTGACCCGTGTCACATCCCGCTCAAGGCCCGATCTCTTAAAATGTGTGGTTGTGAATTTCCCGGGCCGTGATGAGCCCCGGAGGAGGAAACATGCGCGCAATGAAGTTTGTCTCTCCCGCAATGATTTTGCTTATCACCTTGCTATTCACTTGGGTTTTCGCCGCCGCCCAGGCGCCGGCTGACCAAACGACTCTCAAGCACGTTCCGATCACCCACACGCCTGCGTATTCGGGCAAAGAGATGTTCAAGAGCTATTGCGCCGTTTGTCATGGAACCGATGGCAAAGGCAACGGCCCGGCCGCCTCGGCGTTGAAGTCGGCTCCCGTCGATCTGACCACTCTGGCCCAGAAAAACGGCGGCAAGTATCCTTCCATCCACGTCGCTGCGGTAATTCGTGGCCAAGCCACTCTGGTGGCGCACGGCACACAGGACATGCCGGTTTGGGGACCTCTGTTTTCCAGCGTCAGCCAGGGCAGAGAGAGCGAGACCCAGCAGAGAATTGCCAACCTGACGGACTACATCTCGACGCTGCAGGCAAAGTAGCCGCACGCGATCGAACAGTCACGGAGGGCGCGGACACGCGCCTTCCGCGTTGCATCGAGTGTTTGTCTTCAACGAGGAATCTCTATCCCCACAGAGCATCGGGTACGGAGATCCCTCGGACCGCTGGTAAACGCGGTCCTTCGGGATGACGCCGAGCATCACTTTTCGCTGAACACTTCTTTCATTGAATCGGTAGAAGTCAGGAGTACAGCTGGATGGGCGAGACCACGCGCGTGATCGTGCCCGTGGGGCTGGGCTGATCAGGCTTCAGGCCGCAGCGCATGGAAGCAAACAGACCGATCAACTGGCCGAGCATCACATCCAGCACCGGACGATAGTGGTCTGCAAGATCGGCGGCGCCCACAGGCAAACAAAAGTCGGTCAGCGCGGAAACATCGCTGACATCCATCGCTGTCACCACGGCGCGCACTCGCCCCAGGCGCTTGCGGTCGATCTCGCGCAGGAGGTCAAGTTCATATCCGCGGCGTCGCGGATTGTTGGATAGGAACGCAACAAAAACCGTGTCGCCATCCACGCTCGACATGGGACCGTGCCGCAGGCCGAGCGGAGTCTCCGGCAGCGTGGTGACCTTGCCTCCGCTCAATTCGACTACTTTCAGAGAACACTCATCGGCCACGGCGCGCAGTGGTCCCGACCCGACAAAGCAGGCTCGAGTGCAGCCAAGCGTGGTTACGGACGCGGCGACCTCGGCGGCGGCAGGCAAGAATTGTTTGCCTAAATCGGACAGCCTGGCGACGGTCTCGCCGAACGCTCCGAGTTCCTCTGCCTGGGCCACGCATTGCCCTGCCAGAACCATGTTAGTGAACGAACTGGTCATGGCCAGTCCGCGATCGTTGACTTCATCATCGAGGACAAGCGTAAGAACGCGATTCCGATTCCGCGCGCCGAGCTGCGCCATCGGCCCCTGCTGATTGCAGGTAATGATCAGGTGTCGAATCTCGGGATGGCCCTTGATCGCGCGTTCCAGCAACGCCACGCCTTCGGGGCTCTCGCCGGAGCGCGAAAACGAAATCCACAAATACTCGCGGGCGGCACGATGGAAGTCTTCGAATTCCGTCAGCAGTGTCGTGCTGGGAATGGGCCAGACATCGCATCCCCAGCGCTGCCGGAGAAGCGGCGCAAGCGCGCGGCCGGTGTAGTCGGATGTTCCGGCTCCGACCAGATAGACGGTCGGCGAAGACGTGCTGCCGCGTCCGATTCCTGACTGCCGCAGAAAATCCGCAACTTCGCCGGCGCGTTCCAAGCAACCATCATAGGTCTTGCTCCAGGTTGCCGGTTGTTGCCAGATTTCGCGGGGCGTGTGCTCCAGGCCGCGCTCCACCTTTTCCTGTTCCGGCAACTCAAGCAGCGCATGCAGCGGATTCCCCACTTCGCAGTTCCTCCCGGTTCTCAAAAGACACTGTAGTCTATTACAATGACCACCCGGTTGAAAAGCAATCGAAAGGAAATGAAATAACGTTCGCAAGTAATCGGCAGCGGTTCTATCGGTACACGAGTCAGGATCCGGCAACGCAAGCGGTTTCCACAGCAACTAACCGGACTGCGCTGTGTTTCTGAATGCAAGGAGAGAGAAAACTATGAGCCGTGGTTCCCTAAGTTCCGTGCTTTTGGCAGCGGCGTTAGCCTCGTCTGTGGCTGGAGTTGGGTGTGCCGACCATCATGCGTATCGGGTCTATGATCCTTATTACACCGACTACCACACGTGGAATGACAGCGAGGTGGTGTATTACAACCAGTGGGTGACCGAGACTCATCGCGATCCGCATCGCGACTTCAGGCATCTCAAGAAAGATGAGCAGAAGGAATATTGGACCTGGCGCCACAACCACGGCGACCATGACCGGGATCACGATCGCGATCACCACTAGAGTCGAAGGCAGGTTTCGAAGGATTTCTGCGAGCTGCAGTTTGGAGCTTTCGAGACCTGCCGTTTCTATAAATTCTGCAGAACCTCGTCCGTCGTCGTAATCCTCGCTCCAAGGGCTTCCATCTCAGCAACTGCTCGTTTCCCATCTGCCGGACTTAAAGTCTCAATCGCATCGCGAACCAGCGCTACACGGCGACCGCGCTCGAGCAGTCCCTTGGCGGCGAAGCCCACGCAAAACTCCGTCACGACTCCAAAGACGACAAACTCCGCATGGCTGCCCAGCCGGCGCACCAATTCGTCCGCGTGCCGGCTCTCGAAAATGTTGAGCGTCTGCTTTTCCAATAAAATCTGCTGGTAGCGTGAGAGATCGTCGGGAAGCTGCGCCGATGCCTCATTGGGCACGCGCGCGACTTTGTCGGTCAATGCCTCGGGCACGAACTCCGCTCCAGCGCTTCCCTTCAAGCAATGCTCTCCAAAAGTGGCGAACTCGGGATCGCCCTTGGGATGAAAGCATCCATGCGAAACCAGGAACACTTTCTCCTGGCGTGCGGCGTCGGTCAGGCGGCGGATGTTGGGAAGCAATTTTTCCGCACCTTTCACATAGAGTTTGCCTCCGGGCAGCATAAAGTCGTTCTGGACATCGACCTCCCAGAAAATGAAATCGCGTGAGACCATGACTCTCCTTCCGAAAGGCCGAGCGTAGCATCGAGTGCGCTGGTCTGACAAACTGCGGACTTTCGGAGTCGACGAGAAATTTCTCGCGAAACGGCGATGGGTTAATCTAAGCGCCTAAGAAAATGAAATCCAAACCTGTCACTTACGATACAGTGCGTCGGTTGGCGTTGACCCTGCCGAACGTGGAAGAAAGCACTTCGTATGGCACTGCCGCACTGAAGGTGAAAGACAAGTTGATGGTCCGTCTGCACGACGATGGCGACAAGATCGTGCTCGCCATGCCCTTCGACCGGCGTGAGGAAATGATGGAGGCCGATCCGAAGACTTATTTCATCACCGACCACTATCGTGATTACCCGTGGATTTTGGTGAGTCTCGCGCGCGTGCGCGAAGACGCCCTTCCCGATCTGCTGCAGATCGCGTACAACGTCGCTTCCCGGCCCAGGAAACGTCGCGTATGATTTGCGAGGTTCGGAAATCGCGAGAAACGACTTCATGAGTCAGGACCCTGTCGCCAAGACTTCAAAGCCTAGTAAGCTGGTTATCCGCAATATTGGCTTGCTGCTGAGCGGAGATTTACACCAGCCCATCCTCGATGCCGATACGGTCATCGCGATCGACGACGTGATTCAGAGTGTCGGGAAAGAAAAAGATCTCGACACTGCGGGCGCCACAACGACGATTGACGCGAAAGGCACGGCGCTCGCTCCCGGGCTGATCGACAGCCACGTGCATCCGGTGTGCGGTGACTGGACGCCGCGCCAGAATCAAATGGGCTGGATCGACAGCTGCCTGCACGGCGGTGTGACGACCATGATCTCGGCGGGAGAAGTTCACACGCCGGGCCGCCCAAAAGATATTGTCGGGCTCAAGGCGATGGCGATTTTTGCGCAGCGCGCTTTTCATGGCTTTCGTCCCGGTGGCGTCAAGATTCACGCGGGCGCGCCGGTTCTGGAACATGGCATGGTCGAAGATGACTTCAAGGACCTCGCCGCCGCAGGAGTGAAACTTCTCGGCGAAGTCGGACTCGGCAGCGTGAAGGATGGGACCACGGGCCGGCGCATGGTGGAGTGGGCGCGCAAATACGGCATCCAGAGCACGATTCACACGGGAGGTCCTTCGATTCCCGGCTCCAGCCTGGTCGATAAAGATATGGTGCTCGAAACCGACGCCGATGTCATCGGCCACATCAACGGCGGGCACACCGCATTGCCCGACGATCAAATCGTTGCGCTGTGTGAACGCTCGCCGCGCGCGCTGGAAATTGTTCACAACGGCAACGAACGTGCCGCACTGCTGGCGCTGCGCACAGCGAAAGATCTCAAGCAACTTGGACGAGTGATCCTCGGTACGGATTCTCCGGCGGGATCAGGCGTGCAGCCGCTTGGGATTCTGCGGATGATTTCTATGCTTTCGTCGCTGGGCGAGATTCCGGCGGAACAGGCTGTCTGCCTCGCCACCGGCAACACCGCGAGAATGCGCAGCCTCAACTGCGGTCTGATCGCGCCCAGCCGCGAAGCCAGCTTTGTTTTCTTGGATACGGCACAACAGTCCTCAGGAAGGAACTTGCTCGACAGTATTCAGAAGGGAGACTTGGCGGGCATTGGCATGGTGATCACCGATGGTGCGGTCAGCATTCAGCGCAGCCGCAATACGCCGCCGGCAGCGCGAGTGCCCGAGGTGATGCATGCATAGATCGGTCTTCGCTGTAGGAGTGCTTCTCTCTGCGGTCGCCTTCGCACAGAATCCGATTCCGCCGGACTGGTGCCGCGCTCTGCCGCGTCCCGAATATAAGTCGCTCGAACGTGTACCGGTATCCGACCCATGGTTCGAAGTCTACAAGGTGGCACCGGGAGTTTTTGCCATCTACGAGCCGCACCAGGCGGAAGAAACCATTGGCTACCTCATTGTCGGCGATAAACGCGCGCTTGAATTCGACACGGGCATGGGGATCAGCGACATTGAATCGGTGATCGAGGAACTCACCAACCTTCCGGTTATCGTGCTCAACTCCCACACACATGACGATCACGTCGGTGGTAACTGGCAATTCGACACCGTCTACGGAACGGACACAGCATTTACGCGTCAGAGCGCAAAAGGCTCGCGCGAAGACGCGCAAGAAGAAATTACGCCCGACCAGATCTGCGGATCGCTGCCGAAGGGATTCAACGCCAAAACCTTTGCGACCAAGCCGTGGACGATCGCTACCTACATCAAGGATGGCGACGAGATCTCTCTCGGCGCTCGAACCATCAGAGTGATCGCAACGCCCGGGCACACGCCGGATGCAATTTCACTGTTCGACCGCGCGAACGGTTTGCTTTTCACGGGAGACACGTACTATCCAGCGCCTATCTGGCTCTATCGGCCGGAAACCGATCTCGATGCCTACGATAAATCGATCCGGCGGTTGGCGGCACTCGCCCCGGAGGTTAAGCTCGTACTCGGGGCACACAATATTCCGGTTGCGCCGCCGTCGGTTCTGCCACGCCTAGTCGACGCGTTCGAGAAAGTGCGGTCGGGAAAAGTTCCGGCCACGCCGGACTCGCCGGGAAAGGTTATGTACAAAGTCGACGGATTTGCTTTCTTGATGAACGCGCCTGCAGCGAAGCCGTAGCACCGGAGTTTCGTTGGTTATCGCGGGCCGTTCCGCCTCCGCAGCTGTTACCGCAAACCGTCCTCGCCCTTGATCTGATCTTTCGTTAGGCCGCCGACTCGCGGCAGAGGACGCCCGCTATCAGTGACCGCGATAGCTACCATGATTTCGTTCGCTCGCGGCGCATCGTTTAGGCGCACTTCCATCCCGTCGAAATGACTGCGGACGAACGCGGCGTCTTTGTGGCCTAGCGGAATGTCGAGCACAACTCCCATGCCGCCGCGTTTTTTTGAAGATGGAATCAGTGCCGCGCCCTTGCCCAGCACTCGCCGCACAGGCGTACCGAGTTTCGGATGCAGAATTGCTGCCGCATGTTCGAGTTCTCCATTCTCACCTACGGCGGCAGCTTTGCCGTAACTTTCCGCTGAAGGCCCCGCAATCCCGAGAGCCGAAACTGCGCGCTGCGTGAGCATCTCGCCGAGTTCTTCGCCGATCGCCATTAATTCTGAGAGATCGTTGACATATTTCCCAGCGCACGGATTCTCGATCACGGCCACAGCCGCCGCCCGCCGTGTGGGAGGAGAAACTTCCCTATCCATCTCCCGGTGCGTCTCTTCGACGAACGTAGCAATCTTGCGAATCCTGGCTTTCATTGTTCTATCGGTTTCCTCTGTGTTCCTCTGTGCCCTCTGTGGTGAGAGATTTTTATCCGGAGCTTATCGCAACCCGTCTTCGCCCTTGATCTCCGATGCCTTCAATCCGCCCACGCGAGCATGAACGCGCGGGCCCGTGGTCATTACGAGAGCCAGCACGATCTCGTCCGCACGGGGAGCGTCGTTTACACCGACTTCCATCGCATCGAAATGACTGCGCACGTAGGAGGCGTTGATGTGCGTGATGGGCACATCGAGGCGCGTCCCCGGACCCCCGACTTTTTTCGTTGACGCCACAATCGCCTTGGCTCCGCCCAAACTTTCACGCATCGCGTATCCGCCCGGCACATGCCATAATGCGCCGTGCTCGATCTCTCCCGCCGAGCCCACGATTGCGCCCTTGCCATAACCTTCAACGATCTTCGCGTCGCCACCCAGCGCGGCGACGAGCTCTCTCGCCATCGCAAGACCCAGTGGCTTCAGGTCGTCCATGAAGCTTTCGATCTTCTCGACATACGATCCTGCAAACGGATTGCGAATCACAGCCAGCGCCGCCGCTCGCCTCTGCGGCCTCTCCGCGCGCGGACCTCCTTCGTGAAAAATCTCCTCCACACACGTGATCTTCTTTCGGACGATCACGTTTCGCACGATCACTTCAGGCATGCACCAGGCCCCTTTCTTCGACGCGAGTCACCAGCGTACTCAATTCCAGACCGTCATGCAGCACGCGCGTCTCGCCATTCAAGCTCAAGGCTGCCGTGCGGATCAAACCCATCCGCTGCATGAGTGCGGCGGTTTTAACGCCAGCGGCCAACGCCTCATTCACTTCGCGCGTCGTCAGGGCTCCTACCGCCTGCGTCACCAACCTGTCACCTAGATCGCTGTCTGGCGCAAGTTCAGACGCAGGCACTCGTACAATCGCCGGATGCCGCGGCAAATCGACGGCGTTGGCGATGATGGTGGCCGCCGCATCCGCGGCCGCGGCGCGATCAGCTAGAACTGTAACCGCATCCGCGATTCCCAATGAGAAGCTACGCCCGCGCCGGCCGCTGGTCGCAATTCCCCGCACGGGGTGAGACGCAGACAAAGTTGCGGTGCCGAACAACGACGGGCGATCCGGCCGCTCCACCATTCCGACCACAAACTGCTCGCGCTCGCCAAGATGCACCGCGATGTCGCCGCCGTTGTTCACGTAGGCGCGAACAATTTTCCCCGCCTCCGTCATCGCTCCGAGAATTTCCTCTGCCACAGCCCCCGCCACTGCCGCCATCGGGGTGATGAAATACTGCGAGGCGTAGGGCATGACGGCCGCCGTCATTCTTCTCGCGACTTTACCTCGTGGCCAACGGTTTTCTGGACGGCATTCGGCACGCAAATAGTTCAACTCGCTGCACAACTCGTCGAGCACGGACACAAAACGCGAGCATGCTGCGTTATATGTCTGCTCAACTTCCCGCCTCGCGCCAAAGGCTTCGATAATCAAATCGATCGGCCCGTCCTGCAGATGCAGGCGGCGACCATCCGGCAACAACGCGATTTGCGCTCGCTGTTTCATTTCTTCTTCCGCGATTTCTCGCGTCGCGACTTTTTCTGCGACCGCTGTGGCTCCAGCGGCCAGGGATTCTCCGCGTTCGCAGCGAGCCGTTTTCGGCCGTCTTTCTCTCCCACAATCGAAGTCAGCGGCCGCACACTCTCCATATAGCCGCCCAGCGCCGCGTAATCGGTCAACTTCAGCGTGAACTCGATCGGAGCCACCAGCGCAGGAGTCGGCACATATCCAAAAGCGTTTTGCGGCATGCGCGATACATCGACCATGAAGGTAATGCCGCCGCCGGGCCACACGTAGACCGGAGCGCCACCGCAAGTCACGCGAGCCAGCGAATCCCGCACCGAATGGGTGAGCTTCACGGGATTCTCCGTCACTCCCGCCCGCAACGACCCTCCCGCGCCACCCATGAACATCACCGTACACAGCGCCGGCTCACAGTTTTCCTTAATGCGCATCACAGATTCGCGCAACACACGAGGCAAATCTTCTTCTTGCGGCTTGAGATCTTCGTCCAGCTCGAAATAAGCGTACTGCTCGCCCGTGGTGCTGACCATCAGCAGGCGCAAACCAGCCCACGCCTTTTTCGCATTAAACTTGCCGACGATCGATAGAGGATCATCAATATTGGTTCCACCCCAAGACGTCCCTGGCTCTGCCACCTGAAAGTACCGTCCGGGAGTCGAGCGGCGGCCTTTCAGCTTGATACCGGTCTCCGGCACGCCCAGCAGTTTGCCCGCCTGATGCTCTGACAGCACGCCCGTAATGTGGTCGTCGACGACCACGACTTCATCCACTTTTCCGAACCATTGTTTGGCGAACATACCGATCGTCGCCGAGCCGCATCCCACGCGCATGCGCTCTTCCTGAACGTCATCGACGATTGGAGCTTTGCCCCCCTGAACCACAATCTTGGCGCCGTTATCAATCTGCAGTTCGACCGCTTTGCCATTGCACAAATTCAAAAGGGCATCGCAGGTTGCAGTGCCTTCCTGTCGGCTGCCGCCAGTCAAGTGCCGCACGCCGCCCAGCGAGAGCATCTGCGATCCGTACTCGCTCGTGGTCACATGGCCAATCGCCTCGCCCTCCGCCCGCACCGTGCTGCACTCTGCGCCGAGATGGCGGTCGGTATCGATTTTTACCTTCACGCCGCAGTAGCTGAAAATTCCCTCGGTCACTACCGTGACCATGTCGACACCTGCGATCTGCGACGAAATGATGAAGGGCGCCGGCTTGTAGTCGGGATACGTCGTGCCCGCGCCGATCGCAGTAACGAACGTCTCGGACTGATCTGCGGTGTTTGGATGAATCAACGTTCCGTCCCAATCGCGGCTGCGCTCGAGAAACGGAACGACTGAGCTACCCCGCTCCAGCGCGCGATCGAGCACGACGTGAGGATCAAGCCGCACCAGCTTTCCTTCGTGATTTCCGTAGCGATCGCACGAGCCAGTCCGGCCCGGCTTGATGTAACACAACACCGGGCAGGCATCGCAGCGGATCGCGTCATCAGCCACGCGCGTCTCCGTTGGCCGTTTTTTGTGCCGCAAGAATCGCTGCCCGCAAACGATCCGGCGTCGCGGGAACTCGATGCACACGCACTCCCGTCGCATCGTGAATCGCGTTCAGAATCGCGGGTGCGGTCGGAATCACCGCCTGCTCGCCAATTCCCTTTGCGCCGAACGGGCCGATGGACGCGGGATCTTCGATGAGGATCGACTCGATTTCGGGAATGTCACCGGCAGACGGTATCAGGTAGTCATGAAGATTCTCGCCTTTGCCGGGGAAGAATTCTTCCATCAGCGCCATGCCTAGGCCCTGCGCCACGCCACCTTCGATCTGTCCCTCGATCAGCGTGGGATTAATCGCCCGGCCCACGTCATGAGCGGCCGTGACCTTCAGCACGCGGACGGTGCCGAGTTCGAGGTCAACTTCTACTTCCGCCATGTGCGCTCCGAAGCCAAACACCGCATAGGGGCTTCCCTGCCCGTTCTCGTCGAGCTTCGTGATTGGCGGATCGAAGGTCTCTTCACAAGTGATCACGTATCCAAACGCATCGACGGAGGCTGCCGCCAGATCGATCCTCTTTTTCTTGTCGCCTTCCATCACGGTAATTCCGTCCGAGACAAACTCGACCTGGGCGCAGTCGCAGGCATCAGCGAGCTTCAGGATTTCGCGCCGCAATTTGCTCCCGGCCATGTATGCGGCTTTGCCAGTCACGAAGGTTTGCCGCGAGGCCGAGGTCTTGCCGCAATCCGGAGTGATCGCCGTGTCGCCGGACACGAGATCAAACTGCGTAACCGGAGCGCCCACGGCGTCGGCGCAAATCTGCGTCACAATCGTATTCGAGCCTTGCCCGATGTCGACCGCTCCCTGATGCAGCGCAATGCGCCCGTCACGCTTCAGCCCGATCCGCACCGTAGATGGATTCGGCAGCGAGGTGTTGCCGCAGCCGTACCACATGCCTGCGATGCCAATTCCTCTTCGAAACGGCCCCTTCTCCTTAGAGTTGTACTTTGCCGCTGCAGCCTGCGCCTCTTGCCATTTTGGCCGCAGTGCCTCGAAGCAGGCGCGGATGCCGACGCCTTCACCCAGAACTTGCCCCGTCACGGTCGGTGAGTGATTTTCTAGAGAATTCAAAATGCGAAACTCCAACGGATCTATTCCAACCCGACTAGCAAGCTCGTCATAAAGCTGCTCCTGCGCAATGGCCGCCTGCGGAACGCCGAATCCGCGAAACGCTCCTGCCGGAACAATATTGGTGTGCACAGCCCGCGTCACTGCGCGATAGTGCGGTACGACATATGGCCCCGAAGCGTGCACCGGCACGCGCCCGGCGACGGTCGGTCCCCAGGAAGAATAGGCGCCGGTGTTGAAGTCGGCGGAAAAATCGAGCGCGACGATCTTGCCGTCTCTCGACGCTCCAGCACGCAGCTTCATTCGTGCAGGATGCCGCTTCGTGGTCGATATGATCGATTCCGTCCGCGAGTAAACCATCCGCACCGGACGGTTCAGCTTCCATGCCGCCAGCGCCACGAACGGCTGCACGGAAAGATCGAGTTTCGAGCCGAACCCGCCTCCCACAGCCGTCGGAATGATTCTCACCTTTTCCGGATCGATCCCCAGAATCGTCGCGATGTCGGCGCGGTCCATGTAGGGCGACTGCGTGCACGCCTGAATTTCGATTCCGTCGCCCACGCGCCGCGCGAAACCTGCCTCGGGCTCAATGTAAGCATGCTCGACGAAGCCCGTCTCATACTGGCCCTCGACAACGTAATCCGCCTGCGCGAGTGCTGATTCCACATCGCCCCGGACGACGCGGCCGCGCACCAGCACATTCTCCTCGCGGTTTTCGTGAATCAGAGGAGCTCCAGGCGCGAGAGCTTCCTCAATCGTTTTGAGCGATGGCAGTTCCTCCCACGTAACCGGGAACTCGGTCAGATCCAGCATTTCGAGCGTGACCGCATCGCCAACAATGGCTGCCACCGCTTCGCCTCGATACCGCGTCTCGTGATGCGCGAAAACTGGCTGGTCGGCAAATCTTGGGATCACTCCATAGCAGTCGATTCCCGGCACATCGTTCGCAGTCAGGATCACCTCGACTCTGGGGTGATCAACGACAAACTGCGCCAAATCGCCGAAGCGAAAGCGCGCACGATGATACGGCGAACGGACTGCGCGCACACCGAGAGCGTTCTCGGGGGTCTCGTCGGCGCCAAAGATTTCCGCGCCATCCACCTTTCGCTTGCCGTCAAGCCGAACCAGCCGTGCCCCAACGGCAGCATTCGCGTCCGGCAGGCTCGGCGCCGGGCGTTCTGCGCTCGCATCCAGAATTGCGTGCACAATCTTTCGATATCCCGTGCAACGGCAGAGCACGCCGCCGATTGCATCCAGCACTTCGTTTTCCTGCGGGGATGAATTCTTCTCCAGCAGCGCTGTCGCCGCTACCAGCATTCCCGGCGTACAGGCCCCGCATTGCGCGGCTCCGTGGCATAGGAACGATTGTTGCAGCCGGTCATGCAGGGGAGAGCGTGCGGCCAATCCTTCAACCGTCGTCACCTCACATCCTGCGACTTGCGCGGCCGCCACCAGGCATGAGCAGACCGGTTCGCCATCGAGTAATACCGTGCAGGCGCCGCAGTCTCCGGCGTCGCAACCCACTTTCGTTCCCGTAAGACCAAGGTCCTCGCGCAGAACTCGCGACAGGCGCCGCGCTCCGAGAGCTGCAATCTCGACCGGACTCGCGTTCACGAAAAAGCAAATCCGCTCACCCGACGATGCCGGATTCTTCTGCACCGTTGCCACGTCAGTTCGCCCCCACGCAGGCTTGGAGCGCGCGACGCACCAACGTCAACGACGCGTCTCGACGATATTCCGCAGTAGCGCGGATGTCGTCGATCGGCAAAAGGGGCCCGAGATGTTCCGCACGCACTGCCGCTCCAATCTCCTCAGATGCAGCTCCCAGCAAAGCATGCTCCAACGCTGCCATTCGTCGCGCGACAGCCGAGCACGAGCCGACGGCCACACGCGCTTCGGCGACTCTGCCGCGAGCATCCTGGCGCACCATCGCCACCACCATCGAAATGGAAATCACCAGGTAGCGCCGCGCACCCAGCTTCACAAAAGCCGAAGCCGCATCTTCCATCGCGCGCGGCACCAGCACGGCAGTCAAAATTTCGTCACGTCGCCGCACCGTCTTCCGGTTGCCGGCGATGAACTCCGACACGGGCACGCGCCGTTCCCCAGACGCCGACCGCAACTCCACTTCGGCATCCAGCGCAAGCAGAGGAGGCACTCCATCCGCCGCCGGCGAAGCATTGCACAAATTCCCGGCGACCGTGCCGCGGTTTTGAATCTGCACGGAGCCGACTTCGCGCGCCGCTGACTTGAACGCGTCAAAACCTCGCGGCAGAGGCGTGCGAATCACATCGCTCCAGGTAGTAAGCCCTCCGATGCGCACATAATCTTTTTGGAAGGTAATGCCGCGCATCTCGCGCAGCAATGTGATGTCGATGATGGTTCCGGTGGGCAGGCGCTCGCCCAGCGACGGAAAGAAGTCCGTTCCTCCCGCCAGTACCTGCCCGCCCGGAGACGCCATCCAAGCCACGGCTTCATCCAATGTTCTGGGTCTGAGATACAAAGAAACGCCCCCGCCAAGCCACGCCACTCGCTGCTTTCAGAGTTTGTATACGAACCATGCGCCTTTGTACAGCTACGGCTGGGTGGCGAACAGTTGCCGCTTCATTCGCTCGCCAAAATTGAAAATCGGCTTTTCCTCGCCCCTTGATGCGAGCCCGTGTCAATCGATGTGCACGTTCTTGCATGGGCCTTCTGTCCTCTACTGAATCGCTTTACAAAACATTAGAAAACTTACCGTCAGTTCAACATTTTAGGCGGGATGCCTCATCAGGGGGATTGACTTCCGCGCCGAACTCTGGCAAAACTTATGCCAAGATGTCGCGGTGGAATGTCAACTCGTCGACGCTGGCCATCCTTGGCGTCGTCGTGTTTCTCATGCTTCTCATCGTGGTGCTTCCTGACGTAGACCTGCCGGACACGGCATTCCATCGGGGTACCGCGCCTGTCGTCGTTCACGCGCAGGCCACCGCCGCTCCAGGAACATTCACAGTCGCCACTCTCTTTCAGTTTCCTGATTCTGATCAAGCGGCCCGGCCGTTTCACGATTGGGGAGCGACCGCGGTAAGCTCGGATCCAAACTTCCGTCCGATTCTGCTCCGTTCCATCCGGCGCTAGACTCCGTTCGCTGCGCTGCACTCAAGCTTGCTTCGCCTCGCGAAGCAGGGAGGGGGGCAGTCCGGCGGCGATACCGGGTTCCCGGGGGGGACTTCCCGGCGTCGTGCCCCTGCCCCGTTTTCTTTTTCCAGCTCTTAGCGAATCATCTGAAGGAGCATCATGAGTCTTGACCAAAACCAGTTACCTTACTCGATGGCGCAGCTTGTGGAGCAGGCCGCAGCCAGAACCGGCTTCAGCCCAGCCGCCATGGAGGACTTGCTGGAATGCGAGCTCAACACCGACCACTTGCTCGAATACATCAGTGCGGTGGTGTCGAATCGCATGAACTGAATCCTCCCCCGCAGGCTGGGAGTTGACGTCCCCCGTCAACTCCCCCCTCCCCCGCTCGCACAATTTTCTCCCTTCTGTGTTCTAATCTCCGCGTCGTTCTTCTCCCGATCGAAACTTGCTGATCCAAAGCTGCTGATCCAAACCTGTTGCGGAGCGTACATGCTGCCACTCGACGCGAAACGAATCTTTGCAGCGTTAGTAATTCTTGTTACGGCAATTCCGATATGCGCACAAAGCAGTCCGCCTGCTTCTTCCCCTGCCGACCTCGACGCCTATGTCGCGTCCTCGATGAAAACATTCGAAGTCCCGGGCATGGCCGTTGCGATCGTGAAAGATGGAAAAATTGTTACCGCTAAAGGCTACGGTGTCCGCAAGCTCGGGGATCCCACGCCCGTCGACGAGTTCACCATGTTCGGCATCGGATCAAACACCAAGGCCTTCACCACGGCGGCACTCGCTACGCTTATCGACCAAGGCAAACTCTCTTGGGACGATCCCGTATACCAGCGCCTACCCGGCTTCGTCATGTACGATCCCTACGTCTCGCACGAGATGACCATCCGCGATTTGCTCACGCACCGCAGCGGCATGGGACTCGGTGAAGGCGATCTGCTGTTCTGGCCGCACTCCACCTACACACGCGACGAAATCATTTACAAGCTGCGCTTCATGAAACCGGCTTCCAGTTTCCGCAGCAAGTACGCCTATGACAATCTGCTCTACATGACCGCCGGACAGATCATTCCCGCTGTCACCGGCACCTCTTGGGACGACTACATCCGCCAGCACATCTTCGCTCCGCTCGGAATGACGCACTCCAACGTCATCAATGCAAACATCCAGCCGGGCGACAATCGTGCTTTTCCTCACTCGCGCGTCGACGGCAAACTGCAGGTCGTCCCATGGGAAGAACTCGATAACGCCGGTCCCGCCGGAGCGATTAACTCCGGTGCCGCCGACATGGCCAAGTGGGTGCAACTGCAACTGAATCGCGGAAAATTCGTAGATCACGACGGACGTTTGTTCAGCGAACAGCGCTCACGGGAAATGTGGTCGCCGCAGACCATTCTGCCGACGGGCGATCCGCCGCCACCGCTCGCCGGACTCAAAAGCAACTTCGCCGACTACGCTCTTGGATGGGGCCTGCGCGACTATCACGGACGCAAGCTGGTCGGCCATACCGGAGGGCTCTCCGGCTTCGTCTCGCGGGTCATGCTCGTGCCCGAAGAAAATCTTGGAGTAGTGATTCTTACCAACGCCGAGGAAGGCGGCGCCTTCGATTCCATTCTCTACCACGTGCTCGATTACTACTTCCAGCTACCGCCCACCGACTGGATTGCCGCCTTCAAAACGCTCAAAGACAAAGAGGAGAAAGATGCAGCCGAGGCCATGAAGCATGCTGAAACTTCTCGCGCCGCCAACTCCAGCCCTTCGCTCCCGTTAGAAAAGTATACCGGCATTTACAGCGACGCGTGGTACTGGCCCATCACCATCAAAATGGAAAATGGCGGCCTGGTCATCTCCTTCGATCACACGCCGTCGATGATCGGCGACCTTCAGCACTGGCAATACGACACCTTCAAAGCCCACTGGCGCACCCGCACCATCGAAGATGCCTTCATCACGTTTACGCTGAACCCTGACGGAACCATCGACAGCGCCAGGATGGCCGCAGTTTCTCCGCTAGCCGACTTCAGCTTTGACTATCAGGACTTGCTGTTGAGGCCGGCCATGACTGCGACCGAGAAAAAATAAATGTGGGTGCCCATGTCTCGCCGCATTGGCGAGACATGGGAATACGACTCGAACGCAAAACAAAATCTATCTCGTGTCTGCTTCTGAAAATGCCGCTCTCCCCGCATCCGAAGTCCAATCGCACAGCTCGGCTCTCCGCAAAGAACTCGGCCTCTTCGACCTGGTCCTCGCCCAGATTCTCATCATCATCGTCGCCGACTACATGGGCACGGCCGTCAAAGCTGGAGCCTCTCATGTAGTCTTCTGGATCGTCGCGATCCTTTCATTTTTCCTGCCGCTGGCGCTGGTCGTCATCCACATGAGCCGCCTGCTCCCGGTCGAAGGGGGGCTTTATGAATGGGCGCGCATCGCCTTCAACGACCAGATCGGATTTCTCGTCGCCTGGAATCTCTGGCTCTACGTGATCCTCTACGTCGGCCTCGGCGGCCTCGTCACCGTTTCGTTCGCATCGTACGTAATCCCCGGCGCCGCCTGGATCGCCTCGAGCAAATGGCTGATCATCTTGTCGTCCTTCATGGTCATCGCCATCACGATGTGTATCGCGGGCCTCGGGCTTGGCATCGGGAAGTGGATCAACAATCTCGGCGCGATCGTCTTCCTCGTCACCATCGCCGCGCTCATTGCGACACCGTTTCTGAATCACTGGCGCGGCACACTCACGGAGTACCATCCCCTGCGACTGCTTGCACCACCCCTCACGTTGTTCTCGCTCAGCGTCTTCAGCAAAATGGCCTTCGGAGCGCTCACCGGCTTCGAATATGTCGCCGTCTTCGCCGGGGAATGCCGCGACCCGCAACGGCATCTTCCTCGCTCCGTCCTGCTCACCGGACCCATCATCGCGCTGATCTACATTCTCGCCACCAGCGCCATTCTCGCCTTCGTCCCGCCCTCGGGTGAAGACGTTGTCGCTCCTGTCGCACAGGCGCTCAGTCGTGGCGTCCAGGCCTTTGGCCTTGGCCGCATCGTCATGCCGCCCGCAGTGTTGTTTCTTTTCGTCTATTACCTCGCGACCTTCTGCGCCTTCTTCACGGTCAGCACACGTCTCCCCATGGTCGCCGGCTGGGATCATCTCCTGCCCGAGTGGTTCTCGCGCCTGCACCCGCGATACAAAACTCCCATAAATTCGGTCCTGTTTCTGGGAGCGGCCACGCTGGTCGTGGCGCTGGCCGCGCTGGTGGGAGTGGGCCACGATGAATCCTACGAACTGCTGCTCACCTGGAGCTTCACTTTCTACGGCATCGCCTACATCGCCTTGTTCGCTATCCCAATTTTTTCGAAAAGAAACCGCGGCCTTCGGCCCGTCGTGTGGGTACGCATCGCGGCAGCCTCAGGCTTGCTGGTAACTCTACTGTTCGTGGTCCTCTCGATTTTCCCCGTAATCGACGTCAACAGTGCATGGCGCTATTCCTTGAAGATTGCCGGAGTCGTGCTGGGAGCTAATTTCGTGGGCTGGATGATCTACCGTGCAGGGCAGCGAAGATCTTGAGATTTAGTTCTTGTCATTCCGACCAAGCGCGAGCGAAAGCGAGGGCGACCGAGGAACCTGCTTCATCTCGCTACTCGTCGTCACCCCATAGCCTGCCCTGAGCCTGCCAAACGGTCTTGCCGCATTCGCGAGACATGGGAAGTCCCGTCCCGACAATTCCCAGTGCGATTGTTACGCTTCGTAGAGTGTCATACCGCTTCCCTTGAATGACCCCGATTTCCTCTATGCTGGGCTCATGAAAGCCGAGAGTTGCCCCGTGCGAGCGCTTGCGCTTCTTCTTCTCTCATTCCTCTATTCCCTCGTTGGCTTCGCCGAAAACTCATCCGGAGTTGTGCGGTCGGTCGGCATCTCTCCTGATGGCAAGGTCGTGGCAGTTGCATTTCACAGCGGCAGACATTCATTTATTTATGAGATTGATGTAACTTCGGGGAATGCAACCCGCCTGACAAACCAAACGTCCGGAGTAGAGTCCAGCCCGTCGTTCTCACCCGACGGGAGGCGAATCGTCTTTACCTACTGGCCTGAGGGTTCGTCCAACTCGGAGACTGTTCTGGCGAACACCGATGGTTCAGGAATCCGGCACTGGTCGCCCTCGAACACAAACGACTTCTCGCCGGTTTTATCGTCTGACGGCAGGACCATTGTTTTCGGCAGGTCGGGCTTCTACGGCAGCTACTCGCCGATCGCACAGCCGCATTTTCATGCCTGGCGGTTTTATGCCAGCGATCTCGACGGCACGAACGTCCGTCAGCTTACCGATGAGAACTTCTATTCGGCCTCGCCTCTTTCTGTTTCGCCGGACGGCAAACGCCTGGTGGTCGTAACTGAAGGCCTCGAAACTCCTCAGCAAATCGCCATTTATGCGCTCGATCACTCGGGGAAGCCAGTGCTCACGCTACGGCCAAGCATTCCGAACGGAGCTGACAGCAAGAATCCCATCCTCGACTTTCCCAACTACATGCCCGACGGCAAGAGTATTCTCTTCATGGCCGCGAGTAACGGAAAACGCCCATGGAGTGGATTCGACTATGACGTCTATCGGGTGAACCTCGAAACCGGCACGCTGGAGAGGCTGACCAGGGGAAATGGCTTTGCTACGGATCTCCGGGTCTCAGCCGACGGAAAAACAGCCGTGTTCTTAAAGTGGCGCTGCGATTGGCAAGGAACACCCAAAAGAAGCTCTCTCTATCTCCTCGACGTGCCAACCCGAAAACTCACGCAGCTCAAGGTGGCGGGACTGAACTGAGTTTCGGTGACTGCAGGACAACTGGAGTCCTACCTCAAGAACACTCTCGCCGCATCCTCCACGCGCACCGTTGATTTCTTCCGCGCCCCAGTCGCCACGTTGTATCCGACGAGCACGTGATCCTCGATAATCAGCAACTCTTTCTCGCTGATCCAACCCACCAGCACCGCATGCGGCACAAATGCAACGCGCTTCGGAGGATCACCCAAACTTTTCACTTCAACCGCCGGCAACTCCGCCAAAGCCTTGCGGATTTGCTTCGATTCTTCAGGATTTGCCTGCCCGTCCTCGGCCAACTGGATCGCCTTATCAACGGTCGTTGTCGCGGTGATCGTCATTGCGACCGCGCTGACGTCCGGCGACAGCCTTGCATTCGAAGTGTAGAAGCTCACATCGTAGTCCGGATTCTTGTACGCCACCCGTTCGTCGAAAACCGTATACTTCTTGCCCGAAACGTGCGCCAGCGTCTGGTCGTCACTCTGATTTACCCATCCGCAGCAGCCGGTGTCGGGAACAGCTTCGATGATTGCATCGCCTCCGGAGCCGGCATCCAGCACGCGGTGCAATGGATCGCTCAGCGGCGTTTCTTTCCATTGTCCAGCGTCTTGCCGATAAATGCTGCTCGCCTTGTATGCAGGCTGATCTTTACCGCTCACAAACTGCGACAGCAGAAAAAACTGGTCGACACCTTCTTCCGGCGCCCACACCACGCCATACGGGCAACTCTCTTCGCACGATCCCGATGGACACGAGCAGTCCGGCAGCTTCATCGTTGCCAAGTTCTCGCGTCTTGCGCCGCTCAGATCGGTCTGCCGTGCCTCCCACGTTGTCGCCGTCGAGAGATCCATTTCTTCTCTCTGCAACCGTCGTGCGTGATTGGAGAACCAGAACAAATGCGAACCGTCGGCTGAGAGGAATATGCTCGGCGCCGACTCCGTTACCGTCTGGTTCGATCCCGCGGTTCCCTCTTCCCGCTTCACGCCCAAATCAATCGTTGAAGCCGCATGTCCATTCCATAACCATGCTTTGTGTGGAGATTCAACGTCATCTTTTCCAAGTGGCAGAGCAATGGGTGCCACAAACAGAATCTGCCCGGCACGATTCACCTGCACGCTTTGCGGAGCTTGCGCCATCTCGGCCGGGACCTTCACCGTCTGCTTCACGGCAAACGTTGCCGGATCGTACTCGACCATTTCGCCAGAAGCGCGCAGCACCCAGAGTCGCTTGGTCTGCGCGCCAGCCGAAACCGAGAGCGACGCGGCGGCCACGAGCACGGTAATCAGCGATCGGATTCTCAAGTTAGATTTGCCCTAGAAGGAAAATGTACGGCGAAAATGTCGTCATCCTGAGCGGCGGCAACGCCGACGCGAGGGACCTTACATTGGCTGGCAGCGAGTGTGCCCTGGAAAGGAACACTATGGTTCACGCCCTCGAAGGATCTCGCAAACTGTACTGATACATTAGCGGCGTACGGTCCCTCACGCGGCGTGCCGCCGCGTTCAGGATGACATCAGCCCGGGTTCAGCGTTGATCACACGCAGTCCTCAACGTTCCACCACCGGCAACTCCACGAAACTCGCATTCTCTGCCGAATGAAACACTCGCTGCGTCGCCTTTTTGTAATCCTCCGGCTTGGCCCAGAAGATATTCGGCACAAACGTCTGCGGATTCCGGTCATAGAGCGGGAACCAGCTCGACTGCACCTGCACCATGATTCTGTGCCCCGGCAAGAACACATGATTTACCGTGGGCAGCGTCCACTTATAAAGAAGCGGTTTGTCCGGCGTAATCGCGTGCGGTGTTTCGAGGCTCTCGCGATAACGCCCGCGGAAAATATCCATTGATACGGCCAACTCGTATCCGCCCATCTCTTCCTGCGGGGCAACTTCATCCGGATACACGTCGATGATCTTCACCACCCAGTCCGAATCCGTCCCACTGGTAGATGCCACGAGGTTCACCACCGGCTGCCCGGAGATTTTCACCGGCTCCTTCAACACATCCGAAGTAAACGCCAGCACATCCGTGCGCCCAGAGGCTTCGCGCTGATCGTCCACCAGCCACTGCGGCCAGGTGAATCGCCCGAAATATCCAACCGGCTGACTCGGCCGCGCGCGATACGGCACGGGCTTCGCCGGATCGGAAACATATTCGTCAAATGCTCCGTCGTTTTTCGCGGGCGCATTCCAATCGAGCTTCATCCCCGCCCGAAAATAAAGATGCTTCGAGGAGATCGAGCAACCACCCGCGCATCCTGACGGCCATGACTGCAGCCGCCGCCATTCATTCGTTCCGGTTTCAAATGCCATCACCGGCGCCACATCAGCCTTCGGCGAACCATCCTTCAAATACTGCGCGAGGAACGGACCCAAGATGTGCTCGCGAAAATACAGTCCGGTATCGCTATTGAACTTCAACGCGCCCAATGTGCTGCCGTCGCCAATCTCTTGCCCGTGATGCCACGGTCCCATCACCAGAAATATTCTTCCTTCCGTATCCTTCGGCTTGATCGCTTTGTACACCGCGGGTGCTCCGTAAATGTCTTCCTGGTCCCACAGGCTGTCGACCAGCATCACCGGAACTCTGATCGGCTGCGCGGCCAAAATCTTGTCCATCGCCTGCTGCTGCCACCACGCGTCATAGCTCGGATGCTCCAGCACTTTTCGCCAGAATCCCACCTGCTCAAGCCCATGCTTCTTACCCACTTCGCCCGCCGATCCCTCCATATAAACGTCGTAGTCGTCGTAGTGATCGGTCCACCAGTGCTCGCTGTTGTCGCGGGTAGCTTCCTGCTCGTAGATATACGGCATGTTCTGCTCGCGGAATGCGCCATTGTGGAACCAGTCGTCGCCCATCCAGCCGTCGACCATGGGATTCATCGGCACCGCCACTTTCAGCGCCGGATGCGGATTCACCAGCGCCATCAGCGGCAGAAATCCGTCATACGAAATTCCCAGGATGCCTACCTTGCCATTGCTCTCGGGTACGTTCTTCACCAGCCAGTCGATTGTGTCGTAGGTGTCGGTCGAATGATCGGCCTGCGTCGGATTCAGCGGTCCACGCAGCGGGCGCGTCATCACGTAGTCGCCCTCTGATCCGTACTTGCCGCGCACATCCTGCACCACGCGGATGTAGCCGCCCTCCACAATCACCTCCACCGCATTGTCGTATCCGTTGAGAATGGGCCCGAGATGCGAACTCGAAGCGTGGCTCAATTGCGCGCTCGCATTGTACGGGGTGCGCGTCAGCAGGATCGGCGCGTTCTTCGCTTCCCGGGGAATCACGATGACCGTATGCAGTTTCACCCCATCGCGCATCGGGATCATTACATCGCGCTTGATGTAATCGAAACTGTCAGTGGCCGGCTGAAGCGTGGCCGGTGTCTCGCTCGGCAATGAAGCCGCCGCCTGCGACGCGCATACTCCAGTCAGTACTCCTGCTAAAAAAATGACACACACGCATTTCAAACCGCACCTGATCCTGTTCATGATTGGTCCTTGAAAGCAGCGAAGAATGGTAACCCGCACTCAAACCCATTGCCAACTCTACTGTGATACGTCCAGTACGAACCATCATTGATAGAGACGCTCAATGAAAGACACGAATTCCCGCCGCCAGGCAATCCTGTAAACTCGCTGCATCGGATAACGGAGGCACATGCCATGAGATCCGCATTCGCCACAGTCCTGTTCATTTCGCTATGCGGCTTTTTCGCGACTGCCCAGGTCCTGCCAACGACAAGCGGTTCCTGTGGAGTTAGCGCCTCTGGCTTAATGTCGTGCGACTGGCTTTCCGCGCCTAAAATCAGATTCGACGACGAAGGTAAACCTATGATCGGCCCCGGCGCCCTCCCCGGGGTACACGTGATTCGGTATTCGCTTGCACCGCGGGCGCCCTTATATCGCATGGCTCAGGGCCGCGATGTCTTAATCGTGGCGATGGATGAGGGCGAGATCGTAAATGAAGCCAAGACATCACAAAACCATGTCAGCATCAAAAATGGCATGGTCATGCTGATGCCAAAAAAAGAGGCGTATGTATTGCGGAACGTGGGTGACACCGATCTCGATCTCCTCGTAATCGACGTAACAAAATAGTCCTCCGCCCAGCCGCCATTCCCACCGGTAACCACCATCCGGTTACCGCGAGAAAAGCGCATGTCGGCATTCCCCTTCGTAACGGACCCATGGCGTGTAACGGAAACTAAACTCTTCCGCAGGGGTTCAATCACTCATGACCAACAAACTCGGCAAGTCGCTTGCTGTTCTTGCGGTCAGCGGTCTCATTTCGATCGGCGCCGCTGCCGCGCAACAATCCAACACCTCGGGCGCCGGCGCAGGCCAGGTTGATCCCGGACATCCACGCGTGAATCAGGTAAACCAGCGCGAGACCAACCAGCAGAACCGCATTGCGAATGGCGTAAAGAACGGCCAGCTGACACCTCGTCAGACTGCCCACCTCGAGCATGGCGAGCAGCGCCTGCAGCACAACGAAAAGAAGGACATGGCCAAAGACAACGGCCACCTGACCAAGCAGGACCAGCACCAACTCAATCGCGAAGCCAACCACATGAGCAAACGCATCGCGAAAGACAAGCACACGGCGAAGTAGCCGACCTCCGCCATCGCGTGAAGAGAAGCCGCAGGTTCGAGCGGCTTTTTCTTTTTTCCGGACAAAAATCAACTTCGTCTCCCAATCCCGCCGAAAAGTGATAGGCTGTTCGATCCTCAGTCGACTGAGGACAGGGACGCAAACTGCCAGCCGTCCCTTATAATGACCGGGGCCCAGGCAGTTTCTCGAACGCCATCCATAAGATCCGGCTCGCCAACCTCAACCATGGCTGTGGAACGCAATGCGACAAGACCAGGGATTGAAGTTGCCGGCCTCACCGACGTGGGCCGCCAGCGCGAGAACAACGAAGATTCCTACCTTTACTGGGAAGCGCCCACCGACGCTGACTTCTCCCGCAAGGGCCGGCTTGCCATCATCGCCGATGGCATGGGCGGATACGAGGGCGGTCAGGAAGCCAGCCGCCTGGCGGTCGAAACCGTCCGCCATATCTACGACGGCGAATTCAATGGCAGTCCTCAGACCACGCTCCTCGGCGCCCTCGAAACCGCGCACAACACCATTCAGCGCTACGCCGAGCAGCATCCCGAGTTTCACGGCATGGGGACGACCTGCACAGCAGTCTCCATCGTGGATCGCCAGCTTTCCTTCGCGCATGTCGGGGACAGCCGCCTTTACCTCGTTCGCGCCGGGAGCGTCTCCCGGCTCACGCGCGATCACTCCTACGTAGGCCGGCTGGTCGAGAGCGGTATCGTCCGCTCCGAAGACGCCGAGTCCCATCCGCAACGCCACATCCTCACCGCTGCCCTCGGCTCTGGACGCGAAGTCGTACCCGACGTCCCCGAACACCCCGTCGTCCTCGAGAAAGGCGACACGCTCGTTCTCTGCACCGACGGCTTGTGGAGCCTCATCGGCGAGCAGGATCTCGCCCGCATCGTCCGCTCCGGCCCACCCGCGCAGTCCTGCCAGCAACTGGTCCAGATGGCGCTCGATCGCGGTGGCCCCGACAACATCACCTTGCTCGTCCTGCACGTCTCCGGGTGATCAGCCTCACGGTGCTTTACGTGCGCTGACCCCAAACCGCCCGCCCCGTACGGCATTTCACGTATGAACAAATTTGCAATCCGGTCTGATTTTCCACAGATGGAGTCCCTTTCGCTGCCCTTCAACTGCAATGTGATGCACATTCCTTTACCTGAAACAGATCTCTGCAATGTCGCTAAACGCCTGATTTAACGCGAGTAACAAGCGATTTTTGCGTGCCTCCGGATGGCATGCGGCTTGCAATGTCTTCGATGTAAATAAAGTCTATTACTTAAATAGACTTTATGGAATAATCGACGCCAATGAAGATCTCGCAAAAGGGACTCTACGCAATCCAGGCTCTCATGATGCTCGCCCGCCACCACCAGCAGGGGGCCATCAAGATACGTGACATCGCCTACGAAGAAGTTCTGCCCGAAAAGTTCCTCGAACTGATCCTGCTCGAGCTCAAGAACGCCCGCGTGGTCGACAGCGCCCGCGGAGCCAAGGGCGGCTACCGCCTTCGCCGCGACCCGGAAGACATCCGCCTGAGCGAGATCATTCGCCTGATCGACGGGCCACTCGCGCCCTTCGGCGACGCCGAGCAACTCCGCGAGCTCATCGACCGCGACATCGCTCATCGTGCGCTCTACCAGGTCTTTCTTGATGTCCGCGATGCCGCTGCACGCATCCTCGACCACACCACTCTGGCCGACCTCATCGTCGACCAAAGCCCGCGAGCCGGTAAGGGCGGCAAGCGCAACAAAAACCAGAAAACCGCCAGCATCCTCCCCATGGTGGTCGGAGGCACCAAGGGTGACTAACAAGATTCTTGGAATTATTTCTTTCCTAATTGTTGGCATGTCTGCGCTCGCACAGAACGCAACCACGATTCGTGTCGGCGCGTTCCCCAACATCACGCACGCGCAAGCCATGGTCGGCAAGGCCAACGGCTTCTTCGACAAGGCCATGGGTCCGGGCGTCAAAATCCAATGGACCAGCTTCAACGCCGGTCCCGCCGCGATCGAGGCTCTCTTCGCGGGCGCGATCGATATGACCTATGTCGGCCCCAACCCGGCGATTAACGGCTATGTCCGCTCCAACGGCGAGGCGTTGCGCGTGGTCGCAGGCGCGGCCAGCGGAGGCGCATCGCTGGTCGTCCGCAACGATGCCGGCATCAATAAACCCGAAGATTTTCACGGCAAGCGCGTCGCTTCCCCCCAATTCGGCAACACACAGGATGTCGCCCTGCGCAACTGGCTCAAGAAAAACGGCCTCAAGACCAACGACAAGGGTGGCGACGTGCAAATCGTCCCCATGGCCAACCCGGATCAGCTCACGCTATTCCTGAAGAAAGATCTCGACGCTGCCTGGGCGCCCGAGCCCTGGGCCACGCGCCTGATTCATGAAGGCAACGGCCGCCTCTTCGTCGACGAGCGTTCGCTCTGGCCCAACGGCCAGTTCGTGATCGGCCTGCTCGTGGTCAACACGAAATTTCTCAAAGAGCATTCCGATCTCGTTAAGAACTGGATTCGCGCCAACGTCGATCTGACCGACTGGATCAACTCTCATCAAACAGAAGCAAAAAAATTGCTCAATGAGCAGATCCAGAAAGAAACTTCCAAAGCCCTCCCCCCAGCCGTTCTCGATGAAGCCTTCTCGCGCCTGCAGATTACTTACGACCCACTACACTCTGCACTCAACACCGCGGCGCAGCAGGCCTTTGACGACGGCTTCCTCGGCCGCCAGATGCCCGATCTCTCCGGCCTCTACGACCTGTCGCTGCTGAACCAGATCTTGACGGAAAAAGGAAAGAAGGCCATTCAATGAGCGCCAATGTTCATCAGTTTCCCGGTCAGCTTCCTCTTCCCGTCGATCCTCGTCGCGTTGACCCGGGCTTCCCTGTCCGCTCGCGTGGCGAAGCGAACAGCGCCAGCCCGATCGTGCGCCGGCCCGCGGCTGCGGGATTCGCGAAAGTCTCGTTGCAGGATATTTGCCTGAGCTATCGCACCCAAAGTGGCGAGCGCCTGCTCGCGCTCGACCACATCAACCTGCAGGTGCAGCCCGGAGAGTTTCTTTGCATCGTCGGCCCCTCCGGTTGCGGCAAGTCAACTCTTTTGCATCTCGTCGCTGGCCTGCATCAACAAACCTCAGGCCAGATAGCTGTCGACGGCCATCCAATTCAAGGCCCCGGCACCGACCGCATCCTGATCTTCCAGGAGCACGGACTCTTCCCCTGGCTCACGGTCGGCGAAAATGTGGAGTTCGGCATGAAGATGAAGGGCGTCGCCAAGGCCGAGCGCCAGGAGAAGACACGCCACTATCTGCGCCTTGTGCACTTGGCGAAGTTCGAAAAGAGCTACATCCATCAACTCTCCGGCGGCATGCGCCAGCGCGTAGCCATTGCCCGCGCGCTCGCCACCGAACCAGACGTTCTCCTCATGGACGAGCCCTTCGCCGCGCTCGATGCCCAGACGCGAGACCTGCTGCACGACGAACTCGAGCGCATCTGGAGCGAAACCGGACGCACCATCATCTTCGTCACCCACAACGTGCGCGAAGCGGTTCGCCTCGGCGATCGCGTCGTCCTGCTCACGTTCCGTCCGGGCCGTGTGAAAAGTGAATTCCCCATCGACCTGCCGCGCCCGCGCCACCTCGAAGATCCCTCCGTCGCCGGCGCAGCGCGCCTGATCCTCGACGAACTTCGCGAAGAAATTAACCGCTCCCTTGAAGCTGAATACCAGGATGGGATCAAGCCGCGCGTCGACCCCAACGCCGTGGATGACGCTGCGCCCGCCAACGCCAAGAAAGCTGCACATTCTGCGCAAACCGCGCACACCGCGCACACCGGCATGGAGAAAGGATTCGGACTGTGAAACGCGCCTTGCACTTCGTCATCTTCTATGCCGCGCTGTTCGGCTTGTGGACGCTCCTTGCCGAGCTGAAGATTTGGCCGCCGTATCTCTTCCCCACCCCGTGGGGCGTGGCTGAAGCTCTCTACGCTGGCTTCCAGGACCACACCTATCTGATCGCGATCCGCGTGAGCATGCAGCGCGTTCTGATCGGCTATGGAATCTCCGTAGTGCTGGGGATGATCCTCGGCCTCGGCGTCGCCGGCAACAAGTTTCTCGAGGAAACAATGGGAGGCCTGCTCGTCAGCCTGCAGAGCCTGCCCAGCATCTGCTGGTGGCCGCTGGCGTTGCTCTGGTTCGGCCTGAATCAGAATGCAATTCTCTTCGTTGTGATCATGGGCTCGCTGCTCTCGGTCACACTCGCCATGGAAGACGGCCGCAAGCAGATGCCCAAAATCTTCGGCCAGGCCGGCCGCAATCTCGGAGCCAAAGGATTCAAGTTGTTCTGGTACGTCCTGCTGCCCGCAAGCCTCCCCTTCATCGTCAGCGGGCTCAAGCAAGGCTGGGCCTTCGCCTGGCGCTCCCTCATCACCGCCGAGATGCTGTATCTCAGCCTCGGCCTGGGCCAGGTTTTAATGATGGGCCGCGATCTGAACGATATGAGCGCAGTCATCGCCGTTATGCTCCTGATCATCGCCCTCGGCTATCTCGTCGACGGCATCGTCTTCAAGAGCATGGAGCGGCATCTGCAGCAAAAGTGGGGGCTTGCCGCCGCATCTTAATCGGCACTGCGCCCGCTCGTTTTCCCCTGAAAAAATTAAGATGGCATCCAGCAACGGATTTGTGTTGAGATAATGTCTAGTATGTTGATCGTGATAGTTTTAAATGAACTGAACTGACTCCCCCAGACTGAGCAATACCTGCAACCAAAAATAAAAAGGAGAGTACTTTCTGCCATGAAACCCAGCAAACTAATCACAACTGCCCTTTGGCTCGCCGTTTTCACCGGCGTCGTCTGGGCGCAAACCCAGACCGCGGCCAACATCGTTCCCGCTGCGGTTCCCGCCGCAACCGCCAGCGTCCCCTCGCCCGACGCCGAACTCCGCTCTGAAGTTGAGCAACTCAAGCAGCTCGTCCACGAGCAGCAAGCCCGCATCGACGCGCTCGAAGCCGGAGGCAAGGCATCCATCGAGCGTACCGTTGATGCCCCTGCAGTCGCCGCAGCGACGCCAGCCCCTGCGGCAGCGCCGGTAGCCGCCGCCAAAGCGCAGGATAATTCCACGCAGGCGCCATCAACCACGACGCCGCCGCAAGCCGCCTCGCGCGCCCAGAGCGTTCAGGCCGGCAGCTCGGATGAGCGCATCCGCAACCTCGAACGCCAGATCAAGGGCCTCGGCCCGATCTCCTTCAGCGGCGACGTACGCCTGCGCGCTGAGCCATTTTTTGGCGGCCCCAGCGACGAATCGCTGGAGCGCGCTCGCGGCCGCGTTCGCGTGCGCTTCAACGCGCTCGCCGACCTCGGAGAACAGTTCCGCACCGGCATCACACTCGCCAGCGGGGACGTCAACGATCCCACCACCACCAACTCAACTTTCACCGGCTTTTACACGCGCAAGCCCGTAGCCCTCGATCAGGCTTTCGCCGAATTCACTCCGAAGGATTTCAAACACCTGACCGTGGTCGGCGGAAAATTTCGCTATCCCTGGTTCAACACCGAACTCACCTGGGATAAGGATCTCAACCCCGAAGGCGCAGCCGAAACGCTGGGCTTCAAGCTCGACAGCCCAGTACTCAAGCAGATTGCCATCGTCGGCTTCCAGCTGCCCTTCGCCGAAATGGCCGGAACCGCTCCGCAGGACAAGCGCATCACTCAGCAGATCACCTATGGCGGCCAGTTGCAGACGAAATGGCAGCTCGCTCCCCATGTCCTGCTGAGCGCCTACTCTGGCTTCTACGATTTCCGCGGCGCTGACGCAGTGGCGCTGGCTCTGGCCAAGGCCAGTACGAAGAATCCGCAGACGCCCTTCGCCGGTTCGCTTCCGCTGGCCTCCGGCAACCCGGTGCAAGATTCCACTTACACCACCACCGCGACCACCATCATCACGGTCGGGGGCACCGGTTATCCTACTGGTGTCACGTCGATCACCAACGCGCAGTTTGCCTCGAAGTTCTCGCTCTTCGACAACATCGCCAAAATTGACATCGACACCGGTCACTCGAAATTCCCGCTGTCATTCATCGGCGACTACGTGCAGAACATGGGCGCCTGCGGCAACCTGCCCAACATCATCCCTGTGCCGGCCAATACCAGCACGCAGACCTTCAAGCAGTCGGTCAACGCGCCTTGCGTGTCGAAGCAGCGCCGCGGCTACTGGGCTGAGGGCCGCGTCGGACGCCTGCAGGAGAAACACGACTTCCAGTTCGGCTACACGCACATTTACATCGAGCGCGAAGCTGTGCTGGGCAACTTCAACTACAGCGACATTCGCCAGGGCACCAACGTCACGCAGCATCGCTTTGATTTCTTCTATCAATTCGATCGCAGCGTGCAACTTGGCGTCACCAGCCTCGTCGGACGCCCCCTGGGCACGACGGAGCCTTGGCTGACTCGCTTGCAGTTCGACACGATCTATATCTTCTAAGCGCCGTGCCTGAGGCGATTAGGAATATAGGCTGAAGGTGCTTCTCCTTCAGAAGCGCGGGCCGGCCCGGTTTTGGCACTCTCCTTTTCCGGGCCGGTAGCGCTAAGATCTACTGCTGATGCGCGTGGCTGATAAGTATGAGAGACTGCCGCGGCAATCAATTGAAGAGTAAGTGCGAATTTCAAAGCGCGTGTGAGCATATGAATTCTCGACGAACTTTTCTCCGACAGGTCTCGCAGGCAGCTCTCGCTGCCGCCGCAACGCCTTCCCTGTTCGCGTGGGCGGCCTCCGATTCGCAGAGCGCGCCAATCGCAATTCCCGGCGAAGACGGCCTGATCGTCCGCTCCTACCGCTTCTTCGATCTGGAGACGCCGGTCGAATACTTCAACACATGGCTGACGCCGGTCCCGCATTTCTTCGTGCGCAATCACATGCACGAACCGAGCGAACTCGATGCAGAGAGCTATCGGCTCGCCGTCGGCGGAGAAGTCGAGAAAGCGATCTCTCTCACCCTTGCCGATCTGTCGAAGCTCGAATCGCACTCAGTGGTCAACACCCTCGAGTGCGCCGGCAACGGGCGCGGTCTTTACCATCCGCAGGTTCCCGGCGTGCAGTGGGGCAAGGGCGCAGTCAGCACCGCAAAATTCTCGGGGCCGCGCTTGCGCGATGTTCTTGACCGTGCGGCAGTCAAATCCAGCGGCAAGCACGTCATGTTCCGTGGACTCGACGAAGTTCCCGGAAAAGTTCCTCCCTTCATCCGGAGCGTCCCGATCGAAAAAGCGCTCGACTCCGACACTCTCATCGCGACCCACATGAACGGCGAGCCGCTCACCAAGCATCACGGCTTCCCGGCGCGCGCGCTCGTTCCCGGCTGGATCGGCGCCGCCTCCTGCAAATGGCTGACGGAAATCAAAGTTCTCGACGCCGAATTCGTCGGCAACTTCATGAGCCCCGGCTATCGCTTCCCGAACGCGCCCGTCAAGCCTGGCGATGCCGTGAAACCGGAAGATACGCACCCGATCACTGCTTTGAGTGTGAAGTCGGTCATATCCGGGCCGAGCGACGGAGCAAAAATAAAGGCGGGCAAGATTTCAATTCACGGCGCAGCCTGGGCCGGAGAGGCCGACGCCGTTAAAGTCGAGATCTCAACCGACGCGGGAGCAACGTGGAAGCCAGCTGTACTCGGCAGCGATCATTCGAAATTCGCCTGGCGACTGTGGAGTTTCGACTTTAAAGCCAAGCCCGGCGATTACTCGATTCTTTCCCGCGCCACCGACAGCCAAGGACGTGTACAGCCAGAGCAGGCCGCGTGGAATCCCAGCGGCTATCTCTACAACGCGGTCGATCAGGTGAAAATCCATGTCGCATAAAAACGAATTCATTTACACAAGGGTGCCCCATCTATCGCGCGTTCTGTGCACGAGAAGTAGAACTTTTCGTTTGGACAAAATTCTGTTTCGCATCGTGCTGCTCTGCGCCATGGCAATTCCATTTCTGGCGCAAGCACAGAAGTCAGAGACCAAGCCCACGGCCGATCTTCCCGCAGGCGCCATGCAAGCGAAAGCCACAACGTCCTGTCTCGAATGTCACGAAGCCCGCATCATCCTGCAACAGCGGCTGAGCAAGGCCGCATGGACCAAAGAAGTCGACAAGATGATCAAGTGGGGAGCGGTGGTCGACGCGAACGACCACGATGCGCTGATCGACTACCTGAGCACGAACTTCAATCCAGATCAGGCGCCTTATGAGCCACCGCGAACTGCTGCAGAAAAAGAGTCAGCGCATCCGGCGGCGAAAAAATCGAAGTAAGCCGCTATTGCTTCTCCGTGCCCTCTGTGTCCTCTGTGGTTGCAGTTTTTTCCGGCCGGAGCAGAGGAAACAAGATCACGTCGCGGATGGTGTGCTGGTCGGTGAGCAGCATGCACAAACGGTCGATGCCGACGCCGACGCCGCCGGCCGGAGGCATGCCGTAAGAAAGGGCGCGGATATAGTCTTCGTCCATCTGGTGAGCTTCTTCGTCGCCGCGCTCGCGCTCTTTCAACTGCGCCTCAAAGCGTCGCCGCTGATCTTCCGGATCGTTGAGCTCGCTGAAGCCGTTGGAAATCTCCATCTGCCCTGCGAAAATCTCGAAACGCTCGGTCCAATCGGGCTCGTCCGGCTTCTGCTTGGAAAGCGGCGACACAGCCGTGGGAAATTCGTAAATGATCGTCGGCTGCATCAGGTGCTCTTCCGCCGCAGCTTCGAAGAGCGCCGCGATCGTCTTGCCCGCAGGCTCGGCCGGATCGTACGCGACATGCGCATGCGCCTGGTTGAATCGCTCGACAAGTTTCTTTACGCCTTCGTGGGAAGCAAACTCGGCCATCTCCGGCTTTGCGCCTACAGCTTCGGGCCAATAATGAATAATCGCATCGCGCATGGTCATGCGCGTCCAATTGGACCAATCAAGCTCGTGCACGCTCTCTTTGCCGTCCTCAGTGACGGTCCACTTTGACTTTGCGCTGCCGTTCACCGCTTTCGCCGCTTCGGTGATCACTTCCTGCGTCACGTTCATGATGCCCTGATAGTCGGTGTAAGCCTGGTAGGCTTCCATCATGGTGAACTCAGGATTCCAGCGCCATCCCAGCCCTTCATTGCGGAAATTGCGATTGATCTCATACACGCGATCGAGCCCGCCCACGACCAGCCGCTTCAAATAAAGTTCCGGCGCGATGCGGAGAAATAAATCCATGTCGAGCGTGTTGTGGTGGGTGACGAACGGGCGCGCAACGGCGCCGCCGGCGATTGGCTGCATCATCGGGGTCTCGACTTCGACGAATCCATGTCCGTCGAGCGTGCGCCGCACCGACTGCACCAGCTTGGTGCGCTTCAGGAAAACTTCGCGCACTTCCGGATTCATCACCAGATCGACATAACGCTGGCGGTAGCGCAACTCGACGTCAGTTAGGCCGTGCCATTTCTCAGGCAGAGGCAGCAGGTCTTTGCTGAGGAATGTTAGCTCTTCGACGTGCACGGAGAGCTCGCCAGTTCGCGTGCGAAAAAGATATCCGCTGACGCCGATGTGATCGCCGAGGTCGAGCAGTTTGTAGAGTTCGAATCCCTTTTCGCCGACGGCGTCTTTCTTGACGTAGATCTGCAGCTTCTGCCCGCCCTGCTGGATGTGCGCGAAACCCGCTTTTCCCATCAGACGGATCGCCATGATTCGTCCGGCCACGCGGACACTGACGCGCGCCGCGTCAAGTTCCTCGGCGGATTTTGGCGAGTAGTCGGCAAGGATCTGCGGAACCGAGTGGGTGAATTCGTACTTCGTACGGTAGACGGCCTGCCCGAGCTCCTCGATCTTCTTCAGCTTCTCGCGCCGCAGTTCGTAAATGTTCTCGTCGAGTCCCAAACGCTGACCTTTTTTCCTAGTGAGGAAGGGAGATTATAAACAATCGATTCGGATTGATTCAGACCGGAACGCTGTCGCTCAGCTTTTTCCACAGCTCTCCAGAAAAAGAAACGCCTCGAATGTGACGAACAACCTTGACTGAGAATTACGCCTGCGCACAATGGAATCATGTGCGCAATTCAGGCCAGATCGGTCTCACATCATCGCGGAAGCGTGCGGAGAAAAATGCAACATAACTCCTTTAGTTGTAAGATCTTGCAAACAAAGCATTCAGAATCAATATTTTGCAAAGGATGCCATATATCAAGAGCAGCTAACGCCAATGGCACCAATAATTTACGCCGCTTGATATGACGAACAAAAAATGTCCCGGGGGCCCCGGTTGCCCTAGCCACTCGACCCCAGTCGAGCCTTGTTGAAATTAATGTACCATGGTACATTGGTACACATGGCCACGAACACCAACGAAGATCCTCGCCTTGAAATCGAGCGGGTGCAGACCGGCGTTCGCATCGAGAAGCGTCTTCTGAAAGTCCTCAAAGCTTTTGCCGAATATCACGACATGACTCTGGGTGACGTGCTCGAAGGAATCGTGCTGCACGCGTTTGACGGGAAAACGCCGTTCAGCGCCGCGTCGCTCGAGCGCATTCGCGAGCTCAAGAAGTTCTACGAACTCGATCTGGATTCCAGCGCGAGCCATCGTCTGAAGGAAATCAAAAACAACTCTCCGAGAAAGAGAAAGTAGGAGGCACGCCAATACATGCAATCGAAGATCGGCTTGTGTGTTCTTAAGTACTCGCTGGGCATCGTGATCCTGATCGAAGCCGTGCTTTTCGTGCTGCCCAGCGCGGCGCATGATTTCGCCCGCACCCACATGCCGGGGCTGATCCGGATGGTGCTGGGATGGGGCGAGATCGCCGGCTGCATTTTGTTGCTGATCCCGAAGACAGCGATTCAAGGGGCGTGGTTCTTGTTTGCTGTCTTCGTCTTTGCAATTCTGATTCATCTGATGCACGGGCAGTTCAATGTAGGCAACGTGGTCGTCTGTGCGGCCGCGGCGCTGGCGATCGCATTGGGAAGGCCGTGACGCGCGAAGATGCCGACACCATTCAAAGCGCTGCTGGTGGAAGGCACATCCGGCGCGGGTAAATCGACGCTCATCGATGCGCTCATTCGCCGCCACGTTTCGACGGCAGAGCCTCGCAAGATTCGCAGCCTGATACATCTCGCGCAGTCGCACACTTATGGTCCGCTGGCCACTCCAGAGGACAAAGGAACCCTCACGGTAGAGGAGAACGCACAGCACCTGGACGGCATCGTGAAGACGCTGGAGTGGTTGCACGCTTCGGTTCAAGAGCACAACAAGCCGTGGTGCTTTGTTGTGATGGATTCGCTGCACCTCACCCACTGCGTGCGCCCCGGCGTGGTCAAGTGGGCGGATGTCAAGTCCTTCGATCGGCGGCTCGCCGCACTGGGATGCAAGCTGCTCTTTTTGCAAGTGACGCCCGCCACAATTTGGGAGCGCGGCATCAAACCGCGCGTGAACGAGCAATTCATCCGCGGCTACGCGCAAAAATTCGGGCGCACTCATGAAGAGATTCACCGTTATTTCGTCAACGAGCAGCAGACACTGATGGAATTGTTCGATCAATCTTCGATGTGCAAAGTCAGGCTTGCAAACGACAGCCAAGACCAAACAAAAGCCGATGCCACCTACAACTTCTGGTGTGCGAACTGAGAGCGCGATCTTGTGACCAACACAGCATTCATTCATCAATTCGAAACTGACACGTTAGCCGGCGAGTTCCATCATGTGGACCATGTGCGTCTGGCGTTTGCCTATTTGTCAGAGGTCCCGGTACTCGAGGCGTTGGAACGATTCTGCGCAGCCTTGAAACGTTATGCGGCCGCGCGGAACAAGGCAAAGCTGTACCACGAGACCATCACGCATGCGTATTTCTTCCTGATTCGCGAGCGCATGGCGCGAGCGGCATCGCGCGACTGGAGTGAATTCGCGGCACAAAATCCAGACTTGCTAACGTGGAAGCCGGGAATCCTGTCGCGCTATTACGAAGACGGTACTTTGCAGTCCGAGCTCGCCCGCACGGTTTTCCTGTTCCCCGACCGGGGCCTCTAAGCAGGATGCTTGGCATCGACCCCGCAGATTGTGTCATTCACGGAGGAGGGTAGGCTCTTCGTCCCGGCTCTCGCCGCATAACCAGTCGCCGCGCGAAAATGCGTCTGTTCCGCGATGCACGTTGCTGACATCAGGCGGTCCGTTAGTATTGGTCTTCTGTCTAACACGCCAACACTCGAGGTGCCGATGAAACTGAAACATGTTCTGCTGCTCCCTGCCCTGCTGTGCGCGGTATGCACGATGCAAGCGCAGGACATCCACTCCGGCAACGATCTGCTGCGCGCCATGTACAGCCGCTACAAAGACAAGTGGTACCGGACGCTGACGTTCACGCAGAAGAGCACGACCTACAAGGCGGATGGAACCAGCTCGGCCGAGACGTGGTACGAAGCGGCGTCGCTGCCGGGAAAGTTGCGCATTGATATTGGCACGCCAGACAAGGGCAACGGATACATCCTGGTCGATGGCAACGTGACGATAGTCAAGGATCACAAAGTCACCAGTTCCCGCCATCAGGTCAACATGCTGCTCGTGCTCGGATTCGATGCCTACACGCAAGATGCGGAGGCGACGGCGACGGTCGCCAAGGACGAAGGCTATGATCTCTCGAAAATTCATGAGGACTCGTGGGAGAGCAAGCCGGCGTATGTTGTGGGCGCGGAAAAGGGCGATCTGAAGTCAAAGCAGTTCTGGGTCGCGAAGGACTCGCTGCTATTTGTGCGCGTTATTGAACCCTCGCCTGCAGACGCGACGAAGATCGATGATATTCGATTTATTCACTATGAGCCGCTCGCAGGTGCGTGGATCGCGGCCGGCGTGGAAGTTTACTCGGACGGGAAGAAAGTGTTTTCTGAGGATTACACGAACATTCAGGCCAATGTGAAGCTGGATCCGGCGATGTGGGATGGGAAGAATTTCGATGGGACGCATTGGGAGAAATAAGTGATGGTCATGGTCATGGTGATGGGTCATGGGTGATGGGTGTTAGGTAATAACGGCTCGATTTGGTTTCGTGCACACAACTTCTTCGTAAGAACGCAGCGTATTGGACACAAGCGTGCCGCTCCACGCGAGGTTCCTCGCCCCGGAAAAAACGCGGGGCTCCGGAATGACGCACCTCTAATGCGAAAGCCTGCAGACTGGCTCGTAGCAGGCACCTCGCATAATTCAATTCCATAGCAGTAGAATGAAGGCGTCTTCCTAACCTCAATTTCTGCGAGGCGCCTATGGTCCAACTCAAAATCAATGGACAGATGCAGTCGTTCGATGGCGATCCTGAGATGCCGCTGCTGTGGTATCTGCGCGACATTCTCCGGTTGACCGGAACCAAATTCGGATGCGGCATGGGGCTGTGTGGCGCATGCACCGTGCTGCAGAACGGCAAGGCGATCCGCTCGTGCCAGAAGCAGATGGGAACCGCGGCTGGACTTGAGATCACTACCATCGAGGGCGTCACGGCGCAAGGGCCGAATGCTGCGCAGCGGGCGTGGCAAGAACTGAATGTTCCGCAATGCGGATATTGCCAGCCCGGGCAGATCATGCAGGCGGTTTCGCTGCTTTCGTCGAAGCCACATCCGACCGACGGCGATATTGACGACGTGATGTCGGGCAATATTTGCCGCTGCGGAACCTACCAGCGCATCCGCGCCGCCATCAAGACGGCCGCCCAGGAGCACGCATGATTACCGAAGAAAAAGTCGCACGGGAAAATGGGATCGAGCAATCGAGCACGATCGAGAATGTAAGCCGGCGGCGTTTCTTGCAAGGAACGTTTTCGGCTGGTGCGTTTGTGCTGTTCGCGAGGAAGTCTCCACTTCTCGCAAATGCGGCGAGAAGTGGGGCACCCACTGCTGGGGCGCCTTTGGGGTCCACCAGCATGATGCCGACTGTGGACGCGACTGCGTTTCATCCCGGAGTTTTTGTGGGGATCGAGACCGACGGCCGAGTCATCATCGTGGCGCATCGCACGGAGATGGGCAACGGCGTGCGCACGAGCCTTCCGCGGATTGTGGCCGACGAACTCGACGCCGACTGGAACCGGGTCACGGTGATTCAGGGCGATGGCGACGAGAAATACGGCTCGCAGGATACGGATGGGTCGCACTCGGTGCGCGAATTTTTCGACACTCTGCGCGAGGCCGGAGCGACCGCGCGGCTGATGCTGGTTCGCGCCGCGGCGCAGCAGTGGGGCATTCCCGAGTCGCAATGCGTGGCCGATCCGGTGCATGTGGTATCGGACAAGAGTTCTTCGCGCAAGCTGGGATACGGCGAACTAGCAGCGGCGGCGGCGAAATTGCCCGTTCCCAAGAAAGAAGAACTCAAGCTGAAGTCGCCGAGCGAATGGCGCTACATCGGCAAACCTTCGCCGGGATATGACGTCAGCGACGTTTGTTCGGGAAAGCCGCTGTTTGGCATGGACGTTCGCGTCGACGGCATGCTGTATGCGGCGATCGCGCATCCGCCGGTGTTGGGCGGGAAGGTGAAATCGCTCGATGACTCGGTGGCGCTGAAGGTGATCGGGGTGAAGAAGACGATTCCGATTGATCCGTTCAAGCCGCCGCATGCGTTTCAGCCGCTCGGCGGCGTGGCCGTGATTGCGGACAACACGTTTGCGGCGTTCAAAGGTCGAAGACAGCTCAAGATTGAATGGGACAACGGCGCGAACGCGTCTTACAACTCTGACGATTACAAAAAGCAGTTGCAGCAGACGGCGCGGCAGCCGGGCAAAGCTGTGCATACGAACGGCGATCCTGATGCGGAGTTCGCCAAGGGCGGGAAGATCATCGAGGCAGAATATTTCGCGCCGCATCTGGCGCATGCCAGTATGGAACCACCCGTGGCCGTTGCCGATGTGCAAGGCGAGAAAGTGACGGTTTGGGCGCCGACACAGAATCCTGTCGGCGTGCGCGAGGAAGTGGCGAAGGCGCTAGGGCTGAAGAAGGAGGACGTCACCTGCCATGTGACGTTTCTGGGCGGAGGATTTGGACGCAAGTCGAAGCCGGATTATGCGGTCGAGGCCGCGGTTCTCTCGAAGAAAACTGGCAAGCCGGTGAAGGTGGTCTGGAGCCGCGAGGACGACATCCAGTTCGACTACTTCCATTCGGTCGCGGCGATGTATATCAAGGCTGCAGTGAATGACAAGGGCATGCCGACAGCGTGGCTGCAGCGCTCGGTGTTTCCGCCGATCGGGTCGACCTTCGATAAGGATGCCGTGTACAGCGGGGCGGGAGAGATGTCACTGGGGTGGAATGTTGTTCCTTTCGATGTGCCGCACTTCCGCTCGGAGAATGGGCCGGCGCAGGCGCATGTGCGCATTGGCTGGCTGCGGTCGGTGGCGAACATTTATCACGCGTTTGCGGTGCAGAGCTTTGCCAACGAGCTTGCTGTTGCCGCTAACCGGGATTCGTACGACTATCTGATGGCGCTGCTCGGCGATGCGCGGACGATCAATGCCGACCAGGCGCTGGAGATGGAGAAGAAATATCCGTATGACATTGGGCGGCTGCGGCATGTGGCGGAACTGGCTGCCGACAAGGCGGGATGGGGCAAGAAGAAATTTGCCAAAGGCAGCGGTATGGGGATTGCTGTGCACCGCAGCTTTTTGACGTACGTTGCGACCGTGGTTGAAGTTGAGGTCGATGGTCAGGGTACGGTTCGTATTCCGAAGGTTGCGACGGCTGTCGATGCGGGGATTGTGGCGAATCCGGATATGGTGAAGTCGCAGTTCGAAGGTGCGGCGGTTTTTGGGACCAGTATCGCGCGCAGCGGGGAGATCACCGCGACCAAGGGCGTGATCGACCAGTCGAACTTTAACGACTATGCAGTGGCTCGCATGAACGATGCGCCGGTGCAGGTGGATGTGCACATCGTCGAAAGTACGGCGCCGCCGGCGGGCGTGGGTGAACCGGGCGTGCCTCCGGTGGTGCCAGCGCTTTGCAATGCGATTTATGCGGCGACGGGAAAACGGGTAAGAGAGTTGCCGCTTAGCCGGAATGGATTCGCATGAGTTGTGCTATGGATATTTCGGAAGGACTGGTAAGTAATCCGAATGGACAAAGCTAGCTTGTTAGTGACCGTCGGTTTCGCGTTGGTCGGTCTCTTTCTTGTTCTTCGCGCAGGATCTTTGTCAGCGCGTTACAACGCGTGGACGACAGGACTTCGCGAACGGCACCCGAACATTAATCCTCCTCCGACCCCAGAATGGCGTGCGCGAAATACCAAGATCATGACCGTTATATTTAGAGTCGCGGGTGCACTCTTTTTGTTGAGGGCGATATTGAGCGTCCTGGCGTCGACGAACGTGAAGCCGCACTAATACTCCTGATTGAGCAGTTGCGGATACCGTTGCATCCGCGCTAGGATTGGCTGCTGCACTGAGCCGAACCCATGCCGCAAAACTACGTTCCGATATTCATCTTTATTGCCATTGTGGGCGTGCTGCTGCCACTGACCTTGCTGGCCGCGAAGCTGGTGCGCCCGGACAATCCCAGCAAAACGAAGTTGATGCCCTACGAGTGCGGCATCGACCCGGTAGACAGCGCGCGCGGGCGCTACACCGTTCGCTATTACATCATTGCGATTCTGTTTGTGGTGTTTGATGTGGAGACGATTTTTCTCTTTCCCTGGGCCGTGCGCTTCAAGGCGCTTGGGTTGTTCGGGCTCGTCGAGGTACTGATCTTCCTGGTTATCCTGGTTGTGGGTTACCTCTGGGTTTGGGGAAAAGGCGCGCTGGAGTGGGTGTAGGGCATTGAGTCATTTAGTCATTGATCCATTTAGTCATTGAAATGACTACTCGACCCGCGTTTGCATCTTCAATGACTAAGTGACTCAATGACTCAATCCATGGATTCATCTGGCTCTGAAACTTTCTCCGCTTCGCGATGGACGCAGGGGAACTTTTTCTTTCCTACAAAGATTGTGGTCAGCCCGCAGCGCGTAATCCGGACGAAGTCGCGTCTGTTCGGAAGCAATGAAGAGAGCATTCCGATTTCGAAGGTCGCTTCGGTGCACATCAAAACTGGAGTGTTCTGGTCGGAGATCGTCATTGAATCGACTGGCGGGACCGACCCCATCACCAGCCATGGCCACCGCAAGGCGGACGCGCAGCGGATTCGGGATTTGATTGAAGGCTATCAGGCGCAGTCGCGATAGCGCCTGATGAACCCAAAGATAACGGTGCGGCAGGGATTCTTCGACTGCGTGAATCCTGCGCTTCGCGCAGGATTCACTCCGCTCAGAATGACATCTTCTCATTAAGACGCTCTGACCGAAGTTCAAGACCCTCTTCCGTTGACACCGCACTCTCAAGCTGATAAAAATTGACGTTCTTCGCAGCGCGGACTCGGGGACAGGTCTGTGCTTTGCGACTATGCCAGACGAGACCAAATCCCCCGCTGCGCCGCAGCCGGATGGCGAACCCAAGCCTACGGCGGAACAGCCCGCTGTTCCGGGCGGGGTGAAAGCTACAGCCTCAGGATCGGTTCAATCCCAAACAAAATCTGCGGCTGAGAAGCCTGCTCCAACTGCACCGGCAAAGCCGGCGGCGCCTGCAGCTCCGGCCACACCAGCAGCTAAGCCTGCCGCCGCGGCTGGACATCCCGCGCCTCCTAAGCCTGCTGGGCCTGTGCCTACGCCGTGGGATTCGCCGATGGTGGAGAAGTTCAAGCGGGAATATGGCTCCGGGATCAAGCCGCTGACCCACCTTGGGCAAAATTATTTGGAAGTCGACCGCTCGCTGATTCCTGAAATCCTGCATCTCTTACGTGACGACGAGCAGTTTGATTATTGCGTCGACATCACGGCGGTGCACTATCCGAAGCGCGAGAAGCAGTTTGATGTGATCTGGATTCTTTATTCGTTCGCGCGGAACGAGCGCGTGCGGGTGCACACGCAGATTGCCGACGGGGAGTCGATCGCCAGCGCGGTGCCGATCTGGGCGACGGCAAATTGGCTGGAGCGCGAAGTGTTTGACATGTTCGGCATCAAGTTCGATGGGCATCCGGATATGAAGCGGATTCTGTTGCCGGATGGGTGGAAGGGGCATCCGCTGCGGAAGGATTACGGGATCATTCAGCAGGATAACGAGTGGGTGCAGATTAATTTGGGAATCGAGAGTGGACAGTGAACGCGGGCCCACGCCTTGTCATTCCACATCTTGTCATCCTGAGCGAAGCGAAGGACCTGTGAGACTTGCTGGAGCCAGTGGTGCCGTCGAGGAGTGCAGAGGTCCTTCGCGGCAAAAGACGCCGCTCAGGATGACAAACCACAGATGAGTCATGGGTAAGATTCGGGGCAAACGACCAGCGACCGACGACCAACGACCGATTTGATGACCGATCCCAAGACACTTTCGCCGCCTTCGCTTGAGACGCACGTCGCTGCGCACGACAAGACGTTTCTCGATGCGAATGAGCTGGTCATTAATATGGGGCCGCAGCATCCGGCGACGCATGGAGTGCTGCGCGTCATTTTGCGGCTGGATGGCGAAAAAGTTCTGGGGCTCGAGTGCGTCATCGGATACCTGCATCGCGGCGTGGAGAAAATTGCCGAGAACCGCACGTATACGATGTTCAATCCGTACGTCGACCGCATGGATTATGTGGCGGCGGTCTCGAATGGCCTGGGATATTGCGAAGCGGTTGAAAAACTTCTGAGCGTGGAAGCGCCGCCGCGGGCGCAGTATATTCGCGTGATTCTTACTGAATTGAACCGCATCGCCAGCCACCAGCTTTGGCTGGGCACGCATGCGCTTGATATTGGCGCGATCACGCCACTGTTTTATACCTTTCGTGACCGCGAAGAAATTCTTAAGATCTTCGAGAAATACTGCGGCGCGCGGCTGACGACCCATGCTTTTCGAATTGGCGGGCTGCAGTATGAGGCGTACGACGGGTTTGAAAAAGACGTCAAGGACTTCGTCAAGTTCGTGCGACCGAAGATCGACGAATACGAAGAGCTGCTCACCACCAACCGAATCTGGGTCGAGCGGACGAAGAAAGTTGGCGTGATCTCCTCGAAAGACTGCATTGCGCTCGGTGTAACCGGACCGGTGCTGCGCGCCAGTGGCGTGAAATGGGATATCCGCAAGGCCCTGCCTTATGCGAACTACAAGAATTTCGATTTCGAGATCCCCACTGGGCAAAACGGTGATACTTACGATCGGTACATCGTGCGCATGATCGAAATGCGGCAGTCGCTGCGGATTATCGAGCAGGCGGTCGGGGGAATTCCGGAAGGGCCGGTGATGGCCAAAGTGCCCAAGGTGATGAAGCCGCCGGTGGGCGAGGTTTACCACTCGATTGAAGCGCCGAAGGGCGAACTGGGATATTTCATCGTGAGCGACGGATCGACTCAGCCTTACCGGATTCGCGTGCGGCCGCCGTCATTTGTGAATCTGCAGGCGCTTGACCTGATGTGCCGCGGCCAATTGGTCGCAGATGTGATCGCCGTGATCGGCACGCTCGACATCGTTCTCGGCGAGGTGGACCGCTGATGGGCGCGCTGCTGCAGTACATTCAGTCTTATCTATCGAGCGACAAGACGCCGGGCGCCGCCGGCAACTTCTTCTGGGCAACGGTCTACATCCTGCTGGTCTTTCTGGGCCTGTCCGTTGCGGTGATCGCGATGAACTGGCTGGAGCGCAAGATTCTGGCGCACATGCAGGTGCGGCTTGGGCCCATGCGCGTGGGGCCGCACGGGCTGCTTCAGCCCATCGCAGATGCCATCAAGCTGCTGCTCAAAGAAGACATCATGCCGGCCGAGGCCGACGGGCTGGTCTTCTGGACGGCACCGCTGATTGTGGTGCTGGCGGCGTTTACGGTGTTTGTGGTGGTACCGTTCGGACCGGCTCATGCTATTACCGACATGAACATCGGCATCCTCTTTATGCTGGGCGTTTCGTCGCTGAGCGTGCTTGGCATTGTGATGGCGGGATGGGCATCGAATTCGCACTATCCCCTGATGGGCGCGCTGCGCTCGAGCGCGCAGATGGTTTCGTATGAAGTGGCGATGGGGCTGGCGGTCGTGTCGGTGATCATCATGACCAGCCTGAACGATCAGGGCACGGGCACGCTGAGCATGATCGGTATCGTGCAGTCACAGATGGCTCAGGGTGAGTGGTTCGTGTTTAAGTTCTTCCCTCTCGGCTTGATCGGCTTTGCGATTTTTGCAATTGCGATGGTCGCCGAGACGAATCGCGCGCCGTTTGATCTGCCGGAAGCGGAGTCTGAGCTCACGGCCGGATTTCACACGGAATACAGCGGCTTCCGCTGGTCTTTATTCTTTTTGGCGGAGTATTCGGCAATGATTGCCGTGTCGTCGATTGCCGTGACGCTGTGGCTGGGCGGATGGCTGCGGCCGTTTCCGAACTGGTTGCATGGCGCAACGTGGGATCTTATATTTTCGCTCGTCCCTGGTATCACCTTCTTATTGCTTGGTGCGATCACGTTCTTCAATGTCGTCCGCATGCCGAAGCATCCCCTGTTCAAGATTCAGACGATAGGCCTTGCCGGATTTGGAGCTGTGCTGGGATTGATAGGGCTGCTGCTGTTTCTGCCGCCGGTGCGCGACCGTGTCGGCGATATCTTCTGGTTTTCGGCCAAAGTTGCCGGATTTATGTACCTCTATATCTGGTATCGTGGCACGTTCCCGCGTTACCGCTTTGACCAGCTGATGAAAGTGGGATGGAAGGTTCTGCTGCCGACGGGGCTTGGGCTTTTGATCCTCACGGCAGGCGTGGGTATGCGCACAGAAATCTGGAAGGCGATACAGGGGGCGACACAGCGATGAATCCTCCTGTAGCAACGACTTTCTTCTTTTATCTGCTGGCGGCGATCATGCTGATTGGCGGCGTGTTCGTGATCACGCGGAAGAACGCGGTGCACTCGGCGCTGGCTTTGATCGCGACGCTGCTGGCGCAGGCCGGAATTTACCTGATGCTCTATGCCCCGTTCGTTGCCGGCGTGCAGATCATTCTTTATGCCGGCGGCATCATGGTGCTGTTTCTGTTTGTGATCATGCTGATCTCGATCGAGCGCAGCCTGAAGGAGCGCATGCTCAACCGGCAGTGGGTGGTGGGCGGCCTCGCGGCACTGGCGCTGGGGGCGCTTTTTATCTCGGTGTATGTGAAAGGGAAGAATTTGTTTCCCACGCCCAAAGTTCCGGTATTTGAGACGAACAACACGCAGACGGTGGGCAATTTGTTGTATGGGCAGTATATGTTTCCCTTCGAGATTGCTTCCCTGTTGTTGCTGGTGGCGATTATCGGAGCGGTGGTGATGGCGAAGAAGAGAATTTGAAGTGGCAGGGAGAAGCAGGTTCCTCCCTTCCGTCGGAATGACAAAGAGTAAATGGATGCGTTAACTCACATCTCGATCCTGCACTACATCGTGCTCGCCGCTGCCCTGTTTATTCTCGGCGTAGTCGGCGTGCTGACACGGCGGAATGTGGTGGTGATCCTGATGTCGATTGAGTTGATTCTGAACGCGGTCAATCTGAATCTGGTTGCGTTTTCGCGCTACTGGCAGGCGATGCATGGTCCGCCGGCGCTGCATGGGCAGGTATTCGCGATTTTCGTTATTACCGACGCTGCGGCAGAAGCCGCTGTCGGCTTGGGAATTTTGATCGCCTTCTTCAGAAATAAGGAGACGGTCAACATGGATGAAGTGAATTTGATGAAATGGTAGGAAAGCGCTTTTGGCTATTGGCTCTTGGCTTATGGCTAAGAGCTAACAGCCAAGAGCCAACAGCGAAATGATTTTTCTCGACCACATCTACCTGATTCCGCTGTTGCCCGCTCTTAGTGCGGCGATCATGTTCTTTTTTGGCCGTCGGCTGCAGAAGGCGTCGGTTAGCGCGGTTTGCGTGGGATCAGTGGTGCTGGCATTCGTGATGGCCTGCGGGTGCGTTCTGCAATACAACGCCTGGGCCGAGGCGAACAATCATCAGCCTTTCGAAAAGATCGTCTACACGTGGCTTGGCACTGACACCGGGCACCTGAACTACACAACGCACGACGGCTCACAGGCCAATTTCCAGGCCGACGCGGGATTTCTTCTCGATCCGTTATCCAGCATCTGGCTCCTGTTTGTGACGGGAGTCGGAATGCTCATCCATATTTATTCCATCGGCTACATGGCGCATGAAGGCGGATATTACCGCTTCTTCGGATATCTGAATCTCTTCATGTTCTCCATGCTCACGTTGATACTAGCCAACAATTACGCGCTGATGTTCGTCGGCTGGGAGGGTGTGGGCCTGTGTTCGTATCTGCTGATCGGTTTTTATTTTCAGCGCAAGTCGGCGAGCGACGCGGCCAACAAGGCGTTCATCGTCAACCGCATCGGCGACGCCGGGTTCATACTCGGGATGTTTTTCATTGCCTGGTATTTCGGCTCGGTGCGCTACATCGATGTGAACCGGCTGGCGCAGAGCGGTCACTTCCTGCGCGGCGATGTCATTATTACCGCCGCGACGCTTCTTCTTTTTGTTGGAGCGTGCGGCAAGTCGGCGCAGCTTCCTCTTTATGTGTGGCTGCCGGATGCGATGGAGGGCCCTACGCCCGTTAGCGCGCTGATCCACGCAGCGACCATGGTGACCGCCGGCGTGTACATGGTGGCGCGGTCGAATGCGTTGTTTGTGCTGGCACCGAATTCGATGAAAGTGGTCGCCATCGTCGGCGCGCTGACAGCGATCTTTGCGGCTTCGATTGGGCTAGTGCAAAACGACATCAAGCGCGTGCTGGCTTACTCGACCGTCTCGCAGTTGGGATATATGTTCCTCGCGCTCGGTGTGGGCGCGTTTGCCGCGGGCGTTTTTCACGTCTTCACGCACGCATTCTTCAAGGCGCTGCTCTTCCTGGGCGCGGGTTCGGTGATTCACGCCATGTCGGGCGAGCAGGACCTGCGCAACATGGGTGCGCTCGCGGGCAAGATTCCGACCACGTATCGCACGATGCTCATCGCAACGCTGGCGATTGCGGGAATCCCCGGGCTGGCTGGATTCTTCTCGAAAGACGAAATTCTCTGGCAGGCATTTCGCAGCAGCCCGTATCTCTGGGCCATCGGCTTCGCCACCGCGCTGATGACGTCGTTTTACATGTTCCGCCTGATCTATCTGACGTTCTGGAGCCCGTCGCGTATCACCGATCACGAAGTCGAGCATCACATCCACGAATCTCCCAAGTCGATGACCGGTCCGCTGGTGATCCTTGCGGTGCTCTCGATTACAGCCGGATATCTGAATTGGCCATCGAATGCATTCGAGAGATTCCTTGAACCGGTGTTCGCGAATGTGGCTGTGGCAGCAGAATCGACACCAGCGCCAGCCGAAGGCGGCAGTCGCGCCACGGAACTCGGCCTTATGGGCTTGTCTATTGTCGTTGCCTTCGGCGGGTGGCTCCTGGCGTCGCGCTACTACAAGAACGCGGGTAAAGGTTTTACCGAGCCCATCGCGTCCGCCGCGCCTCCGGTCTACGACACGCTGCTTAACAAATACTACGTGGACGAGGGTTACGACTACATCGCAACCGGCCGCCGCAAAGTGGGCGATGTGCGCTTGGGTGTGTTGGGGCTGGGCGAGGCGAGTTCGTGGTTTGATACGTACATCGTCGACGGCCTGGTCAACGGCGCGGGATGGATTACTCGCGTCACCGCAACGATTTCCAGTTGGTGGGACAAGTGGATCATCGACGGCGTCGGGGTGAACGGCCCTGCGATCCTGGCGCGGATGTTGAGTTATCCAGCGCGATTGCTGGAGTGGGGCCTGGTGCAATGGTATGCGCTGGTGATGACCGCGGGGCTGGTTGGGTTTGTGTTTTATTACGTATGGCGATGAGCAATGAGCAGTGAGCAGTGAGCGAAATCCGATTGTTTGCTCATGGCTCACCGCTCATCGCTCATTGCTGATCCAGAGCTGAGCCAAGAGCAAGCAATGTATAACCACATTCTCTCCATCATTCTCTTCACGCCACTGGTGGGCGCGATCCTGTTGTTGTTTGTCCCCAAGGACAACAAGAACGCCATCCGCTGGATCGGCAACATCTTCGGCCTGGCCGGATTCCTAGTCTCACTGCCGCTCGTGCCCTGGTTCTGGGACAAGCGCTTCGAGGGCGGCTTCAAGTTCATCGAGGGCGCAGCCAACAACTGGATTCCCTCGATCGGCGCGGGTTATGTGATCGGCATCGACGGCATTTCGTTTCTGCTGATCATGCTGACCACGCTGCTGGGCTGGGTCTCGATTCTGTCGTCGTGGACGGCGATCGAGAATCGCGTGAAGGAATACTACATCTGGTTTCTGGTGCTGCAGACCGGCATGCTCGGCGTCTTTATGGCGCTCGACTTCTTCCTCTTTTTTGTTTTCTGGGAAGCGATGCTGGTGCCGATGTACCTGCTGATCGGAATTTGGGGCGGCCCGCGCAAGCTTTACGCTGCGATTAAGTTTTTCCTGTACACGCTGGCCGGTTCGGTGCTGATGCTGTTGGGAATTCTGTTTCTCTACTTCCATCATCATTCGCTTACCGGCACTTACACGTTCGGGCTGGAGGCCCTTTATCAGACGGCCCCGCGTATTTATTCCGACTACGGCCCGTACGCAGCGACACTTTTGTTCCTGAGTTTCTTTTTTGCCTTCGCCATCAAAGTGCCGATGTTCCCCTTCCACACCTGGCTGCCCGACGCACACGTGGAGGCTCCGACCGCGGGTTCAGTGATTCTGGCGGGCGTGCTCCTGAAGATGGGGACGTATGGATTCATCCGCTTCTCGCTTCCCTTTTTTCCCGATGTGCTCACGCATGGGCGAACTCGTTTCTGGGTGATGGTTCTGTCGGTGATCGCCATCATTTATGGCGCGCTGGTTTCGCTGATGCAGAAGGACATGAAGAAACTGGTGGCATATTCGTCGGTCAGCCACCTTGGCTTCTGCACCCTGGGAATTTTCGCACTCTCGCCGCTGGGATTGAGCGGATCGGTTTTGCAGCAAATCAATCACGGCATCTCGACTGGAGCGCTGTTCTTGATTGTCGGCATTTTGTATGAGCGCCGGCACACGCGTGAGATTTCAGAATATGGCGGCATTTCGAATGTGATGCCGATTTACGCGACGATCACGATGATCATGTTCCTGTCGTCGATGGGACTGCCGCTGCTGAACGGCTTCATTGGGGAGTTCACAATTCTCGGCGGGACGTTTTTTGTGAAGGAAATTGCCGGGCATGCGGGATGGTTCTGGGCCGCCTGGGCGGCGCCTGGCGTGATCCTCGCAGCGGCGTATCTGCTGTGGCTCTACCAGCGAGTCTTTTTCGGTACGGTGACGAATCCGAAGAATGAAAAGCTGCACGATCTGACTCCGCGGGAAGTCGCGACCTTCGTGCCGCTCATCATCATGGCTTTCTGGATCGGACTTTATCCCAAGCCATTTTTCCAGATTCTCGAACAGCCGGTGAATCATCTGGTGGCGACAGTGAATCCGCAGGGCGCAACGCCGAACGTCTCTGCGCGGACACAACCACTCGCACCCGTGGCGGTGCCGTCATCGGCGACTGTCGTGGCTACGTCGAGCAGCAACACGCGCGGGCAAGATGCCCCCGCGATAGCCGGAGGGACGCCGGCGCTACAAGCGAAGGGGGCGAACTAGTGCCCGTGCTCTCGCAATTCTCGTGGACGGATTACGTGGTGGCCCTGCCCATCACTCTGCTCACGTTGTTTGCGCTGGGCATCCTGCTCATTGACTTCATGCTACCGAAGGAGATGAAGTGGGCCAACGCGGTGACGGCGTTCATCGGAGTTCTATTTTCTGCTGCCGGGGTCTACAAGATCCAGATGATGCTCGACCAGAACGGCGCGGTCGCCACGTATGGCCTGATGGGCACCATGCTGATCGATCGCTTCGCTCTTTATTTTTTCTACCTCTTCCTGGCTGGGGCGGCGGTCGCGATCCTCATGTCGGTCCGCTACCTCGAAATTGAAGAAGAGAATCACGGCGAATACTACGCACTGCTGCTCCTCTCGGTCGCCGGCATGATATGCATGGCTGGCGGATTCGACATCGTCCTGATCTTCATTGGCCTCGAGCTGATGGCTATTTCGACGTATGTGCTGGTCGGCTTCCTGCGCCGAGACCGCCGCTCCAATGAAGCGGCTTTGAAGTATCTGTTATTAGGAGCGTTCTCCTCCGGCATCTTCGCCTACGGTTTGTCGCTGCTGTACGGTCTGACCGGCAACACGAACCTGCGGGCGATTCAGCAGGTGCTAACGCGGCAAATCCTGGGTACACCGTATCAGCCGATCGCGGTCATCGCGCTGGTCACGACGATTACCGGCTTGCTATTCAAGATCGCGGCCATTCCCTTTCACCAGTGGGCGCCGGACGCCTATGAGGGCGCGCCGACAAGTATTACGGGATTCATGTCGGTTGCGGTGAAGGCGGCGGGATGGGCGATGCTGCTGCGAGTTCTTCTGATCGGCCTGATGCCGATGCGCTCGACATGGGTGCCGATTCTGGTCTTCGTCTCGATCGCCACCATGACCGGCGCGAATCTCGCGGCGCTGACTCAGACGAATACCAAGCGGCTGCTGGCCTATTCTTCGATTGCCCACGTGGGCTATATGTTGCTGGGCCTGGTAGCGGGCACGACGACCGATCCGAATGGCGACGGACTCAAGGGCATTCTGGTTTACCTGCTCGTCTACACCTTCATGAACCTGGGAGCGTTCGGGGTGATCACGTCACTTCGCCATCGCAACGTGATTGGCGACGAACTAGACGACCTCAATGGCCTCTACTCGCGCGCTCCGGTTGAGGCTGTATTCATGCTGGTGTTCATGTTGTCGCTGGCGGGAATTCCGCCGCTCGCGGGATTTTGGGGCAAATACTTCATCTTTCTCAGCCTGATCGAAAGCGGCCACTATGTGCTGGCGGCGCTGGGAGTGTTTTACTCGGTATTCGGGCTCTACTATTACCTGAAGATCGCGAACGCCATGTTCATGCGGCAACCGGAGAAGGGCGAAGAGCGCTTGCCGGTCAGCTGGACAATGCGCGCCGCCGTGGCGATCTCAGGCATCGCGACGCTGTACATTGGCCTGCTGCCGGATGGTTTCATCCGGCTGGCAAACTGGGCTTTGGGGTTGCCTCAGGTTTCCAGCGTAGCTCGGCTGATCAAGTAGGGCGGCAAGAATTTCAGAGTCGAGAGTTGGCGCGCTCCCTTACCGGACGAATGCATCCCGGGCTCCATTCAACCAAATTACTGGTCGTGCCAGTGGAAGAGCTTGTGGGTGATCTTCCACTCGCCGTTCAACTTCAACAGGGTGAAGACGTCAGAAGCGCGGGCATTGGCGCCAGCCAATTTGCCGGACCAGCGTTGCACTTCGAGATGGACGACTGCAATGGTCTCGATGATCTCGATGCGCGCGAAACGCGGGTTGATATTCGGTGCCGGGCCGTTTGCAGTGACCCACTGGAACACGTGCTCGACCGATCCGCTATATTCAACGCTTTGACAGTAGCCAGAGATGGTCGCAAAAGGATGAAAAGCAGGACGCATGAGGTCGCCGTCGCCCGCGCGACAGCCTGCAATGTAGAGATGCATCGTGCGAGTGATGGCGTCGTGTTCGACGAGATAGCCATTGTTGGCCGGCTTGAGCGCGGGAAGACCCTCGGCGTCGTCAGCCGAGTTGTCGCCGGGACACCTGGTGCGTAAACGGCTCCAGGCCTCGATCTCGTGCCGATAGGCGAAGACCGTGTCCTGCTTCTCATGCTCACGGCGGTGGACGGGGAGTCCTTCAGTTGCCTCCCAGCGCCGCACGGTGCGTTCGCTGCGATCGAGGTAAGCCGCGATCTGCTTCCACGACTCCAGAGTCTTCTGCGGGGTGTTCCGCTCTGGCATGGCAAAACTCCCGCGCAAGACTATACCAGAGGACGCGCCGGCAAGCTGGGCTGTCATGCGTGCCAGTGAAATGCCTTCTGGATAATCTTCCACCCGGTCGGCATTTTAAGAAGCGTGAACAGGTCGGACATGCGGACGTCCGAACCGGCGAGGTTCCCCGACCAACCGGCGACCTCAAGGCGAACCACCGCGATGGAGTCGAGGATGTCCACACTCACCACGCGCGGCTCGATCCTGGGAGCGGGGCCATTCTTGTCGATCCAGTCGAAGAGGAACTGGGTGCCGACTGCGAGTTGTTCCCCGGCGTAGCCGAAGAATGACGCGTCCGGGTGGAAGGCAGGACGCATCAGCGCGCTCTTGCCTTGTTTGCTTCCGTCGATATACATCTGCATGGTTTTAACGATTCCGTCGTATTCGGTGAGGTATCGGCTCGTTGTCATGTCGGAGACGTTAGGAGTTCAGCATGCGGGGCGTCAACGGACAAGTGCGGCCAAAGTCGGCCGTGCATGCTCAGAGTGGGAGCCCTAACCACAAAGGACACGAAGTCACAATAAGGAATTCACACTGAGGAAGACGTAGGAATGGAGTGTTGCTTGTCCCAAGCGCCGTCTTCAGGATGTCTGGCCGGCGGCCTTCAGGGACTTCACGATAACGGGACGGCGCAGGACGGTCTCCAGCAAGAATCGCTCGGCGGCGATCGTTTGCGCTGCCGGGCTGCTCGCTGTGTAACCCTCGGCGGCGATGACCAGCGCTTCGTTCTTCGGCAAGCCCGCCAGTTTGCGCAAGGAGCCGTTGGTCCCGCGCGGAACAGGTGAAGTGTTTTCGATTTTTATGTGGCGAATCTGGCCGTCGTGCGAGGCGTCCAGAGCATTCGCCAGCCGCAGCACCGCGGCCAACTGAATCGTCGTCTTCTGTTCCGCAGGCAAAAGATCACGCAGCAGCTTGTGGCTGCGCGTGGGCAGTGCGCCGCAGTGAAAGCGGGCCACCACGGCGGCGCGGCTCATGTCCGCCTCATTCCAGCCCAGGGGCGTGCCGTGCTTCTTGATCAGCTGCAGCGATTGCTTGTGATGGCCCTTGTTGCCGCTCGCCTTGCCGACGTCATGCAGCAGCGCGGCGGCGAAGAGGCTGGCGCGCGGGTCAGACGGGATACCGTTGCTCTCGGCCGCGGCTAGCAGACCGGCGGTGTGCAATCCATCGTAGAGTTCGAGCGAAAGCCGCGCCACGCGCTCGGAGTGGGCAAAATCCGGATCGAGCGTACTCGCCCATAGCCGCATTCGGCGCGTCGCCAGTATCTGAATCTGCCTGCCGTTCGGCAGGCCTTCGCGCCAGAGGTTCCACAACGATTTTTCGCCCACGGTGGCTGCGCGATACTCATCTACTCGCTTTGTTCGCTCTCTTACGATTACCTCGTGCCATGCCTTGCGTGAGTCGGCGTCAGGAAAAACGTGAGAAGCAAGCGCTGTCGCCCATAACACATCGAGGTCATGAACCTCGCCCAACAGATCCTGCATGTGCTTCAGATCGCCGCTCCAGGCCTTGTGTTCGGCGGGAAGGAAATTTTCTACGATATAGCGAAAGCGCTTGATGCCGATGCGCAGTGTGTGTAGAGCCACCTGGGAGCGGTTGCGCATGGCTCGAGCGTGCAGTTCGCGCGCGGTAGTCCAACGCTCGAGGGCGAGATGCCTGAAGACTGCGCTGCCGGGACGTACGCGGGCCGCGCGCAACGGGAGTGACTTCGCCCACTGCCGCCATTGCTTGCGGTCAAAAGCCTCGAGGGCCGCCCGGGCTTCGCGTTTGTGTTCGGATTCGCGGTGGGCAAGGATGGCGAGAAGCGTTTTCGCAGCGGGATCCCGGTCAGGATGGGAGTTGTCGGCTTTTGCATGAGTATCGTTGGATTGGGCTGCGCCGTCCTGACTCTGCGCGGGCGAGTCACCCGCGCCCACATGAGCCGCGGCGGGATGGAGTTTGTCGACCCACTCCATCATGATTTGCACGTCGCGGAGATCGCCGAGGCGCTGGAAAAGGCGCTTGCCCGCTTTCTTCATGTCCTTCCAGTTCGAATCGGGGTCCATGGCGATCATGCCGTCGGCGAGCGAGCGGCAGCGGCGAATCGCAACCCGCAGGTCGTGCACTGGATCAGGAGCGAATCCCGCCGCGGCGCGATCGCACTCCTGGAGCACGCGCAGCATCCAGTAACGCAAGCCGGTGGTTTTAGCGGACTTCATAACCTGAGATCGTTAGTATTTTAGCGGAGTTTGATGCGGAGCGAGTTGCGCGGACTCAGCGAAGCCGATCCGCCTCGGGCTTGGGATGGCTGAAAGAGTTTGCTTTTGAAGGCGTTTCGCGAGGACGAAACTCAGTATCCAATAGCGAGGACCTTGGCTAAAACGAGAACATATCCCACGATCGAGACCACACCGTGGGTACGGATGGCGCGATACGACGCGGGCCAGGGGAACATGAGGACGCCATACAGGGACATGAATCTCTCAGGCCACAACAGGCCGGCAATGCCGAAGATCAGGTTTAATTGCGCAATCAGACAGACGAATAGATTTTCCATGGGAGCGCGGGGTGAACGTAACGCTATTAAATCGCACTTGTGATACGGACAGGAAGTGCACGAAAGTGCCTAGCACAATCAAGACAACTGGCCAAGAATCACCAGAAACCGAATGTATGGGTGCTTCCTTTCGCAGGTCATTCCGTTAGGTCCGGCCAATTACCTCCGTAACGTTTTAGGCCTTACCGTTTCGCCGTAACCTTGAGCTTTACAGTTGCGCTTTAAGGGGAGTCTCTTATCTCTGCCACCAACATGTCGCAAGGTGCCCGGGCTGCCTCAGCACGGGCGTTTGTGCACAGCCTGAACATCCTCATTAAGTACGCACGGATGTACGGCTATGACCACAAGCGCACGGAGGCGCAGTTTGAAATCACGTGGAACGAGCTGCAGCAGGGCTTGCCGACAACCGGAGACGCTGGATTTCTACTGGGCGTCTCGGACAACAAGCTGCTGCTGGATGGCATTCCGCTCGAAACCGGCAACGCGGAGCGCAGCTTTGCCACTCTGCTGACCACAGCGGGCCTCGCGAGTCTGCATTTTTCCAAAGAGGTTACGATCGAGGATTTTACCCGGCTGGTGCGGGCTTTTACGGTAGCGGGCTCGAAGGCTCAGGATGTCTCGAAGCAGATTAAGGAAGCGCTGGGCGCGGGCAAGCAAGGCAGCACCATCAAAATTAATGAAGTGAAGTTCGTTGCCGCTGATCCTCTGACTGGAGACGTGAGCATCGCAGCACAGATTGCGGCGCAAACATTGGGACCAGAGTTCAAGCAGTGGCTCAATGATCCGCAGAAGTTGTTGCAGTTGATTGCGGCAGCAGAAGGCGCGAACGCGGGTGGCGGAGGCCAGGGACAGCCCGGAGTTCCGATGGTTCCGCTGGGTAGCGTACCAAATATGCCGGCAGGCGCGGCAGCGGGGGGTGCGGCCGCAAGCGGTGCGGCGGGCGCAGCACCGGCGTGGACCGGAGGCATGGTTCCGCTGCAGGAGCAGGAAGTCATTCAGGCCATCCGCCTGCTGACTCGCTTCGGGCAGGTGCAGCAGGATCCCACGGTTAAAGAAGAAGATTTGCAGAAGGAACTGACCGAGACCGATCCAAATACACGCCTGAACCTGCAGCAACTGCTGGGTAGCCTGGCGGCGAAGGCAACTTCCGCACAAGAGGAAGATACGCCCTTGCTGATGAAGGCGGCCGAGCACATGGCCATTCGTTTTGCGCTGGAGCGCTATCAGAAGGGCGAGATCAAGGTCAATGCGGTGCATCAGATGATGGAGCACATGAGCCGGCAAATGGATTCGCTGCGCTCCATTCTCAAGATGCAAGAAGAGAAGATGTCGAAGGCGGGGATACTGGTAGAGTCACACGCCGACATTCTGGACCGGATGTTCTGGGCCGAAGTGCCCGAGTCAGGCAAGAAGAGTGTGTTGATGTCGGTAGAGGCTCCCTGCGTTCCACCGCGCAACGTGCGGCAGTTCGTGGAGATGCTGCTCGATCGTGAAGATATGCAGGCCGCGACCGAGATTCTGAACAACTACTCGGGATGCCTGAATGCAAAGGATGCTGAGCCCCGGCGGAAAACAGCGATTGGGTTGAGCCAACTCGCAGATCTATACGCCAGGCTGGGCGGACAGCCAATGGCGCAGGCCGTTCGCAAGCTGAGCGAACAGCTGATCACGGAAAAAGACGCGGAGTCGCAGAGCCTGCTGAGCGCCGCGTTTGTGCGGCTCAGCCAGGAAGCGAGTTCGGCGAAGAACTATGCCGCAGTCAATGAAGTCTGCGCCGGCATGGAACTGGTCAGCGTGGAACGCCCAGTACTGATGAGCGATCTGCGGCCGCGAGTGGGCGTAGAGAACCGCTTGCCCGAGTTCATTGAAGAAGCTCTGCATCAGGATGCTGTGCCGCAGGATCTTCTGGCAGTGCTGCGGCGGACGTGCAGCGCCGGAGCAGAACATCTGGCAGATCGTTTCTTCCGCTGCATGCGGCGCGACGAGTGCGATCGGATGATCGAACTAGTCAAGCAAATGGGATCGCCCGTGCTGGCGCAACTGCGCGAAATCCTGCGCACAGGCCAGCCGCGGCAGGCTTCCGGCGTAGTCGGACTGGTCAGCCGGCTTGATGTAGGGACGTTGCTTGAACTCCTCCCGGCACGGCTGCCGGAATGGAACCGCTTCTATCACGACATTGTCGTACGCCAGATCGCGTATGGGGCGGCGGCCGATCGCGGAAGAACGTTGCTGGAGCTGGCGGAGGTTCTCGACCCGGTCGTGTTGCCGGAGGCGGTCGACGAGATCGGCATGAGCGGCGATCTGACCGCGGCGGCTCCGCTGATCACCATGGCAAAGCCGGGCGAAGCAGTATCGCGCTCGCCGTTTGTCCAGTTGAAGGCGCTCGAGTCGCTGGGGCGGTTGAAGGATGCTGAGGCGATCGGCACTCTGCGCGAAATTCTGGAAGCCAAGAAAACATTTGGCTGGATTCATCACAAGGAGTTGCGAATCGCCGCGGCGCAGGCTCTGTCGAAAACCGATCCGCGCTACAGCACACAGGTGATGTCGGATAGCGGATTTGAACCGGCCGAATTGGCGATTGCACCGCTGGACATGGCTCCAGCCTGCCCCTGGGTGCGGCAACGACGCTACGAGCGTCTGGTACTAGCCAAGACCGTGTCAGCGACCATTGGCAGTTCGTGGGGCAAGTCGAAGATTCAGATTCGCGAGCTCAGCCTGGGCGGCGGCATGGGAACGAAAGAAGACAATCTGCGTATCGGAAGCGAGGCCGATCTTGAAATATCGGTCGGCATGCGCTCAAAGATTCGTGCGCATGTTCTGCTGCGGCGCGCGCGCGTGAACGAAGTCGGATTCGAAATTGTGAACACCGACCTCGAGAGCCGCTACAAGCTGCGCCGGATCCTGGTCGATGCCTTGAATCACGCTCCGCAGAATAAGGGCGGGGAGTGGGGCGGAGAGAGAAAGGTCTAGTTAGCCCTGAGTCGCGAGTCGTGAGTCGCGAGGAAAAGCAGGTTCCTCACCACCGCTTTGCGGCGATTCGGAATGACATCATAATTCTCTTAGATAAAAAGCCTCCGCCGAACGCGGAGGCTTTAACTTTTCAATTCGACTCTCAAAACTTTGAAACTTGAAACTTTGCCACTTTCAAACCTGGGTTACTTCACCTTCAGGAAGATGATCGCCAGGGTGTACAGGGCCAGGGACTCGATGAGCACCAGGCCGAGAATCAGGGCGAACTGGATGCCGGGACGGGCGGCGGGATTGCGTGCCAGCGACTCGGTAGCCGCGGCAACGGCCTTGCCCTGTGCCAGGCCGCAAACGGCGGAGGCGATGGCCATGGAGAATCCGGCAGTGATGGCGACCCAGCTTGCCGCGCTTGTACCGCCGCCTTGTGCAAAGGCCGGCAGCGCGAAGCAGAGCGCTGAGAGTGTCATGAAGATACGGCTCAGGTGACGCATTTGGTGTTGCTCCTTTTATGAATTGCCGCCAGTGGGTGGTTGACGCCGTACCTTGCAGACGTCCTCACGCTGGAAGCTGTGGCCAGTGGCCAGTTGTCAGTGGTCAGTTACTTCGCTGACCATCGACAACCGATCGCTGCCAGACCTGCCGAAAATTCTTTTTCCTTCTACTGACCACTGGCCACCGGCCACCGATCACTGATTTTTAGTGTTCGTCGGCTACGGCGCCGCTTACGTAAATGATCGAGAGCAGCATGAACACGTACGCCTGCAGAATTGCGACCACGATGTGCAAGCCGCTGAAGATAATCGGCACGCCGATCGGGATCATGGAAAAGAAAACCAGAGTTATCAGGTCGCCGGCGAAAATGTTGGCCCACAAGCGGACGGTGAGCGACAGCAGGCGCGCGAAATGGCTGACCAGTTCGATGGGGAGCATGAGCAGCGCCAGAAGAATCTTAGCGATGAACGGCATACCCTCCATCGGCGGACCGAAAAAGTGCATCAGGTATTTGGGCCCGGCGTGCTTGAATCCCTGCGCGTGGTAGTAAAGAAACGAGCAAATGGCACAGCCCAGCGGCACGATCGGTACGCCCGTTGGCGACTCGAAGCCGGGGATCAAGCCGATGAGGTTCGATACCAGGATGAAGATAAAAACGATGGCAAAAAATGGCGTGTACGGCTCGCTGTGATGGCCAATGATCTCGTGGCTTTGGCCGAGAACAAATCCCTCAATGCCTTCGAAGCTGTGTTGCAGCGCTCCGGGAGAATCCACCGACAAACGCGAACGGACCAGCAGGAAGACGATCAGCAGAAAGGCGAAAACGAGCAACTCCATCGCGAACGAATCCGAGATTGGGTAGTTGGGATGCTTTGGCTCGATGTGCAGCGCACGCAGAAATGCCGTGACCGGACCGTGAAGCAGGTTGTTAAGGAGATGCGTGAACCAAAGTTGTTCGGGCATGAAAGTTTTCGGCTGTCAGTTCCTAGCTTCGCCGGGTTATCGGCTTATGTGATCCCATGTCTCGCAAAACCGGCGAAACATAGGGCACCCATTTCTTGAAGTTCGCGTTTAAACTTCGCGCGTGAGCCCTACGTACACCTCGTAAACCGCTTCACAGGCAATCGCCCCGACAGGCAAAAACAAGCCCGCAAACAGACCCCTGAGGCTCGCGGGGAAACTGGTTAATATAGCATACGCAACCACCCCTAACAATATGTAGCGCAAGAGGAAACGGGCGACGATTCCCTTGCCTGACTGGGACTTGCCGGTGTTGGTGACGCGGTCGGCGAGGTGGGAAACGGCACTTTTGAGCCAGCGGAAGTTGAGGTAAGAGATCGCGCAGCCGAGGAGGAATCCGAGCGCGGCGAAGCGGCCGAATTTGATGAGCGCGACCGCTGACAGCAGGGGCCCCAGAACCAGCATGAAGGAGTGGATGCGGTCTAGGGCGCGGGCATGAAAGGCATCAGGAACATCCTCGCCCGGCAAGGTCGTCGATTTGGAAGCATCGGAGTGCATCTTACTTTGAGTCGCGCAACACGGTCCGGATCAGTTCGATCAGGCCTCCGGCGATGCCGAGCAGCAGGCCGACGATGTTGATCCATGTTGTGTGCAGCCAGCGGTCGAGCGCAGAGCCGATGAGATATCCCGCGACCGTTGCCGCCGGCAACATGAAGGCGAGCTGGCTGTAGCGGCCGAATTGAACCCAGGGACTCTTCGTGGACTTGCCATTCGGCGGGTCGGAATTTTGACTTTCAGGGGATGCGGGCATCGGGGCTAGCGCAATTCTAGCGCGAAGCGATAGCTCCATGCCTTGTCATTTCGAGCTGGGTTTGGACGAGTTACTTTCTCCAGTACGGAATCGCTTCGGCCCCCGCCGCCAGCATGCCCAGCGAGGCGGGATTTGTGTCTTTGATGAACACTTTGCTGTCGGCCTCTCCTGCACCGACACGGCCGCCAATTTGTCCGGCCGCCAATCCGGTCTCGTTCGGAACGGTGTCGAATGCGTAGCCCGTGATAGCACCTGTGATGCGGTCTCCCTTGGGAGCCAACGTGAAGCGGATCCAGCCTTCATGCATCTTGCCGTTGATCAAAAAGCGCAGTCCCAGATACTTGTTTTTCACATTTACAAAGGGACCTTGGGCTGTACTATCTTTCAGTGTTTTATAGGAAATAGAGCCCGCGTATGCAATCGAGTGTCGCCCGCTTTTGAACGAGCCTCCTTTGTCGATAATCATGCCCTTGGGCAGGGCGTGGCTTACGATGGCGAAATTACCCGCTCCCATGGAAACGGTGATCCTGCCATAGCCGGCGTGGCCACCGCCCGAGAAGAAGTCAGTAAAGTGTGAGGCAATTAGCCAGAGATCGGTGACGCCATCTCGATTGAGATCGATAGAAGTAATGGTCGAGCGCAGTGCACCGGTGTCGACGGCGATATTTGCCGGGATATAGATGATGTTGTGCGTGGGCACCGATACCTGGGCGGAGGCGACAGCGCTAACCGCCACAACTCCAAGTGCGGCGGCTCCATACTGCTGCAAGCAGTGCTGAAAATCGAAGGTTCTCTTGTCTTGTGCAGGTTGGAAGGCGGCGCAAGATGGGTGGTGTTCGGAGCTACTGGAATTTTCCGGCATTCGACACTCCTCGGAAGGCTATGGGCAGATGCTGACCAAGTGGATTCTCAGGGCAGGATTTCCTTCTGTCAATGAGAAGAATGTCTCCCCGCAACATACAACGGAAGACAGGAAACCTCGCTGACACTTTCGCGGTAAGACCGGAACGCGATACAAAGGCAAGCAAGTTTGTAGCTCAACATTCGGAAATTTTATGACACACGGGCAACTGGTGGAACGGGCGGTGCGGTGGCTGCGGAGCTATCGCTGCGGCGTGGTGCTTTCGGAGCAGGCTTGCGTGAGCGGCGAGATGCCGGACGCCATCGGATGGAAGCAGGCGTGCCACTCGGTGCTGGTGGAATGCAAGATCACGCGCGCGGATTTTCTGGCGGATCGCGCCAAGCCGTTTCGTTTGAAGCCGGAAAAAGGCGTGGGCAGCGAGCGTTTTTATCTGACTCCGCCGGGCATGGTCAAGGTTGAAGAGTTGCCCTCCGCTTGGGGATTGCTGGAATTGCGGCACGGACGAGTGGAGACAGTGAAGGCGTCGGAGAAGAATCTGCGCACGGCGGCAGGCTTTCGTTACGAGATGAATTTGTTGTTGGCGAGTTTGCGGCGCGTGGAAGTTCGCATCGAGCCGCAGAGCATTACCGACTTTCTGAAGTGGAAGAACCGCATGGCGGAATACAACCGCGGCACACTGCCTGAGGGGCTGACCGCGGCGGAAGAAGAGAGGAATGTGTTTCTCGAGCCCGAGGTTTAGCCGGGGCTAAAGCCCTCTTCCATTTGTCGCCTTAACGCGGCCCTGAAGGGCCGTTCTTCCACGGCGGGTCCCATCGGTCGTGGTTGTTCCGTTAATCGCTCAATAAATCTCCATTGATCGTTTTGTCTTCTGAACTCTACTGATCATCCTATCTTCGGAACGCGGCAAGTTTTTCCGTCTTCAGAATTCTGACAACTTTAGAATTTCGTACCAGTCGTGGTCTGAATTGTTAGCGCGCCTTCGTGCGGAGCTTCGTCTTCGGCGCCGACGATCCAGATGTTACCGGGAGCTGTTACAGTGCCTGCGAAAAGCAAGTCAGAAACGAAATTCACACTCTTCTTGGTTGGATTCGGGCTGGGCTGGATGGTCCAACTCGTCCCGTCCCAATGCTCGAGTAGAGTGAACTGCTGGCCCGAGCCATCGGCGTCGAAATAGGATCCGAAAGCCCAGATGTCGGTGGGTGAATTTGCGGTGAGCCCGAAGAGGCGATTCGACTGATAAATGCTGTTGGGTCCGACATTGGGGCTGGGAACGACCGACCAGCTTGTGCCGTCGAAGTGTTCGATCAACGTGAGCGTGGCGTCTTCCTTCGGTGGCGCGTCCGGAGTGGAGAATCCAACCGCCCAAACATTGTTGGGCGCGAGAGCCAGAACGCCGTTGAGTTGATTTGCGCCATTGCCGACGCTCGGCGTAGGAACTGATTTCCAGGTGCTGCCATGGAAGTGCATTGCCAGCGTGCGGCTGTCATCATTCTCCGGGCCGTTGAAGCCGACTGCCCACACGTCATTCGTCGCATCGGCGCTGGCGCCAAAGAGAAATGCGTCGCCGGAGATCTGCGTGGTGGCCGTCCACTTGGTGCCGTCGTAGTGTTCGAAGAGGTAGAAGAGCTGCTGGCCGTCGTCGCCAAGCAGGCTGCCGATGGCCCAGATGTCGCTCGCAGAAGTTGAAGTCATGGCGAAAATGTCAGGCTGGTCCCCGGCGTTGAATTTTGGTCCGGGGAAAACGCTCCACTTCGAACCATTCCACTGCTCGATGATTTGCCCGCGCACGCCCTGTTGGTTTTCCGTTCCGCCGCCGAGCCATGCCAGCGTAGGAGAAATGTTGACCACGCCATTCAACTCGCTGATCACGTTTTGCATGGCCGGGCGGAAGGCGGTCCAGGCCGTGCCGTCGTAATGCATGACCGCCTGGCCGACCGCCCAGATGTCCGTTGGCGAATTGGCGGAGACGGCGTTGAGGCCGTTGTTGAAGTTGGGATGTGGTGTGGGAACGACTTTGAAGATCGATCCTGCGCCGGTTTGGGCGGCAGCGGACATGATGAGTGCAAAAGCGATGACGGCGGTGCGCGCGATTCTCACAGTTCCTCCGGACTTTCTGGTACAGGCTGGACTCGAACGGCTGACGTCGCGAAAAGCCTAGCGGGATGCGGCATTGCGGGTGTCACGGATTTGTAATTTCCGCGTGAATGGCGGAAGGAACTGCTTGTGGCTGACTTGGCGAATAGAGACGAAAAGAAAACCGGGCTGGTTGGCCCGGCTTCTTAGCGTCGAGTTGGATGCGGTTACATCGCAGCGCGGCGCGACTGGCGCTGAGGCTGCGTCCCGGTCATTGCGACCGGTTCCGGTTTCCCGGAGGCGTTTCCTCATGCCAAGCCCAAGACCGTGAATCGAAGACCGCGACGACGAGCGGCGAGGAAACAACGGCGTGGAGCGAGCAAACCGCGTGCCACGACGTAAGTTTAAGCAGGCTAGAAAGGGTCGATCGGCAAGGCGCAGATTTCGCGCGACTTAGGCGCGCGGCGAAACAGTCTGTCCGGACTCAGTCCGAAACGCCGTTAATGCTGCTGCAAACTGTTTCACAATTTGCACAAGAACTTGTGCATAGGAAAAACTGAGCCGCTACATGTCCCTGCGGCCTTCCATGGCCTTGAGCATGGTGATTTCGTCGGTGTACTCGATGTCGCTGCCGACAGGGATTCCCATGGCTATGCGCGTGACTTTTACTCCTGCTCGCTTTAGTTGCTGTGAAAGATAGACGGCCGTCGCTTCGCCTTCGACCGTCGGGTTCGTGGCGAGAATCACCTCATCTACATTTCCGGAGTCAACCCGCGTCAGCAAATTCGAAATGCGCAGCTGATCCGGGCCGATGCCATGGAGCGGCGAAATGGCTCCGTGAAGAACGTGGAAGACGCCGTTGAAGTGCTTGGTCTTTTCGATGGCCGCGATATTCGTGGGCTCCTCGACCACGCACACCAGGCGCTGGTTGCGGGTGGCGCTCGTGCAGTAAACGCAGGGATCGACGTCGGTGATGTTGTTGCACACCGAGCAGAGCCGCAGACTGGCTTTTACGTCACGGACAGCCGCGGCCAGCGCTTCGGCGTCATCGTCGCTCGAGCGAAGAATGTGAAACGCCAGGCGCTGCGCGCTCTTTGCGCCGACGCCGGGGAGCTTCTTCAGTTCATCGATCAGCCGCGACATGGGTTCGGCAAACTTGGACATGGGAAGTTTTGATTTTGTAATTGGGAAATCTAGTAATTGGGTAAATGAAGGCACCCGCGGTTCTTCAAATTGCCCGCTTACTAAATTACCAAATTACTCAATTGCCGGCGGGCAGGGTATAGTCGAAGTCGTAGCTGTGCTTGCCATCGGCTGCGATGTTGATTTTCATCGTGCCCGCGATGCCTGCCAGTTGGCCGGTGCCGGAGTCCGGAGCCACGCTGATGGTCAACTCCGGCTTGCCCTGCCGCATGATGCCGGTGTGGTACAGGACGAAGCTGCCTGTCTTTTTCTCGTCGGATCGGCCTTTCAGAGTGCCGGTGAAGGTCTCCATCGCGGTATACACGCCGGACTTGCTGGCGCTGACACCGTTTGTAAGCATCTGTCCTTTGCCGGTGCCTTCCAGATCGCCGTGGTATTGCTTTTCGAGCACCATGCGCGACAGGCCGTCACCGAGTTTGTCATCTTGAGGAGTCATTTTCACGTCGAAAGGTCCGGTGGCGTGCATGGATTGCTCTTTCGTTTGCGCGTGAATGATTGCTGCAGGAATCACGAATGCAACAACGAACGCGCATATTGATCGAGAAGTCTTCATCTGGAATGTTGGGTTGCGTATGAACCTGAGTAACAAATCTACAAGCCGCCAATTCCCAATCCGCCAAGCATGCCGCCGACTGTCGACTGCAGCTGAGAGTCCACCTTGCGCGCGGCTTCGTTGACCGCTGCGGTGATGAGGTCCTGCAGCATCTCAACATCGCCGGATTTGACCGCTTCCGGATCGATGCGCAGGCTGAGCAGTTGCTTTCGCCCATCCATCTTCGCGGTAATAGCGCCGCCGCCCGATGTTGCTTCCACGACAGTCTCCTGCATTCTTTTTCTGCAGTGTGTCGTACTGTGCCTTGGCTTTCGAAACTATATCCTGGAGATTGAAGCCGCCCATAAACTCCTTTTGATCTGAGCCTGAGCCCTGGGATCTTAGCGGAAGAACCGATCGCTGTCCTTCGCAAATTGGTCTTGGGTCTTAGGTGTTGGGTGTTAGGAACCGCCAATGCGGACGTTTTTTATAGACCCAACACCCAAGACCCATCACCTTTTTTCTCTGTAATCAATCACGGTGCGAATTTGCGCGCCAAATTTTTCCTGCATCCGCCGCACGACTGGGTCCTGCTCGGCGCGTCCGCGGCCTCCTGGACCAGAGGCGCGCGGGCCGCCATTTTTCTTTTCTTGTGGCGCGACAGTGGCACCCGGAATTATTTTCAACTTTACCGCGCGGCCCAGCACTCCACTGGCAGACGCGATTACCAGACGTTTTGCCTCCGGTCCTAGCGACATATCGACCACCGTTTGCGATTCCGCAACTTTGATGATCAATTCGTTTCCCTGCACGCTCCACTCGCCGGATTCAAGCATAGAAACGAGAATACGCTGATTGCCGTCGGACAGCGCCTCCAGCACGGCGGACCGCAGTCTGTCGTCCGGGTCGGGAGCGGCAGCCGCAATGGTGACTGGAGGGTCATTGGGAGGTTCACGAGGTGGTACAGGCGATGCCTTGACTGTGACGACCGGAGCCGGTTCGTCAGCCGACTCGTCGCCAGCAGGACCTCCGCGTCTTAGCAACTGCGGATCAACACCACGATCTGTTCCCGGCTGCATTGAGCTCTCATGCAGCCGGGCAGGAGCGGCCGAGCCCATGATGACCGGTTCCTGCTGGCTCGATGTCGCAACGATGCGTGGACCGGGAGGCGTGGAAGCCTCAAGGTTGTCTTCCTGCCTGGGCGTGCCTTTGCGCGCCGAGTCGGCTGCAAACGGACTGACGAAGTTCGGCCGCGTCGATGGCGTCTCCGGGCGCCGCGCATCCTGCGCTCCCACGAGCGCAGGCTTTGCCGCTGGGCGCTGCGCCGGCACGGCACTCACGGCCACATCGCTCAGCAGTTGCTCAATCGGAATGAGTTTCTGGGCATGCGCCATTTTCAGAAGGCCAAGTTCGAGATGGAATCGCTGCTCCTGCTTGTAGCCGAGTTCTCCGTGCGTGCGCAGCATGATCTGCAGATGACGCGTGAGATCTTCTTCGCTGAATAGTTCGGCCACTCGGGCAACGCGGGTTCGCTCTTCGCTCGAGATCTGCAGCAGCGCGGAATCCTTCCCCGCAATCTTTGCCACCGTCGCATTGCGCAGAAAACGCACCATCTGCCGCGCAAAGTGAACCGGACTGTGGCCCTCGCTGATGAGATGGTCGACCTGCTTGAGAATCTCTTCGCTCTTCCCTTCCGCGACCGCCTGCATGACTTCTTCGAGAATATGCGCGGGCGCAGCCCCGACCAATCCGCGCACGGAATCAGCCGTCACCTTACTGCTCGAGGACGCAATCGCCTGATCGAGGATCGAGAGCGCATCGCGCATCGAGCCGTCTCCGGCCTCGGCGAGTAGCGCGAGGGCGTCTTCGTCGGCGGCAATTTTTTCTCGACCCACCAGATCACGCAATTGCCCGACGATGTCATCAAACTTCACCGCACGAAAGCTGAAGTGCTGGCAGCGTGAGCGGATGGTCTGGGGAATGTCTTCAGGCTGAGTCGTGGCGAGCATGAAGACGATGTGATCGGGCGGCTCCTCGAGCGTCTTGAGCAGTGCGTTGAAAGCGGCGTCGGTGATCTGGTGAGCTTCGTCGAGAATGTAAATCTTGAAGCGGTCGCGGGCGGGGCGGTAGCGAGCAGCCTCGCGCAACTCGCGAATCTCGTCGATGCCGCGGTTGGTAGCGGCGTCGATTTCGATGACATCGACCGAGTTGCCGGCGCGGATTTCAGTGCAGGAATCGCACACGCCGCACGGTTCGGGAACTGGCTTATCCTTCGAGCGGCAGTTCAACGCGGCCGCAAGAATGCGGGCGACCGTGGTTTTGCCGATTCCCCGGTGGCCGCTGAAAATGTAGCCGTGCGCGGTGCGCCCCTGCTCGATTGCGTTCTGCAGGGTGCGCGTCACATGCTCCTGCCCGATGACCTCAGAGAACTTCTGCGGACGGTATTTGCGGGCCAGGACGGTGTAGGACATGAGATCAATAGACGATTATACGGGATGCGGTTGGGGCGAAATCATGGAGAAAGCCAAAATTCTTCAGACTCCATCCGATCGATCATAAGGAAATGCGGGCTTGCGAATGCGCCCAGCGCGGGTTAGGCTGGAAGCTCAGTTCTTGTGCGGACGCGGCCGGAGCGCTCGTTCTCGGGCGGCTGCGACGGAAGGAGCCTTGCAATGCAATTGAAACTCTCCAAGAGAACCGTGGACGGGATCCTGGTGATCGGCTGCAGCGGCCGGATCGTGTTTGGCGAAGAGTCGTCTCTGCTGCGCGATGACGTGAAGAAGGCTATTCACGAGGGTGCGAAGCGCATCGTGCTCAACCTGGGGGAAGTGAACTACATCGACTCGGGCGGACTTGGCACGCTGGTGGCGTTGCACACCACGGCTAACAATGCCGGAGCGACGATCAAGCTCGCGAACCTGACCAAGCGCGTCGATGACCTGTTGCAGGTAACGAAACTGCTGACCGTGTTCGAAGTGCATCCGTCTGAGTACGAGGCGCTGGAGGCATTTCGCACCGCTGCCTAGTACGTTTGGATGACGTTCGATCAAGACTCGTAAGGCCAATCCGGTCAAATCTGGCGCAATGATCCTGCGAATCGAGCGGGCCATTCGTTCGATTCCGCGCGGGAAGGTGGCTACCTATGGCGGCGTCGCGCGCGTCGCGGGCTTTCCCGGTGCCGCGCGTATGGTTGCTCGCGTGTTGCGCCGTGGATTTGGCCTCCCCTGGCAGCGCGTCCTGGGTGCGGGCGGCACGATCAAGCTGACCGGTGAATCCGCGATGGAGCAGCGCTTCCGCCTGGAAGTTGAGGGTGTGCGCTTTCGTGGCCGCAAGGTGGATATGAAGACGCACGAGTGGAGAGCCAGACTCCGACGGTGAGACAAAACCTCTTCAGATCACTGCTGTAGGAATGTTTTCTCTATTCGCGATCGATCGGCTCATCTCTTAGCGTAGTCCGTGCCATTTGCCTTGACTCTCTGATTTCCCGAGGTTATGCTTCGGTTCCCTCCCCAGGGGCCACCGGTCGCCTCCGCTGTGTTCCGCGGACCTGAATTCATCTCGCCAGGAGAATCCCTTGCCGAAGCAGAGCAGCAACACTCTCACTCCACTCTCAGACTTCCTCGACAAAAAACTCTTGGCGTACGTCGCCGCAGCCAGCGCCGCAGGCGTGGGACTGCTCACGCAGCCGGCAGAGGGTAAGGTTGTCGTCACGAAGGCGAATCAGACCATCGATTTTCAAGGACGAACGAAATTGGATTTAAATAACGACGGCATCCCTGATTTCAACTTCAACGAGAGCGGATTGGGACATATTGCCAATGATCTGATCCATCCGCTTAATTCCAATCACGTGGTCGGGGCATCGGGTGGATATTGGGCGGCCGCTTTGCCGGCCGGCGCCATCGTCGGTCCCGGAGCAAAATTCGTGGGTCACGTTGCTGTGATGCAGCAACTGTTCAGCGCTTCGGGCTACCTCAGCTATCTGGGTCCGTGGGCGAATGCGAACAATCTTTTTCTCGGTCTCGAAGTTACTCTCAATGGGCAGAAACACTTCGGCTGGGCCCGAATTTTCTTTCCATCATTCAACCATGCGACCCTGCTCAGCTATGCGTATGAGACGGTTCCTGGTAAGCCGATCGCAACGGCCATGACGGCTGACAGTGAGACAAGCGTTCGGTCGCTGCCGAATGTTGCTTCACCCTGGCAGAACAATCCGTCACTCGGCGTGCTGGCGCGCGGAGCGGCGGCGATTGAACTGTGGCGCCGAGATGAGCAGATTATGTGATCGTCGTTCTCGATCACGGCCGGCCGTATTTCTTCTATGGGATGGCCCCAACGCTGCACGCGTTCTTCTCCCTCGAGACCGCGCAACGCTGATGTCCCATGAAAATCGTCTCCGACTTGGTGGGCAATGGTAGGGATGACAGGAAGGCAAAGTCAACCCCAGTTCCTAAGTTACGGGGAGCTAACCAAACTGAACCAGTGCCCGATCTTGAGCTTGCGAACTTAAGCAACGAGCCGTCTGTTGATCCAGCCCGGTTACGACCTCGATGAGATGGTCGCGGCTCAGAAAAATTCCTGGACGCCGTGGGATTTGACTCTCGGAGCGTCCAGTGAAGGCTGTTGGTAAAATTGTGGGTAGGCTTGAGTGGAATCACCATTCACTAGGTGCTTTGGAATGAATGGCGGGGACGACGGGACTCGAACCCGCGGCCTCTGCCGTGACAGGGCAACAATGAGATGTAACTGATTGATATCAAACGGTGTCGGCGGACGTCGTTTGGTACGAAATGATACCGGAGAGCATTTGTTATCGTCCCCTTAACGTCCCCAGAATTGACTCCCTCAAAATGGAAAGGGTTCCGTAAGCCAGGGGAGAACTTTGCGATCAGTCCGCGAATTCTAGTACTTACTTCGTCGAACTAGCTCGGACCCCGAAACCATAGCTCCTTAAGGCGGACGGTTTCTGTTCGCGTGAACAGTTCCGCTTAGCGTCTCGTGACCAAGCACGATGCCTCCGTACCCGCTCAGACCGATCGCGGCCCCCCGCCCGCGCTCCACGGCGGCTTCACCATCCAGCGCGGGTAGCAGAACCTCGGGTGAGGAGGACGCGGCTTACGACCACGACCCACGCGACGCCGATGATGGGCCAGACGTACCGCGAATAGGCACCGTCTGGCGCCCAGAATCCGCTACTCAGCCACGTGGTGCCGCCCAGCAATCCGAGCACGACCGCTGCAACCCCCGCCGCAAAGAGCGCGTTCGAGATCAGCCGCGCCCGCCAGAGCCCAAACACCCCGGACATAACCAGCATCGCGCGTGGGAACGAGGTCAACACGACGAGGGCCCATACGAAGTCGTTCAGTCCGGAAGTGAGCGTGGTATTGCCGGAGCCGACGATCGAATATGCCAAGGCTGCGACCAACGCGATGAGCAGGAGGAAAAGCCCTCCGAGCGCTGCGCTGGCGGCGGTCGCCGCAGCGCCCCAGCCGTCTTGCCCAGCATCCGCCAAGGTTGTCCGGAG
>DATJVU010000013.1:0-2004 GCA_035501655.1 Candidatus Solibacter sp.
CTCACGACTCGCCCGGCAATTTCGTGCCCGAGAATCAAAGGCAACGGATGCCGTGTGGCTACACCGCCGAAGGCGTAGCCGACATCGGTGTGGCAGATTCCGCATCCGGCCACTTGCACGACCACCTCGTCGGGGCGCGGCTCGAGTTCAAGAGAATTGGTGAAATGCAGCGGCCGATTTGGCTCTGCTAGCCTGTACCCAAATGCGTCTATTTCCGTCACGGCCATTTTGGACCTTTCGTTCAAATCGATTTCGCGCCAGTGGGAGCGGGCGCACCGCCCGCAGCCTCGTTTTGTTGTCTTGGGATTTCATGTGTGGCAGATCCGGCTGCCGGCCATTGCGGCTCGCGCTTTTCCAGGAACGCGCGAATTCCTTCCACCGCATCGGGCTCGCGCATCAGTTTGTCGAGGTAGATACACTCGAGTAGCGGCAGATCCCGCTCTAAAGCGCGCAGCACTGGAAGTCGCGCGGCGGTTGCCGCATGACGCAGCGCCGCTGCTGACCGAGGCAAGAAATCCGATCTAAGCCAACGCTCGAGCTCCACGTCCAATTCGCCGGCTGCGGCCAGTCGCGACACCACGCCCGCTGCGAACAGGTCTTTCCCGGAGTATGTATCGCCGGTCAGAACGATCTTGCTCGCCCAGCCCAGTCCCGCTTTTACCGGCAACAGTGCGGATGCCGCCGGAGGGAAAACGCCGAGTTTGATCTCTGGGCAGCCAAACTGCGCCGTCTCTTCCGCCAAGATCAGGTCGCAGGCCAGCGCCAGCTCGAATCCTCCGCCGAGACAATGTCCCCGCACGGCAGCAATCGTCGGCGCGGGCGCGTGCGCCACCGCAATCAGAAGCTCACGAAGTTGTTTCAGAGTCGACTCGATCTCATCCGGCAGGTGCTCGCGGACGCTCGCGCCATAGCTGAAACTCGGTCCCTCCCCCGAGATGATGATCACCTTTGGATTCGCACCTGGTCGCAGCCCATTTAGGGTCCAGTCGAGATCCCGCATCATCTCGCGATCGAGGATGTTAGCCTTGGGAGCAGCCAGCACCAGGGTCGCGACCTGTTCATCGCACGAGAGTTCGAGTCTGGCTCGCCGTAAGTCCAAGCGCACGTCTCCTCTGCCGACGGTGCCTGCAACTATGCGCCATCTCGGCGGATTCTCTGTGACCGAGATCACGCACCCCTGTGACGGCGCACCAAATCGCCCCGTGCCGATGGGTACTGCTAATCGTAAGAGAGATACCCAGCGGAGCTCGTCCCAATCAATCCGCCCAGCCGGGTAGGGATCGAACAAGATCGATCAACGCCAAAATCGTCACAGTCGCAGAGGTCGCCGTTGCGCGGATTCGCGTGACCGAACGCGTTATGCGAAGGCACTTTGAAATTGCCCATGAATTCACGGTTGTGAACATCGTGAACGTCTGAGAGCAAGCTCTCTTCGCGCGGGAGGCTCGTCAGAATCGACCCCATCCGAGGCGGCCGAGGCTCAAGATGACCTCAGCTTCCTTTCAGAAACCGGGACGGCAGGTGCTCGCGCACGATGGGTGGCGCCGCCAAGACTGCCGCGCAGTCTGAGATCTCCAGCTCACGCTCGCACGCTGACTGATCCGTTCGCAATTGGCGCGGCGGCGGACTGGGACGTGCATACTTGCGCGTCACGAAAGGAGCCTGCTGCGAGCCCAATGCGTTACAAGAGGCCCAGCGTACCCGTCGAATGTTCATTCGTCACGACGTGATGTGACCCAGATCACAGAACTTCTCTACGGCAAGGCATATCCATACACGGTGCGTTTTGCGTCGCGGCCCCGGTCAGCAGCAGTCATCCTTGCAAGACTTCATGTCTCCCGATGAAGCGAAGAACAGCGGCGTATCTGTGGGCCCTTGGCGCCTTCGTTCGCCGAACCGATGTTGGGTTGGCGGCTTCAGGCTCCGCGTAACTCAATTGCATTCGAAATATAAACGCTATCTGAGGAGCAAGAAAAGGAATGTCCATGAATCGAATTTCTTTGA
>DATJVU010000014.1:0-4938 GCA_035501655.1 Candidatus Solibacter sp.
TTGTCCTCCAATCGCCCGTTTGGCCCAAAATGCCAGGTGATATGGACATGAACGTCGATCCATCCGGGCAAAACGGTCAAGTCGCGAAGGTCATAGGTAGAAGTCCTTTCCGCCGCAGACTTTGCCGGCTCTACGGAGACAATTTTGCCGTGCTGTACCACGATCTCGACGTCGTGCTGGACACTGCCTCTGCCATCGAGCAGCGTTCCGGCATGTATCGTGACTGGCTTTTCCTGAGCGAGGGCAGGGGCAACAACGAAGCTCAGCAATAGAATCAACTTTGCCGATTTCATAGGCCTGCATTGTAAGGCGGGAAGACGAAATTTTCAGAGATTCGGTGACGGCTCGCACATTGTCATTCCGAACCGGCTTCAGCCGTGAGGACTCTGGTTGTTAGAAGGCTCGGCAGAAAAAGCAGATTCCTCGACGCTAAAGCGCTCTCGGAATGACATGGCTGTGAAGCTCCCTACGCCGCCGCAATCCGCCGCATTAAATCCTCCTGCTCGGCTTTGCTTTCCGCGCCAATTGTAAAAGCGTCCAGCACTCCCAGCGACAAAGCAAACTTGATGGCTTCGTCCTGCCGCGTACGCAGATCGCCCTCGCCGAGAATCTTCATTCCGACCACAGCCTTGCCTGCGGCTTTCATCTCGCGCAGCACGCCAACTACGGTATCGGGATCAGCATCCATATGGGAGCCAATGGGATTGATTCTGGCCAAGTCCACCTCCACCCAGGGCGATTTTGCCGCCGCGCGCAGCGCCTCAATCGAATGGCACGAGCAGCCGTGCGCGCGGATAATCCCTTTCTGCTTCGCTTCTTCGAGAACATCCATCACACCGCGGTAGCGCTCCGTCCAGTCGGCTTCGGTCAGGCAATGCATCAGGCAGATATCGAGGTAGTCCGTGCTCAGTTCGCGCCGGAAGCGGTCGAGATCGGCGCGGGCCGTTGCCGGATCACGCGCCCACGTCTTGGTCAGCACCGTGATCTTGTCTCGCGGCACATGCTTGATTGCTTCACCCACATGAGGGTGACTTCCATAGGAGTCAGCCGAGTCGAAGAAGCGCAAACCGTTGTCGTATCCATTCAGCAGGAGATCAGAAAGAGCTTTGACGCCAAGATCGCTCTGATGCGAATGATGTCCCGAGCCAACCGTGCCCGTACCCATCGCCAGCCGGCTGGTCTGAATGCCGGTCTTCCCCAACATCACAGTGTCGGAGGCGCTGAACTTGCGGGGCAGTGGCGTGGTGGCGAAACCCTGCGCCAGGAACGCCTTCGAACCAAGCCAGGCCGCTCCAAGACCGACGGCGCCGCGAATGATGAATTCTCTGCGTTTCATGGCTTCTCCTTTTGGCTGAATGCTTAGACGCGTGCCGAACTACCGCGGTTATCGGCTAGGGACGAATCGCGGATATTGTGACTCGAGCGAGACTTGCGGGTTGACTATCTAAGCGATTGCGGTTACGCCCTGGCTAGTTCTCTTTCCTTGCTCGGCTCGTACTCCACGATATACCCTGCCACGGCGCTCGCCGCGACGGTCAGCGGCGAAGCCAGATACATCTGTCCCGGACCGCTGCGGCCGGGAAAATTGCGGTTCTGCGCGCTGATCACAATCTGGTCAGGCCGCGTCGAAACCCCTGGCCCGGCGTTGATGCACGCTCCGCAGCTCGGCTCGATCACGATCGCTCCCGCCTTCTGAAAAATCTCCGGATAACCTTTCCGTATGCAGTATTCGCGAGTCTGCTGCGAACCAAACTGAATGTAGAACTTCACCGAATCGGCCACACGCTTGCCTTGCTTCAACGCATCGGCCAGCACGAGAGCATACATATCCATGTCTTCGTTCTTGCCTGCGGTGCAAGTGCCGCCGTAAGCGATCTCCACCGGCACTGGTGTGTGCAGCTCGCGAATATATTTGCCGTTGCCGGGGTCGCCAGGCGTTGCCACCATGGGAGTAATTTCGGCAGCGTCCAGTTCAATCACTTCGGCATACTTCGCATCGCGGTCGCTGTACAGGCCTGCGATCATCGCCTCGGCTTTCTTGCGATCCATGCCGCGCCGGTCCATCAGAAACTCGACTACCTTCTCATCAGGGGCGACGATCCCGGTGAATCCGCCGATCTCGGCGGCCATGTTAGTCATGGTGGCGCGCTCGTCCACGCTCAATTCTTCGATGGCCTCGCCCGCGTACTCCATCACTTTGGCCAGAGCCTTGCCGTGGCGCACATAATCGAGACTCAGAATTTTCAGAATCAGGTCTTTCGCGGTGACGTTCGCATGCTTCTTGCCGCGGATCACGATCTTGACCGACTCGGGCACGCGCACCCGCACATCTTTCGTGATCCACGAATTGAAAACGTCAGTGGTGCCGATGCCGAAAGCCACGCATCCGATCGCCCCTACGTGCGGCGTATGCGAATCAGAGCCGACGTTCAACTGCCCCGGCAGCGCGTAGCTTTCGAGCACAATGGAATGGCAAATGCCTTCCGAGCCCTTGCGGTCTTTCAGTTCGCCGTGGAGTTTGATGCCCTGCTTGGCAGCGAAATCCTGCTGTTTGAGCTTGAGGTGGGTGGCCAGATCAAGCAGGCCGAGCTTTTTCTTTTCTTCGGAAATGACTTCGTCGAGAAAAGTCAGGTGATCGCGGAAGAACAGAATGCTCGCAGGATCATTGACCTCAGCCTCTTTGCCGACGTAATGCTCGAAAAAGATCGCAGCCATGGGCGTGACGTATTCGTGACTGAAGCGTAGATCCGTGTGGGCAAAGCCGGTGTCGCCGGGCTGGACGTAAGGAACACCCACTTCTGACGACGCCGATCTGCCTCCGGCCGGTCGGTCGGGGGCGCCCGTCCCCACTCCTGGAGAAATCATGTGGCGGGCGAAGATTTTCTCCGCCAGCGTCATTGGTTGTGTGCTCGCGGGCGAGCCTGCCCTTAGCGAAGTCGAAGGGCCCGCGCGATGGATCGGGGGCAGAAACACTTTTTTTTGCAGGCGAGCCACGTTGAAGGGAAACAAGCCGCCGTATTCAATCACCTGCCGTGTGATTTCATCCTCGCCGGCAGTGAATTCGCTCAGCGGAATTTCTTCCCCAGAGCGAATCCTGTCGATGACCGACAAGTCGGTAGCCGTGAGCAGCCCAAGATTTTGACAGTTCTGTTTGTAGATGCGCTCGATATTCTCGGCAACCACCAGACGGATGCCCGCGCACATCTCGGCATAAGGGGATTGCTCGCGGCTGGAGCCTTTGCCCCTCCGCTTGCCGCTGACGGCGCACACGAAGCCGCCGCGTTTCACGTCGCCACGGCCGATCGGTGTCACATTGCCGCATTTCAACCCCACGTATGGAATTTCGCCCAGGGTCTCATCAAAATAAAAGCAGTAGTGTGCGGGAGTGATCTCGTCGGTTGAAATATCGTCGCGCAGCTTGGGATTCGCGGCTGGGTTTTTCGTGTCCCAGGGCAGATCTTCTCCGCCAAGCTGGCGCTTGATGAGTTCCGGATCTTCGGTGAGAAACAGAATCCGGCCCTGAAGATGAACTTGCTGCGGCCGCTTTTCAATCTTACGTTCGAGCAGTGAGTCGATCACGATGCTTTAATTGTAACGCCAGGGAGAGTTCACGGCGTAAGGGACACGAGCGCTGCAGTTCGGTTCCGAACGGCGGTGGCGATGCACGCGAGATCCCTCGCTCCACCTGAACAACGGCTCCGCTCGGGATGACGCCGATAAGGCCGTGGCACTAAATCCAATGTTTGCCTGGAGATATTGGAACAGATGGAATGACCCAATCTCGCGGACTGGAATCTCGTGTAGGGCGATGTCTGGAATGCCCCGCATTCGCGTTCTAAGCCACCCAGGAGCGACCAATACAGGGCGGGACGACCTAGAGGCCATCCTCGCCAAACGGGCGCTTAAATCGAGGGTGTCTATATCTTACAGCTATATTTCGTGATCAACGTCCGAAGAACGTGAGCTTCAGTGGTGTCCGTGGGTGTGGTCGTACTTCTCGCCAACGGGGATCGCCACGGAAAGCCGGTTCTCTTTCGGCGCCAGGGGGCAGGTAGCGTAGGGAGTTACGGCGCAGGGCGGACTGTGGGCGCGATTGAAATCGAGCACGACCGTGCCGTTCACCACCGCGTCGGTATCCAGGAAGCGGCCGCCGGGATAAGTGTCAGTCTTGCTGGTGGGATCGCTGAAAACAAAGAACAGCCCGTTGGCAGGATCGCCTCCCAAATCAGTCAGGCGCAATTCCTGGCCGTTGAGTTGGAAGACCACGGTTCCGGCAACCGGCGTCGGATTGGTGTCTCCCAGTACCGAGGGTACATCCACCGTCTTTTTGCCCACCGCCGGCTCAAACTTCGCGGTCACTCGATAATTCATGTCGAGCGGGAAAAATGTCAGCCCGTGAAAATTGCGCGCCGCCTCACTCTCGGTATCTTTCAGTCGAATGCCCACGCGCTCCCCGCGCACAATCACAAGAAAACGGAGGCTGCCCATATCGAGCACCGTGGGGTGCCCGGAAACATCAGGTTCGAGCTTTGAGTCGGTAGCCGGTTTGCCGGCGACGGTTACGTGCGCGTCGGGAGCGAGTTTGACGCTGACGTCCTTGCCCGCAAGAAAAAACGACCCGGCATGCGCCGGACCCTTAGGAAAGACAATGTCATTCTTTGCGTCGCTGCCAAATTTGTTCTCACCGGGCTTGAGCCAGAACAATCCGGCGAGGGACAGCCAGTTTTGCTTGCGATCGTCCGTGAGTTCTGCTTTCCATTTCTCGAAGGATTGTTGATAAGCAGCATCCGGAGCGGACTGGTCGGCTGCGTAAATGGGAAGAGCGGATAGAAAAACAGCAAGTAGCAGGCCTGCCATTCGGGGATTCAGTCTCATAGCGTACCTCGATACTCCGTAGCATCGGGCAGCGGCTCCAATCCGCGACCGGAGAATATTTTA
>DATJVU010000015.1:0-2445 GCA_035501655.1 Candidatus Solibacter sp.
CTTCGAGGACGCGGCGCTGAAACTCCAGCAGGCTCAGCTCGGGATTGAGATAAAGTGACGGATCGTCGAGTTCGGATGGGCGCGGTTCCCCGCCAGAGACCGTTACGGGATTGGCCGCTTTCGGACCTCCCCCGACGGGAAGAATCTTAACTTGCGCAGCGAGCATCAGTGCGGGATGCCGGAGGCGACACGCAGCAAAGAGACCGGAGCGTGATCCTTGGGCTAAGGGCCATATTACCGCGAAACATTGTAATCTTGAAATGTTTTTTCAAAGAGGCACTCCACCAGGCCCGATGAATATTCGGTCAATAGAGCGCCCCCCGCAGGGCTCATTGTAAGCAGGCATTCGACAGCGAACCCGGGAAGTACTCGGCTGCCGTCGTGCAGAAACACAACTGACCCAGCGACCTGAAACGTTCGCGGCCGCCGCTGCACTATTCGAACAGCAGACCCAACTCAGAAGCACCTACCCATGAGGGGCGCATTAAGGAATCTCGATGCGCCCCGCTCTCTCGCTGGTACCCACGCTGGACAGTTTGGGCAGTACTAGCAGAAGCGAAACGTCTCAGCCCGCGAAAGCAGTATTACATTGCTATGAGTGAAGAAAGTTTCCTTCGATACCGGTTAGAAGTTGTGCGTCGGATGCCGGAAGGCGCGTACAAGAAAGCCCTTCTTGCCGCGATCAGCACGTCATTGGCGGCGCTCCGTGGCGCTCAGATTTCGGCCCAGCCAAATGTGCGGCCGTAGAACACGGCCGGCGTCTGATAGCATGACGCTTTGACGCCAATTCAAAATCGAGGCCACGAGCGGTGAGGCATACCGCAGTCCTGCTGGTCGATTGCCCGGATGCCAAAGGAATCGTCGCGGCGATATCTACCTTCCTCTACTCGCATGGAGCCAACATTCTGCATGCGGATCAACACCAGGACAACGAGGCCGGCCTGTTTTTCATGCGCGTGGAGTTCGACCTGGCGGATTTCGCATTAGACGGGGAGAGTTTTGTGCGCGAGTTTCAGCCCATTGCAGATCGTTTCCGCATGCGCTGGCGCTTTGAAGACACGTCGAAACTGGCGCGCATGGCGATTTTCGTCTCGCGATATCAGCACTGTCTTGTTGACCTGCTGCACCGGCACCAAACGGGCGAATTGCGCTGTGAGATCGCCATGATTATCAGCAATCATGGGGACGCGCAAGCTCTGGCGGAGTTCTACAAGGTGCCGTTTCATCTCGTCAGCGTAGAAGATGGACGCAAGGAGGAGGCCGAAGCGGCGCAGATGGAGCGGTTGCAGCGCAACGCGATCGGCCTCATTGTGCTGGCCCGCTACATGCAGATCCTGTCGCCCGCATTTGTCGCGCGATACCCATTGCGCATTATCAACGTTCACCATTCGTTCCTGCCGGCCTTCAGTGGCGCGCGGCCTTATCACGCAGCCTTCGAACACGGCGTCAAGCTGATCGGCGCCACCAGCCACTACGTGACCGCGGAACTGGATGGCGGGCCGATAATCGAACAGGACGTGGCTCGCATCTCACATCGCGACCAGGTGGAACACCTCATCGAGAAAGGACGCGATCTGGAGAAACTTGTGCTTTCGCGGGCCGTACGTTGGCATCTGGAGCACCGTATTCTGTTCTACGGAAACAAGACGGTGGTTTTCGATTAAAGCACTGACGGCTTGCTAGTAAGCAACGGCATCGCGGGCATCTCAGCTAATCACGCCCTTGCGCACGGCATAAAGAATCAACTCCGCCGCGCTATGCAAATTCAATTTCTGAAAAATGTTGCTGCGGTGAGTTTCAACGGTATAGAGGCTCAGGCTCAGGATGGCCGCGACTTCTTTGGCTGACTTGCCTTCGGCGAACAATTGCAGAATCTCCCGTTCGCGCGTGGTCAGCAGTTCGTAGCTATCCTCCACTTCGCGTTCCCGCATTTGCCGCATGTAATCCTCTACCAGCATCCTGCTGATCGCAGGACTAAAGAAGGCTTTTCCCTCACTGACGGCTTTGATAGCGTTGATCAAGTCGTATTCCGCCGAGTCCTTCAATAGATACGCCTTGGCGCCGGATTTCAGAGCCTTCAGCACGTAACCTTCGTCGGAATGCATACTCAGAAATACAATGGCGGTCTCCGGCAGCTTCGCGGAGATTTGGCGCGCGGCTTCGATCCCGTTGAGCAGCGGCATGGCAACGTCGAGCACCACCACATCCGGCCGATGAGCTTCCGCCATAGCGACGGCTTCCCGCCCATCGGCGGCTTCCGCAATCACCTTGAACCCGGCGTGGCTCTCGAGCAGCAGACCGAGGCCCTTGCGTACCACGGTGTGATCGTCAGCTAACAGAATCCGAACGGTGTTCATGTGGTTGCTTGCAGTTGGTCTTCTACGGGTTTCGTTAGGGGAAGAACGATGCACACAATGGCGCCACGGCCGGGCACAGATTCGACCC
>DATJVU010000016.1:0-3777 GCA_035501655.1 Candidatus Solibacter sp.
GCCTGGCTACGACGGCGTGCGCCTCCACGAACCGTTATCGGAAAACTCAGCTTCTTGTGCGAACAACCGAATAACACATCCAGGAAACCCATACCTCGCCTCCATGCCGGCTCGCTGCAAGTTGACGAAAATGGCCGGTCCGCTACGTCTTAAACCAGGGGCCGCGCTACTGATGTTGCCTAATTACGCAAACCCAGCAACACGTAATTAGATTCGAAGTAACGGGGAAGGGTGCTTGGGCGGGAAAAAGTAGTTCCGATTTGGCACAGGAGGCGTCAGGCCGCCGTCCCATCCGAAGTGCAGAAAAGTCAGCTACTTCGAGTTATCGTGTGCCTGCTTGGAGGCTTCTCCGGCGCTGTGCCCCTTACACTTATTGACAATGGCGTTGCGGAGACGTCCTCGGAGATCGTCCGGGAGTTCGTAAAGGTGAGATTCCCGATAGATCTCTATGGTCATCTTGGTTGTATTGCAGACGACGTAGCAATTGTGGCACCACTGCAGATGGTCTTCCAACTCAGCTTTGGTCTGGGCATCCATCGCCCCGTCGAGGTAGTCGGTCAGCTCCTTAAGGAATTCAGAGCAGGTCACTGTTTGCCATCTCCACCAACACGATTTTTGAAGTACTTGCTTAAGCGTTCGCGCAGTTGCAGCCGGGCGCGAAGCAAACGTGACTTCACGGCCGGAATGCTTAGATCCAAGGCGTCGGCGGTCTCTTCTGTCGAGAGACCCTCGACATCGCGCAACACAAAAACCGTGCGAAAACTCGGCGGCAATCCTTGGATGGTCTTGCCCAGAATCTCTTTGAGTTCACCCTGACTGTAGAGCTGTTCCGGATTCGGCGCCCAGTCCGCGACTTCGCGCGGCATCGAATCTTCTTCGGTCTTGATGTCTTCGTCCAGGGAAACCATTCGCTCCGGACGGCGTCGCCGCAGGCGCATAAGCGCCTCGTTGACCGCGATGCGCACCAGCCAGGTGTAAAACTTGGACTGTTCCTGGAAATTTCCCAGGTTCTGGTACGCCTTCAAAAACGCGTCCTGCACCACGTCTTCCGCGTCTTCCCGGTTTTGCGTGATGTGCTGAGCGATGCGAAACACATTGCGGTCGTAACGTCGCACCAGTTCTTCAAAGGCACTGATGTCGCCCGCTTTGGCCGCGTGAACCAGCCGCAGCTCGTCGCCGGCTGGCTCTTCCACTTTTGGTTGGATGGTCGCCATGTGTTTGCAGATTCAGGAATTTGACGTTCCTGAGGACGTCGGCTCTTGGGTCATTATACAGATGGATCCCGAGCCAAACGGCGGCCGGGCGTTCTCGTTGGCTCGAGTTCGTTCGGAGGTAGATCGTCTCGATGACGGTTCTTGCTTTACCTGTAACCGTATGCGTCCGAGAAGTGCTGAACGGATTCTCACCAAAGGTGCCTAATTTACAACTTCGGCACCCGGGATGCAGCGGGGAAAGTCGGGTTAAACTGAGTTCACCGATGTTTTCAAGCCGTCTGATCGCCTCCAATCTGGCCATGCTGTTGCTGCTGCAGGGAAGCGGACTGCCCGCGCAGACGTCCGCCACGTCGTCAAGCTCGTCGCAGAGCAGCAAGTCGTCAACCACCAAGAAGAGTTCGAAGAGCTCCGCTACTTCGTCCAGCCAGAAGAAGTCGACCGCGAAGAAGGCGCATGCGCCACGGAAAAAGGCAACCGCTGCACGGACGATCAAACTTCACAAGACTTTTGTGGCTTCGAGCGATCTGCGCCCTATGGCGCAGCAGTTGATCGATTATCGGAGTCCGGCTGCGTATGCGGGCGTGGAAAGCTACGCCATCAAGCATGCCGGGACCGAACCTGGCGCGCTGGCATGGTTTGCCATCGGCTATGGGCATTACCTGGATGCTCAATATCCAGCGGCCGTGACCGCGATGCAGAAAGCGCAGCCATATATCGGCGAGTTGAAGGACTACACCGCCTTCTTCATCGGCAATTCCTACGTGCTGAGCAATAACGCCGAGTCGGCGTTGACGTACCTGCGCGATTTTGGCACCCGCTTCCCGGATTCGGTTTACGCAACCGATGCAACCCTGGCCTACGCGCGAGCGCTACTGGCCACGAATCGTTCCGACACGGCGGTACAGGTGCTCGCAAAACTCAGTGGCGGTGGCCCCGAGCGTGAGTACCTGCTGGGCAAGGCTTATGTGCAAAGTGGACAGGGCGGTACGGGCGCGGAGACCTTGCGGCGCGTCTATTACAACTATCCGACGAGCGTGCAGGCCGACCTTGCGGAGAATGATCTGAAAAAAATCCCCGAGGCGGCGATGCTTCCGGCGGTGAGCTTCGGCGAGCATGAGCGGCGCGCTGACGGCTTGTACAGGGGACGGCGCTGGGGCCCGGCAGCCGATGAATTGAAGCAGATGGTCGTGATTGCGCCTGCCGCTCAGCAATCTGAAGTGAACATTCAGTTGGCGAATGCGCTGATGAAGCTCGGTGACAATCGCGGGGCAAAAGAGGCGCTGGCGCGAGTCCCCGATGACGGCAGTGAGGCCAGCGCTGAAAAGTGGTATCAGAGTGCAGAGATCGCCCGCAACACCAATGACGATGCGGAGCTGGCCCAGATCCTTCAGCACATGCGCGCGACCACGCCGCACTCGCCGTGGCTTGAGGCGGCGCTGTTCACTGCGGGCAATATGTACCTGCTGCAAGAGAATTACGATCGCGCCATTGACTACTACAGAGAAATTCACGACCGCTTTCCTGATAGCAGCAAGGCGGCCTACGCCCATTGGAAGTGCGCATGGCTGACCTACCGGCAGAACCGTCCTGAGCAAGCGAAGAAATATTTCGAGCAGCAGATCGAGTTTTATCCCTCGTCGAACGAGGCACCGAACGCCATCTACTGGCGGGGTCGCATGGCCGAAGACGACCGCGACTACGGGCTCGCGCGCACTTACTACCTGAAGCTGACGGATCGCTATCGCAACTATTACTACGGTGTGGCGGCGCGCAAACGTCTCGCGACCATGCCTGACGCGCAGCCGGCTCCGGTTGCCAGTCTGCAGCGTATCCCGGGGATCACGAAGATGGAGCCGGAGTCGCTGCAAACGTCGCCTCCCGCCGACGACCTCCACTACAACCGCTCGCGCCTGCTGGAGAACGCCGGCGCGCTGGATTTGGCTGTTCGTGAATTGCAAGCCGGCACAAGCTCGGGGCCGTCGTGGGAGATGGTCGAGATCGCCCGCATGTACACCGGGGCCGGCGAGTATTACCGGGCGCTGCAGGCGCTGAAGAAGGCCGTCAACGGCTACTTCGCCATGGACATGAATGCGCTGCCCCAGCCCTATTGGCAGGGACTGTTTCCGCGGCCGTACTGGGATGCCCTGCGGCGTTATTCGGACGAGAACGGTCTGGATCCCTATCTGGTGGCTTCGCTCATTCGGCAGGAGTCCGAGTTCAACCCGGGTGCGGTGTCACGAGCCAACGCCTACGGTCTGATGCAGCTTCTGCCCTCAACCGGCAGGACCACGGCCAAGCAGGTTGGGCTGCACAACTACAAAACTGACTCGCTGCTCGATCCGACGACGAATATCCAATTGGGAACGAAATATTTCCGCGAAATGGTGGACCACTTTGGCGGACAGGTCGAATATGCCCTCGCCGCCTACAACGCCGGCGACTCGCGTGTGGAAAGCTGGCGCTCGCAGGGCACGTATCGCGACATCGAGGAGTTCGTCGAATCGATTCCGTTTACCGAGACCCGCGAATACGTGCAGGCCATCGTGCGCAACGCGGAAGTCTA
>DATJVU010000017.1:0-2100 GCA_035501655.1 Candidatus Solibacter sp.
AAGATCGGCCGCTTCCGGCCCAACAAGCCAAACTTCTGCTGCGGAACGCTTTAGGTCCAGAGCTACGTTGTTCTTTACAAGATTGGTGACGCGCCGTTGCCGATCCCGCTGGCGCTGTCGCGTGCGGTTTCGCTCGGCGGCATCAGGGTGCGTTTGCCAATAGGTCTTCTGATAACCGGCGTGCTCGCCCTGCCATTGCCTCCGGCTGTCACGGACCACCTGCGCATATAGCGGATCAGTCCGGATCTTCTGCCGATGGTAATCAGCGCGGCGACGACGCTGGCATTCCGGCTGGCTGCAAACACGCTGCTGAAGTCGGTACGGTGAGGGTTGGAAGGCTTGTTGGCAGTAGGGGCAGCGGCGGTTGGGGCTCAAGGCGGCTCCTCAGAAGTTTCGAATGGTCAACTTCTGAGGACAACAAACATCGAGTGCCACAGGCCAGCGGAGATGTTGGAGGCGGAATGCAACTATACAAACGACTTCGGCGGGAGTATGAACACGGGCTAGGAACCATCAGGGGTGTCGCCAACAAATACAAGGTGCATCGTCGGACCGTTCGCGCGGCGCTTAAGAACGCTGTGCCGCCGAAGCGCAAAGCGACGCCAAGAGATCGACCGAAAATGGCGCTGGCCATTCCGTTCATCGACGTCATCCTGGAAAACGACTTAAAGGCGACATTCAACCAGCGCCACACGGCGCATCAAATCTGGGAGCGGCTGCAAGTCGAGATGCCTGCATGCGATATCGGGGAGTCGACCGTCCGGGCGTACGTGCGGGTCCGAAGGGGTGAGTTGGATAGAGCAGGACAGACGTCCTCTCGGAATGCGGCAGCCTGGATGATGGAAGTGCTGCAAAGTGACGCCCCGCTGCGGGTGCTTGAAAGGGAGTTTCCGAGTGGCCCGGCGTCCAATCTCGCGGAGCTAATAAAAGGCGGCCGATTGCGGGATCGCAAGAAAGCTCTGGCCGTTCTGGGCACCCTGAGGGGGATCCGCACAGCCGTCATTGCTCGGTGTCTTCAGATGTCTCGTAAAACGGTCGCTCGCTACTCTAGCTGCTTTGCAAGCGGCGGCCTCGATTCCCTGTTGCCGGCGAAGGCGGCCAAGCCGAAAGATGATCCAGAGCGCGAGCAACTCCTGTTTTCGCTGCTTCACTCTCCTCCGTCGGCTCACGGGATTAACCGCACATCCTGGAGGATGAATGACCTTCACCGAATTATGGCTGAGAGTGGTCATCGCACATCAAAAAAGCGTATACGTATGCTTATCAAGACGGCAGGATTCAAGTGGCGGAAGGCCAAGATCGTACTCACCAGCAATGATCCCGAGTACCACGCGAAGGTGGAAGTTATCAAGCAAATCCTTTCTGGCCTGAAAGAGGATGAGGCTTTCTTTTCCATTGACGAATATGGCCCGTTTGCGATCAAACGAAAGGGTGGGAGCAAGCGGGTTGGCCCCGGTGAGAACTATGTGGTCCCCCAATACCAGAGGTCAAAGGGCTGGCTGATCCTCACGGCCGCGCTGGAACTTTCCCGAAATCAAATCACCCACTTTTACTCCCAGAAGAAGAACACCGACGAGATGATCAAGATGGCGGATCTGTTACGCGTCGAGTATCGCACTTGCCGGACGATCTATCTCTCGTGGGATGCCGCCTCATGGCACATATCGAAAAAGCTGTTTTCACATCTGGACGAGATCAACCAGCGGGCAACCCAAAACGCCTTCCCGGTCGTGAAGACAGCGCCTCTGCCTGCTGGTGCGCAGTTTCTCAACGTGATCGAATCGGTCTTCAGCGGCATGGCTAAGGGGATAATTCACAATAGCGATTACCCTTCCGCCGAAGCTGCTAAAGATGCAATCGATCGATACTTCAAGGAGCGGAACGACCATTTCTTGCGGTGCCCGAAGCGCGCCGGACGAAAGATCTGGGGACAGGAGCGAGTGCCAAGCGAGTTTTCGGAAGCAAACAACTGCAAAGATCCGCTGTACCGCTGATCGCGCCCATTTAGAAGCTGATGTAGAGTCTGTACCGCGTCCCCGCCGATGGGGCTTTCACGCCGGCGCCGTTGGCGCCGCTTCAGCCGCCGGAAATGGCGCCCTT
>DATJVU010000018.1:0-3067 GCA_035501655.1 Candidatus Solibacter sp.
GCTGAATGCGCTGTGCAATTCCCCAGCCGTGGTTCGCCTCAAGGGCGAGTGTCTTCAAAATCATCAGGTCGAGCGTGCCCTGCAACAGGTCAAGCTGTTCGCTCACAGGCAATCTCCTGTCGACATCCGACAAAAGTTATCCCGATTCCTGTCGAATGTCAACAGGAACTTGCGCGCGAACGGTGGAGGCATCGAAAACTCCAAGGAGGAATTTCGAAATCCGGAAGTTATTCGGCCAAAGCCGGCGTGGTCACGGTTGCGACAGGATCGGGTCTGCGATCACGAACGTTACCCGTCTCAGATCGGTGGAATCAACCGAATGGGTCCTTTCCACATGCTAGAATTGGCTCATAACCGCTCCGGGAGTAGTGTGTTTTGATTGAGCTAGCCCCCTCCATTTTGTCGGCGGATTTCGCCCATCTGGCGGACGCCGCCAACTCTGCCATCCAGGGAGGGGCCACTTTGATCCACGTGGACGTGATGGACGGGCATTTTGTCCCGAACATTACGATTGGCCCTCCGGTTGTGAAGTGGCTGCGTAAGGCGGTCGATGTACCGCTGGACTGTCACTTGATGATCGAAAATGCCGACGAGTTCATTCCGGCGTTTGCCGACGCTGGTGCGAACTGGATTTCAGTTCATCAGGAGGCCTGCGTACACCTCAACCGGTCGCTGGAATTGATTCGCTCCCATGGGTGCAAACCGGGAGTGGTGCTGAATCCGGCAACCCCGGTGCAGACGCTGGGCGAGGTGCTGGATCTGGTTGACCACGTGCTGGTTATGTCGGTCAACCCGGGCTTTGGCGGGCAGAGGTTTATCCCCAGTACGCTGGAAAAAGTGCGCAAGCTGGCGACTATGCGGGCGGCCAAGGGTTTGAATTTTCGGATTGAGATTGACGGGGGCATCGACCTCGAAACGATTGGCTCGGCGGTCAAGGCAGGGGTTGAAATTCTAGTAGCGGGAAGTGCAGTATTTTCCCACGGCGATCCGGCGGTCAACGTGGAGGAGCTGCTGAAGGCAGCCAATGACGCGACGCTGGTGCGCGTGTAAGGGAAAAGCGGTGCTCGCGGGCTAAAGTCCGTTCGGGATGAAATTAAGAAGGCGTGGCGGCCGGGCTGAAGCTGTGCCCTTTCAAAGCTGCGAATCGTGAATTATGCAAGGTCAAAGGTGGTAGGGATGTTTCGTCGTGTTCTGTTAATCGCGCTGATGATGAGCACCATGGTGTTCGTCGGCTGCTTTAGCAACAAGAAAGTCAACAATCCTATCGCGAACGTCAACTCGAAGCAGCCTGACAAGGTGCTGTACGACCGTGCCATGGATGCCATGAAGCACAACAAGTTCGACGTGGCGCGGCTCAGCCTGCAGACCCTGATCAACACTTATCCGGATTCGGAATATGTGGCGCGCGCCAAGCTGGCGATCGGCGACTCGTGGTATGCCGAAGGCGGCTCGGCGGCGATGGCGCAGGCGGAGAGCGAATACAAGGACTTCATCACGTTCTTCCCGAACATGACGGAAGCCAGTGAAGCGCAGATGAAGATCGCCAACATCCATTACAACGAGATGGAGAAGGCGGACCGGGACTACACCCACGCCAAACGCGCCGAAGAAGAATATCGCCAGTTGATCATGCAGTTCCCCGACAGCCCGTTGGTTCCCGAGGCGAAGAAGAGGCTGCTGGCGGTGCAGGAAGTCTTAGCCGAGCGCGAGTACGGGATTGCGCACTTTTATTACATGCATGAGTCGTATCCGGCGGCGATTGCGCGCTACAAGTCACTGATCGACACGTATCCGCTCTTCAGTGCCGCCGACGATGCATTGTACGAACTGGGCAATTGTTACGAGCGTCAGGCCGATTTGCTGCGGAGATCAAAGCTGGCGGAAGCAGCCAAGGCGCCGTTGGTCCAGAAATATTCGAACGATGCGGTCGCTGCCTACGACCAGATCCTTACCCGCTATCCGCTGGAAGATAGGGCCGAGGACGCGCGCAAGAAATTGCAGGAGATGGGAAAGCCGATCCCCAAGGCGACGCCGGAGGCCATCGCGCAAGACAAGAAGGAGCAGGAGAGCCGGAGCTCGCTCAGCACCTACGGCAAGATGATGATGAACTTCAAGCATGGGCCCGACGTTTCCCAGGCGGCGACGGTGGGTGAGCCAACGCTGGTCGATCCCAAGCAAACCAGCGCGCCCGACATTGTTCGATCGGCGTCGGCGAGCGTGATGCAGGCGCTGAATGCCGCCGTGAATGCGAACGCCAAACCCGCAACAGGGAGCGCACCTGCGCCCGGCAATACGAATGAACCGGGGACGAATGCTGCGGGGGACCCAGCGGCCACAACGGCGGCGGGAAGCTCGGGTGGCACGACGCTCAACTCGGGGGTTGAAGTGCTGAATCAACCTGCGGGGGGCGCGGCCGTCAATACAGCGACGCCTGCGCTGGCGCCGGCGCCGGCCGGCGCGGCCAAGGACAACACCGCGATTCCAGAGATGGGCAATGATCTGGCTCCGGCGGCGACCACCACGGGCTCGACGGACGGGACGGCTCCGGTATTACCGCCCACGCAGGTGAATGATGCTCCGAAGACGGCGCCGACCGATTCGTCGGCTGCGTCGGCGAGTACCGCCAGCGCGCCTGCCACACCTGCAGATCCGAATACGGAAAGCTCGTCGAAGAAAAAGAAGAAGAAGCACCTGTTGGTGTTCTAAAGATTGACTCGTTTCGGCACAACTGAAGAGGCTGCTGAAGAAGTCAAAATCGCTTACGCTGCACGGACTAAAGTCCGTGCAGCGGACCATAAATAAACGCCCTATCGGCACGACTGAAGTCTTGCCCTAACACAAAACCGTCGCCGAACGACTTTTTCCGCAGTCTGTGAAGTTATGCCCTGACACGAACCTGTCCCAAAGCTAGTTTTTCCGCCCGCCGCGGCGGTGAAGTTGTGCCCTGACACAAAACCCTTCGCTGCCGTGGCCGGGGCGTTGTGAGAGCGCCTGCATGCGCGCGGCTCCTGTAATATCAAAAGAAGTAACCCTTTTTACCTGTACGGAAGCGAATGCCGCACGATCT
>DATJVU010000019.1:0-148280 GCA_035501655.1 Candidatus Solibacter sp.
CTTATCGGACGTTAACGGACGTACAAAATTCTGGAGGGGATTTGCAAGTGGTTGATAAAGTTGGCGTCCCCGACGGGATTTGAACCCGTGTTACCGCCGTGAAAGGGCGATGTCCTAGGCCGGGCTAGACGACGGGGACGATGGACAGGACAAGTACTTGCGGAATTCTTTATGTTAGCAGCCGGGTCGATGGCATGTCAAAGATGTTGGCGCAGGGGTAGTGGGTCAGTTAACTGACCCACTACCGGCGCAGGTCATCGCCTTTGAAGTATCGCTTTGAAAATCCAAAGCGCAACCTTTGGCATTTGCACCTCCCTTCGCTCCTTAGGTACAGAAAACAGTGTATTTACGGATTCGTGTCCAACAAAAAACAATTAGATCGCTGCCCGAATACGGCGCGACTGTGGAAGATAGCGAGACACATCTCGCCAGAAAGGCGCGATCCTACCTCTCGCATGTCAAACGCACGAGTCGCGCAACCCGTCACCCGTTGCAGTTCGGGATGTGCAGGCCTTGACGATGTCCTCCGAGGTGGCTTTACCGCGGGTCATTTCTACTTGATTGAAGGCGAACCAGGCACGGGAAAAACTACTTTGGCGCTGCAATTCGTCTCCGAAGGTCGCCATCTCGGGGAAAAGGTTCTTTATGTCACCCTCTCTGAATCGTGTAACGAATTGCTGGCCGTCGCCCGCGTGCACGGGCTCGATCTGGACGAAGCGGATATCCTCGAAGTTCGTCCCAGCGAGCAGGATCTCAAGCCCGATGGGCAGTACACGGTTTTTCATCCTTCAGAAATTGAACTGAACGATCGCGTCCAGACCATCATGGCCGAGTTCGACCGGCGAAAGCCGAACCGCTTGGTCATTGATGCGCTGTCAGAAGTCCGCATGCTCGCCAAAGATCCTTTGCGCTACCGTCGGCAGGTTCTATCGCTGAAGGAGTATGCGCCGGAGAACTGCACCGTTCTCCTGCTCGATGACCGCAGCAGCCGCTATGCCGATCTCGAGCTGCACAGCATTGTCCATGGCGTTCTGTCGCTGTCGCGCGTTCCCCGCGACTATGGACGCACCATGCGGCGGGCGGAAATCACGAAGCTCCGCGGCTGCGCTTTTCGTGAGGGCTATCACGACTACATCATCCGTGACGGAGGCGTTGTGATATTCCCGCGTCTCGTGGCGGCCGAGTACGCCGACGCTCACGCGGATTCGACCGCGGCTTTGAGCGGAATCGCAGAACTCGACAGATTAACTGGCGGTGGACTGGACCGAGGCACCAGTACCCTTCTCATCGGTCCAGCCGGGTGCGGAAAAACGTCACTCGCTTTGCGCTGGCTCACGACCGCTGCAGAACGCGGCGAGAAGTCTTCCGCATTCATTTTCGAAGAGACAATCAACACCCTGATCGGTCGCGCATACGGTCTGGGGATGGATCTCAAAAAGCATATGGACAGCGGCCTCATCAAAATCGAGCACCTCGATCCCGCCGAAGTCTCGCCGGGGGAATTTGTCGATCGCGTTCGCCAATCGGTCGAGAGCGGTGACGTTCGAGCCGTTCTGATCGACAGCCTGAATGGTTTTTTGCAGGCCATGCCCGGGGAGCAGTTCCTCGCGTTGCATCTTCACGAGCTCCTGACTTACCTAAACAACCGCGGCATGCTGACGCTACTTGTGATGGCGCAGATGGGCTTGGTGGGCAGCGCCATGCATTCACCCATCGACGTGAGCTACCTCGCCGACAACATTCTCGTGTTTCGCTACTTTGAGGCGCATGGCGAAGTGCGCCAGGCGATCTCAATGATGAAGAAGCGCAGCAGCGGTCACGAGCGATCCATCCGGGAATTGCGCCTCGCGCAAAACAAGATTGAGGTTGGCTCACCCCTGAGAGACTTTCAGGGAGTTCTGTCTGGTACTCCGACATCTCTCACGCCGTTCGTCGAAAGCGAAAATCATGAAAGAGTGAATCATGAATGAGCCCCGCATCGCCGATCTGCCAGTCCTGGTGTTCACCCCGTTCGGGAAAGACTCTTCTCTGATCGAGCGTGTTCTGAGCCAGTCGGCAATCGCCACGCGCACGCTCGCTACGCTCCTGGGCCTGAGAGATGCCATTGGAGAAGACGCCGGGGTCGCGATCGTCACCGAAGAAGTCCTGCAAAATGGAGCCATCGGTCTGCTGGCGGCAAGACTTTCTACACAGCCGCCGTGGTCCGATTTTCCCATGATTGTTTTGACCGGAAACGGGATGAGCACGGCGTCGACCGAGTCTGCCGTGCAATCGCGCGCTCCTCTAGGAAACGTTGCGCTTCTGGAGCGGCCCCTGCGCCCGGTAACGCTTCTGAGCGCGGTTCGTACAGCGTTGCTTGCGCGGCGGCGGCAGTACGAAATCCGTGACCACCTGCAGGAACGAAGAGCGGCAGAAGATGCTCTTCGACGCGCCCATGACGCGCTCGAGACCCTGGTGGAGCAGCGAACCACCGCGCTTCGCCGGCTCTCGGCAAAACTGCTGCGCGTACAGGATGACGAACGCCGGCGAATTGCTCGCGAACTTCACGACAGTCTGGGCCAGGATCTCACGGCCGCCAAGATTTGCCTCGACATGCATGCGCAGGAGAGCTCCACCGACGCCCCCATCTTGCGCGAGGCCCGCATGCTCGTGGATCGGTGCATCGCCGACACGCGAACGTTGTCCCACCTGCTGCATCCGCCGCTGCTCGACGAAGCCGGGTTCGCATCAGCGGCCAAGTGGTACGTGGAGGGCTTCGGCCAGCGCAGCGGCATTGCCACTTATCTGCATCTTCCGGAACTCTCGCGCCGCCTGCCGCCACAAGCGGAAACAGCGTTGTTCCGCATCATGCAGGAGGCACTCACCAATGTTCACCGTCACTCCGGCAGTCGAACGGTCGAAGTCCGCGTTGAAGTGGACCACGCCCGCGTGGTTCTCACCGTCCGCGACTTCGGGAACGGCTTTCCCGGCGAGGTGTTGGAACGATTCTGGAAGACTGGCAATGTGGGTGTTGGCCTGGCGGGAATTCGCGAGCGGCTCAAAGAACTCGGCGGCAGGCTCGAGATCGAGTCGAACCGCGGCGGCACTTTGCTGCGAGCCACGATTCCGTCTTCAGAAAAAGACGCCCATGAATCGGACGCCGTGGGCGCCATGTTTCATCCCGCCGATCTGGGCGCCGAAAGTAACCAGTCCAGCGCGCGTAAAGCCGGGATTCATTGAGCGCCCGAGAATTCGTGAGCCGGTGATTGGACAATTCCGAGCATCGCGGCGAGTCGGTCTACCTTAGCGCGTCTCCCTTACAATATTGACTGAATAGCTCGCTCGCGTCGCCTATGCCTGATCCTCTTTATCTCAGTTTATGGTTCGCCGATTTTTCCGGTCCGGCGATGCTGCCACATGTGCTCGCCGTCTTGCGGCAGTTTCCTTTCTCCGCCCAGCAACCAGGGATCGCGTATGCCTCGGTGCAACCAGTCTCATGGAATGAGGCGAGCGTGCTGGAGCAGCGATTCTCCCCCGGCGCTGCAGCCGAGGAAGCCGTAACTGTTGTCGCCGATCTGATCCATGACGACTACGCTTACGTTTTCGATGCCTTCTGGGATCTTTGGACGCCGGACGCGGCCGGACAAGAATGGCGCCTTCTGCCCAGCCGAGTGAAACTCATTGTGCAGGGTGAGGAATTCGACGAAGGCGCACACGAGCAAACCGGAGACATCCAGATTGACTTCGGCCTCGACGCGCCTTTTCTTCAGGAAAACGTCGAACTCAATGGAGAAACGCAAAACAAGGTGCGAGAGAACGTGGCCAAACTCGTCGAGTTTACCGTGAAAGCGGAAAAGAATACGCGCGCCAGCGGCCGGCTGCTGTGGTCGGAGTCAGAGGAAAATCTGGCGCAGAAATTAATCGCACGCCTGCAGAAAGTGCAGTAGATGATCCGCGTTTAACCCAAAACCGCCGAGGACACAGGTATCACAGCTCTGACTCGGTGATCCCCTGTGCCCTCTGTGGTGAGAAGTTCTTACTTCGTTCTGCCGCCCTCGACCTTTAGCTTCTCTGCCGCTGCCGCCTGCGCCGCTGCCAGCCGCGCCGTCAGCACGCGGAAAGGCGAGCATGAAACGTAGTTCAGACCCGTGCGATAGCAGAACTCCACCGACGACGGCTCACCTCCGTGTTCTCCGCAGATTCCAACTTTCAGGTTGGAACGCGTTTTGCGCCCGCGCTCGGTGGCCATCTTGACCAACTGGCCGACACCTTCCTGATCGAGGGCGGCAAACGGATCCTGCTTCAGAATTCCTTCCGCAAGATACGTCGGAAGGACCTTGTTCACGTCGTCGCGCGAGAAGCCGAACGTGGTCTGCGTGAGATCGTTGGTACCGAAGGAGAAGAACTCGGCCTCTTTTGCGATCTCGTCGGCAACCAGCGCTGCGCGCGGCAACTCGATCATCGTCCCGACCATATAGTCGACCTTCGTTCCCTTCTCTTTGAAGACGTCCTCGGCCACGCGCCGCACGATCGCTCCCTGATTCGACATTTCCTTTAGCGTCGCGACCAGCGGAATCATGACCTCCGGCAATACCTTGATTCCCTTCTTCGTGCAATCAACGGCAGCCTCGAAGATGGCGCGCGCCTGCATTTCGGTGATCTCGGGATAAGTGATGCCGAGGCGGCATCCGCGATGGCCGAGCATTGGATTGAACTCATGCAACTGCTCCACGCGAGCCAACAAGCCCGGCAGTTTCCCTTTGAGATCGCCCGCGCCGCGCACGCCGTAGTCCTTATACTTCGAGACCAGTTCTTTTTTCTGCTTGGCGCTGTAGCGAGACAGCAGCGCGATGTCGACCATCAACTCTTCGCGGCGCGGCAGGAACTCATGCAGCGGCGGATCCAGCGTGCGGATCGTCACCGGCAGGCCGTCCATCGCCTTGAAGACTCCGGCAAAGTCGGCGCGCTGCAAGGGCAACAGTTTCTTGAGAGCCGCGCGGCGGCCTTTCTCGTCGTCCGCGAGAATCATCTCGCGCATGGGCCCGATCTTCTTCTCGCCGAAGAACATGTGCTCGGTGCGGCACAGTCCGATCCCCTCTGCACCGAAGGCTCGCGCTTGGATGGCATCGCGTGGAATGTCCGCGTTGGCGCGCACTTTCATCGACCGATGAGGATCGGCCCAGTGCATGAACTTCTGCAGTTCCGGATCATCCGGCGAAGGATCAAGCGTGTTCAGCTTACCCTTGATCACGCGGCCGGTGGTTCCGTCGAGCGAGATCCAGTCACCTTCTTTAAAGGTCTGACCTTTCACCCGCATCTCGCGCGCTTTTTCGTTCACGTCGACATCCCCTGCGCCAGCGACGCAACACTTGCCCATGCCGCGCGTTACGACTGCTGCGTGACTCGTCATGCCGCCGCGTGAAGTGAGAATGCCCTTCGCGACTTCCATGCCGTGAATATCTTCCGGCGTAGTTTCCGCGCGAACCAGAATCACAGGAACGTTCTTGCCGTGCCCGGCTTTCTCGACGGCTGCATCGGCGGTAAAAACAATCTGCCCGACCGCCGCGCCCGGCGAAGCCGGCAAACCAGTCGCCAGCACTTCGACTTTCGTGCTCTTCTCATCGAGGCGCGGAACCAGGAAGTCGTAAAGCTGGTTCGGTTCGACGCGGAAGATTGCTTCCTCCTTCGTGATCAGGCCCTCTTCCACCATTTGGATCGCTACGCGAACCGCGGCCAGCCCCGTGCGCTTGCCGTTGCGCGTCTGCAGCATGTAGAGCTTGCCATCCTGGATGGTGAACTCGAAATCCTGCATGTCTTTGTAGTGCTTCTCCAGCCGCGTGGTGATCTGGCGAAGCTGGTCGTACACGTCGGGCATGATCTTCTTCAGTTCGAGAATCGGCACCGGCGTGCGCACGCCGGAAACCACGTCTTCGCCCTGCGCGTTCATCAAAAACTCGCCATAGAACTCGTTCGTGCCGGTTGCGGGATTGCGCGTAAAGCCCACGCCCGTGCCGCTGGTATCGCCAAGATTGCCGTAGACCATCGCCTGCACATTGACCGCTGTGCCGAGCATGTCGTCGATATTGTTGATGCGGCGATAGTGCTTGGCGCGATCGTTCTGCCACGAACGAAACACAGCGTCGCGCGCCATGGTGAGCTGCTCGCGCGGATCCTGCGGGAAGTCGCGCTTGGCATGCTTCTTCACGACCTTCTTGTATTCCGCAATCACTTCCTGCAGCGCCTTGGCGTCGAGGTCGGTGTCCATCTTGGCTTTCTTCTGTTTCTTCTTCGCGTCGAATACCTCATCGAATTCCGATTTCTCGATATCGAGAACCACGTTGCCGAACATCTGAATCAGGCGGCGATAGGAATCGGCCGCGAAGCGCGGATTGCTGCTGCGCTTGGCCAGCGCTTCCACGCTCTTGTCGTTGAGGCCCAGGTTCAGAATCGTGTCCATCATTCCGGGCATGGAAAACTTCGCGCCGGAGCGCACGCTCACCAGCAGCGGATTGTCACCCGTCCCAAGCTTCTGCCCTTGCAGCGCCTCGAGTTGTGCCAGAGCGGCGTCCATCTGCTTGTCGACATCGCCCGACAAGCCGCCCCGCATGTATTCGCGGCAGGCTTCGGTCTGAATGGTGAACCCGGGAGGCACCGGCAGTCCCGCATTCGTCATCTCGGCCAGGCCCGCGCCTTTGCCGCCGAGAACATCTTTCATCTTGCCGTTGCCGTCGGCCTTGCCGCCGCCGAAGGAATACACATATTTCGTGGTGGACTGCTTGGGTTTGGTTTCTTTCACTTCAGTTTCGGGGAGAGTCATCGTCGCCATATAAGTCCTTTTTTTTGATTTGGTAATTGGGAAATTTGGTAATTGTGTAATTGCCCGAGAGGCTTTTGGGATTTTTCAATTAATCAATTACCAAATTTCTCAATTACTCAATTTTGTTTTACGCCTTCGCTTCCGTCACAATCTCGGAAAAATCGGCGATGGTTGAGAATTGCTTTAGAAGCGTACGCAGCAGAGCTAACCGATTGGCGCGCACACGCTCATCTTCCACCATCACCATTACTTTATCGAAGAAAGCATCTACGGGCGCGCGCGCCGTCGAAAGCAACATTAAGGCTTCAAAATATTCCTTCCGCCCGCGATGCGTTTCAATTCTGGGACCGTTCTCGCGAAGGTACGCAGCCAGGGCGTTCTCCTCCGGCGCAGATCTGGGGAGTATCTCAAAACTGTCCGCCGTTACGATTCCCTTTTCTTCTGCCTGCCGTAAGATATTTCTAATGCGCTTGCAGGCCGCGCCGATTGCCTGAAACTCCGGCATATGCAGAACTCTCTTCACCGCTTCGGCGCGCTCGAGAATATCGACCACGTCGTCGGATCCCGTTCCCAGCACGGCTTTCACCACATCATGAGAGTAGCCGCGAAGATCGCGTAGATAAAACTCGAGCCGCTCGCGAAAGAACGTTGTGATCGATTGCGTGAACTTCGCTTCGTCTACAAATCTCTTTTCCGCGTCCGATCCCTGATATCCAGTCAGCGCGTCTTTCATCATGTCGCCGAGATGCAACGGCAACTTCTTCTCGGCAATCACTTTCACAATGCCATTGGCCTGCCGCCGCAGCGCAAATGGATCTTTCGAGCCGCTCGGCACCAGCCCCAGCGCGAACATCCCGGCGATCGTGTCGGCTTTGTCGGCGATCGAAAGCACCGCGCCCTCGGTTGACCGTGGCACGGAATCGTCCGTCGACTCGGGCCTGTAGTGGTCGTAGACCGCGTCGGCAATCGCGAAGCGCGTCTCTTCCTTTAGCGTCGGATCAAGTTGTTGCACCCGCGCGTACAAGCCGCCAACAATCCCTTGCAACTCCGTGAATTCCTTCACCAGTTCAGTGGTCAGATCCGCCTTTGCCAGGCAAGTAGCCTTGTGCACCACGCCCGGGCGCACCGCAACGCCAGCCTGCTTGAGAATTTCGCAAAGCCAGCTGCACAACCGCTGCACGCGCTTGGTTTTTTCGTAGTACGTGCCCAAGTCTTTCTGAAAGGTCACGTGCCTCAACAGTTCGAGCCGTTCGAGCAGCGATTTCTTCTGATCTGTTTCCCAGAAAAAGCGCGCGTCATTAAAGCGCGCGCGCAGCACGCGCTCGTTGCCGTGCCGAATCAACCCTTGCGGATCTCGATCGGTGTTGAGCACGGCGAGGAAATGCGGAAGTAGCTTGCCGTCCGAGTCTTCCAGCGCAAAATACTTCTGATGATCGCGCATCACCGTGACCAGCACTTCCTCGGGAAGCGCGAGAAACTGCGGATCAAACCCGCCCAGAATGGCCGAAGGAAACTCCGTCAGGTTGAGGACGGAATCCAGCAGCGCATTGTCCTCGCGCCAGCGTGCGCCTGGGATGGTGCGCGCTGCGGCATCGAGCGCCTTGCGAATCTGATGTTCGCGTTCGGCACGGCCTAGCACCTTTGCAGATCGAAGCGCACCGATGTACGCAGAGCCGGCACGCGGAATGGTAACTGCGCCGTCAGATAGAATTCTGTGTCCGCGTGAGCTCTTCCCAGCCCGAATGCCGGCAAACTCGAACGGAATCGCCTCTCCATCCAGCATCGCCACCAGCCAGCGCACCGGACGCACAAAGCGCTCGTTGGGCTTGCGCCAGTACATATTCTTGGGCCAATAGATAGCCGCAATCTCTTTGGGCAGTGACTCCGCCAGAATCTCTTGGGCGCTGCGGCCCTTCTTGATCACCTTGGCCGAGATGTGCTCGCCCTTCGGCGTAGTCGCGCGCTCGAGTTGCGAAACGTTGACGCCGGCTTTCTTCGCGAAAGCCTGCGCGGCTGCAGTCGGCTGCCCATCCTTATAAGCAACATTCACCGACGGACCATTCATCTGCTCGGTCACATCCGCCTGTGAATCGGCGATTTGGTTTGCAATGATCGCCAGGCGGCGCGGCGTATCGAACGTCGTGACCTCGCCGCCGCTCAATCGCTCGCGATCAAGCAGCGCGACGACGCGCTCGCGCAACTCTTGCGAGGCAGCGGCAATCATCCGCGCCGGAACCTCTTCGCAACCGATCTCCAAGAGAAAATCTGGCATGCTTTCAAACCTTCAAGTCTTACGAAGCGATCGGTAACAGGCCGTGATCCACCTCACATCATGAACCCTTCAACATCACAGCGTGAGGTTGTCCCCACCCCGTGAGCGGTTGTCATCCTGAGCGAGGATTTTGCTCCGGCAAAGCCGGAGCAAAACCGCAGTCGAAGGATCCCTGCAATAACTCCTCACCCAGCCACTGGCGTCAACTTCTCCTTCGCCGGCTTCGTCTTCTTCGCCACGGCAGGCTCAGCTTCGTCCGTTTCCTCCGGCGACTGCTGATCCACCCACGCCTTAGCAATTCCAACCGCCAAAGCACGCACGCGAGCAATCACTCCGACGCGCTCGGTCACCGAAATCGCGCCGCGCGCATCGAGAATATTGAACAGGTGCGAACACTTCAGGCAGAGATCGTACGCGCCAAGCAGCGGAAACCGTGCCTTCTCGCGCGCAACTCCATCTCCGGATGCCTTGTCTTTCGACAGTTCGCCATACTTCTCGATCAGGGCCTTGCACTCCGACTCGCAAAGCTCGAAGTGCTTCCATGCTTTTTCGACATCCGCCAACTCGAAGTTGTAAACGGAAAACTGCAACTCATCCGCCAGGCGCACGTCGCCATACTTCACGACGCTATCCGAATCCGGATCGCGCGCCCACACGATCTCGTAGATCGAGTCCACATCCTGCAGGAAGGCCGCGATGCGCTCCAGCCCATAAGTAAGCTCAGCCGAAATCGGAAACAGATCGACGCCGCCGCACTGCTGAAAATAAGTAAACTGCGTGATCTCCAGGCCATCGAGCATGACCTGCCAGCCCACGCCCCACGCGCTCAACGTGGGCGCTTCCCAGTTGTCTTCTTCAAACTTGATATCGTGCTGGCTGAGGTCGATGCCGATCGCGCCCAGCGATTCCAGATACAACTCCTGCACGTTCTCCGGCGGAGGCTTCAAGATCACCTGCAACTGCATGTGCTTGAAAAGGCGATTGGGATTCTCGCCGTAGCGCCCATCAGCCGGCCGGCGCGAAGGTTGCACATAAGCAACTTTGTACGGCTGAGGCCCCAGCACGCGCAAAAATGTCTCCGGCGCCATCGTGCCCGCGCCGACTTCCACGTCGTAGGGTTGCTGCAGCACGCAGCCGCGCTCCGCCCAGAAGGTCTGTAGGCGCAGGATCAGTTCCTGAAACGTATGCGCGTTGTGCGAGGGTGTCATGAGAACAAGCTGCGAGCCCTGAGCCGGGAGCTTCGAGCTAAACCGACCAAACGGTCGGTTATCGCCCGAAAGCTATAAATCGATTCCTACAGCGCGCGGGAGCCCAGCAGGTTAATCTGTGATTGTAATGGATTGTGCCGCGAGCCGTCAGCCTCACCAGGAGAAATGTTCCTGAAAGAAGCCAACAGCACTGATGCCGACATGCGGAGAGTTACAAGCGGTAAGAGTTGCCTAACGGACCTGCAGTCTTCGATTGCTAGTCAGAACCCCCGTAGGAGTTTTGACTTCTACATACCCAGCCACAGCCTCAGCAGGAACGACCGCGACCAAATACGTGTCCGAAATAATCTTGAAGCTGGCAGTCGCTCCGTTGATGGTGACCGCAGTTGCTCCGGTGAAACTCTGCCCGAGAATTCCGATGGTGCCTCCCACCTTAGCGAACGGAGTTTGCAGACTGACAAACGGAGGCAAGCCGAGGTTCAAACTGAAGATCGTGCCGTCGTCATTGGTACCGCCGGAATACGTCACGCCGTAGAGTCTTCCGTTGGTATGCTGCACGAGCCCCGCATACGGATTTTCACCATCTGAACCTGAAAAGTTGTGCAGGACGGCCAAGCCGCCAGCAAGATTCATACGGAAGATTGTGCCGAAGTTGTTGGAGCCACCGCTCGAAGTGACGCCGTAGAAATTCCCGTCGGAGCCGAGCGCCAGTGCTCCGGGTCCGGTTCCGTCAGCACCGTCGAAATTATGTAGAACTCGAAAGACTCCCGCGGGCGTAATGCGAAACGAGGTGCCGGCACCCTTCGCGCCACCCGTGCCGGTGGTTCCGTAGAAATTACCGTCATTGCCCAACAGCAAAGTGGAGACGGAACCGCTTCCATCCGTGCCACTGAAGGTGTGCAGCACTGTGAACGCGCCACCGGGTGTCACTTTAAATATCGTGCCGCCAAAGCCGGCTCCCCCGCCATAGGTCGTTCCGTAGAGGTTGCCATCCCTCCCCATGGTCAATCCGGCAATCGGGTCATTTCCATCGGCCGGGCCGACGAAACTGTATAGGGTGCTGATTGCTCCCGCTGGCGTGCATTTGACGATGGCGCCAGCGCTATTGGCTCCGCCTAACCGGACGGTCCCGTAGTAATTTCCGTCATTGCCCAACGTCAGCGCGTCTTCAGGATTTTGTCCGTCGGTTCCGTCGAAACTCTGAACCGTGGAGAATGACTCGCTGACGGTCATGCGAAAGATGGTTCCGTAGCCGTTTGTCTCCTGGCCGAAAGCTCCGCCTACGAACGTTGTACCGATCAAGCCGCCCGAGTTCGCCAGAACCAGTCCTCCCAGCGGATTCTGCCCATCTGCACCACTGAAGCTGTGCAGGCTGATGAACGCTCCGGTCGGCGCCATTCTGAAGACAGTGCCCTTGCCATTGGCCCCGCCCGAGTACGTGGTGCCATAGAGTTCTCCGTCCGGTCCTTGAACCAGCGTGGAAGTACTATTTGCGCCAATGGTCAGATCGAAATTCAAAAGAGTCTTGATTGCCTGCGCGTGGACGGTGGCGATCAGCACTGTTACACATAGCATCGGCGCAAGAGGAGACGTGAGACGAGTGCGCAGGACTTTGACTGGGATCTTCAATAGGAGAGCCATGGGATTCCTTCTGACGTTGCGGATGCAGTGCGGGCTACGCCGCCCTTGGGGAGGGATGCCGATTTTACCATTGTTTTAGCGCTTGTAAGGGCAAAACTTACTGCTAGAAACCGCCTTTTTCCAGCATTCCGGCCGTGACAAGTTTCTTCTCCAAATGCCGCTGCAGAATCTGAATCAGGAATTTCCGCAAATCCGCCCCCCGCGCCTTGGGCCACGGTTTGTCCCCGAAGCTTTCGACCGGAGCATGAAACATCTGCGCGGCCAGCGCCCGCGATTCGGCCGAGATTTCAGACGATGCCAGCCGCTTGTCGTCGGCGCACATCAGTCCATCAGCGAGCGCGTGATAGTAGGCGCGGCTGCCATTCAGATTGCGGCCGCAGGTCACGCACTCCGTGAGTTCAGGCAGAAAGCCGACCAACCGTGTGAGCCAGAGCTCAAAATAAGTGATGGGCATCCAGATCTCGGCGCCGTCGAGCGCATGCAGCACCGAGAGCGTGAGGCGGAAGATAGCGTCGTTGGCTTCGCGATCAGGCAGAAATTCATCAAGCAACTCGGCGATGTGCCCCAGCGCCACAGCGCGCGCATAGCTGACCTCAGAAGCCAGGGGAGACTCCAGAACCTCGCAGGCGTCGAGCCGCGACAACTCTTGCCGTTCGCGGACGTCGTAGAAGGCGCGAACGTAGGTCAGCGGTTCGAGTGCGCCTCCGAAGCGGCGCTTCGATTTCTTGGCAGAGCGCGCCACGCCGCGTACCTTGCCCTCCGCGCGCGTGAACAAGGTGACCAACAGGTCCGCCTCGCGCAAGGGATAAGTGCGCAACACGATCGCTTCTGACTCTCGCAGCGCCATGGGTTTCAGGTGATTATGGTCTGGTGTGATTTTAGTGGATGCCGAGGCTTGGGCTTGGGTCTTCTGGTGTTGGGTGTTGGGATTCGACCGAGTATGACGGATAAGGCTCGGCCGCTCCAATCGTATACGTTGTCATCCTCAGCGAAGTTTTCGTTCGCGAAGCCAACCAGAACGCCGTCGAAGGATCCCTGCAATCTCGCACGCGGCCGCAAGCCTTCGTCGCCGCCTTATTCTAAAAACCCGGCATCACGGTCAAACTAGGGATCCTTCGGCTCGTTAGACCCGGCAGCGATACAACTTCAAGCGCGTCGTTCAACTCACACCCCTTGACACAACGCTGTAATTCAAATGCACAACCCCGTCGGAGAATTTCTTTGTCGACAGCAATTTCAACGGTACGGTGCGGTGTCGCGGCGCAATCAGCCGAATTCCTTCGCCGATGAAAACCGGAATCACGTGAATGCTGAACTCGTCGATTTCGCCTTCATCCAGAAAGGACGCGATGAGTTCGCCTCCTCCCATCATCCAGATATCCTTTCCGCCCTGTTGGCGCAGGTTTTGTGCAAATGCCTTGATTGGCCCGCGCGCGTATTCAAACTCCGGCAGCAGCACCCCGTCCGGATTCCGCGAAAACAGATAGTTTTTGACCTTCGGCCCGAAGTCCCCCGACTTCATGCCCATCTCGATCCCCTTGCTATAGGTTTTTCTTCCCCAGAGGATCGTGTCGATGGTCTTGAAGAATTCCCCCATGCCGTAATTGCCCTTGGGGCTCGGACGATCGAGCCAATCGACGGCGCCATTCGGGCGCGCGATGTAACCGTCGGCGCTGGTCGCGATTTCGACGATGATCTTTCTCTGTTTCTTCCGCGTTGGCTTCCTTGTTGGTTTCATGAGCGCTCCCACACCAGGCTTAGTTCCCCACAACGTTGTTCCCCAATAAAAGTTGGCGCCAAGATTCTAGCGGATGATGGGCCTGAGACAACCTCGCCGGCGCAATGGCTCAGTTTGAAATTTTGTACCTAGTCTCCGATGACGTCATCCTGAGCAGAGCTGTTCTTCAAGCGTAGCGAAGGATCTCCCTTGCCAGGACCTCGCAGTAGGAGATCCCCGGGCCCGATGGTAATAGTGCGGGCCTTCGAAATGACCTCCGCAGGGCTGTATTCAAACTAAGCCACTATCTGCAAGGCCGTCCGAGCGCAAGGAACGCATTCCGCACGCGCGCAAAAACCTTGTCGAATAACTGCGGTAACCAATTTTCCCGAACTTCGGGGACGTTTCACCCCCGCGATGCAGATGCGAAAGTACAAGTCCGGTCGGCCAATAGGCCGCATCGCACAAAGGTCACTTCATGTCGGTATCTGTTTCTTTCCGCAGTACTTGGTTTCACTTATCCGGTCTTCTTATTGTTTTGCTGGCAACAGCAGTATCCTCAGAATCGTTGTGGGCGCAGCAATCCGGCGTGCCCGCACCTTCTTTAAGCTCCGGCTCATCAGTTTTGGAACCAACTCTTGTGGCGTCGATTTCAGAGATTCCGGAAGCACCGGAATCCACAGCATTAGCGGCGTTTCCGTTGAGCCCCGCGCCCATGCCTACGCCGATCCTGACTACACCAGTTGTGCCCGCCACCCAGCTTCCCCATCGCTTTTGGGACCGTGAAAACACGATGCTTTTCACAGCCACCGGCGCGCTCGCCGCAGCCGACTTCGCCGTGACCCACTCCAATCTGGCGCGCGGCGGCAGAGAGTTGAATCCCATCACGCGGCAATTCAGCGGCAGCACCGCCGCCCTGGCGACGAACTTCGCGGTGGAGGCCAGCGGAACGGTGGCCATCAGCTATTTCTTTCACCGCACCGGACATCACAAACTGGAACGACTGACTTCGGCGGTGAGTATCGGCAACTCGATGTTCGCTGTAGGATACAGCGCGACCCATCGCTAGCCCAACGCGCAGAACGGGCTGAACTCAAGCGGGCTGCTGGAGAAGTCCGCTCTAAGGATGTGTCCTCGGGACAGTGAAGCGCGTCCGTTTGAGTCTCCGATATACTTTTTCCATCGTGCGAAGAATTCCAGCCGTTTTGCTCGCCGTTGCTTTCATCGTGAGTCTCGGCATATCCGAGGACACGTCCTTCCACCATGTCAAGGTCCCCGACACAAAAGGACGTCAGAGGAACGCAGTGCTCACCTTCAGCGACTCCAACAGAGCCCTAGAAGTGCAGTCGGCGAAAGGCAACACCGTCTCGATTCCCTACGCGGAGATCGACAAGTTCTCTTACGAATACACGAAGCAGCATCGAGTGAATGAGGGCACAGTAATCTCCGCTCCGGTTGGCGTTGGCGCAGTCGTGATGCTCACCAAGTCGCGAAGCCACTGGCTGGAGATCGACTATCGCGACCAGCAGATGCCGAAAGTCTATGTGTTGCGCATGGACAAGAAGAACTACATTCGCATTCTGGATGCGATCAAGGCGCACACTGGTCAGGACGCCGAGATTCTGGGCAATGCGAAGAAGAGATAGTTGCAGGTCGTTGCATTTTCGCGGTCATCCCGTGAGCCCGCGCTTTCCCTGGCTCCAACTGAAAAAAACGTCTCCGCTCGGGATGACGCCTGACACATTTCAAACACAGAAAAGCGCGCGCCTCGTGCAGGGACGCGCGCTTTCATCGATTCAAACTAGAAGCTAAGAGCTAACGGCGAACTACCGCCCGTAATACGCGGCATTGCGCGCGGTGAAGGCGGCCCACTTCTCCGGCAGATCGTCGAGGGCGAAGATGGCCGACACCGGGCAGACGGGAACGCAGGCGCCGCAGTCAATGCATTCCACCGGATCGATATACAGCAACTCCGCTTCAGCGTGGTTCGGTTCATCTTTCTTGGGATGAATGCAATCGACAGGGCAGGCATCCACGCAAGCGGTGTCTTTGGTGCCAATGCACGGTTCAGCAATTACATAGGCCATAAAGGTGTCAGTCTCCTGATAGGTCCTGCGAGTATTTTACTCCCGCGGCGGTTGAGCGACCGGACATTCTAGCAAGAATTCCGGCGCGGGGTACAGGCTTTCAGGAGAAGCTTTCTGGGAACGGTCCAAAAACAAAAACGGCCGGCAGCACAAAGCTGCCAGCCGTGATTTCTTGTGCGCTAAGCGCAGATGTCGCGTTAGCGCCGCCCACCGTGGAAGCCGCCATGGACCGCGCCGCCGCGAAAGCCGCCACCGTGAAACTCTCCACGTGCTTCACCTCGGGCAAATCCCCGAGCGTAGCCGCGATTGTATCCGCGATCCACGAAGCCGGGGCGGCCATAAAATCCGCGTCCGACAAAGCCCGGACGATTCCACCACCACGCCGGATGTCCCCAGTGAAACCACGGGCCCGCGCCGATGAAGACGCCGTCAACGAAGTAGTTCGGTCCGTAGTAGCCGTAAGGAGCGCACGCATACGGGGCGTAGTCATAGTAGCCGTAAGCGCAGACCGGAGGCACAGCGGCCACGTATCCGGGACCAAGTCGCACCCCGATCCCGACCCCCACCTGTGCCTGCGAATATGCGAAAGGCACCATCAGCACCGCCAACATCGCAACATATTTCAGGTATCGCATAATCCCCTCCCGCTCTGGATCCCAACCCCTCTGCAGGACCCTTGAGCCTGTCCAATTCCTCTACAGATTGGAACGCTACGGGGGGCAAAAAGTTGCGGATTCCAGACTGGCTCATTTCGGCCATCCTGGTTGAAATCAACCACTTAGAGCGGGCATCGGGCGTCGGCCCTTATTCGTTGGGCTCTTCAGCTGCTGGTGGTTTCTCAGAGTCCATGTGTCTGCCCCGACAACCCACATCCGCATGGAACTCAGGTCGAGAGAATTTGTGAAGTCTGACTTAGATAGTTCTGACTTTGGCGGCGGAGGCCTGACGCCCAACGCCTGACGCCCATTGGCGACAACAAAACTAAAGTGACCTAGCGTGGCGTTACCAAGAGTGCGTTAATGCATCCAGAAGTGGCCGTTCAACGACCTAGGCGGGTAGGTCCATCCATGTTCAATATCCTGGTTTCCCTGATCACCGAAGACAACGACTATCAGTTGGAACAGGCCGCATCGGCGCAGGCTGCGGGCCAAAAATTCGGGGCTGGCGTGCAGATTATCTACGCCAACAACGACGCGGTTCATCAGACACAACAAGTTCTGCAATACATCCAGGAGCCGGCGAAGCGGCCTGACGCCATTCTGGTCGAACCGGTCGGAACCGGCATGCTGCAGGTGGCAAAGGCAGCGGTGTCGGCCGGAATCGGCTGGGGCGTCATCAATGTCGGCGTCGACTACCTGACGCAGTTGCGCCAGCACGCTCTGGTGCCGGTTTTTTCCGTGCTTTCCAATCACGAGGAAATCGGCAAAATCCAGGGGCAGCAGATCGCGGCAATTCTCGGCGACACGGGTTGCGTTTTGTGCCTGGAAGGACCCGCCGGCCGAGACGTAGCTCGCATGCGGACAAAGGGCATGATGTTCACCAAGCCGCCCGGCGTCACCGTGAAGACTCTCAAGGGCGACTGGACCCAGAAGAGCGGCTACCACGCCATCAAGTCGTGGCTCGCGCTCAGCACATCGAGAGAGATGAATGTCGGCATGATCGCTTGCCAGAATGACGATATGGCGAATGGCGCCCGCCGCGCCTTTGAAGAATTGACCGATATGAAAGAGCGTGATAACTGGCTCAAGCTGCCCATCACCGGATGCGATGGGGTTCCGAAAGCCGGCCAGGCATGGGTCCGGCAAGGTCGGCTGGCCGCGACGGTTTATTCGCCACCACTCATGGCAGATGCCATCCAGTTGCTGATGAATGCGCGCAGCAACGGAATGCAACCCCCCGAGCGCACCGTAGTTGCTCCATCATCCTTTCCCGCCATCTCAGAACTCAAACGAGTTCAGGCAGCAGCTGCGGGCAAAACATAGCTCTGTCATCCTGAGCGCAGCCGTTTTGGTAGACCCCCGGCTTCAGCCGGGGGCGAGCGAAGCGAGGCGGAGCGAAGGATCTCCAGCTGAGCTGGCCTGACGCGTTAGCCAAACTGAACCGCTACTCAAGCCCCTTATGGCTTATAAAGCCACGCCTGCGCCGTCGCCTGATCGTTGTCAGGATATCCACCCGCCAACAGCACGCTGCCATCTTTTAACTTCGTCTCCGACATGTAGTGGCGAGCGTCTGCCATTTCTCCCGCTGCGACCACAAACTTTCCGCTCGCCGGATCGAACACTTCCACCTCTTTGCTGCCGCCCGCGATCAGAAGTTGTCCGGAGCTTAGCTGGACCGCTTCATCGGGAAGTTTGAAGCGGCTGTCGTGCAGAGAAGCTGCGGCAGAGAACTTGCCCGTTTGTGGATCGTAGATTTCCGCGCTGCTCAGATTCTCCTTCCAGCCGCGGGTATTCGAGCCGCCAGCAATCAAGACTTTACCGTCGGGCAGCACTCCCGCCGTTTGCTTGCAACGCGCAATCGTCATGCTGCCGGTCTCAGTAAAGGTGCCCTTCCTGGGATCGTAAAGCTCCGCGCTCGCCGAGACGCTGTCGGCATAGCCGCCGGCAATCAGCACACGCCCGTCCTGCAGCAGAGTTGCGGTGTGCGAAACGCGAGCATGATGCATCAAGCCGGTCGCCTGAAAGCTCAGCGTTTTCGCATGAAAAATCTCAGCCGAGGCCAGCGACTCATTGTCACGCTCTTCCCCGCCCGCAATCAGCACATCGCCGTCGGGGAGCAGAGTAGCACTCGGCCGCCCACGGCGAATCGTCATCTTCGAGATCAGTGTGAACTGACCGGTCGCCGGTTCGTATAATTCGGCCGAATCGGTTCCTCCGCTCCCCACCCAACCTCCTACAATCAGGACTTTCCCCGAGCGCAGCAAGACCGCCATGTGTCCCACGCGCCGCTCGTGCATGTCGCCGGTCTTCTGAAATTTTCCTGTAGCCGGATCATAGAGCTCAGCAGAACTAAAGAAATCCTGATTGCGCCGCATCCCGCCCGCGATGAGAACCTTGCCGTTGGGAAGCAGCGTTGCGCTGTGACCCGAGCGCGGCTCGAGCATAGGGGTTGCTGCGGCAACCGAGCCTGCATTGGGCGTCGAGAGTGTAGTCGCGCGAAATGCGCCCGCTGCGATGACCGAAGTGAGAACAGCGAGGCTGACAGTGAAAAAACGGAAATGTGTCATGGCAAACTCCTCGGTCGATTGGACGGGAGTGGTTAGTTTAGGTAAGCGAATAAGAAACTCTAATTTCGATGAAGAGCGTACCTTTCACGCAAGTTTTCAAAGCTCGCACGTTCCAGCTAACGGAAACGGAGCGCACTGTGCGGGCTGAGAATCAGAACTCGAAGAAAGCAATTGTCGCCATATGTTTGTCTGTCCTTGCCCTGTTAGTGGTAGCTCGACAGCTCTCAGAGTATTTTGGATCGCTTGCATCGGCCGACACTCAGCCAATTGGCGTCAATCGCAAAACCGCCAAAGACAAGTCCCTCAATTCGACCGACCCGACGCTCCATCTCGCTCAATTGGAACTTTCCGAGCATGTGGCATACAACGGCATCGGCAGAAACATCTTTCAGAACCTTCCCGATCCAGAGCCGAAGCCAACGCCACGGCCGCCTGAAAAACAGCGGCCTGCTCCGGCACTCAACGCAACACCGTCCGAGATTCCCCTCAAATTCTTCGGCTTCGCAACCATGGTGGGCTTTCCGCGAAAAGTATTTCTCTCCGCGAATGGCGACCTGTTCATCGGCAGCGAGGGTGACATCGTGAATCGCCGCTATAGAATCGCGAGGGTCGGCGCAACATCGATCGACGTTGAGGATCTCATGCAGCAGAGTACGCACATCCTTCCGTTGTCGATCGGCTAGGAAGGGAAGAAATCCAGTCACAATGAGATCGCTGAAGTCAGATGCATTCGGGATACAATGAAGGCGCGGCGGAGGTTTTCATGGCAACCAGTTCAGTTCAATCCCACCACAAAGTCTCTCGCGACACCGAACTGATCAGCTTTGAAGAGGCAATGGAACGTCTCTCGAAGGACGAACGGTTCCGAGCAACCGTCTATGCCATGAACACCCTACTGGTCCAAAAAGGCATCTACTCGCCGGGGGAATTCGAGTTTCAGTTCCGGCAGTATGCTCAAAAGCAGCTTCGCTAGTGTGGCTCGCGCGTCGGCTTTGGCCTGATATCCTTCCACTTCGGCATGTGGCATTTCGGAGACTTGCACCGTTCGTGCGCGCCGATCTCGCAGTTGGCGCATTCGCATTCACACCAAAGTTGTTCGGGCTTTGTTTCAGTTTTCTTGGCAGACTTAGCCATGAAGTTGCCCTCGAATATCCTGGAAGTTAATTACGCTTAACTTAGTAGGCACGGCTAATCCGCGATGGGCACGAATTCTGAAACGACTTTGGAGTCCCGCTACGTTCCAACCAATTCCCTCTGCTCGCTCGGCTCATACTCCACGATGTACCCCGCCACAGCGCTGGCCGCCACAGTAAGCGGCGAAGCCAGATACATCTGCCCCGGCCCGCTGCGCCCAGGGAAGTTTCTATTCTGAGCGCTGATCACCACTTGATCCGCCCGCGTTGAAACTCCCGGTCCGGCGTTGATGCATGCTCCGCAACTGGGCTCGATCACCTGCGCTCCCGCCTTGCGAAAGACTTCGAGATACCCGCGCCGCACGCAGTAGTCGCGCGTCTCCTGCGATCCAAACTGAATGAAGAATTTCGTCGAGTCCGCCACCCGCTTGCCGCGCTTCAGCGCATCGGCCAGCACCGCCGCATACATGTCCATATCCTCGTTCTTGCCGGCCGTGCAGGTTCCGCCGTAGGCAATTTCGACGGGCACAGGAGTGTGGAGATCGCGAATATACTTGCCGTTTCCCGGATCGCCGGGCGTGGCCACCATCGGCGTAATCTCTGCCGCATCGAGCTCGATCACGTGCGCATATTGCGCGCCGGGATCGCTGTAGAGCCCCGCAATCATCTTCTCCGCCGCAATGCGATCCATGCCGCGCCGCTCCACCAGAAAATCCACTGCTTTTCTGTCGGGTGCGACAATACCGGTAAATCCACCAATCTCCGCCGCCATGTTGGTCATGGTGGCACGCTCGTCCACGCTCAATTCCTCGATGGCATCGCCCGCATACTCCATGACCTTCGCCAGCGCTTTGCCGCTGCGAACGTAATCCAGGCTCAGGATTTTCAAAATAAAATCTTTCGCCGTGACGTTCGCATGTCGCTTGCCGCGCACAATCACCTTCACCGACTCCGGAACCCGAACCCGCACGTCTTTCGTGATCCACGAATTGAAAACGTCCGTAGTACCAATGCCGAACGCTACGCAACCAATCGCGCCTACATGCGGCGTGTGTGAATCCGAGCCGATGTTGAGCTGTCCTGGCAGCGCATAGCTTTCGAGAACAATCGAGTGGCAAATTCCCTCAGAACCCTTGCGATCAGTGAGTTCACCATGCAGCTTGATTCCCTGCTTCTTGGCAAAATCCTGCTGCTTGAGCTTGAGCTGAGTGGCGAGATCGAGCAGGCCGAGCTTTTTCTTCTCTTCCGAAATCACTTCGTCGAGAAACGTCAGGTGATCGCGGAAAAACAAAATCGTCAAAGGATCATTGACCTTCGCATCTTTTCCGACATAGTGCTCAAAAAAGATCGCCGCCATCGGCGTGACGTACTCATGGCTGAAGCGCAGATCGGCCCGCGCAAACCCGGTGTCACCCGGTTTTACCGACGGCACGCCCGCTTCGCCCTTCTCGTTCAGCATGTGCCGCGCGAAGATTTTCTCGGCCAGAGTCATCGGACGCGCTGCAAGCGGCCGTGTGGCCGCGGGCGACTCGCCCGCGTGGTTTTGACCTTGTTCTGAGCCTGATGTCTCAATGCCAGGCAGAAACACCTTGCCCTGCATGCGCGCCACATTAAACGGAAACAACCCACCGTATTCGATCACCTGCCGCGTAATCTCATCTTCCCCGGCCGTGAACTCGCTAAGCGCAATCTCTTCCCCGCCTCGAATGCGATCGATCAACGAAAAATTCGTCGACGTCAGCAGCCCCAGGTTCTGGCAATTCTGCTTGTAGATGCGCTCAATATTTTCCGCAATCACCACGCGAATGCCGGCGCACATCTCCGCATAAGGCGACTGTTCCCTGCTCGACCCTTTTCCACGCCGCTTGCCGCTGACCGCGCAAACAAATCCCCCGCGCTTCACATCGCCGCGCCCGATGGGAGTAACGCTGCCGCACTTCAACCCCAAGTATGGAATCTCTCCAAGCGTTTCATCGAAATAAAAACAATAGTGCGCCGGGGTAATCTCATCGGTAGAAATATCGTCGCGCAACTTGGGATTATTGGCGGGATTCTTCGTATCCCAAGGCAAGTCCGCTCCCGCCACCTGCCGCTTGATGAGTTCGGGATCTTCGGTAAGAAAAAGAATGCGTCCTTGCAGTCGGACTTTATCGGGGCGTTTTTCAATCTTCCGTTCCAGCAGTGAACTAATCAAGAACGTCTCCTTGGGCGGGGCATGCGAGGTTCTGCGTCCTCTGAACCCCAGACATTAGTTTTATTGTAACGCCCGAAGGAACATCGATCAGTGACCGTTCTGGCGATTCCTAGACACATCATCGCCTCGACATTCCGTGTTCTTCAAATCAGCTAGACTGAAGAAAGTCATGTCCACCACCACCCTGAACTCCCTCGCCCGCGCCTCCTCCGCCTACCTGCGCTCTGCCATGCATCAGCCCATCCAGTGGCACGAGTGGGGCGAGGACGCCTTCGCCGCCGCCGCGCGCGAGAACAAACCCATGCTGCTCGACATCGGCGCGGTCTGGTGCCACTGGTGCCATGTCATGGACCGCGAGTCCTACGACGATCCCGCCATCGCCGCCATCGTCAACCAGCACTTCATCGCCGTCAAAGTCGATCGCGACGAGCGTCCCGACATCGACAGCCGCTACCAGGCCGCCGTGCAAGCCATCAGCGGCCAGGGCGGATGGCCTCTTACTGCTTTTCTCACGCCCGACGGCAAGCCGTTTTACGGCGGCACTTACTTCCCTCCGCAAGACGGATACGGTCGCCCCAGCTTTCGCCGCGTACTGCTCAGCATCGCCAACGCTTACAAAGAAAAAAACTCCGAGGTCACCGAGCAGGCGAAGATGGTTGAAAGCGCCATCGCGCAATCGGAATCATTCGCCGGCCGCAGCGGACGCATCTCGCTGAGCGTCATCGACGCGATCCAAACTGCGGCTCTCCGCATGTTCGACCCGCACCACGGCGGCTTCGGCCAAGCCCCAAAATTCCCGCACCCATCAGCACTCGACCTGCTGATCGAACGCTACGCACATCCGAACGCCGACACATCCAATGTAGGGACGGCCGCCCCCGGCCGTCCAGCGGAGCAAAGCTCCGCAGAGCCGGCCCCCGGCAATCAAGCCGAAGATAACCCGCTCCACGACCTCATCCACACCACGCTCACCAACATGGCCAACGGCGGCGTCTACGACCAACTCGCCGGAGGCTTCCACCGCTATTCCGTCGACGAGCGCTGGGTCGTCCCGCACTTCGAAAAGATGTGCTACGACAACTCCGAACTGCTCAAGAACTACGTTCATGCCTATCAGGCGACCGGATCGGAATTTTTCGCGCACGTCGCCCAAGACATCATTCGCTGGATGGATGAGTGGCTGAGCGACCGCGAGCGCGGCGGCTTCTACGCCTCGCAAGACGCCGACATCAACATGGACGACGACGGCGACTATTTCACCTGGACTCTCGAGGAGGCCCGCGGCGTTCTCACTGAGGAAGAAGCGCAAGTTGCCGCCCTGCGCTACGACATCAACGAAGTCGGCGAGATGCACCACAACCCGGCGAAAAATGTGCTCTACGTGCGCGCCTCGATCGGCGACATAGCCAAACGCACCAATCTTTCCGCAGAAAAAGTAATCGACCTTCTCGCCTCAGCGACGCAGAAGATGTATGCCGCGCGCCTGCAGCGCCCCACACCCTACATCGACAAGACGGTTTATGTCGGATGGAACAGCCTCTGCATCTCCGCCTACCTGGAAGCCGCCAGAGCTCTCGATCTAGCCGACGCCAGAAAATTTGCGCTGCAATCGTTAGATCGAGTTCTAGAACAAGCCTGGAAGGCAGGAAAAGAAAAAAAGCAGGATGCAGAAAAGAACGCGGGTGCTCCACTTCTCGCCGCAGGTGCGAGAGGTGGGAATTCGGAGGCCGACAGCGCCCCCGCGAAACTCCTGCACGTAGTCTCCTACTCCGATCCCAAAGCCGAGCACCGCGAGGTGCCCGGCCTGCTCGACGACTACGCTTTCACCGCGCTAGCCTGCCTCGACGCCTACGAAGCAACATCCGACCTGAAATATTTCCAAGCCGCGCACTCCATCACCGACGCCATGATCGCCCGCTTCTTCGACGCAACCTCAGGCGGCTTCTGCGACCGCGAACCGTCTTTCGGAGAGAAGTTAGGAGTCCTCGGCACGCCGCGCAAACCGCTGCAAGATTCGCCCACGCCGGCGGGCAATCCCATGGCGGCGATCTCGCTCATGCGCCTGCATCACTACACCGGGGGTGCCAGCTATCGCGATAGAGCCGAGCAGACGCTGGAAACCTTCGCCGGAGTCGCCGAGCAATTCGGCATCTTCGCCGCAACCTACGGAATCGCCGTTCTGCACTTCCTCGAGAGCCCCACGCAGGTCATCGTGATCGGGTCGAGCAATGACGACAACGCCGACGCTCTCTATTCCGCGGCCGTCGCCAACTTCGCCTTCAGCAAAACCACGCTGCGCCTCACACCCGATCAAGCCACCACCGCCAATCTCCCGCCGCAATTAGCCGCTACCATCCCCAATCTTCCCCAACCCCGCGCTGGAAAATCGTTCGCAGTCCTCTGCTCGGGTACTTCTTGCCAACCGCCAATCTTCGATGCCCAACAGCTGCGGGAGTCGCTGAACGCTTGAAAATGGAGCCGCGGACGCATTCGCCCGCACAGCGTAGAGCAACGCAAAGTTTTCAGAGACTCGTCGACGGAAGGCACTCTGAACTCCACCACCAGTTTTGTCATGTTGAGCGGAGCAGAGAGAATCACGAAGTGATTCCCTCTGCGGAGTCGAAACATCCCTGCTTGCGGCACTGCACTCGAAGTAAAGTCCCCGGCACACCTCCGCGGACGAATGCGTCCGCGGCTCCCAAGATCAGGGGACAAAAAGAAGGGGCTGGCGAGGTGTATATGAGTCCTCGTCCAGCCCGAATATTGCGAGCCCAATAGGTTCGGCCCAAGGGGGAACTTTTACTGGTTACTGAATGTTACTTTGGTGACCTTGCGGTCACCGGCTGCCTCGGTTCTACTGCGGAGGCAGGTTGACTTGGCAGTTTGGTTGTTTGGGTGGGCACAAAAGAATCGGGCCTCCGTCCAGGGCGGGAACCTGTGGGACGGCGGCGACGAGGTAAGTGCCCACTACTCCTACGATCAGGACCGCGATCCTGACTGCACGTTTCATGGGGTTCGTCTCCTAGTTCGCGTACAGTCCAACCTCTAGGGAAACGTTTTCTTTCTAAAGTCTTCCCTGTAGGTCGACTTTCTGCGGAGCCGAATTATACGGTACGCGTCAAGCCTCCCCGCAAGTTATATATCCTACAGGCACTTCCCACTACACCGGGAGCGCTCAGACAGACACCTGTACGGCACGAAAGCAGGTAACTTACTGCACATTTATCAGTGGTTTGTATCGATGCACTAAACTACAACTTTAATGTATTGAATTGGCACACGAGATCTGCAAACGATAGCGGTCGCTGTTACGAAACACGAACAGCGGAGGACTTACGATTGGGAGTTTCTTCGGCCGGTTCCAAAGACGGAATGCAACTCGAACTTGACTGAAGCCTCAGTAGCGCCCGAAGCCTCGCGTCCCGGCGCTCGTCCACGACTCAATTCCTTCGATTCCCCGCTTCTCGCGCACCAGAGGAACTTCCGGCTGTGTGCGCTGCAGCGCCCGGTCCACCATTCCCTCGAACATCGGAATAAGTGAATCTTCCGGAACGGGGTTGTGCAGATCCGAGAGGCTCTGCTCCCAGCGCTGCGTCTGCAGATTGCTGGTCGCCGCATCCCGCGCCGGGCTCTTTACTGCGCAGTACCCGAGCCACACGGTCAAGCTGACGTTATAAGCCGTCATGTTTACGATGCTCAGCCAGGGATTGGCCAAGTGATGCCCCACCCATGAGGCCAGCAGGGCCAGCTCCACCATTGCAAAGGCGCCAAATCCCAGCGCGATGCCAAAACTCTTTTGCCGCCGGCTGACTCCCAGGTAGTGTGCAAAGAACAGCAGGAACAGCACCATCCCCACCTGAATCATGCGCACACAGCGCTGAGCCGTGATGATGGCCTGCATCAGCGGCCCCATGTCGGTCGTGTTCGCCGAAACCGCAACCACGCCGGCGACCAGCAGCATCACCAGGCCGGCCCACTTGAACAGAACCGTGCCCAGATCGCGCAACGTGTGAAACCAGCGGAATACGTCGACGAATACCTCATGAATCACGCCAAACCCAAAGGCCACGCTGATTGCCAGGCATCCCCAGTAGAAATAGAAGCGGACGTCGTAGTCCTTCCAGTGCGGCAAAAAGAGCACGCCGAAGCTAACCAGTTGCGTGAGGATATAGCAGAAGAAGAAACGGAACTTGCGATGCAGTCCGCGCCAGATCATGAATCCGGCAATGGCCAGTTGCAGGACCGGATGACCGATCCATAGCGCGTAGTAGAGGATTCTTATCTTCTCGTTCATCGCCAGCTCATTTAACTTCTTTCGCGCCGTCCGGCCGCACGCCGGCGTCGCGACTTCTTAAGAACACTCATTACACGCTTGCAGCAACGTTATCTTTTTCCAACCTGGTGTTCAATTCACTGAAGTAATCGGAAGTAACGTTACTGTTATGAGTACCGAGGGCGCAAGTTACCTTCGTAATGTGTGTTCGAAAGCACGGCGGAAAGGCACATTCGAAGGGAGAACAGCCGAGAACTGGAGATTCAAGAAGCGGCGGAAGCCCGTAGGTGAAACCGAGCCACGTCAGGGTGTCCCACTACTTGCGCGTTCGTTGCGCGAAAAGTGGGGATTGTGGCGACTCCGCAACGGACGCTTCACTACGAAACAACCCAAAGACAACAGCCCCGGACTAAGCGTCCGGGGCTCCACAAATCGACCGCGCCTAAGCGTCAGGCATGGAGTGAATGTACGCCCGCATCATTCGTACCTCGTCATCCTTTTCGTCCAGGTCGTGCAGCAGGATATCGCGCAACGAAACCATCCCGATCAGATGGCCTTCATGACAAACCGGCAAGTGCCGGAAGCTGTGCCGCCGCATCAGCGCCATGCAGTTCTCCAGATCTTCATTCATGCTGACGGTCAGCGGATCGTCCGTCATCACTTCCGCCATGCACGTCGCCCGCGGATCGCGCCCTTCTGCCACGACGCGTTTCATGAGATCGCGCTCAGAAAAAATCCCCACCAGCCTGCCGTTGTGAACCACGGGAACGGCGCCGATGTTGCGCTCCACCATCTCCTGCACCGTTTCCAGCACCGTCTGTCCGAGTTCTGCTTGGTACGTCGCCTGATTCTTGATCAGATCGCAGATTCGCATTTGGTCACCTCCGGGTCCAGAAACCTTCCATGCTCTCCAAAAAGCATCCAACGGGCCGTGAGTATATGCCCAAAAGGAGATGAAGCGAAAGCAAAAAAGGTTGGGAAGATACCGAAGATCAGAATGAATCCCGAAATGGAGCCAGGGACGAAGAATCCCTACCGCAAACGACGCACTCAGCCACGTCAGGGTGCCGCGCCTTTGTGGCGAGAAGTGGGCATTTTTGTCGAATCCAAAAACCTACTTCCCGACAAAAACAAAATACGACGAATTCCACAGCGCAGTCGGCAACCCCCCTCGCGTCCGAGCGGTGATCACAATGTGATACTCATCTGAATTCCCATGCGTCAACTCCTGCAGCACATCCTGCGCCGCCGAGCCATCCGTCCCCATCGACCCAGGCTCAACCACTGCCAAACGCGCCAAAAATTCATGCAGATCGCGCGTTTTCCCCTGTCCTGGCAGCACAAACGACAACTCCGCATCCTGTTCGGCAAAGTGCCACGCCAGCGACGCCGCCAGTTCCACGGCCTTTTCGTACGCCGCTTCGGCAATCGCTCCCGCCTGCGGATTGTCGAACACAATGCAGAGCTTGCGCTCATCTTCCCGCGCGAACTCGCGCACCTTCAGCGATCCCGACTTCGCCGTCGCCTTCCAGTCCACGTGCCGTGCCGAGTCCTCCGGCATGTACTCCCGGATGAGGTACAAATCTGATCCGCGGCCGCGCACAAAGCTCTCCCACTCGCCCCGCACCAGCGGCAGGACTTCGAACAACTCATCCGTCGCCTCGATCCGCGGATACACCAACACCTCGCGCGGCAGCGTCACATGACGCGTCTTGGTCAGAAAGGCAAACGGAAAGCGCGTCGCCAGCCCAAAACTGTCTTCGCGGTAGCGGCCGCGCCGCCCAAACTTCAACTCCAGATCGGCCGACAACTGCGACTTCGCCGGCAAAAATGGAAAGTACGCCATGCCCTGAAAAATCCCCGGAAGTGCCGGCTGAACGTCCACGCGCCGCAATCGCCGGTCGGGCAGTTGCAGCCATTGTTGTTCTTTGGGGCGATTAAACGGAAACGCAAAGGTCGCCGCCTCCCAACGCCACTCCTTCGCTGCAGTTTTCCTCTTCCTGCGCGTCGAAACCACCCGCACCGAAAGCGAGGGGAAAAATCGCCGCGGATTGCGCACCACGATCCGCCCCATCACCGCGCGCCCCGCGAACACATGTTCCGGCAGGCGAATGTCGAGTTCAAGGCAGCGCAGCACCCACGCCGAAACAATTCCTGAAACCAGGATAGCGGCCAGCATCGCCGCCACGATGATGTACAGCAGGTTGTTCCCTGTGTTCAGCGCCGCGATGCCAATCACGAGCGTGACCAGCACGTAGATAATCCCGGCCTTGGTAACGTCATAGTCGAACGTTTCGCGCAGCCGCTCCACCGCCACGCGCCGTGCCAGATATGGCACCGTGATCAATCCCACCAGCGTCGCCAGCAGCAACGACGCCGAAGCCAAAATTACGGTCGCCCAAACGTTCCCCGCATCGCGCGACACGGTCGAGAACAACGCCGCCCCAAACGCCAGGGCCAGCCCAACCAGCGCCAGCAAAAATTTCAACCACACTTCCGCGGTCGCAGACTGCAGCCACCGCGCCCCGCGCCCCGCAGCCGAAGGCGCCGATTTCAACGGATTGACATACGCCGAACTCACAACGCCGAGCCTAGCACTCCAGGCAGGTGGGAACAATCATCTTCGAGCGGCCTTCCAAGCCTTCGTAACTGGCCTCACTTGCGATGACGCAGGTACAACCCCAGCAGCAAAACCGCCGCCAGCGCTACCATCACGATGGATCCAAGCCACGACGTGCGCGAAACATAGTCCGCGTCACTCGCCTGCGTCGCCACCAAATACACAACCTCATCCAGTACCAGCCCGGCTCCTGCTCCCAGAGCCACGCAGGCCAGCGCTCGATGCCGCGTTTCAAACGCCAGCCCAAACGCCGCCGGAATCACCATAGCCACGCCGAAGAAAAGATGATGGACCAGATACCCGCCGGGATAGACATGCCGCACATGCACCAGATGCAAGTACAGGCGCAGCGCAACCACCGTCCCCAGCATGGGCAAAAGAATCAGCAGAAGGACCTGCTTCGCCGGCAAATCGCTGCGCGAGTCGTTCATGGCTAGAGAAGAGACCCCGATTCTACACAAAGCTCACAGTTTCTCCTTACCGCGTGCCCTGTGCTACTCTTCTGCCGCGCTAGCTCCCAGGCTTCCGCACCCACCTCAATTCGCGCAGACAATTTGCAGCACACAAAAGGAGATCCCCATGCCTATCGGCAAACGTGCAGCAGCGGAATTCTTCGGCACCTTCTGGCTCGTCTTCGGCGGATGCGGATCCGCCGTCCTCGCCGCCGGCCTTCCGGCAATCGGCATCGGATACGCTGGCGTCGCTCTTGCCTTCGGACTCACCGTCCTCACCATGGCATTCGCCATCGGCCACATCTCCGGCTGCCACTTGAATCCGGCCGTCAGCGTCGGACTCGTCGTTGGCAAGCGCTTCGCCGCTTCCGATCTGCTGCCCTACGTCATCGCGCAAGTCATCGGCGGAATCGCCGCCGCCGGCGTGCTCTTCATCGTCGCCAGCGGCGTGCCCGGGTTTGACGTCCACGCCGGCTTCGCCTCCAACGGATACGGCGACCATTCTCCGCAAGGCTATTCCCTGCTCGCAGGCTTCGTCTCCGAAGTCGTGCTCACCGCGTTTTTCCTGATCGTTATTATGGGCTCGACCGACAATCGCGCGCCCAAGGGCTTCGCGCCCATCGGCATCGGCCTCTGCCTCACACTCATTCACCTGGTCGGGATCCCGGTCACGAATCTTTCAGTCAATCCAGCGCGCAGCACCGGACCGGCAGTCTTCGCCGGCGGATGGGCTTTGCAACAGCTATGGATGTTCTGGGTCGCACCGTTAATCGGCGGCGCGCTAGGCGGCGGAATCTACGCGATGCTGTTCTCCGAACCAGAGCACCGGTAAGAGACGCGATGAGGAAGTAACTTCGTTCCCGCGGAGGAACGCGGATCGACGCTGATGAATTCAGGATCTTAGGTTTGATCCGCGAAATCCGCGTGAATCCGCGGAGAAGAAGTTCAGTATTCTGAAAGCTCTTTCATCGCCAAAAACAAATCATTCGGCTGGGGCAGGATGGCGTCTTCGAGAATCGGCTGATACGCCACGAACGTATCTTTCGCGGCCACGCGTCGCACCGGCGCATCCAGTTTGTCGAAAAGCTGGTCAGCGAGGCGCGCCGCGATCTCGGCGCCGTATCCCCAGCTCAAAGTATCTTCGTACGCGACGAGCACGCGATTGGTTTTTGAAACCGAGGCCGCAATCGTCTCCCAGTCAAACGGATTCAGCGAGCGCAGATCGATCAACTCGACCTTCACGCCCTGCTCACGCTCGAGCTTCTGCGCAGCCTGCAAGGCGCGCGGCACGACTGCGCCGTAGGTGATCACGGTCAAATTCTCGCCAGGATGCACGATCTTCGCCTTGCCAAACGGAATCATGTAATCCGGTCCGGGATACGCTCCCTTCCCAAATGGCTCGCGATACAGCCGCTTGTGCTCGAGGAAAAGCACCGGGTCGTCGCAGCGAATCGCCGTACGCAGCAGTCCCGCGGCATCGAGCGCGTTCGACGGAAATACCACGCGTAATCCCGGAATGTGCGTGAAGATGCTCTCGCCGCACTGCGAGTGATAAATCGCGCCGCCCGTGAGATATCCGCCGATAGCCACGCGAATCACCATCGGGCACGAGAATCCATTATTCGACCGCCACCGGATCACGCTCAGCTCGTCGCGAATCTGCATCATCGCCGGCCAGATGTAGTCGAAGAACTGAATCTCGACGACTGGCTTGAGCCCACGCGTCGCCATACCGGTCGCTCGGCCCACAATAGCGGCTTCGGCCAGCGGCGCGTTGAAGACGCGGTCGTTGCCAAACTCGCATTGCAATCCGAACGTGAGCTTGAAAACTCCGCCCTTGCCCTTGACCAGCTTGCGCTTCAAATATTCTTCGCGGCTGCAGTCGGCCACGTCTTCGCCGAAGATCACAATGCGCTCGTCGCGCTTCATCTCATCGCGCAGCGTGGCGTTGATCAGATCGGCCATGGTTTTGGTCGTTGGCTTCTTGCCATCGGCCGCAGGCGCGGTCTCAAGCGCCGCAGGCTGCGTGTCGAAAGCCGCGGACGCCGGATCGACATCCGGCGAGTAGACAAACTTCAAAATCGACTCCGGCACCGGAGGCAGCGCCTCCAGCGCCTTGTCGACCGCCGTCTGCAACTCGGCTTCAACTTCCTTTTCGAGCTGGTTGATACCCTTCTCGTCGAGCACACCCTCGCGCAGCAAAAACATCTGCATGCGCGACACGGGATCGCGCTGCGCATCGCGCTCGCGCTCGGCATCTGGACGATACAGGCGCTCGTCATCCGAAAGCGAATGCGAATACGGACGAATCACGTGCGCATGCACAAACGCCGGACCATGCCCCGCTCGGCAATACGCCACGGCTCGGTTGAATGCCCCATAGCTCGCGACCGGATCGGTGCCATCAACTTCTTCAAACAGGAAATTCGGGAATCCCGAAACCAGCCGCGAAATGCTTCCGCCCGCCGTCTGCACTTCCACCGGCACGGAAATCGCATAGCCGTTATCTTCCACGCAGAAGACCACCGGCAACTTGCCGAGCGCCGCAGCGTTCATCGCCTCCCAGAACTCGCCCTCGCTAGACGTGCCGTCCCCAAGCGAAACATAAGTGACCTCGTCGCCCTGGAACGAAACATTCTTGAACTGCCGATAGTCAACAAAATCGGGTGCCCCACCCTTCTCGCGTTCTGTGCGAGAGGGTGGGGAATTTGACTCGGGAACCCCAGCAGCCTTAGGCCGCCGCGCGTAATATCGCCCAGCCTCCGCGCAGCCCACGCCCTGCAAAATCTGCGATCCCGTCGGCGACGACTGCGTCACAATATGCAGCCCCGGATAGCTCCAGTGCGACGGCATCTGCCGCCCGCCCGAACTCGGGTCATCCGCCGCGCCCACGCCCTGCAAGAACATCTGGTACGGCTTCACCCCCAGCGCCAGGCAAAGCGCGCGGTCGCGATAGTACGGATAAAACCAGTCATATCCCGGCTTCAGCGCCAGTGCCGCCGCAACGCCAACGGCCTCGTGCCCCGCGCCCGACATCTGAAAGAAAATTTTCTGCTGGCGTTTGAGAAGGATCTCCCGGTCGTCAATGCGCCGGGAGGTGTACATGTGGCGGTAGGCCTGGATGAGCTGTTCGCGGCTAAGGCCTTCGTAGGACTTGTTCTTTCTCGCGCCGTTGGCCGCAAGGGCCAGTTTGGGGTCGGTCTTTGTGGTCGCCATCCGTTCCCTGATCGTCCTCGAGAAAAATTCTTACATTCGATTAGATTTCGCGCAGCCTAAAGCGATTCCGCACGCAGCATTGCCCACCGAGTTAGGTGCTTTCCGATAAAGGCCTGTTGCATTGTAAATGGTGCGGGGGTGTTGGAAAAGCGGAGAAAGTCCATCGCTCCTTACGGATGTCATCAGACCACGCACCTTCACCGGTTCCCCACTTCCAATGTCATCCTGAAGGCCGGCAACGCCGGCCTGAGGGACCGTACGATGGACGGAAGCGCTGATGTCGACGGCGAGACCCCGCGATCGCCGGCAGCAGAGCAGGGGCTCCTCCACGACATCGCGATTCCAAATCTTCGTACGGCCCCTCGGAGGCTTTCGCCCTCGTAAGCATGACATCGCGAGGATGTCATCGGAAAAGAGGAGTCGCATGGCGTCAGGAACGAACTGCAATCAGGGACGGCGCACCAAGTACAATCCTGCAGTGATTCACGACCAACTCCGAGTCGAACTCCTCGAAATGAAAGAGGAGGACCTGCGCGTGCGCCAGGAACTGCTCGACTCCGGCGAACTGGGCGGCCATTACGTTCCGGGCATGGAGGCTGTCCACATCAAGAACGCAGCGCGCCTGCGCGGATTAATCTCCGCACATGGCTGGCCTGCCGAAGACATTGCCGGCAAAGATGGCGCCGAAGCCGCATGGCTGATCGCACAGCACGCCATCGGCGAGCCCGAATTTCAGCGTCACGTGCTGACTCTGCTGCGTGAATGCGCCGCCGCCGGACGCACGCCCGCCTGGCACGCCGCGTACCTCGAAGACCGTATCGCCCTGTATGAAGGCCGTCCGCAGCGCTTCGGCTCGCAGTGGGTCGACGACCCGCGCGACGGCCGCACGCGTCCCGCGCCTCTGGCCGACCCAGAGCGCGTCAACGAACTCCGTGCATCCGTGGGACTGCGCCCCCTGCCTCCTATTCCCGAATCCGGCCCCGACCTTTCCCCGGAGCAACGCAGCGCCGTGGAAGAAAACCAGCGCTGGTGGAAGGATTGGCTGGCGAGCAAAGGCTGGAAGTAGCGATTGGCTGTTAGTAATTGGCAAGCCAACAACGGCGTCATCCCGAGAGCCCGCGTTTTTCTTCGCGGGCAGAGGGATCTCCCGCTCCCATGACTCATGGGTTCGGGAGATCTCTCGCTTCGCCTGAAATGCGGCTCCGCTCGAGATGACGCCGCCTTCTTGTCATGCTGAGCGGAGCCGTGAAGTGAACAAAGCGAACTTCACCGCGCAGTCGAAGCATCCCTGCCCATAAAGCTGCGGCGGCAGCAGGGATTCCTCGGCTTCGCTCGGAATGACAAATGAATTGGGACTGGGTAGATGCGCGGCTGAATGTTGAAGGCGAATTGCCAATGGCCAACTGCCAACAGCGCCCCACCCGAGTGCTATCCTGAATCCAATGATCCGCACGCGCCGCGCCTTTGATCCGCACGCGATCAAACTGGTCATCTTCGACCTTGATGGCACGCTGATCGACTCGCGCCTCGACCTGGTGCATTCGGTCAACGCCGCCCTGCGCCACATCGGACGCGAGGCCCTGCCCGACGACGTCATCGCCAGCTACGTGGGCGACGGGGCGCCGATCCTGATCCAGCGCGCGCTCGGCGGCGAACACGTCGACGAAGCGGTAGTGCGCAAAGGGCTGGAATTTTTTCTAACTTACTATCGCGCGCACAAACTCGACCACACGACAGTGTATCCGGGAATCGCCGAGGCGCTGACGACCATTCAGAATTGCGGCAACGGCTCACCGCGAAAGATGGCGGTGCTTTCCAATAAACCCGTCGGCCCGTCACGCGCCATCGTTGACGCACTCGGCCTCGGTGCGTTTTTCGCGCAGGTGTACGGCGGCAACAGTTTCCCTACCAAGAAGCCCGACCCCGAAGGAGCATGCCATCTGCTCGCAGAGAGCGGCGCGACTGCAGAACAAGCTGTGATCATCGGCGACTCGCACACTGACATCGAAACCGGACGAAATGCCGGACTCTATACGATTGGAGTGACCTACGGCTTCGCTCCGCATACGTTGAGCGAGACTCCGCCCGACGTGCTGATCGATGCGACGTCAGAACTGGTCGACATTTTCAAGAGCTAGTCGACGTTTTAAAGTAAGCGAAGCCCCGGACGCATTCACCCGGACAGACCTTTCCTCAGAACTAAAACCTACGCCATGTCATGCCGAGCAGAGTGGTGAGGCAAGCAAAGCGAGCCTCGCAACGGAGTCGAAGCATCCCTCCCCTCGCACGTGCTCTGTCACTCTTGGTCTTTTCTTGCTCTAGTCGTGATGAGTCGCCAGTCGCCCCACGATGCACATCAGATCGCAGGGATGCTTCGACTGCACCATGAAGTTCGCTTCGCTCGCTCCACGGCTCCGCTCAGCATGACTGACAATTTCGCTGAACTTTTTTTTCGGCACAGGCAACTTGAGAAATACCCTGCACCATTTCTTGTGCAGCAGCCTGCAACCACCTGATTCAATGGGCTTACGCCCACTCACGCCCTGTGCAAATAAATCGCTACATCTGACTTATTTTCAATTACTTATAAACGCCAGTTAAACCGATTTAACAAGTCGCTGCAGCGACGCAAAGTTCCTGCGAGCTCAGCCTCGACCGTAGTCAAGAACGCTCGAGCACGCGAACAGGAATCGCGGCAGCGGGCATTTCCTGAAGCGAGGAGCATGTGATTTTACTCACAGGTTTACCCGGCATAAAACCCTTTCGCTCCAAAGTAACTTTCTGCAAGCTCCGCCACAGCGTAAACAAGAGACAGAGTAAGCAAGGGACAGCGAGGACGTATTCGTGCCTGCATCTCGCCTTAGCGACGGTTTCTTTCTGACCATCGTTCTCGCCGTAGCCATTGCTTTCTCGTTGCTGGCATCTTCCACCCAAGCGCAAGAACGCGCGCTGACCATTTCGCCGGATAAGGCAACCATGCTGGTCGGCGAGACGCGCACCTTTCGCGCTGTCGGCAGGGACGGCCGCATCCGGCACAACGTACGCTGGGGGATTTCGCCTCCGCATGCAGTCACCATGACAGTGAATGGGGACGAAGTAGCGGTCGAAGCGCGAGAAGCATCGCCCAGCGTGCTGCTCACTGCCGTCGCGGAAGGCGATTCAGCTGATGCATCGATTGAGATTCGTCCCGCTGGCGACATGCCGACGGGTACTGCGATCTGGTCGGTGTCTCCGACTCCGGGCTGCAAGGCCACAAAGATCAATCAGGCTGTGCCGACCGCGAGTGGTCCTGATCTCTACGTGGAAGAGACATGCCCGGAAGGAACTATGATACGAGCCCTAACGGCGGATGGCCGTGAGTTGTGGCGACGCCGAATGGGAGCTTCCGGAACGCCCGGCACTGCGGCCGCGCCGATCGCCTCAGGGCCTTACATCGGAATCCTGCCCAACGGCACGAGTTCGAAAGCGCCGGCCAAGTCAGTCGAACCCTCCGCCGCGCATATCGGCGCGCACTCCACCTCGGTGTGCGACGCGATCCAGGTGGGCATGACGCGCGACGATGCGCTGCAGGCGATTACTGATCACAGGATTACGATCGACGCCAAGCAGCGCCAGAGCGACGACTGGTCGATCGAGGAAGAAGGCTTCGTTTGCGCGATTTCGTTTGACGCGAGCACTGGAACCGTGGTCAAAAAGAAAAAGACCGTAGTCACGGAGTAATATCGACACGGACTAGCATTCTGATCGACGAGTGAGGAACCTGAACCGTTGCGCACCCCGAAAAACGGCTCCCCTGAGTTTGGATTCACGCCTGCCGAACTGCGCAAGCTGCGCAGCCTGAAAAATCCCCACGGCATTCAGAAGTTTCTCGACGACATGCCGTATCACCTGGAAGATACAGCGTGGTCGCCGCGCAAGGTGCTGGCCGAGCAATCGTCGCATTGCCTGGAAGGCGCGATCTTTGGCGCCGCGGCTCTGCGGGCGAATGGATATCCTCCACTACTGCTGGATTTTGAGGCCGACCACGACACCGACCACGTCATCGCCATCTATCGTCAGGATGGCTGCTGGGGGGCAGTCGCCAAGTCGAACTACACCGGATGCCGCTGGCGCGAGCCCGTGTATCGCACGCTGCGCGAGTTGGCCATGAGTTACTTCAACGCCTACTTTAACCTGCGCCGGGAGCGCACCCTGCGTCGCTATTCGTTGCCGGTCAACCTCAGGCGCTTCGACTCGCAGCGTTGGATGACTACCGACCAGCCGGTGTGGTTCATCGTCTATCACTTGTTCGACGTGAAGCATTATTCCCTTCTCAGCAAAGCGCAAACCAAGCGCCTGCACCGCGTTGACGACCGCACGTTTCAGGCCGAATGCCTGGGCAAGGCGTACAAGCCCGGGCCGTAACGGTGGGATTAAAGGCCGCGCGCGACTTGGCCGATTCTCAGCCTATAGGGTTCGCCCACGCATTTCGGGACAACGTTTGTCGGACAACTCTGGCTGTTCTTGCCTGCCGCAGTTGGGCGTGGGACTTGGGGAATCGTCGGCCAAAGAGCAAGTCAGAGATGCAAGTCAGAAACTTAAGGACTATCGCCGTGGATCCTGGCACTCGATTCGGCATAGAACAAGCACGCGAGTTTGTTGACGCCCGCCGCCATCCGCGCTATAAGCTGCAGGTCAACATTCGCATCTATCCCAGAAATGCCCCGGTGGTGTACGGCGAAACCGTCGACTTGAGCGAGTCGGGCGTGTCGGCGATGCTGCGCACGGAGGTGCCGATCGGCGAACTCGTGCGGCTGGAATTTACTCTTGCTCTGGGCCCGGTCGAAGTGCAGGCGCTGGTGCGGCAGCGCATCGCTTTCCGCTACGGGTTCCAGTTCGTCGGCACGCACGCCGAACTGGAATTGATCGCGCACACCTGCCGCGGCCTCGCCACTGAGCAGATGGCCAGGGAGCATCATGTAGAGGGTTCTACGGATTAATGCTCTGTCATTCCTCGCGGAGACTACGAATCCCAAAAAGCACAGTGACTCTCGGTGGTCTCGATGCTTCGTCTGCAGAGTGAGGTTCGCTCAGCCAAAATGGGTGGGTGTATGGAGGCTTCCCCGAAAAATCTGCACCCTCCTGGCGACGCCGAATCGTAATATGCAGTCATGAGGGTTTGCGGTCTCGTTTTGCTTCTGCTGCTGATGGCCGCGTCGGCGCTCGCGCAAGACTCTGTCCCGCAAGACTCTGCCGCTCAGAATCCACAGGCCGGTTCGGGTACGGCGTCAAGTCCTGAACTAGCGCCGACCGCTCCGGCGGCTCCTGCGCTCGATCTCACTCCTGACGCCAGCGGCAATCTTTCGCAGGAGCAGATGCGCGCGCTGACTCGTGTCGTGGCGCAGAACTATCGCGACAACTATAAGAAGCTGCGCGACTACACCTACGTCGACCGCGAGGTCGCCCGCAAGCTCGACGGCCGGGGGCAAGTAAAGTCGACCGAGATCAAGACCTACGAAATCATGGAGCTCTACGGCGATCCGGTGGAGCGGCTGATTGAAAAAGACGACAAGCCGCTGAGCGAGAAAGAGGCGGCTAGGGAAGAGGAACGTATCCGCAAGCTGACCGAGAAACGCCGCGACGAGTCAGACGAAGAGCGCGCTCACCGGCAGGCTGAAAAAGAAAAGCAGCGGCAGAAGGGGCGCGAGTTCGTGAGCGAGATTCCGGATGCCTTCAATTTTCGCCTCATGGGCAGTGCGACACTGAACGGGCGCGAGATGTGGGTGATTGCAGGCGAGCCTCGCACAGACTTCCAGCCCCACCTGAAAGAAGCCGAGATGATTTCGAAGTTTCACGGCCGCATCTGGATCGACAAAGCCGAGTTGCAGTTCGCCAAGATGGACATTGAAGCGATCGACACTGTGTCCATCGGCTGGGTGCTGGCGCGCATTCATAGGGGAACGCGCGTCGTCTTTGAACAGCTGCGGGTGAATGACGAAGTGTGGCTGCCGCAGCATTGGGAAGCCAATCTAGACATGCGGATCGCCCTGTTCAAGAAGGACGACGAGCGGGACGAGGGGACGTTTCGCGATTACAAGAGATTTCGCGCGTCTGCGCGTATTGTGGGCGTGGGGGAAGCGAAGTAGGGGTTGGGTCCTGGGTCCTGGGTCTTGGGTCTTTTGGTGTTGGGGCTACAGCTGCCGACTGCTCTTCCTTTAATTCTTGTCATTCCGAACTGGCGCGAAGCGCCGGTGAGGAACCTGCTGTTTTGCTGGCACTATGCGAAAAGCAGGTTGCTCGCCTTCGCTTCGCGAACGCGTCGGAATGAAAGAGTTTTTGGGAGTAGCATACTTGTTGGTATCCCACGTTTGATTTATCGCTGCTTCAGTGCTAATCACATCCTTTCCGCTACCGCGTTTATCGCCTTTCTCGCTGCATCGGCGCTCCCCGCTGTCGTAAGGTCCCTCACTCCGCCTTTTGGCGGAGTTCAGGATGACAATACCAAGTAGCAGCGCAAGCACAGAAGTGTACCGCTTGTCGCAGGTATAATGCGCGCCATGACTTCCCTGACCCGCCGTGATTTGATTCGTTCTGGTCTGGCTGTTTCCGCTTCCACGTTGGTTTCTACTTCGCGCGCGCGTGCTTTGATGGCAGCATACTCGGCGCCTTCGGCTGATCTGCGGGCGCCTGTGGGTCCGCGCGAGCGCTTGCTGTTTGATTTTGGATGGAAATTTTTTCAGGGGCATGCTTCCGATCCGCGGAAGGATTTGGGATTCGGCATGGGACAGGGCGACTTTGCCAAGTCCGGTGAGTTTGAGTTTTCCACGGCGAAATTCGACGACTCGAAGTGGCGCTCGCTCAACCTGCCGCACGACTGGGCGGTCGAGTTGCCGTTTGTCTACGACGAGGAGCAAAACTCGCATGGATATAAACCGCTGGGCCGGCGCTATCCGGAAACGAGCGTGGGCTGGTACCGGCGCACGTTTGACATTCCGAAGGAAGATTTGGGACGGCGCATTCGGGTCGAGTTCGATGGCGGATTTCGTAGCGCGCTGGTTTTTCTCAACGGATACTTCATCGGCCGCAACGACAACGGGTATGCGCCGTTTCACTTCGATGTAACGGATTTTCTGAAATACGGCGAAAAGAATTTTCTGGTCGTGCGCATGGACGCAAGCTTTGGCGATGGGTGGTTTTACGAGGGGGCGGGGATTTACCGGCATGTGTGGCTGACCAAGACGGACGCGCTGCATCTGGGGCATTGGGATAGTTACGTTCGAACCAGATCGGAGAATGGCCGGACGTTCCTTACATTCGGTTCAGTTGTCACGAACGATAGCCGGGAACCGGAGAGTTGTCAGCTACGCTGCCAGGTTTTCGATGCGAGTGGAAACATTGTATCCGCCGGGGAAGCGCATACTGTTGTTCCGGCTGGCGAATCCAAGGCGCAAAAAGGCGATCTTCTCTTGTCCGCTCCGGCGCTGTGGTCGCCGGAGACGCCGAATCTTTATACCGCAGTCGTTACTGTCGATTCCGCTGGCAAGCCACGCGACGCCGAGCGCATCACCTTCGGCGTGCGCGATCTCCACTGGGATGCCGACAAAGGATTCTTCCTGAATGGCAAGCGGGTTGAGATCAAGGGAACTTGTAACCATCAGGATCATGCGGGCGTCGGAGCGGCGCTGCCTGAGCGGCTGCAGTACTTCCGCATCGGCGTGTTGAAAGAAATGGGAAGTAACGCGGTGCGTACTTCGCACAACATGCCAACTCCGGAGTGGGTGGAGGCCTGCGACCGGCTCGGGATGATGATGATGTGCGAGACGCGGCTGATGAGCGCGAACGACGAGGGCATGGCGCAGCTGGAGGCGATGGTGAAGCGCTATCGCAATTCGCCGTCGATCATTTTGTGGTCGATGGGCAACGAAGAGTGGACGATGATGCCGCAGGAGCAGGGGCCGCGCGTGGTTGCGGACATGATTGCGCGCACGCACGAGCTTGATCCCACGCGCATGTGCACGGCAGCGGTGAATACGGCGTTTCAATCGCACTTTCCTGAAGTGCTCGACGTGATGGGCTACAACTACAACCTGAAGGAGCACGATCCCTATCACGCAAAGCACCCGAAGCAGCCGAGCGTGGGATCGGAGACGGCGAGTACGGTTTCGACGCGCGGAATTTATGAAACTGACAAGCTGCGCAACTGGGTGAGCGCCTACGACCTGAACCACACCGACTGGTCGCAACTGGCGGAGGAGTGGTGGAAGTTTTATGCGGCGCGCGAGTGGCTGGCCGGCGGCTTTGCCTGGACCGGCTTCGACTATCGCGGCGAGCCGACGCCGTATGGCTGGCCGTCGATCAATTCGCAGTTCGGCATCGTCGACATGTGTGGCTTTCCGAAAGACAATTTTTATTATTACAAAGCATGGTGGGGATCGGAGCCGGTGCTGCATCTGTTTCCGCATTGGAATTGGGATCAGCGCGAGGGCGAGCTGATCGCGGTGTGGGTGCACTCGAATCTGGATTCGGTCGAGTTGTTCTTGAACGGGAAGAGTTTGGGATCGAAGAAAGTCGAGCCGCTGACGCATCTGGAGTGGTCGGTCAAGTATGAACCCGGAGTGCTCGAGGCTCGCGGCACGAAAGATGGCAAAGTTGTGCTGACCGAGAAGCGCGAGACGACGGGCGATCCAGTGGCGATCCGGCTGACGACGGACCGGACGGAGATCAACGCCGATGGCGAAGATTGCGCCGTGCTGAAGGTCGAAGTGCTCGACAAAGAGGGGCGCGCGATTCCGACGGCGCACAACAAGATTTCATTCAAAGTGACTGGCGAGGGTGCGCTGATCGGCGTGGGCAACGGCGATCCGAATTGCCAGGAATCGGACAAAGAACCCGAGCGCAGCCTGTTCAACGGGCTGGCGCAGGTGATTGTGCAGTCGACGCGCGAGCCGGGGACGATCACCGTCGAGGCCTATTGCAAACCCTATCCGCGGCCGGTGTTGCCGGCGGTGCGGGTGACGATTGCTACCAAGAAGGTGGAGTTACGGGCTAGCGTGGGGTAAAACTGCGATATTGCTTGGCGTCGTGGACCTTTGCTGGGTAAGATATTAGAGAGTGAGTCAAATGCTCGATTGGTCCCAATGTTCGGTCGTTGAAAGCGTTCCCGGAAAGATGAGTGGCGCGTGGGTTTTTCGGGGTACGCGGATGCCGGTTGCGACGGTCTTTGAAAATCTCGAAGATGGCTTGACGATTGACGAATTGATAGAACAGTTCGACCTAACCCGCGAACAGATCACCGCTGTACTCGAGTTCGCTGCCCGAAGTTTGGACGCAGCGGCAATCAACCGCTGATTCCCCCCCAATGCTGATCCTATTCGACCATGGCACTCCCAGAGGCCTTGCCCCTTACCTTGTAGGACACGAAGTGCGAGAGGCCAAAGCGCAAGGCTGGGATCGATTGACCAACGGCGAATTGCTGGACGCAGCCGAGGCTGCTGGGTTCGGCGTCTTGCTGACAACTGACAAGAACATGCGGTACCAGCAGAAGATCGCGGGGCGAAGAATTGCGGTTGTCGTGTTGGGCGAAGGGCGATGGACTCTCATCCGTAAGGCAATTCCCGCAATCGTGGCCGCAGTACATACCGCAAAGCCGGGTACATTCACTGAAGTGGACATTTCGCAGAATGAGTAACTTCACTATTTATTTGACTTAATAGCTGCATAGTTATATCTATGGCGACGCATGCTTCGTCTTAAGTTACGCCTACTCACCTTATCGATCATTCTTGTGGCCGCGTCACTTACGGCTGCGCGCGACAAAACCGAGACCTGGGTGCAGGTGACGAGCCCGCATTTTGTCGTCGTCACCAACTCCAATGAAAAGCAGGCACGGCGCATCGCCGACCAGTTCGAGCGGATGCGGTCGGTATTCCATGTGGCTTTCCCCAAGGTACAAATGGACCCAGGCTCGCCGATCATTGTCATCGCGGTGAAAGATGACAAAGAATTTCGGGCGCTCGAACCGCAAGCCTATCTTGCCAAGGGCTCACTTAAGCTAGGGGGCCTCTTTCTGCGCACGCCGGACAAGAACTACGTACTTATGCGCCTGGATGCGGAGGGCGACCATCCCTACTCCGTCGTGTATCACGAATACACACACTTACTTCTGAGCAAGTCGGCCGAGTGGATGCCTTTGTGGTTGAACGAAGGCTTGGCCGAGTTTTACCAGAATACCGACATTCACGAAAAAGACGCCGCGCTGGGTGAACCAAGCGGCGACAACATCGAGTGGCTGCGCCAGAACCGGCTGATCCCGCTCGAAACGCTGTTCGCGGTTGACCAGAACTCGCCCTACTACCATCAGGAAAATAAAGGATCGATCTTCTATGCAGAGTCGTGGGCGCTGGTGCATTTCATCCAGGTCAACGATTTCAAGGAAAAATCGCAGCGGCTGGTTGATTATTCGACACTGCTGCAGCAGAAGGTGGATCCAGTAACTGCGGCTACCCGCGCTTTCGGCGATCTGAAAAAGCTGCAGTATCAACTCGAAGGTTACGTGCGCCAGGGCAGCTTTAGCTACTTCAAGATGGCTACGACCACCGAAGTAGATGACTCTGCGTTCAAAGCGCAGGTGCTCCCCGGGCCGCAGGCCGACGCCGTGCGGGCTGATTTTCTGGCCTACAACGAGCGCTTCTCTGATGCGCAGGCCTTGCTGGATCACATTCTGCAGGAAGACCCGAACAATGTTCCTGCGCACGAAACCAAAGGGCTGCTCGAATTCCGCCAGGGCCACCTCGAAGATGCGAGAAAGTGGTATGGGCAGGCGGTGCAATTGGATTCGCAGAGCTACCTCGCGCACTACTATTACGCGGCCATATCGATGAATAGCTCTTCTGGGCAGAGCGAACAAGCGCAAGTGGAGAACAGCCTTCGGGCGGCGACCAAGTTGAATCCGTCGTTCGCGCCTGCTTTTGATCGGCTGGCTGTTTTTCTCGCAATGCAAACCAAGGACCTGGACGAAGCCCACATGATGGGATTGACTGCGGTCTCGCTCGATCCTGCGAACATCGGATATCGCGTGAACGTTGCCAACATCCTGATGCAGATGCGACGGGGCCAGGATGCCGTCAGCGTGTTGCGTTTCGCGACGAAACTGGCAAAGACTCCGCAGGAATCGCAAATGATCGACAACATGCTGATGCGGGCGCAGGAATATGCCGAGAGGCAGAAGCGTTACGCCGATGAGGAGAAAGTTTTTGCCAGCAATGGCGAGGATCACGGCTCAACCGTGACGACGACCGTCGAGTCCAGCGCTCCTGTGCCTCGCCTCAAACGGCGCGACTTTGTGGCGAAGGGGCCGCATCGCTTCGTGACCGGCGTGCTGAAGGGCGTGCATTGCGACAATCCCGGACTCGACCTCACGGTGACTGCAAACGGCAAGGATCTCTCGCTGCACACCGATAACTACTTCAAGCTTCCTTTTAGCACTCTCGGATTTCAACCGAAGGGCGATCTGAATCCTTGTCTGGAACTCGACAAGCGGCCTGCCAAGGTCGAGTATGTCGAATCTGCGGATCCCGCGGTGGCAGCGCAACTGATCTCGGTTGAACTTCATAAATGACGAGCGGCTTGCGCACTATTCTCACTCTTTCCTGCGTTTATAATAGAAAGATTCTCTGGCGGCGGAATTGTGGTCTGTGGAGCTGCCGGGCTTTGCCCGACCCGACAGCCGAGGCGGCTGTCGCTACATGTGCATCGCCGATTGACGCAAAAAGCAGATTCCTCACTTTGCTCGGAATGACAAGGCCTTTGTTTAGGACAGAATTTGTCCTGAATGGGATTTAGCGTGGATCGTGATTTGCCGAGGGCTGAGGTCCGAAGCCCGAGGTCTGGTTTTCCATGGATTTTAAACTCGTTTCCAACTACAAACCGCAGGGCGATCAGGCGACAGCGATTTCGGCGCTGACGCGCGGGATTCTCGACCGCGAGCAGCATCAGGTGCTGCTGGGCGTTACCGGGTCGGGCAAGACCTTCACCATGGCGAAGGTGATTGAGGCGGTGAACCGTCCAGCGCTGGTCATGGCGCACAACAAGACGCTGGCGGCGCAGCTTTATCACGAGTTCAAGAATTTTTTTCCCCACAATGCGGTCGAATATTTCGTCTCGTACTACGACTACTACCAGCCTGAGGCTTACGTTCCCGCTGCGGATCTCTACATTGAAAAAGAAGCGACGATCAATGACGAACTCGACAAGTTGCGGCTGTCGGCGACTCGGTCTCTCTTTGAGCGCCGCGATGCGCTGATTGTGGCTTCGGTGAGCGCGATTTATGGACTCGGGTCTCCCGAGGCTTATTACGGAATGATGCTCTTCGTTGAGAAGGGACAGAAGATCAAGCGCGAAGACATTACGCGCAAGCTGGTCGATATTCTGTATGAGCGGACGAACGGCGAGTTTCGGCGCGGCACGTTTCGCGTGCGCGGCGACGTGATTGAAATTTTTCCTACGTACGACGACATGGCGTACCGCATCGAGATGTGGGGCGATGAGATTTCGTCGCTCTCGCAGATCGACCCGCTGTTTGGCACCGTGAAACAGAAATATATGCGGCTGCCGATTTATCCGAAGACGCATTACGTGATGAAGGATGAAACGCGGGCGTCGGCGGTGGAGTCGATTAAGAAAGAGCTGGCGTGGTGGGAACCCGAACTGGAGAAGCAGGGGCGGGTGGTCGAGGCGCAGAGAATTCATCAGCGGACGATGTTCGATCTGGAAATGATCAAGGCGATGGGTTACTGCCACGGCATTGAGAATTATTCGCGGCATTTTACGGGGCGGTTGCCGGGCGAGCCTCCGCCGACGCTGCTGGATTATTTTCCGCGCGATTGGCTGCTCTTTATCGACGAGTCGCATCAAACCGTGCCGCAGTTGCGTGGCATGTATGCGGGCGACCGGTCGCGCAAAGAAGTTCTGGTCGAGTACGGATTCCGCATGCCGTCGGCTTTGGATAATCGTCCGCTGACGTTTGAGGAGTTTGAGCATCGCACGAATCAACTGGTGTATGTGTCGGCGACGCCGGGGCCGTATGAGCTGACGAAGTCGGCGGGCGTGGTGATCGAGCAGATTATCCGGCCGACGGGGCTGATCGATCCGCCGGTGGAGGTGCGTCCGGTGAAGGGGCAGATTGACGATCTGCTGCACGAGATTCGCGCGCGTGTGGAGAAGGGCGAACGGGTGCTGGTGACGACTTTGACGAAGCGGATGTCGGAGGATTTGGCCGAGTATTACGCCGAGGTCGGCGTGAAATGCCGCTATATGCATTCGGAGATCGAGACGCTGGAGCGGGTGAAGATTCTGCGCGATCTGCGCAAGGGCGAGTTCGATGTATTGATTGGCATCAATCTGTTGCGTGAGGGACTGGATCTGCCGGAAGTTTCGCTGGTTGCTGTGCTGGATGCGGACAAGGAAGGATTTCTGCGATCGACCGGATCGCTGATTCAGACGATTGGGCGCTGCGCGCGGCATTTGAACGGGCGAGCGATCTTATATGCCGACCGTATGACCGATTCCATGAAGCGCGCCATGGACGAGACTTCGCGGCGCCGCGCGATTCAGTCGGCTTACAACGAAGAACATGGGATTACGCCGGAATCGATCGTGCGTCCGCTGGATATGACCTTGGCGGGGATTGTCGCGGCAGATTATGCCGATGTTCCGGTGAACGAAGCAGAGGGCGTGCCCGAGTTCAAGTCGCAGGAGGACGTCGACGCCTACATCGCAAAGCTTGAAACTGAAATGCGCGAGGCGGCCAAGGCGTTTGAATTTGAGAAGGCTGCGAAGTTGCGCGATGCGATCAAGGAGTTGAGGACTAAGGAGTTCTTGTTCGCGTAGCCAGCAAGAGCGTAACTTTTCAACCACAGTTATATGAATATGACCCCGAAAAGGGGCATTAAACCGGTTGACGCAGTTTATTGCCCCAAAAAGACCTTCCTTCACGTGGTAGACAGCCATCGATGGCTGGCCGCCAGTGGGTGCGCCTGGAATTTAGTGGGGCCTAATGCAACGCAGACGCAGGAGAAAGAAGAGGCTCACCGACTCTTGCCGAATATTGACGTGATGGTGCGAGATTGCCTCTTGTTGCACGCGCGCTCGCTGATCGATTTTTACACGAACAAAGAGAAAAAGAATCAGAAGGACAACAACACCGATATCCTACTGCGCGATTTTGGTGGACACTTGACCGGATGGAATGACGATAAAAGCTTAAAAGAATATCGAAAATCAATTGAACTTCATTTGCTTCACTTGACCGCTTACCGAGATGATAATTTCCGCGCCGAGAACCCAATAAAAAACGACCTGCACACTGCTCGCCAAGAGTGGGATGATAAAGCTGCGCCTTTGGTAGAAAAACTCCATGCATGTCTTAAGTCCGTCGCGGAAGCAGCACCTGGAGGATGGGCAAAGGCTTTTTGCAGGTTGTACGAGGCATCTATCGAGCGATTTCAAGACAAGTCATCTCAATGGCCGTCTGACCTTCGCGAAAAATCTGACGTTGAGCAATATCTCACTAGTCTAGGCTTGTAGACTCTTGATTTACCTGTTCGTTCTTAGGTAGTCATGGGGCGACAGAGTCGCGATCCCTCGCCAAGGATGCATCTCTAGCAAGTCCTCATCGCCGGTGATGATCACATCTGCTCTACCATTCAGTGCCACTTCCAGGAACTTGTCGTCGCTTGGGTCGCGGCATTCGCGCACGAGTTGAATAACGGAGACGAACTCGGCGACGCCGGCCACTTGAGCTAGAAAACGTGCGCGCTCCTCCCTGCTGATATAGCGGTCGAACTTTGGGCGGGCGAGAACCTGGGTTAGCTCGTGCATCGTGGACTCGGACAGAAGCACAACATCGCGCTCGATTGCTTGGTTCACCGCCCGCCGCGGGACCGACTCTGGAAACACGACAGCGCTTACGAACACGTTCGTGTCGATGACGAGTCGGCGCATGGACCTTCGCATCACACCGCGGTGATTCAGTCCTTGAGGATGTCAGCCAGGATTTCTTCGGTCATACCACGAGCTTTAGCTTCAGCGCCGATGCGGTCCATGGTGCGCTGGAGTTCGGCAATATTGATCCTGCGAATTCGCTCAAACTCTTCAGCCGAAATTAGAACGGCAATGTCGCGGTCGTGGCGGCGAATGAGAACGGGTTCTCGCTGGGCAGCATCGATCAAAGCGCCGGAGCGTTGCTTAAGATCGGTGGAAGAAACGACTTTCATTTGTCCATTATAGACAAAATGGATAATTTGGACAATATAGCCATGTCAACACCTTCCGGATTGGTCCGGGGTAGCGCGAAACTACGGGATCGGTGGTTAGTAGCGTGATGCCCTCGACCGTAGCCTGACCTCACGTGAGCGGTATTTCTGTAGAAGATTGTCCCTTGACATGAGATTAGGCCACTTCTAGCCTTTTGAGGCTGCATTTTCAGTGTTGGACTTAACGGTTCGTGATTGAGGTCCTATGAAGACAAGCTTCGCGAAGTGCCTCCTGCCATTGGTTCTGTTGGCCCCAGTGCTGTGTGCGGCACAAACCGATCTTTCGGTTACCTATCAAATCAATCCCCAGCATACCGGCGCGGTCAGCACTCCGAACGTGCTGCCACCGCTCAAGGTGAAGTGGTCGGTAGACATGGGGGATACGGTTTCCTATCCCTTAATCGCGCAGAACATGATCTTCGTGACGGTGGGCTCTCTCAACTCCGGCCAGGTGAATCTGTATGGCCTGGATGCAGGCAGTGGCAGCACGATTTGGGGACCAGTGCCGATACCCCAGGGCGCATATTGGTGGGCCGCGGCGGCTTACGACAACGGAATGATTTTCGTCGTTCCGAATACAGTTTCAGGTTTCGGCAACGGGGCGATCTACACTTTTGACGCAAACGACGGGCATGCCCTGTGGACCGCAATTCTTCCTGGCCAGTATTTCTTTACCGCCCCACCCACTGTGGGCAATGGCATGGTCTATACCGGCGGCGCCGGCAGCGGCGGAACGCTATATGCCGTTCGCGAGACTGATGGAGAGGTAATGTGGACTGCGTCCGTGGAAAACGGCGACAACTCCTCGCCGGTGGTGACTCCGACCGCCGTGTACGTTTCGTATGTCGGCCCGCAAACTTACAAGTTCGTCCCCAAAACCGGCCATCAGATTTGGCATTACAGCGGACCGGGCGAGGGTGGAGGCGGAGCGACCCCGGTCCTTTATAACGGACTTCTTTATGTCCGCGACTGGGCCAGTGACCTGGGCCAAAATGGAGACATCTTCAACGCTGCCACCGGAGCGCTAGCGGGGTCGTTCGAGGCGGACTTCGCTCCCGCGTTTACCAAGAATACTGCCTTCTACGTGCAAGCAGCGGGTCTGACGGCTGTCGACGTCACTTCAGGCGCTACCGTCTGGACCGCTTCGCCGAACAATGGCAGCTACTCCACTCCACCCATCGTTGTGAATGGAATTGTGTACGTCGGGACGAGTGGCGGCTATCTGCTGGGTTACCGGAGCAAGACGGGAGGAGTGGTCGCCTCGATGAACCTGGGATACGTGATTTCCGCGTCTGAAACTGGAAGTGTGGGCAGCGTTGAGTCGGGTTTGGGCGCCGGACAAGGTCTTCTGCTCGTGCCCGCCAGTACACATTTGTTTGCTCTGTCACGATAATTTCGCCAGCCCGGAGAGCTGCTTACAGGGGCAGGCTATCTGCCATACGCGGCGCTGGCAGCTAAGGGTTTGCGGTGCATGGTGTAGCCGTCGAAGGTTTCGGCGCGGAAGTTTAGGTTGGCGATGCTTAGCTTTTCGGTTTGGCTGACGAACAAGTAGCCGCCGGGCTCGAGATAGAGATGCAGGCGTTCGATCAGGGCGGTGCGTTGCGCGCGGGAGAGGTGCGGCAGGACGTCCATGCAGAAGATGCAGTCGAAACGTCCGATGTAGACGGGCTTGGTCAGGTTCATGGTGTTGAAGGTGACCAGGCTGCGAATGCGCGGCTTGACCAGCATGTGCGAGCCGGGAGCGGCACTCGAGCTGTTCCCTGCACCGTTGCCGCTTTGAGATTCGGTAGCTGCAATGGCGGGTGTTCCGATCTTCGAAAAGCAGGCGCGGATCGTGGCGGGCGGCAGACCGGCGAGAGCGGATTGCGGATAGAGTCCGCGCTCGGCCACCTGAATCGATGCCGGCAACAGGTCGCTGCCGACGATGTGTACCGACCAATCTTTTGGAACCTGCGCCGCAGCGGGCACAGTACTTTCGACGATGCCGCCGTTGCGGGCCGGGGACTTCTCTTTTCCGTCTTTCTCTCTTACTTCTTTTTCTTTGCCGTTTCCGGCCGGGCCCAACATGGTGGACGGCACCAGACTGCACAGGGCCATGGCGATCGAGTAAGCCTCTTCGCCGGTGCCGCAGCCGGCGCTCCAGATGCGAAGGGTGCAGCGGCCTTCTTCACTCTTGCGCGAGTACAGTTGCGGCACGGCATGGCGCGCCAAAGCGGCCATGGCGCCGGGATGGCGGAAGAATCCGGTGTTGCAGTTGAGGATGCCGTCGAGAAAATTGGGCAGGATGGAGGGATCCTGATCCGATGCCTGAAGGCGCTGGAAGAGTGCGGCCAGCGATTCGAGTTCGTGGCTCTCGAGATATTCGGCGACGTGGGCCGCGAGAGCGCTGTTGGGGCAATCGAGAAGAATTCCCGCCTGGCGCTCGACGAGCAGGCGCAATTCGGAGAGTTCATGCTCCAGGATGGTTACGCCCGCCATGATTCTATGCATAGTGTCTTCTTCTCTTGGGGGAGAAGGTTTTTTTAGCTTCGAGCTATGAGCTTCGAGCTATGAGCAAAAACAATCCCGGTCAAGACTGAACGTTCAAAACTCATTACTGACTGCTCGCAGCTCGTAGCTCGCAGCTCATAGCTTTCTTACATTCCAGCAGCTGCCGCATACGACTTGCCGGAATCGTTCACTGCCTGCTTCGCGACTACGTTCATCTCCTTCTCCAACGAAGAGAAGCGCTGCATGATTTCGTGAATGCGCAGCGTCATATTCCGAATCGTTTCAATCTGCGAGCGGGTTTGCGCCGAGAAACTGCCGGGCTCGAGCAGCAGCAAATCCGAGTTGCCCAACACTGAAGTCAAGGCGTTGTTGAGGCTGTGCCGCATTTCGAGCATGTAACGGCCGAGCATGGCCTGGCGTTCCAGCGCGGCGCAGGAAAGGTCGGCGGCGCGGGCGCGGGCTTCAGCGCGGGCGCGATGCACGGCCTCGCTGGCCGAGAGAACCAAAGTTTCGAGCCAGTGCTCGCTGGGACGGAGAATCGAAATACGCGGCCAGCGATCGCGAATGAGCTGCGCCGTGGCGGAATCCTGGCAGACGCAAAAAATGGGCTGCGCGGTCGAGTGCAGCGGTTCGAGCACGACGGAAAGCAGGTCGCGGCGCAATTCTCCCACGATGGCTACATCGAAGGCGTCGACAGTGAACCGCGGCCAGAGCTCTCCGCTCAGGAGCGTGAACGTGGGGACGCTGCGCTCCATCTGCCAGCGCGCGGTGATGCGCCGGGAGAAATCCACTTCGTCGGAAATGATCAGTACGGTCGGGCTATCCACGCGTCTTGGGTCTCGGGGTCTTGGCTTTTCGCTAGCTCTTAGCTTTTCTCTCTTGTCGGATTCGTTATTGCTGGCGGTGTCGCTTTACTTCTTTCCGCCGGGTTGGGAATCGGAATCAGTTTCCCAGCCGGGTGTGGAGGAAATGTCGAACTCGGGCACATCATCTTCTGCCGGAGCTGGTTCTACTCGAGATGGGGCGGCTTTCGGCGCCGGCACGGATCTCGCTGTCGCGGAGCCAGTCTTGGCACCGGCGGCGGCAGCCCTGGCCAACGGGGCTGCGGGTTTTGCGCCATTCGTTTTCTGAGCGGCCGGTTTCGGAGGCGCGGGCTTCTCGGCTGGTTTGGCGGGAGCGGAAATCGCGGCCGCTTTCGCGATCGCGGATTTCGAAACCGCGGGTTGCCTTGCTGCCGGTGCCGCAGGCGTCGCTTTCGCTGCTGCGGGAGCCTTGCTGCGCCCGAGAGCATCCTCGACCGCAGCGCGGAGATCGACCAGCATGCGCAAGGGCGAACCGGACGAGTACTCCGCCTGGAACATGACCTTCCATGACTGGCAGATCATGCGCAGGCGCAGAATGGGTTCTTCCGCGGAGAACTGGGCGCGGCGGCAGTCAATGGTGGTAACGCCTTTTGCTTCGAGTTCACTGAGGCCATCGAGAATGAGATTGAGATCGCCCAGCATGAGCCGGAAAAACACTCGCCGCATGAGATAGCCGAAGCGGGTGAAGGCGACGAGTGCAACCGGGAGATAAAAAAGATCGCCGGCCTGACCCTTGGCCTTGCGTCCCTGCTCAAGGATGCCGCCGTGCAGCAGGTCATCGAGCGAGGTGCAGCGGCGCGCGGATTCGAGGACGCGATCGAGCGCGTTCAGCCAAACTGGAGCTTTGAGATCGACCTGGCTAAGCAGCGGCTGCAGAGCCTGCGCCACGTAGGCGAGATCGACTTCGGAGTCATCGATGCCGCTGGGCGCGATCTGGCTGAAATATTGCACGAGAAGAAAGTCGATCTTGTCGCGGAGGATGTCGTTCTTGGGAGTCTTGGCGAGAAAATGCTGCAAGAGTTCGAGGATGCCCTCTTCGGTGACGATGGAATTGGTCTGCAGAAACTGGCGCAGCTGATGGACCTGAACACGCTGATCCAGCTCTTCGAGCCACTGATTGGCCTGTTCCACGGCTTCCTTGCCGGGCGTGTCGTTGCCGGCTTCGAGATCAGGACAAGTCTTGGCGTCGATGGCGAACTCGCGCGCGAGTTCAAAGTAGATGGGATAGAGCCGGCAAGCGTTCTTCCATTGGGTGGCGAGATCAGGTGCGGGTGTTGAAGGTGTCATGGTTTCACGATCCAATTGGGCACATCTCCGCGAAAACGCGCGGCGACGATGGTGTTCCCGGACTGGTATTGCACGGCCACAACCCGGACTTCTTCGTCGAGCGAGCCATCGGAGTTGCGCACCCGCAGAACGTCGGCAAACTCAAACTGCGTCCTGGAGGAGAAGAAGACTTCGCGCGGCGTGCCAAACTCGATGACGGTGCTTTCATTGAAGGCACCGGGTTCGGCGCCTTCAACCTGGCGGGAGAGCTGAACGGGAATACGGACGGGGGCAGCTTCAGGAAAGAAGCGGGCAAGACTCGCCACTGAGCTGGCGGCGTCGATACTGCGTCCCGGTGCTGTGGCTTGTTGCGCCAAGCGATTGATGGCCCCAAATCCCCGAACTCGATTGAGACGGCAAAGTGCGGAGGGCTCCCCTCTTCCCGGTTAGGAAGAGCATTGGGGAGCCGGTATCCGCGGTTCGAGCTGGATAGGAGCAAGGCGGCAACCAACCGAAAACACGGAAGGACTAGCACCCAGGCGGGCTTGTTTTCAACGAGTTAGGGGTGATTTTGGAGTGTTCTGGATTAGGCCGAAGTTTGGGTCGTCTCACGGTGAGACGGGGGTCTCAAATCCGTCGACAGAAGGCTGAGGAGAATCAAATTCCTCGGATCGAAAAATTGCCTCAGCGACGCACGCGGCTGGAGCCGCGCCCTTTCAAGACCTGCGTTCACTCCGAGTTCTTCAGCAAACTGTTTCTGGACGGCAAAGCATGACGCCGGCGAAACCGGATAGAGCATTTCAGACTGACCCAGTTCCGGTTCCGGAAGCAGGCTGACGCGACGGCTCGTTCGCGGTAGTCTAGTGCGCATGTCTGATCTCGTGACCAAAGCTGGGTTTCAAGGGGCTCGCGTGCTTGCTCTTGAGAGCCGGCGCGCGAAGGAGATGGCGCTGCTGATCGAGAATAACGGCGGTCATGCCATGGTTGCGCCCTCTACGCGTGAAGTTGCAGCGGAAGATCACGGCGACGTGGCGAAATTTGTCTCTGCGCTGCGCGCGGGACAGGTGGACGTCGTCATTTTTCTGACAGGCGTTGGCATGCGGGCCCTCGCTCAGGCCGCGGAGACTGTGTGCACACGCGAGGAATTTGTCGCTGCACTAAGCAAGACGACTGTAGTGGCACGTGGCCCCAAGCCGATGGCCGTGTTGCGTGAATTCGGCGTGCCGATCGCCGCGACGGTTCCGGAGCCGAATACATGGCGCGAGCTGCTGCAGACGCTCGACGAGAAGAACGATGCAATTCCGCTCAAGGGGCGATCAGTGGTGGTGCAGGAGCACGGCGCACCGAGTGTAGAACTGATCCAGGGATTGACCGAACGTGGCGCGAACGTCACAACCGTGCACGTCTACGAGTGGAGCCTGCCGGAGGATCTGGGGCCGTTGCGCGAGGCGGCGCAGGCGGTGGCGGGCGGAGAGATTGAAGTTCTGTTGGTGACGTCGGCGGTGCAGATTCGGCATCTGCTGCAGATTGCGGAGGAAATGGGGATTCGTGAGCAGGTTGTTGACGGGCTCTCGCACGTGGTGGTGGGTTCGATTGGCCCGATCGCTTCGGCGGCATTGCGCGAACTTGGCATTCAGGTTGATCTGGAACCGAGCCATCCGAAGATGGGATTTTTAGTAAAAGAAGTGGCGGAGAGAAGCGCGGAGCTGCTGCAAGGCAAGCGTGGGTAGACCTATTGTCCGCTGAGGTGTGGTGAAGAGTGCAGGGATCTTTCGGCTGTGGTTTTGTTTCGCCGCAGACGGAACAAAATCCTCGCTCAAGATGACAACCATCCTCGAGCGCCTACTTCTGCGACAAAAGATAGAGGTCAAACTGGCCGCCGGGGCGCTGGTAGACGATTTTCGAGAGATCGCGGGCGATGTCGTAGTTGTTGCCGTTGGTTCCCTGAGCAAATGCGAAGGGGAGTTTCATCACGAGCTGCGAGGGTCCGGTGACTTTGCCATCGTGCCAGGGCAGGCGGTTGAGGATGACTTCTCCGCGCGTGGAGACGGTATAAAGAATGTATTTGCCGTCGCTGCTGAAGCGTGGAACGAAGCTGACTATGCCGGGTAATAGTGGCGTACAGGTTTTGTCGGCGAGGGAGAGCTCGAATACGCCTACTTTGTCGCCGTAAAGCACGCTCGAAACCAGATACTTTCCATCGTTCGAAATGTCGATCGGGAAACCGCAGTTCTCTGCCAGCGGCTCGGGAGGTCCACCCTCAGTCGAAACACGCCATGTGGAGTAAACGTCTCCGTTCGTCCTGCGTCCGCTGGCGTAGAGATATTTGCCGTCACGGCTCCAAACCGTGGTGCTGACGCCGCCGCCCAAAGTTGGAAGCTGACGCTGGTGGCTGCCATCGGCGTTGATCACGTACCAGTCCTCGATATCGTTGTGCGATCGGAAGTACGAAACCTGCGAACCATCAGGCGGCCAGTCTCCCGCGCCCAAAGTGTCGGAGGATGTCGCCAACTTCAGTCGATTGTTGCCGTCAATGTCGGAAATCCAGAGCTCATTGCGATTCGGCTCCGGCTGTAGAAGATACATCACCCGCTTGGCGTCGACTGAGAGCGTGGGCTGCGAAGCCAAGTCCGGGATGATGTCGCTGGACAATTTGGTTTTGAGGTCGAACGCACTGAGGTAGCCAGATCTCTTTCCATTCAGAAAATAGATTCCCTTGCCAGCCGGATCTTTCATCGGGTAGTAATCCGGCCCCGCGCCCGAGGTAAGCTGCGTGTACGCCTTGCTGTCGAGATCGTATTCCCAAAGATTCACAATGCCATTGAGGTCGCGATCAAGAAGCAGTGTCTTGCCCGGAGTGCCCCACGCGATTGAGGTTGGCGAGCCAGTAATTTCGCCCAGAGTCGTAGCGGTGTGGTTGGCTGGGTTATAGCGCACGATCTGGAATGTGCCGGGAGGCGTGCTCTCGGTCGGACCAACCGCCAGAAAATCGCCCTCAGGATAGAGAATCACAGCCTGCGGAAAGACCTTGAGTTCGCTCACGTTGAAGGCGGGCTTGGGATTCGAGCCGTCGGGCCCGGCCTGCATGATTTTTCGCGTTACCAGATTGAAGTAGTAGAGTGTCTTGCCGTCGGAAGTTGGCGTGGCGAAAAGGCCCTCGACGAGGCGCGATGGTGTCCCGCCCAGCGTGGGAATCGCCCACACTTGATAAGCACCGACCTGGCGTCCGTAATAAATCTGCGTGCCGTCGGGGGAAAATGTCTCGACCTCTTTGTTGCCCTCGTCATTGGTGAGCTGCAGTGGTTCGCCGCCAGAAGTGAGCATCACGAAAATCTGCTCATAGCCCTGCGTGTACGAGGTGAAGGCGATGGTGTGCCCATCCGGAGAGAGCACCGCTTGGCGAATCGGCTTGTGCCAGTGGCTGATTTGCGTGATCGTTGCCGGACCTTTCGCGGCGGGAGTACCCAGCAAGAAACGGCGAAAGCCGTAGGCGGCGGCGACTGAGAGAATGACCAGAGTGATTGCGATGCCGATCGCCTTCCCTTTGCCACCGGACACGGAGGCGACGACCGCATCGGAACAAGTCTGCCCTGCGGGTGTCGCGGCAGGAACGGCACCCGAGGATTGCGCGCGCACGCCACTCTCAGAAACGGTGTCGGCCGGATAGCTTGAAGTACGAGCACTGCGTCCAGATTCGATGGCGCGCTTGAGGCGCTTGAGATCGCTGCGCATATCGGCGGCGTGCTGGTAGCGCAGGTCTCGATCCTTCTCGAGGGCTTTGTCGATGATGCGTTCCAGCTCTGGCGGCAACTCAGGATTCAGCCGCACCGGCGCGGGGAAATCGCGATTGAGAATGGAATCGAAAATCAGGCCCGTCGTGTCGCCTCGGAATGGGAGTGCGCCTGTGGCCATTTCATAGAGAACTGCGCCGAACGAGAACAAATCGGTTCGGGCATCGAGTTCTTTGCCGCGCACCTGCTCGGGCGACATATATGCGACGGTGCCGAGAGCACTGCCGGGGCTGGTGAGATGCTGCTCGTCAACGGTGCGCGTCTCGCCCTCGGCGCCTACTCCGGGCATGATCGACATTTTCGCCAAACCGAAATCCAGAACTTTGGCGTGCTCCGAGGCGGTGACGAAAATATTTGCGGGCTTGATGTCACGATGCACAATGCCTCTGGCGTGAGCCGCATCCAGGGCGTCGGCGATTTCGATGGCGAGGGCAAGCAAGAGACCCCGTTCCAGCGGCCGTCCGGAGATGCAATGCTTCAGCGTCGCGCCGTCAAGAAACTCCATGACGAGGAAGCTCAGATCGCCTTGCTTCCCGATTTCGTGAATCGTGCAGATATTCGGGTGGCTCAGCGCCGAGGCCGCGCGGGCCTCACGTCGAAAGCGTTCAAGCGCCTGCGGATCGCGAGCGAGCGCATCGGGAAGGAATTTGAGAGCGACGAAGCGGCCGAGATCGGTATCTTCGGCCTTATAGACAACGCCCATCCCTCCGCCGCCGAGCACTTCGATAATGCGGTAATGCGAGATGGTTTGGCCAAGCATGATGGAATTCCGCTAGAAATAGGGCCCGGGATCGATTCATCTTACGGAGGCGGATTCGGTGAGTCAACGAAACAAGGAACTCGGCAGTGGCTCAGTTTGAAACTTGGAAATCATCTCTGTCGTCGGCGTCATCCCGAGCGTAGCCGCTTTTCAGGCGCAGCGAGGGATCTCTCTCACACAGGTCCGTGGGCATGGAGATCCCTCAGCGCGCTGGTAAAAGCGCGCGCTTTCGGGATGACGCAGCCCTGACAAAATAACGATCCGCTATTGCAGCGTGTGACTAGACGACGAAGCGGCCTGCGCTCCGCCGCTGATGTTGTAGCGCTTCAGCTTGCGGTAGAGCGTGGCGCGACTGATGCCGAGCATGCGTCCGGCGAGGGCCTTGTCGCCTTTGACCTGTTCGAAAACGCGCTGAATGGTGGCGCGTTCGATGTCTTCGAGATCGGTGGTCGACATAGGTGCGCGTGGCGAATCGGCGGCGGAGGATACGACTGCCGCGGCAAGGTCGGGATCGAGGACGATTCCCTTCACCGGAACTGCGGTGCTTCCTCCGTTCGAAGCGCCGGCCGCAATACCCACCGGCAAGTCGCCGAGATCGATGACTTGTCCGTTGCCTAAAGCAACCGCGCGCTCGACGCAGTTCTCCAGTTCGCGGACGTTGCCCGGCCATTCGTATTGCATGAGAGCTTTCATGGCGGCGCTGGAAACGTGCATCTCCGAGCCGGGAGCGTAGCGCTCGAGGAACCAATGCACGAGCATAGGAATGTCACTGCGCCGCTCGCGCAGTGCCGGAACGTAGAGCGTGACCACATTCAAGCGGAAGTAGAGATCTTTGCGAAAAGTGCCAGCCTTGTAGGCGGCCTCAAGATCGCGATTGGTCGCGGCGATCACGCGTACATCCACCTTCACGCGCTGGTTGCTGCCGACCGGGCGCACTTCCCTTTCCTGCAGCACGCGCAGCAGCTTGGCCTGCAATTCGAGCGGCAGCTCGCCGACTTCATCCAGAAAAATCGTTCCTCCGTCGGCGGACTGAAAAAGTCCCTGCTTCGACTTGAGCGCGCCGGTGAATGCGCCTTTTTCGTAGCCGAAGAGTTCGCTTTCGATCAGCGTGGGTACCAGCGAGCCGCAATCGACGGCGACGAAAGGACGATTGGAAAAAGCGCCGCGGAAATGCATAGCGCGGGCGACGAGTTCCTTTCCGGTGCCGCTTTCCCCGTAGATCAATACGGGCGTGCGCGTATCTTTCAGGCGCGCGACCATGCGAAGAACATCCTGAATTTTTGCCGATGAGCCCACGATGCCATGGACAGCGGTCTCCGAGTCCATGCGCTGGCGAAGAAATTCATTTTCCTCAACGAGACGAATTTTCTCCGCCATGCGGCGCAAGAAAAGTCGAAGCTCTTCGAGGGGAGAAAACGGCTTGCTGATGTAGTCGTAGGCGCCGAGTTTCATGGCCTGCACGGCGGTTTCGACCGAGCCGTGGCCGGTCATGACGGCGATTTCGGTGCGCGGCAGAACTTTCTTCACGCGCTCCAGAAATTCCAGGCCCGACATGCGCGGCATGACCAGATCGGTCAGGACCATGTGTGCTGGCTGCTCTTCAAGCAGCGCCAGGGCGGACTCGCCGCTTTCGGCCTCAAGGCAGACAAAACCCAGGGCTTCGCCGACTGTCATGCACAGTTTGCGGATGCTCTGCTCGTCGTCCACCACGAGCAAGCAAATGCGGAGGTCCTCTTTAGACACGCTGGTCACTCTGCTCTCCCCATCGTCCGAGAAATAACTTCAATGAATTGCTGCACTCGAAAAGGCTTTTCCACGCAGGGCGCGCCGGTTTCACGGAGGGTTGCCACGGTTTCCTCATTGGCAATGTCTCCCGTTATGAAAACGACGCGATTGGCAAGATCAGGGCGGTGGGCCGCGATCCAGGCGTGAACCTGGCCGCCATCGACGCCGCCCGGGGTACGCATGTCGGAGACCACACCGAGGAACGAACCATCTTCCAGCAGGCGCAGGGCGTCGACTCCGGATTCGCAGCAGACCACGGGATATCCGCTGCGCTCGAGCGCTGCCTGCACGTATGCCATGACGGCCGGCTCATCCTCGATGAGCAAGACGGGTAAAGGATTGGATCGGATTGCTGGCACGCTCATGGTTGCTCGACTCCCGCAGCCACACCGAAGGACGCGGTGTGAATGGATGCGGGCAGGCGCACCACGAAGGTGGCGCCCAGCCCGCCGATATTGTTGTGGCAGAGAATCTCTCCGCCGTGCTCTTTGACGATGCCGTAGCAGATGCTCAGGCCGAGGCCGGTGCCTTTGCCGACCTCTTTGGTGGTGAAGAACGGGTCAAAAATCTTGTCAGGATGCGTGATGCCGTTGCCGTTGTCGCGGAAAGAAACTTCGACGGCATCCCCGGCTTTGGTCGACATGATTTCGATGCGCGCCGGGCGGCCGACTTCATGCACGGCGTCGTAGGCGTTGTTGAGAATATTGAGAAAAACTTGCTGCAACTGGTGCGCGTCGCCCATGACTTCAGGCAGTTGTTCGTCGAGATGCTCGATGACTTCGATGCCGTGGCTGGTGAAGTCGTAGGACCGCAGTTGAATGGTGCGCCTCAGGATCGCATTCAGATGCACGGCGCTGCGCTGCGGCGGCATCTGGCGGGCGAAACTCAGCAGGTTCTGCACGATCTGCTTGGTGCGCTGCGCTTCCTGCAAGATGACGCGGAGATCCTTGCGGGCATTCTCGGGAAGATCTGGATTCTCCATCAGCAGGTCGGCGAAACCAAGAATTGCGGTCAGGGGATTGTTGACCTCGTGCGCGACCCCGGAGACGAGTTGGCCGACGGCGGCCATTTTTTCGGTGTGTACCAGCTTGTCGCGAAGCACCGCGGAGTCGGTGATGTCGGTCATCACGACGACGATCGAAGTGACGATGCCCTGCTCGTCTCGCATCGGGCTCAGGTTGGCAGAGAACTGTCCGGCGATGCCGGTGCGGCGCACGATCTGCAACTCCAAATTGTCGACCTGCTGACCGTCGAGCGTGTTTTGCAGCGAGTCGGCGAGCGGACGGACGAAACCCGGAGCGGCGAGTTCGAGCAGGGGGCGTCCGAGCAGTTCGCGCTGCTCGAAGCCGGCGTCGATCCAGCGGCGATTGGCGTAGCTGATCAGGCCGGCGGTATCGGCGACGAGAATCAGGCTCTGCGTGTTGGAGAGAATTTTGGCGGAGAAATCGCGCTCGCGGTGCAGCTCCGACTGATAGGTGCGCAGGCCGGTGACATCGAGCATGAGCCCGCGAATCTGCTGCAGTTCGCCCTGGTTGTCGTACATCCCGAATGCGTTGATCAGGACGTGGATGGGCGATCCATCTTTGCGCCGCAGCGTGGACTCAAAATTCCGCAGGTGTCCGTCTTCGGCAAGAGTGTTGGTGTGGCGCAACCGTTGCTCGGGCGAAAAATACAATTGCGTGGGGATGTCGATCTGCAGCAACTCTTCGCGGCTGTTGTAGCCCAGCATGCGCACCATGGCGTCGTTGACTTCCACGAAGCGGCCGCCGGGCGTGCTGAAGAATAATCCCTCCTGAATATTGTCGAAGAGTTCGCGATAGCGCCGTTCAGCCTCGCGGCGATCGGAGATGTCTTTTAGAACATGGATCGTCTGCAATCCCTCGTCGAGAGCGCCGTGCACGCGGGAAGTCGAGACCAGGTAGGAGCGTTCGAAGACCGGGTGCACGAATTCGTCGGAATCGTCGGCCATGGCGCGGCAGAAGGGGCAGGAATAGGCTGTGACTTCCTGGTTGACGGCCAGCAGCGCGCGCATGTTGACGCCGATCAACTCCGCAGGAGGCACGCCGATCATGGCTGCCATGGAGCGATTGACGCGCAGGACTTTGCCGGTCGAGTCGTGCACCACGATGAGATCGCCGATGGCGTCGAAGATCTCCATCCAGTGGCGATTGGCCTGCTCGATGCGGGTGAAGAGGCGCGAATTCTCCAGCGCCATGGCGGCGTGCCCGGCGATGGTTTCGAGGAAGTCGCGGTCTTCGTCATCGAGCGGGCGAGCGCGCCCGGACAGAGCCAGCAAACCAGTGAGTTCCCCGCTAGCGCCGTGAAGACGGACAACCATAGCGTCGGCCCAGTCGAGAACCGAGGCCGCGGCCGAACCGAGCAACTCTTCGGCGCTGCCGGAGACGACGGAATCGGAATGGCGCGAAACCAGGTCGGCGATGGCCGAGGCTATGGCACGTTCTTTACTTCGATCAGCAAGATTTCGGTCGTGAACATTTCTGTCAGGAACGGCCTGGTCGGCGGACGCCTTCGACGAATCTTCCGCGGTGTGGTGCCGAATCTCGCTCGGAGCAAGCGACTTCGCCTTGGTGTCCGCGGCAGCAGATTCGAGGGCGGCCTGCGGATGCGTTGCGACAACCTGCCACTGCCCTTCGTGGCAAACGGCGAGCAAGCCTGCACGCGAGCCGGTAAGATCGGCGGCCCGGCAAACGAAGCGGCGGGCGAAGTCGGGCAGTCGCAGCGCGCCATCGATCTCGCGGGCGAGTTCGATGAGGGCCTCGGCGCGGCGACGATGCTTCTCCGAAAGATGAAGATTACTGGCGACTTCAAGCGCGACTGCGGCCTGATTGGATAGCGCCCGGGCACGCCGGATGTCTTCCTGCGAAATACCAGTGCCGTCGAGGCGGTCGAGCACGGCAAACATTCCCAGAAGATGGCCTGTCGATCCCAGCAGCGGCACGGCAAGAAACTGGTGAACGTCGTATTTGGCCACGACGTCGAGATTCGCGCCGGGAGTACGGCTGGCTTCGTCGGTCCAGAAGACCTGCTTATCGCGCAGAGATTTGGTGGCGATACCCTCGGGAAAGATTTCCTCCAAACGGCGCCCTTCGCCTTTTTCCACCCCATAGCGAACGCGGAACTGGTTGTCTTCGAGCAGCGCGATGAAGCAGCGGCCGAAGCCTAGGAAATCGGAGGCCCGCCTGACAAACGCCTGCAGGAAATGCTCGAGGTTGGCGCTGGAGCTGAGTTCGGAAGAAATCTCGAGCAACTGGTGCAGTTCGTGCGCCTGGGCGCGCGCCGTGGTGTGGAGTTCGGCGTGGGCGACGGCCACCGCACCGAAACCGGCGATCGCCGAGACCAGAGCCTTTTCCTCGGAGCTGAAGGCGCGGTCAGGGCGCGGATAAACAAGAATTGTGCCTTGTGTGCGCGAAGTGCGGAAGGGCGCCGCGATCAGCATTCCGGGAGAAACGAGATTGCCAAGGGAATGAACGTCGGCGCCGAGGCTTACCGTGATCGGTTCGCCGGCAACGACGGCGCGTTGTGCGAGGTCGGCAGCAAAACGAATGGTCTGGCGGTCATGGCGGGCTCGCGCAGCGTTCGCCAGTTGGGGAGTTTCGGCCGAGACTGCCCGCAATTCGAACGGCCCCTCGCGGCGCAGAAGCACGCACACCAGGCGCGTGTTCAAAAGAAGTCGGAGGCGATCGGCGAGCGCCTCGATGACCGCAGCCACATCCGGCGAGCTATGCAGGACATGGGCAACGTCCGCGAGGATTTCCGCACGCCGGTGCTCCTCGCGCGAAACCTCGCCCAGGCGAGTTGCTTCAAGCAGGCTGCCCAACTGACCGGCGAGGATGGTCGCCTTGGCGGCAAAGTCTTCCGTAAAGAAATCGTCGATGGCGTCATGAAGAAACGTTACCGCGCCGATGACTTCATTGGAGACCAGCAAGGGAGCCGACAACAGAGCCCGGGCGCCGAATTCCGCCGCAGCCGGGAAGTTCTTGGCCTGCACATGGTTGGCGAACACGGTGCGGCGCTGGCGAACGGCCTCGGCCGAGGAAGCGCTTTGGTCCGGTCGCAGGCGCAGGCCAACAAAGTGGTCGGCCAGTTTTCCGTCGGCCTGCTCCCCCACCAGATCACCGCCCGCGTGGCGCCGCCAGAAGTAGACGCCGGAGACCTGAAAGAACTCGCGTGTGGCGCGGCAGAACAGTTGAATCAACGTGTTCGAGTCGGCCTTCCCGGCGGCCTGCGCGGCGATACGTAATAGGAGCTGTTGGAAGGCTTCATCGGACCCGGGTGCAAAGCTGGCATCCCGGGGGATCAATGGTCCACCTGACAGACCGACAGCACCGACGATCGACGAAGCGACGGGTTCGCGATTCACAAGTGATTGAAACTAAATGGAAACTAATTTGTTATCTCAATTTGAGTCAAGAGAAATGGGGGAGGGAGTGCCTTGGTGTGAAATCCCGAGACTCAAATGAGACGTTTTCTCACTGTGAGAAGCATAACCCTATTTGACCGGAATGAGACTGAGCTAATTCCGCGGCGGGTCATTTTGCGACCGGCAGGAACGCTCAACAGACTTATTTTCCAATGAGATAGCACCCATTACTTTGGTTTTCTCCTGAGCTCTCAGGTGGCCCGGGTGTTGCACGTTGAGCAACGCCAAGTTCTGTGCGGCCCAGGAGGAATTGTGTCCAAGCAAGTCGCGGCGGCAGTATTGGCCGTCCTGATCGTAGGAGCAAGTGCAGCGCCGATTGCAGTTCGCGCGCAGCAGTCTCAAAGCGACGAACTGATTCGACGCGCCAAAAGCAAGGTGCAGCCGGCCTATCCCGAGCTGGCGCGCAAGATGAACATTTCCGGAACTGTAAAGATTGAGGTCGTGGTGGCCTCGAACGGCACGGTGAAGGAAGCGCGAGTAGTGGGCGGGCACCCGGTGCTGGCGAATGCCGCGCTGGATGCAGCCAAGAAGTGGCGTTTTGAAGCGGCGGGGGGAGAGAGCACGGGAATTATCGACTTTAAGTTCGAGCCGCGCTAGGCGGGCTGCAGGCGCGGAGGAGAAACGCATGACGATCGGCAAAAAGCTTTATGTGAACTTCGGAATCATCCTGACCACAGTAGTCGTGCTGTTTCTGGTGAACTGGTCGGCGGTGCAGCGCGAGCACTCGGCCAAGCAGCTGGCGGACACCACCAACGCCGTTCGCTTTCAGATGATGCAGAACCGCCTTTATCTGAGCAACTACCTGCTCAGCGGCGACACGCGCGAGGTCGACCGCATGAATGAAGGCTTGCGCACGCTCAATGAAAAGCTGGATTTGGCACTGAAGCTGGCGACCTCGGACCAGGTCAAGGCCGCATTGGGCAGAGTGGAGCAACTGGAACAGGCGTGGGGCAAAGAGTTTGCCCAGCCGCTGATTGACAAACGGAAAGATGTGGATTCGGGCAATGCAACCGTCGCCGAGCTGCAGATCTATTACCTGCAGAAGGACGCGTCTTCTTGGGTGAAGAATTCCACTGACTCGCTGGACGTCGCCGACGGCGAGAGCCGCAAGTCCGACGAAACCGCGGCCAAGGCCACCATTATCATCTCTCTGCTGAGCACGACGCTCGCCCTTTCGCTGGGAGTCGTCATCGCTTTCCGCACCGCCAAGTCGATCACCGCGCCGCTCACTAATCTGATGAATGTGGCCCGTGGCATCGGCAACACTGGCGATCTCGAGCACAACATCGATATGACGCGCGACGACGAGATCGGAGAACTGGCGCGTACCTTCGCCAAGATGGTGACGTACCTCAAGGAAATGGCCGGAGTCTCTGAATCGATCGCGGGCGGCGACTTGCGCGTAGAGGTCAAGCCTCGCTCTTCGCATGACACGCTGGGCAACGCGTTCGTGCGCATGGTCGAAGGACTCGCCGGGCTGGTCCGCAGCGTGCGCGATGCCTCATCCCAAGTGGCCAGCGCTTCCGGACAAGTCGCCGGAGCTTCGGACGATTCAGCGAAAATCGGATTGCAAGCCTCATCCGCGATCGACGAAGTCACCAGCACCATGCACGAGATGAGCGTCAACGTACAGAACATGGTGAAGAGTACGCAGGTGCAGGCGTCGAGCGTCAGCGAAACATCCGCATCCATCGACCAGATGGTGGCCTCCATCCAGCGCGTGGCCGATACGGCGAAGGTGCTGCTCGATATTTCCAACCGCTCGCGGGAGGAAGTCCACGCCGGCATCGGAACCATGGAAAAGGCCACCGATGGCCTGAACCGCATCAACTCCACCATCAACTCGTCGGGCGAGATCATTGGCGCGCTCGGCCAACGGGCCGACGACATCGGCAAGATTATCGAAGTCATCGACGATCTGGCCGAGCAGACCAACCTGTTGGCATTGAACGCCGCCATCGAAGCCGCGCGCGCCGGAGAGCACGGCCTGGGATTTGCCGTGGTCGCCGACGAAGTGCGCAAGCTGGCGGAAAAATCGGCGCAGTCGACCAAAGAGATTTCCGAACTCATCCAGAGCATCCAGAAAGAAGCCCGCAAGGCAGTCGAAAACATGGACCGTTCGACCTCTATCGTCAACGAGGGCCTCGAACTGGGCAGCGAGCTGAACTCTGCGCTGAAGAAGATCTCGAACGTGGTGACCGAGGTCTACAAGTTCGCGCAGGAGATCGGTGCGGCCACCAATGAACAGTCGCACGGCTCGTCGCAGATTGCGCGCGCCACTACGCGGCTCAACGAAATTACCCACGAAATCAACTCGGCGGTGGAAGAGCAGGCGTCGGGCGCGCAAGCCGTGGTCAAGGCGATGGAGCGGATGCGCGAACTGGTGCAGCAATCCACCTCGGGCTCGACCGAGCTGGCGGCGTCGTCGGAACAGATGTCGAAGATGTCGCGCGGCCTGCTGGAATCGCTCGATCGCTTCAGCCTGGACGAAGCTGCACGGGCCACCGCGGCAGCGGACTTCTCCGCCCGCCCCGGCCGGCGCGGTGCGGCCGCGGGATCGCAATTCTAGGGCCTGCGAGGAGCCGAACGGGGGAGCCCAAATAATGAGCCGAGAACTCCATATCGTGGGATTCAAGGTGGGCCGCGAGACCTACGGCGTGCCCATCACTTCCCTGCACGAGATCGTGCGGGTGCCGGAAATTACCGCCGTGCCCGATGCGCCGGAGTATCTGGAAGGCGTCATCAACCTGCGCGGCAAGATCGTGTCGGTGATGGACCTGCGCAAGCGCTTCGGAGAAAAGCAGGCCTCGCTCAAAAAGCAGAACCGCATTCTGGTCGTCGAGCATTCGGGGCGGCTGGCCGGGCTAATCGTCGATTCGGCTTCTGAAGTCTTAAAGATTCCTGCCGATGCCGTGGAAGCGCCTCCCGCCGTTTTTCAGGAAGGCGGACTGAACTGCGTCACCGGCCTCGGCAAAGTCGGCGGACGCCTGGTGGTCTTGCTCGACATGAGCAAATTGCTGGCGCCGGCGAGCCTGCAGGTGGAAAAGAAAGACGTCGCAAAAAAAGAAGACGCCAAGGGAGCGGCGGCGAGATGAGAGTGGCCAGTGGTCGGTGGCCAGTGGCCAGAAAAACGGGGGATCGAACCAAGGTTTTTCTGACCACCGGCCACTGCCCACTGATCACTGAGTTCAAAGATCGAGAGAACGCATGAGCACATCAGGAGCGGCACCCGCTCCCATACTGACGGACGCGGAATTGAAGCTGCTGCAGGCGCTGGTCTACCAGGAGTGCGGCATGCACTTCGACGAGCGCCGCACCCACTTTCTGCAGGACCGGCTGCTGCGCCGGCTGAAGGAGTGCCGCCTCGACTCGTTCTATTCCTACTATCGCCTGCTCATCAGCCCGCAGGGCAAAGACGAACTCACGCGCTTGCTCGAAAACCTTACGGTCAACGAGACCAGCTTCTTCCGCCACAAGGCGCAGCTTGATCTGTTTCAGAAAACGGTCATGGAAGAATTGTTCCGCCAGAAAAGCCAGCGCCGCGAGTATTCGATCCGGGTGTGGAGCGCGGGATGCTCGACCGGGCAGGAGGCCTACACGCTGGCCATGCTGGTCACCGACGCGTTGGCGTACTACTACCTGCGCAATCCGCTGCCCATCGAGTTGCCATTGCCCAAGCCGCTGGTGCCTCCGCCGTGGCGCGTGGAGGTTCTGGCCTCGGACATCAGCTACTCGGTGTTGCGGCACGGGCAGGAGGGCGCCTACAGCGAGAACCAGATGTCGATGGTCGACTACGGCTACCGGTTGCGTTACTTCGACAAGGTCGGCGAGCGCTATGCGGTGAAGAAGGCGCTGAAAGAAATGGTGCACTTCGACTTTCACAATCTGAAGACCGAGTACCTGCCGCAGCGCAACGACGTAATCTTCTGCCGAAACGTAATGATGTACTTCGACGAAGCGGAGCAGAAACGCCTGGTGGAAAAGTTCTACCGCTGTTTGAACGCCAACGGATATCTCTTCGTCGGACACGCGGAAAGCCTGCTTGGTCTGACCAAGAAGTTCCAGATGGTGCACAAGGACAGCGGCACGGCCTACCAGCGGATCGAGCAACGAGATTAGAGCATGACCCACACACCCGATGAGCGCGGCCTGGAGATGCGGGAACTCTTCTATGAGACCTCGCAGGAACTGCTGCAGGCGCTAAACGACGAGGCCCTGAAGCTGGAGAAGAATCGCGGCGATGAAGAGATCGTGCGCGGGATCCGGCGGACCGTGCACACCCTGAAGGGCGACTCGGCGGCCTGCGGGTTGCGCGAGTTGAGCGAACTGGCGCATCAGTTCGAAGACGCACTTTCGATCGAAGGGGCGGCGGCGCAGCCCGCTGTTGCCGAGATCGCATTTGCCGTGGCTGACGTTTTTGTGGAGATGATTGCGGCCTATCGCAGCGGCGGCAAGATGCCCTCGACTAAGGGCCTGCGTAAGCGGATTCAAGATCTGACCGCAGCGCCGGCCGCGGGAAAGAAAAGCCGCACGAAAAAAGAGACCGGGAGAAAAGGCGCAGCCAAAGTCTCGGCGAAGGCAGCCAGCGCCTGGACGGAATACGAAAAGCTGGCCATGACCAAGGCCCAGACGGCGGGCCAGGCCGTGTATCACGTGCAGATCAAAATCGATCCGCACTGCGCCATGCCCATTGCCGGGCGGCAACTGGTACACAACGCGCTGGCCGGAGTGGGGCAGATCGTGGCGGTGCGGCCCGATCTCAAGTCGCCCGCGGCAGCCAAGCAGATCGAGTTTGTGCTGGCCACCGATCAGGCAGTGGAACAGATTTCGTCCAAGGGACGCATCCCCACCATCACGGAGGAAATTACTGTCGACCTTCTGCTGGCGCCGGCGGCCAAAGAAGAATTAATCGGCCTGGAGCCGGAAAACGCCATCTACGAACCGATTGAAACGCCGGCTGCGACTGCCGCCGCGGCCGGCGCTGGACCTACCACGCCTGGATCCGCCACGCCTGCGTCAGAGCACGCGAGTCCGCATGCCTCCCAGGAGAACATTCTGCGCGTCGAAGCCGGGCGCATCGACAGCGTGCTCAACCTGGTCGGAGAGCTGATTATCGGTAAATCGATGCTGCAGCAGGCGTTGAATGAATTTTCCAAGCGTTATCCGAAAGAATTGTTGCGCGGCAAGTTTGCCGATGCCATGGCCTTCCAGTCGCGTGTGCTGAACGACTTGCAGCGCTCGGTGATGAAGATTCGCATGGTTCCGGTCGACCAGTTGTTCCGGCGCTTCCCCCGCATGGTGCGCGATGTATCGCGGCAGTGTGGACGCGAAGTGGAGCTCGCCGTCAGCGGGCACGAAACCGATCTCGACAAAGGCATTCTCGATGCGATCGCCGAACCGCTCACGCATCTGGTGCGCAACGCGGTCAGCCACGGTATTGAACCGGCCGAAGAACGGAAAAAAGCGGGCAAGGCGGCGCACGGCACGATCCGGCTGAACGCCTATCACCACGGCAACCAGGTGGTCGTGGAAGTTTCTGACGACGGGCGCGGCATCGATCCGCAGAAAATTCGCGCCAAAGCGATCGAGCTTGGACTCACGAACGCCGAGGAAGCCGCGCGGCTTAGTGAGGCTGAGATTCTGGATTTCATTTTCAAACCCGGCTTCAGCACCGCCGAGCACGTCACCGAAGTTTCAGGCCGAGGCGTCGGCATGGATGTGGTGCAGAGCGTTCTCCACCGGCTCAAGGCATCGGTCAGCGTGGAAACTCACGCCGGACAAGGCACCACCTTCCGCTTGAAACTGCCGCTGACGCTGGCCATTATCAAGGCGCTTCTATTCTGGGTCGAGCAGCGTCTGTACGCGATTCCCTTGAATGCAGTGGTCGAAATTTCGCGGACGTTCGAGTCGGAAGTGCACCAGGTGGACAACTATGAAGTCCTGCAGCTGCGCAATCAGGTGCTGCCGCTGCTTCGGCTGGGGCGCCCGTTGTCCGAGGCAGATGACCGCCGCGGCAAGCTGTTCGTTCTGGTGATCATGGTGGGCGAACGCAAATACGGATTGATCGTCGATGCGCTCGAAGGAGAAGAGGAACTGGTCATCAAGGCTCTGGACGATCAGACATTCTCGACCGACCTGGTGTCGGGCGCGTCCATCCTCGGCGATGGACGTGTCGTGCTCATTCTCAATCTGCCTGCAGTCGTCGATCACGTTTCCCGCTGGAAGCCCGAGCACGCCGGTAAATCGAGTTCCGGCTTGCTGCTGACCCACACCGACCGCATGCGGCTGGCGATGAGCAATCTTTCTGGCGCCGCCGGCGCGGGAGGCCAGGCATGAGCCGGTCGGTGCGCGTGCTGGTGGTCGACGACTCGGCGCTGATGCGGAAGATGATTCCGCAGATGCTGGCGTCGGACGACTCCATTGAAGTCGTCGGCACGGCTATGGATGGCTCCTTCGCGCTGAAAAAGATCGAAGAGCTGAAGCCCAGCGTGGTCACTCTCGATCTGGAAATGCCGGGCATGAACGGCATCGACACGCTCAAAGAAATCATGCGGCGGCGGCCGGTGCCCGTGATCGTCTTCAGCTCGCACAGCATCGAGGGCGCGTCGGTGACGATGAAGGCGCTGGGCCTGGGTGCGTTCGATTTCGTGACCAAGCCAAAAGACGCCTCGGCGCACATGGTGGAGACCTCGCGAGAACTGATCGCGAAGGTCAAGGCCGCGGCCGATTGCAAGCTGAAACCGCGCATCCTGGGCGGCGTCCCGCCGAAGCCGGAGAAGGCGGCGCCTGGGGCCGGATGCCCTTCGAAGATTGTAGCCATCGGAGTCTCGACCGGCGGGCCGCAAGCCATGGAATATCTGCTGGTGCATTTGCCCGGAGATTTTCCCGGAGCGATCACGGTGGTACAGCACATGCCCGACGGTTTCACCGACATGTTTGCGCGGCGTCTGGACGAACTCTCCGCGCTGCGCGTGAAGGAAGCGCAATCGGGGGACATTCTGCAGCCGGGGCGCGTGCTGATTTGCCCCGGGAGCCGGCACATGAAGGTCAAACGGCTGCCGCTGGGAGACATCGTCGTCCTTAGCGAAGAGCCCCACGTGAACGGGCATCGGCCCAGCGTGGATGTGCTGATGCGGAGCGTGGCGGAAGAATTTCGCGGGAGTGCCGTCGGCGTGCTGATGACGGGCATGGGCGACGACGGAGCGGAAGGTCTGGGCGCCATCAAGAAGGAAGGCGGCGTCACCATCGCGCAAAACGAGGAATCGTGTGTGGTGTTCGGCATGCCCAAGGCCGCAATCGAGCGCGGATACGCCACTCGCGTGGTCGGACTGGATGCCATGAGTTCCACGCTGCAGGCAGTATGCGGCCGCGGTGGATCAGATGTTAGTGCTTCGGGCAAAGCCGTGCGCGCCGGACACTAGAAGATCGCAGGAGAACTCGGAGCCTAGAGGCTGCAGAGAAATAGAGTCAAAGCCTGGTGTCGTGACCGGAGTGATCTGGTTGCTGGGCACCGTAAATGATAGGGATTTGAAAGGGGAGGTCGGTATGGAGCAGTTTGCACCAGTAAAGCGCAGCAAGGACGGGCAGGCGGTCCGCTACTTGATCGTGGACGACTCCGTGTTTGCCCGTAAGAATCTCGCCCGCATGATCGAGACGTTCGGCGGGCAGGTGGCGGCCGAGGCCGGCGACGGCTTGACCGCTATCAGCGAGTTCGACCGCACGCATCCCGACATCGTGCTCATGGACATCACCATGCCGCAGATGGAAGGAATCGAGGCGGCTGAACGCATCGTGCAGTCGCACCCGGAAGCGCGCATCGTCATGGTCTCCTCGGTCGGTTATCAGGAGAACATCGTCGCGGCGCTGCAGCGCGGTGCGCGGCACTTCGTGCAGAAACCGGTCAAGCCGGAAGTTCTGTATGAAGTCATCAAGTACGTGCTCGGTGAAGACGGCGCCGTGGCCAACACGGCGGGAGCGGGAGTCTAACTCCAATGAAGATGGAATTGATCCAGCCTTTCATCAATGCGGCCGATGCCGTGTTGTCGCAGGGCCTGCAGGGGCAAACTAAGGTGGGCAATCTCACCATGGAAGAGGACGCCTATCGCCGCAAGGGCGTGGCAGGCATGATTGCTCTCACGGGCGACATCGAGGGCCGGATCATTCTCGATCTCGAGCCGCAGACCGCCGTCAAAGTCGCCAGCCACTACGCCGGCGCCGAATTGCCCGAGTCCGACGCGCTGATCAAAGAAACCATCTTCGAACTGGCGAACCAGGTCGTGGGCAACGCCATCTCCGCGCTCAACGACCAGGGCTTCCATTTCCGCGTGCATCCTCCGCTGCTGCTCACCGCGCAGGAAGGTGACAAGACCAGCGAAGACACAGAAGCACTAATGATCTGCTTCGAGACCTCCCTGGGCAGTGTCTTCATGAACGTCGCCCTGCGCTACAACAAACGGCGCATGTCGGATCATGCGGCGGTGGGAGCGTAGCGCATTATCTGCCGGGCCAGGAGCGTTCGCTTCTCGGGGGAAAATCTACGGTGCCCCACTTTCGACTTTTCTTAGCGTCAAGATCCGATACGGTGGGTGGGCGGGTGGCTCACCCTTTCGATTTTTTGGCGTCAGGTTCCGAAACAGCGGGTGCCCCGCTCTTCGCGTCCGTTGCGAAGGGCGGGTACGATGCTGCCGATCCCTTGTCTTCTGACGTCAGCGCCCACGCAACATCTATGGAGCGCCGTCGGGCCCGCTCTTCAGACAACTTGAGTTGCGTGGTATTTCAATATTGGGATCGAGGTCCGTGGTGCCCACCCCTTCGGCAAGCTCAGGGGCGGCTCTTCGCAAAGTGCCGCGAAGGATGGGGCACCCGCTCTAGTGATAGCGGACACGAGATCAAAGGCTGGGCCACCTGAGCGGACCACCCAAGTTAGTTCACTGCAGCGTGACCAGCACTTCGATCATCCCGCTACCCTTCGCGATGGGCTCGAGCGCTTTACCGACGACCGCACCAAGCATGCGGCGGCGGTCGGTTCCCTTCATCGCGTAACCCGGACGCGACGACGTTACCAGCAAATCTCCAGGCGCGATTGCGCCGTTTTCTGTGCTGACTTTGCAAGGAACGATTCCCACAATCGCCAGCGGTACTTCGCTGGTTTTCACGCTTGGGTCTTCGATCGTATGAGGAGTAGCCAGAAGGCCGGGCTTGGTGGAGTAGATTCCCGCAACGAGCGTGGCATAGGGACGACTCGATAAAGCCACGCCGCGATGCGCCTTGCGATCGATTTCCAGAACGTCGCCGGGCTCATATTCGTTGCGTAAGCCGCGCACAGCAACGGATTCGGCGAAGTCGGCGCCGCTCGATTGATATCCGCCGTCAGCATAGGTTACACCGTTGACGTCAACCCGGAACTTGTGCACGCCTTCGGTCATGCCCAGGTAGAGGTTTCCTCCGCCGCTATTCACGACAACGCCGCCATTGATTGTGCTATTGCTCGTGGCGTCGACGGTAAGACCGTAGTCGTTGAAGGGAGTGGAGGTTCCAATGCCGACCGAGACCGCATTCGAACCAGTGGAGCCGAGGATCAAGGCATTACTCTCTCCGACGTTCGCCGAGGCCCCCACAACGGTCACATTGGTCAAGCCCGACGTGCTGGCGGTGGTGTTGTAACCCAGGAAGGTTCCCAAATTGCCGTTATGCTTCTCTCCGGCACCCTCACCCACGGCAGTATTTTGCCGACCGGTGGTGTTATTCTCCAAAGCTACAAACCCGATCGCTGTGTTGTCGCCGCCCGTTGTATTCGCGCTCATTGCGAATCCGCCAATTGCCTCATTGTCGCTGCCTGAATTCGAGAAAAGTGTTTGGAAGCCGAGTGCTATATTGTTGGAGCCGGTGTTGGCCTGTAGTGTCTCCTGCCCAATCGCGATGTTCTGAAGGCCGGAATCGGCGTTCGACATTGCCTGGATGCCAACCGCAATGTTCCCGCCTCCAACGGTTTCCGTAGAAAGAGCACCCGCACCAATCGCGATGTTTCCCGCTCCAGTGGTCAAATGCGATAATGCCCCGACACCCACTCCGGTGTTTTGAATGCCTGTGCCGCTAGTGTTCCCGGCAAATCCGAGATAGGCGTTCGAGTTGCTATTCTGGCCGAAAGCAAAAAGATCGCTACCGATCTGATAACTGCTCGCCGAGACAACTCCGGTTGCGCTCACATTCCCATTGACCGTTTGGCTGCCTGTGAAAGTGTTCGCTGTTTTCAACTGCGGTATAGCCGTTGTGTCGATCGCAAGGCTGCCGGAAGTGGTGATGTTGCCGCCGGTCAGGCCCGTGCCAGCTGTGACGCTGGTGACTGTTCCTTTGCCGGTTCCGGGGAATGTCTGCCCCGCGGCGAATGTAATCTGACCATTACTGCCGATTACCAGGCCGGTCTCAGCCACATTCGAGCGTCCGGCTCCGTAGAGAAGGTTCAAACTGCCAGAAGGATTTGTGGTGTTGTTGGCCACCGGCTCCACCTGCCAGCGAAACGTCTGGCCGACAGCGGCGTTGGTGCTGCTACTGAACGAAGAGCCCACCATATTCAACGGCTGCGAGTTTGAACCCGAGGTGGAGGTCGCGTTGGCGATGTTGGGCAAGCTCAGGCTGCCCCGGACCAACGCTGTTCCCTTGATGTCGAGCGTGCCAGCAGGAGTCGTCGTGCCGAGTCCGATCTTCGCCGTGGCTCCAGTTCCCGTCTGCGTAAGAACCGAACTTTGAATGTTGGTGGACGTGCTCCACAGCGGCAGAGCGCCAATCGTACCGCCGGTAGTGGTTACGTTCGAAGAGGCAGGCGCATTTGCTGCCGCCGTCGATGACGACACTGAAGACGTCGCCGGACCCACGCTCGCTTGAACATTTCCAGGCGGAACCGCCAGCGCGAAAGCCGACGGCGGAAGCCCACCCAGCGTCTCCGCATCGGCAGCCTTCATGGCGTAGGGCACGGCCACCAGCAGCACGCGTGGCTGTTCCGCCTCTCCCACGACCTGCACCGCGAGCCAGCGCGGTTCTCCTGCAACAAAAAGTGCCGGGGACAATCCCGCGCTGCTCGTTGATCCCAACTGAACCGTGTAGTGTCCGGACTTGTCCGGAGTGACATTCTGCGTCTCCAGCCAAACCGGCGCTCCGCCCTGCGATTCTTTGTAAAGCAGGAATGTGACCCCCACAATTCCGGTCACTGGTTTTCCGTGGCCATCAGTGAGCGTGCCGTTGAAGCTCACAAGATTCGGCACCACGCTGGGGCTGACAGCAACGTTCGCGGCTGAAGTCTGCGCCACAGCGCTGAGCGACATCAGAAGGACAATCAAGAGACCTGCCATCCGGAAAACAATCTTGGCATTCTTCACACACACCTCCACACTGAATGGCCTTGGAAAGGCGCGGGGGCACTAGTCGATAGAAGTCGGCCTAATAGGCCCGAGAAGACAGGGCTCGAAAGGCGTGCCCTAAGCAGGCGAGATTATTTCAGCGCGGTTCGACGTGGTCAAGATGCAAAGGCTTGCATCTCTCGCTCAGGCGTTCCTGGCCTCACCTAATTCAGCCGCGGCAGATTGTCCACCATGGTGATCTCACGCTCGGAGGCATCGTTCACCAAAGCACGTTTGCCGTCGAAGGAAGCTCCCATCCAGAAGGGGGCGCTGCGCAGCGAGACCACATCGCGGAGTTCGCGACGCGTGGGCTGATAGAAGCTCAACTCCGGTTCGCGGCCGGGGAGATCTTCCACGAAAAGAATTCCTTCTTTGGTGACGGTCCAACTTGCCCAGGTGCGCGGCCGCAACCGGGAAGAAACTTGCTCCTCTTCTCCGCCGGCAATGGGAATGCGCCAAAGCTCGGGTTGATATCCGTCGGACTTGGAGTAGTAGAGGAAGCCATCGGACGATTCCAACGCGGCGAATCCGCCCCCATGAGTCACCTGAATTTCCTCGCCGCCGGAGGAGCGTGTCTTCCACACCTCCGCATCGCCCGAGCGCTCGGACGCGTAGTAAACCCAGCGCCCATCGCGAGAAAAGCTGGGGACCTTGCCCTCGACAAGCGGCCGAGGCGCTTCCGACCCGTCCACCAGTTGCGTTACTAGGTAGGTGCCGCCGTGCATGGGAGCGTCGTAGACGATGCTCCTCCCGTCAGGCGACCAGCGCGGCGTTCCAGCGCTTTCGGTCGTGCTGACCTGGCGCGCATTACCGCCGTCGGCGTCACTTACCCAAATCTGCCACGGCCCACTGCGGTTCGACATGAATGCGATTTGCCGGCCGTCCGGGGAAAACTGCGGCCCGGCAGCGCCACCCTCATGCGACACAACCGTCGTAAATCTCAGGGATGGTGAATCCGCTTCCCTGTCTCGAGTGGACGTGTGTTCGCTGACCAGGATCGCCTTCGCCTGCGTCATCTTCGCAGCCAGTTCACGCTTCGCCTGTTCTTCGTTAAAGCGGGGCGCCGCTTCCTGCCCTGGCGCCATCGGCAGAGGAGTGACTGTGCTAATGGTTTCAGTCCGGCGTTCCGGAAAGTCTTGCCGCACACGAATCCCAACCGCAATCAAGACCATCATGCCGACTCCGACTAGCACGGGGACGTAGAAATTGCGGCCCTTCGCCAGCAGTGCGAGAGACTGCCTGCGCGGAGCGGCGACTATGACGCCAATCTCCGGGATCGCGGGCGTAGCCGCCACACCTTTGCACTCGGACACAACGTTGTCGACCTGGCCGATGAAGCGGTATCCACGACGCGGCAGGGTCTCGATGTAACGCGGATTCTGCGCCGAATCGTTGAGCGCTTCCCGCAGCTTATTCACGGCGGCATTCAGCCCATGATTCGAATCCACGAAGACGTCCTGCGACCAAAGGCGTTTCTGCAATTCCTCGCGCGCGATCAACGTTCCTGGTTCCTCCAGAAGCGCGAGCAAGATCTGCAGAGGCTGTCCGATGAGTTTGACTTTGGTACCAGAGCGCCAGATTTCCTGGGTGTGCACATCCACCACGAACTCACCAAAACGAATGCGACGCCGCAGCTCACTTGCACTCATCGTTTCCACCTCGCCATAACTTCAGCCCTGCCGTTGTTGTTCGATGCTCCCCAAGCCGCAGCCGAAACCACATATATACAGACGAACGACTCCCCGGAGAAGTTCAACCTATTTAGACGGAGTAGCTGGCGTCCGGTTAACAGGCAACCCACAAGGTTGTTTTGTTGAGAATGAGACGTTACGGCGTGATCTCAAACAACACGCCCTGATTCTGGCTTCCACCCGTCACCGCCGTTCCGAAAACGTTTCCCCTGCTATCGACGGCCAGGCTGCCGCAGGGCAAACCGCCGTCGTCCATTAAGAACGGAAAAACGAAGGAACGGAAAGTTCCCCCCTGCCGCCACGCGATAAAACGGCGGCGGGCTCAGGCCTCGGCGGCCTCTTTGATTCTTTTGTAGATTTCGACCAGGACTTTGTTTCGCTGCGGCTCGTCGAGCGTCTCCAGTGGGTGGGCGGGATCGTTCGCTGCCTGGAACTGGTAGATGGGTGAATGCTCGACCGTGCTCGCCTTGACTGCAATCCAGATGACTTTAAGTCCCTGCTGCTCGGCCTTGGTCAGCAACGGCGGAATCTCGTTGCCCAGGATGAAGGGCGAATCCAGAAACTGCTGCGTCACCAGAAGCACGGCCATCTTTGCCGACTCGAGAGACTTCTCGATCTCCTCCCGCCATTTCGAGCCGGCGTGGATATTGGTGTCATCCCAAATGCGCACGAGGCCCTGCCGTTCCAGCGGCTTCAGAAACGTGCGAAGCTGATCGAGCCATTGTTTATCGGCATGACTGTAGCTCACAAAGACCGGCTTCAGTTCGGAAATCGGGGCAGAAAAGTGCACAAGGTACAGTCGCCGGTTCTGCCGGTCAACTTCGTAGGTGACTTCTAGCGGTAGTTCAGGATGCGCGTACAAACACAGCTCTCCGCCGCTGGGGCCCTTGCCCAGCTTGTGAGTCTGCTCCGGAAACCCATCCGGATTCTTTGCCAAGTCATCGACCGCGGCAAGCAGCTTGGGCAGCATGTCCTTGGGGCAGCGCTCGCGGCCCCTGCGCGCAACCACCGAATACGTGCACGCATACTCGGTGAACTCGATGGTTCCATTAGGCATGGGCTTGTCCTGCCACTCCGGCGCGCTCGAGCGATACCAGCCTGATGCAGCGCCCGGAATCGTCTACGGAATATTCGATCTCCCAATCTGTTTCACCCACGCGCTGCTTCAGCAAGCCCGTGGTTGTATCTTTCTGTAGGTTGCTGGGCCGAGGCTGCAGAGACAAATCGTCGATTGCCTGCTCGATCTGCAGGCGGCTGTCGATGTCCAGGCCGGCTTTGGTCTCGAACACCTGACGGCTCGACAAGATCGAATAGGCCGGGGTCCGCTTAGACTCACAGATGGCGCGGGCCCGATCGCGCGCAATCTCCGCAGCTTCAATCTTGGCGAACCGCTCGATCGTCTCGGCCGGGACCGCGATGCGCTCAACTCCCGCACGGCGCGCCTGTTTTTTGGCATCGAGCATGAAGGCTCTTACCTCGGCCGCATTTCGCGATTGTGCTGCCATTTCCTCTAGCCAGTCTTTTCCCTTTCGCAGCAAGGGAAATGCCACCAACAGAAGCGCGACCAGCAAGCCAACCCAACCCACGACCCAGTCTTTCTTGATAAACGCAACCATGCCTCCCAGCGCCATCAGCGCCCCCACACCATAAGCGAAGACGGCGGTGATGATCACCCAATACCGCCGCTTTGAAGGAGTCGCCCTGCGAACATCTGCGAGATTCGCTAGTTCCAGCCCCCGAAGGCACCATTTCTCTCGGATGATCTTCACGATAAGAGAGAGGTTGAGTAACAGCAGAGGGATCAAGGCTAAAAGGCAAAGGCCAGTCCCCCCAGCGAATATCAAGAGGGCGTTCGAGACCCTCGGACTTTCCTCGTGAGCGAGGAACGCATAAATGATCAGCCCAGCCAGGCAAACCAGCAGGCCGCAACTGAAGATGACGTAGAGGCGGTAGGAGATCCTCTGAGCACGAGACAGTTGCATCGACTTCTGTTCTTGCTTGAGCAGGGAGAGCGCTCGATCAAGATCGGCACGGGCGACTTCGCGCTGTCTGGCAACCTGTGCCATCGAGGGCCTCCTCGACGAGCTTCGGCGGAAGACACTTCGTTGCTTATTAGAATGCGCTTAGCGAAAGTTAGCCTCTGTGTCGCTGGTCACGAGGGAACGTGATGCAAAATACGAACACCATCCGCCGGAAAGATGCGAAGCTCGCCATTTTTCTTTCCCGCGCGGGCGGCCCAGCCTTTGCCTTCGCCGAAATGAAGATGAACTGGGTGCCCCATCCTTCGCGATTTTTGCGAAGGGTGGGAACAATGCGGCCGGCAGCGTGAGATTTTCGCATCCGCCGAAATCTCATGGCACAAGCGGCATCGCGCCCGCCCTTGCAAAAAACGGGCGCCACATTTTCGTTGCGGGAAACTGAAATCAAACCGCAGAGGATGGGCCACCCGCCCACAGATTTCCACAACCGTCCACTCAAAATTTCTTCTCCGTTGTGACGAACAACCTTGACCGTGGATACAGACGGCGCACAATGGAATCGTGCGCAAACTGCACCGCAATGATTCGGATCAGACGAAGCCAAAGGTCGTACAACGACTTTTTGCTAACTCCTGATCCTGGAATATTTTGCGAGTAAGTTCTTCTTTGACAATATTTTAGAAGCGAACGAGATATCAAAAATCCAGCAAGTCTTGCCGGATCAATATTTTACGGGCCTTGGTATTTGAAAAAAAAATCGCACACCTGGTATCTATGCCAGCAGCGGCAGCTGCGTTGCAGACGACGAAGCGCCGCCATCTTCCGAAGCGTCCGCGAACTTTTTGAGCTCGGGATATTTTTCGATCAAAGTCGGCGGAGCGGCAACTCGGCGCCCGGAGATCATCGCCTTCAACTCGATCGCGTTGACTCCGGCTTTGCTTTCGAAGTGGTTGTTGGTGATCACGTAGGTCGTCTGGGCGCGCTCGGCGACGTTGACGATGCGATCTTTCCAGCCTTCGAGTTCCCTCTCTTTATAGAGATAGTTGTAGCGGTCGTTGCGATTGTCGGAGTCGAACCACTCGCTGTAATTGCGGCCGTGCAGGCGCACGTAGGCGATGGGCGCGGTCACGTGCTCGGTGGGCGCGAGCGATTTTCCCAGCACCGGCTGATCGATGTTGCAGAAGGCGACGTGATTGCGCGTGAAGTCGGCGAGGGTCTCGGCGTTGTTCCAACTCGAGTCGCGGACCTCGACCACGCGCGGGTACTCGATGAACTGTCGCAGCAGGCGGTCGAGATATTCGCGGTTCAGCGGCGTGTTCTTGTACGACACGGGAAACTGGATGAGCAGCGCGCCCAGGCGGCCTTCGCCGGCGAGCACGTCGAGGCCTTCGCGGGTGCGCGCTTCGTCGTCATCAGTCGGACGGATGGTCGCGGCCGAGGTCGGCTCCATCACCGCGATGGGTGAGTGCGTGAAGGCGCGGTAGAGCTTCGCGGTGAAAAGAAATTTCGGATTGACCTCGGCCACGCGTCGGCACCAGAGCTTGGCGAGTTCGGCCTTGAGCGGGCCGTAGAACGACGTGTTGATCTCGGTCGTATCGAAGAAGCGCGCGAGATACTCCAGCGGATGAATCTTGCGATGCTGCAGTCCCGGAGGATAAAAAAATCCCTCCCAGTCTTTGTAAGACCAACCGGCAGTGCCGATGCGAATGTCGCCGACGCGGGCTTTGCCGGCGGAAACGCCGCCAGTGTTCGAGGCGCCGGTGCGAGCCTGGCCTGTGCTCGCTTCGGATGGTTGGTTTGAACGAAAACTTCCCGTGGATTCCATAGTCGGAACCGCAGACGGAGGGCTGGGCCCAAGACTAGCACATGAGGGTATTCATTGATCGAGCAGAGACGATCGATGAGATACCAGACGTCTTAGTCGAGCGTCAGCACGACCCAATACACGCCTGTGGGGTAGGTTTCAGTGCGGGCGTAACAGGCGCCGACTGAAAAGCTGCGCAGATTGCGGCTGTCGATGGGGTGGCTGGCTTCGGCTGGCAGTGATTCAGGGTGCAGACTTGTGTAGGTGAGCACGGTGTAGCGCTCGGCTAGCTTGCGAACCGGCGAAGTTCCAAGTTTGTCGGCCTCGGCCATGGAGCAGGCGGCTTCGTCTGCGATAGCCAGGTCTCGGCGTGGCAGATCGCGCTGGTGCTGCTGGCGGCGGAGTTGATTTACTGCTGCTGCGACGCGATCCTTCCAATCGCCGGCCGAATAGGTGGGGAGGGCGTGACCGAAGTCCTGCACGATGAAAAGGCGCGATCCGCTGCGAAGCACGGCGAGTCCGATTACGTTGTAGGCCGGGTTGAGCAGATTCGCTCGGTGCGGCGGCGAGAGCATGAGATGTTCGTGGCCGGCTTGAGGCGTGTAGTCGAGCGCGACGTTTTCGCCTTCCTGATCGAGTTGCAGCTTCGTCATCACCGCGAGGCGTTGCGCTAGCGCGGACTCGCCTGGGAACTGATGGGAGAGCTGATTGGCGTCGAGCATCGCTTGCGCGTGAATGCGGGCGGCGCGGGACAGTCCGGCGTCGAGCTTCAGCGCAGGCGCTCCTACTCTCTGCCGCGACTGATTCGCTAGTTGCAAGAGAATTTGCTCGGACTGAAGCTCGGAGTCGTCGAATGGAATGTCGGGCTCCGGTGCGGCGGTCGCGGATACGGGTTTCAGCGTGGCTTTCTGTGGCGGGGCGGCGGCTTCGGACGACGCCATGAGGCGACTCGCCGGATGCACGGTCACCGATCCGGTGGCCAGCAGGAACGCCAACAATAGTCTGGTGGCTCTACGCATTCGTTCGCCTACGCAAACATCTTTGGGGAGAGCCGCAACAGCGTTCTTGTCGGCCTATGTTTACTATCGACTGCCCTTCGTTCGGCCTAACTGCACGAAGGGACGGTTCCCTCAGGGGCTAAAGCCCATTTCGTTTTGGGCTCTTTGACGGCACGGCTGTAAGCCGTGCCCTTCCCAAACCAGTTACGAGGAGGCTCAAAGCTCAACAGGCTCAAACTTGCCACGGATGCTAGGCTAGAGGCAGGAATTGGGCGTTCGTAGTTACCTGCGTGTATGGAACAGATGATCAGTGGGGGCATTGGCCTGTTGTTTGGCGCTGTGCTTGCATGGCTGGCGCTGCGCTCGCGCTCGGCCTTGATGCAGGCCCGGTTGTCGTTGACGGAAAAGGAATTATCGGCCGGAAAGGCAGAACTGGCGCGGCTTTTGGCCGATCAGAAGGCCCTGGTGGAGGCCCGCGCGCGGCTCGATTCCGCCCTGGAATCGGAACGAAAGGCCAGCAACGAAAAGATCGAATTGCTGACCCGCACCGGGGAAAACCTGCAGAATGCGTTTAAGGCGCTGGCCGCCGATGCCCTCAAGAGCAACAACTCGTCTTTTCTGCAGATTGCGCAGGAAACCTTAAAGCGCTTCCAGACCGAGGCACGAGGCGATTTGGACGCGCGGCAGAAGGCGGTTGAGGATCTGGTGACGCCGGTTCGAGAGTCACTCAATAAGGTCGATGCGCAGATTCAGCAGATGGAAGTTGCGCGCGGCGATGCCTATGGCGAGTTGCGGGCGCAGGTGCAGTCGCTGATCACGACGCAGAAAGAGTTGCAGTCGGAAACGGGGAATCTCGTTCGCGCGTTGCGTACTCCGGCGGTGCGCGGGCGCTGGGGAGAGATTCAACTGCGACGCGTGGTCGAGATCGCCGGCATGCTCTCGTACTGCGACTTCACCGAGCAGGAAACGGTTACGACTGAGGCGGGAAGAATCCGTCCTGATCTGGTGGTGAAGTTGCCGGGTGGGAAACATGTTGTTGTGGATGCGAAGACGCCGCTGCAGGCGTTTCTCGACGCGTTTGAGACGACCGACGAAGAAGCCCGGCGCGCTTGCCTGGCGAATCATGCGCGGCAGGTGCGCGATCACATGAAGACGCTCAGCAGCCGCGGCTATTGGGAGCAGTTTGAAGCGACTCCGGAATTTGTGGTGATGTTTCTTCCCGGAGAGACGTTCTTTAGCGCCGCTTTGGAGCAGGATTCCGGCCTGATCGAACAGGGCGTGCTACAGCGCGTGATTCCGGCGTCGCCGACCACGCTGATTGCGCTGTTGAAGGCTGTGGCCTACGGATGGAATCAGGAGAAGCTGGCGCGCAACGCGCAGCAGATCAGCGAACTGGGAAAAGAACTCCACGACCGTCTGCGCAAGCTGGGCGGGCATATCTCGGCGGTGGGAGCGAACTTGGATCGTGCAGTCGAAGCCTACAACCAGGCGGTTGGATCGCTTGAGAACCGCGTGCTGGTCTCGGCGCGGAAGTTTGCGGAGCTTGGGGCTTCAGTGGCGGAGGATATTCCTGAGCTGGAGCCGATTGAGACTACGGCTCGGGCGCTGTCATTCGATTGGGGGGATGAGCCCACCGAGATTAACGATGGGCGGAAGGCTGGTTAGCGAGCGTCTGTATGGGCATTACTCACCGCAACCACTATGTACCTCAGGCTAGCCTCAGACGTTGGTCACTGGACGGCGGTGAAAGGGTCTATGCCTATCGAACTCTAGTCTCAGAAGCCATCGTTCCAGAATGGGAGCTGAAAGCAATTCGGGGACTAGCTAGTCAACCAGACTTGTACACTTCTGTTGATGGTGGACAGGAAACTGACGAGTTCGAGCGTTGGATTGGACGGGAGTACGAAGATCCAGGCCTGAAAGCAATTGACAAGGTTGTCTCGAACAAGCGCCTGACCCCCACAGATTGGGACTTCATCGCACGGTTTGTTGCAGCACAAGACCTAAGAACGCCTGCAAATTTCTTAGAGCTACAAAAGCTGTGGGATAGCCAAGCGCCCGCTATCTTGGATGGTTGCATAGAGAGTTTCAAGAAACTGCAGCGCGGCGAGCGTTCCGTCCCGCTCAACACCAAAGGTCGCGATCCTACAATGGACAGCGCGATACGTGTTCGGGTTTCTCCGGGGGACGACCCACTAACAAATAAGGCGACGGTGGAAGTCGAAATCGCTCCGCGTAAACTCTGGCTGTGCCAAGTACGTGACTTGCTCACTAGAAAGGCTGCGAGTCTGAGTAAACATCGTTGGAGTGTGGCCACTCCCGATGGAGATGAGGAATGGCCGCTCACCGACCATCCGGTGATACGCCTCAACTATTACAAGTCTGGTAATTATGACTTTTTGGGCGGCTGGGACAGAAAAGGCTCCGAGATTCTCATACCGGTCTCACCTAAGCATCTTCTGTGCGTTCAGGTCGGCAAGAAATTGCCGAACCGGTTCGTTGCTCCCAATGAAGTAACGAAGAAATTGCAACGGATAATTGTAGAACGATGCCATCGCTGGATTTTCGCCAGGCGTCCAGACAGTTGGATTTCGGAGGTTAGGCCTCGTGTTGTTGACCGGGAGGCCTTCCATGCGGAACAGGAAAGCTGGTCTTGTTGGAGTGAACAACAACGTCGAGTCGAGACAGAAATGCCAGAAGACTCGCCCGCGCCGTCGATTACGTCATAGGGAATGAAGGGGCAGACGGGGCGCCCCTGAAACGAGTTTCTCCTTCCTGGCACTATCTCTTGGTGGTGTAACAACGCGAGTCGCGGCTTTTGCGTCCGCAAGCGCGGCAGCATTCTGCTGCCGCAAATTCACATCTGCGAGGCGACATATGCAACTCAACGCTTTCGGCAAGGTTGGAAATCTAGATCCGATCAAGAGTTTCGGGTCGACGGTACAGGACGCGGCAACTAAGCAGGCGCAGGAAGTGCTGGCGCAGATTAATTTGTTGTTGAAGTTGTTGCAGTCGGCCGGATACTCGGTGGGCAACTTCGACTTCGAATTAGGTTTGCCGCCGAAAGTTACGATCAAACTGAAGACAGGCACGCTGGTGAATGAAGAAAAGCTGGCCGAGATTGTGGGAGAAAATTCCGACAAGAGTGCTATCGTGGCGATCGTCACTGCCCTGATGCAGGCCAATAAACTACGAACTCAGGTGACCGTCGACTCGCTCAAAATGGAAGACGTGGAGATCGTTCTCGCGACGACTCCGACCATTACTTTGCAGTGGACGGACAGAGCCGGCTCCGACATTTGATGGACGGTGGCCCGTTCTTTGATTTCGAAGGACGCAAAAGATGAACTTAGGTACCCCACTCTTCGCGATTCTTGCGAAGGGCGGAAAAGATGGTGCCGGGAGCGTTGGATTTCGAATCCGCCCAAATCTCATGACCCAAGCAGGATCGTTCCCGCCCTTGTACAAAACGCAAGGACGGCGCACCCACAGTTTCGTTCGGGGACAAGAAGATCAACACCGAGGTTGGGCCACCCCCTAGGGCCTTCTTGCTTCCCGACGGAAGACCATTTCACCACCGAGGGCACAGAGGACACCGAGGAACACTGGGCGGGAACTTGCTATTCGCCTGAGGAGCATTGATCGTTTCAAGAATTTGGGTGTTCTTTAGGAGCATTTTCCATCCCCCGGTGATCCCAGCTCATCCTACAGCCAGACGGATGCCCGATCACCTTATCCGTTGAAAAATCGTAGGGGGCATCCAAGAACCTCAAATCAAAGCGGATACAGAATCCCACAGGAACATCCAGAAAGGCATAGTTCGCGAGGAAATTTGCATCTATAATTTTGGAAGTGCCTTTGTCTGTGGAACTTAGACTTCCCAAATCCGGAACAAACATGGCAGCGCAGTTGCATATTAAGAATAGCCGTGGACTGGGGCAGCATTCCTGCGCCGACGGCTCGGGTCGCCAACGGAAGCCATGAATCGGGAGAGCCAAGCTCGCTTTTTCGCGGTTGTGCTGTTTCTGCTGACGGTGGCTGCAGTGGTCTTCGCGGGCTTCAACTACGACCGCGAACGGGCATCGGCGGTCCCGGATGACGGTATCTGGTGGGTGGAACGCGGCGGACACCTGACCGCCGACCGGGTCGATCCCAAGGGACGAGGGGCTGAAGCCGGCATCAAGGCTGGCGATGAACTGGTCGCAGTCAACGGCCAAACGGTTACCAATACGCCGGCGCTGGTGCGGCAGCTTTATCGGACCGGTGTCTACCATACGGCGGCTTATTCGGTGGTGCGGCAATCGGTGCCGCTGGATTCCAATGTCCTGCTCCTGCCCGCCGACCGCTCTCTGAATAACTGGCTGCGGCTGATTTCGCTGATCTACCTCGGCATCGGCGTGTACGTTCTGCTGCGACGGTGGACGGCCCCCGGCTCAACCCACTTCTACTTCTTCTGCCTGGTGTCTTTCGTTGCGTATTCGTTCAAGTACACGGGCAAACTGAACGATTTTGACTGGACGATTTATTGGGGCAATGTCGTGGCGTGGGTGCTGCAGCCCGCGCTATTTCTGCATTTCGTATTGACCTTCCCGGAAAAGCGGCAGTTTGTGAAGGCGCGTCCGTGGCTGCTGGCCCTGCCCTATGTGCCAGGGGCCATATTGCTGGTGCGGCACATCATTGCGCTGCAACTGGCGCAGGCGACGGGTATGCTGCGCTGGGACATGGACCGGCAGGAGCTGGCTTTTGGCGCGGTGCTGTTTATCGCCGCCGCTGCCGTTCTATGGGACAGCTACCGTCGCGCGGGCACAACGATTCTTCGCCAGCAGTTGAAATGGGTCACGCGCGGCACGATGCTGGCCATTGTCCCCTACAGCCTGTTCTACGTCGTTCCCTACCTGATGGGTGAATTGCCCGGAACGGGCATGAAGCTCTCTGTGCTGTCGCTTGGGTTGTTGCCGCTGACATTCGGTTACGCCATCTTCCGCTACCGCCTGATGGACGTGGATCTGATCTTCAAGCGCGGCGTGGTCTACACGTTGGCAGCCGCGGCGGTCGTGGGATTGTATTTCGGCCTGGTGGCCGGAGTCGCCACGCTGGTTCATTCGCGGCAGCCGAGCACCGGGCCGTTGGGATTGATTCTCGCCTGCGTGGTTACGGCGCTGCTGTTTGATCCGGTGCGCAAATGGATTCAGGATCGCGTCGATCAGTTCTTTTATCGCACGCGCTATGACTACCGCCGCACGCTGATTGAATTCGGGCGCGAGTTGAGTTCGGAAACGGACTTGAATGCGCTGCTGTCGGCGGTACTTGATCGGCTGTCGCGAACGCTGGCAGTGGATCGTCTGGCGATCTTTCTCAATACCGGTGATGAACCCGGCCAATTCTTCCTGTCGAAGTCTTCCGGCATGAGCATCCCGGTAAAACTTGATTTGACATTTCTCAGCGCACCACGGCCGGAGCAGGCAGGTCATCTGTTCTTCGAGAACACTCACCAAGTGCCGCGGGAGTCGAAAGAATCGCAGGATACGATTGCGCGGCTGGATTTGAATTACTACATTCCCTGCCGCGCGCAGCAGAAGACCATTGCGGTGCTGGGGCTCGGCAAAACGGCCGACGGCGACTTCTTATCCAGTGAGGATGTCGAGTTGCTGGAGACGCTCGGCGGATATCTCGGTATCGCGATTCAAAATGGACGGCTGTACGCCTCGCTGCAACAGAAAGTCGCAGAGTACGAGCGGTTAAAAGACTTCAACGAAAACATCGTCGAGTCGATCAACGTGGGCGTAATGGCGCTCGACATGGAAGACCGCATCGAGAGCTGGAACGCGCAGATGGAAGTGATGTATGCGCTGCCGCGCTGGCAGACGCTGACGCAACCGCTCGAGAAGATTATGCCGGTGGAGTTCGTGGAAGAGTTTTACCGCGTGCGGCAGAACCCGGGCATTAACAACCTGTACAAGTTCCGGATGAAGACACCCGCAGGCGAGACGCGGACCGTGAATGTTGCGATCGCGCCGCTGGTCACGCGCAAATTCCAGGTGATCGGGCGGCTGATCATCATGGATGACATTACCGAACGCGTCGAGCTAGAAGGACAGCTTTCCCAAGCGGACAAGCTTTCGTCGATCGGCTTGCTTGCCGCCGGAGTTGCTCACGAAGTGAACACGCCGCTGGCGGTGATTTCGTCTTACACGCAGATGCTGGCCAAGCAACTGCAGGGTGATCCGCAAAAGTCCGGCCTGCTCGACAAGATCACGCGGCAAACTTTCCGCGCATCGGAGATCGTCAACAACCTGCTCAACTTCTCGCGCACCAGCGGCACCGAGTTCGCCGATGTAGACATCAACAAGGTCATCAACGACACGCTGGCGCTGCTCGAACACCAGTTCAAGACGGCGAAGATTCAAGTGGAACGCGAGCTGACGCCGGAGATTTCGTCGATCCAAGGCAATCCGGGAAGATTGCAGCAAGTGTTTCTGAATCTGTTCCTTAATGCCAAAGACGCGATGGCGGGTGGCGGCACGCTGCGTATCGCCACGAGCAATGGCGAACTGGTCAGCGTGCGCGTTACCGACACTGGTTCGGGAATTGCCGCTGATCATATTCACCGCATCTACGATCCGTTCTTCACCACCAAGACTGCGCCCAAGGAAGGCCAGACTCGCGGCACCGGGCTGGGACTCTCGGTAACCTACGGAATTATCCAGGAACACGCGGGCAAGATTCGCGTGGAGAGCAATCCCGGCGCGGGAACTACCTTTGCTCTGGATTTTCCTTTGAGCAGAAAGGCTGTCCATGTCTGAGGCGGCCGTCATTTCGCGCAGCACGATGAACGGCAATCCGTCACCCTCGGGCTCGGTACTCATCGTCGACGATGAAGCCGAGATTCGCGAATCGCTGCAGACTCTGCTCGAGATGGAAGGCTTCGAAGTCGAAACCGCCGTGAGCGGCGAAGATGGCCTGGCGCAGATGGGCGACCGGCCGTTCGATCTGGTGCTGCTTGATCTGACCCTTCCCGGCCGCAACGGGATGGAGATTCTCTCCGAGATTCGCAGCCACGACGCGCGCCTGCCGGTCATTATGATCACGGCTTATGGCACGGTTGAGAATGCGGTGCGGGCCATGCAGTCGGGCGCGGCGAATTTTGTTCAGAAGCCATGGGACAACGAAAAACTTCTGGCTGACGTTCGCGCCGCGGTGGGTTGGCGGCGCGCGGAAGAAGAGAACGTCCAGCTCAAGCGCGCGCTGAAGCAGCGCTATAACTTCGAGAACATCGTGGGCAAGAGCGAGCCCATGCTGAAGATTTTCGACCTCGTCGCGCAGGTCGCCAACAGCCGCTCGACTGTGCTACTGCAAGGTGAGAGCGGCACAGGCAAAGAAGTCATCGCCAAGGCGATTCACCTGAATTCGCCACGACGCGACAAGCCGTTTGTGCCGGTGAATACGGGATCGATGCCGACCGATCTGCTCGAGTCGACTCTGTTTGGCCACGTGAAAGGCGCATTCACCAGCGCAATTGCTTCGAAAAAAGGTCTGTTTGAAGTTGCCGACAAGGGCACGCTGTTTCTCGACGAGATCGCGACCATGGGACTGGAGACGCAGGCCAAGATTTTGCGCGTCTTGCAGGACCGGCGCTTCATGCATCTCGGCGGAATTCAAGAGGTGCAGGTCGATGTACGCATCATCGCGGCCACGAACATCGATTTGCGGCAGATGGTGCGCGAAGGGCGCTTCCGCGAAGACCTCTTTTATCGTTTGAACGTAATTACGGTCGAATTGCCGCCGCTGCGGCAGCGCAAGGAAGACGTCCCGCTGCTGGTGGATTTCTTCCTCAAGAAGTATGCCGAGGAGAACGGGCGCTCTGCGCCGCGCATGACGCCGGAGGCGCTACGTCCGCTGATGGCTTATTCCTGGCCGGGCAATGTGCGCGAACTGGAGAACGTCATTGAGCGTGCCGTCGTACTCTCGTCTGGACCGGAGATCACTGCCGAGCTGCTTCCTGATTCATTGCTGGGCCGCGGCTCGTCCCTTGGCATGCATGAGCCGCCCTCCGACGCGTCGTTATTCGAAATCGTGGAAGATGTCGAGCGCCGTGTGATCACCGACATGCTGGAGCGCTGCAACTGGAACCAGACCGAAGCCGCCGAGCGCTTCCACGTACCTCTATCCACGTTGAATCAAAAAATCCGCCGGCTGAATATTGAGATTAAGAAAAAAGGCCGAGGATAGGCCCGGTTCTCACTGCCCTGCCGCATCATTCCTACGACTCTTGTACGAAAACTGAGGCGCCTTTGCCACCGCTAAGCCGAGGGATTACCATAGCGGGACTCTAATCGGCGCGTGATGAAGAGGATGCTGGAAAAACTGGAACCTGATCTGCAACCGCACACGACGACGCGCGAGAACGCGGATTCTTCCAATAATCCAAAACTTGGCGGGATCTCCCGCTCAGAGATCAGATTTGTCGCTCTCTTCACGCTGGTCCTTTGCATTGTGACCACCGTGCCCTATGTTGTGGGCCACGTCGCATCCTTTCCGGGGACCACGTTCGACGACGTGCTGGTCCATTCGCTGGATACCAACAACTACCTGGCATACGCGCGGCAAGCGGCTTCGGGCAGTTGGGTGTTCCGGAATCCGATGACCAATGAACCGCACCGCGCTGTGTTCGTCAATCTGGGCTGGTTGGTTTTGGGCAAGATTGCTTCCACGCTGCATGTCTCGCTGGGACTCGCGATGGGCATTCAGCGACTCCTATGCCTTGTATTGATGTGCGCGGCGGTTTACTGGCTTTCGTGGTTTCTCTTCGAGAGCGTTTTCATACGGCGATGCGCACTGGTGGCAACCATGACTGGCGGAGGATTCGGCTGGATCGTCACCTTGCATCTGCTGCATATCCCCATCAACTCTTCGTACTTTTTCGATTTGAGCAACGGCAACCTCTTCCCTTTTTATTGGGCCTTGAAGCTGCCGCACTTCCTCGTGTCCGAGTCGTTTATCGTGCTCAGCTTTTGCTTCTTTCTGCTGGCGGAGCGCTGCCGGCGACCGTGGCAATACGCCGCAGCCGGCGTTTGCTACATGCTTGCGGGCCTGTGCCGACCCTACGACATGCTCTTCCTGATGGCCGCGACCACGATTTTTCTCGCGTTCTGCTGCTGGGAGAATCGCGGCCTGGTGCCGGGAATTGCGCTGCGTTCGCTGCCCGTTACGATGTGTGTCCCGTTGCTTGGCTATTACTATTGGATTTTCAAACTTCATCCCATCTTCCACTGGTGGAGCCTGCCCGGCGGCGGCGCTCCTCCAGCATTGCTGCTGGCGCTGAGCTTTGGGATGTCGCTTGTACTTTTGCCGATCGCGGGCTGGTACTTGTTGCGCAGGCCGCTCGGCAATGCAGAGCGCTTCCTGGTGTGTTGCCTGCTGACCGCAATCGTTTTGTCGCATCTCCACTACTGGCTTCACTTCTCATTCCAGTTCGCGACGAACATCTATGTGGCACTCATCATGCTCCTGATGGCGGGCCTGCAGCGCCTGATCATCGCGTGGAAAGACCGGTCGCGCGCGGCAGGCGCTGTCATCGTCGGGCTTTTGGTGGTAAATAGTTTGACTTCAGTCGCACTCACCGGGCAGGCAGTTGTGCTCGTCAAGCACGGAGACTTTCGGACTGATTCGGAGCTTCTGACGGCATTCTCGTGGCTGGACGCGCACTCGCAGAGGGACGATGTCACGCTGGCGGACTTCGCGATCTCCAACGAAATTCCGGCCTACACTCATAACATCGTTTATTGCGGCTATCTCAATGCGGTCAACTTCGACTTCAAGATGAAGGCGATGCAGGAGTTTTTCGGTCGGGAAACATCCAACGGATTTCGGGAGCAGATGCTGCGGGACAATCAAGTGCGATTCGTGGTACTGACCGCGGCCGAAGCTCGCGACTTGGCGCCACTCTCGGGCGCGCCCTTTGCGCAGGAGGTTTTCCGCAATAACGCAGCCGTGATATTCAAGACGCTTCTCTGAGGTCAGCACCATGGATATGATGCTTACTGGGGAACGCAGCGGCTGATTAATAGCCGACTTCTGTTATAGTTCGTTCAAGCGCCGCGACCGGGGCAGGCGGCGCCGACTCTCACGCATGGAACTGATCTCTCCCACGGAATTCGCCAAGCAGAAGGTTCAGGCAGTTCAGGAATACATCCTGCTGGCGGCGCAGTCCGTTGGCAATCTGTTTCGCAAACCTCTTTATCTCGCCGACATGATGCAGCAGGCCGACCTGATCGGGGTTGGTTCCCTGCCCATTGTCGTTCTTACCGGCTTCTTTACCGGCGGCGTTCTTGCCCTGCAAACAGCGAATACCTTGCAGCGCTTTGGCTCGATCACGCTGATCGGCCAATTGGTTTCGACGTCGATGGTGCGCGAGCTGGGGCCGGTGCTCACGGGCCTGATGGTGGCCGGGCGGAATTCGTCGGGCATGGCGAGTGAACTGGGATCGATGATTGTGACCGAACAGATCGACGCCATGCGCGCGCTCGGCACTGATCCGATGAAGAAGCTGGTCACGCCGCGGGTCACGGCGACCGTGTTCATGCTGTTCTTCCTGAGCATCATTTCGGATCTGGTGGGACTCGCCGGCGGCCTGATGGTGGCCAAGCTCTTCCTCAGCCTCGACGCACGGCAGTACTGGAGCAATGCCTGGCAGACGCTGGTCTTTGAGGACGTATTCATGGGATTGCTCAAGCCGGTGCTCTTCGGATTCATCATCGCCACGATCGGCTGCTACTACGGAATGACGGCGCGCGGCGGCACTCAGGGTGTGGGCCGAGCCACGACGCAGGCCGTAGTGGCGGCGTCGGTACTTATCCTTGTCACGGATTTCTTTGTCACCAAGATTTTGATCTCGGTGCTTTCCTACCGATAGCTGCATGTCCGCACCTACTCAACCCGTCGACAGCGCTGTGAACGTGCTGGAGCCACCGCCAGGTTCGGCGATGGTGTTCGAAGACGTGCATTTATCGTTTGAAGAGAATGCGGTGCTGCGCGGCGTTTCGTTCCAACTCCCGTTCGGAGAAACGAAGGCGGTGTTCGGCGTCGCCGGCTCGGGCAAGAGCACGATTCTCAAGCTCGCTCTGGGTTTGCTGCCGCCCGACTCGGGAAAAATCACGGTGCTGGGCAACGAAGTGACGGCGATGCAAGAGCGGGACCTTTTCCCACTCCGCGGGCGCCTCGGGATGGTGTTTCAGGAGAGCGCTCTGTTCGATTCGCTGACGGTACGCGAGAACGTCGCGTACCGGCTGATGGAAGAACACGGCATTTACGACGACGAGATCGATCAGCGCGTTCGGCAGGCGTTGAGTTTCGTGGAGCTGGAGCACACCACGGAGATGTTTCCTTCGGAACTTTCCGGCGGCATGCGGCGGCGGGTCGCGATTGCGCGCGCCATCATTACACGCCCCGAACTTCTTCTTTATGATTCGCCGACGGGCGGGCTCGATCCGGTCACATCGAATACGATCGTGGAACTGATCGTGAAGCAGCGCGACGTGTACAAGACGAGCGCGCTTCTGGTAACACACCGGCTGCAGGATGCATTTACCATGGCGACACATCAGTTCGATCGCGCGAACAATACCATGCGTGTGCTACCCCGCGGACAATATTGCGCGTTACCCATGAGCTTTCTGATCCTGCGTGATGGCAAGGTCATCTTTGATGGCGACATCCGGCAGTTGGCTCACACCAAGGACGAGTACATCCGCGAATACATTTCATAGAAACTTCGGAGCTTGGGAAGTTTTCAATTGAGCGATTGAAATGCTGTGGGTTGCCATTTCTCAATTGCTCAATTCCAATGCTCGCTTCACTTACTTCCCTGCCATGATTTTCTCGACGTCTTCTGCTTTGGAGGGCAGTGCGGCGCTCAGCTTGATCAGCTTGCCCGCGGGATCGACGTAATAGTCGTCTTCGATGCGCACGCCAAGATTTTCTTCGGGGATGTAGATTCCTGGTTCGATGGTGAAGGTCTGGCCCGGCCCGAGCACGGCGTCGTAGTCCGTGAAATCATGCACGGCCAAGCCGATCGGATGCCCGAGGCCGTGGATGAAATATTGCCCCAACGGCTGGCCATGCAAGTCCTTTCCATGCGTATTGATGTAGTCGTAGGCCACTTTGTACAGCGAGTCGGGGCCGTCCCGCTTCATCGTGGACTTGCCGGATTGAAAAGCGGCAGCCGCAGCCTCCTGCGCGCCGAGGACGATGTCGTAGATTTCCCGCTGGCGCGCGGTGAAGTGTCCATTCACGGGAAAGGTACGGGTGATGTCGGCGGCATACATCGAATATTCGGCCGCGGCATCGATCACTACCACATCCCCGTTCTTCATGGTGTTGGTATTGTCGTCGTAGTGCAGGACGGTTGAGTTGTGGCCAGAGCCGACAATGGGAGAGTATGACGGGCGCTCGCAGCCGCGCTTTCCCCATTCGTATTGCATGAGGGCAGAGATTTCGTATTCCGGAACGTTGGGTTTGATTGCTTTCATTGCGGCTATGTGCGCCGCGATGGATGCATCGACCGCCTTGCGGATCAAAGCAACTTCGCCGCCATCTTTGGCGGTGCGCAGCGAGCCAATCATCGGCTTCACATCCTGAGAGAAAAGAAAAACGCCAGCCTGCTTGACAAAGAGCAGAGACTCAGTGCTCGGGGTGGGCGCTCCGTCGGAGGCGAGATCGGTATAAATCACGGGACGGCCGGTCATGAGCTTGGCAACCTCATCCGGCAGCTTGCTGGTTTCTTCTACGCGATCGAAGCCTGTAGTTTTTGTGACGTCGGGATCGTTGGGGCCGAGCTTGGGACCGGTAAATTTTTCAAACCTGAGGTTACGCGGCGGAAGAAAGAGAATTTCCAAATACGAGCGGGCCGGACTGTCGCCGTGGGCTTCAGCGGCTGGCGCAATTAGTAGCCCCGCGGCCGGCACGGTAATGCCGGAGAGATAGTAGAAGTTATTTTCCTGGCGAAAGGCGTAGGCGGGGTCGGCGCCCTCCATGGGCGCGAGCAGCACGATAGGCGCACCAGCTTTTTTCGCGAGCGCTTCTCTACGCGCGTGATAGTCGGCGTTGGGTTGGCGGTCGAGGGTGCGCGCCGCTGGACAGGCAAGAAGACTCGCTGCAAAAAGAGAGAGAACAAACTTCTTCATTGTGGCTCCGCTTTTTCGTGTCGTGTGGAGTGTGTTGGAGGTCTAGATGTACCGCCTAGCGGTGTCCGCGTCGTAGCCTCTTTCGCCCCTTCGGGGCTGAATTCCGTTCCGGTTTCCACCCACGGCTCACGCCGTGGGCTGCACTCTTACGCCACTTCGCGGCTGCCCCTCTTACTTGGGAGCCGTGGCGTCCTTCGCGGCTTGCATAAAGGCATCGACGTTGCTTTTGTCGATCAATGCCGACCCGGTATCCACGAAGCTGGGGATAGGCGCATAGCTATCTTTCGACCAGTCCTTCTCCAAAGAAGACGGCTTGTGGTGGTAAAGGTTATCGAGCATCTGCATGCCGACGAAAGCCATCGTATACGGCTTTTGCGCGATGGTGGCGGCGATCAGGCCTTTTTGGATTCCGTCGAGCGTTTCGGGATCGGTGTCCATCGCCATCACCACTTTTCCAGTGACGTGGTAACTGCTGAGCACTCCGGCGACTTCTTTGCCGGATTGCGCTTCGAGACAGACAAAAGCGTCGACCTTGTCGCGCTCTTTGCCGACAATCTGCGTGGTGGTGTCGAAAGCAATGCGCGGATCGCCCTGAATGTCGACCACACGCGTGATCTTGATGTTCGGCGATGAAGAGATTGCCTCTTTGTATCCGCGCAAGCGATCCTCAAGGTTCGGCTGTTCGGGCATTGTGAAGACCACCACGTTGCCTTTGCCCTTTAATTCCTGCACCAGACGCTGGCCGCCGGTAAACCCGGCCTGGTAGTTGTTGGTCCCGATGAAAAACAGGCGTTTGCTCGCAGGCGCGTCGGAATCAATGGTCACGACCGGAACACCCGCTGCGACCGCCTTGTCGATGCCATCTTTCAACAATGCCACGTCGGTTACATCGAGAAGAATACCGACCGCCTTCTTCTGCACGGCCTGATCAAGCGCCTCGCGCTCCGCCTTGGGATCGAAGGTTTGCGGTCCAGTGAAATCCGCGCGCACCTTGAGCTGACCTGCCGCGTTGGAGAATCCGGCGCCGGCCGCCTTCCAATACGGTACCTGCAGATTAGCCGAGACGAAGACGTAGTATTCGTCGGAATCGTGAGCAGAGCCGCAGCTCAGAAGAATCATCGAGAGAAGTGAAAGGGTGGCAAAGGCAAGAACCCTGGGAGAGAGGAACATTGCATCCTCCTGGGAACGGCCGGCAGTTGAAGATGGGGCTCATTCCACGCGCCAGCCATTCAGCGACTGGATTGTAAACGAACCGTCAAGGAAAACTCCAAACTTCAGCGCAAGGCTTTTTCCAGCCTACCTGAGACAACCGTCTCATCGACTTCGCCGGACGAGTTGTAAACGGCTGATCCCGACGAGTCGAGCACCACGACATGCGGAATGTAGCCGCGGTAGTACTTCTTCTGCAGTTCCTGCTGCGGTGCAGAAAGCGGACGATCCAGATCGATCACCACGAACTGCACGCGAGCTTTGTACTTCTCATACAAACTCACCGTGCGCCGAGCTTGCCGTTTGGAGTTGTAGCAGCCCTCGCCGTAGAGGATCACGTAAGCGGGCTTGCCGGGAACAAAACCAGAGTCCATGTTGTCGCCGGTGATCAGTGGGCCATCCTGACTGTCGCTCGAGTAGTCGAGCTTGGGGTTGAGTTTGAGATTGTCCGCGGCCAACGACACAGCGACCAAAGCAAGCACGACCAGCAGTGCGGTGAATATTCGCATGAGTTGCCCACCCAATGGGACGAACTGAACCGCAAAAAGTTACATCGGCTGATTCAGACTCCGACTGGAAATGGCTTGGTGTGCGTTGTGGCGGTGAGCGACCGTCCGCCGAAACGGCCCTGCAGCAGAGACATCAGCCCGGTGTACCAGTAGCCGACTACGAACAGGAGCAGGAATGGCACGGTGATGAAGTTTTCGTTCTCGATCGCATAGTAGACGGTCATGGCGAAGTACGTGCCGATCGCCAGTTCCAGCCAGGGCACCCATCCCAGCCGCCTGCGATATTTCGTAGCACCGACTTTGTCTTGCCGCGACACCACGCGATACTTCGGAGTGCGCGCGAAGGCGCTCTTCTTGCCAACAATGGCCTCCAGCACGGCCTTGGTGTTGGTGATCGTCAGGCCGATCCCCAGCGCCATCAGAAATGGGAGATAGAGAAGCGCCCGCGGCCAGCTCCTCGGAAAGAGTTCGCGCTGCGAGACGAGATAAAAACTGGAGATGGAAAATGTCGACGCCATGAACAAGGGCAGGTCGATGTAAAGCATCTGAAACCAGCCCTGGTAGAAGCGGATCACCATCGCCGGCAAGAGCAGCACCGACAGCACAATCATCAGCGGATAGCTGATGTTCGCGGTCAGGTGATACCACGCTTCGATTTTCGTGTGCAGCGGGGCGTCGCTTTTGAGAACGCGCGGCAGAATTTTTTTGCCGGTTTGAATCAGACCTTTCGCCCAGCGTGCTTGCTGCGTTTTGAATGCTGTCATCTCGACCGGGAGCTCAGCGGGACACTCGACATCCTGCAGATAGATAAACTTCCATCCCTTGAGCTGGGCGCGATAAGAAAGATCCGTGTCTTCGGTCAGGGTGTCGTGCTGCCAGCCGCCAGCTTCTTCGATCGTCGTGCGGCGCCACATGCCTGCGGTTCCGTTGAAATTGAAAAAAAGTCCTGTCCGGGCGCGGCCGGAATGCTCAAGGACGAAATGGCCGTCGAGCAGGATCGCTTCGACCTCGGTCAGGAAGGAATAGTTGCGGTTGATGTGCGTCCAGCGCGTCTGCACCATGCCAATTTTGGGGTCGGTGAAATGGTGGATGGTGCGCAGGAGAAAGTCTTCGGCCGGAGTGAAATCGGCGTCGAAGATGGCGACGAACTCGCCTTTCGCCGCCTGCATGCCTTCGGCCAGCGCGCCGGCCTTGAATCCCTCGCGATTGGTGCGGTGATGATAGGTGATTGGGTTGCCCAGAGCGGCATAGCGCTCGACGAGTCCGCGCGCGACTTCAACTGTTTCGTCGGTGGAATCGTCGAGCACCTGAATGTCAAGCTTTTCGCGCGGATATTCCAGCTTGCAGATGGCATCGAGCAGGCGCTCCACGACATATTGCTCATTGAAGATGGGCAACTGGACCGTGACTCGTGGCAGTTCTTCAAAGTGAACCGCGGGCTCGACCGTGCGTTTCTTGCGGTGCTTGTAATAGAGATAGACGAGGATGTAGCGGTGGATGCCGTATCCGCTGAGCAGAATCAAAACGACGAAGTACGGAATCAACAGCGCGAGATCGAATCCGTTGACGTGGTACAGACCGCGAAACGTGGTGTCGAGAAAGTGCTGGCGGAGGTAGCCCCCGATGCCCTTAGGGGCGGTCCACAGCGCCAGCGCGGCACAAAGGATGGGATCAGAATTCAGCAAGCAATCCGGTGCAAACCCTTATTTTACCGGATTTGGCGCGTTTCATCGGGGAGAGGAATGCCCGGGTAGTGGCTAATTCTACGGCGGGGCGAATTCATTGCCGGAGGATCAGCAACAGAGAGTTCGCCCACTACTCAAGCCCGGCGGAGAGTTAGGTTCGACAGCGCTAACGCGCCGGGCAACTGCGAACGGCCGCATACACGACCTGGACTTTGCTTTGTGAGGTATTTTGACCGCGTTACTCTGCCCCAACCAGTGCACATCTGTCGCATTGGAAATGATTTCGCCTCTCAGGGATCCAAGAAAACGAGACAAGGGTATTGCATTGACTGCTATTTTCATATCATACATACTAGTTGGTATGATCGATACAACACCGATGCAGAAAGAGCGCATCACAAGGAATCGGGTCGTGATATCTGCGATAACAGGGAGGATGTATGGACCGAAGCACGTTCAAGATAGTCGCATTCGGAAGCTGCATGCTCGCGGTAGGGCTGGGTGCGCTCTCGCAAATGCAAGGGCAATCCAAAACCCCGTATCCCGGCATGGCTGCGCTTGACCGGTACCTCATGGCGGACCGAAATGCCGAGATCGCCCTGGCACGAAGCGCGGCTCCTGATTCTATATCCCACGACGCAAAGGTTCTGGTTTTAGGGCGGCACGGCTATGAAACCGCAGTCGAAGGCAAGAACGGTTTCGTGTGCATCGTGGAGCGAGGTTGGATGGCTCCCTTCGATAATCCGGAATTTTGGAACCCCAAAATTCGAGGCCCCCTCTGTTTCAATCCGCCTGCGGTGCGTTCCATCCTTCCGATGACTTACAAAAGGACCGAGTTGGTGTTGGCGGGCGAATCCAAGGCCCAGGTCATGGAAGGAATCGCGACCTTCGCCAAGAAAGCGCTGCCGGCCCTGGAGCACGGCGCAATGACCTACATGATGTCGAAGGACGCGTATCTCACCGATGCCGGCGACCACAACATGGCCCATCTGATGTTCTATTCACCGGTCATGGACGGTGCCGTTTGGGGCGCAGATCTGCCCAAATCCCCAGTCATGCTGAATCCGCAGTTCGCTCACGAACAGATCGATGTATTCATGGTTCTTACCGGTATGTGGTCGGATGGAACGCTCGCCCCGGTCAACAACTGACGATGCGCGAATTGGATCTCAGGTCAAGGTGGTAAGTAGCTCCCCGATTTCCAGGTGCAACATTCCTCGAAGCATGGAAAGGGAGTTGCAATCGTGATGGGACTATCACCGCAATACAAAATCGCTAAGAAAAGGCCGGCCTCCCGGATGGAGGAGCAGAACCAGCTGTCACCGCGCGTTGCCATCAAGGTGAAGGGAAAAATTCTCTTCATCAATCTCAGCGATGTGGTTGCCGTCGAGGCTGAAGGAAACTATGTATCGCTGCAGCGGACCGGGAATTCCTATCTGTTGCGCCAGTCACTTTCAGCGCTGGCCGAAAAACTTGAGCCACAGGGATTCCTTCGGATCCATCGCTCGATTCTGGTGAACACTTCTTTTGTGGAAGAGATCAGGCCTTATTCAACCGGCGAATATGGTCTTCGGGTGCAAGGTGGAAAGGAATACACGGTCACCCGTACCTACAGGAAGAATCTCAAATCCCTCGCGGAGTTTTGGATTGGAGCCGGCGCCTTCTTCCACGACTGACAGCGGTTCTCATAGAGTCAATAACGAATTCCTTCTTGCTGAGGCAATACGAAGACACTTTGCAGTGGCCTCACCGCTCATTTACAAACGATCTATTGCCCTCCACTCGCTCCGGCTGGGCGCAGCGACTCCAAATGGCTAGTCACGCTTCTTTGTCCTGATTCCAGCATCCGTGCATCCTGCGAATTCTTTCCTAAAACGGCGTACCCCTCCCACGCCGCGAGCAGGAACGTAGCCGTTTCATTCGCGTTTACGTCACTCCGAACCACCCGGCGTTTCTGCCCCTCGCGCAGTGCCTTCGCCATGGCGTGGTGCCAGTCCTTATAAATTCTTGCCGTTCTTCGGCGGAATCCCTCATCAAGACCTGACATCTCCTGAGACAGGTTCAGCAAGTAGCAGCCACGCTGAACGTCTTCTTTTTTCAACGATTCGGACTGAAAAATGCGGATCAGGATGTCGATGGGGTTCTTGGCGTTCCGTAAAGGCTGCACCCACTTCTGGTGGACTTTCCTTGCGATGACCTCGTCCACAACCGCATACCCAAGGGCCTCTTTGTTGTCAAAGTGGTAGTAGAGCGCACCTTTGGTGACGCCGGCTGCGGCCAGAATGGCGTCCAGGTCAGCGCTCCGAAAGCCAGAGCGGTGCATCTCTTCGAAGGCAGCCTGCAACAGGAGTCCGCGTGTGCGCTCTGCATTCCGCGAAGTGGCCCGCCTGCTTCGTGATCGTTCTCCAACAGCGGACATACCAATTAGTATGCACGGCCACGCGAAGACGTGTCGAGCCGAACATTTTCACCCTCTGCGGGGACTGGCCAAGCCGACCAGGCAAATCCAATTTGACAACCGTCACAACTGCAACAGAATGGCTGTTCGATATGCCCTGTTGCAGAATGCAGATACGATGCGCGGGAGAATCGCTCTAGCGATTCTCCGCCACTTCAGCTTTGTCCGGGACGAGGAAGGCATCCACTCGCAGACCATCCGGCAGCGATGAGCCGGGATCGAGTTCCACCAGCGTCTCCAGAATCTTGGTGTCGACTTTTTCGGTCGGTTCGTCGGTCCGGACGTTCTTCGGACCAAGCTGTTGCCCCACGCGAACGACGTGTCCCCAGAATTTTTGTGTGCCGAAGGCGTCGGCCGTCACGTAGGCCTTTTGACCAACCCGAATCTTGGCGACGTCGGTTTCATCCACATCAACGCGCACGCGCAACGTTTTTCGATCGCCGACGGTGAGAATGGGATCGGGGACGGTGGAGGAGTTCGAGACGCTCTCTCCTCCGCGATGATGCTTGCGCAACACCGTGCCGTCGATGGGCGACCGGATGAAAGTCTTTTCGTAGCGCGCCTCGGCCTCGCTCAACTGGCCGCGCGAAAGCTGGAGATCGGCTTCGGCGAACGCCTGATCTTCTTCGCGGGCGTGGTCGTCGACCAGCGCGTGCTGCTGGACGGCGGCGTCATATTTGGCCTTTGCGACATCGGCCTCGCGAGCATAGCGGTCGAGTTCTTCGCGAGAAACTACTCCGGCAGAGAACAACTCCTGGCGTCGATGGAGCTCCGCCTGAGAGTTCTCCATGACAGCCTTGGCTTCGTTCACGCTCGACGCGGCTTGGTCGCGCTCCTGGCGGCGGGCACCGTTGATCACTTTCCGCAACGTGGCTTCTTTGGCGACCACGTTGGCTCGCGCGGATTCGACTTGCGCGCGATAGTCGGCGTTTTCCAGTTCGGCCAGCACCTGACCCTGACGGATGGCATCGCCCTCTTCGACATTGACGGTTTTAAGCCGTCCGCTCAATTCCGAGCCGATTTTGATGTCTTCAGAATATGGCTCGACGCGGCCCGGACCGGCGATCAGCGATGGCCCGTGGTTGGCGCGAGCCGAGGCGGCAGCCGCGGTCTCGTGCGAACGCTTGGTTGCAAGCACCAGCGAGGCTGTCAGCAGAAAGGCGCCGAGTGCGATCCCCAAGGTGGTGCGGCTTTTCAGAAAAGATACGATCGAAGGATTTGTACTCATAACTATCTCCCATCAGAATTTGTACTGCAAAAACTCGTGTGTTTCAGACCAGACCCATAGCGGTCTGAGGCAAGTGGCTTGTCAGTAGTTCCGCTGGGAGCCTCTCTTGCTCCGGCGATGCGGCAATCACTCCATCCTCAATGCGAATGATACGATCGGCGAAATTGAGTACGCGGGAATCGTGGGTCACAATGGCAACGGCGCGGCCGCGCTTGTGCGCGAGATCGCTCATCATCTCCATGACGTTGCGTCCGGTATGAGAGTCAAGCGCGGCGGTCGGTTCGTCGGCCAGAATGATTTCGGGATCTCCCGCCAATGCGCGCGCGATTGCGATGCGCTGCTTCTGGCCTCCGCTCAGGTCCGCCGGAAAACTTGAGTACTTGTTGCCGAGGCCGACCTGATCGAGCAGTTCCTGGGCTCGCTTTTTGGCGGCGCTGGCCGAAGCGCCCTTCAGGTCGAGCATCAATTCAACGTTTTCTCCGGCGGTCAGCGTCGGGAACAGGTTGAATCCCTGGAAGACAAAACCGATGTGTTGCAGCCGAATCGCGGGCAATTCCTGCTCACGCATGCCCATCACTTCCCTGCCAGCCACGCGCACGCTGCCCGAAGTGGCGGTGAGAATGCAGCCCATGATCGAGAGCAGCGTCGTTTTGCCGCTGCCGGAGGGACCCATCAGCATGAGCAGTTCGCCGGCGTGGACGTCGAGATCGACTCCGCGCAGCGCGAGCGTGCCGGTCGCACCTTCTTCGTAGTTTTTTGTGAGCTGACGAACTGCGATTGCCGGTTGCATTGCTTGTCTCCCCATCCCTTGTCATTTCGACGCGTATTCTGCTTTCGTGTTTGTGGCGAGAAAAAACAGATTCCTCGTCGCTTCGCTCCTCGGAATGACAATGTTCTGTCTAGAACCCACTACCCCTTGAAAACCATGGCTGGATCGATGCGCGTGACTTTATTGATGGAAACCAGGCCCGCGCCCACGCACATCAGCAGCGTGAGAAAGAACATGCCGACGGCCATCGACGGCGGCATGAGAATTGCGGCGCCACCCTTCTGGCTGCCTTGCACGACAAAGATGCTGACGATCATTCCAAGCGCGTAACCGATGACTGCGCTGATCGCCGCCTGCTTCATGATGACTTTGTAGACGTAGCGGTTGGGCGCGCCCATTGCTTTGAGCGTGCCGTATTCGCGGATGTGATCGACCGTGGTCGCGTAGATGGTCTGCGCGACTACGACGAAACCGACGACCAGCCCAAGAACCGCTGCGATCAGAACCGCAACGCCGGCGCCGGTGGTGAACATCCAGTAGAAAGTCGTCATGCGGCTGAATTGTGCCGTGGTGAATACGTCCACGTCTTTGACGCGGTCGAGTACTTCACGGCGCACCTGCTGCACATCTGCGCCCGGAGCTACTTTCACCAGCACGAAATATGTTTGGTCTTCGCGCAGGTTGGTGTAGTCCTGCGCGTTCTTGAATGAAGTGAATACGTACGGCGAAGTCGTGAAGGAGCGGATGCCGCGCGTGAATCCCACAACCCGGGCGCGATGTCCGCCGATCTCGAAGACTTCACCGATGCGCGTCACGCCAAGCTTCTGCTTGTAGAGTTCGTCCATGATGACCGCGTCGGGCGACTTTAAGTCTTCGACTCGCCCCTCGACGACATTCCACGGGCGCTCTAACTGGTCGTCGACGTTGATGCCGACGATCTGCACCGAGTCTTCCCCGCCGTCGTGGCGCTTCCATTGCGTCCAGTGCGCGATGATCTTCTGCGCATCGGCCACTCCGGGAATTGCGCGCACCTGATTGAGCTTGCGCTCGCTGAAGGCTACTCCCTGCTCGACATAAGGAACATTCTTCGACGTGATCCACAAATCGGCGTTGGAGTGATCGATGAGATTCGACGTCGCCGTGGTGAATCCGAGAAAGAGTCCTAGTTGAACGACGATGAGAACGACCGAGAAAACGATTCCCGTGAGCGTAACCGCGAGCCGGACCTTGTCGTGAAAAAGATTGCGCTGCGCCAGAGGAGGCATGATTAACGAACCTCCTTCGCCGGATTCCGCAGGCCGCGGAGAGTCAAATCCAACATCATCTCGGCGCGATCCTGCAACGGACGCCACTCGACCCAAGGATCCTGATGCTTCGCAATGTTGAGCGAGATCACGCCATGCACAGAAGCCCACAGCGTCTGCGAAACCAACTCGGCGTCCTGCAGCTCTGGACGGAAACATCCGGCGTCGATGGCCTGCTGCACCGCCCATTTCAGCAGGGCGTAGGCGTCGACCTCAGGATTGCCCATGATTTCGCGGTCTTCGTCGTCCGGTTCGTGCGCCGGATGCGGCGTCATGAACATGAAAACGTAGTGGTGAGGAAAGTGAGTGCCGAAATCGATGTAGCGGCGGCCGATGTGGCGCAGGCGCTCGAGGGGATCTGCAGGCATTTCGGCGCTCTTCATCACCTCCTGCAGCCGGGCGAAATCCTGGCGGCAAAGCTCGTGGAAAAGCTCGTTCTTGTCGGCGAAGTGGACGTAGATGGCGGTTGGCGAGTACTCAATCTTCTCCGCCACCTTGCGCATGGAGACGCCTTCGTAGCCTTCGGTGACGAACAGTTCCCGGGCGGCGTCGAGGATTTTGTCTCGGGTTTCCGACTTCTCGCGCTCGCGTCTCTCTTTCACGCCCATGGCTGCTCCGGTAACGGCGATTTCTTGGTTAACGATGTTTAGTTAACATCGTTAAGTTACTGCCCTTCGTTACGTAAGTCAAGAGAAAAATCATGGGCTTTATTGATTTATCGCTATCCAGTTGATCGGGCGTGGCTTATGTCGATGCCGCTACCTGCTCCCGCGGAGCGCGTCATGGGCGTCTCCGGTCCCCGGGATATCCCTAGACCCGCCATTAATGGCCGCATTCCGTGGTACGATGCTCAGCGAAAATTCTCTCCCCCGGGAGGACCTGTGAATTCCATCCGCTTTGTCTGCTTATCCATCGTCTTGTCCGCGTTGACGGCTTCGGTTGTGGCGCAAGACGCTTCGAATGTAGTGCGCCACGTTTCCCGCACGCTCCCAGTGCAGACCGGCACGCGCGTGCTGTCTGCGGATCGGCCGGTCGTTCCTCCCGTGCGAGAGGCAGAGCCACAAGTCAGAAACGTTCCGGCCAACGCGTGGACAAGATTGGCGACGTTGCCTGGAGCGATCATTCACGACATGGTGTTCGTCAATCCGACAATCGGATTCGCTGTCGCCGAAGGCGGACAAGTTTGGAAAACGGTGAATGGCGGCAAAACTTGGACTGAGGTTTTGAATCTCGGATTCCCTTACTACTTCTACGGCGTAGCAGCGCTAAGCGCGAAGGCCATCGTCGTTTCCGGATTTATTGATTCTTCGACGGAGCAGGCTGGCGTCATTCGCTGGAGCCAGGACGGCGGGAAAACGTGGAGCAACGATGTCATCATGGCGACGAATGGCGACTGGCTGCAGCGCGTGCGCTTCGCGAATGCAAGCGACGGATTGATTTTCGACCTCAGTGGCGGAACCGTGCAGTACACCACCGACGGCGGTGCCGGCGCTTCTGACTGGACGACTGTTGTAGCAAATTCCGATCAGGGATGGTTCGGGTTGCAGTTCAGTTTGCTGCTGAACCAGCATGCTCGCGCTTCCGGAATTAATTTCTGCACCAGCCTCAACGGCGGCTCGGTGTGGACTTGTGGTCCATCGGTAGATTCGGTCTTTGATGGCCCCGTGCTGTTTCAAGGCGACTCAATGGGCTGGGTCGGCGGCGGAGAAATCTCTCCGGCGGTCGAAGGCTGGGTACACATCACCACGAATGGCGGGAAGACATGGAGCGCACGCACACTCGACGGGCCCTGGCCGATCCGGCAGTTCGTGGCCATTAATTCGAAAACCGGATGGGCTGCCGGCGGGAACATTTATTCCGGCGTCGGTGGGATTTACTTCACCAGCAACGGTGGCAAAACGTGGTCGGTCGACGTGAACACCGGCGCGGAAATGGACGCCTGCGACAAGAAAGCTCTCAAGACCGGCCACCAGATTTGGTGCGCGGGCTATGACGCGTCGTTCAACGGGTACATCTACAGCACGACGACTAGCAATTAGCGTTTCGCAAATTTCTTATCTGAAAGGCGTGCCCCACAACCTGCCCTGAGCCTGCCGAAGGGGCTCGCCGATTTTGCGAGACGTAAAAACATTTGCACCCACCTCCCAAGTTGCCCCCATCCTCTCTCTCCATTACAAATAAAGACTCATGAATCCCCGATCAGCGGAGAGTGTGCACGGTCCTGAGCATCACACTGTGCTCGTCGATTTGTGGCGGCGCGTGCGCATTTCACAGTTCTGGATCGTCGCGATCGCACTGCTACTCCGCATCGGGTGGATCATCGTCGGCCACACCTACAAGTTCAAAACAAGCGATGACAATTTCAGCTTTGGCTGGGAGATGGGTCGCATTGCGGCTTCGATCGCATCGGGGCACGGATTCAGCAACCCATTTGGCCCAGTGAGCGGTCCGACTGCGTGGGAACCACCGCTCTATCCGTATATGGCGGCGGGCGTGTTCTCGATTTTCGGTATCTACTCGAAGGCGTCCGCGTTTGTGTTGCTCTCGCTGAACAGCATTTTTTCCGCGCTGACTTGCCTGCCGATTTTCTGGATTGCGCGGCGCATGTTCTCGGAAAAAGTTGCCGTCGGTTCGGCGTGGGCATGGGCGCTGCTGCCGAACGTCATGTTCTGGTGCACGCGCGCGGTGTGGGAGACGAGCCTCTCGGCACTGCTTTTGACGCTGGCGTTTTGGCTGGCGCTTTCGTTGGAGGATCACGAGGGACTCTGGCCATGGGTTCGATTCGGAATCTTATGGGGCGTCATCGCGCTGAATAGCCCTTCCCTCCTCTCGTTTCTGGCACCAGCTGGATTGTGGGCGTGGTATCGTCGCGCCAAACGTTGCAAGACCTCGCTTATTGGCGTTGTGATCGCGTCGCTTCTTTTCTTCGCCTGCATCACGCCTTGGTTGCTCCGCGACTATCGCACCTTCGGTAGATTCATTTTCATTCGCGACAACATCGGAGCCGAACTGCGGCTGGGAAACGGCAACGGCGCCGACGGCACTTGGATGGAATATCTCCACCCGTCGCAGGATGTGTATGCGCTTCGGCAATTCCTTGCGATGGGCGAACTGCCGTACATTGCCTTGCGCAAGCAGGAAGCAGTCGGCTACATCAAAGCGGACTATTTACGATTCGCCGGATTGTGCGTCCGCCGCACGATTTATTTTTGGGCGGGTCCGCCGAAAAATCCGTGGTGGCCGCAAGCGATAAAGAACTCGCTGTTCCTTGCGTCCTCTGTTCTGTCGTTTTGGGGCTTAGGACGCGCCTTGCGATCACGTCTGCAGGGCGCACGGCTGCTGTTGTGGTTGTTTCTGCTATATCCCGCGATTTACTACGTGGTCTTTCCGGCACCGCGCTATCGCGTGCCGATTGAACCGGAGATGGCGATTCTTTGCGTTTACGTATTAACCGAGGCGCAAATAGGATCTACGGTTTCTCGTCCAGATCGATCTTGATCACGTGAATCTGGTTAAGCTTGGTGTCGAGCGTGCCGGTGACCTTTACCTTCTGGCCCTCGAATCCGTGCACCAGATCAGCGCGATCGAGGCGGAAGACATCTTTGCCGGACGATAACACCAGATATCCGCCCATGTGCTCGATGCAATAGGTGGTGCAGGTATTGGCGGTTCCACCCATCGATTTGGACTTGAGCATTTCCTGATGCGAGCGGGTGAGCGAATGCACGTTTAAGGCGCACTGGCTGTCAGAAACTTCGCCGTGAAAAACGCGCGCGCTCTGGCCCCAAGCGGCAACCGTGAGGACCACGGACCCCGTGAAGCAAAGAATAGCCCGATTCATAAGTTAACCTCAGGCGCTAAAGCGCATTGGAGCTTCGCTGTCTAACGGCACGAGTGGAACTCGTGCCCTTCCTTTTCTCGGCCCCTTACTGCCTGCTTCAGCAAACTTCTTACGGCAGCACCGTGAACTTCATGTGCATGCCTTCGTGATCTTCGCTGCAAATGACCGTACAGACGGCTTCATAGTCGCCGGGTTCGGCAGGAGCGGTCATTAAAACTTCCTGCGTTCCCGGCTTGAACAGCAGATCCCAGCCATCCACCCGAGTTCGGTCCTTGGCACGCAACAATGTGAATCCGTGAATCGATCCATCGCGATTCCATGTCTTCGCGCGGTTTGCTGTCACTCGCAGCAAGATCTGTTCGCCGGCTTTCACGGTGATCGACGGTGTCTTTTGCCCGGCGATCTTGTAGCGGCTGTCTTTGTCGGCAGTAAGTTCGATCACTCGCGGCTGCTCGCCCGCGCGAGATAGAGGAGCAAGCAGAGCGAAGACACATGCGGACAATGCGAGCTTACAATTCAGGCTGTGCAATGTTGTCATAGGACGGTAAATCGCGGTTTACTTTCGTGATTACTGGGTCATGTAGAACAAGATCATCCGCATGTCATCGTCGGTGATAGTGGCGCGCACACGCATGTGGCGCAGTACGGTCTTCATCATGCGCGGAGGAAATTTCTGCGGAGCGGCGTGGCAGCGTCCGCAGTTGGCGTGAAAGCGCTGCTCACCCTGGACTCGCATGGTGTCGGCATCGCTTGCTTTCACAACCGGGGCGGCTGTCGATTCCTTCTCGGAGCCTGTACTCGCGCGTGTCTCGCCGAAGGCACACGCTGTCAACGACAGAACGAACAGGAGGAAAGATGCAAGCCGGATTCTCATAGCGCCCCCACCCGGCCCAGCGGAAGCATCCAACGATAAGCCACGCCGAAGGACCACTGATTGAAATTTCCCGCGGAACTGAACTGGCGGCCATAGCTGACGATGCCCTTCAGGCCACCCCGCAAGAAATAGTTAACCCCGAAGTCGGCTTCGCGCGTGTTGGCGACCGGCAATTCAAGTTCGGCTGCAGTGTCTGGGCTGACTTCGCCGACGAAGAACTGCTGCATTCGCGCGGCAAACTCGATGCGGCGCATCGCCTTTTGCCAGAAATGTGCCTGGCTGAAGCGGTAGACGCCCTCGGCCCAATAGCCGCTTCCATCGAAGGTGCGAGCATATTCTGCGCGCACGCTGAGAGGTGTCTTCACCGGTTGCCACTCCATGTGGAAGCCGAAGGCATTCTTGCGGTCATCCTGCAGAGTGCGCTGCCAGGAGCCTCCCACTTCGAGCCGCGGGCCGGGAAAGAACATTCCCAGCCGGCCTCCGATATGACGCTCGGAATCGACGCTATCAATGCCAATGCTCGTGACGGATGCGTAAAACGCGTAGTTAAGATTTGCGGAAGCGTTAACCGGGAAGCCACCACGGAGCATGCCACCGTCGCTGGGCGCGGTGGCGAGGTTGTAGGTCAGCGGATCCGGTTGTAAGGCTCGAATCCAGACCGGATAGAGGCGCTCGTTGTAAATGCCAAACGGCGTGAGGAACCGGCCGGCGGTAACAGTCAAATATGGATTCGCGATGTAGTCTACTTGTGCATAGTCGACGTGCTTATCAACCGGGCCGCCGTAGGGACCGCCGCCGGGTGGGCGCTGAAACTCCCCCTCAAATTCGGCGCGCGATTCGATCAGCCACTTGTCTCCGAAGGGCAGCAGGAGGACCGGGTTGATCTGGGTATCGATGACATTCTGGCCACCGGTGACGAAGCTGAAGGCGCCGGCGCTGCCGCTGAGGATGGGAACGGCCTTTTCGTTATCGGTTGACTGCGCAGTGCTCAAAGAAGCAACAAATAGCTGGACCACTAAAGCCAAGACGCCGGGCACACTCATCCGCCGGCGCGGGGACGCATCTTTTGTGCTCAAATACAGCAACTTGAACCCCACCTAAATCGCTGTAGAAATTGTCCTTTAGCATGGGCGGCTAGGGAACATCACCGAGGTAATCTTCGTATCACCGAATAGGGAAAACAATTCAACAGGAAATTGTGATCTCACCGAAGCCTGTCAGCCTCGTCTAAACCACAAAACGGAGGGAGTTATGAACCGTTATCGCCAATCTGCCACCTGGGTGGGGGCCGTCCTCGGGACCGTATGCGCACTGCTCATCTTTGCGCTCGGGGCACACGCCTCCGACCATCGCGGCTCGCTCACCGAAGAAATACACAAAACCTATCCGTTTACCGCGAGCGGGCGCATTGAACTCGACAACATCAATGGGCCGGTACACATCACGGGCTGGGACCAGAACGAAGTCAAGCTGGATGCGGTGAAATATGCCGACACCAAAGAGCGGCTGGACGAAGCCAAGATCGAGATCGACGCCAGCAACGACCGCCTTTCGATCGAGACCAAGTACCCGAGTCACGATCACACCTTCAATTGGGGATCGCATAACAATCCGGCGAGCGTGGAGTACACCTTGATGGTGCCACGGGGTGTACGGCTGGATGAGATCAAACTGATTAACGGCTCGCTCGATATAACCGGGGTGAGCGGCGAGGTTCGCGCTTCGTGCATCAACGGAAAACTTCAAGCGCAGAATCTGGCAGGCAGAGCGGAACTGTCGACGATAAACGGAACGCTGGATGCGCGGTTCGACCAACTTTCCGGGTCCCACGTCGAGTTGAATTCCGTCAACGGCCCTCTGGATTTGACGATTCCTTCTGACGCGAAAGCTGAGATCGAAGCCAGCACGGTCTCAGGAAGTATCCACAACGATTTCGGACTACATGAAAATCGCCATCAGTTCGTTGGCCACGATCTGCACGGAGAACTCGGCGGCGGTGGCACCCACCTGAAGCTCAGCAACGTGAATGGAAGGATCGAGATTCATCACGCCGCAGATGGACGCGCGCTGAGTCCGGTCAAGGACCTCAGCAGCCGCGATCGTGACAGCGATGATGACGATGACAGCGAAATCTAGAAGCAGTGGCTGGTGGTCAGTGGTCAGTGGCCAGATAGAGAAATTGGTAAGATTCAGCTGTTCGATTCGAACAAACGCTGTTTGGGTGGGCAGGTTCAGTGTGATTGCTGACCACTGGCCACCGGCAACTGGCTAGTGCTAGTAAATCGTGTATCCCGGAGCCGGCGTGCGCAGGTCTGGTTTCGAAGCACTCAGCAGCAAGGCCCCTTCCTTTTTGAAAGCTCTGAGATCATCCAAAGAGTGGAAGGACTTGGTCTGGTAGTCGTCCGGAGTAGGAGTGTCGTCTGGGATCCGGCGCGCCTCGACGTTGTCGAAGGCATGTTTCTTCAGAAGCTCGACATACTCCGCTGCCGACCGCACGTGCACCGGTACTTTCAGCTTGTCAACCCACTGCAGCGAGTATTCATTGTCTTTAAAAAGGTTGATCAGGATGAAGAGTCGCCCGCGCGGCGCCATCACGCGAAATAGCTCCATGAGGGCGCGATCCTGGTCGGGATAGTAATAGAACGACTCCACCGATAGAACTTTGTCGAAGAAGTTTTCCTCCCACGGAATCTGCTGCGCGGATCCCCACACGTAGAGAATATTGTCGAAGTCTTTCGAGGATTCGCGCGCCTGCCGCACCATTTCATCGGAAACATCGAGTCCGACGACCTGACCGAATCCTTCTGGACCTTCACCGACAAGCCGAGCCAGCAGGCGCGTGGCCCATCCTGAGCCGCAACCGAGATCGAGCACGCGCTCGCCCGGGCGAAGATTCATCAGGCGAATCGTCTTCTCGGTGATATCGAGATGGTGCTGTTCCATCTTCGGACCTTCGCCGGCCGCGGCCCAGCGGTTGAATTCCTGTTGCAGCTTCTCGTCTGGGGTTTGGGGTCTCTCGGGCATGGGGTCCCTTACGATTTCGATTCTACGGCGCTCACAGGCTTCCGCGGTCGTTCATCGACCTGCAATTGAAAAATGTCAGGCCGGGCATAGTGGCCGACCACGTCGAGATCGAATTTTCCGCGCAGGATCTGAGCCCGATCGATCTCCGCGGTCAAGATCACTTCACCCTCGGTGTTCGGACCCGCGAGGAAATTTCCAAATGGATCGACTATGCAGCTACCGCCACGGCAGACAATCGACTCCGGGGTATCGCCCATCTTCGCGCCGTAATCAGCCGGAAAATCGCGACGCCGGCTGAACTGGTTGGCCGAGAGCACAAAACAGCGGCCCTCGACCGCGATATGCCGCATCGACGCCTGCCAGGAATCGCGGGCGTCGGCGGTAGGCGCACAGTACAGTTCGATACCCTTGGCGTACATTGCGCTGCGCAAGAGGGGCAAATAGTTTTCCCAACAGATCACGGTGCCGAGTTTGCCCAGAGGAGTGTTAAATACGGGCATGGTCGAGCCGTCGCCAACACCCCAGACCAGCCGCTCCGACGCAGTGGGCATCACCTTCCGGTGCTTACCGAGATATTTGCCGTCGGGTGCGAAGAAAAGAGCTGTGCAGTAAAGTGTGCCCCCATCTCTTTCGATCACTCCGATGATGAGGTAGAGCTTGAAGCTTCTGGCCGTACGCTGAAGAGCTTCGACGGCCGGTCCGGGCACATCGACGCTGCTCTCCCAGTAGCGGCGATATTGCTCCCGGCCCGCGTCGCTACGCGATCCGACGACGGCTCCGAAATCGAGGCCGCGCGGATAGGCAGAGACAAAGGCCTCGGGAAAGAGAACTAGTCGCGCTCCTTTGCGCGCGGCTTCACCGGCCAGCGCGTGGACTTTCTTGACCGTCCGCTCGCGGTCGAAAACCACCGGGGAGGCTTGCACGACGGCCACCCTAAATCGCTGAAGGGGCCGATCTTCTTTTTTTAGCTTGGGGTTCGCGGCCTTCATGCGCAACTCGATCTCCAGACGGCGTTTTAACTATAAACCAATCGCGTAGCTTGGACGGACGCATACCGGGCCACATGATCGAGGTTGTTCGGCCCTGATCCGTCCTAGGACGCCGCCAGCCCTCTATGCTACAGTTCTCCTCTTCATGGCGACGCGGCCTCAGAATCCTGCTCCCGATCCAGCAGTGCTCTATTGTCCGAACTGCGCCGAAGAAGTCACCGACCCACTGACCTGCGGCGACTGTTCGTCTGTGATCTGCCGCAAATGCGGCACACCGCTTGAATCCCCTGACGAACTGGGGATCGGATAATGGCAGCCGGCTCCGAGGCACCCACCACCGAAACATCCGCACCGCAATCCCGAGACGCGAAGCCCACTCTGATTCGCGGCCTCGGCCTGCTTGACTCTGTCCTGCTGCTGGTCAGCGGCGTCATCGGCTCTTCGATTTTTCTTACCGCTAAAGACATTGCCGGGCCGCTGCCGCATCCCGTGATGTTTCTGCTGGTGTGGGTCTTGGGCGGGCTGGTTTCTCTTTGCGCGAGTTTCGCGTTCGCTGAACTCGGATCAATGTTCCCCGACTCCGGCGGACAGTACATCTATTTGCGGGAAGCCTATGGTGATCTCGTCGCCTTTCTCTACGGCTGGATGCTCTTTGCCGTGGCCAACGGGGGCACGATCGCTGCGTTGTCGGTTGCATCGGCGGCGTATGTGGGCGAAGTGTTTCCCTTCGTGTCGCAGCAGCACATCGTCACCGTGCTTCACATTCCATGGGCTGTTTTAGGCGACGGTCATTTAACGCCAACCACCGCCGATATCGCTCTCACCCGCGCACACATCTTTGGACTGTTGCTGATCGTGCTTCTCACTTACGTCAACGTAGTGGGATTGCGCTGGGGAGCGCTACTGCAGAACGTCTCGACCTGGACCAAGTTTACGGCGATGGCGGCATTCGTGGTTCTGGGTTTCGCGATCGGTCACGGTAGCTGGTCAAACTTTCGGCCTCACGGCGTCCCTCTCACGATGGGAATGAGTCCGGCACAACTCATCTCCTCGCTCGGCGTCGGGTTAATCGCTGTTTATTGGGCCTACGACGGATGGGTCTACATCACCTGGGTGGCGGGCGAGGTTAAAGATCCGCGGCGCACTGTGCCACTCGCCATGGTGCTCGGTATCCTGGCAGTCGGCGCGATCTACATCGCGATGAACCTGACTTACATGTACGCGCTGCCGCTGAGCGAGATCGCGAAGCACGAAACCATTGTGCACGCGGCGGCGGCAGTGCTCTTCTCTCCGCAGGCCGCGGTGTGGCTCTCGCTGATGATCGCGGTCTCCTGCTTCAGCGCGGCGGCAACATGCACGCTCTCTGGCGCGCGCGTTTATCTCGCCATGGCGCAGGACGGCGTGTTCTTCAAGCGCATGGCCGTGATTCATCCCAGATGGCGCACGCCGGCGCTGAGCCTGATTGGGCAAGGCATCTGGGCTGCCCTGCTGACGCTGAGCGGTCGCTACGATCAGCTTTACACCTATGTGATCTACGGCATGGTTCTCTCGTATACGCTGACGGTGATTGCGATGTTCTGGCTGCGCTGGAAGCATCCGGAAATTCCGCGGCCTTACAAATGCACGGGATATCCGTGGCTACCGGGAATTTACGTGCTGATCGGCGTTGCCTGGATTCTGAACACGACGATTCGTCGACCAGTGGAGAGCTTCTGGAGCATGGCCATCGTGCTCATTGGCGTGCCGGGATATTTGTACTGGAAGCGCAGTAGCCGCCGCCAGACAGACTAACTTTCGGCTTGCCGAGCACCCTGTGCAGTGATATTCCTCTTGTTCTCCCTCACGTTGGACCTGACCGCGGGACACACCATTGGCCGATTCCACATCGACGCGACCATCCGACAACGCTTCTTTCCTCTCGCCCGGCGTCTCCATCGCTGAGGCGGAAGATCCCAATCGTCCGCGCCAGGTGATGGGCTTTCGCGACCTCGTGTTTTTCTATGTGATCACCGGCATCAGCTTGCGCTGGATCGCATCGGCCGCTGCCGCCGGTCCGAGTTCCATCGTGATCTGGATTGGAGCCTGGCTGTGTTTCTACACGCCGCTGGCGCTTTCGGTGCTGGAACTCTCGTCGCGCTATCCGCATGAAGGCGGCCTTTATGTCTGGAGTAAACGCGCCTTCGGCGACTTCTCCGGTTTCATGTCGGCGTGGACCTACTGGACCAGCAATCTTCCCTACTTTCCCGCCGTGCTCTACTTCGCCGCCAGCAACGTGCTCTTCATGCGCGAGGCCAATTGGCAACATCTGTCCGGTAACGCGACTTTCTACATCGTGTTTGCTCTGTTGACGCTGAGCGCGGCCACGCTGCTCAATATCATCGGCCTCGACGTCGGCAAGTGGCTGCACAACGTGGGCGCCATCGCCATGTGGATTCCCGTTTGCATCGTGATCGGGATGGGCTTTGTGGCGTGGCATCGCTTTGGATCGGCAACCTCATTCACCCTCCATTCCATGATCCCGAGCACGCACCTGAACGACCTCATCTTCTGGTCGGTGCTGACGTTTGCCTTCGGCGGCTGCGAGACTGCCTCCTTCATGGGAGAAGAAATCAAGAATGCGCGGCGAACGATTCCCTTCTCCCTGCTCTCCGCAGGAATTACCGTCACGATCTGCTACATCCTGGGAACGGTCTGCGTGCTGCTGGCACTGCCGTCGGGCGAAGTCAACAGCCTGCAAGGGCTGGTACAGGCGGTCTCGAAGACCGCCTCGCGTGTGGGATACCCAGGCGTGTTGCCGCTGGCAGCGTTCCTCATTGCCTTGAGCAACATCGGCGCGGCGGGCGCGTACCTGGCCGCGGTGGCACGGCTGCCGTTCGTGGCCGGGCTTGACCGATTTCTGCCGCCATCATTCGGCGCGCTGCACCCAAAGTGGAAAACACCATGGGTTGCGTTGTTGACCCAGTTCGTCCTTGGCGTTGTGTTTATTTTTCTGGGACAGGCGGGCACCAGCGTGAAGGGCGCTTATAACGTGCTGGTCAGCATGGGAGTGATTACGTATTTCATTCCCTACCTTTACCTGTTCGCGGCCATGTTCAAACTGCAAGGCGAACCCGCGGGGCTGGACGTGATTCGCGTGCCGGGCGGAACCCCGATGGCGAAACTGGTCGCGGCGGTAGGATTTCTCACGACTACGCTGACGATTGTTCTGTCGCTGATTCCACAGCCCGATGAGCCAAACAAGCCGTTGGCGCTATTCAAAGTTGTAGGCGGGTGCGCTGCTCTGCTTCTGATTGGCGTGTGGATCTACTTCGCGGGCAAGCGCAGCGCTAGAACCATGTAGAAACGATCCGCCTTCCGCTTTTCCCACGTGTATGTTTGCAGGTATCTATACTGGTGTTGCCGTCTTCCTCGCCGGATTGAAGAATGGAATCGGCACGACTTTCACGTTCGTCTTCAGCCGGATTGCCTCGATGGTGATTTCCATCTGCAACCGTGTTCCGGCCCTCGAGTGTTCGGCCTCGACGCTCCCCAGAGCGATCATCTTCTTCAGAGTGGGCGACCATGTCGTCGTCGTAGCCTTCCCCACTTGCTTCTCGCCAGAATAAAGCGGCACGGCCACACGCGAAGCCTGCGCGGGCGCGGCTGGAGTCAAACCATATCGTTCATAGAGCTGCTCCACGTCGGTCCAATCGACTTCGAGCCCGACCAATTGCCGCGCGACGCCTTTCTTGGCATCTTGTTCGAGAGCGCGCTTGCCGATGAAGTTTTCTTTTTCGAGATGAACCATCTTGGCGAAGCCAAGCTCATACGGAGAAAATTTCTGCGCGGGAATCAATGCCTTCTTCGAACTCGTATAGTCGACTTCGATCAGCAGCAGTCCTGCCTCGACACGGGCTACGTCCAGAGCCAGCATCCCTGCAGCGTGCAGATCGAACTGCTTGCCCTTGTCGGCAAGCGCATCCCAGACTTTCACGGCGTCATTCCACTGCATCCAGATCTCGTATCCCAGATCACCGGTGTAGCCGGTGCGTGAAATGTCGACCGGAATGCCGGCGATCTTGCCGCGCGTCACGCGAAAATATTTCAGATTGGCAATATCGGCTTCGGCGACAGCTTTCAGCAGCTTCGCAGAAGTTGGCCCTTGAAGCGCCAGCGCAGCCGTCTTCTCGGAGATGTCTTCGATCTGCACATCCATGTTGAGGCCGTTCTGGCGGAACCAGCGCAGGCTCGGATCGGCAGCCGTCCAGCGATAGACGTTTTCCTCGAGCCGCGAGATGGTGCCGTCGTCGATGACTTTGCCTTCTTCATCGCACCAGCAGCAATAAATCACCTGCCCGACCTTCACCTTGTTGATGTCGCGGGTGATCACGCGGTTCACCAGGCGAGTCGCGTCTTTACCCGTGATCAGATATTTGTAGAGCGGCGAGATATCGATCAGCGCGCACGCGTTGCGGATGGCGTTGTACTCGTGCTCGTGATGCACCTCATAGACGCTGACGGTGTAGTAGCCCGACCACTCGCGATAGTTCAGGCTGTGACAGAGAGGAAAAGTACGCTCGTGAAATGCAGTTCCGATGGGCAAGGAAGTGGCCTCAAGAAAATTTTGTTCGCGTTTGGATTATATGCAGGCGCTCGCAGCAACGGCAACACCGCTAAGAAAGATCAGAATCCAGCGCGCTCGACTGGAGGAGTTGATCGGCTGAAGTCTTTCACCTCACCGTTTGGGTTGCTCCACTCGCTGATTTGCTCGACCGCCTGCGCCAGTGACGAGACGATAGCATCGGGCCGCGCGCCAACGAAGCGCTGCTCCGCTCGACCAAGCTCGCCTGAAAAGCCCCACATGCCTGCCAGAATTTTGATCTCCGGCAGATGCAGGCGTACGCGCTGACACAACGATGCCGCCTGAGCAAACGCACAGGGCGGCAGTGCCGAAATACAGATCACATCCTGGGGCTCGGGCGGGAGATGCCGCAAGATCTCTTCCAGAGAAGATTCCATAGGCAACGAGATCACCCCATGCCCCGCTCGTTCAAGCAGCTGAGCCAGCATCGAAGATGTAATTTCGTCGGCCTGATCGTTCGCAGCCAGGCAGAAAATGCGCGTCGCGGACGGGGCGGGCTCGGCATGGCTGTTGATGGGCAGAGCTGTTGGTCGATTCGGCCTCCAGCGCGCCATCAAGCGTCGCGGCTTCGCCACTATTTCTTCCGGGCGGTAGGACGCCAACTCCGAAACGATTTCGCTGGCGCTGAGAAACAGAAACGACTCGCGCCTTTCATCCATAGCTCCCTTGTGCCGATCCTGCTCCGCCAATGCCAGCGCAGGGATGAGAACGCGGTCGTACAGGTTCGCCAGCGAATTCGATTTCAAGAAGTTGTAAGCGATGGTGCGCGCATCATCCTGATCGAGCGCAAGCAGCCGCTGGTAAAACTGCGCTTCGATCGAGAGCGCGGTATCGTCGCCGAGCAAAACGTGCAGAAACGACATGCGCGGCACGTAGCGGCCCAGAACGATCACACAAACGGTCAGCGGAATCGCCAGCACGAGCCCAGCCCATCCCCACAGCATGGTCCAGAAGACGGTAGTCACCAGCAATGCGAGCGACGAAATGCCAGTATGCGCGCCATACAGCCACGGCTCGACCACATTGGAAGCAATCAAATCGAGAACGGCGAAGAGGAGGACGACCAGCAGTGGAGGTCCCCAGCCATGAAAGATCGCCAGCGCAAGAATGAACGGAAAAGCAGTGGCCCCAAGTGCGCCGACGTAGGGCACGATGCGAAACAAGCCCGCAATCACGCCCCACAGCAGTGCGTTGGGAATGCCGATGAGGAACACTCCGATTCCGAAGCAGATGCCGTAGCAAGCATTGACCAGCAACTGCAGCACGAGATAGCGGCTGATGCGTTGCGCCGCATCGTTCAAAGCCAACGTCATGGCATGGAGTTGCGCCACTCCGGCCAGGCGCAAGAATCGATCCCGCAGATCTTCCTGCTTGATCAGGATGAAGATCGTGAAAATCACGACCATGCCTGCAGTTCCCAGGGGCTGCAACAACGGCTTCAGCATCTCGCTGAGATATTTCAGTCCGGTGGCAGGCGGCGTAACCACCTGTACCGGCACAGCGGGCTGGGTCTGACTCGGGGGCGATTTCGCACCCGGCTGCAGTGTATTTAGAGCATTCCCTGCCGGTGCCGGCGAGAAATCCATGTCGATTTCTTTCACGCTCTCGGCAGCGCGGCCAAGAGCACTCTCCGGCGGCAGGTGAAGCGAGTCAAGCTTCTGGCGAATGTTCTCGCGATACTTTGGCAGGTCGCTCGCCACCTGCAAGACTTGACCGGCCACAATCCATCCCAGGCCACCCACGAATGCGCTGGAAACCAGCATCACAACGGCGACCGCCAGCACGCGGCGAAGGTGCAGACGCTGCAGCCACACCACGAGCGGCGTGAGCAAGAAATTCAGAGTGAGGGCGAGCGCAAGAGGAATGAGAATAGCCCGCGCAAAGTATAGAAACAGGACGACGCCGGCCAGCCAGATCAGCGGGCTCAGTGACGACCATTCCTGGCGAGTACGGGCCATAGGCACTGCAACTCTACCCTATTTCCGAAGCTTTTGTTAGCCGTTGTAAAGGGCGGTTGAGCTGAGTTTCTTCTAATTTCTGTCGCAATTAGGCAGACAAAAATGGACATACCCGCTAGAATGGCGGTCGAAGATTTACGCTTGACCATGCGCGCCATTCTTCCATCGCTGTGCAACATTCTTCGCAGCTGGACCGTCCTTCCCAGCGGCCTCTGATCTTTTCCCGCGCCAGTATTCTTCTACGCGGGTATCATGGCGTTTCCTGAAATCGCATTTGAGAAGCTAGCGGCTAGTCGCTAGGAGCCAGAAGCTTATGTCCAACTCATACGACGTAATCGTGATCGGCGGAGGCCACAACGGCCTTGTGAACGCCGCCTACCTGCAACGTGCCGGCAAGAAAGTGCTCGTCCTCGAGCGCCGCTACGTGCTCGGCGGGGCTGCCTGCACCGAAGAAATTGTTCCCGGATTCAAATTCTCTGTCTGCTCGTATGTAGTCTCGCTGCTGCGCCCCGAGATCATCCGCGACCTCGACCTGCCGCGGCACGGACTAGAGATTCTTCCCCTCGACGGCACGTTCACACCGATGCCGAGCGGCGATTATCTCTGGCGCGTGAACGATCACGGCAAGACCCACCGCGAGATCGCTCGCCACTCGCGCGTCGACGCCGAAGCCTACGACGAATTCGGCAAAGCGATGCAGGCCATGTGCCGCTTCGTCAAGCCCATCCTCAGCATGGTGCCGCCGGACCCGACCACGCTGAATCCGCGCGAGCTGATGAAGCTGCTATTTATTGGAAAGCGCTTCCAGGGCATGTCGAGCTACGACAAATACAATCAGGTCCAGCTCATGACCATGAGCGCGATTGATTTTCTCGATCAATGGTTCGAGACCGACGTGCTCAAAGCGACGATGTCCGCGTCGGGAATCATCGGAACGTTTCTCGGCGTCCGCTCGCCCGGCACGGCCTACGTTCTGCTCCACCACTACATGGGAGAAATCGACGGCGCGTTTCGCGCCTGGGGATTCGCGCGTGGCGGCACCGGCGCGATTTCCAATGCAATCGCCGACGCGGCACGCGAAGCCGGAGTGGAAATTCGCACCGAGGCCGCGATATCACAGATCATCGTGAAGGACGGCAAGGCCAAAGGCGTCGTCCTCGCGAACGGCGACGAGATTTATGCCGACGTGATTTCGTCGAGCGTCGATCCGCGGCTGACGTTTACGAAATTCATCGAAGCGCAGCATCTGCCCGGAGATTTTCTGGAAGAAGTCAACCGCTATAAGTATCGCGGATCGTCCGGCAAAGTAAATCTCGCGCTTGATGCCCTGCCAAACTTCAAAGCTATTCCTGGTCCCGGCGCACATCTGCGCGGCGCGATTTCGATCTCTCCTACCGTCGAATACATGGAGCGCGCTTACGACGACGCGAAGTATGGGCATTTCTCGAAGCGCCCTTATATCGACATGGTGATTCCGTCGCTTACGGATCCATCGGTCGCGCCGCCGGGCAAGCATGTAATGTCGTGTTTCGTGCAGTACGCTCCGTACAAACTTGCTCCCGGCCTGCACTGGGACACCGAGAAGGAAAAATTCGGCAACACGGTGATCGATACGATCGCCGAATACGCACCGAATATTCGCGACATCATCATCGACAAAATGGTGGTCACGCCGCTCGATCTTGAACGCGAGTGGGGACTGAGCGAAGGCAACATATTCCAGGGCGAACTTTCGCTCGAGCAACTTTTCTTCCTGCGTCCTGTTCCCGGATGGGCGCAATACCGCACGCCGATCAAGAATCTCTACATGTGCGGATCGGCAACGCATCCCGGCGGCGGCATCATGGGTGCGAATGGCCGACTGGCCGCGCTGGAGATTTTGAAAGACGTGAAAGGAGCGGCATAGCCATGGCGACGAACAACGGAAACTCTCGCGACGTCGTCATCATTGGCGGAGGCCACAATGGCCTTGTCACTGCCTTCTATCTCGCCAAGGCCGGATACAAACCGCTCGTGCTCGAGCGCAACGCGCAGGTCGGCGGTGCAGCGATTACAGACGAAATTCACCCCGGCTTTCGCTGCTCCACGCTCGCGCACTCCGCCGGTCCCATCCGGGCTGACGTTCTGCGCGACATGCAACTCGAGCAGCACGGCTTGCGAACAATCACTCCCGTGTCGTGCGTCGCCGCACTTTCACCCGACGGCCGCGCGCTCACTCTCTATCAGGACACGGCGAAATCCAAGGAGGAAATCGCTGCCTTCTCGCAGAAAGACGCCGGCAAATATGCGGAGGTCGAGCAATCACTCGGAAAAATTGGCAAGGTCATTGCCGAGGCGCTCGCGACCACGCCGCCCGACATCGACAATCCGTCGCGCGGCGATCTTTGGAGCATGCTCAAGACCGGCCGCGCCATCCGCAAGCTCGGCAAGAAAGACATGTTCCGCCTGTTGCGTTGGGGGCCCATGGCCGTGGCCGACTTCGCTGCGGAATACTTCGAGACGGAACTGCTGCGCGCCGTCATCGCCTCTCGCGGCATCTTCGGAACTTTCCTCGGACCGTGGTCGGCAGGAAGCGCCCTCGTGCTCTTGATTCGTGCCGCCGCTGATCCGCATCCCGTCGGCTCGGCAACTTTCGCCGCAGGCGGGATCGGTGCGCTAACCCAAGCGATGGCGTCCGCTGCCAAAGCGGCCGGAGCCGAAATCCGCACGGGTGCGCAAGTGATCGAAATTCGCGTCCAGAACGGCGCTGCGACCGGCGTCATTCTCTCAACTGGCGAAGAGATTCATGCTAAAGCCGTCATCTCAAACGCCGATCCCAAGCGCACGCTGCTCAAGCTCACCGATCCCACGCACCTCTCGCCCGACTTCGTGCAGAAGCTGCAAAACTATCGTGGCAACGGCACGGTCGCCAAAGTAAATCTCGCGCTTTCCGGATTGCCGCAATTCACCGCGCTGAAAAATGGCGCCACCACAGCTCTCAAGGGCCGAATCCACATCGGCCATGAGATTGACTACTTAGAGCGCGCTTTCGACGAATCGAAATACGGACAATTCTCGAAACAGCCTTATCTCGAAGCGACGATTCCGTCGCTCACCGATCCCACGCTCGCGCCGGATGGCAAGCATGTGATGTCGATCTACATGCAATACGCGCCATACAAGCTCAAGGGCGACTGGGAACAGCAGCGCCGCGCGCTCGGACAAACCGTTGTACAGACGCTGGCGCAATACGCTCCGAATCTGCCGGAGCTGATCCTGACGCACCAGATCATCACGCCGCACGATCTCGAAGAGAAGTACGGCCTGACCGGCGGACAAATTTTCCACGGGGAACTCGCGCTCGATCAGTTCTTCACTATGCGTCCGCTGCTGGACTGGGCGCGGTATAAGACGCCGATCGAGAATTTGTATTTGTGCGGCAGCGGGACGCATCCCGGGGCAGGACTGACGGGAGGATCGGGAGCGAATGCGGCGCGGGAGATTGTGAAAGAGCTGAAGAAGTAGAGTGGCGATTCGTTTCACGCAGAAGTAATTTATGGGCAATCTGCCTGATTTTCACGACGGGTATTTGGATGGACTTTTCGCCTCCGACTCGGACGCTCGTATTTTTCTGAGAACTGTCGACGGCCAAGCTTTTACTTTTGTATTGCGCAATGTCGAGGCCCTGAGAGCCGATAACTTTAGATTAGGAAATATCATTTTCGAATTGAACTTGTTAACCCCGGAGCAGATTGATGAATCTTTTCTATGCCAGGCGTATGAGTACAGCGAGCAAGTCAAAGAGAGACTTGTGTTAGCCGGTTGGAAAGTGCGGGCCGCTCAGAAAGGATTGTCGGGCTTGGAAATCACAACATCCTACGGGTGCGAGTTGCGGTCGATATACGCCGCTCACGAACTCTCTGAGGGGCACGCAATCCCGACAGACAACAAACCCCGCCGCTGATTGCCCCTCATGAAACCCTCCGCCATCCTGCTCATCTCCTGCCCCGACCGCAAGGGCGAAGTAGCGACCATCGCGGACTTCGTCTTCCGCCACGGAGGCAACATCCTTCACGCCGATGAGCACGCCGACGAAGAGACCGGCCTATTCCTGATGCGTGTCGAGTTTGACCCCAAAGATTTTGATATTCCGCTCGCCGAGTTCGGCAAGCACTTTTCTCCGGTCGCCGATTCATTCGCTATGAAGTGGCGCCTGGCACAGTCTTCGCAACGTCCGCGCATGATCATCTTCGTCTCCAAGTACGACCACTGCCTGGTCGACCTCCTTTACCGCCACAAAAGCGGAGAGCTTGCCTGCGACATTCCGCTGATCATTTCCAATCATCCCGACAACAAGGCCATTGCCGACTTTTACAAAATTCCTTACACCGTGATCTCGGTCAGCAAGGAAAATAAAACGGAGGCCGAAACCCGCATCCATTCCCTTATCGCGGAACACAAGCCGGACTTCATGGTACTCGCGCGCTATATGCAGATTCTCTCGAACGACTTCGTTAACCGTTATCCGCAGCGGATCATCAACATTCACCACTCATTTCTGCCCGCGTTTGTCGGCGCACGGCCCTATCACCAGGCATTTGAGCGCGGCGTAAAGATCATCGGCGCCACCAGCCACTACGTCACCGAAGTCCTCGACGACGGCCCAATCATCGAGCAGGACGTCGTGCGCGTCTCCCACCGCGACACTGTCGACGACCTCATCCGCAAAGGCCGCGACCTCGAGAAAGTCGTCCTGTCGCGCGCCGTGCGCTGGCATGTGGAGAACCGCGTGCTCGTTTACGGAAACAAGACCGTCGTTTTCTGAGGCGATGCTGCCTCGCCGCGAAAGGTCATAGACCTTCGGTGCGAGTTCTCTTTCCGCGCTCCTCACACGCCTCGAGCGCCGTCGGTACCGAAAGTAACCTTCCCCCTTTACTTAGACATTAGTAAAGTTTTAGCGAGACATCTTGTCCCCCGGGGGAAATTTGGCCGAAGATCTTCGGTTTGAGCTAGCCATTCTGGCGACGGTGCAGGGCTTCTATCAGAAGCTCATGTCCGACGCTCTGGGTGGACCAGTGCCGGTTCCCAGCGACCTCGATGAAGATGCGCTGCGCCACTCCGAGCGGGAACTTCCTAACACCCTTACGCGCATGTATCGCTGGCTGCACCTGCTCGACATGGCGATCACACCCGCCATGCTGCGCCAGGCGCTGACTCCTGACACCGACTCTGAAGTTGCTGAGGCTTTGCTGCGCTACTTTGTCCGCCGCCGTGAACCGAGCGACGAGAACCGCGACAAGACCGACCTGATCGCAACATTTCTCTACCGCCACCCGCGCGTGCCCGGTCAATGGGAGCAGAGCGGATACGGCCTCGATGGCGCACTTCCGCTCTCGCCATTTGAAATTGCGCTGATCGAAATCCTTGCCGACTCCGATGTGCCGTCTCTTCCCGAAGAACACGTGCAATTGCTACGACGATTCGACCCTTTGCGCGAAGAAATTTCCCGCTTTCGCGACTTCAACGCGCTGATCGATTCCGGCATCATCGGCCGTGTGCGCGAGCTCAAGCAATGGCTCGATTCTTCCTTCTATCATCCAGGCGTGCTGGCGACGGTCTCGGCATACAACGCCACCTTCGGCAAGAAATTCGACGAGTTGTTCACGAAGGCCCTCAATGAAATCAAGACATTCGGCCAGGCCCTCGAAGAAATGGGGGGAACAATCCTCACCACGGTGGATGGCGTGGAAGTGACGGTCGAGCACGTCGCCGCGATCGAAGAGAGGCAGATGCTGCAAGCCGACTACGGCAGCACGCAGGAAAAATTTCGTCGCGTATCAAAATTGAAAAAGGAACTCGACCGGCGGCCGCCCATCCGGCGCTCGCTGCTCACGCCCTCCACACAACTATCGCGGAGTTCCAGCGGTGCTGCCGCCGCCCCCAAGGCGGCAAAAGCTACGACAAAAACGCCGCCTCCAACGCCGGTGTTTCAGCCGCCGACTGTCACCGCGCAGCAGATTTCAGCCGAAGAAGGCAAACTTCGCCGCGTCGAAGAATCCATTCGCGTTTTCGTGCGTGTGGCCGATCCCAAATATCGGCAAGTCGTACCGATGCGTTTCTTCAACCTGACGCTGACTGTGCCGGAGGCGGACGCCTACGGCGCGTCGTATCTTGAGGAAAAAACTCCGCGCGCCGACATTGCCCGCATACTGATTCGCCTGGTCTCTCTATCCGCCCGGATCAGCACCGAATTAGAAGAATTGAAGCGCAGCCAGAAAATGTCGTCGGTATGGAAGCTCCACGCCGATGCCGTCGTCGTGCTGTTGGATATGGCCAGTACATCCACAGAAGACGCCGGAGCCATTGCGCGCATAGCCGAACAGGGCGGCGCCGGCCCCGCGGGCCAGGCCGTTCACGAATCTGCTCGGAAACTCCGCACGCAGGCCGATCTCGCCGTGAAGACACTCGCCCACGTCAGCTAGCGTCCGATCACTGCACTTGGTTGCTTTTTCACTTCTCTTCCAACGGAAGGCTGGCAAAGGCGTGAGCTAACCGATGTCACCGCCAAGGTTGTGATCTACGAAGCTTTCGTGGAAGGCAAGCTGGACGCTCCGAAACATCTGGCTCGCACTGTGCATGAGCTTTACTTCGAACCCAAGTACGAAGAGTTTCGATCGCGAACGATCTGGAGTCTTTCGAACGCGTTCACCTCGGCATTCAAGGAACTGGAGCCGGTTCCGCAATTCAAAGCGACCTTGAAGCTTGGTGAGTTTCTGGAGGCCCGATTCTCGCAGTCGTTCTAGGTTTTGTGGCGATACCGGCCCGCCGCGCTCCATCCCAGTAGGTCACTGCCCTTGTCATTCCATTGTCGAAAACATAAATTATCAACTAATGATGAAACCCTGGGTTTTTGCAGCTGCGATCGTATTTACTTTTCCAATCTTGTCGGCTGCTAGTGAGAGCAATTTCACCGCGCACCAAGAACTCATAGAAAGGATCGGGGCGACCAAAGAGAAGGTCGAGCTTTATTGGACCGCCCCATCACATGTACAGGCCAACAAACTGTATCCAGCAATCATCTACATTCACGGTGTTCAGGGTGATACCCATCCAGGTGCGATCAACATGGTCGATGGAGGTCTGTTACAAATGACCTCGGACTTGGGTTACTTTGCTGTCGCCACTTCCATGCCAGGGTACGGACACTCTTCGGGAAAAAGAGATTTTTGCGGAAGGGATTCCCAAGTCGCTTTGCAATCAGTTGTGCGCTACCTACGGACAAGGCCCGATGTAGATCCGAAAAATATTGCTGTTTCCGGGATTAGTTGCGGTGCCATTACTTCCGCGATGATTGCTGATAAGGAATCGTTGGCGGCGATGATCTTAATTTCTGGCGTTTACGAATTTAAAGACATGTATTTGAAATGGCACACCGCGGAATGGCAATTAGAGCCAAGCGTGATCAAATATATTGACGAGAGTGTCGCACAAGATGGCGGTATCGATACGGCTTCGAGATATCGTTCAGCGCTAGAGAATGCCCAAAACTTCAAATCGCCAATTTTGGTCATTGCGGGCGCAAAAGACCCGATCGTGGATCACAACCAGAGCGCAACTTTCGCTAAAGCTATCGAACAAAACGGCTACTCAAATCAATTTGTATTGAACGCTGGTGGCGGACACATGATTTCATACGAGGATTGGTCGAAATATGCGACCGGGTTTTTGAAGATGCACTTGCGATAAAGTGCGCGACCAGCCCTAGCAACTTGCTCACAGTATCTACAAACTCCTTCAGATTCCATTCTCGAGACTGGAAATATTCCGCGCCTGGTAGTCCAAAGTGATCGGCTCTCCCATTGGATCCACACTTTTCCTCTCGAACTGCAACAATTTGAGGATGTGACTCGAAGCGCGGCGGCGTCACAGCAGTCTTGTGAGGTAGACTTGGAAACACTGTACCTGGCGATTTCTCGCCCGTCTTCGGTTTTACTCGCGGCTCAGGACTCACGTCTCGCAGCTAGTTAATATCGAACTGCTCCTGATGCACGGCCGGATCGCTCTTCACGATAATGGTTCGCTTCGTAAGTTCCTCCATCTCGTTCAGCAGCCGCGCATTGCCTGCTTTCAGCTCCTTGGCTACGTCCGGATGCACTCGCAGCATTACGTCTTCATGCTCCAGGTGTTTGGCGATTTTCCGCATCTCGACATAGATTTCGTTACATACCGTGTTCACCGATTTCACGTAACCGGTCGACTGGCAATACGGGCAGGGTGCGCCGATCGTCCGTTCGAGCGATTGCTTCACGCGCTTGCGGGTAATCGCGACCAGTCCGAAGTCATTGAACTGCAGCGTCTTTGACGGCGCGCGGTCATGCCTGAGTTCCTCTTCCAGCGCCTGCATCACGCGCTGGCGGTTACGGCGCTCATCCATATCGATGAAGTCGATGATGATGATGCCGCCCAGGTCGCGCAAACGGACCTGACGAACGATTTCTTTGACCGCGTCGATGTTGGTCTTCACGATCGTGTCTTCCAGCCGCGCGGTCTTGCCGACATATTTGCCGGTATTGATGTCGATGGCGACCAGAGCTTCGGTCTGGTTGATGACGATGTAGCCGCCGCTCTTCAGCCACACCTTCGACTTGAGCGCCTTGTTCATCTCTTCGGCCAGGCCGAATTGCTCGAACAGCGGCGTCTCTTTCGTATAGAGTTTGACGCGCTTCACCAGCGCAGGCTGGAAGCGGTTGAAGAAGCGCAGCACGCGCTCGTACTCGGGCTCGGTGTCGACCCAGATCACGTTGAAATCGGACGTAACCTGATCGCGCAGTACGCGCTCGACCACGTTGAGATCGTGATAGATCAAGGCCGGGGGTTTGGAGCTTTCTGCCCGATTCTTGATGTCCTGCCACAACCCCTTCAGGAAGCGGATGTCGGCGCGCAGTTCGTCCTCGCTCGCGCTTTGAGCAGCTGTGCGAACGATGAATCCGCCGTGGCCGTTTTCGCGCTCGCTCAAGATGATCCGCTTCAGCCGTTGCCGCTCTTCTTCGGAGGAAATCTTGCGCGACACACCGGTGTGATTCACCGTCGGCATATAGACCAGGAACCGCCCCGGCAGCGCGATGTGGCTGGTGATACGCGCGCCTTTCTTGCCGATGGGTTCCTTCGCAATCTGGACCAGAATCTCCTGCCCTTCTTTCAGCAGGTCGCTGATCAAGGGAACCGGCGCCGATTCACGGCGGCGGAAACGGCGTGCGCCTCCGCCCCGGCGTCGATCACGGCGTTCATATCCTGGACGTCCTGAGCGCTGCGTACGCTGGGTGTAGCCCGCCGTCCCGGATGGGCCACGCACTTCAGCGCGCGCGTCCACAATGCCGTTTCCGCGCGCTTCTGCGTCAAGCATCGCCTCGGCTTCGGCCTGGGCTTCTTCCAATTCCAGTTCTTCGCTGTCATCCTCGGCCGCGGCTGCTTCAGGCGCGTGCGCCTCGCCTGAGTCGCCTGTTCCCGATTCCACCATCGATGACTGATGAATCTCCGCAACCGTTTCGCGCGCGTCTCCGTTCAGATGAGCGGGACCTGCCGATTGCGTCTCTTCTTCAAACTCCTCGTAGCCCTCATCCGAGGACGACTCGTAGCGAATCGTGTCCGCCTCTTCCTCTTCGATGGTCTCTTCTTCCATCGTACCGGGAGCGGCAAACACCGGAATTTGCTCTTCTTTTATCGAGATGTGCGCAGGAGAATGCTCCGCTTCAAAAGAATGCGGCTCTGCCTGAGACTCTTCATCGACCTCGTGCTCTTCGATGTCCTGGCCGCCATCTGCCTGGCTCGTTTCAACCGAAGTTGCCTCAGGTTCCCATGCAGCAACGGGAGGCGCATCTTGCGCTCGGCGGAACTCCTGGTTCCAATCGGCAGTGGTTGAAGCAGACTCTGCCGGCTCATAAGTTCCGGCGTGAGTATGGTCGTGCTCCTCATGCAGAGGCTCGGCCACTGATTCGGCTGCCGCAAACATGGGCTCATCATCCGGAAACGCCGAATTCACGGGAGCCACATCGTCGAGAGGCGCCTTCGCCGTTTCGTCTTCCACATAGGAAGGAGTGGCTGTGGGCTCGAAGCCAGACGGCTGCGTCCGGCGATATTTCGAAAGCGACTCGCCCGGCAAAAGAATCGGGGTATATCCCGGCGGCGGGCCCGATGGCTGAGATCTCGTGAAGTCCTGGGTCCGCGCCGTTGAGCTTTCCGGCCCGCGCGAGTAACGAGACTCCGAGCCGCGATCACGGCTCTCCCGCCCATCTCTTCCTTCGCGGCCGTCGCGGCGTCCACCCCGGCGGCGACGGCGTCCGCGCCAATTTCCCCGGTCGCGGTCCGCGCCATTTGTCGACTCCGGTGCCGCAGCAGCCATGGCTTGCGGCGCTTGTTCCCCAGCATCAGCTGAAAAAGCCCCCGTCTCCTCGGAGGTTTCGCCTTGCCCCTCATCATTAATCGCGGCAGTGTCTGCTTCGACTGGCGAGCCCTCCGCCCTCACCGGTTGAGGCCGCAAGTCCTGCACGCCCCGATTGGCCGGGACAACGTCGGTCAGATCGTCGTCATGCTCCTCCAACTCCATGAAGTCGGAGACGTAGAGAAACGCATCGCGCTCCAGGCCAATGTCGACAAATGCCGACTGCATGCCCGGCAGCACGCGGGTGACGCGCCCCTTGTAGATGGATCCCGCTAGTGTGTATTCATTTTCGCGCTCGAGGTAGACTTCCGCGAGCAGGTCGTCCTCCACCAGGCCCACTTTGGTTTCGTGGGGGGTGGATGACACAAAAAGTTCCTTGTTCATCGAACACTCCGGTCCCGCCTCGATTCATCGAGGAATCAGGCGGGGTTCACCGGCAACGACCGAGGCAAGGAAAAAGAAGGGGAGGATTGAGCGTGGCGATGTAGCCCGATTGGGGACGGGAAGGAGCAAGCAAGAACCGCTCGTTCTTTTCTTACTCGAATCCGTTGCGCAAGCTTGGGAATCTTTTGCACGTATCGCTTTAACTTTCGCCGGGGTTTGTGACCGCACTCTCAGACCGATGATTCGGTCGGGGGGCCGTTCCCTGCCCGGCTGCAAAAACTGCTGCTCAAATCCTGCCCGGCCTTTGACTGCACTCGCTTAATGCGGCCGGTGAAATGCCCTCTTCACGCGAGGGCGATCGATATTTTTGGGGCTGCGCGTAGATTCTTAACCGAACCAGACGCAGCAAACTGCATCCTGCCGTCTTCCCCGTTTCTGATCCCTCTTCGCTCTGCCGACGAACCCTGTTCGCCCCGGCTAGTTCACGAAACGGCGCATACGAACATTCATTACCATCCCCAGCGCCAGGAACATAAACAAAACAGAAGACCCACCATAACTCATTAACGGCAGGGGTATTCCGGTGACCGGCATAAAACCAACCACCATGCCGACATTGACCAGGATATGGAAGCTAAGCACAGCTACCACACCCATCACCACGAACGTGCCAGCGCGGTCGGGCGCCGTCTGCGCGTTCTGGGTCAAACGCATCAGCACAATGAAGTATAGCAGCAGAACCCCCAGTGCGCCTACGAATCCATGCTCCTCGGAAAACGCGGCGAAAATGAAGTCCGTCTGCGGAATCGGCAGAAAAGCCCCATGTGTTTGCGAGCCTTTTCCGCCCCAAAGACCACCCGAGCCGACCGCAATCATGGATTGCTTAACTTGATACCCCGATCCCTGTGGATCTGAGTCCGGGTCCTGATAGCTGGTCAGCCGCTGCTTCTGATACGACTTCAAAATATGAACCTGCGGAACGTAAAACGCGACGCCTACTCCCACCACGGCCAGCAACACCACTGTCAGCCCCTGCCTCCACTGCAACCCGCCCAAGAACATGCCCATCGCGGCAATCGGCAGATACGTCAGGGCTGTTCCAAGGTCAGGCTGCTTAAGGACCATCAACATCGGGATGCCGACAATTGCCCCAGCCTTTAAGAAATCCGGCCAAGTGAGTTCCCGCTGCCGCATGTCGGCAAAATACTTCGCAACCGCCAGAATCAGAATCAGCTTCACCCATTCCGAGGGCTGGAAGTGATTCCCACCGGGCATCTTGATCCAGCGCCGCGCGCCCAGCGCCTTGGTACCGAACACCAGCACAGCCATGAGCGACGCGACGGCCGCAACGTAAAACCAGTGAACCTTCTCGAGCAGCGCCTGGTAGTTCACCAGGCTCATGAGGAACATCGCTCCCACGCCGCCGATGATCCAGTACACCTGCTTCACATGCGACCCGGCAAACTTGGTGTGCACAGTGGCGCTGTGAATCTCCATGACCCCGAGCCCGCAGATCAGCAAGACAAAGATCAGCAGGACCCAATCAAAATCGCGAAATGAGACGTAACGTGCCATTGAAAATCAGTAATCAGTACGCAGTACCCATACCCAGTACTCAGCTAAAATGCGGCCTCTGGGTAATCGCCACTAATTCATCCCCGGCGCCGCAGTCGCCAACACCGGAGGCCGCTTCGGTAAATCCACCTCAAACCGCCCACCTTCCAACTTGTCGCGACTATTGCGATCCGAATCCGGCGCGTTCCATAGTCCACCCACATCCACGGTCCCGGCAGGCTTCTGCACCATTTTCTGCGGAGTCCGCTTCTGCTTCTCCACGTAGGCCTTGATCACCTGCGTGGCAAGCCGTGCCGCCAACCTTCCATGTTCGCCGCCTTGGAATAACACGCAAACCACAATGTCCGGATTCCGCCGCGGCGTGAACCCCACAAACCATCCGTTCTGGGCAAATTCGTCCTGATTCTTTGCCTTGGCTCTCAGAGCTAGCGAAACAACCTGCGCCGACCCGGTCTTTCCCGCTATATCGATTCCCGGCACATGCGCCGAGGGCGCAGTGCCTTCGGGCAGCAGCACACGTCCCATGGCGTCAGTAATGAGAGTCCAGCCGTTCGAATCAAAGGCGACGTTCTTCACTTCCGTCAGATGGCTGGCCTCCACGTACCCGGGCGGCATATCCGTTGGATTGATCACATGCGGCACGACCATCTTCCCGCCCATCGAAATCGCGCTGATCGCCCGCAGCAATTGCACCGGCGTGATCGCAATCGCACCCTGACCGATGCCCACCGAAATCGTTTCGCCGGCAAACCACTTCTGCTTGAAGTTCCTGATCTTCCACTCTTCCGATGGCATTACGCCGCTGACCTCGTTCGGAAGATCGATGCCGGTTTTTTGTCCGAGGCCCAAATCCGTAGCGTACTTCGCGATCTTTTCAATCCCCAGTTTGTTGGCCAGCGTGTAAAAGAACACATCGCACGATTGATAAATCGCCTTCTCCAGCGTGACCGGCCCATGCCCGCCCTTCACCCAGCATCCGAAGCGGCGCCCGTAAAACTCGGCGCTGCCGGCGCAATTCACGTGCAAGTCCTGCGCTATGCCTTCCTGCCAACCCGCCATGGACATGATGATCTTGAAAGTCGACCCTGGCGCCAGTTGCGCCTGAATCGCCTTGTTCAACAGCGGCTTGTCGGGATCGGTAACCAGCTTGTTCCACTCATCGCGCGAGACGTGCACCGAAAAATCATTGGGATCAAAGCTCGGCCCGCTCACCATGGCGAGAATTTCGCCCGTGTGCGGATCCATCGCGACGATCGCTCCGTTCTTCCCGGCTAGAGCCTCTTCGGCGGCAATCTGCAGATCAATGTCTACTGTCAGGCGCAGCGGCCTGCCCGGAATCGCTTCCGTCTCACCGAGCCTGCCAACCTCGCGCCCATGGCTGTCGACCAGTGCCTGTCGCGAGCCATTCGTGCCCATCAACAGATTGTTGTACTGCCGCTCCACTCCCGAAATTCCGACCACATCGCCCGCGCTATAAAGCTCGAACTGCGGCTGGTTCAGCATGTCTTCGCTGACTTCGCCGACATAACCGATCAAATGCGCCATGAATCCGTTGCGCGGATAAAGCCGCCGGTGCGCCATGATCGTGTCGAGTTCCGGCAGTTCGTTGCGGTGGGCTTCGATGAACTGCAGTTCGTCAGGAGTGATATCTTCTTTCAGGAAAATCGGTTGGTACTGCGGCATCGAGGCAAAGCGCCGGATGCGGGCCCGCACGTCTTTCGGGTCCATATGCAGACCCTGCCCGATCAGGTCGGCATCGGCTGCTAGGTCGCGCGAGGAGTCGCGCAGCAGCAGCGCAGAAAACGAAGGATAGTTGTCGACAATCGTGCGCCCATAGCGGTCGAGAATTTTGCCGCGCGGCGCCAGCACTGGCACGTTGCGAATACGATTTTTTTCGGCTGCCAGCGAGTAATAATCGCTCTGCATCACCTGCAGCCGCCACAATCCGTAAGCGAGAATCAGGAAGATGCCGACGATGGCATACTGCGCCGCCGTCAGCCGAATCGCGGAGACTTTTTCGTCACGGCCAAACATAAGTCAGTTGCGAGTCCCGAGCCCCGAGTCGCGAGCTAAAACACGTGGAGCGGCTGGATTTAACTGACGGTTGGGATGCGTCGGGTCTCTCTATTGTAACGCTCGAAAAGGGCTACACAGTGGGTTGGAAGCACGAAGGTCACTACAGTACTCAGTTCGAAGCTAGGAGCCCAGGACTCGCGACTCAGGACTCAGGACTCGGGACTAGGTTCTCTGTTTAAACTTATCCAATAAGAAGTACAGCATCACGCCCAGAATCGCATTCATCAGCCCCGCGAGGATGCCGCTCAGCCAGTCCCAGTGCTGCGTCATATTCACCATGCCACGGGCCACGGTGAAATACACTGCCGAATGCACCAGATAAAATCCAAGCGTGACTAGAAAACGCGCGCCGGCGTTCTCCACGTCGAGTTTCACGCCCAAAGACGAAGCTCCGTAGCCAACCACGGTCTTCGCGATGCCATAGATTCCGATAGGATTGTGGCCCAGCATGTCCTGCGCCAGGCCGACGGCCGCGCCCGTAAGCAGGCCGGAAATCGGGTTTCGCCGCGCCATGGCGAAGAAGATCGTCACCAGCAGCGGCAAGTCCACGTACACCGCAAATCGCGGAAACCGCAGCGGCACAAACGCCTGGATAAACAACGCCAGTAATGGCACGCCAATCGTCACCGGAATACTGAACCGGTAGACCTCAACCTGCTCCCCCGATGTATAGGTGATCGGCACGCTATTGTGGGCCGCTCCCATCGGGAGGCGCGCTCGGCGTAGACGGCTTCGTCGAATTCTGGTTCGCGGTGTTTTGCCTTACCGGCGCGGGCTTGGTCGCGTTGGGTTCCGCAGGATTCGAAGTGCCAGCCTTGTTTTGCGACACCCGCTTCGGCGGAATCTCAGTGATCGATCCCGTCGCTGGGGTTATGTGGCTCGGTGCGGCGGGATTCAGGCTCGTCGGCTTGACTTGGCCCGGAGTGGGAGCAGCGGGACTTCCCACGATAGTCGTGGGCTTCGAAGCAGCGCTTTGGGTTGTAGCGTCATTTTTTGGCGGCCCTAGCTTCGGCTGAGTAGAAGGCTTCACACCCGGAGTTCCCGTCGTCGCACCCGCGGCCACTCCGCCAACCGATTTAGCGTCCGCCGGTTTTACTTCCCCGGGCTTGGCATCCGCCGGCTTCTCCGGCACCGAAGGCAATCGTTGCGCCAGAATGTCCGCTGCGCGCGTATGGGTATCGTCGGCAACCGCATCCCGTTCGCGCTTCTCCACCAGCACCAGCACTTCTTCCAGCTTGCTTAGATCAGCTGCCGGCTTCACCTTGATCTCGAGAAAGAGTTCTTTCCCGAGCCCCACGTGCGATACCGTCCCAACCGGCAGGCCTTTGGGAAATATCTGATCCCCGCCGCTGGTCAGAAGCGTTTCGCCGGCTGGCACGGTTTCATCGCTCATCACCCGCTCCAGCACAATCTCGCCCGACGGAGTTCCGCGCAGCACACCCTGCAGCCGCGACTTCTCCAGAATCGCGCCCACCCCGCTCGACTGATCGCTGATGAGCAGAACCTGCGACACATTGGGATAAACCGTCAGAATCTTCCCCACAATTCCATCTGCAGTAATCACCGCCATGTCGCGCTTCAATCCCGCATTCTCACCCTTATCGATGTAGATCACGCGTGACAGGTCGCTGCCGCTCGATCCGATCACTTGGGCGGCCACAGTCTTTGCGATGTATTGTTCCTTGAAGGCCAGCAGGGTCTGCAGCCGCCGCGCCTGTGTCGCATCCTCGCTCAGCCGCACCTGCTCCAGCCGCATGTGTTCGATCTGCTCTTTGAGCTGGCGATTCTCCGCCCGCACGCCGCGCAGGTAGAAATAGTTGTGCCAGATATTGCCGGTGCCGCTTTGCATCCACACCAGCGCGCGTTCAAAGGGAGTGATGGCGCCAACGGCCCAAATGCGTATCAGCCGCGTGTCCTGCGTCTCCGTGGTGCTGCGCTTGACCTGCATGGCCAAGCCGAGCAACTGGAGAAACAGAACTCCCACCAGGATGATGAGATTCTTGTAGCGGCCGAACACATCCATAGACAGTACCGAGTACCGAGTAGCGAGTACCGAGCTTTTCTCGCTACTCGGTACTCGGTACTCGCAACTATTCGATCGAGATCTTCCTCAGCAACTTGAAGTCCGAAAGCATCTTGCCCGTGCCCAGCACCACGCTGCACAGCGGATCGTCTGCAATCGAAACCGGCAGACCGGTTTCTTCGCGAATACGCTTATCGAGATTCTTCAAGAGCGCTCCGCCGCCGGTCAGCACAATGCCGCGGTCGCTGATGTCAGCCGAAAGCTCAGGCGGCGTCCGCTCCAGCGCCACGCGAATCGCATTCATGATCGTCGATACGCACTCGCTCAGTGCCTCGCGAATTTCGCCATCATCCACCGTGATCGTCTTCGGCACACCTTCAATCAGGTTGCGGCCCTTGATCTCCATGGTCATCGGCTTGTCGAGCTGATGCGCCGAGCCGATCTCCATCTTGATCTGCTCCGCTGTGCGCTCGCCGATCAGCAGGTTGTATTTGCGCTTCAGATAGTTCATCACGGCTTCGTCCATCTGGTTGCCGGCCATACGCACCGACCGCGAATAGACGATGCCGCTAAGAGAGATGACCGCAATGTCGGTCGTGCCGCCGCCGATGTCGACCACCATGTTTCCGCTCGGCTCAGTAATCGGCAATCCAGCGCCGATCGCGGCGACCATCGCCTGCTCCACGAGATGCACTTCGCTCGCCTTCGCGCGATACGCCGAGTCCATAACCGCGCGCTTTTCCACCTGCGTAATCTCTGAAGGCACGCCGATCACGATCCGCGGATGCACCAGCATCTTGCGGTTGTGCGCCTTCTGAATGAAGTAGTTCAACATCTTCTCGGTAACTTTGAAATCGGCAATTACGCCGTCTTTCATCGGCTTGATGGCGACGATGTTGCCCGGCGTGCGGCCCAACATCTCTTTCGCCTCTTTGCCCACGGCCTCGACTTCGCCCGTATTCTTGTTGATCGCGACAATCGAGGGCTCGTTGACCACAATGCCCTTGCCGCGCGCATAAACAAGCGTGTTGGCAGTCCCGAGATCGATGGCCAGATCGCTGGAGAAAATGCTGAACAGCGATCGAAGGTTGTGGTTGCGCGTCCCGTTGGAATGAAATCCGTTGGTTGACATGACGATTATTCCGCTTCTTCCGCGTCCTCGTGGACCCGCTCGTCCCGGAGCGTCCCCGTTATCTTCTTTCTATTTAGATTGAATGGATGTCCCTATTCTACGGGAACAGCCACAACCCATGCTCAATGTTTCAAAGTTTCGAAGTTTCGAAGTTGAAACTCGGCACTGCCAGCGCATCTGCTCTCAACAAACTTTGAAACCTTGAAACTTTGCCACTTTGAAACCTGCTCTCACTGAATAATGATCTTCTTCTGCTGCGTATTCACCCCACCCTGCGCCGTCTGCGCCGTCACCGTAATCACGGCCTCGCCCGGCGGTAGCGGCGGCGTAAAGTAATGAAAGCCGCCGTCTGAAGCTATCATCGGCACTTCGCTGCCGTTCACCATCACCCGCGCTCCAGTTTGCGTCTTCCCGGTAATCTCGATCACGTGCCCATGCTGCACAAAAGGGTCTAATTCAAGGTCAATCGCGTCCGTCGCCTTGCCCTTTGAAATAATGGTGAAGCGGTTCTTCTCGCTTTCCACCGACTCTTTCCCGCCCGAGTCGTACGACTGCACCATCCAGTAGTACGCACCCTCGCCGAGTCCCGTCACTGTCACTGCTGCTGTGTTGACCTTCTTGTCGACCAGTGTAGAGGAAAAGTACGGATTGCGGGATATACGCAGACGGTAACCAACTGCATTCGCCATCTGCGTCCAGGAAAATTGCACGTCCTTCGACGCTTCCCCAGCAGAAAACAAAGGAGCCATATTCGCAGGCGCGATCGGCGTCGGCGGCCCGATCTCCTTCGCCTTCTCAAGGTGCGACTGTTCCCCCGCGAACGAAACTTTTTCCCAGTTGGCCAGTTTCACGGTCTCGCCATTACGCGTGACCTCGCCCGTTCCTTTTTTCATCAGGATTTCGTGCTGGTCCGCCTTGGGATCGTTATGCACCTGCGCCGCCGATTCCGGCGCCAGCGAGGCCGTTGCTCCTGCCACAATCACCTGCGATCTCGATCCCGAACTGTACGTCGCCGTCGACAAATCCACAGTTCCGGTGCTCACTGCCACGGCGACGTTGGTCTGCTGCTGATCGTTCGCCGAGTTTTCTTCAATCACGATCAACGAATCCTGCTTCACCGTGTAGCTGGTGCCGTCGTTGAAGACGACCTTCGCCATACCCTCCGAGCCGGTTTGCACGACGTCGCCTTTTTCCAGCGGAATGTTGTAGTCCGCAGGAACCCAGCTGTTGCCGTTTCCTTTTTTCACCCGCACCGTGCCGTCGAGCGCGGTAAAGTGAGCTTGCTGCGCAGTCGAAACTCCCGTCCCCGCCGCCGGAGCCATCCCAGCCACGTGCTCGAGCAGTTTGCCGGCAACGTCGTCGGCCTTCTTGATGCTTGCCTGCGTGAACTGCGGAAACGCCACGCGCATGGCAACAAACAACACCGCCGCCACGGCGAGGATCAGCAAAGCCACACTGCGGTAGGTGACCGTCGTCCACGCAACGTGGATTCCCGGTTTGCGGTTCGCAGAAGACACTTTTGCCGAAAGACCTTATTTAAGCGTGCAAATGGCAGTAAAAGAAAACGGTAGCACAAGCCAAACTGAGGTATGCACTGCATATGACTTCAGGACGTTACGGAAGTGTCTAATCCCGTTTTGGGTGCCGCGGAAGTCAAGCATTAGCCGGGACTTAGATACTCCTGCGTAGCGGTGTCATCCTGAGCGAAGCCGCTTTTCAGGCGTAGCGAAGGATCTCCCGCTTAACCGCTATGTCGCGTCAGCCAAACTGCAACGGTCTGCCCAGCGCGCCCGTTTGATACCATCTTCATTCACTAATCCCCGGGAGCCCACATGCGCAAGTTCATCCTCGGCCTCATCCTCGGATTGCTCATCATTCCAGCCGCCATCTACTACTATTTCTCCTCCGGATCGGCCCCAGTCGCCACCGCCGCGCCGCCAATGCCATTTGAAAGAACCCTCGCCCGCAAGGCCCTGCACGCGCGCCTCGAAAAAGAAATGCCAAAGTCCGTTCCCATCGCCGCCGACGAAGCCGCCTTCACCGCCGGGGCGCAAATCTACAAGGATAACTGCGCCGTCTGCCACGGCCTGCCCGGCCAGCAACCCACCGCCATCGCGAAAGGCATGTTCCCCAAGCCGCCAAAATTAATGGAAGGCACCGGCGTCACCGACGACGAACCCGGCGAAACCTACTGGAAAGTCTCCGGAGGCATCCGCATGACCGGCATGCCCGCCTTCGACAAAACACTCTCGACTTCCGAGATGTGGCAAGTCAGCCTGCTCTGCGCTAATGCCGACAAGCTGCCGCCAACCGTAAAAAACATCCTGGCCGCGCAGCCCGCAACAACGCAGCCTCCAGCCAAGCAGCAGATGACGAAGTAAGTCGTGCGGCCAGGGTCTGCCTTTCTCAGCGCCCTCTGCGGATTTCTCTGCGTTCTCTGCGGTAAGAGGCTTTCGACTCGGGTGAGCAATCCAAGAAGCCCTTAACCGCAGAGATCGCAGAGAACAGCCGCAGAGATCGCAGAGAAAATTCGTTCATCTTCGACTAAGTTGGGGAATCGACTGTAGTGACTCGAAACTCACGAGTTGCTATCTGATGCTGGCAATCTCGCCCACAGTCCAGACACTTTCGTCCTCAAACTCGCGCGTGTCCGCGTGCTATCCTGCCCCATCTCATGGGATCGATGCTTCTTTACGCGTTTTCGTGGTGGGGCATTCTGCTGCGGATTGTCGCCTTCGTCCACTTCATCAAGCGGAGGCCGGACTATTTCTGGATCTGGGTGATCATGATTCACCCGATTGGCGCCCTGGCTTACATCGTCGTCGAAGTCATCCCCGACGCCGGCCTGTTGCGTAGTTCGTTCCAGGTCTTCCCGCGGCGCCGCCGAATTCAGCAACTGGAGCACATCGTGCTCGACAATCCTTCAGCCGGAAACTACGAAGAACTCGGCCTGCTCTATCTCGATGACGGAAAGTTCGCGCAAGCCCGCGCCGCTTACGACAAAGCCATCTCTTCGCGCACCGATCACGCCGATCCGTTCTACCGCCGCGCCATCGCCGAAATCGAACTCGGCGACTACACCGCCGCCGTCCCCGATCTCGAACGCACCGTCACCATGGACGCCGACTACGACTTCCATCGCGCCAAGGGACTGCTAGCCTGGGCCTACGCCCAGACCGACCAGCACGAAAAAGCCGATGCCATGTTCCGCGAGGCGTTGAAGCTCTCGACAATTTCAGAGACCTACTATCACTACGCCCTCTTCCTGCAATCCCAAGGACGCGCCGCCGAAGCCCGCGAATTCGCGCAAAAGATCATCAGCAAGAAAGCGACGATGCCAAGCTACCTCCGCCGCCGCGAACGCCCCTGGTTCCGCCGCGCCAGCGGATTGCTCTCCAAGCTACCGGCGTAGCGACCCCGCAACGCAGGCTCCGAACTTTGTCATCCTGAGCGAGGATTGCCGATCGCGCCAAGCGCGATCGGCAACCGCAGTCGAAGGATCCCTGCAAGCTCACGTGCACAAATTGACTTGGCGAGGAGTTTCCACTGGCGGCCCTGCATGAACTACCCCGAACCAATCGCCGCAACGTGGCCGCAGGGATCTTTCGACTGCGCAGCTGCTTCGCCTCGCGAAGCGGTCACTTCGCTCAAGATGACAGAAGCAAGGCCTAACCACCCGAAATGCTAAAATTTACTGTGGAAACCCAATCCAAGCCTGCCGTCCGCCTAATCGCAACCGACATCGACGGCACCCTCCTCAATCCCCAATTTGAAATCTCCCAAGGCGATCTCGCCGCCCTGCGCCGAGCCCACGCCGCCGGAATCGAAGTCGTCCTCGTCACCGGCCGCCGCCACACCTTCGCCCTGCCCATCGCGCGCCAACTAGGCTTCGATCTCTGGCTCATCAGCTCCAATGGCGCGGTCACGCGCTCTCTCTCCGGTGAAACCTTCCACCGCGAGCTCCTTCCCCGCGAAACCTGCCGCAAACTCTGCACCGGCATGCAAGAATTCCGCGGCAATACCGTTTTAACCTTTGACAAAGAATGCAAAGGCGCCCTCGTCCTGGAACACCTCGACGATATCGGGCCCAGCATCCGCCGCTGGCTCGAAAAAAATATGCAGTACATCGAATTCGTCATCCCGATCGAGAACGCGCTCGTCGCCGACCCGGTACAGGCCATGTTCTGCGGCACCATCGAACGCATGAGCCAAGCTCTCTCCACCCTAGGAAGCATCGGGATGAATAGCAGCATCACTGTCCTGCGCACCGAATACCCCGCCCGCGACCTCTCCATGATCGATATTCTCAATACCGGATGCTCCAAAGGCCACGCCCTCGAACGCTGGGCCGCCCATCGCGGCTACCGGCGGGAAGAGGTCATGGCCGTCGGTGACAATCACAATGACATCGAAATGCTTGAGTTTGCCGGCCATCCGGTTATCATGGGGAATGCGTGTGAGGAACTTCTAAGCCGCGGCTGGAAGATCACCCGCGGAAATCACGACTGCGGCGTAGCAGCAGCCGTCGAAGCGGTAGTGGGCTAGCGCGTCAGGCGCCTTCAGCCGCTGTTGGTGGAAGAGCGACGCTTCAGCACCGCGTCAAGCAGGCAACAAAGAAAACCGGGCTTTAGCCCGGTCTAGCCGCGAAGCGGCGCAAGAATGCAGCCCACAGCGCGAGCCGTGGGAACGGGCAAAACGTAATCCAGCCCCGAAGGGGCGCAAGAAAACACTCTCCAATTGCGGAGCATTCTCCAACTCGCCGCCCTCCTAACTCTCGCCGCTCTCCCCTGCCTCGCGGGCGACCTTGCCGTCCTGAAAAACGGATTCTCCATCCGCCACGAGCGCCGCGAAGTCGTCGGCGACGTCACACGCCTCTACACCACAACCGACGGCGCCAGCTTCGTCGACGTACCCACTGCATCCATCGAACACTACGAAGCCGCCCCGGATTTGCCGGCAGCCACCGCACCTCAACAAAGAGCCGTCACCGCGCACAATCCTCAACCAGCCACACAAGTTAAATCGGCCAACCTGAACGAACTCGTCAATCTCGCCAGCTCGCGCTACCGCCTCGATCCCGACCTAGTTAACAGCGTCATAAAAGCCGAGAGCGGATTCAACGTCCGCGCTCGTTCTCCCAAGGGCGCGCAAGGATTAATGCAGCTAATGCCCGGCACTGCCTCGCAACTCGGCGTGCCCAACGCATTCGATCCCCAGGCCAACGTCGAAGGCGGAACAAAATATCTCCGCGAACTACTCGAGCGCTACAACTTCGACGTAGTCAAAGCGCTAGCCGCCTACAACGCAGGACCACAACGCGTCGAACAATACGGCGGCGTGCCCCCATACTACGAAACACGAGCCTACGTAGCCCGCATCGTGAAAGACTTCAACAAGAAGAAAGTAGCACAGCAAAAAGCCGCGTCAAAAAAGACGATCACGAAGAATCCGGCATCCAGCACCACAACAGTGAAGGCCTCGACCACGCCCTCCCGCACCGTAGCCAATAGCACTCCCGCAAACTGATTCCTCTGTGCCCTCTGTGTCCTCTGTGGTAACAGCCTTTCCTTTCAGCAGCCACTCACTCGAAACCAAAGTTGCGGCGTCATTTCGAACGCCCGCGTTTTCACCAGCGGGCGGAGGGATCTCCCGCGCAAGTGCACCGTAGGGAGATCCTTCGCTCCGCCTGGAGAACGGCTGCGCTCAGGATGACGCCCTCAATAAGAATCTGTAACTTCTCTACGTTTGACCCCCGCCACTCGCTCATTTACCTTGATCATGCCGTTTCCCTCTTCGCGTTGCCGGGGCCGCGGCGCGGAGTCTTCCCCGATCAATGGAAAAAAAACGCATTCTGGCCAGCGTCGTTGTGTTCCTCATCCTGGCCATTCTGGTTTACCTGCAATACCGCCATTGGCGCACCTTTGACTGGGGAACCTTCTGGAGCCAGACTCACCGCATCAACAAGCGCCACGTTCTGCACGGCATTGTCCTGATTTATTTCGCCTACTGGATGCGAGCCCTCCGCTGGAAAATCTTCCTGCGCCCGGTTCGCCCAAAAACCGGAACGCTCCCTTTGCTCTCATCGACCCTCGTCGGCTTCACCGGTCTCGCCCTCCTCGGCCGCGCCGGGGAATTCATTCGCCCCTACCTCATCGCCCGCCGCACCGATCTTCCCTTCTCTTCGCAACTGGCAGTCTGGGGCGTAGAGCGCATTTTCGATCTGGGCGCCTTCACCGTGCTGATGATGCTCGCCATCTTTCTTCCCAGCGCGCTGCCGTCAATCCCGCATCCCGAGTACTATCTCCGCTTCCGCGAACTGGGATTTTTCCTCAGCGCACTAGTCGCCGGTACAACCATCGCCGCCGTAGTCATCCGCCGAAACGGCGAGCGAGTCGCCGCCTGGGTCGAGCTGCGCTTCGCTCATCTTCCCCAGCACTTCGGCCAAAAGCTCGGTCAAAAAGTCCGCGACTTCGGCATGGGCCTCAACACCATCCACGGCCCCTGGTCGATGCTTTGGCTCACACTCGTTTCCGTGGGCATGTGGTACGTGATCGCGCTCTCCTACAAAGAAGTCACGCACTCCTACAACGCAGCCGCCCTCGACATCCCCGTCTCGCAACTTCTCATCCTGATGTTCGCCAGCATGCTCGGCTCCATGCTGCAACTCCCCGCCGTCGGTGGCGGATCGCAAATCGCAACCATTACCACCCTCTCCAGCGTCTTCGACGCCCCACCCGAAGTCGCCGCCAGCTGCGGCATCCTGCTCTGGCTGGTCACTTTCGCAGCCGTCGTCCCCTCCGGCCTGATCCTCGCCCAGCGCGAGCACCTCTCATTCCGCAAATTGTCCGAAGAAAGTCACCACAAGGAATGACCAGGCTCTGTCTGTCTGCAGAGATCGTCGATGGACATGTTAGAAACGGAGAGCTTCTATTTCGTCGGCCGATCAGATGCTAGAATATCCGGTCAGGCATCGGTCTCGCGCGACGTACTCCCGCCAACCCCGCCAGGTCCGGAAGGAAGCAACGGTAACGGGCTCTTGCGTGTGCAGTGAGCCCCCGGTGCCTGGCTTTTTTCCACAGCCGTCAGCACCTCCGCAGTCCCTGTCCCTCCCATTACTAATTTTTACCTCCCGTTTAAGACTCTTTTTGCAAGAAATCGCAGGCTCGCGCATCAACATAGAGTAAGCGCGGCAACGGGCACGACCCGCCGCAACAAAACATTTCGAGGAGAGCAATGAATATTCGTACGAAATCCGCAAACCTCGCCCGCCCTCATGTCACAATTCGTGTATCCGGAACCTTATCTCAAGGCCATCTTCCTTATCTTGATCAACTCATTCACTCCGCTGCCGAATACCGGCTCTGGCCGGTGCTAAACCTTTCGAATCTCGAAGAACTCGACCGCGCCGCGCTCGCCTATCTTGCCGAAGGCGAAAACCGCGACTTTGAAGTGGCGAGTTGTCCGCACTTCGTCCGCGAGTGGATGGATCACGAACGAGGCAATGCCGCAGCGGCGTAGGAGTAGCGAAACCTTATCGACTATCGACGGCATCAACTATGAATGTCATCCTGAGCGAAGTTGTCGCCGGCAAAGCCGGCGACAACGCAGTCGAAGGACCTGCTGCTCGCCTGATCTACCAATGACCTAGCGACGAATTCCACGCCATCGTCGGCCGGACGCCACCAAAAGACGGAACAGAAACGGATCGCGAGCGCAAAGGCCGCGAGTCACGAGACCGAAAGCCGCGAGCAGACAACGCTCCCGATGTCGTTAGACTTTCTTCGTCCAATCCTTCAAAATATCCCTTCATCTCATAAGCCTCTCAGGAGCCCTCGTTGACCACACCGATCCGCGCCAAGATTAGCGCTCTCGGCACCTATGTGCCGCCCCGCCTTCTCACCAATGCCGACCTCGAAAAAATGGTCGACACATCCAACGACTGGATCATGGCTCGCGTGGGCATCCGCGAACGCCACATCGTCGACAAAGGCATTGCCACCAGTGACCTCGCCGTCGAAGCCGCCAGGAAGGCTCTGGCGCAGCGTGGCCTTGCTCCGAGCGACATGGAAGTGATCATTGTAGGCACGGTCACTCCTGATATGTTTTTCCCCTCCACGGCCTGCATCGTGCAGAACAAGCTCGGAGCCAAAGGCGCATGGGGATTCGATATTTCCGCCGCCTGTTCTGCCTTTCTTTTCTCTCTGCAGACCGGAGCGCAGTTCATCGAAACCGGCAAACACAAACGCGTGCTGGTGATCGGCTCTGACGTCATGTCCTCGATCATCGACTACACCGACCGCGCCACTTGCGTGATCTTCGGCGATGGCGCGGGCGCCGTTGTTCTCGAACCCGCCGAAAATGACAACGAAGGCATCATCGACTTCATCCACGAAATCGACGGCTCCGGCGGATCGTTTCTCTACATGCCCGGCGGCGGTAGTCTTAACCCACCGTCCAAAGAAACCATCGAAAAGAAAATGCACTACGTCCACCAGGACGGCCAGCAGGTTTTCAAATTCGCCGTGCGCAAGCAGACCGAGGCCTGCGAGAAGTTGCTGGCCCGCAACGGGCTGAAGGGCTCCGACATTGATGCCTTCATCCCGCACCAGGCGAACTTGCGCATCATCAGCGCGACTGCCGACCGGCTTGGTCTGCGGCCCGACGCTGTTATCGTGAACATCGATCGCTACGGCAACACCACTGCGGGCACCATTCCTCTCGCCATGAATACCGCCATGGAAGAAGGCAAGCTGAAAAAGGGAAGTCTCGTCTTGGCAGCTTCGGTCGGCGCCGGCTTCACCATCGGCGCGACTCTCATGCGCTGGGCGTTTTAGGGTTGGCATCCTTCCCCGTGATTAGAAAATACAAAACCACGGCTGGTCCCCAAGGTCCGACGCCCTCCCGATGACGTTCGTAACTCTGCCTTAACTCATTTCCGTGGCCGCGAGCGCCGCGCCGCTGCTATGTTTGCAGCACGTCGCGCTCCCACAGTGGCCGTGGACGTGTACGAGCATGTCATGATTCGCAATACCTTCTTCACTCTTCTGCTGGCGGCGGCCTGCCTCACCACGGCTGCTCAACAAGCCGACCCGCGGGAGAGCAAATTGCTGATCCTTGAGCGCTTGTGGAACGAAGCGCAAGTGCATCGCGACGCTGCCGCATTGAACGAGCTCGTCTCCAGCCGCTTCATCAATACGGAATGGGACGGAGAAGTTACCGACAAGCAAAAATTTCTGGCCGATATCCGTGATCCCCGCTTCAAGCCGACCGTGGCCAACATTCAGGACGTCAAGATGAATTTCTTCGGCGATAATACCGCCGTCGTGACCGGCACGTATCACACCGCCGGGACTTACCAAGGCAAGCCCTACGACCACGTCGGCCGCTTCACCGATACCTGGGTACTCGATCTCGGCAAGTGGCAATGCGTCGCCAGTCACACCAGCCTGCTCAAGAAATAATCTGCTTATAGCCCCATAAAAACATTTGATCGCCGAAGCAAGAGTCGCCACCAGCTTTTGCTGATCTAATCGATTGCAGAATGTGGCGCGGGCTCCCCCGCCCGTGCGCGGCGCGTCATCCGTCAACGCATTGATCGCTTATGGAAGCCCCAACGCACCCACGAACCTGGAAGGTACTGCTCGCTTTCGCGATCATCTACTTCGTCTGGGGATCGACCTTCCTGGCGATCCGAGTCGGCGTGCGCGAAATTCCGCCGTTTCTGTTCGCAGGCATGCGCTTTGTAGCCGCAGGCGCGGCGCTCTACGTCTGGGCGCGTTTTACCGGAACTCCATCACCTTCCAAGCGTGAGTGGATTTCTGCGTCCGCGATCGCCGTTTTCATGTTCGTCTTCGACTACGGCCTGTTGTTCTGGGCCGAGAAGCGTGTGCCCTCTGGCATTGCCGCTGTCATGATGGCAAATATTCCGGTATTCATGGCGATCTCGGAAATTGCAATCCTGAAAACGCAGCGCCTGACCGTGCGTCTCGCAATGGGTCTGGTGGCTGGCATTGCGGGAGTAGCCGTGCTCGTCAGCCCCACATCGCACCTCGGCGAGACCGCCATCGATACCGCCGGCGCGTGCGCCTTGATTGTGGCTGGCATCAGTTGGTCGGCGGGCACTGCGCTCACTCGCAAGCTGCCATTACCCGCGTCCAAAGCCATGAGTTCGGCCGCGCAAATGTTTGCGGGCGGCCTCTTGCTGACGGCGGCCGCAACTCTGCTCGGAGAATTTCGCGGCTTTCAGGTTCAATCCGTCTCGCGCGAAGCATGGCTCGCGCTGGCGTATCTCACGGTGGCAGGATCGATCGTGGCGTTCACCGCATACGTGTGGCTGATTCATCACGAGTCGCCGACCAAAGTTGGCACCTATGCTTACGTCAACCCCGTAGTAGCCATTCTGGTGGGATATTTTCTGGGAGGAGAATCCATCGGCCCTCGCACCATCGCCGGGACCGCATTAGTCCTGCTCAGCGTGATCGTAATTACGACCGCTCCCGTGCGAAGAACGTCGGCCCCGGAATGGACTCGGACCCCGCAACCCCCAGGCGATGCCGAATAGCTTCCCGCTCTGCGGTCGCCAGCCTTTTTACATTCCTGAAACAACAATCATCTACACTTCCAGCGCCCAAAGAGCCATCCACTGAGAGGTAAGCTCAAATTTCTATGCCCGCGACCGCCAAACATCTGAAGCCAAGCAAGCCGACGATCCGGAGCGTGTCGCCCGTTGTCGTTCCGCAGCCTTCGCCCAAGCCGGCCGCAATCGGCATCCCGCAGGCAGCCTGTTACGGGGCGACAATCCTCCTCAGCGCCTTTCTGCTCTTCCAGGTGGAACTGATCATCTCGAAAATACTCTTGCCTCGCTTCGGCGGAGGGCCATCCGTCTGGAGCACGTCCATGCTGGTGTTCCAAGTGCTGCTGCTCGGAGGATATGGCTACGCAGCGTACTTGTCCAAGCGGCTAAACGATCGCCAGCAGGGAATGGCGCATATCGCATTGCTCTTCGCCTCTTGCCTGACGATCGGGCTGCTGGCGTGGCTGGGCCGTTCACCTCTCTGGGCTTCGCACGTTGCATCGACGGATGCGCTACAGCAGCCGGTCTGGCACATCACCACTCTTCTGCTGATTTCAGTCGGAATCCAGTGTCTGGTGCTCTCCGCCACAGCTCCCTTGCTGCAGCACTGGATTGGCCGAAGGACCAGGGCATCGCCATATCGGCTCTACGCGTTATCCAATCTGGGTTCAATGCTCGGACTGCTCGCATATCCAGTAATTGTCGAACGCAAGCTGACTCTCTCGCAACAAGGCTGGTTCTGGATTGCAGGATATGGCTTGTTTTCGGTAGCGGCCATCGCGTGTTCGCTCCATGCTATGCAGGCGAACACTGTCTCTTCAGTGAATGAGCCACCCAAGCCGCGCATCAAGAAAAAGAATCAGCTTCACACCAGAAATCCGCGGGTCTTGTGGCTGATTCTCGCAGCTTGCTCCTGCACCATGCTTCTGGCCACGACCAACCTGCTCTGCCAGGAAATTGCGCCCATTCCTCTGCTCTGGGTTGCGCCGCTCGTTGTCTATTTACTCTCCTTCGTGATTTGCTTCGACCATGCTCGTTGGTACAGGCGAGGACTCTTCTACCCG
>DATJVU010000020.1:0-4771 GCA_035501655.1 Candidatus Solibacter sp.
TGTCGTCCCAGTTCCAGCCAGCACTGGTCTCTTTTGGCATACCGCAGCCAGAGCGGATTCGAGGACGTTCAGTCCTTCGTCGAATTGGTCATCAGTGATGACGAGCGGGACCAGGAGGCGGATCACGTTGCCGTAAGTGCCGGCGGTGATGGTGATGAGGCCGTGCTCGTAACAGTATTGCGAGACTTTCTTTGTCTCGTCGGGCGCGGGTTCGCGGGTCTCGCGCGACTTGACCAGTTCAAGGGCGCGCATTGCGCCAAGACCGCGGGCGTCGCCGATGAGTTCGAAACGAGCTTTCCAGTCACGAGCGCGTTTTTCGAACTGCTGGCCGATGGAGTTGGCGCGTTTTAGCAGGTCGCCATTTTCGAACTCGTCGAGCACCGCATTTGCGGCAGCGCAGGAGAGCGGATTGCCGCCGAAAGTGCCACCGAGTGCGCCTATGCCGGGAGCGTCCATGATTTCGGAGCGGCCAGTCACGGCGGCGAGAGGCAAACCTCCACCGAGGGACTTGGCGCTGACGAGAATATCGGGCTCGATGCCGTAGTGCTCGCTGGCGAACATTTTTCCGGTGCGGCCGAATCCGCTCTGCACTTCGTCGGCGATGAACAGAATGTCGTGCCTGCGACAGATGTCCATCAGAATGCGGAAGAATTCCGGCGGCGGATTGACGAAGCCGCCTTCGCCGAGCACGGGTTCGGCGATCACCGCAGCAACTTCTTCGGCCGCAACCATGCGCTTGAATGTGTCTTCGAGATGGCGCGCGCAATAAACATCGCATGTGGGATATTTCAGCGAGTACGAGCAGCGATAACAGTAGCCGTAAGGGATGCGATAAATGTCCGAGGGAAATGGCGCGAAGCCAGCTTTATAGGGATGCGTTTTGCTGGTCAGCGCCATGGTCATGTAGGTGCGGCCGTGGAAGGCGTCTTCGAAGGCGATGATCGCGGGGCGGCCGGTGTGGGCACGAGCGATCTTGACTGCATTTTCGACAGCCTCGGCACCGGTGTTCACGAGAAGTGTTTTCTTGGGAAAGTGGCCGGGCGTAATTTGATTCATGCGCTCGGCGAGACGAATGTAATTTTCGTAGGGCGTGACTGATGCGCAAGTGTGCAAATGGTTTTTGAGCTGAGCTTCGAGTTCGGCGATCACGTGCGGGTTGCGGTGGCCGGAGTTGAGCGAGCCGATGCCGCCGGCGAAGTCGATGAAACGGTTGCCGTCCACATCTTCGAGCCAGGCGTCCTGGGAGCGGGCAATGTAGATGGGCGTGGCGTGGGCAAGTCCGCGCGGGACGGCGGATTCGCGGCGCGCACCCAGCGCCCGCGATTTGGGGCCGGGGATGGGGGTCTTCAGTTGGATGGTTCCCATTTATGTGTACAAGTAAAAATTAACCACAAAGGACACGAAGTTACACGAAGGAAAACCGTTCGTGTCGATTTCAGTACCAGCCGATTGGCTGCTCGTTCAAATTGATATGTACCTGCTTGGTCTCGAGATATTCCTCAATCCCCCATGGCCCAAGCTCCCGGCCGAAGCCGGACTGCTTATATCCACCCCAGGGAGCCTCGACATATGTCGGCTGCATGTGATTCACCCACACGATTCCCGCACGCAGTGACTTGACTACGCGGAACGCTTTGAAGATATCGCGCGTCCAGACTGCGGCGGCAAGGCCATAGGGAGAATCGTTCGCAATTTTAAGCGCGTCTTTTTCGTCGTCGAAGGGAATGACGGACGCAACCGGGCCGAAGATTTCCTCGCGTGCAATGCGGGCGCTGTTGTCGACGTCGTAAAAGATGGTCGGCTCGACGTAGTAGCCTTTCGAGAATTTTTCGGCGCGGCCGCCACCGATGGCCAGCTTGGCTTCTTTTTTCCCGAGATCCTGATAAGAGCGCACGCGCTCGTATTGTTCCTTGCTGACCAGCGGACCCATCTTGGTTTCGCGTTCGAGAGGAGAACCCAGTTTCACATTGCGAGCCTTCTCGGCCATGGCATCGACGAATTTTTTGTAGATCGGCTTCTGAACAAGGATGCGGCTTCCGGCGGAGCAAACTTCGCCCTGGTTGATGAAGACGCCGAACAGAGCGCCATCGATGGCAGCTTCGAAATCCGCATCGGCGAAAAAGATGTTGGGAGATTTGCCGCCGAGCTCGAGGGTGACACGCTTCACTGTATCGGCGGCTTGCTTGACGATGATCTTGCCGACTTCGGCGCTTCCGGTGAAGGCGATCTTATTCACGTCGGGATGCTTGACGAGGGGCGCACCGCAGGTTTCGCCGAAACCGGTGACGATGTTCACCACTCCGGATGGCAATCCGACTTCAGAAAACCAGTTGGCGATTTCAAGCGCAGTCAGAGGCGTTTGCTCGGCCGGCTTGAGAATACAGCTGCAGCCGGCGGCAAGAGCAGGAGCAAGCTTCCATGCAGCCATGAGCAGCGGATAATTCCAGGGGATGATCTGTCCAGCGACGCCGATGGGTTCTTTTAATGTGAGGCTGACTGCGTTGTCGGGAACAGGATTTACGTATCCGAGGATCTTGGTGGCGAGACCGCCATAATATTCGAAGCAGGTCGAGACGTCGCTGATGTCGAACTCGGCTTCGACGATGGGCTTGCCGGTGTTGCGGCACTCAAGTTCGGCGAGCATGGCGGAGTTCTGACGAATTTTCTCGGCGAGGCGGAAAAGGATGCGCCCGCGTTCCTGCGGGGTGGTCTTTGCCCATGGGCCTTCGTCGAATGCCGCTCTGGCTGCGGCGACTGCGCGATTTACATCTTCGGCATTCGCATCGGGGACCTGGGCGATGACTTCTTCGGTCGAGGGATCGTAAACGGGGAAAGTTTTTCGTGATTTGCTCTCCACCCACTCGCCGTTGATGTAGAACTGATAAGTTTTGACTTCGGTTGCGACGCCGCTTGGCATGGAGACCTCCTGCTAACGCGCCGAGCTATGCTCGGCGGGGCGGACGAGGGCGTCCGCCCCTACATGAACTTGCTGCAATTTGCGTTTACCGTACACAAAAAAGAAAAAGGCGGCGAGGGCGATGAAGAATGCCGTGCCGCCGACCATCCACACTTCGTATGAAAAAACCGAAACAATTTGCTGCGCGGGGAAAAACACGAGCGCGATTCCTAAGAAAGTGGTGATGAATCCGGCGATGCCCGAGAGCAGCAGTGTTTCACGCCCATAACGACCACGCGTATCGCGAGTCCAGCCGAATTTGACCAGTGCAGCGAACATATATAAAAAAGGGACAAGCTGCAAAACTACCGCAAGTGATAGCATGCGCTGAAACGCGCCTTGCACCCTTTCTCCGCCGGCGAAATTCATTACAACCAGCAGCGCGGAGACGATCCCCTGCACGATCAGTGCGGCGTACGGGGTTGCATACTTCGGATGGACGCGGCCGAGCCAGCCCGGCATGTAGGAATCGAGGCCGGCGACAAAAGGAATTCGCGCTGAGCCGCCCATCCATGCAGAACCGATCCCCGCGATCGAGAGGCTCAGCATGAGAGCGAACGGAACGATGATCCACGCAATGCCTACTCGTTGCGCCATGTGACCGACTGCCTGCACGATTCCCTGCAGCACGCTGATGTCGTTTTTGCTGATCGCGACCAGCAGTGTCAACGTTGTAGCGATGTAGAGCGCGCCAGAAACAATTCCGCCCCAGGCAACGGCTTGCGGCATGTCGCGCGCGGGATCACGAATTTCATCGCCCATGACGGATGCGAGTTCGAGGCCCACTAACCCGAAGCAGATCACGCCGAATGCGTTCAGAGTTGAACGATAATCCGCAGGAATACGGAAATCCGCCGTGCTCAAATGACCGCCGAATCGCAGCCAGACCACGATTCCCAAGCCGATGAGCACGGCGGCAGCGATTGCCGTTCCGATCGCGCCGGCATTGTTGATCCACTTCCCCACCCCGAGGCCGACGATGTTCAGAATTGTCAACAGAGCGAGCAGCCCCAGAGATGTGATCATCGCGAACGGCTTGTTGTCGGCGAGTGTCTGATGACCAGCGCCCAACACGTACACGGAGACGCCGACGAAATAAAGCATGACCGTCGGCACGTAGAGCATGTTGTTTGTCCAGTAACACCAGCCGGAGAGAAATCCGTGAAAATCGCCGAAGACTTCTTTTGCCCAGAGGTATACGCCGCCTTCGCCCGGATAACGGTGTGAAAGCTCGATCACCGCAATTCCCTGAGGCCAGAAAAAAAGCAGGACGGAGATGATCCACAGCCAGACAGTCACGCCGCCGTTGGCCGCGATTGAAGGCGCAACGTTCAGATTGAAAACTGCGACTACGAAGAGCAAGACCAAGTCCCAGCGGCCGAGGACGCGCTTGAGGTGAGGCGGGTTGGAGTTGTGGTCGGACAACCGGATCTCCGATGGATCATTGTGCGAAGTCGAGGAACCTGCTGTTCCGTTTGCGCAAAGCAGATTCCTCGCTCCACGCTACGCTGTCGCTTCGGAATGACAGACTTTGCTTCGCAACTAGCTATGCCTCACGCAGACGTTGCAAGCAACGTCTCTACGAAGGTGCGGGCGAGCGTGCCCGCCACACGCCCGATCTAATGCGCGACAACGGCGGCCGAGCGCTCCTGCTGCGCCTTCGCGAGCGCAGGGGCAACATCGGCAAATGCTGCGATGTGCTTGTCGATGTCAGCCTCGGTGTGCTGCACTGAGATCGTCCATTGCTCGTCCCACCAATACGGCTGAGCCATCACGCCACGGTTCACCATTCCGAACCAGTAGTGCCGCCACAGG
>DATJVU010000021.1:0-226215 GCA_035501655.1 Candidatus Solibacter sp.
CGTGCGCGACGGGCTGCGATGTGGCCTGCGACTCTGCTCCGCGATCCCCGCTAGCCCGGCTTGTTGGTAACGCTGCTTCCACAACCTGCCCGTCGGCCGTGAGATGCCGAACTCCTGGCACAAAGCCGTCAAGGATTTTTCTTCCCGACTGGCCGCCACTACAAACCGAACGCGCTGTTCTTGAACATCCATCGTCTTCCACGCCATGCTCGCCCCCGCGCTCGCTGCGCTCGCGCGGGAGTGTAAAGGATGTCCCGAGACGTTTTGGAAAGGATGTCATGAGACTGAACAGCGGTTTGTGCGAAGGGTGGGCACGGTGCAGTGTCGGCTTTTGAATCCCCGAAATCCCACTGCACAGCAGCACCTTGCTCGCAAGGTTTGTTCAGTCTACGACTTGTTCACCTTCATTTCGCCTTGTTCATCCAGACGCGCCAGCTTCCCGGACCGGCCTTCTCGTTCGAGATGGGGTTCCCGGCCAACTTGAGCGCCAGCTTGATTTGCCCGTGATGATAGCCCTCATGCCAGATCATGTGCTGCAAAAAAAGAATTGGATGGTCGTAGTGAATGTCGAAAGCCTGGCCCGTGTCAACTTTGCTCTTCACCGCGTCGCGTACGACCTTCGCGCTTTCGTCGAGCATTTGCGCAATGCGGTCGCGATCGTGCCCGGCGACCCATTCTTCTTCGGGTACTTTAGGGGCAAACTGAGGCGCATCCTCGGAAACAAACACCAGCCGCACGTAGTGAATGTGAGTAAACATTTCGGCGACCGATGGACTGCCGTCCATGGCTCTCGCGTCCATCCCGCCGTCGGGTACCGCACGCAGCGGGTTCACCAGGATGCGGTTGTTTCGATCCCAGGAATCGAGGAGCACTTCATACACGGCTTGATCTTGCGAGTTTGACATAGTCCCCCGGTTCGAGATGGTCGATCGTGTTATTGCTTGGACCCCGCGAGGCTTTATCATCCTGAGCGGAGCCGCTTTGGTAGACCCCCGGCTTCAGCCGGGGGCGAGCGAAGCGAGGCGTAGCGAAGGATCTCCCGCTTAACTACTCTTACGCGTCAGCCAAACGACACGATTACGCGGCGTTGATGCCGATCGACTTAGCGTCCTTATTTAACGTCCCACGAGCTTCTGCAGCTCTTCCGGATAGCGCGCGCCTTGTACCGGCATCCTCGAGGTTGCGGCGTCCAGCTGGCGAAGGTCATCAGCCGAGAGTTCAACGTTCACCGCTCCGAGATTTTCTTCGAGGCGATGCAACTTGGTAGTCCCGGGAATGGGAGCGATCCACGGCTTCTGCGCCAGCAGCCAGGCCAGAGCAATCTGGGCGGGCGTGGCTTTTTTCTGGCGAGCGAACTCAGCCATCAGATCGACCACCGACTGATTCGCTTTCCGATTCTCTTCGGTGAAGCGCGGGACGATGTTGCGGAAATCGTTCTTGTCGAATTTTGTGTCGCCGCTGATCGCCCCGGTCAGAAATCCCTTGCCCAGCGGACTGAAGGGCACGAAGCCGATTCCGAGTTCTTCCAGCGTCGGGATGATTTCCTTCTCAGGCTCTCTCCACCACAGCGAGTACTCGCTCTGAAGAGCAGTCACGGGTTGAACCGCGTGTGCTCGCCGAATAGTTCGTCCGCCTGCTTCCGATAGGCCGAAATGTCTTACCTTGCCCTGCTGGATCAGATCTTTCACAGCTCCCGCAGTCTCTTCGATCGGCACTTCGGAATCGACGCGGTGCTGATAGAGCAGATCGATGACGTCGGTCTTCAACCGCTTGAGCGAAGCCTCGGCGACTTGCTTGATGTGCGCGGGACTGCTGTCGAGCCCGGCTTGCTTGCCGGTCGCGGGATCGATCTTGAAGCCGAACTTGGTGGCGATGACCACTTGCTTGCGGAACGGCGCGAGCGCTTCGCCAACGAGCTCTTCATTGGTGAAGGGGCCGTAGACCTCAGCGGTATCAAAGAACGTGACCCCGCGTTCAACGGCGGAGCGGATCAGGGAAATTCCCTGCTCCTTGTCGACGGCGGGGCCGTAGCCGAAGCTCAGCCCCATGCAGCCGAGGCCGAGGGCGGAGACTTCAAGATTGCTTTTTCCCAGTTTGCGTTTTTGCATGACGACTCCTCTGGCGGATTGCTGTCTCAGGGTGCGTTTAGAGTTGGTGTCTCAGGAAAGAATAGACCACGGGAGGCTGGCTCACCGGTCTTTTTCAATGATCTCTTTCAATGATCTCTTTGCTATGAATTTCGGAAGCGGCGGTCGAAAGCCGAGTTGTCAGGGGCAAAACGACTCTTTTTTCGGAGGCTCGGACGCGTCCGAGAGTTCGCCCCTAAGAGTTTCCGCAAGAGTCGACTCGAATTCTCCCAAACCGTGAGGCGTGTTCTTGTAAAGGATGTATCGAGTGGACTGCACATCAAAGGGTACGTCGGGTTGGTTTTGCGTAATCATAATGACCTTACGACCTAGCGTGTGCGCCATTCCCATTTCGTAAAACACATTGGGATTCCGCCCGGTGCAGTCGGCAATGATCACACGAGCCGCGCAGATGGCCTCCCACACGTCCTGCATGATGTGGTGCGCGCCGAAAAAATCGTCGGCCCGCTTGGTCACGAGATTGAGCAGCTTCGTTACTTTCAAAATGTGTTCGTAGATGGGATGCAATTCCTTGGTGAATGCCATCATCACAAACACGTCGAGTGGGCCGACTGATCCTTTCGGCTTGCCGAAATACGGCTTCACATTGATGCAGTCCGGCCCTTCGACCAGCCGCGTCAGGCTGATCCCTAATAACGCCTGCACTCTGCGCCAGTTCGGAATCACGTCGAAGGTACCGGAGAGGCTCTCTGCAGGGCCGGTGTGAACGATCAGTCCCGCTGCCTGCAGTTCCGTAAGCAGATTCTCTAACTGATACTTACCCACAGAGGGAGACAGCTTAAGTACGTTGCAGAGGCTGTCTAAGTCGCTGGCAGGGTGATCGCGCACGGCAATCATTACTTTCGCGGCAATCAAGTCACTCATAACGGCCTTCAATTGTCCGCCTGGGCCGAAGCACTGTCAAAGAAAATCCCAAGGTTTCAGAGCTAAGACTTGCCAGAAACGCTTCTGCTTCGAAATGCACTATCCAGACAAGCAGTGTCATGCGAATGGATTCCATCGCAAGGGAAGCTATCGCATTGCGGGGGCGAACCATGTGTGCTCGAAGAGTTTTTGGAAAATTTGCTCGAAAGGTTTCTGTACGCTTGAAAGGTGGGAAGGTCGACGAGTTTGCCAGGTTGATGGAATCAGAGATCGTCGGTTGGCTGCGGGAGCAGGAAGGATTTCTTAACCTGATCACGCTGGCATCGCCGGACCGCTGCGAAGTCACGACCATCAGCTTCTGGGATCACGAGATGAATGCGCAAGCTGCGGAGGGACGAGCCTATCCGGAAGCTTTGCATGCACTGGCGGAACTGCTCGATGGCCCGCCTTACGTGAAGACCTTTGAAGTCGTGGGCTCGACGGTGGCTGGGCATACCGACGGCAGCGGCAAAGAAAAAGATTTTGAAGCGAATGTGCAAACGGACGCGCTACGCGATCGATGGTTGGAACCGCGAGCCTGACGGAATCGAGAGCTGACGCGGACTATCCGCGGACGTTGACTTTCGAGAACGACAACACCGCGCGGCTAGGCGTGGGGCGCCCCATCGACAGAGCCGGACGGAAGGTCGTGAAAATCAACATCTGTTTGACCTGCGGAAGCACCTGCTCGGACTGTTCGGTGTCGGAAAGAATGCGGTAATCCTGCACTCGGCCATTGGCGTCGACATAGGCCTCGATCACCAGCGAGTCAGCATTGATCCTGTCCATGGACAGGCCGAACGAGCTCTGCTGCAACTCTGCGGAGGTGTTGACCATGACCAGCGGTACGTCGTTATTGGCCTGCAAACTCGAAGGCGCGACGAAATAGACCATAGCCACGCCGAAGATGATCAGCGCGCTGAGGAAACCGGCCGTGGCGGGAACCATGAAGGCGTCAACCGCGTTCTGCAGACGCACCATAAGCGCTTCGAACGGCATGCGCTTCGCCTGCGCAACTTCGCGCGAGATGGCGAGACGCAGCCTCAATCCCAGATCGGACGGGGCCTTAGGACGCGCGACATTCATCAGCAGCTGCTGCGTCCGGCGCAACGACTGATACCGGGCATCGCAATCCGCGCAATCAGACAGATGGCTCTGCAGTGCGAGCATCTCTGCGCCCGTCACTGCCCCGTCAAGATACGGCGAAAACATCCGCTTCGCCTGGGGGCACTGCAGCAGCTTTTTCTTTGTGCCCGTCAGCTTCATGGCATCACCTCGGCCCTTCTACCCCCTACAGAAACCTGCGCCTGCGTATTCCGCTCGACTTCTTTGGACGAGCGCTCTTTAGTTAGCTCGGGTGCGGTCAATCCAAGCTCGTTGCCCACTTCGCGCACATACGGCGTCAGTCTCTGGCGAAGCGCTTCCCTGCCGCGTGTGAGCCGCGACTTCACCGTTCCCAGGGAAATCTCCAGCACTTCCGCAATCTCTTCATACGACATGTCTTCCAGATCCCGCAGGATGAGCGTCGTACGGTACGGCTCCGGAATTTGCTGCAACTCTTCTTCCACGCGCGCCTGGACTTCGCGGTGCGCAACGTTATCGAAGGGAGAATCAGCGTGGTCGGTGAGTGCCATCTGCATGGTCTCGTTCACGCCCGCGCTCTCGGTCTCGGCCGGCTCTATCGAAGTTTCGCGCGCCTTGTGGCGGAACCACCAGCGCCGGCGATTCGCCGCTTCGTGCAGTGCGATGCGATAGATCCAGGTCTTCAGGCTGGATCCGCCGTGGAATTGCTTCATTCCGCGGAAGACTTTCAGGAAAATATCCTGCGTCGTGTCAGCGGCATCGGCCGGATCGTTCACGATGCGGTAAACCAATCCGTAGACCGGCTGCTGAAACTCGCCGATCAGCCACGCGTATGCGGCTTCCGAGCCGGCTTTGAGTTCGGCGACGATCGCCGCTTCCTCATTGGCCCGTGCTCCGATTGCGCTCGCCAGATCACCCAAGGTGGTTGCTCCCGCCATGACGGCGTCCCCTGATTATAGGATTTTCCACCCTACCGTGCCCGAAAAATCACAGCCTGGCCTGCCTCGAAAGATGCCCAGCGAACGGCTTGCGGAGCTGACTCTCATGAGAAATAGACTCCGGTGGGGGCACTAGAGTTCCCGGAGTCCCCTCAGCGGCTAAAGCCGTGTTGATTTAACAAGACTTACGGCGCGGCTTGAAGCCGCGCCCCTTCAAAACAAAGGCGAAATCAGGCTTTTCCGCAGCCTCCTCGAGCCGAGGAGTAACTCACGGCGGATTACTGACGATTCAGTTCGATTTGGGGGTATCCCCCTCCCCCCTCCTATCTTTGGAATCAGCGAGTTAGCATGAAATTCCCCGCAAAATACGTCTTTCAAAGGACTTAGATACTAAAATCCGTGAAACAAAGGACTTACGCCGAATCGCCTCGAGTTTCGACTAGTATTGCGGCCTCAGCGATTGTTGCAACATCTGCCTGTGGAAGACTAGGACATCCGTCACATGGGGCTGTGGAAAAACTAAAAATTTCCGTTATGCCGTCGGTGCCTGTTAAACGCTACTAGAACAACTGGTTTACTTTCAGCTTAATTTTTTATATGCAATAAATTACTTGCATTTGTAGCACATAATTGTTACGCTTGATCATCCAAATCCCTAGGTTCCCCCCATTTAGGGGTAGGTTAGGAGGAACAAACACGATTATGGTTCAAAGCAGCGAAGCATCGGCAGTTGATATTTCTTCTCGTGAACAAGAGGAGATTGTCAACATCTATAAAAAGCTTCGCGAGGCAGAAGCGAAGCTCATCGGTCCTGACGGTAAGACTGAGATTCTGCCCAATAACCTCTACTCTTTTCTGCTCAGATTATTGGCCGATCTGCGGGCTGGACATTCCGTGACCATCCTGCAAAGTCGGCACGAACTCACCACTGTCGAGGCCAGCAAGATTCTTGGTGTCTCTCGCCAGTACCTCATTCAACTGCTGGACCGAGGCGACATTTCGTTTCATATGGTAGGAACTCACCGCCGCTTGTACGTGCGAGATGTTATTGCTTACAAATCGAAGCGCGATACAGGACGGCGTAAAACACTGGACGATTTGGCAAAGCGAGAGTTTTCAAAAGGGGATTACGACAAAGTCCCAGATGATTTTCACACAGGAGAATGAATACTCGGCGGTTCTAGATGCGTGCGTTCTGGTTCCGGCATCGCTCTGCGATTTCCTCCTCCGCCTTGCCGAAGAACCAGCGATGTATCGCCCTCTCTGGAGCGACCAAATTTTGACGGAGATGTGTAGAGCTTTGAAAACGAAACTTCACCGCACGCCGGAAGAAGTGAAGCACAAGAGACAGCAAATTTGTGCAGCGTTCCCGGAGGCTTTAGTTCCGGTTCCTGCCGAACTCTCAAAAGCGGTGGAGTGTATCCCTGACCCTGACGACAGGCACGTTCTTGCGACAGCGATCATGGCCCGTGCCCACGTCATCGTCACCCAAAATACCAAGCACTTCCCGAAAGGGTGCCTGGAAAAATTCGGCGTGCTTTGTCAGAACGCCGATGATTTCCTGATTCACCAATACCACTTGTGTCCGCAGCTAGTTCTGGACAAACTCGACGATCAAGCTGCTGGCATCACCCAAAACAGAAGCTACGTTGTAGCAAGCTTAAGAAAATCGGCCGCTGGATTTTGCAAGGAGATAGAGCAGCACCTGTTGTGATGCCAAAGGACACAAATGCTCAAAATAGCGATAGCCCTCCCTTACCCGTGTCTCATGTCACCGTAAGGTAAGGGCCATAACACGAAGGCCCGATCCGCGCCCCGTCAAGAGTTGCGAATCGAGCCGTGGTGACCCCCCTCAATTTGCCTCAAGCGGAGGGTGACTAGTTGGCACTAGAACGCGCCTTATACGCGCGGGTTCCTACTTCGTTAGGAACGGGGTACAGATCCCCCCGCCCTCCGCCATTGTTTCCAATCGGCCCCCAAAGGAGGGCCCACCAATGGCAGTGTCACAGTCAGTGCGTGCTGAAATCTACCAGCGCGCGGGTGGTCGTTGTGAATGCACGATGGCGGTTTGCGGTCATCGCGGACGTTGTACAACCGGTTTGCACCCACCCTATTGGGATGCTCACCACCGTAACGCCAATGGGCCTGACACACCGAGCAACTTGCTTGCGCTGTGTGCGACCTGTCATAAAAACACTCGGACCTATGGGCGGAGCTAATTTTTAAGCTCCGCATGTAGTTTCGTCAACAACTTTACTGCGGCGGGGATGGCTGGAACGCGAACGGCCACTTCCGCACGGTAAAGTAAACTTGTGGAAACATGAACGTTTAGCGTAACACGATCCCCAAGTTCTTGAGCAATCCGTGGTCCGATGTACCCAAGTGCGAACCTCCCAACGTCCTCCCACTTTTGGGCATCCCCGTAGACGAATATAACCCAGGCCCAACCCTTGATATCTTCGCAGCTTTCTAACGTTTGCAAACTGTCAAATCGACTCAATGCGCTAACTAGCCCAGCGGCCCCTGCGTCAACGGGGGCGTTCACTTTGACGAATACCTGCTTATGTTTCGGCACGTTAGAGTTATCGGCGCACACCGTCGCCTCCGCCATCGGGGAGAAACCGAAGAACGGCTTCTTTTGGTCTGTAGCCGGACCGTCGTGGACAGATTCTCATTTTGAAAACGATTTGTTTCGGGCGAGCATTCGGAAATGCTGCCGTTTGGCTGACGCGTTGGGCCAGCTTAGCGGGAGATCCTTCGCTTCGCCTGAAGAGCGGCTCCGCTCAGGATGACAGCGCACGTAAAAATCCCAACTGCACCATCACTGAATATTCCTATAAGTCCTCAGTGTTGCCCACTCGCCGCGTTGACTAGCTGTTGAACTGGAGCTCCGATCATCAGCAGGAGGCCGGCGGTGGGCTTTTTTGCGTTGTCGATTAGTGATTGTTGCTGTGAGCGCCAGGAATCTGGGGCGGTTTGAGACTTGTCTAGATAGTCGAGTGCCTGCAGTCCGGCTGAGGCTACTGCTGAGAGGTTCGCAGAAATTGGGGCGTCCTCTTGCAGGAGGAACGATGACTGCAGCAACGGTTGCAGATGGGTGTCGTTGTTGGCCCAGAGAATTAGCCACATGCGGATTTGCTTTTCCGCTTCCTGATCTTTATTCCCGCTCGCGAGATAAGTCTGGACCAGATTCGCGAACATTCTGGCTGTGTCGCTTTCGGGATAGACGGCGTCGATCATGCGGGTTAGCGGCGCGTGGAAGTCGATGGGGCCTTTGGAGTCGTCCCAGCGGTTGTAGTCTTTGACTGGCTCGACTACGTTGGCTAGGACGTTCAACGCGGTGATGTCGGCGCCTCCGGCCATGCGATGCAGCATGCGCGGGCGGGCGGAGCGATGCGTCAGGCCGAGGGATTCGAGATCGAGGCTGACAGCGTTCATCCGTGAGTACATCGACGCAACATCGGTCACATTTTGCGGAGACCACAGACGCTCGGCGACTACGGCATTGCGCGGCCAGATGTGCGAGTCGACATTCTCGGGTGTGACCCATTCGGCCCACTGGCAGGATTCGCCGCCGAGAATTAGTTTTTGCTGTTCCGGAGTGAGTGTCGCGGCGTCGCCGCTCATGGGATCGACGGCGTAGTGCTGCGCTGCGGGAAACATCAGATCAAGATAATATCCGTGGGAAAGAAGGCCGGTATAACCCTGCTTCGCGGCTGCCGCCAACGATGCCTGCCCGCGCCACGACTGCACCACGATCGTCTTCGGCAGATCCGGATGGAGGATCTCATCCCAGCCCAGCATGATTTTGTGATTCTTGGCGAGAATCGGCTGCAGGCGCTTGTTGAAATAGGCCTGGAGGTCCTGATTGTTCTTCATGCCGTGGGCATGAATGTATTCCTGGATTTTGGGATTGGAATCCCACTGCTTGCCGTCGACTTCGTCGCCGCCGATGTGGAAGTAGGCGTCGGGGAATAGCTTGGCCATCTCGGCGATGAACTTGTCTAGAAATTTGTAAGTCTCTTCTTTCGTGGGATCCATAATCGGATCCTTGCCGTCGTCGAGCGTGTACGGGCCGGGGCCGCTGGCCAGTTCGGGATAGCCGACAAACCAGGAGTGGCTGTGGCCGGGGATGTCGAACTCGGGGATGACGCGGATGCCGCGGTCGTGCGCATAAGAGATGAGGTCGCGAATTTCATCCTGCGTGTAGAACATGTTGTCGGAGCCCATGCCGGTGAGCTTGGGGAACTTTTTGCTTTCGGCGCGGAATCCCTGATCGTCGGAAATGTGCCAGTGCAGGACGTTGAGTTTGACCGCGGCCATGCCATCGAGGTTGCGCTTGAGCACTTCGATGGGGATGAAGTGGCGGCTTACGTCGATCAGCGTGCCTCGCCAGGGGAAACGCGGTTGATCTTTGATGGTGACGGCGGGGATGGCGAATCCGGTGGGCGTGACTTGAACTAGTTGGAGAAATGTTTGCAGGCCGCGGATTACGCCTAGTTGCGTTGGGGCGTTGAGTTGTGCGGCGGAATCGGTCACCGTGAGTGAGTACGATTCGTCTTCGCCTAGTTTCTGCACGGCTTCGCGACCGTGGTCGGCGTGGATGGTCAGAGCGGGGGCGGTTCCGGGTTTTGGGCGGAATGGGATTCCGGTTTGGCGCGAGAGTTGGGTTTGGAAGCGCTCGACTTCGCGGTCTAGCGCGGCGTCGTGCGAGCCGGTGACGGTCAGCGAGAAAGACTGCGTGATTGCTAGTTGGCCTGAGCCGGTTTGGACGCTGGCCGGCATGGGCATGAGCGGGAGTTGGGGTTGGGATTGGGCTGCGCAGACTGACGCGATCACTAAGAGAATGACTGATATTTGCAGGTTTCGCATGATGTAGATGAATTCATCCCTTGATTAACGAGAGTGCAGCTGCGCGATCGTCAGTCGCGCAGTATCTGGTCGAGCTTCATTCTTACTTCTTCGTGTTCCACCACGTCTCCGCGATCGGCTGCGGCCAATCCTACGTTCACTTCTGCGACAAAGCGGGTACGTTCAGCAGACAACGCCTTCGCAATCTCGAGCGCCTGAACTGCCACTCCGCGCGCCACGCTTGGGAAATCGTCGAGAAACTCGTCCAGCGTTTGTCCGCTTTCCAGATAGTCGCATAGCGTCTGGAACGGTACGCGGGTGCCCGAAATATAGGAGTACCGCCGAGCACTTCGGGATCGCGAACGATGATGTTGTTTGGCAAGTTCACAGGCTTGTTTTGCACTTTAATTTCAGTCTTATCTTCTCAAGAAATCAGACCAAGCTGATTTGAGGTTTGGAAGCCATCTCATAAATGAACTTGCGGCACAATCTGGGTTGCCCTCAGGGGCTAAAGCCCGCACATCTTGCGACCTGAACGGCACGGCTGTAAGCCGTGCCCTTCCCGAATCGACTTATGGGATAAGTTCTCAGTGTCCGCCGCCTAGCTCGCGGACGATTGCGCCTACGAACTGCTTGGCGTCGCCGAATAGCATGAGCGTCTGGTCGAGGTAGTAGAGCGGATTGTCGATGCCGGCGAAGCCCGGGTTCATGCTGCGCTTGATCACCATCACCGTGTGAGATTTGTCGACGTCGAGGATCGGCATGCCGAAAATCGGACTTGACTGATCGGTGCGCGCGGCGGGATTGGTCACGTCGTTGGCGCCGATGATTAGGGCAACGTCGGTTTGCGGGAAGTCGCCGTTGATCTCGTCCATTTCGATGAGGCGGTCGTAGGGGATGTCGGCTTCGGCGAGGAGCACGTTCATGTGGCCGGGCATGCGTCCGGCGACGGGGTGAATGGCGAAGCGGACATCGACTCCTTTTTTGGTGAGCGCGTCGTAGAGTTCGCGAACTTTGTGCTGCGCTTGCGCTACGGCCATGCCGTAGCCGGGAACTACGACTACTTTGTTGGCAGCCATCAGGATGGCGGCTGACTCTTCGGGCGTGGCGCTGCGGACTGGCTTGGCTTCCTGCCCTGCTGCCGCGGAGGCTTGTACCTGGCCGAAAGCGCCGAACAGAACGTTGGTGAACGATCGGTTCATCGCCTTCGACATGATCACGGAGAGGATGAAGCCGGATGATCCGTCGAGCGCGCCGGCGATGATGAGAAGTTTCGAGTTGAGAACGAATCCCATCGCGGCGGCGGAGAGGCCGGCATAGGAGTTCAAGAGGGAGATGACCGTCGGCATGTCGGCGCCACCGATAGGGATCACTAGCAGCACGCCGATGATTAGCGAAATTCCGACTACTACCGGGAAGAGCACCTTGGCTTCTGGATGGACAATCAGATAAACGGCGCTGGACACGGCTCCGAGGAAGAGCACCAGGTTTACCAGGTTCTGGCCTTTATAGGTGATGGGCCGTTGGGGCAGCACTTCCTGCAACTTGCCCGCGGCCATCAGACTTCCGGTAAAGGTGAGGCCGCCGAGGATCACTTCGAGCGAGAGAACGGACAATCCGAATTTCGAATTGTTCTGCGTGCCTAGATAAAACTCGGCCGTGCCGACTAACGTAACGCACAACGCACCGAAGGCGTGGCTGAGCGCGGTTCGCTGCGGCACGGCGGTCATCTGCACCATGCCGAGTGGGACGCCGATTCCCGTGCCGAGGACCAGGGCGATGATGATCCACTTGTAATCGATGATGCCGTGGTGAAGGAGTGTGCCGGCGATGGCGAGCACCATGCCGATTTCGCCAGCGAGAATGCCGTGGCGCGAGGTGGAAGGGGAACTCATCCACTTCAGCGAAAGAATAAAAAGAGCGCTGGCTATGAGGTAGATAATTTCGATGAGGTACTGACTTCCCGCAAACTCGGTCGTCATATGATTTGTTGTTTAACGCTAATTAATGTGTCTATGAACTATTGCTTGGTCGGACGGCTGGTCTTGAACATGCGCAGCATGCGATCCGTTATGAAAAAACCGCCGACTACATTGCTGGTCGCAGCCACGATGGCAATGAAGCCTAAGACCTGGGCGAACGTGCTTCTCTTTTCGCCTACCAGGACGATTGCGCCTACTACGGCGATGGCATCGAGGGCGTTGGTGAGCGACATGAGCGGCGTGTGCAGCAGCGGCGAGACGTGGCGGATGACTTCGAATCCGATGAACGCTGCGAGCATGAAAACGAAGAGCGCGTCGATGATGTTGGAACCCATGTTTGCTCCTGGTTGTTTCTGTCTGTCGTTCTGAGCGCGAGTCGAAGCATCCTCAACACCAGGCCAATCGGCGCAGGCAGGGATCCTTCGACTGCGCCAGAGTTCGCTTTGCGAACTCTGGCTCCGCTCAGGATGACAACTTTAGAAAGATCACTCGGGCACGTGCTGCCCATGCCCTTCTCGTTTCTCTACCGCCTTAACTTATGTCCCAACCGGCGCTAGCGCCGGCATTTTGAAAAATTCACGCACGCGGGCGTGGACTACTTCTCCGTTGTTCGTGACCATGGTTTCGCGGATGATCTCGTCCTGAAGATTCTGCTGCAGCTTGCCGTCTTTCACCATGTACGTGAGATACGTCATGAGGTTGCGGGCGTACATCTGGCTGGCGTGGTAGGGGACGCTGCTGGCCAGATTGATGGCGCCGATGATGGTTACGCCGTGCTCGCGGACATTCTCTCCGGTGCGGGTGAGTTCGCAATTGCCGCCGCGTTCTGACGCCAGATCGACGATGACCGATCCCGGCGCCATGCCCTTCACCATATCTGCGGTAATCAGCACGGGAGATTTCTTGCCGGGTATCACTGCCGCCGTGATGACGATGTCGCTTTCAGCGACGACGCGGGTGAGAAGTTCGCGCTGGCGCGCGTAGAAAGTTTCGTCCTGCGCGGTGCCGTAGCCGCGGGCGTCTTGCGCATCTTTGGCCTCGATGGGAAGTTCGACGAAGCGACCGCCCAAACTTTGCACCTGCTCTTTGGCTGCGGGACGCATATCATACGCCGACGCGACAGCTCCGAGACGTCGCGCTGTAGAAATCGCCTGCAAGCCTGCAACCCCGGCGCCGATGACGAAAACGCGCGCCGGAGTAATCGTGCCAGCGGCAGTGGTCATCATCGGAAAAATTCGCGGGGAGGTTTCGGCGGCAAGCAACACCGCCTTGTATCCGCACACGGTCGCCATGGAGGAGAGTGCGTCCATACTTTGGGCGCGGGTGGTGCGCGGCATGAGCTCGACAGAAAACGCCGTGACGCCGGCCTGGGCAATCTGCTGAATGACATCCAGCGAACCAAAGGGGCGAAGAAAACCAATCAGAGTTTGGCCGCGGCGCATTAACGGCAAGTCGGCTTTACCGGTGATGTCATTCGATCCGTAGCAAAGAACCTGCGTCACTATGTCGGCGGCGCTAAAGACAGCCGCGCGGTCGGGCAGAATCTTCGCGCCCTTTTCGGTGTAGGCTGCGTCGGGATATCCAGCCTGCTCGCCAGCGCCGGTTTCGATGACGACTTCGAGTCCGGCCTTCACCAGGTTGGGAATGACGACCGGAACGAGGGCTACACGGCGCTCCCCAGGATAGCTTTCTTTCGGAACTCCAACGATCACGCGGATTCATCCTTTCCGCAGGCTACATCTGGCTGCCTGATGCGACCGGGCCACAGACTCTTTAAACACAGAAACGCAATCGTGGCATTTGCGCACAGTCGATGCGGTGATCACGGTCACATTTCAGAAAAGAGCAAACTGGACACAGTACCAGATTTCGAGAGGAAACTGGAAGGAGGAGCGTCTCACGCAACGGTGTTTGGCTGACGCGTTAGGCCGGCTAAGCGGGAGATCCTTCGCTACGCCTGAAAGGCGGCTCCGCTCAGGATGACAGAGCTACGTAGATTCGAAAGTGCACACTACCTTCCTTACGACCGGGCCTGCGCGAAGCGGTAGTGCCAGACGCGGGCGGCTCCGATCAGATTGGTGTCATCGCCCAGCGAGGCCATGGCCAATTCCGTTTTCGCTGCGGGGACAAAGCGGCAGCCCTTCGCAATCAGCTCGCGAATGCGGCCCAGAAAGAGTTCGGAACTCTTCATCACGCTGCCGCTGAGCACGATCATATCGGGTGTAAACAGATTGATCAGGTTGGCGAGGCCGATTCCGAGATAGAGGGCTTCGTTTTCGACTGCCTGGCAGGCGATGGGGTCGCCATCGAGGGCGAGTTCGCAGATGCGCTGTGCAGTGATGCCTTGCCGGTGGGGATAGTCCGGCGGTGCATTGTTCTCAACCCACGCCGCCATTGCTGGCCCTGCCGCCAGAGACTCCCAGCATCCGCGAAAGCCACAGGAACATTTCGGCCCTGCCGGATCGACGATGTGGTGGCCGACTTCGGGGTGGGCGCCATCGACGCCGCGGTAGAGTTTGCCGTCGAACACCATTCCGCCGCCGATGCCGGTTCCCACGGTCACGTAGATCAGGCGGGTGCGGTTGCGGCCTGCGCCCCATCCCGCTTCGGCGAGCGCCGCGGCGTCGCCGTCGTTTTCGAGCGCTACGGTCAGGTTGAAAATCTGCGCAAGATCTTTTACCGGATTCTTGCCGCGCCAGCCGGGAAGAAAGTCGACATCACCGAATTCGCCTTGGATTGGGTCGACGGGGCCCGTTGATCCGATGCCGATGCCGGTGAGTTGCGTGTTGGCTTGGCGGGCGGTCTGGCGCAGCATGTGCGCGATCAGCTCCATGCTGTCGGAATAGCGGTCGGGATCGGTGGGCGATTGCAGGCGAGCGAGAACTTTGCCGTTGTCATCGACAACGCCGACTGCGATTTTCGTTCCGCCGATATCGACCGCGCCGATCATATTCTTTGGGCTTCCATCATAAACGAGAACAAAAAGGAAGAATGGATGTCATCGTCACGGACATTTCTTGATCGCACTGCTTCAAAATCTTTTCACCACAGAGGGCACAGAGGAATACAGAGGAACATCTTCAGAATCCCCTGGGACCCCGCCGCTTGTTCTTGAAGGCTGAAGAGTGCCGCCTAGTAGGTGATTCTCAACGCGAACTGCAGCACGCGCGGCATGTGCGCGCCGGTGGAGTAGAGAAAATTGTCGGTGCTCACGTAAGGATTCACTCCGTTCCACTCGGTGTGGTTGAAGACATTGAAAGCTTCGGCGCGGAACTGCACGTTGATGTTTTCTTTCGGCTTGAAGACTTTGTAGATCGACATGTCGAAATTGGTGCGCCATGGATTGTTGATGCTGTTGCGGCCGGAGTCGCCGAAGGTTAGTCCTTGCGTCTGTTCGTAGGCAACGCAGTTGAACAGCGCCACGCCTTTTGTACCTTCGGCGAGCGCGGGACAGGCTTTGATGTCGGCGTGGGGATCGCCGATGATGTCCGCGTAAGAGCCGATTCCGGTTGTGCCGTCGGCTACTCCGGCGCTGTCGCCGTAGACTCCGTTCACAACAGAAAATGGCGTGCCGCTTTGCGAGGTCATGATGCCGGCGTATTGCCAGCCGCCGAGCACCACGCGGGAAAGTCCCTTGCCGCGGAAGGGAATGTCGTACGTCCAGGCTAGCGTCAGGATGTGGCGCTGATCGTAATTTGAGCTGGCGTAGTTCTGGTGGAGGTTGGCGGAGTTGACGAAGTTGCTGTCCTGATTGTCGGAAGAATTGTCGAGCGAGTGGCTGTAGGTATAGGCAGCGTCGAGCGTGAGGGCGCCGCTGGTCTTGCGCAGCGAAAATTGCAGCGCGTTGTAGTTCGAGTTGGCCACGGACTCGATGCGCTGAATCGATCCGAGGCCGGGGAAATTCGTGCGGAATAGATCGGGATCGTTGCCGCAGGCGACGGCGATATTGATCCCCGGCTGCCCCTTGATCAGGTTGCCATTCACCCGGAAGACGGGCTTCAGAATGCCGCCCGCTTGCGAATTGCAGATGTCGTCGGTGATCGGCTGGCCGGGGAGAAAAGGATTTCCGTCGGGCGGGATAAGCGGCAGCTGATTCATTTCGCGTTGCAGCGTGAGGTGCGTTCCTTTCGCTCCGACATACGCCACCGTCGCAACCGTGTTGTGCGGTAGATCGTGTTGCAGGTCGAGGTGCCATTGTTGGACGTAGGGCCAGATGGCGTGGTCGGGGATTGATGTAGTGGAGAGAGGAAACAGCAGGCCTTGGCCTCCGACACTCGAGTAGCCGTTGATGTTGTATTGCGTGGGCGTTTCTACGATGGGCGGAGTGCCTTCGAGATCTTCGGCGTTGGCTTCCATGCCGTTGGTGTGCTCGAAGAAAATTCCATAGCCGCCGCGAACCGCCATCTTGCCATTGCCGCGAGGATCCCAGGAAAAACCGAATCTGGGCGCAGGATTGAAAAGGTGGCCGCTTAAGCAACCGCGCGGAACACCGTTCGCTCCGCACTGCACCATGCCATCGAACGCATTGCCCGAGCCGGGAATGATTGCTCCTTGCGGCGTCGTTGGCGAGTCGTGGATGTAGAGTTGCGGCGCAGTTGAGAGATCGTAGGCGCTTGGCGTCCAGTTCGAGATCAGGTGATCCCGCTCCCAGAATGTACCGTACAGGCTGACTCGGACGCCAAGATTGAGCGTGAGGTTTTTTAGGACGTGAAAGTCGTCCTGGAAATAAGGCTCGAAGATTTTGTAGTTGATGTGATATTTCGGCTGCGCGTTGGCCTGGGAATAGCTGGCGATGTTGCCCATCAGGAAATCGGCGAAGGCATTGCCGGTGGAAACTGGAAACGTGCTGTCGAAATATAAGTCGCCGCTCAGGTCCGTATAGGCCAGTTCATTTTTTTCGGCGTTCATGAAGTATCCGCCGAAGACGAGCTTGTGCTTCCCGAGACTCTTGGTGACGCTGTCGCGATAAGTAAACGTCGGATTCGAATTCTGCCAGGGAAACGCGGTTGGGCCTTCGCAGAATCCGCCGCCGTAGGCACCGTTGGTCGACAGGCAGAAGTCGGGCAGCTTGCCGCCGAGGTCGGGAAAAAGTCCCGGCATGGTAAAAGCTGGCGTGAGCGTCCAGACGGAAGGATTCGTGTTGTGCTGCTGAATGTGATCGGTGGTGTAGCTGGCTACGAACTCATTTAGCAATGTCGGTGAAACCGTTGTGGTCAGGCGCGCCACCATCTCCACGCCGGGTCCGACGAAGTTTGTGCCGATAGTTGGAAAGCTCTCGCCGCCCCACGTGACCGTAGCCTTGGTCGTGTTCCAGGAATCGTGAATGGCGCGGAAGGTGAAGCGAATCTTCGAATTGAAATCATGGTCGAGGCGAATCAGATCTTCGCGCCAGCGCGTTGGCTGGCCGATGGCCGCCGCATAAATCGACTCTGCGCCGGAGCCGATGTTCGGCGCTGGAATCATATTCAGCAGAATCTGCGCGTTCGGATCGATCGACACCGTGTTGTTGGGAAATTGATTTCCGGTGTTGGGATCGATCGGACAATCGCTCGGATTGGGATCGATCGGCGCGCACATGTCGTTGAAATCGCCGTTGCGATTGGCCATGGACGGCACGAAACTGTAAAAGTTCTGCGGCACATTTTCGCGGCGCCAGTTCTGCAGCCAGAAGAAAAACGTGTGATTCTTCCAAATCGGCCCGCCGATTGAATATCCGAAGTCGTGTTTCTTGTATCCGGCTTTGGGCGTGCCTGGAACATCGAAGTAGTTGTGCGCATTAAACGCTTCGTTGCGGGCGAACTCCCACAGGCTGCCGTGGAATTTGTTCGTGCCTGATTTGGTTTCGACTTCGATCGTGCCTGATCCGTTCTTGCCGTATTGCGCACCGTAGTTCGAGGTCAGCACCTGCACTTCATCGATGGCTTCCACGCTGGGGTAGACGTTCAGCGAGAAATTGCTGCCGTTGTCCATCATGTCGCCGCCGTCGACCTCCCAGTTGTTGTATTCGGTGCGGCCACCGTTGACGCTGTAGGCGATGCTGCCTTCGACTCCGACCGTGCCTTCGTCTTGCCCGGTTTGATTGCTTACGCCGGGTACCAGGGTGATAAGTTGCGTGAAGTTCCGGCCGTTGAGTTGAAGCTGCGTCAGCTCTTTTCCGGTGATCGTGCCGCCGAGTTCGGAGGATTCCGTGTTCACCTGCGCCAGCCCCTGGCCTACGACCGTCACTTCTTCGTGCGTATTGCCGACCTGCATGGTTACGTCGATGCGCGCATTTTGCGCGACGCGCAGAGTGACGCCTTTCGCGACGTAGGTTCTAAAACCGGCCAGCGAAACCGTGAGATTGTATTGGCCCGGCGCGAGCGCGGCGGCGACGTATTCTCCGGAAGAGTTGGTGGTGAGGTCGCGGACTGCGCCAGTGGCGAGGCTCTTGATGGAAACTGCGGCGCCGGGAATTACGGCGCCGGAGTTGTCGCGGATCGTTCCGGTGAGCGTGGCGGTGTCTTGCGCAAGGACTGGGAGTGAGGACAAGAAGAGCAGTGCGAAGACAAGAAAAAAACCAAGAAAGCGGAACTGCAGAGCGGCGTGGGTCTGCATGATTCCTCCCTGTAGAACTGCCTGGAACGTCCTTTTCACGTTCTGATTTTAGCGACTAGTATTCCGGCGTCACCGCCTGGGCTTCTTCAAAGGTGATGCGCTGTTTTCTCTTGTACGACAAATTCGCCATGTGAACCGCGATGGCCGAGCGGTAGCCGATTTCCGCAGGCGCATTCGGAACGGCGCGGCTGCGCACGCAGTCGATCCAGTTCTGCATGTGGTTCTGGTTCTTTGAACTGCCCTTTGTCTGCTCGCCATTGGGGCGGTTAACTTTTTCCGGCCAGTATTCGAGCGCTTCCTCGAAATGATGCTCTAACGTGCCGTCGCTGCCCAGAATGCGATCGCCGAGTTCGTAGTGCTTGTTGCTGAAGGTCGACTGCCAAGTCACGACGATATCTTTCGGAAAATCGAGCGTGACGGCAATCGTATCGGGCACTTCGCGGCCGTCTTTCTCTGAAAAAACTCCACCCGACATGTAGGCCGCCGATGGAAGTGGTAGATCGAGCGCGCCCATGATCCACGCGATCTGGTGGACCATGTTCTCGGCGCAATTGCCGCCGGCGAATTCCCAGAATAGGCGCCAGTTGATCAGCTTGAAGCCATCGAAGGCGCGGTCGGGGCGGCCGTTGAGAAACGCGCTCCAGTTTACGTTCTGCGCCGTGCAATCGGATGGGACCGGCCGCACCCACTGGCCTTTGCCGTGCGGCGTGTTGCGGCTCATCCAGGATTCGACTTGAGTGACCTTGCCGAGCCAGCCGTCTTTGATCCACTGGCGTGCGTCGGCTTGGGCGCCGGAACTTTGATGCTGCAGGCCGATCTGCACCACCTGCTTTGAATCTTTCGCGGCCGCGTAGCATTTGTCGGCTTCGGGAATTGACCAGGTCATGGTCTTCTCGGCGTACAGATCTTTTCCAGCGGCGAGCGTGTCTAAAAAATGCCGCACGTGGCAATGCAGCGGACTGGCGACGATGATGGCGTCGACATCTTTCATGTCGAGCAGGCGGCGATGATCGTCGAAGGTCTGTGCGCCTAGAATCCTGCTCTTGAACTCGTCGCGACGGCGGCTGTAGACGTCGGCCATGGCGACTACTTCCACCCCGTGTACGCCGCGAATCTGGCCGAGCAAATCGTTGCCGCGATCGCCGACCCCGATCATGCCGACGCGGATGCGATCGTTCGCACCGAGAACTTTCGCGGAGGGATACGCCAGCACGGCGGCGCCGATGGCGGCTTGCTTGAGAAATGTACGTCGGGTGTGGTCAGTCATGGTTCCTCCGGAACAGTGGTCAGTGGCCAGTGGCCAGAAGCAATCTCATAACTGAATCGACCCTTCCGACCCGGGGCTGCCCTCAGGGGCTAAAGCCCGCATATCTTGCTCCTTAACGGCACGACTGAAGCCGTGCCCTTCCCGTTCATGTCGAACTCGGGTGTTTTTCCGCATCCTCTAAAGCCTGCCCTTACCGGATCGCCTTATGAGGCGAGTTCTCACAACGTTAGGCGTCAGCTCAGGGCCTTCGACTGGCCACTGGCCACCGACCACTGGCCACTGCTTCTAAATCGCTCGTGCTTGCTGCAGAAGCTGCTTCATTCCTGCCCAGCTTTTTCGCGAGCACTCTTCGGGCGTTCCACCGCCGCTCCAGTGCGTTTCGAGGCTCACGGCGTAGTGGAAGCCGTCGCGCTTAAGCGCTTTGAACTGGCCGGCCCAGTCGATGATGCCTCCGCCCATCGGCGCCCAGTCGGTTTTTTTGCCTTTTTTCACTACGTCTTTGCAGTGGCAGTGGCCGATGCGGTCTTTTGGCAGCAGCTTGTAGCCGTCTGGAAATGGCGTTTCTCCCGCGGCAGCAGCGTTGCCGGGGTCCCAGTTGAGCATGAAGTTCGGCGCCTTCACTGCGTCGAGAAGCTTTGCGGCTTCCGCGCCCGTTGCTGTGTTGCAGCTGGATTCATTTTCCAAAACCAGGGTGATTCCGTTCTCTCCGGCCTTCTTCGCAGCTTGCGCGAGCTTCTCGTTGATCGCTGCGCGATACGGCGTCTGATCGTCGAGCCGCCAGAAATCGAAGCAGCGCACGCGATCGGTGCCGAACGTCTTCGCCATCGCGATCGCTTTCTCGAGCACATCATCCTGCTGCTCAAGCGTGAAATTCGCGCCAAACGATCCCTCTTCGCGATACTTCGACTTGGGCGCGCCCGGCCAGTCGACCTTGAAGAGCGGGCTGGCGATGTCGGTGACCTTGAGTTCGTATTTGTCGACGATGCGCTTGGCCTCGGCTATTTCTTTTTCGTCGAGGCTGATGATGTTCTTCTTCCACATGCTGCGCAACTCGATCCAGTGCATGCCGAAGTCGCGGGCGGCGACTTCACAGGCGTGGCCGAAATCCTGCGAAATTTCGTCGTTGATCACGGCGATCCGGAAGGGCGAGGTGGAATCAGTGGCAGTCATAAAACGGGAGGCAACTGTGGTGGCCGTCAGCGCGGACAATCCCGCAAGGAATTCACGGCGCGCGAGGCGGAAGGGCATGAGACGGCTCCCGGAAACGGCTGGAAGTGGATGCGACGGGCGCAATAAATCTACCACCATCGAAAGTTCAGCGGTAGAAGCCCAAGGCGGAAGTTCGCAGGGTGAAATTAGAGGAAATGCGGGAAATCAGGATTTTTACGCGCAAAACAAAACGCCCCAGACTCAATTTGAGTCCTAGGCGTCTGTTGATCAGCCCTCCCCCAAGTGCTGCTCGAAAACAACTTTAAACCTGCTCCCCAATCCGGTAAATGGCTCTGGGGTGCCATGCATGGCACGAACGTGGGGGTTGCACAAAGTTAAAGATGTAAGTGTTGGGGCTGCAAAGACTTGGCCGCAGACTAGGGATGATATTCTCACATGCCCGAAGTAACTTTGCGGTTATCTTTTCGGGTTTTCTTGCGAATTCGGCCTGTTCCTATCGTCAGCGGTCGTACATTTCGACTAACTCGCACAGGCGACGCGCGAGTGCATCGGTCAAAAGGCCCTTTTCGAAGCGCCAGCGCCAGTTCCCTCTCGATGTTCCTGGCAAGTTCATGCGTGCTTCCGAGCCCAGACCTAGCAAATCCTGCAGCGGGATGATTGCCAGGTCGGCAACCGATGAAAGAACTCCACGAATCAGCACCCAATGAATCGGCACATCGGTAAAGTTGAGGTAAGCGCGGGCGAATGCGTGCTCTTTCGCGACGTCTTCGGGAGTGCGCGTGCTGTCGCCGGCGCCGGAGCTGGCCCACCAGCCGACCACTGTGTCGTTGTCGTGTGTTCCGGTGTAGGCGGCGAGTTCGCGCGAGTAGTTGTGCGGACGAAACGACGGGCCCTGCGGATCGTTGCCGAATGCGAATTGCAGAATTGCCATGCCCGGAAAATGAAAGCGCTCGCGGATGGCTTCGACTTCGGGCGTGATAACTCCCAGATTTTCCGCGATGATCGGCAGTTCGCCAAATTCGCGCTCCAGAACGGCAAACAGCTCAGCACCCGGACCCTTCACCCATCGTCCGTTGAGCGCGGTTGTTTCCTGGCAGGGAATCTCCCAGTAGGCCTCGAATCCGCGGAAGTGATCGATGCGTACCGCGTCATACAAACTCAGCGCGCCACGTAAACGCTCGATCCACCAGAGATAGCCGGATTGCTTCAGGCGATCCCAGCGATAAATAGGATTGCCCCAGCATTGCCCAGTCGCGCTGAAGTAGTCGGGTGGAACGCCGGCTATTTTCAGTGGCTGGCCATCGTCCGACAGGCAGAAATATTGGCGGTTGGTCCATACATCGGCACTGTCGAGCGCGACATAAATCGGAATATCGCCCACGATGCGAATTCCCGCATCATGGGCATACGCGCGCAGAGTTTGCCACTGGCGAGAGAATTCGAATTGCCAGTACTGCACCGCGGATATCTCGTCGCTCAAGCGCGTTCGGGCCGCGTTCAGGGCTTCGGGCTTGCGCAGTGCGATGTCGGGCGGCCACCGGTTCCAGGCGACACCGCCGTTTTCTTCTTTGCAGGCCATGAACAGAGCAAACTCCGGTAGCCAGGATGCGTTTTCGCGGCAGAAGCTTTCGAACGCGTTCTTTTCGGTGGCTGCGGCGTCCGCCAGAAAGCGCGCGGCGGCTTTATGCAGCAGCGGAGCCTTCCAGCGAATCACCGCGCCAAAGTCAACATGGTCCTCAGGAAAGGCGGGCCGGCCTGTCAGATCGGATCTCTCAAGAACTCCCTGCTCTCTCAACTTCTCCAGGCTGATCAAGAGATGATTGCCGGCCTGGGCCGAAAAACATTGAAATGGCGAATCGCCATAGCCGGTCGGGTTTAGCGGCAGCACCTGCCACAATTTCTGCCCTGCGCTCTTCAGAAAATCAACGAAGGCATAGGCTTCGCTGCCCAGTTCGCCAATGCCGAACGGCCCGGGTAAGCAAGTCGGATGAAGCAGAATGCCGCTGCATCGGGGAAATCGCATTTTGAAGATTTTCTCGAAACTTGCGAACCAAGAATAACCCAAACGACCGCGAAATCGACTCTTTGACACCAGTTTAGCCACGGAGGTTTAAGCTAATCCGGCTGATTCCGGGAACTACTTGTAGAATTCGCTCGTAACTCCAAACGAGACAAACACACGATGGAACTGCGAATCGAGAATCTATCCAAACGCTACCCCAATGGCACGCAGGCTCTAAGCAACGTTTCGCTGGAAATACCGCTCGGGATGTTCGGCCTGCTCGGGCCCAATGGTGCCGGCAAATCCACACTGATGCGAACTCTTGCCACACTCCAGGAGGCCGACAGCGGCCGCGCCACTCTCGGCGACATCGACGTACTTAAGCAGAAAGATGCCGTGCGCCGTGTGCTGGGGTATCTGCCACAGGAGTTCGGGCTCTACCCCAAAGTCTCGGCGGAAGACTTGCTCTCGCAATTTGCCATTCTGAAAGGCATTAGCGACGGCAAGGAGCGGCGCGACGTGGTGAAGGCGCTGCTTGAGCAAACGAATCTTTTCGAGCACCGGCGCAAGCCGCTCGGCAGTTTCTCCGGAGGCATGAAGCAGCGCTTCGGCATCGCGCAGGCGCTGGTGGGGAATCCGCGGCTCATCATCGTCGACGAACCGACGGCGGGCCTCGATCCCGAGGAGCGGGTGCGCTTTCACAATCTGCTGAGCGCCATCGGGCAGAACATTATTGTGATTCTTTCTACGCACATCGTCTCTGATGTGAGCGATTTGTGCAGAGCTATGGCGATCATTCATCAGGGTCGCGTTTTGGTCACGGGCAATCCCACCGAGCTTGTGGCTGGATTGCAGGGCAAGGTGTGGACCAAGTCGATCGCGCACGCCGATGTGGCGCGCTACAAAGAAAACTTTCAGCTTATTTCCATGCGGCTTTTCGCAGGACAGACAGTGGTGCACGTGCTCAGCGATCTGGCGCCGGAAGCGGGTTTCGAGCCGACCGTCCCCGATCTCGAGGATCTCTATTTTGCGACCATCAGAGGTTTTGCTCACCGGCCGGCGGCCGGCCCGGTGAACTGACATGCTGCCTCCCATAATCTGGTTTGAATTTTCGCGGCGCTTGCGGCGCATTTCGACCTACATCTATTTTCTGGTCTACGTCGCCCTCGGGTTTCTATTTGTGCTGATGTCGGGCGGCGCGTTTCCGACCGCAACGGTCGATTTCGGAACCGGCGGCAAGGTGCTGGTCACATCGCCGTTCGCACTGACGCTGATTATCACGTACATCAGCTTCTTCGGCGTGATCGTGATCGCAGCGATCGCCGGGCAGGCTACCTACCAGGACGTCGAGAGCAACTCGACAGCGTTTTTCTACACCGCGCCGATTTCGAAACTCGACTATCTCGGCGGAAGGTTTCTCGGATCGCTGGCGGCACAAATTGTAATTTTCACCAGCGTCGGTCTGGGAGCATGGATGGGGACGCTCACCCCGTGGCTGGACCCAGCGCGCGTGGGACCGCAACGGTTGGCCGCTTATGTTCAGCCGTACTTCACACTGGTCATCCCCAACCTGATTTTCATTTCGGCGATCTTCTTCGCACTCGCCGCGCTCGGACGGAAGATGCTGCCTGTGTATGCGGGCAGCGTGGTGCTACTGATCGGCTATTTTGTTGCTACGCAACTGTCGACCGATCTTACGGTCAGCAACTTCGCGGCGATGATCGACCCGTTCGGCGGCAATGCGCTCGGGCATCTCACACAGTACTGGACGCCCTTTCAGCGCAACACCCAACTGATACCGCTGTCGGGAGTTCTGCTCTGGAATCGGGTGCTGTGGCTTGGGATTGGCGCGGGCATCCTTCTCCTCACCTACGTTCGTTTTTCTTTCAGCTACGCGGCGACGAAGCCGAAACAGAAACCATTGCCCGAGTCTGCCATTGAGGCGCCGGTGGTTCTGACGCAGGCGCTGCCAGCGACCCATCCAATTTTCAGCCGCAGAGAATCTTTTCTCGAACTGATCTCGCTAACCCGCCTGCAATTCGCGGAAACAGTCAAAAACGTCTTCTTTGCCGTGCTCGTTCTGGCCGGAGCGCTCATGGCGATTGCGTCTGCGAACGGGATCAACAGCCCGATCTCGACTCCGGTTTATCCCGTGACCTGGCGGATGCTGCAACTGGGCAGCGACGGATTTACGCTCTTCATTCTGGCCATCATTACGTTTTATGCCGGAGAGCTTGTCTGGCGCGAGCGCGACGCTCAACTCCACCAAATCATGGATGCCATGCCGGTGGAGCGCTGGGTGCTGTTTCTCAGCAAGCTGTTTGCCCTGATGCTGATTCAGGTGCTGCTCGTGCTCCTGATCATGGCCTGCGGCGTAATCGTGCAAATGGCGCACGGCTACTATCACTTTGAATTTGGGTTGTACTTCACTGAATTGTTCGCGCACCGGCTGATCGGATTCTGGGTTCTGTGCGTGATGGCGCTGCTGATCCACTCGATCGTCAACCACAAATATCTTGGGCACTTTGTGGTGGTGCTGTACTTCATCGTCAGCATCGTCCTGCCGCAGATGAATCTTCAGGACTACTTGTACCGCATAGGCCGCGGCCCACTTATCGTTTATTCGGACATGAACGGTTACGGACCCTACGCGAAGCCAACCCTGTGGCTTGAAATTTACTGGGGAATCTTCGCGGTTCTGCTGGCGATTGCGACGAACCTGCTATGGGTGCGCGGCATGGAGGGCAGCTTCCGCAACCGGCTCAAGATCGCTGGAGACCGGATTACGGCTCCGGTTCGCCTCGGAGTGGCCGCGTTCGCGCTCGTGTTTGTGGGAGTCGGCGCTTACATCTTCTACAACACGCACATCCTGAACCCTTACCACACGACCTTCGACGTTCAGGAAGAGCGGGCGCAGTACGAAATCAAATACAAGCAATATCAGACGATGCCCGAGCCGCGGCTCACCGATGTTTCTGTCGATGTCGAGGTATATCCCGGGCAGCGGTTGGCTGTCTTTCGCGGCAAGGAGTGGGTCGAAAACAAAACCGACGCCGCGATCGATCGCGTCGCAATTACCATCTGGCCGGAAGATGTGGACGTGATTCCGCATCCTCGCATCGACATTAAGAGGCTTGAATTCGAGGGCGGCCAGAAACCGCTGATCCAGGATGCCGACCACGGGTTCTTCATGTTTCAACTGCCGCAGCCGCTAGCGCCGCATGCGCGCATTGCGCTTGACTTCGATCTCGCCTATCCCAATCCCGGATTCGTCAATTCCAATCCCAACGGCGACATCGTCCACAACGGCACATTCCTCAGCGGCAGCTACCTGCCTTTTATCGGATATTTTCAGGATGTTCAGCTTGTCGACGACAGCGCGCGCCACTCCCACGGCTTGCCCAAGTCGCCCGGCCTGCCCAAGCTCGAAGATCAATCCGCGCGTCAAAGCACCTACATCGCTGCCAACGCCGACTGGGTGAACTTCGAAGGCACCATCGGCACCAGCCCTGATCAGATCGCAGTCATGCCTGGGTATTTGCAGAAAGAATGGGAGGACAACGGCCGCCGCTACTTCCACTACAAGGCCGACGCTCCCATTCTGAGCGGCATTTTCTCGGCCAACTCGGCGCGCTATGCCGTGCAGCGCGATCACTGGCATGATGTGAATCTCGAGATCTACTACCACCCCGGCCACGAATTCGATCTCGACAAGATGATGCTGGGGATGAAGTCGGCGCTCGACTATTGCACCGCCTCCTTTAGCCCATTCCAGTTCAAGCAACTGCGCATCCTGGAGTTCCCGCGTTACGGGGATTTCGCCGAATCCTTCCCCAACACGATTCCTTTTTCCGAAGGCATCGGCTTCATCACCTGGGTTGATCCGAAGAAAAAAGACGCCATCAATCTTCCCTTCTTCGTAACCGCGCACGAAACCGGCCACCAATGGTGGGGACACCAGGTCGTGAGTTCGAACAACGAAGGGACAACGGCAATCGTCGAGACTCTCGCGCAGTACACCGCGCTCATGGTGATGCGGCACACCTATGGTCCCGAGTCGATGAGAAAGTTCCTTCGCTATCAACTCGACGGCTATCTGCGCGGCCGCGCCCAGGAGCGCAACGAGGAGAAGCCGTTGCTTCGCGTCGAGCCTAACCAGGGATACATTCACTACAACAAGGGCGGGACGGTCATGTATTCGCTGGCTGACTATATCGGCGAGGACCGCGTCAGCCAGGCGCTTTCGCAGCTGGTCAAAGATTACGCGTTCAAGGGGCCGCCGTATCCCACGTCGCAGGATCTGGAAAACGATCTGCGCAAAGTTACGCCGCCGGAGTTTCAGTATCTGTATGAAGACTGGTTCGAGAACATTACGATTTTCGACAATCGGGCGATTTCGGCGAGTTACTCAGCGCTGCCGGGCGGGAAGTATCAAGTCACCATTGAGGTCGAAGCGAAAAAATATCGCGCCGACGGCAAAGGGCAGGAACACTTGATTCCCATGCACGATCTCGTCGACATCGGCGTGCGGGACGCGGAGGGCAAATTCCTCTACTTGCAGAAACACAAGATCGATCAAGAGAAGCAGCAGTTCACCGTGACTGTCGACAAAGAACCCGCCGACGCCGGCGTCGATCCGCTGATCAAGCTGATTGACCGCAACCCGGATGACAATGTAGTGGCCGTGACGAAAGAACGGTGAGGCCAGCCTGAGACTGGAGCAGCTAGAGCAGCATTGTCTTCAGAGTATCGAGATGCCAACGCAAGAATCGTCCAAGCCCTTCTACGTCGGGAAACACGGTTCCGGCAGTGATTTTCTTGTGCTCCTCTAGGAAGCGCAACGCTTTTTCCTTGCAACCACTCGAAATGACTACGCGCTTAAATGCATCATTTGCCTTTACCGACTGCGACAAATCTTTCAACAGGGGCGCATGATCGGCGAAGACATCGGTGCTAACGGTGTGATGCGCAGACTGCGTTCTCATACGTGGAGTGAGCTTCGGATCAAGCTCTCCAATAAGCACCTTCGGGGCGGCATCCAGGAAATCCGGTACGGCGGGGTCGGATTCTGCAAGCGCCGGAGAAAGCCAAATCGGCAAACGATTTACGTCTGAATATGCTGTGGAGAACATCTCGCGGTCATAAAACCAGAGTTCGGCTTCGGTGCCCGGATCGCCCGCGCAGGCAAAATAAACTGCCGTCCAAAAATCCGCCGTCCAGTCGAGCAATCTGGTCGGAACCCCGTAGTGTTGCATCACGCTCAAACACTGCAGTTCGAGACCCGCGGCGATTTGCTGGACCATGGGCATGTCCGCAGTCGCTTGGAGTTTGGCATAGTGCTCTCGGAATGCCTTGATCAGGTCGGCTTCAATGATCTTAGCGGTACCCGGGGATTTCTTCCCGGTAAATGTTCTCTGAAACGAAGGAACTAACGTGCCGAACTTCTGGGGCTGCCCACGAAAAGCCCAAGATCCCGGACGGTACAGATCGCCGACCCTCAATCGGACATCCAGATCAATCATGTCGGAGGGCGAGGTTAATACGCCAAGAGTTATGTCGTCGAAACTCATTGCACTTAGCGGCAGATTGTAACCCACCTGCACCGTTGCTACAAAAAAAGCAAGCGCCCGGCTGGTTGGCCGGGCGCCTGCTTTACCTCCGAACAACTCTGTCCATCAATACATCGACCAACATCTAGTCCACGGTCAAGTTCACCGAGGAATTGTGCACCGTGTTGCCGTCTGTGCCGGTTACGGTGATGCTGTACGTGCCGGAAGGAGTCCCGCCATGGCCTCCGCCACCGTTACCCGAGCCGCCTCCGCAAGCCGACTGGAAGAGACAGCCTGAGACGATCAGCACAGCCGCTCCGAACGCAAGCAGCTTGCGTCGACGGTCTGCGCCGGCTCCCGTGCCGAGGAGCATGGCCGGGATCAGCAATCCGAATGCCACCAGCAACCCGGTAGCGTGCGAAGCATTCGCAGCCGAGCTATTGGGAGTCGTGTTCACCATCAGTGTCGCGGTGGCGGTGCCATTCGAGATGGTCACCGTTCCCACGGAGCAGACAGGAGCAGGACTGGTTGCTGGCGAGACGCTGCAACTCAACGCCACGTCCGCCATGTCGCCGAAACCGCCGCTCGGGGTAACCGTGACCGTCGAGCTCGAAGACTTGCCGGCTGAAATCGAGGCCGGTGACAAGGCCCCAGCGGCAACGTTGAAGTCAGCGGTTACGGTCACTGCACTCGAGTTGCTGCCCGTGTAGTTCGAGTCTCCTGCGTAGCCAGCCTTGATGTTATGAACTCCGAGCGCAAGCGAAGAGGTCGAGAATGTTGCCACTCCACTGGAGTTCAGATTGGCTGTGCCGAGTTGCGTCGCGCCATCCATGAACGTGACCGTTCCAGTCGGCATGATTCCAGCGCCGCCGCTGACCGTGGCCGTCAAGGTCAAGCCAGAGGCGCTCGACGAATCGGTCAGGTTGGTGGATGAGCTTCCCGCTGTCACGTTCTGCGTGTAAGTCGCAGTGCGCGGGCGGAAGTTGCCGTCGCCGGAGTAAGAAGCGGTGATGGCATCCGCGCCCATGGGCAGCGCAGACGTTGTCACCACAACCTGGCCGTTCGTGATCGTGCCGGAGCCGAGCGTCGTATTGCCGAATTTCAGCGTTACGCTGCCGGTCGGAGTTGCCTGGCCCGAAACGCTCGCCGCGACTGTGGTCGTGAAAGTTACGGATTGTCCGACGCCCGACGGATTGCCCGACGAGGAGATGACTTCCTGCACGCCCGTCACGTTCAGCAGAACGCTGACCGTATTGCTCATGCCGTTGGCCACCGCGAGGTCTGGAGCGTTGTCGAGGTTGAAGTCCCCAGCCGTGGCGGAATACGCCTGCGATCCGGTTGGGAATAAGGTCGGAGCGCCGAAGGTTCCGTCGCCGTTGCCCAGCAGCAGGCTCACCAGATTTCCCGGCGAACCCTGAACCGGAGTGCTGGTCAGAGCGAGGTCGACTTTTCCGTCGCCGTTAAAGTCGGCCTGCACGATCGACGAAGGATTCGAACCGGTCGCGTAGGCTTTAACGGTCTGGAAAGTGCCGTCGCCGTTGCCGAGAAGCACGCTGACTTGCTGGGTGTGGAAGTCGGCAACCGCAAGGTCGAGCTTGCCGTCGCCGTTGAAATCGCCGACGGTGACGCCCAGCGGGTTGCCGCCGACGCCGGTCGAATAGGTGACCATCGTCTTGAACGTGCCGTTGCCGTTGCCGATCAGAATGCCTACGTTGTTGTCGGACTCGTTGACGACGACGATGTCTGCTTTGCCGTCGCCGTTAAAGTCGGCAACTGCCACAGCGACTGCACCGTTGCCGGTGACGTAGTTGACCGCACCGTTGAAGGTGCCGTCGCCCTTTCCAAGCAGCACGCTGACCGTGTTGCTGTGGAAGTTGGAAACGACGAGATCCAGCTTGCCGTCGCCGTTTACATCGGCGATCGCGACCGATGTCGGCTCGCTTTGCACCGAGTAATCAACATGGGACGGGAATGTGCCGTCACCCATGCCGAGCATCACGCTGACCGTGTTGGTTGCATAGTTGGGCACGGCCAGGTCGAGTTTGCCGTCGCCGTTGAAGTCGCCCACGGTCACCGAGTAGGGATAGGTGTTGGTGCCGGTGGAGAAGTGGGAGGGCGGCCCGAACGTGCCGTCGCCATTGCCGAGGACGACAGAAATTGATCCTGCTCCGCACGCCGGGAACGACGGGCAGTTGCTGGTTGCGATGGCCAGGTCGGGAATGCCATCGCCGTTGAAATCACCGCCTGCGACCGCGTTGGGATTGGCGCCAGCCGCATAGTCCGTACGCGTCTGGAATGATCCGTCGCCGTTGCCGATCACGGCGCTGATGGTGCTGGCGCCCGAGTTCGCGACGATCAAGTCGACCTTGCCGTCACCATTGATGTCGGCTGCGGCTGCGGCGTAGGGCGTATTGCCAACGCCGTAGTCGATCTGAGTCTTGAAGGTTCCGTCGCCATTGCCTTGCAGAACGCTCAGCGTGTTGCCATTGCCGGCGGTAACCGCGATGTCAAGAACGCCGTCGCCATTGAAGTCGCCGAACGCAACTCCGGTGGGGAAGGCCGCCGTGTTGTAGTTGACCGGAGCTGCAAAGCTGCCGAGGCCATTGCCGATGAGCACGCTGACCGAGTCGCCCTGCTGATTAGCCACTACCAGGTCCATCTTGCCGTCACCGTTCAGGTCGCCTGCGGCCAAAGCGAACGGAGTATTGCCGGTCGCGTACTGGTACTGCTGGAATTTGCCGGTTCCATCGCCTAGCATGACGCTGACGATGTTGTTGTCGTTGTTGTTGGCGATTGCCATGTCCGCTTTTCCGTCGCCATTAAAGTCGGCCACAACGACCGCGAAGGGATTGAATCCCGTGTTGGACGTGGTCTGGGCCTTGAACGTCCCGTCGCCGTTGCCCAAAAAGAGTCCAACCGTGCCATCCGCAGAGTTGGTAACCACGACGTCGATTTTGCCGTCGCCGTTGAAATCGCCGACCGCTACGCCTTGCGGCTTGGTCCCGGTGGTGTAGTCCACCTTCGGCTGGAAGGTACCATCGCCGTTGCCCAGGAAGATACTGACTTTGTTACTGGCAGAGTCCGTAACCGCGAGATCCTCGTGGCCGTCTCCATTGAAGTCGCCTACGGCTACACCTTGGGGAGTAGTTCCAGTCGCGTAATCGACCTTGGTTTTGAAGGTGCCATTGCCATTGCCCAGCAGCACGCTGATCGTGTTCGCAGTAGCGTTCGCCACCACGACGTCCACTTTGCCGTCATTGTTGAAATCGCCCACTGCCACCGCTTGCGGATTAGCCCCTGTCGTAAATTGGGGAGCCTCCAGAAATTGTGCAGCGCGAGCGCCCAGTGCTCCCGTGAGCACAAAAAGAGCAACACGCGAAAGAAAATGCCTCGACATGAAACCTCCTCGACACCCAGTTACTTTTTTCAAGAGATCAAGACACGACATAAACGACCAGACGCCCGGCCAGCGGGAAGAGGGAGTTGGTTTGGGGGAATTTCGATTCCAGCCGCGGGGGAGAGAAATTGCGGCCCTAGGAGCGTGCGTAAGTTACATCGAGGGTATCTTAATGTTCAATTACCCATTTGGATTAGTTCCTAAGGCTAATTGCTTAACCGATAAGTTTATCGGCTAAACCAAAAAAGGAGGCTCAAGCAGCGCTCGAGCCTCCTTCCAGGCCCAACAGGTTAGGGGGGAGGGCCTGTATCTCTTACTTGCCGCCGCTGGCGCCTTGTGCCGGCGTGGCGAGCTGTTGTTCTACGATCTGCTTCAACGCCGCGTAATCCAGCGCGCCGCTGAGGTAGTGGCCATTGATGAAGAAGCTGGGCGTTCCCGTAATTCCAAGGCGGATGCCTTCTTTACGGTCCTTGTCGACGATCGACGCCTGCTCGCCCGTATCCAGGCACTTGTCGAACAGGGTCGTGTCCAGCTTCAGATGGCGCGCCTGCGCCTTCAACTGGTCGACATCCAGCTCTTTGCTCTGGAAGATTTCATCGTGAAATTCCCAGAACTTATCCTGCTTGCTGGCGCAACGTGCGGCTTCCGCGGCTTTTTCGGCGCGCGCATGCATGGGCAGCGGGAAATCGCGGTAGACGATGTTGACTTTGTCGCCAAAGTCGGCCTTGAGCTTCTTCACATCTGGCGCGACTTTCTGACAATAAGGGCACTCGTAGTCGGCGAATTCCACCAGAGAGACCTGTGCTGTCTTCGGTCCCATCGTGGGCGCAGTTTCTGCAACCTCGACGCGTGCGCGCGGAGGAGCCAGAGCAATGGTGACGTTGCTTTTCTCGCGCAGCGCCTTCACATACGCCTTCTGCACTTTGTCAGTGCGGAGTTGACGAATCTTCTCGAGGATTTTGTCGCGCACCTGATCGTAAGGCTGCTCGACTTCCAGACCCTCGTAATAGACCTTCATCTGATCTTCGGTCGGATCCTTCACCTGCGACTTGATATCGCGATCGATCAACTGGTCGACCGTAAGACCTTCGCTCTTCGCTTTTTGCTCCAGCAATTTCTTATCGATGAGTTCTTCTAAAGCTTTGCTTTGGGCCTGATAGTAGCTGTAGTGCGCCGCCAACAACTTTTGCGATTCCTGTTGTTCCAGTTCCCCTAAGGTCACCTTGACCCCGCCCACTTCAGCAACGACTGTCGAGTCGTCCTGGGCCAGGCAAGTTCCAGCCGCCGCCCACAACATGGCGGCGCTTAATCCGAGTCTTACCAGAATTCGTGAAACAGACATGAGATCCCCCATCTCATTAACCGATTGGTCGCTGATTTACGGAATTTACAGATTTGACCTGCCACAGATTCGTTCTACCAGAGTCTCGCCAGACCGGGAGTACGCCTCCCGGCTGGCGAGTCTGACGCTCGGGTGGACCGTGCCGCCGTCCACCCGAACGGTTCGAAAGCGCAATTAGTCGCCGCTTCCGCAGCTGCAGATGCCCTTGCCGCTGCCGACCAGAGCCACGGCATAGCACTGACGCGCCAGCCGAGTGATTTCGCCAGCGCTGAGGGTGGCATCAACCGAGCCGGTCTCAGTGACTGCGAAATTGCCATTCTGGATGTGCGTAACCCAAGAGCGGATAGCCGCCACGGGCTTCACAGACGTCGGAAGTGGGCAAGTTCCGGCAACCGGAACGGTCGAGACGACCTTGATCAAGCCAGTCGTCAGGGTCACGCCGGTCAGCGGGTTGCTGGTGAGATCGCCATTCACCGAGAGGGTGCGCAGACCATCTGGAGTCAGAAGGCAGCTGCAGCACTCGCTCAGTTCCTGGAACGGATCGAACACGAAATAGCTGGCGCAAATGTTACCGTTCGCATATGTGCCAGGATCCGTCACGCGCGCTGTGGCATCGGGCGCGCCGGCGGTGTTAGCGTTGGAGAAATAATCGACCTTCAGCGTGTCGGCCTGAGCAAAAGCGCTGCCGGTGCAGAGGGCCAAAGCTAGGGTGCAAACTACAAGCGTCATGATTGTTTTCATAGGTGGTCCTTTTTTGTCCTTTTAGTCTCCCGAACCGCAACTGCACACACCCGCACCGCTGCCGTCGAGGGCGATCGCGCTGCATTGCGCCGCCAGACGGGTTACTTCGCCGACACTGAGAGTCGCATCCACCGATCCGGTCTCAGTCTCTGCAAAGCTGCCGTTTTGGATGTGAGTAACCCACGTACGGACCGCCGCGATGGGGTTGATCCGCGTGGGAAGCGGGCAGGTTCCAGCCGTCAGAGTAGTCGAGACGACCTTAATCACGCCCGTATTCAGAGTTACACCGGTCAACGGGTTTTTCGTCAAATCCGTGTTGATCGAGAGCGTGCGCAGCCCATCTGGAGAAAGGAAGCAGCTGCAGCATTCAGAGAGCTCTTGATACACATCAAACACGAAAATGTTGGCGCAGATGTTTCCCGGAGCGGTTCCAGGATTCGTCAGACGCACTGTCCCATCCGGCGCACTGGCAGTGTTTGCATTGGCAAAATAATCAACTTTGAGCGTGTCAGCCGGGGGCGTAGTCACAGCACCCGTCTGCGCCCAGGCCGATCCGGCACAAAGTGCCAGCGCCAACGAACACACTACAAGCATGGTGGTTCGACGCATTGATAGTCCTCCTTACAGAGTTACGCCGCCAAGCCGGGGGAGGCAGGTGCTTAGCTAGAATGGCGCGGCTTGTACTCTATCGTTAAACCACATACTCACAAGTCCCCAGATGTACTAACCCGATGTCAGTAACCGCAGAACCCGCGTCCAGCGCTCATTACGCACTTGGACCTACGATCCTGCCGATGATTCCGGAGCGCGTCGAGACATCCATTTTCACCATCACCAGGCGCAAAAACGCCTTCACCGTGTTCGGGCTGATCTTCATCCGCTGGGCGATCTCTTTGCTCGTCAGGCCCTGCAACAAATATTGAACCGTCTCCTGCTCGCGCGCCGTCAGGCCGAAGCGCTCGGAGATTTCCGTAATCTTTGCCGCGTCATTGCTCCTGCGCTCGAGCATGACGATCAGAAGTCCTCCCCCGTTCCCGGATCCGTTGGTGTGACCGCTGCGCACGTCCAACTGGAAAGAGCGACACATATACATTCGCCTCGCCGAACGGAAGCCCTCCACGAATTTGGGGGGCGATTGCCGGCCCACCAGATCGGCCCGGATCTTATTGGAAAGCCAAGAATCTAGGTGGCGGATCTTTTCTGGCTGATCGGGGTACGCGAGTATCTGGAGCGCCTCGCCATTGCAGGCGACGACACCCAGCGAACCATCTACTACGATGAGACCCGGACGGGTCACAGCAGCGTGCACAGACTCCCCTTTTTCGAGGCGAACCTTATCAGAACCGGCGTCCTACCTCGGACGAGTTGACTTAGCCTTTAGCCAGGCTCGGGGCTTGGGGGGAAACTCTTAAGATCTTGCAGAACGCAGCAACTACTGATGGCGCCTTCTCACGACAGCGCTTCTTTGCACTAATAAAACAGTCTGGTTCAGTTCCGAGTGATTAGTACAGGTGAGTGCTCCTGGGATCGGGAAACACCCCGCACGCTTCCCTGGGGGGAAGGAAGTACCGGAAGTATGACACAGAAGTTTACGAAGTCAATGAAAAATAGCCAGTTCTGGCGTAATCCTACGAACTAACCCATTATGGCTAGTCCAAGAAGGACAGTTTTTGGCTCATTTTGCTCCGCCCGGCGCACCAATCGCGCGCCTCTCCTGCAAACCGGGCTACAGAAATTCCTCTCTAGCCAACTTTCTTCGATCCGCCCTCGCCTGCACCGAGGGGCTCGGCTTTTTTTCTCCAAGGAATCTGCTGCTGATGAATCACCGTGCCTTTGGGAAGCTTGGACTTCGGTTTCGCCCGGAACACACGGACAAACCCACCCGCCACATGGGCAACGCCCAAGAATGCATTGTGAAAAGCACCACGCAGGCGTTCGCTGCGCGATTTCCGAACCGGAACTGCTTGGAGGGCAGCTCGGTATTTCACAATCCAATCTTCTTCGGTATTTCCGTTCCCCTGACGATCATCCATAGAAGACACCGCATTTAAGGAGGTAGTGTTTATGCCTTATACGCCGTTGCTGGCGAGAGAACAAAACTCCAAATGAATTAGCCTCTTTGATTAGAACGGCGCGTTCATTGACGCCGATTTTTATTGCGCGTGAATCGCTGCACAGAGCGCTTTCTCATGCTTCGATCGCGGCATCTGAGATAAATGCCGATGATAAAATAAGCAGCGGGCGGCACCGCGAACTCAATATGCGAATGTACACCATCAAACGTACGAGCGTCGGCGTTACGGCCTCAGTTCTGCTAACTTTTTTAATTACTCTTTTCGCGTCTCAGTTGCAATCGCAGACTGCTCCGTCGAAAGACAGCGCGGCTTTTTTGAAGCAGGCCACCGTTTCTGAGAGCGACGGCGCGGTTCACATTGAATCCAGAAGTCCGCGGCCGCTGTTGCAGATCCTGGACGCGCTGCGCAACAAATATGGATGGGTAGTTTCGTATGAAGACCCGCAATACACGGCAGCGGCCGATTTGTCTGAGCCTCCGCCGGCTGCGGCCACCGGCCAGATGCCGACGCCACAACTGCCGAAAGGCGGATCGTTCACCGTACAGTTTTCCGCCAAGGCCCCGGACGAAGAAAAAACTCTGCGGGCAATCGTCGACTCTTACAACCAAAGCAAACTTTCCGGACACTTCGAACTGCGCAAGGGTACGACGGGAAATCTCTATGTGGTGGGCACGGGCGCGCACGACGATAAAGGCGGAGTGGCCAACCAATCTCCGGTGCTCGATGTTGCCGTAACGGTTGCTGCCGAGGATCGCACTTACACCGACACGATTAGCATGATCTGCCAGCAGACCGCGACGCAGAGCCACGCCGATATCACGCTGGGTATCTATCCGCGGAACGTCTTCGACTATACGAATGTGAAGCTGGGTGGAAATAAAATCCAAGCGCGCGAAATGCTTCTGCAAACTCTCCAGGCCAGCAAGAAAAATCTCTTCTGGGAACTTCTCTACGATCCCAATTCGAAGGGTTACTACCTCAACCTTCATTCGACTGGAGCGAAGTAGCAGCACAACCTCTGATCACAGACCAGGGCAAAAAAAACTAGAAATTAACGATGGAGCCGAGGATCGGACTCAAAGTTTGAGAATGAAAAGGCCGGAGAATCTATTCGTTTCTCCAGCCTCTCACGGGTAATCTCAAACTAACTCGGTTTCGCGCCGCCAAATTGCCATTGCCTCGCCGCCCACCCCACTACGCGGTCGCGATCGCATTTTCGGATCACCGCGACTTAGTGTGTGATTTTGAATACGATACCGGTGTCATTGCTCCCACCTTGATAGGTCACGCCGTAAACATTATTCGCCTTATCCAGAATCAAGTTGGAAAGGGGATTGTATCCGTCTCGGCCGTCCTGGCTAAACTCGTGCAACACAGTATTGACCCAGCCACCACCTTGTTTGGGCGACAGCTCAAATACCCACCCGATGGGCCACCCGTCGATCCCGCCATTCACAGTTCCATAAAGATTGCCGGCCGCGTCCATCACAACGCCGCCATTTGTATTCCCACCGCCGGGCAGTGCGGTCACGGTCCATTGCCCGCCCCCCTGGGGCGACAATTGGAAAGCCGAACCTGAGTTATTGAGGGTGCCCCACGTCGTTCCATAGAGATTGCCGGCTTTATCAAGGATCAATGAGGCATATGGGTAGGCACCCACTGAGTTTCCGTCATCGAAGTTGTAAAGCACGGACTCGTTCCATTGCCCTGCTCCCTGGGGCGACACTTCGAACAAAGTGCCTTCATCGTTGTCGCCGCCCAATTCGGTGGTGCCGTAGAGATTGCCGGAAGCGTCGATGATGAGCGCGGCATACGGTCTGTTTCCGTCCAGGGAATTGAAATCATGCAATATGGTCTCAGTCCATGGTCCCTTCGCCGTCGGTTTCAACTGGAACACTATGCCATGGGAATGAAGTCCACCTTTAGTCGTGGTTCCGTAAAGGTTGCCGGACGCATCGAAGACCACGCCCCCAACCGGAGCCTGGCCGTCCCGAGGGCTGCGGAAGTTGTACAGAATGGTTTCTTTCCAACTCCGGCCTACCCTCGGCGTTAATTCGAATACCGTTCCCATTCCGTACTTACCTCCGCTATTCGTTGTGCCGTAGAGATTGCCGGCCTTATCGAACACAAGAGAACAGGAGGGCTGGGTCCCATCGATTCCATTGGAGTTGAAGCTGTATATCACTTTTTCGGCCCAGCCTCCTTTCGGTTTTGGCAGCAATTCAAACACTGTTCCTTCGTAATAAACGCCGCCCATGGTCGTCGTACCGTAAAGATTGCCGGCAGAGTCGGCCACGAGGCCGCCATAAGGGTAGGAGCCGTCACCCGCGTTGAAATTATGCAGTATCGTTTCCCCGGCGGACGCACTTGCGGCGACCATCAACATGAGAACAAAAATTGCCACGAGTTGCTTACCGATTGAAAACTTGCAGAATGAAAAATTGAAGCTCGAAAACTTGAAGGTCGAAAAGAAGATTGAAAAGCGATTGCTTGCCATAGACCGCATCTCCTGAAGGCTTGAGCGGAGTTCTCGTAAAGCGAATTTCAAAATGACCTGGAACGTCGCGAGCGCCGACGACGCGAATCAGCATTAAAGAATGCTGTTGGCCAGAAGCATTGTCAACGTGCAAGAATCTGCATATTGCCGGATGATTGCTATTGATTCTTGTTTCCCAGACGGGGGGGGCCGTCTGGACTCCCGATCGGAGAGCATAAACTGAGTGTAAAGATAGGGTTCCGTCAAGCGACCCCGTAGCTGGATAGAGCCTCGATTTTCGGATCCTTTGGGGCTGTGACGCAGGAACGATGGGCTATGACGCACCCCCCTCTCTTTATCCTCACTGAATCTTGCGCACGCGCTCGGTTATGTCGTCGACCACGTAAACCTTGTTGTTGCTGACGGCAACCGCCACCGGATCATCGAAGTTGGTGCTGAGGGCGGGGCCGTCTCCGTTGAACCCCGATGTGCCCGTGCCGGCGTAGGTCGTGATGATCCCCGCGGCCAGTTTGCGAATGCGAAGATTGTTGGTGTCCGCGATGTAGAGAGTACCGGTGCCGGTAACGGCGACTCCCTCCGGGAAACAGACTTCCGCGGAAGTGCCCAGGCCGCCGTCGCCGAGGAAGCCGCAGTTTCCGTCGCCGACGATCGTGGTGATGATTCCGGCAGTGTTCACTTTGCGCACGCGGTTGTTGCTCGAGTCGGCGATATAGAGGTTGCCCCTGCTATCTATGGCCAGCCCCGCCGGAGTATTCAGTTGTGCGGTCAGGGCGGAAATGTTGTCTCCGTTGTAGCCGCAGGTGAAGGCAACGCCGGCAACCAAACTCACGACTGCAGCGGGGGTAATCTTCCAAACGACACAAGTGCCCTGATCCACTACGAACAGATTGTTCGAAGAGTCGATCGCGATGATACCGAGGCCGCTGAAATCGACGTCGGCGGCGAAGGTGGAGATATTCCCTGATGTGTCCACTTTGCGGATGACACCGTTGAAGTCATCGGCGATGAAAACATTGCCGCTGGAATCGGCCGCGACTCCGAGCGGAAAGGAAAGTTGGGCCAGGGTTCCAAGCCCGCCGTCTCCGCTGTATCCGTTGACTCCGGTGCCGGCGATGGTCGTGATGATGCCGGCGGAAGAGACTTTCCGCACACGGTTGCCGTTCGCCTCGGCGATGTAGTAATTGCCCGACTTGTCGAAAGCAACGGCCTCCGGGCCTACGACAGAGGCGGAAGCCGCAGGTTTCGTGTCCCCGATGTAGCCACCGGCGACCGTCTTCATTGCTCCACTGGAAGTCTTGCGGACCCGGCCGTTGCCACCATCGGCGATGAGCAGGGCGCCGGTTGAATCAAACAGCAGACCACCGATGCCGGCAAATTGGGAAGAGAGCAGGGGATTCCCGTCGCCGTCGTAGCCAAAGGACGATCCGACGTAGGTATTGATGATTCCCGTGCTGAGAGGCACGGAGCGGACACGCTGCTTGCCGGCATTGCCGATGTAGACCGTCTGGCCGTGAAATGCCAAGGACCGCGGCCGCGCAATTTCGGCGAGCGTGGCAAGGCCTCCGTCTCCGCTGAATCCGTTCACTCCGTTTCCGGCAAATGTGGTGATCGTTCCCGCCGCATTTACCTTGCGAACACGGTAGTTGTCCGTATCGGCGATGTAGAGGTCGCCTCCGACCTTGACCATGCCGCGTGGGAAATTCAGATTCGCGGATGTAGCGGGTCCGTTGTCGCCACCGTAGCCACAGACAGCATTTCCGGCGTAGGCGTTGATGATGCCGGCGGTATTCACGATCCGGACCACACAGTTTCCAATGTCCGTGATGAAAAGATTTCCAGAGGAGTCGTAGGTGACGCCCCAGGGCTGGTTGAACGTGGCCAGGAGGGCTGGGCCACCATTGCCGGTATATCCAACCACGCCCGTTCCGGCAATGGTCGAGATGATGCCGGCGGGGCTAACGGCACGGACGCGGTTGTTGCCGCCGTCGGCCACGACCAAGTTGCCGGCGGGGTCAAGCGCAATTCCTGTGGGGTAGTTCAGCAGGGCTGTTTTGGCGGCGATGCCGTCGCCGTTGTAGCCCGCAATTCCGGTGCCGGCGAAGGTGGTGATGGTGCCGGCGGGAGTTATTTTGCGGATGCGATGGCCGTAGAACTCCGACACATATAGGTTGCCGCCCGCATCCTTCGCCATGGAGTAGGGGAAATCGAGGCTGGCGTTTGTAGCCGCGCCACCATCGCCGTGGTCGCCTCCGACCAGCGTAGATACGGTTTGAGAGAACAGTGGCGAAGCAACCAGCAACGTCACGAAAAACAGAATGGAAGTGAGCTTCGAAGTTTTCATGACTCCCCCCTTTGCGGAATTGCAGATCCTGCATTCCCGACCCAATATGTCGATTTACGAATTGACTGCCACGTCCGGCCTAAAATGGCGGAAAAGTGCGGCCCCGAGGTGGCGATCAAAAAGGGAGTTACGTCGAAGGGGAAGGCCAACCTCTGCGGCGGACAGACATTACACCTGATCGAAAGCCGCGTCAATAAGAAGCAAAGGGTTTGGCAGCTGGTTCCCACGGCTTGCGCCGTGGGCTGCATTCTTTCGCCGCTTAGCGGCTTCGCTGCACGTCGCTTCCGGGACGATCACCTTACTACGCCAATGACTCTCAGCTTCCTTCCTTGTGGTGGCTTTCCTTTGACAATTCACGCAGTGAGAGGTGTTCTCGGTGGGCCAGGATCAGGCCTGAGGGATGACGGCTGCGAACGTGACGAGCCAGAGCAGGATGCCGCAGCTGGCGGCTTACTTCGGGCGGGGCGTCGAAGACGCTGGAGAGCGTGGCGATGGTGGCCATCTGCGATCCACCACCGACGGCGGGGAGTTGCAGCATGGAGCCGAGCATGCTGGCGAACATCAGGATGAGGAGTTGCGAGACGGGATGGCGAGCGCGTCGACTCCGTAGGAGTGCGTGACTTCCTGGTAGGCGAGCGCGATCACGTACCACATGCCTACTGAAACGAGTGTAAGCCAGAGCATCGACCAGGGGCCGTGGATGGTGTTCAGGCCCATGCCGAAGTCGCGGACTTTTTGTTCGAGCTTTTGGCCGAAGTGCTGGGGCAGATGAGCGAAGCGCTGCTCGACCCGAGTTGCTTGCAGATTGAGAACTTGAAGATCGAAAAGAAGATTGAAAAACTGTTCTTTGGCATAGACCCTATCTCCTTTAAGCCCTGAGCGGGAGTTCTCTTTCGTAAAGCGAATTTCAAAATGACATGGAACGTCCCGACCGCCGGCCACCCGAATCAGCCTTAAAGAATGCTGTTGGCCAGAAGCATTGTCAACGTGCAAGAATCTGCATATTGCAGAGATTCGAATCAACAGCAAACCGGATTCTTATGCAACGCCTGGATTCGTGAACTGATGCGAGGAAGGGGTCAGAATGGAGCCGACGAGCGGACTTGAACCGCTGACCTGCCGATTACGAATTCTTTGCGGCGAGCGTCTCCAGCCTAACCCCACATCTTTTCAATAGCGCGGTGTGACGTGAGAGCACGCAAAGTTACGCCAAGAGTGAGTTTCGTAACACCTTACGACACTAGAAGTTAACTTCGAAGGAGAGAAACGGCTCATCCGACCAGCAACGACCGCTCACATACTCGTCCGTGATTGCGGACAGGCTTATAGGACCAAGCGCCGAGGACACTTGTTTCAGCGGCGTTTCCAGAGGGCATCTGGCTCGCCGCGAGAGTCACATCTTGAACGCGACCCTGGAACATCTGAACATTACCGGTATTGATGGTAGCCGAAGACGAGAAACCCAAGACCGTTGGAAGTTCGACCATACCGCTGCCCAGAATCACGCATTCCAGACTCTGAATGTGCGGCACAGGAGAAAAATACCCTTGCTGGAGTTCCCACGCTTCAATCGAGGGCGTCAACTTCGCGATCTTAGCTCGCAAGCCGCGCTCGAACAATTCGAGACCGTAGCCGGAAAATTCCTTCCTACCGCGCTCAATCAAGCGTTCGAGACGCTGGCGCTCATCAACGGCTTCCAAATAATCAGAAAAGCTAATCATAATGCCAGAACAAGCATACCACGGTCCCTCTTGGTCTTTGAGCAGTATCCGAACGCTTTGGCCCACTGTTGAATACGCTCATGGTCATGGTCTATCGGTAGATACTGCATGCTCCATCCATAGTTTACTGTAGTCGCCCGGTCTTCCATGAGTTGAACGCATTCAGGCTTCACCGTCGCCTTGGTAACCTCAAAATCGGTTACCCAGGCCAAATCCATATCATCAGGATTGTCTTTTGCAGTTGGAAAACTTCCCCCAATCAGTACTCCGAGAAACCCACAGTTTTTGGCCAGCCGAACCAGTTCGACCAGCTTGTTGCAAAGTTCTTCTCGATGATTGTTGATTCGGAATCTTTCATAGAATTCTTCCCACGTGCACTCATGCCCACCCACCGGCAGATGGCCGAACTCATCAAACTGAGGTATCAAGATGTTCTTCTCACTCAAAAGGAAGGATCAGTTCCTCGATTGATATTCGGATTATTTTTCCAGTTCTGGCGATTGGTACTAAGAGCGTGAGATTGGGATCGAACGCATCCATCAGCAGGGGTGGACGTTGTAAAGCAAGGACATGGGGCGCGAAGCTCGGATAGATGGCGGTTACTAGGGGAATCTGGGCGTCTTCCGTCAGAAGACAGGGTATTTCCTTTATCCCGAGACTAGCGAGCAAATAAGCTCGATGAATCCCGCTGCGGAGATAAAGTCTGTCGGCGACACGACTAACGAGTATGAGTTGGGGCGTGCCAATTACGGCGGTTTTTATTTCGAATCCGACTCCCGGAATTGGCATTATGCTCAGCGGAGTTGCTGCAAGTGATTTCTCCGACGAAATGAAGTGAACAGACTTCCCGGATGCATCAACCGCAGCTCGAGCCTCAACATTAATTTGCTTGGGAAGTGCAAATTCAGCGACATGTCTTGGTTCGGTATTGACTAGAGTAGCCTTCAATTGTTCGACGTATTCATAGTCGATGAGGGTCAGAGGCGTGATCAGTTGCTCGACAGGAGCCATCACGAATCGACATCTGGGAAACTGATCCAAAAGGGAACCTATGACCGAAGTTGCCTCCTTGAAGTATTCGTACGTCGGACCTTCTACGTCCCGGACCGAGGAACCCGGCATCGTAGTCTGATTGAGTTCGAGCCACCGCGAGTTGGCGGCTTCCCACCGTTCTAGGTACTCGTTTTGTTGATCTGGGGTAAGGCGAGACACCCCTGTGAGGAAGTTAGCGATGTCGGGCTTAGAACGAAAAAATGCCCAGAGAACCATCGCCATCGGGCCTTCAAGTGTGTATTTTACCAAGGTTGCAAATGCCTCCTCGGGGTATCGTATATACGCGGAGACGGGCCAAGCCGACTTCAGACCAAGAACATCCGCAGCACCACTTTCGTAGTCTTCCGCTTTCGGAACGTTTCTGCAATCGCGAAGAATATGAACAATGGCGGCTTTTGCGGCTTCGGGTCCAAATAGTTTTTCGACTTCTCCTACGCCTTCCCAATGATGTCGAAATCGTCTGTGCTTCGGCCCAGCTTGGGTGTAGAACTCGTCGATCCACCTGTGGACTTTTTCATAGGGTTCCCCTAGGAACCGCTGACAGTCGTCCATGTGCTGACGCAGGCTAGCCATAGAGCGAAGAGCATTTTGCAGTTGCTCATGGTCGCTTATTGTTGCACTTTAGGACCACGTCGTCCACTCGCAGGTGCCATTAGGAAACGGTCACTGAGAGCAGTGGTCGCGCTGCCACCTAGGTATTCGAATCTTAGCGATGCACCAGTTCACGAATCCCGCAAGGAAAAGTGGTTAAGGCTGGAGCCGACGAGCGGACTTGAACCGCTGACCTGCCGATTACGAATCGGCTGCTCTACCAACTGAGCTACGTCGGCCTGTCAACGATTCTAAATGGCGACTCACAAAGCGTAAAGCTGGAGTCGATCACGAAGGCTCATGCACGCGTGGAACTCACCGATCGATACGCTTGTGCGTCACGCTGCTTTCGCCTGCACAAGCGCGTCATATTCCCTCTCTGATTGGCCGGGCAGAAGCACCCACATGGTGTAGACGCCGATCGCGGTGCCGAACGGAATGTTGAAGAGCGAAATGAATGCCAGCACCAGCGCGACCACGCGCGCCCAGCTTTCGCGCTGCAGCAGTCCCCATCCAGTGACAAAGCCGAGAAACGCCTTGGCCAGGATGATAATCGCAACCACGGTCAGCAGCGGGCGCAGGAAATTCGTCCCCTGCGGCGCTCCCAATTCGTTCATGTGCGCGAACAGAGTATTGGCGAGCACATAAAGAATTACGCCGCCGACCACGTTGAAGGCAGAGATGGCCAGCCACATCAGCGCCAGCAGGTGAACGTGCTCCTTCACACGGCTGGGTGGAACATACGCGGCCGACACCGGCCCCACAATCTGCTTGCCGCACCGGCTGCAGAAAGCTTGCCCCGCTTGCACTGCATTGCCGCATCCATCGCAGAACATGCTGATCCTCCCGCTCACTCGCAATCGGCTGACACAACTAATATTGTGTCCATGAATGATACGAGGAAACTGGGTCGAACGGTTCCACCAATTCAACACGCAATCCTACTCAGGTTGAATCGCGCTCTTATCGCATCGCGCTCTCGCCGGATCTCGCGCGCAGAAACGAAAAGGCCACCCGGCAACTGGGCGGCCTCTTCTTCAAGGGAGAATAGTTCCAACGGAAGGCAAAGTCCGTCAAAACTTTCTGCCGAAATCTTAAGAGCCGAAAAACGGGGGTGTCAAGCGATTTTTATGAAATAAATGTCTTTGTTTTCAATTAGATACAAAACCAATCAATATCCACTGGGAGTGTAGCAATCTGAGACGGAGGGCCAGGGCCGACCTTCTAAACCAATCTTTCTAAAGCCACTTAAACCGGCTCAGGCGGGGTTTTGGGGCGCCGGCGCGTCCGCTTGGGTCTTGGTCTGGGCTCCCTGGACCGCAGTTTCGGTCAGGTGCAGCGAGATGAACTCCATTTGCTCAGGCCGATCAAAAACTCTGTCCGGATACAAGCGCTTCATCAATATCCGGAAGCCACCGAAGGCAACACCTGCAATGACCGCGAACCCACCGACGATAGCGCAGAGAATCACAACATTCAGAATCAGCGAGTAGAGATCGCGCACTTCCTGATTCGCCGCAGGACTATTCCAGGTAACACTGGCCTCATAGTTCACCATGCCTGCCAGCGACTTCGCGTCGCTGTCGGAAACAGGTCCGCTGACGACAACGATGATGGGGCCGGTGCGCCGATCGGAAAACGAGCCGCTGTTCTCAATCGTGGAGACGCCGGCCTGCGGCTCGGACAAGTGATGCGCTGCGTCGATGCGCTTGAGATGTTCGGCGGCGAGTTGCGGGGTGGGATACGAAATCAGCATCAGCGTGGCTTCGCCGCTCGATGTCCCGTAGCGCCCCAACGTTACTTCGGAGCTCGCGCCGAAGTCCACCAGATCTGCGGAAACAGGGGCTGCCAGCGCATTCAGAGCCAGCGGCCCCATGACGTATTTCTGTGTGTGCGCGACGTATCCGCGACGCGGCATGAACTCGATGAATGTCGGCAGATTCGCAGCGCTGCCTCCAGGGCGCGGGAGCACGCCCGCGAGTTCGCGCAATTCGGCGCCCGACATGACCGATTCCTGGCTGAACGAAGCGTCCACCAGAACAACGCCGCGATAAAAGAGAACGCGCTGCCCCAGCGACGAACCCTGGTCGCCGATTTGTTCCTTCGTCATCTCCGGCTGTACGTAAAACGTATAAGCACCAAACGCACCGGAGGCATCGGCAAAACGCGCGGCGCGAACTTTCAGCGTTCGGCCGTCATCGCGGACGTACGTGGCTGAAGAGACATCAGAGAATCCATACTCCTTCAGGATGGCTGCATTGGTAGGATCCGCAGTGGCAGGGTCGCTGCTGGTCTGAGCCGAGCCCTGCAGTTGCCAGCCCGCGAATTGCTGCGGCAATAACGGTGAAAGAGGTGCTTTTGCAGGACCGTTCGCGGCCAAGCTCGCGCTCGACGCTACTAGAAAAATGAAAAAAATTGCCCTGACGGAATTCGAAACTCTCATGAAAAGAACCCGAGAGAACCTACTGTTCTGATTAGACCACAAAGCCGCGACAAAAGTTTCTACGAGGCTGTAAGACATTGATTTATTGGGCCTTAACCCTCCCACCATTGGGCGACTTCCCTACCCGTCGGGGCCATTCACAGAAAAGAAGAATGGCGGCAAACTCATAGTGGGTGGAACATGAGTCCGAGTAATCATCGCCGCGGGAGTCGCACCAAAGCTGTGCTCCCCGTGCGAGTCAAGGGAAGAGACAGCTCCGGGAATGCGTTCGAAGAGTTGGTGCACACGCTGGATCTTAACGCCTCCGGAGCCCGTTTGGGTGCGGTGCGGCGCGAACTGAATTTGCATGATGAGGTCACGGTTTTCTATCGCCAGCGAAAAATGCAGTTTCGCGTGGTGTGGACGAAAAAACTGAAGGGAACATCAGAATTTCAGGTTGGGCTGCAGGCAATGGCCCAGGAGAAAGAAGCTTGGGGACTGAATCTTCCCGAACAAGCGGGCCAGCCTGCAACTACAGTGCAGGCAACCGGAGCGGCATAAGAAAGCGAGCGTTAAGGACAAATTTATGAGTATCTCAATTCGCAAACTTTGGTCTGATCAAGAAGGTCAAGACGTCGCTGAGTATTCCGTCATGCTCGCGGTGGTCCTCGTCATTGTTGTGGGCACGGTGCGACTGATCGGGTCGAATTCCGGCAACATCTTCTCGCAAGTCAGCAGTTCTCTGCAGTAGCCGCTGCTATCCGGTTGCAGTTGGTCAAGAGGGCGCCTGTTCGCGGGCGCCCTTTGTTTTATCTCACCTGTCGACCATCGCGTTCCCGTGTTCGGCCTCCCCCGGTTTCGTTGACTTGCTGTGATCAGCGACGTAACATTCGCCCAAGTGATCGGCAAAGACATTTCTCACTACCACGTCGTCGAGAAAATCGGCGGCGGCGGGATGGGTGTGGTCTACAAGGCCGAAGATTCGCGTCTGAAACGATTCGTCGCGTTGAAGTTCCTGCCCGAAGATGTAGCTCGCGACCCGTTAGCTCTCAACCGCTTTCAGCGCGAGGCCCAGGCGGCCTCGGCGCTCAGCCATCCGAACATCTGCACTATTTACGACATCGGCGAAGACAACGGCCGCCACTACATGGTCATGGAGTACCTGGACGGCATGACCCTGAAGCACCGTATCGCCGGCCGCGAGCTCGATCTCGATCATCTCCTTCCGCTCGCTATCGACATCGCCGACGCCCTCGAAGCCGCGCACGCCAAAGGCATTATTCATCGCGACATCAAGCCGGCAAACATTTTCGTGACCGAGCGCGGCCACGCCAAAATCCTCGATTTCGGCCTGGCGAAAGTGACCGTCAACCAGGCCTCCAGCGGAAACACCGAAACCCGCATCAATTCCGCGGAAGAGTATTTGACAAGTCCGGGAGCCATGTTGGGCACCGTGGCCTACATGTCGCCCGAGCAGGTAAAAGCGAAAGAACTCGACTCGCGCACCGATTTGTTCTCTTTTGGCGCAGTTCTCTACGAAATGGCGACGGGCAGGATGCCCTTCGATGGCTCGAGTTCCGGCGAGATTTGCAGTGCAATCCTGCGCGACGAGCCGGTCTCTCCGGGAGAGATTAATCCGAACGTCTCGGCCGGGCTCGAATCTGTCATCCGCAAGGCACTCGAAAAAGACCGCGAACTGCGCTACCAGCACGCCTCAGAAATTCGCGCCGACCTGCAGCGCCTGAAGCGCGACACCGAGAGCGGCAGAATCTCCGGCAGCGGAAGTGGCTATGGATCAGGGGGCGGATTCGCACGCCCAGGCGAGCGCACTTCGCCGTCGGCATCCGGCAGAATCTCGCAGGCGCCGTCGGCTACGTCACAGATAGGGACGGCCGCCATCGAAAAGCTCTCCGAAGCGAAGTCGAAGCGTCCAAGTCGAGCGAAGCTCGCTACGCTCGCAGCCGCTGTACTTGTAATCACTGCCGCAATCGCCGGAACTTTCTACTACCGCTCCCGTCAACCCAAACTCCTCACCGACAAAGACACGATTGTCGTAGCCGACTTCGCCAACAGCACCGGCGATCCGGTCTTCGACGACACACTCAAAACCGCTCTGACGCTCGCACTCAACCAATCGCCATTTCTCAACGTGCTTCCCGACAACAAGGTCTCAGCCACGCTGAAGCTGATGACCAAGCCGCGCAGCACACCGCTCACGCCCGACGTGGCGAAAGAAGTCTGCCAGCGCTCGGCCAGCAAGGCCTACATCGCCGGATCGATTGCCAGCCTCGGCAGTCAGTACGTTCTGGGCCTGAAAGCGGTGAATTGCCAGAGCGGTGATCCGCTGGCTCAACAGCAATCCACCGCATCGAGCAAAGAAAAAGTCCTCGACGCTTTAGGCGATGCCACCACGAAGTTGCGACAAGAACTCGGAGAATCGCTGGCCACGGTGAAGAAATTTGACGTGCCGCTCGCCGAAGCGACCACCTCGTCGCTTGAAGCCCTGCAGGCCTACAGCGTGGGCGTGAAAATTGGACGCGAAAAAGGCTCCGCGGCAGCTCTTCCCTACCATCAACGCGCCATCGAACTCGACCCTAACTTCGCTATTGGTTACCGCGCCGTCGCCGGAGATTACGCCAGCCAGAGCCAGATGGGGCGCGCGGAAGAGTACTTCGCCAAGGCCTTCGAATTGCGCGACCACGCCAGCGAGCGCGAACGCCTGGCGATTACCGCCAACTACTACAACGACGTCACGGGCGAGCTGGAAAAAGCCGCGCAGAACTACCAGGCGTGGATCACCAGCTACCCTCGCATCGCTTCCGCCCATCTCAATCTTGGAAACGTCTACCTCGAGCAGGGCCAATACGAAAAGGGAGCGGAGTCGTATCGCGAGGCACTTCGCCTCGCGCCCGACAATGCCAATCCGTACGCCAATCTGGTCAGCGCGCAGCTTGGCTTGCAGCGCCTTGATGACGCGCGCCAAACCATCGACCTGGCGGAGTCACACAAGTTCGACGATTTTGGATTTCACACTGCGCTCTACTGCATCTCGTTTCTTCACTCAGACGCGCCCGCCCTTGCGGATCAGGACAAATGGTTTGCCGGCCAGCCGGACTACGAAAACTTTGGCCTCGCGCTCGCATCCGATACCGAGGCCTTTGGCGGGCGTCTTGCGAAAGCGCGCGAACTGACGAAGAGATCCATTGAATCCGCGATTCGCGCCGACAGCAAAGAAACCGGAGCTATCTGGCAAGAAAACGCGGCCTTGCGCGAAGCCGCGTTTGGCAATCTGAAGGAAGCCAACCAGCAAGCCGCCGAGGGCTGGAAGCTTTACTCAACCAGCAAAGCAGTCGAGCAGGAAGCGGCGCTCGCCTTCGCCATGGCTGGCAACACTGCGCAGGCAGAATCGCTGGCTCAAGATCTCGGCAAGCGATTCCCGCTCGACACCCAGATGCAGTCGCTCTGGCTGCCTGCGATCCAGGCGCAACTCGCGCTCGATCACAAAAATCCGACGGCGGCGCTGACCATTTTACAAGTGGCACTGCCGATCGAACTCGGCGCGATTCCGTCCGTCGCCAATCTCTCGTGCCTTTATCCCACTTATATTCGCGGCCAGGCGTATCTCGCGGCCGGACAAGCAACCCAAGCCGCAGCCGAATTCCAGAAAATTCTCGACCACGGCGGCATCGTGTGGAATTGTTGGACGGGATCGCTCGCGCACTTAGGGCTGGCTCGCGCCTCCGCCATGGAAGCAAGCACAAGTCATGTGGGAACGGGCGACTCGCCCGTTCGAACTGAGTCAAACCCGGCAGCTAGCGCCGACAAAGACGCCGCCCGCTTCCGCGCCCTGGCGGCCTACAAAGATTTCCTCACTCTTTGGAAAGACGCCGACCCTGAGATTCCAATCCTGAAACAAGCCAAAGCGGAACAAGCCAAGCTGCAGTAGACCACCCAATCGCGAAGCGACGGAATTCAATAGCCCGGCACGTCAGTGCCGGGAACCCTTAAGACCACAACTCAATGTCCCTGGGTAGTAACGGGAAACGAAATCCCCCAAAAATTCTTTGCCCTCTCGTCCTGGTCCACGAACTCAATTCCGTAAGTCAGCACGCCCTGCAGCGCAGCCAACTGCGCGACGACGCGCGCCGGGACTTGCTCCCCGCGCTGGTTCTTCACCGTGATCGTGGAGCCGACCTGTAGTTGCCGGTCGATCGCCACTGCCGCGCCGTGCCGATTCAAATTGGTGGCGCGCGCCGTAATGGTGAACGTCGCCTTCTGGCGGTCTTCCCCAGTCAGCCCCACGGAGGCGCTCAACGCCATGCGGTTGCTGCGGCGCTTCGAAATCGCGCTGCGCACGCCGGCTGTTGAGGAGTGATGGTGGTGATGGTGGGAATGTGAGCGGCGATCCAGATGTTTCAGGTTCATAGCCGATCACTGGAGATTAGACGCCGCACAGCGAGGCCGCAACCGTACGTCCGTACCCAGCCGTAATTACTGCAAGAACCTGCACTGATTACCGAAGATGCGCGCATCGCGGCACACAAATTGCCATGATTAAGAGCCCGGCTACCTGTAGTGGATTCGACTCACCATCGAGCGCATCAGCCCGAAAACAACTTCGAGCAATGCGCCACCTAGAAACCATCTGCTTGCCTTCGCCCAGTTGCCCCAACCTAGTAAAACCGCGAACAAGACTGGAATCGCGAAGGTCGCAACAATCTGCCCCAACAACATCGGGCTCATAACAACGTTCCCTGCTGGCAACACATGGCCCACGCAGACAACAACACCACAAGCAATTCTGATAACGATCCAGAACCAGCGCTCTAGATCGAAAGAAGATGTCTGCGGCTGCGGAATTTCTAGAGAGCGAGTGTGCACGTGTCCGCAGGAGCAACAAATGACGGATCGAGGAGGGTTGGCCGTTCCGCAGTGATTGCAATATAGAGAATCGTCCGGGGCGGCAGTCATAAGACAAGCCGCAATCTACGCCAAAGAGTTCGCAATATCCAGCGATAGGATCACTGCAGGTCCGAGGTCCGAAGTCAGAGGTCAGAAGTCAGAGGTCAGAAGTCAGAGGTCAGAAGTCCGAAGTCAGAAGTCAGAAGTCAGAGGTCACGCCCGACGCCTGACGCCTGACGCCCGACCCTACTGCCCCGCCCCCATCTTGCTAGCCAGCTTCACGCCGCTCAATCCATTAGCATATTTCGCGATGCCGCGATACAGCGACTCGGCGATGCGTTGGCGATATTCGCTGGTCTCAAGCCGGTGCTCGTCGGTGGGGTTACTGACGAATGAAATTTCCGCGAGGATCGACGGCATATTTGCGCCGATCAGCACAATAAACGGCGCCTTCTTCACGCCGCGGTTACGAATCGCCGGGCTCTTCGCCGCCAGTCCCGAGTGCAGCGACTCCTGCACGTCCCCGGCAAATTCACGCGACTCTTCGATCTTTTCCTTCAGCGCGATCTTCTTCACCAAGTCCTGCAACTCGTAAACCGATTTCTCGGAGACCGCGTTCTCACGCGCCGCCACTTCGAGGGCCTCAGGCGATGACGTGAAATTCAGGTAATAGGTCTCGACGCCGCGTGCAGTCTCGTCGTGACTGGAGTTGGCGTGAATGGAGATAAAGAGGTCGGCGCGCTGCTGGTTCGCGATTGCCGTGCGGGTTTCGAGCGGGATGAACGTATCGTCCTTGCGCGTATAAACCACTTCGGCGCCCAGCCGCGACTCCAGCATCTTGCCAAGCCGCCGGCCAACTTCAAGCACCAGATCTTTCTCCTCGAGCCCGTCGGGCCCGATGGTACCCGTGTCATGCCCGCCGTGGCCGGGATCGATGACGATCTTGCCGATCTTCAATCCCAGCGCGCGAATCAGCGAACGGTCGCCGCCGGCCGTCGGCCGCGCTTCGCGAACGTCGAGATCATTCGCCCTTCGCGAGGAACTTAGCCGCGACCTGCTCCGCACGCTGGATGCAGGGGCATCGTTCGAGGCCACATCGTCGCTTGACGAGTCGTCCGCATCCGCTGGAGCTACAGTCTTATGGGCGACCGATTTCGTGCGAGAGCGCGGCTTCACCGCGCGTTCAGCTGCTTCTACCGGAGTCGAGTCATCGTCGTCATCGTTGTCGACGATGACTTTCTTCACCGGCGCGTCTTTGGTAGCTGAGTTTGTGTTCGATTTGCCATTGAACGCCGCGTTCTCGGCGCTCACCACGGCCCGCGCTGCCCCCATTCGGTCGGGATCGATGGTCTCTTCCTTCGAGCGCGCGCCGTTGTCGTGAATTTCTTCCGTTTGGGTGGCCGGTTTTCCCGCCAGCGCCTTCAAGTCCGCCTTCACTTCAGATTTCGGTACATCCGGCTTGGCGCTCGTTTTCGGCGGCGCTTCCACATCGGCCAGCGCGGCCGTTTCTTCCTTGGTCAGCTTCGCCTGCGCTGACTTACTTTCTTTCTTGCGTGCGTCTTTTCCGTGAATGTCGATGATCAGCCGGTAGGGATTCGGCAGCAGAAACGCGTCGTAATCCGAGAGATTGTCGACCTCGAGCACCACGCGCGTGCGCCCCGGCTGAAACTGCGCCACACGAATCTTCTTCAGGAAGCCGTCGTCGACGTCGAACGTTTTCCCGACCAGCGTCGAAGCCAGCTTGGTGTCGCGCAGGTCGAAAAAGATCCGGTCGGGGTCCGCGATGCGCTGCGAACCGAACTTGATTTCGTTCTCCAGATCGATCGCCACGCGTGTGTAGTCCGGCGTCGACCAGTGGCGAATGCCGGTGACTCGCGGCACCTTGCCAGAGTGATGCACACCGGAGGCATCAGCATCTGACCGAGTCTCAGCCTCTTTCGCCGATGAATCCTTGCCGACTGCATCCTTCGCCGTAGCAGGCGCCGAATCCTTCGCGCCGCCATCCGCGACGACTTCCTTCCCGCGCTTCTTCTTCGTGGCAGCCTTCTTCTCGTCCTCCGCGGCACGATTCAACTGCGTGATCGCTTGCTGCGCATCATCCGCCAGCCGGTTATGCGGATAGCGCCGCAGAAACTCCTCAAATGCCGACCGCGCCTGCTCGGGATCGTTCAGGTCATCCTGATAAATCTCGCCGATGGTAAACAGCGCGTCACAGCGATACTTGCTGCCCGGATATTCCCGCCGCAAAAACTTGTATTGGCCGATTGCCGATTTCAGAATCTTGTCGTCATCAAAGCGCCGTCCCATCTCGACCAGCATCTCTGCAACAGCCACGACGCTGGGATCGGCCTTGGTAGAAGTGGGGGCTCCGTAGTAAACGCTGCGGTAGGCGTTAAGCACGCGCTGGTAGTCGTGCCGCGTGCGGTCGGCAGGAGGCCGCCCGTTGAGCGCTTCGCGCATGCGCTCGGCGGCAGCAAAGCGGTCGCGCGCCCAGCTCTCGCTGTGATGCGGACGGGCATAGGCCATCACTCCAGGCAACGCCACCATCACGAGCAGCGCCGCCCAGCGCGTCGCGCGCCGGCCTGATCTGATTCCTTGTAAGCTCTTCAATTTCGTCGGTCCGCTAACTGTCCCGTTCCGCCGTTTGCAGTTGAACTGCCCTTGATGCCTGAGAGAAATTAAATAAAACTGTTGCCATTCCGACTTAACTAAGGTTTGTCATTCCGAACGAAGTGAGGAACCTGCTTTTCCTCACCACATGTATCACGGATTCCTCACAACATCTCTAAAACAGATGCCGCCCACCTACTCCGTGTTGCTGATATAAAGCACGCCGCGCGCATCCCGTTGAACCCGCACAGGATCGCGCGCCGGTCCCTGCGGCCCCAGATCAAATCCGCCGTAGTAAAGATTCGTAATCCGGCGCACATAGTTCTGCGTCTCCGCATAGCGCGGGATTCCCGAACTGCGCGCCACCGCGCCCGATCCAGCGTTATAAGCAGCTAGCGTCAGGTTCACATCGCCGCCGTAGTTTTCCAGCAGCTGCTTCAGGTGCCGCACCCCCGCATCGACGTTCTGATCGGGGTCAAACGGATTCTTCACGTTCAGCGAGCGCGCCGTGGACGGCATCAATTGCATCAGCCCCATCGCACCTTTGCGCGAGACAGCATTGGAGTTGAAATTCGACTCCACCTTCACCACTGCCCGCACCAGGTTCGGATCGACGTTGTGCCGCGCTGCCGCCATCACAATTGACTCATCAACTTCTTCGGGCGTGGCCGTATGCCCGCGGAAGTTCGCCGCCACAATTTTCGCGTTCGCCGACTTGGTCGAATCATGGCCGTAGTACTGCGTGATCTCAGCCGCCGCCGACCGCGCCGCCTGCATCGAGGCCGTATGCGCTCCCGGCACCGGCTTCCAGCGATTCTCTTTCGTGCTCCAATACACCAGCGACGACCGCTTCGGCTGCGGCACGGGCGCCGGCCGCGCTTTGGACGCGTCATCGTTGTTCACGTAGATCGTGCGTCCGTGCTCGTCGGTAGTGGCCGTCAGGTGCGACGCGGGTTCATCGCCCTCGGCGGCAGACACCGTGGGCGCAAAAATTAAGGAGGTCGCAATCGTTGTGCCAGCCGTCAGCATCAGTGCGAGTTGCAGGCGCTTTCGCATATCCGGGCGTTGTCCTTTTCACCAAACCTTCGCCGAAGAGCATGCGTGCAGACATGCTTCGCCCTTCTGCGCCCTACCCGGAACCTGACGGAGAATCGTCTACCAGAGTGACCCGATTATAGGCGGCAGACTTGACCCCGGCAATCTCTCCGAAGGGAGTAGAACCACCAGAGTTATCCGCCCAACCGATTGAAACGTATAGCTATTAGAGCATTCCCAGAGATGAGAAGGAGATGCCAGAGGTAACCAGTGAGACTGGTTACCTCTCCGCTCGAAAGAGGCTACACGTTTTATCGATTGTTGAACCTTATACTAGGCCAGTGGAGGGCTCAAAATGTCGTTCGCAGTCTGGTGGGCGGTGCTAGGCGCGCCACTGATCATCGTGGCTATAGCCTGGGTTGGCCTTTTATCGCGATGGAGCGCCGAAGCTGATCGCATACTCATTGCATTGGCGATGGTTTTCCCGACCGCTTCGGCGACAGTAGGGTGCGGCGCTCTCATATTCGTCGAGATGGGTGGTCGCGTACATAACGGAAACGAACTCGTGGTCTACGGCAACGGCTTCATATTGGCTCTCATCGGAATCGCCTTAGGCTTCGCTGTTGCCCTGAAGTTTAAACGTTGGCTCTCGGCGCTAGGTCTTGGCGTGTCAGCCTGGATGTTGTTCTGGTTCGGACTGATGATGTCAGCGGCCGACTGATTATTGGAGGGTTCAGAATTGTTCTCGATTTCGGCCAATGCGCCTCAACGCCGCACAAACCCAGCCGCACAAACCCAATGGAGCAGAGTACTCCTGACGAGCCCCCCAGGGGCGACCTTCATCTAGCCCAGCGCGTAAGCGCTGGGTAACCGCCGCTCCGCAGCAGAGTCGCGGAGCGACGGCACCTCACAATCGAACTACGCCACTTCTTCCTCGCGCCGCCAAATGCTCATTCCCCCGGCTCCAAGGGCCAGCGTCCCTAAACTACCCTGCTGATGAAACGGAGCCAGAACCTCATCCGGTTCGCCCACGTTCGCGACCTTCGGCCCAGACGTTTTCCCCGCGAGGATCGGCTTATTCGGAATCGTCTCGTAGGCGTAGCCAGTAATCACTTCCTTGCCAACCGTGCAAATTGGAGTGATCGTCAGCCGCACCCAGCCATAGTGAATCTCGCTGCCGATCGAAAACTGAACGCCCAAATAAAATCCGCGCTTGTTGATCCAGGGCCCGCCGTACGTAACACACGATCCGAAGTGATGATTCGCGCCAGCCAGGAAGGCCCAGTGCGAATTGAATGTTCCTTTGGGCCCTATGCGCTTTCCCCAGGGCAGCACAGAGTTGCCGGGATAACTCGCGCTCATGAACCGGTTTTGCCCCGAGGCGTAAGCCCATAGAACGGTGCCGTATCCGCGGCTTTGATCGAAGAACTTTATGTCGACAATGCCGTCGTTGTTGAAGTCCACGGTGACGCCATCGGGTTGGTTCAATACCTGGTTGGTCGCCGTGTACACAATCTCCGCGTCGGATGGGTGCGCGAGCGCCAGAACTCCAACGCCGGTTGCCGCAGCGACCATCATGTAGGTCGCAAGTTGCTTCTCCAGTGTGCTGTTGATCGGGGCCGCTGCCCGCGGCTGCTTCTGACTTACTAGTGTTCCCATTCCAGGTCCCTCCCCTTGGCTGACGATTTTTGATGTACCCGACAAAAGACGCAAACATGTCGGGCAATAAGACCAATTGCAGAAAACGACGACTAGGAGGGATGAATCTTGTCACCGCTGGAGTCAGCGAGTCAATGGTGAATTCGCATAGAGATGAAATACTCATGGGCGCGAATCGGACGGCGCCCTACTTACTTGAGCCCAGCTAGGGAGAGGGCATAGACATCGTAGTGACCGTGCTCTCGCAAAATGATGGGGGCACCATCTGGGGTCAAGGCGAAGGAGCCTGGCTAAACTGACTGTTCTTACCTCTTAAACCCCATCTCGCCGAGCAACTGCACAAACCTCGGATCCGATCGCAGCGAATCCAGTTCCGGATCAACCCCGGCAAAACTCATGTAGATGGAGTGCTCCGCGAAACCCTTCCGCAAATATTCGAGCGCATGATCCTTGTCGCCGAGATTGGCGTAGACAGCCGCAATATTCTGCGAGGGAACGTATGGGTCGGTCTGCGTTTTCAGCTTCCCGAGAATCTTCTGCGCTTCGGCCTTGTTTCCTTGCATCGCATAGATCACCGCCAATCCTGACTCAGTGTCCGCGATTCCACCGGAGAGTTGCTCGGCTTTCTGCATTTCGGCAATGGCCTCGGGAAAACGCCCCACGGCACGATAACTACGCCCCAGATAGGCCCGAGCGAACCAGAACTCAGGCGCAAGTTCGGTCGTCTTCTTCAGCTGATCAATGGCCTCCGCGTAACGGCGCGCGTGATAGTAGTTCATTCCCAGATAAACATTGGCATCGAGCGACAGCGGGTCCAACTCCAGGCCGCGCTTGTTTTCGGCAAAGCCTTGTTCGGTCCGCCCCGTCTCCAGCAGCACCCAGCCATAAATCGTGTGCGCCAGCGGATAATCGGGATTCAACTCAATCGCGCGCTGCACTTCTTTTTCCGCATCCGCCCATTTGAACTCATAGAAGCAATAAACCCACGCCAGCTGCGTGTGAGCCTGCGGTGACGACGGATCAAGCTCCAGCGCCTTCTGTGCAGCTTCCTTGGCCTTCGGCATCGAATCCGCCGGAGACATAAACCAGTCATCGGCCACCTGGTAGGCATATGACAGGCCGGTATAGGCCAGCGCATAACTCGGGTCAGCGGCAATCGCCTGGTGCAGATAATCCATGCCTTTTTGCAGCCCTTCACGCGTCGCCTTGCCCGACCAGTAGAGTCCCTTCAAATAAAGCTGATAGGCCTCCGGATTCTCCGTGTGCCGCTTCGCCAGTTGCTGCTGTTCGTCGCCGCTCAGCTTGGGGCCAAGTCGTGCGGCAATTTCTTTCGCGACTCGCACCTCAATGTTTTGCGCATCGGCCATGCTGCCCGAGTACTGCTGCCCCCAAATGTGGCTGCTGTCTTCCGCATTCACAAGTTCGGCGTTGATCTCCAGATTGTCGCCACGCTGGATGACGCGCCCCGTCAGCACCGCGCCCACATGCAAATCGCGCCCAACCGCCAACGGATCCGCCTGCCCACCCTTGTAGCGAAATACTGCGCTGTGCGACATCACCTTGATTTTGGGAATATTCGACAGCCGGTCGATCAAGCCGTCGGTGAGGCCGTCGCTCAGATACTCCGTGTTCGGATCGTTGCTCCCATTCACAAACGGCAGGACCGCGATGGAATCTATTTTTGTCCGCGAAGTGAAATAAGTCGTGCCCAACCAGACCAGAGCCGCCAGAACCAGCACCGCTGCCGCTCCGATGGCCACCTTGTGTTGCCAGTCACTTTTTTCCCGCGCGACCGGGGCTGGAAGCGCCCCCGTCTGCGTATCCCTCCTCAATCGCTTCAGATCTGCCCGCAGTTCCGAGGCCGATTGATAACGTACGTCGCGATCCTTCTCCAGACATTTGCTGATGATTCGTTCCAGGTCAGCCGGAACATCGGGATTGATTCGCACCGGCGGGATCGGCGTGCGGCTGAGAATCGACTCGAGAATCACGCCGGAACTCTCCCCGCGAAATGGCAGGGTTCCGGTGGACATTTCATAGAGCACGCAGCCGAACGAAAACAAGTCCGTCCGCGCATCCAGTTCTTTGGCGCGAACTTGCTCCGGAGACATATATGCGACCGTCCCCAGCGTCGTGCCCGGACTCGTCAAATGTTCCGGAGAAGCTTCCATCGTCGGCTGCGAGTGCGACAGCGAGTCCTGCCCTGAGCCAACCTTCGCCAGTCCAAAATCCAGAATCTTGGCGTGACCGCGCTCGGTCGCGAAAATATTTGCCGGCTTGATGTCGCGATGCACAATCCCCTTGCCGTGCGCCGCGTCCAGCGCATCGGCAATCTCGATGGCAAGGGAAAGTATCTGCTCCACTTCCATCGGCCGGCTGCCGATGTGCTGCTTCAGCGTGACGCCTTCCAGAAACTCCATCGCGATAAACGCGTGGCCGCCCTGGTCGCCAATGTCGTGGATGGTGCAGATGTTGGGATGGTTCAGCGCCGAAGCCGCCTGCGCCTCCCGCTGAAAGCGGGCCAGCGCCTGCGCATCGCGCGAAACCGAGTCTGGCAGAAACTTCAGCGCGACAAAGCGGTGCAGTCGTGTGTCTTCGGCTTTGTAAACCACACCCATTCCGCCGTCGCCGAGTTTCTCCGTAACGCGGTAATGGGAAATCGTCTGCCCGATCACTGGGCTGCCATCTTAGGGATGGCAAGCGGGCGAAGTCAATGAAGCTGTCCTCCCGTTGGGGCCTTCTGCTTTTAGTTGTATTCTCATGAATGACGCGCCATATTGCTAAACCATGCGATTGAGTCCGTTAGTCCTGATCGTGCCCCTCCTCGCTTTCACCGCTTCCGGGCAACAGGCGACCGAAACTCATAAGAGCGCGAAGGACGAGTGCATTGCATTGTTTTCGGGCTTTCCAAAGAGCGATACGCCTATTCTGAAGCAAAGCTACCCGGACGACGTCAAAGACATCACGCTTGATTACTTTGCATCTGGTTGCTACGGTAAATGCCCCGCCTTCCATCTCACAATAAGCGATGGCGTGGCGCAGTTTGACGGACACGCATTTACGCGAGCTAAGGGCAAAAAGAGGGCCAAGCTAAGCCCGGAAGAGTTCCATGAACTCATCCGCGGGTGGTTTGATGGGGACTTCAACGCAATGCGCGACGACTATTGCTCTGTCCATTGCCCAAACGGGATGTATATCACCGTGACTGACATACCCGACTCGTCGATAAAACTGACGACCCCCAACTTCACGAAACAGGTCTACCAGTGCTACGCGACCGTTGACGATAAGCCAATGACACCGAAGCCTCCTGACCAGTTCTTTGAGTTGTCGCGCACATTGCGCGCTTATGCCAAAAGGAAGCACTGGCTCAGGTAGTTACGCCGTCTCCACGCCCGCGGCGAACGCGTCCAGCGACAGCGATCGCAACAGATTCCTCCGCATCCCACGCTCGACCTCGGCCAATCGATCCGAAGCCGCCGCAATCCACTCAAAATCCGCCGACTCGGCCAGCCGCTTCAACTCCGACGCAATATCCGTGTTCCGCACCAATTCGCCCGCACCATTCTGCACAAACATCAGATCGCGCAGCAGTGAATACATCGTGCGAATCAGCTGCTCAGTCTTCTCCCGCCCCTCCGCTCCCGGACGATATGACTCGGTGACCTTGAACAGCTCGCTATGCTCCCCGCCAACAAGTGCCGACTTCAAAACCGTCAGCGCATTCGCCCGCGCCGCGACGTAACTCTCCAGATCAAATCCGCGCGCCCGCCCGACCGCTCCCTCGCAGAGCCGCGCCACCAGCGCCCTTTGCGGCGCCTTCCACTCCGGCCGGTTCTTCGCCAGATATTCTTCAATCTCCTTCGGCGGCAGCGCGCCCAGCGTAAACACCATCGACCGCGAACGAATCGTCGGCAGCAACTCTCCGGCATTTTCGGTCAGCAAGAAAATCGTCGCAAACTCCGGAGGCTCCTCGAGCACCTTGAGCAGCGAGTTCGCCGCTTCTTTCATAAAGGCAGAGTCCGTAAAGATATAAATCTTTTCCCGACCCTCCGCCGGCCGGTAATAAATGGTCTCGATCACCCGCCGCACTTGGTCCACCTTGATCATCATCTGCGGCGGATCGGGCGGCACCACCAGCACATCCGGATGCGTCTGCACAAAAATGCGCGTCTCTTTCTTATCGGTCTCGCGCAAGTTCTCCCGGGCTTCGACGGCCTCGGCAAAGCGCGCGTCGAGATCTGCCGCGATAGCGATGCGCGTGCAATTCGCGCATTTGCCGCAGAAGTCGGGCAGCCCGTCGGTCTTCACGGGATTCAGGCAGTTCATCGCCTGCGCCAGCATCAGCGCCAGCGTGTACTTCCCAGCCCCCTGGCCGCCAGCCAGCACGACAGCATGAGGAAACCGCTCCCGCGCAAGCATGTCGCGCAGGCGATGAACGATTTCAGAGTTGCCGTGAAAGTCAGAAAATCCCATGCCACACCGGGAAGCAAAAATTACCACAGAGTCACAGAGTCACAGAGAAGACCATTTTCAGATTTTGTTTTCTCTGTGACTCTGTGACTCTGTGGTGAAAAGTTTTCAAACCTTCAATCTCTTCTTCACAATCTCCACAATCTTCTCCTGCGTCTGCCCCGGAGCCCCGCGTGCGTCCACAATCACCACCCGCCCCGGCTCGCGCCTGGCAATCGCCGCAAACCCTTCGCGCACGCGCCCGAAAAACGCCCGCGTCTCCTGCTCAAAGCGATTCTCGTCGTGACTGCGCCCCGCCGACTTCGAATGTCGCTTGTTCCTGCGCCGCGCCCGGCTCACGCTGGTATGCGGATTAGCTTCCAGCAGTATCGTCAGGTCCGGCTGCAGGTTCCCGCACAGCACGCGATGCAACTCCCGCACCGCCTCGCTTCCCAGCTTCCGCCCCGCTCCCTGATATGCCTCGGTCGAGTCCGTGAATCGATCACACAATACAATCGCCCCCGCTGCCAGCCCCGGCTCGATCACCTCGGCAATATTCTGCGCCCGCGACGCGAACATCAAAGCCATCTCGGCCAGCGGAGATAGTCCCGCCGTCCCGGAATGCAGCAGCACCTTCCGGATCTGCTCCCCGGTTGCCGTCCCGCCTGGCTCCCGCGTTTCTATGACTTTGTGCCCCGCCTCACGCAGCGCCGCGGCAAGCTTTCGCAACTGCGTGCTCTTGCCCGTGCCGTCCAGCCCCTCAAACGTGATGAACTTTCCCCGCCGCGACATGCAGCCGCATCATAGCAGCATCGAATCGAGTGACTCATCACTGACGTGAAGGTCTTCGAACCGATTGCCTTTCCGCCTCGCTTCCCCGGCTGCTATAGTCTTGAGTTCTGCTGGTGAACCAACAAGTCAGCCCAATCAGGGGACCGCAACCAATGAAACTCCGCCATTTCCGTGCAGCAGTCTGCGTTCTCACGCTTTCCGTCTGCAGCCTGGCCGCAACGCCCAACATCACTCTTTCCGTCGACGCCACGCACGCGCCGCGCAAAATCTTCCACGCCACGCTGACCATCCCCGCGAGCGCCGGCGACCTTACTCTTTATTACCCCAAGTGGATGCCCGGCGAGCACGCGCCTACCGGTCCCATCAACGATCTCGCGGGACTGCACTTCCGCTCCGGCACGACCGAACTCAAATGGCGCCGCGACCTCCTCGACGGATGGACCTTCCATGTGGACGTCCCCGCCGGAGTCTCGGAAATTTCTGCTGACCTCGACTTTCTCTCTCCCGCCACTTTCGAAGGCGGATTTTCCGCCGGTTCCTCCGCCACCGACAAACTCGCAATCGTGAGTTGGAATCAGGTTCTCCTCTACCCCAAAGGCTACAAATCTGACGACATCAACTTCACCGCCTCCCTGAAAATTCCTGACGGATGGAAGTTCGGCACGCCGCTTCCCATCGCCAGCCAGAGCGGGAATGAAATCCATTTCGCACCCGCTCCGCTGACGACGCTCGTCGACTCTCCCGTCATTACTGGAGAATTCCTGAAAGTCGTCCCGCTCGCGCAAGATCCGCCCACCGAAATGGACATCGCCGCCGACAGCGCTGCAGCGCTCGAACCTCCCGCCGAAACCTGGGACCGCTACAAGAGCCTCGTCGATCAGGCGCAGAAACTTTTCGGCGCGCATCACTACCGCGACTACCACTTTCTCTACACGCTGAGCGACCACGTCGCACACTTCGGCCTCGAGCATCACGAATCCGACGACAGCCGCGTCGACGAGCGCTCCATGATCGATGACTCGGGCCGCCGGCTCTCCGCCGGCCTGCTGCCGCACGAATACGTGCACTCGTGGAACGGAAAATTCCGCCGCCCCTACGATCTCGCCACGCCCGACTACGAGCAGCCCATGCAGGACGATCTGCTCTGGGTCTACGAAGGCCTCACCAACTATCTTGGCTTCGTGCTCACCGCGCGCAGCGGTCTGCTCTCCGCGCCGCAGGACCGCGACGATCTCGCGCTTACCGCCTCCGCGCTCGACCACCTCCCCGGCCGCCAGTGGCGCAACCTGCAGGACACCGCCGACGCCGCCCCGGAACTTTATTTCTCTCCCGAGGCTTGGCACTCGGAGCGCCGTGGCGTCGACTTCTACAACGAAGACACGCTCAACTGGCTCTGGGCCGACGTAATCATCCGCCAGCAGTCGAAAAACAAAAAATCCATCGACGACTTCTGCCATCTCTTCCACGGCGCGCCCTCAACCGGCCCCGCGCTCAAGACCTACACCTTCGACGATGTAGTCAACACGCTGAACCAGGTCGTAGCCTACGACTGGCGCGGCTTCTGGACCGAGCGCCTAACCAATCACGGCCCCGGCGCGCCGCTAGGCGGCATCGAAGGCTCCGGATGGAAACTCGTCTACGACGACACGCCGTCTGAAATGTTGAACGACGCCGCAGGCGCCTATCACTTCGTCCCGTCAGCCTTCTCCATCGGCCTCGAAGTCAACAACGACGGCGGAATCGCCGACACCATCGAAGGCGAACTAGCCGCCAAAGCCGGCATCGGCCCCGGAATGAAGGTCATCGCCGTAAACGGCCGCAAGTTCACCGGCGACATCCTGCGCGAAGCCATCAAAGCCGCAAAAAATTCCAGCGCAAGTATCGACCTGTTAGTCGAAAACACCGACTATTACAAGACCTACAAAATCGACTATCACGGCGGCGAAAAATATGCGCACTTAGTCCGCGACGAATCCAAACCCAACCTGCTAGACGAAATCCTAAAAGCGAGATAGAAGAAACCGGGTGCCCCACCCTTGTCTCGCGCTCTTCGCGAGACAGGGTGGGGACTTTGATCTCTTTAATGATCCTTCGTGCCCTTCGTAGTTGAAGATTTTCCTCTGTGCACCTCTGTGCCCTCTGTGGTGAAAGCCTTTTCCCGACCCCTGCGATACAATCGCAAGCGCAAATGACAATCGCGCGCTATCTAATCCCCACCTTATTTCTAATCTCGACTGCCCAAGCACAAATCCTAGGCTTCACTCCCAAATCCGCCACGCGCGAAGCCGAAACCGAAAAAACTTTCAAGTCCATCCCGAGCCCCGACGAAGAGCGCCGCCAGCACCGCACCTTCACGCAAGAGCCCCACGTTGCCGGATCCAAACGCAACAACGAGCTAGCCGAATACATCCGCGACGAATGGAAGAAGCAAGGCCTCGAAGATGTCGTGATCCACCGCTACGACGTCTACGGCACCAACCCAAAATCCGCATCGTTAGAAATGACAACGCCGACGCACTACACGGCTCTGCTCAAAGAAACTCCCATCCCCGGCGACGACGATTCGAAGAATCCCGCCATCTCGGGCGCGTGGCTTGGCATGTCCATCTCCGGAGAAGTCACCGCGCCGGTCGTCTACGCGCACAGCGGAAATCCCGAAGACTACGATCTCCTCCGCAAGAACAACATCAGCGTCAAAGGCAAAATTGTTCTAGTGCGTTACTCCAACCCTTATTCCTATCGCGGATTCAAAGCGCTCACCGCGCAGCGCGAAGGCGCAACCGCGATGCTCGTCTACAGCGATCCGCTCGAAGACGGCTACAAAAAAGGCCCAGTCGATCCCGACGGCCCGTGGGGCCCGGAATATCACATTCAGCGCGGCGCCATCACCTACGACTTCATGGTCCCCGGCGATCCGCAAACTCCCGGATGGGCTTCAGTCCCCGGCGCAAAGCGCATTCCCATCGAGCAAGCCGTCTCAGCGCCAAAAATCATGGCACTGGCTATCTCCTGGCACGACGCCAAACCGCTGCTCGAAAATCTCGACGGCCCCGTCGCTCCTCCAGAGTGGCAAGGAGGACTCGGCTTCCCTTATCGCTTCGGCGGCGAAAAAGAGAAAGTCCATCTTAAAATCGAAATGGACAATCGCGTTCAACCTTATTACGTCGTCGAAGGCCGCATCCGCGGCTCCGACCTTCCTGACGAATGGGTCGTGCTCGGCAATCACCGCGACGCCTGGGTCTTCGGCGGCGTCGACCCCTCCAGCGGCACCGCCAGCATGATGGAGATGACTCGCGCGCTAGGTGAACTCAAAAAGCAAGGCAAGCGCCCGCGCCGCACGCTCATCGTCTGCAGTTGGGACGGAGAAGAAGTCGGCCTCACCGGCTCAACCGAATGGGGAGAACAATTCTCCGACGAACTCCGCGCCAGAGCCGTCGCCTACATCAACGTCGACGAAGCCACCAGCGGCCCTAACTTCTACGGACAAGCCGTCGCGTCGCTCGCGCCCATGCTCGAAGAGACCACGCGCACGCTGCAAGACCCCTCCGGCAAAACTCTCTACGACGCCTGGAAAGAAAGAGTCGAGCGAGAGAAAAAAGAAGGCAGTCAATCCAGCCAGTTCAACGACTCCGGCGTCGCCGGCGAAACTCTCGCCGACACGCGCATCGGCAGCGGCAGCGACCACACCGTCTTTCTAAATTTCATCGGAATGCCCGTGCTAGGCCTCGGCTTCGTCGGCGACTACGGCGTCTACCACTCCGCCTACGACGACTTTTTCTGGATGAACCACTTCGGCGACCCCGGCTACAAATATCACACATTAATGTCGCAGCTCTGGGGAGTAACAGCCCTCCGCCTGGCCAACGCCGACTTACTCCCCTTCGACTTCGCAACTTACGCCAGCAACATCCGCCAATTCGTGAGCGAATTAGCGAACAAAAATAAAACTGTCATCCTGAGCGGAGCGCGCTCGAATGAGCGCGCGCAGTCGAAGGACCTGTTGTTAGCTGCTGCCACCAATGGCCCATCAGGGAATTCTCACGAAGCCACCGCAGAGCAGCAACTCGACCTAACGAACATAAGTGGCGCCATCGACAACTTCGAATCCGCCGGCAAAAAACTAAACGCAGCAATCACCCAAGCACTCTCAACCAACAAGCTCGACCCCCAAAAAGCCGCCACCCTAAACCACGGCATGATGCAACTAGAACGCAACTGGCTCAACCCAGACGGCATCCCCGGACGCCCCTGGTTCAAACACATCCTCTACGGCGCCCGCTACACCTACGCCCACCTGGAACTCCCCGGCCTAACCGAAGCCGTCGAAGCGCAAGACTGGCCTGTCGCCGAAAAACAAGGCTGGATCCTGCAGCAAGCCCTGGAAAAAAACACAGCCCTGCTCGACCAACTAAACACCAGCCTGGCAGCGCACTAAGACTTCCTCTGTGCCCCTCTGTGGTGAACAAATCATTTTGGGCAATCGACGAACCCAGAACCCGAGTCGAATGACGAGTAATAGAAGGTTACCTTCGTAAGGACAGAACAAGCGGCGGGAGTGCTCAAATTTCCTCAGCATCTGAGATAGACCCATGGCCCGCTGCCAATACTGCCGCCGCGAAGTCCCCGGCCTGATCACGCTCTGCGACGCGTGCTTCGAAAAGGGCTACGATCGAGTCGCGCACCCAATGCCCTGGCACCAACGCTATCAACTGCGCCTGTCTTACGGCAGCCTGGGCCTCTTCGTCTTCATTTTCTCCTATATTTACGCCCAGTCCGGGATCGACCGCGACCATCAACCACCGATCATGGTCCTAGTTTTAATCGCTTTCGTCTTCGCCGCATCTTTGTTCTTCGCAGCCCTCTTGACCAGGGATCCCGACGCACCCAAGCTCACGCATCGCATCCTGTACCCATTTCTGATCTTGTTCCTATACTTTTTCTTTCGCCTTTGGACCCGCACCACATACCATCCAATGCCTCACCCCGCCCTGATCGCGTTCGCTTTCGCAGTCGTCGCGACCCTCATAACCAGTATCAAAGAGAACCGCCGAAGTTCACGACAATAAAAAAGCGCCAGGAAAATTTTCCCGGCGCCTATGAGAACCAACTCGCGAGATGCGGTCAGGCGAGAAGGATGTTACCTACCAGAACTTATTTACTCTCCGCCACCGACGGCCCCGGCGCGCCGAAGTCGCGCCGATTGTTCGCCGCCGTCTTGGCTGCCTTGGAGTTCGGCTGGTTCGCAGCCGCAGCTCCGTAGCGCTCGAGCAGGACCGGCGCCATCGCGTTCTCGGCTTCTTTGACAAAAATCATCTTGTTCTCAGAAGCCATGTCGACGCGGACGAAATCTCCCAGCTTCACCTGTCCAGTCGCGACCAGGTTGGCCAGCGGGAACACCAGATTCCGCTCGATCGCGCGTTTCAGGTGCCGCGCGCCATATCGCGGATCGGTGCCTTCCTTCAGCAAATACTCTTTCACCGCCGACGTGCAGTTGAAGACAAACTGGTTCGTGCCCGCGGCCATCAGCACACGCTGCTGCACCATGCCCAGTTCGATATCCAGAATCTGCGACAGATGCTCATCGCGCAGCGTCTTGAACACGACCGTCTTGTCGATGCGGTTCATGAACTCGGGCGTGAACTTGCGCCGCGCCGCTTCCACCGCCGTGCGCTGAATCTTGTCGTCGAACGATTCGTCGACTTCGACAACTTTCGGAGCAAAGCCAAATCCGCCGTCGACCAGGTTCATCATCTCGCCCGCCCCCAGGTTCGAGGTCATGATGATGATGCACTGCGACAAATCCACGCGGCGGTTATCGCCCAAAGTCAAAGTCGCCTTATCCAGAATTCCCAGCAGCAACTGCCACAACGAGTCGCTGGCCTTTTCAATTTCGTCAAACAGCAGGATCGAGAGCTTCAGCTTCTCGGTGAACCACTGATTCAACGCTTCCTGCGTCAGCAAAGGATGCGTCTCGCGGTGACCCAAATATCCCGGAGGCGAGCCGATCAACTTCGCAATTTCGTGCGAGTGTTGAAATTCTGCGCAATCGATCTTGATGCAGGCGCGCGAGTCGCCAAACAGCGCTTCCGCCATGGCTTCGACCACACGCGTCTTGCCCGAGCCCGTCGGTCCCAGGAACAGCAGGTTCCCCACCGGGCGTCCGGGAGCATTCAAGCCGGCCAGAAACATCTGATAAATCTCGACGACCTTCTCCACCGCCTGGTCTTGCCCCACAATGCGGCGGCGAAGCGCGGTTTCAAACTCTCCCGCATCGTTGCTGCGGCGGTTCGGATCGAGCACAGTAGCGAGGTTCGTTCTCATAGGATCGATTGCCCTGACTTCTCTAACGCTGGGCCCATTTCCCTTTCGGCCGTTATCTTCGGCTCTCTTCCCTGTTTCTCCGGATATCGTGGGCATCCCCAAGTGTTTTATGCCCGCGTTCTGGAATCTCTCTTTCGCAACTCCAGATGTGGCGCATCCGGCCTAGCAGGAATTAAGCAAGCGGTAGGCCAAGGCACGACCATTCGTGCAGGGGAGAGCAACTCTATCATCTGTCGAGAGTTAGGGCCACCAAATGTCACAGGTAGAACACGCAGAAAGGCCCTCGCCGGAAGATAAGAGAAAACCTTTGCACCATCGGGGAAGGAACGTGCAACAGCAGTGGCCAGTGGTCGGTGGTCAGTGGCCAGTCTTCGCTGCAAACGGGCTCGGCTAATTCAAGTGGTTCGGGGAAGGACGCCGCTTAGAGGCTGCCCGATCCGGGTTTTGTTTTGAAGGGGCGCGGCTTCAAGCCGCGCCGTAAGTCGTGTTGAATCAAACCCGGCTTTAGCCGCCCTGAGGGAACTCGGGCCATCGAAAGATAGTCTTCCCGCAACCTCGTCAGCGGTGCCGCCTGAGTCAACTTTAATAGCGGGGTCTTCAGCCCCAGCTCACTGACCACCGGCCACTGACCACTGTCCACTGATCGCCCGTAACTAGCGACCGCCAAACTCCGCTTCTACCATCGCTTTCGGGTAGGTCGGAGGGAACGCTTGCGCCATTCGTCAGTTCGGGTCATCACTGCCATCTCATGTCTCTTGTTCGGAGCCGCAGCCTGGCGGCTGGGTCCTCATTCCACTTCAGATTTCTACGTTGAGGCGCAAACCGCCAAGCCTGCGCAGGCAGACAAAGCCGCGCAGAATGCGACGGCAAAACCGGCGCAGCTCCAGCCAGTAAGCGCCAGCGTCCCAGCCATTCCGAAGCCCACGCTCGTCAGCACAACGCTCCCTGATCCCACTCCGACCGCCGCTCCCGGCACCGAAATCTATACCGCCAAGCGCGGAGAAGCCATCCCGACCATCGCCCGCCGCTACCTCGGCAAGACCTCTTATTTAACGTCGAGCGAGCTGGCCGACGCCATCCGCAGCGTCAACCACAAGTCCGACAGCTCCAACATTCTTAAAGCCAACGAAAACATCGTCATCCCCGGAATCCTGCCCGCACCGGTCACCGAAAAAACCGTTCCCGTTCCCAAAGACTTCGAAGTCCGCGCCATCTACCTGACCGGCGTCATGGCCGCCAGCGATCACGGACTCCGCATCATCCGCCACTGGCGCGACGTCGGCGGCAACTCCGTCGTCTTCGACATCAAAGACTCCGACGGCAGCGTCAACATTCCCTTCGAGCACCCGCTGCTCGGCCAACATAAGGTTTACATTCACGACGTTCCCAAGTTCGTTCACTTCCTGCACCAGCAGAACATGCATGCCATCGCCCGCATCGCCATGTTCCGTGACGAGCGCCTGGCAGTCGAGCATCCTGAACTCGCCGTCCAGTCGCGCAAAAACCACACCGCGTGGCGCGAAAACGGCAAGCTGGTCTGGACCGACCCGTCAAATCCAAAAGTACAGGACTACGACATCGCCCTCGCCAAGCACGTAGCCCAGCTCGGCGTCGACGAAATCCAATTCGACTACGTCCGCTTCCCCGCCGAAGGCGACCAAAAAGACGCCCAATTCGTCTTCCAATCCGAACACCCCGAATCACAAGAAGCGACGAAAGAAGCCACACAAGAAGCCGCGCAGCAAGCCGCGCAAGAAACTGCATCCGCCAACGCCGCCGACCAAAGCTGCAATGCCGGATCCGCGACAGACCCAGCCCCGAAGGGGCAAAAGAATACAGCCCACGGCGCAAGCCGTGGGTCAGCCGAAAAAAATGAGCCAGCCCCGAAGGGGCGTAAGAAAACCTGCCACGTAGCCGAAGCCAAACCCCACGGCTACCAGCGCACCGACGTAATCACCAACTTCCTGAAAAAAGCCTACGCCGAACTCCACCCAACCGGCGTGCTCTTCTCGCTCGACGTCTTCGGCGTCATGGCCTGGCAGCGCCAGGTCGATCTCTCCCACACCGGACAAGACATCGTCGGCATGGCCCACTACTGCGACGTGCTCAGCCCCATGATCTACCCCAGCCACTTCTTCGGCATGGACAACATCCAGCACCCCGGCGACGAGCCCGCCCACTTCATCGGCGAATCCATGGACCGCTTCGAACTAATCACAAAAGGCAGCGGCGTAGTCATCCGCCCCTGGCTGCAAGCCTTCCACTGGCGCACCAAGACCTACTCGCCCGAATACATCAAGATTCAGGTCGAGACCGCCAAAGATAAAGGTGGCATCGGATTCTTGTTCTGGAACGCCGCCAACGACTACTCCAAACCCTACGCAGCCATGCCCGAAATGAAAGCCGAAAATGCCAAGGCCCAATCGAAAGACAAAGCCAAATACTTCCGCGGCGACGAAATAGAAAAGACCACAGCAGTCCGCGCCGCCCTGACTCCCACAAACTAAGCCCAGTCACAAACGAAGCCCTATCGTGTAAACGAAGCCCACAATTTTTGTCATCCTGAGCGAGGATTGAGCCCCGGCACCACCGGGGCTCAACCGCAGTCGAAGGATCCCTGCAATCCTCGCGTCGAGATAGAAAAAACGGGAAGGGTGCGACTTCAGTCGCACCGTACAAGCCGTCCGATAGAAGCGCGGCTTCAGCCGCTGAGGGCCAACTCCGCTAAGCTCCCCGCACCCGCCTGGCTTTTCCCAGAGAAGACTCCGCACCGCAATAGACTTTTCCCCGTCCCAAATCAGAACACCCGAAAAATAAACTAACCGGGAAGGGTGCGACTTCCAGTCGCACCGCCTAAGCTGTCCCTACGACCGCGGCTTCAGCCGCTGAGGGCCAGCCCAAGATGAAACCCACGCGCCTCATTTCTCCCCCCGGAACGTATTTCGTAAACACCACAACCTTCCAGCGCCGCCGATTCTTCATCGTAGAAAATTACGCGCGCCTCTTCCTCAAAACTCTCTACCATTACCGTCGCGAGAACCGCTTCCAACTCCACGCCTTCGTAGTCATGCCCGATCACTTCCATCTCCTCATCACGCCCGCCGCAGACGTCACCCTGGAACGCGCCATGCAACTCATCAAAGGCGGATACTCCCACGCCGTAGGCCAACAAATCAGCCGCCGCGAAATCTGGCAAAAAGGATTCACCGACCACCGCATCCGCGACGCCGAAGATTACGCCGGACATCGCCTCTACATCCACCAGAATCCCGTGATGGCCAAACTAGTCCGCGACCCAGCCGAGTATCGCTACTCCTCCGCCTACCCGGGATTCCGCCTGGACCCATGGCCCCCAGCGGCTAAAGCCGCAATCATTGCCGACCCTCAAGCGGCCCGACTATAAGTCGGGCCCTTCCCGGTTGATATAGGAACTCTGGGCAATACGAACGCGCGAAGCTTGAATCGCGAGTCCAAACTGCTTTTTCAAAAAGCCTGCGACTCTCTCGTCACCAGCATTGAGCTTTTCAACAGGCCAGTCGACACCGGGCGGGTTACAGCATCGCTGATTCTAATGGATCACGCGTTTGAGATGATCCTCAAAGCAGCAATCCTAAAGCGTGGGGGGCGAATCCGAGAAAAGCGCGCGAAGGAAACTATCGGGTTCGACGCCTGCATAAGGCGCGCACTTAGCGATAGTCGAATTCAGTTTCTCAGCAAAGAACAGGTGTTACTGCTTCAGACCATCAATGGTCTAAGAGACGCCGCGCAGCATCACTTGCTAGATATCTCCGAGAGCCAGCTTTATATGCAAGCACAAGCTGGCTTAACTCTCTTTCGCGACTTAATGAAAGGCGTTTTTGACGAAAGGCTAGAAGACCGACTCCCAAAAAGAGTGCTACCGCTGTCCACGAGTCCGCCTGTTGATATCGCGATGCTCTTCGATTCCGAGATTGCCGAGATTCGAAAACTGTTGGGACCTAAGCGACGGAGGAAACTCGAAGCGGAAGCAAGGCTTAGACCACTTGCTATCCTCGAATCAACCATCAACGGGGAAAAGGATCAGCCTAGTTCCGGCGACCTAAACAAAATCGCACGCAAGTTGATGGCTGGCACCGATTGGAAAGAAGTGTTTAAAGGAGCGTCAGCAATCGAAATGCGCAGCGAAGGTCAAGGGCCGACGCTTGCCCTGCGATTTGCCAAAAAGGAAGGGATCCCTATCCAAGTGGTCCCCGAGGGCACGCCCGGGGCGTCTGTCGTCGCCCTCAAGCGCGTCAACGAACTGGATTTCTACAACCTAGGAGCAACCGAACTGGCACAGAAGGTGAACCTCTCAATCAGCAAAACCGTCGCCGTCGTGGATCACCTCAACCTGAGGAGCGATCCTGACTGCTATAAAGTAATTCGAATCACTAAGGCAACTTCCTTCAAGCGGTATTCTCAAAAAGCCATTGAAAAAATCAAGGAGTGCCTGCTAAAAACCAGCATCGACGAAATCTGGAAAGGCCGGAAAAGAACAGCATGAGAGCCGCCGCGGGTTTTTTCCACAGCCGCCCCCAAAATATTCCCGCCCATTGTGACGAACAACCTTTACTGAGAATTCCAAAACAGCCAAACTCGGCTCATGCGCAACCGTTCCACCACTCCGGCCAAGTCTCCAGCACTTAACCCAAAGAAATCCCCCACCATTCCCGAAACAGACTCGCAAGCCGCCATCGCCGCCCGCATTAAGTCCATTCTCCGCAAGACTTTACTCGCAAGTCCTGATTTCCCAAGATTTTACGCCGACGTCGTCCTATCATCGGCCCCTAACTCCAAATTAGCCAAGGTTTTACGAGATCACTATCACAGAATTGTAGGTACACATATGTCCACACAAAAAAATGTCCAATCGTGCACCCACATCAAGGTCACCGGAGTCCGTTGCGGCTCCCCCGCTCTCCGCGGAGAGCAGTTCTGTTACTTCCACCAGCGTATGGTCCGCGGCGTCCGCACGCCGCCCAAAGCCCGCCTCCATCCCATCGCGCTCATCGAAGACGAGGAGTCCATCCAGTCCGCTCTGATGGAAGTCATCAACGCCCTCATGCGCAACACCATCGATCTCAAGCGCGCCACGCTGATCCTGCGTGCCCTCCACATCGCGGTCAAGAACGCCCAACGAGCCCGCTTCAACTATTCCAGAACCGAAGCCGTAACCGAAATTCCCGAATACATCCAACCAGCCGAAGCCAACCCCAAAACCGAATTCGATGTTCCCGCCACCGCCGCACCCGTCCCCACCGATGAAGAAAAAGCCAGCCGCGAAGCCGCCGATTTTCAAGAAGCTTTTCGAGCCGGCGAAGAAGCCCTAGCCAGCCAAAGCTCCCAAGCCAAACAGCGCCTAGCCGAAGTTCTCCAAACCATGATTCATCCAGCCACCCCGCCGCGCAAACCACCCGCAACCGTAAAAGAAGTCCCAGCTGCGAAGCAGCGAAACATTGCAGCCCACGGCGCAAGCCGTGGGACCGACTAAAAATTGGGAACAAGCCCCGAAAGGGCGAAAGAAAATGACCTATTTTGGGGCGGCTAGACTGAGGAAAAACCGCGCCGGACGGCTCTTTCGCGCTTGTCTGGGATTTGATACGATCATCGCCGCTTCGTTTTGCCCCTGTTTTGTAACCGTCCGCCTAAACCCCAGGAAAGGTAGGATTCCCCTTGCTGAAACGACTTTTGCTTGTAGCCCTCGCCACGCTTGCGCTCTCGCTCGCGTCGTTTGCCCAGACTTTGAAATCACTTGCGCACCAGTCCCCCGGCGGCGCGGGAATCGGCTTTCTGCTCACCGACGGCACCGTGCTGTTCCAGGGCAACAATCTTTCGAGCTGGTATCTGCTCACGCCCGACATCAGCGGCAGCTATCAGAATGGAACGTGGAAGAAAGTTGGCAACCTGCCCGCCGGGTACAATCCGGACGCATTCGCCTCTGCGGTGTTGGCCGATGGGCGCGTCGTGATCGCCGGCGGCGAATACCTGGGCAGCAGTTTCACGCTCACTAACAAGTGCGCGATTTACGATCCGAAGACCGCGACGTGGACGGCCCTCGCGCCGCCGAGTACCTGGCAATACATTGGCGACTCGCCTTCGTCAGTGATGCCGAACGGAAACTATGTGATCGGCAACAAGCTGACCAAGCAGATGGCGTCGCTGAATCCGAAAACTTTGACCTGGACGATGCTGAGCGCCGCCGGCAAGAGCGACTTCAACGCGGAAGAGGGCTGGACGTTGATGCCGGATGGCACCATCCTGACTGCCGATGTGAAGAATGCACCGAACTCTGAGCGCTACATTCCTTCGCAGCACAAGTGGATCACCGCGGGCAGCACGATCGTCGACCTGCACTCGCCTTCGCCGTTTGGCTGCATCAACTACGGTCCGAATGGCAGCCTCTGCTACTTTCCTCCGGGAGAAATCGGGCCGGCGATTCTGCGTCCGGATGGCACAGTGTTCGCGACCGGATCGACTCCGGAAAATTCCAATACCGCGCACACTGCGATTTATACGCCGGGAACCAGCGTCACCGATGAAGGCACTTGGGCTGTCGGTCCTGACTTTCCAGTCGGCGACGAGGCCGGCGATTCCTTCGCCGCGCTTCTGCCCAATGGCAATGTGCTGGTGGAAGGCGTCTCGGGGACGCTTTACGAGTTCAACGGGTCCACTTTAGTTAAAGGTCCGTTTGGATTCGGCAGCCTGTTCGTGCTTCCTACAGGTGAAGTGATCGTAGGAGGTTCGGAGCTTTACACCACGACCGGAACGTACGAAGCGGCGTGGGCTCCGACGATCACGACGGCGCCGTCGGCGGTGACGCGCGGATCGACTTACAAGATCTCGGGAACGCAGTTCAACGGGCTTTCACAAGCGGCTTCGTTCGGAGACGAGTTCGAAACGTCGACGAACTATCCGCTGGTGCGAATCACGAACATCGCGACCGGACATGTGTTCTACGCCAAAACGCACGATCACAGCACGATGGCAGTCGCCACCGGGAGCAAGATCGTTTCCACCAACTTTGACGTGTCGAGCAAGACGGAAACCGGCGCGAGCACGCTGGTTGTCGTGACGAACGGCATTCCGTCGTTGCCTGTGAATGTCACGGTGAATTGAAGCCGAGTACCGAGTGCTGAGTACCGAGTACCGAGTCAAAGTCAAACGCCCCACTTCTGTCGGCGGCAGGTAGAAGTGAGGCTCTGTTTATTAGGCTTCAAATTGAATCGCTCGATGCGCTGCGGTGGCGGTACTTCCGCGACCCGGGTGCTCGGTACTCAGAAGCCCTCTCTTAGTGAACTGAGTGGGACAACTCGGCGTGCCCTCAGGGGCTAAAGCCCGCATATTTTCGCGCTCCTAACGGGACGGCTGAAGCCGTGCCCTTCCCGGTCATGTCGAACTCGGGAGTTTTTCCGCAGCCTTCTGGAGCCGTGCCCTTCCCATAACGGATTTGTGGAGAGGTTCTGTGCGGAGGCCGCGACTCAGGGCTCAGGGCTCACGACTCGGGACTCACTCCACCGGAAGCGTAAACACAAACGTACTGCCATGCCCGAGTTCGCTCTCGGCGTGGATCGTCCCGCCGTGCGCGCGCATGATGTGTTTCGCGATGGCCAGGCCCAGGCCGGTGCCGCCCGATTCGCGCGAGCGGGCTTTGTCGACGCGGTAAAAGCGCTCGAACAATCGCGGCAGATGCTCGGAGCTGATGCCCGCACCGAAATCCTGCACATAGAACTCGACGCCGCGCCGCCCCGTTCGCGCTCCTAGCGCGATGCGCCCGCCTCCCTTTCCATACTTCATGGCATTGTCGATCAGATTCGAAAAGACCTGGTGAATCGCTTCGCGGTCGGCGCGGACCACCGGCAGAGCATCGAGCGAGCTGCTGCCCTGCCCATCGATGATCTGCAGGTCCACTCCCTGGCTGCGTGCGATCTCGCGGAAACTCTCCTCGGCGTCGTGCAGCAGTTCGACGGGCGGAATGGGCTCGGTTTCGAAGCGCGTCTCGCCGGACTCCACGCGCGCCAGCGTCAGCAGGTCTTCCGTCAGGCGCGACATGCGCGCCGCATTCTTGCGGATGATTTCGAGAAACTCGCGGCTGGGCTGGCCGTTCTCGGGCATCGAGTCCAGCAGCGTCTCGGAGTAACCCTGGATGGAAGTCAGCGGCGTGCGTAGCTCATGCGACACGTTGGCGATGAAATCGCGCCGCGTTTTTTCGACGCGTTCAGTTTCGGTCAGGTCGCGCAGCACGGCGACGACACCGCCATCGGGCAGCGGAGCCGCCGTCACATCGAATGCACGCCCCGGAACAATGGACGCCGCCCGCGCAGTCTGCACCTGCTTGGTCGCTGTCGCTGCCTTAACCGTGGCCAAGAAATCCGGGTCGCGAACGGTTTCCACCACCGGCGCATGCAGCCGCGTGCGCTGCGGCACCAGCCGGTCCATGGGCTGATTTGCCCACTGCACCAGTCCATCGGCGCTGACCGCGATGACCGCATCCTGCATGCTGTTGAGCAGCGTCTCGAGCTGGCGCTGGCTGGAACGGACCGCCGCAAAGCTGCGTTCCACCTGTTCTGCCGTTCGGTCGATCGCGGTGGCTACGCGGCCGATTTCGTCGAGCGACGAATCATCGAGGCGGGCGCGAAGGTCGCCCCGCTCGATGCGCGCCGCGACATCGACGATGCGCTCCAGCCGGCGCGAAGTGAAAACCGAAGCCGTCGCCGCGATGATCGACGCAATCAGAAAGGCGAAGGCCGACCCCCAAAGCAGACGCCGGCGCACCTGTGCCTGCACAGCTTCAACATCGGACAGCGGATAAGCCAGCCGCACCGCGCCGCCGGAAATGGGCGCCGCCACATAAAGAAACGGGATGCCCAACGTGGCGCTGCGGCGTTCATTCGATCCGGTGCGGCCGGCGAGAGCGGCGGCGAACTCCTGGCGCGTGGCGTGATTCTCCATGTTGACCGGGGTCGCTTCGGAATCGGCCAGCACCTTTCCTGACGCGTCGATGATGGTCGCCCGAGCGCCTGCCGCCTGGCCTTCCTGCGCCGCGAGTTCAGTCAGCGTGTGCACGCCGCGGTCGCTTTCGACGCGATGAGCGAACATCAGAGTTTTCTGCGTGAGGTTGCGCTCGATCTCCGCGCGCAGGGAGGCTTCCCACGCGCCGCCGATCATCACATCCAGAATGGCCGCGGTGGCGCCGATGACGATCAGAAAAACCGCCAGCAGCTTGAAGAAGATGCGATTCTTCATCGTTTGCTATGTTACGCGTTCTGATTCACCACGGAGGCACGGAGTCACGGAGAAAATTCTCTTGGCGTTCTTCATAGTTGAATAATGCGGAAAATGACGAGTGCCTCGTCTCCCACGAGGAAACAAGAAATGTGTTTCTCCGTGTCTCTGTGTCTCCGTGGTGAGAAAAACGCCCATTTACTTCGGAACTTCGAAGCGATAGCCCGCGCCCCGCACAGTCTTCAGATAGCGCGGGTTCTCCGGATCGGGCTCGATCTTTTCCCGTATGCGTCGCACATACACGTCGACCGATCGCGGCGTCACATAGGCCGTGTCGCGCCACACCGAATCGAGCAGATGGTCACGCGTGAATACACGCCCCTTGTGGCGCGCGAAATAATCCAGCAGCCGGAACTCGGTCGCGGTTGTCGGCACGAGCGCGCCGCGCACCATCAGCGTCATGGCGGAAGGATCGATCTCGATCTCTCCCACTTTCATCGGACTCGGCGGCAGCGGCCGCTCGAAGCGTCGCAGCACGGCTTTGACCCGCGCCACCAGCTCGCGCGGGCTGAAGGGCTTGGCGATATAGTCGTCGGCGCCTAGTTCCAGCCCGAGCACGCGGTCGGCCTCGCTCGACTTGGCCGTAAGAAAGATCACCGGCACCGCCGCCAGCCCCGGCGTCTGCCGTACGTTGCGGCAGATCTCCAGGCCGTCCTTGCCCGGAACCATGATGTCGAGAATAAACAGCGCCGGGCGCTGCCGCTCGGCGTCCGACAGGACATTGGCGCCAGTCGGGTAGACGCGCACCGTGAAGCCTTCGTTTTCCAGGTGATGGCGAACGAGACGCGAAATATCCGGATCGTCTTCGACCACGAAGATGCTTGGTTTCACGCGTTTATTGTAGCGAAGGGAGTACCGAGTACCTAGTACGGAGTAGCGAGTTCGGGAGCGTGAGGGGCGATATTCATCGAACTTTAACAATCGGACGGGCCGAGCAGGATCTGGCTGCATAACCGCATGGCCTGCCCACAGCCGCAGGGATTCAGATAGCATTGCAGTAACGCATTGACGGCTCGGTGTCCAAAATGATTTGATGAGCGTCATCGTTCCTTCTGACATGGGAGATTCGTGATGTCGTTTGAAGAGGCTCTGGCGCTGGCGTCGAGGGATGAAGGTTTCAAGGCTACCGTCTATGCCATGAATACACTGCTCATCCACAAAGGAATTTACACGCAGGACGAATTTCAAACCCTGTTCGTGGAGTGGGTGGAGAAAGAGCAGCGGCGCAAGGCTCCGAATGCGCGGCGCTCACAATCTTCTAGTGCGTACTCCGCTTAGTTCTGTACGGCGGATGCTCGCAGCCAGTCTTCCGATTTCCGCAGTGAATGCCTTTATCGCATGCCCAGCACTCGCATGAGCCAGGCGGAGCGGGCTTGGGTTTGTTTGAAGGATTCTGTTTCTGGGCCATCTCGTCTCCCCTTCAAGAAATCGGCTTCGGTGGAGTCCTGGGCCGGTCTATCTGGTTAATCTCGCTGACTGCAACTCTACCAATCTAGCCCCTCTTTCGTGGTTTCGACATCACCAGATTGGCAGCACGGTCGAGATAAAATTCTGCGTCAGGTGGAACAACCGTGGTCGCGCTGTATTCCGTGATGATGGCTGGGCCGGAATACTTCTTGCCTGTCATGAGTTCTTCGCGTTCACAGATGGGCGTGGCTAGTTTTCTTCCATCAAATACGACCTGACTTCGCAACGGCAGGGATCTGCCGGATTTTGCTCGTCCTGGACGGCCGGGGGCCGTCGTCCCTCCATGGTTCGTGGTCGTCCGCAAAGTCGCGCGCAGCCGCAGCGTCACCACCTCGATCTCGCGATTTTCGTGCTTGTAGCCATACCGGCGCTGGTGTTCTTCCTCGAAATCGCGCAGCAGATTCTTGCTGAGCGGAAGATTCAGTTCGTATCCCTGCCCGCGATACCGGAGATCGACGCTGCGCGCATAGTGAATTTTTCCCGGCCAAGCTTCACGGAGAAAATCTCTAGCCGCATTTTTTTCTAAAGCGGCCAACTCGCGGTTCAATTTTTCTCGAGGAAACTCTCTCGCAACACGCCACAATACCGTCCGCGAATAATCTTTCACGACGTCGCTGACAAGAATGCCCAGCGCGGACAGCGCCCCTGGCATCGCCGGAATGATTACGTGCGGAATGCTCAGCGCTTCGGCCAGCGCGCAGGCATGCAATCCGCCCGCGCCGCCGAATGCCACCAGCGCAAACTGGCGCGGGTCGCGCCCCCGCTCGATCGACACCACGCGGATGGCTTTTTCCATCGTGGCATTCACCACACGAATGACCCCGGAGGCAAATTTCTCAAGCGTTAGATTCGAGCGCTGCTGCTTCAACCATTCCTGCGTGACTTGCCGTGTGTGCTCGAGATCAAGCTTGAAACTTCCGCCCAAAAAGCGCGTGGCCTGCAAGCGGCCAAGCAGCAAATTGGCGTCGGTGACCGTGGGCTGCAATCCGCGTCCGTAGCAGATCGGACCGGGATCGGCTCCCGCGGACTCGGGCCCCACGCGCAGCACGCCCGCCGCGTCAAAGCGCGCCAGCGATCCTCCGCCCGCCCCGACGGTGTGAATGTCAAGCATGGGAACACCCACGGGAATCCCGGCGATCTGCGCGTCGTTGGCGGTTTTGATTTCTCCCTCGACGAGCGACACATCGGTCGACGTGCCGCCCATATCGAAGGCGATGATGCGCTCGAATCCGCTGCGCCGCGCCGTCTCGGCTGCTCCCACCACGCCTCCGGCCGGCCCGGAGAGAACCGTGCGAACCGGCTCACGCGCGGCGGTTGCGAGCGAAGTGATTCCGCCCGACGATTGCATGACGAAGATGCGGTTTCCCTGTGCCGTCCCCGAGCGACCCGCGGCGGATTGCTGAGTGTGAGCGGAAGTGGCTCGCTTCAGATTCTCCAGATACCTCTGCATCACCGGCTGCAAATAGGCATTGATCACTACTGTCGAGGTGCGCTCATACTCGCGAAACTCGGGCAGAATTTCGTGGGAGATCGAGAGCGGCACGTTCAGCCGGCGCAACGACTCGGCCACCGCCGATTCATTCGCCGCATTCGCAAATGAGAAAAGCAGCGAGATGGCGATCGCCTTCGGACGGACAGCGGCAACACGCTCCCTGAGTGTGCGCAGTTCCTGCGGGGAAGGCGCAGTCAGAATTTCGCCGTCGCTGGAGGTTCGCTCCTCGACTCCGAAGCGCAGCAGCTTCGCCACCAGCGGCTCGACCCGCTCGAAGAAAAAATCGTAGAGGCTGGGACGCGCCTGCCGCCCGATCTCGATCGCATCCTCGAAACCTGCCGTCGTCACCAACGCCGTGCGCGCGCCCTTGCGCTCCAGGAGCGTGTTGGTGCCCACCGTGGTGCCGTGTACAAGGACAAAGTTTCTTCCGCCGGCGATTTGCTTCGTCGCTTCCACGATGGCTTGCGACGGGTCGGCGGGGGTCGAGAAGACCTTCAGCATGCGCAGCCGCCCGCCCTCAGCCCACACGCAGTCGGTGAAAGTGCCGCCCGTGTCAACTGCGATGCGAAGAGTCTGCGGGTTGCGGCCTGGATTGGGGATCATGTTGGCGGCGAATGCCTGCCGGAATCTGCCTCTGTGTCCGGAGAGTAAGGTTACCACTCTGCAAGAAATTTCAACTTCGCCCGCGCCGCACTATCTTCTTCCCGTTCGTTGCAGATCGTGTGAAAATCTCCGTCAGTCAATGGACCGGCTGGCGCCGGCTTACCTGGGAGCATTGCTTGGGGGACAACCAAATGATCAGACCGACACGAGCGGCCGCATTCCTGATTTTGTGCGGCACGTTGGCGGCATCGCAAACTGCGTCCGCACCGAAAAGCGAATCGGCGTCCGATTCCTCATCCGTGCACAGCGCCGCCAGTCCAAAATCCGTCAAGGCTGACACAGTCACCATCAACCTTCCCGAAGGCATGACCAAGGAACAAGGCGACGCCATTCTCAATGAACTCAAGGCGATCCACCAACTTCTTCTCAGCCAGCAAAACTCTGCCAATGCCAAGAACGCGGCCGCCGCATCTGCCCCCGCGTCGGAAAAAGTTCAGCTCAAAATGGCTTCCGGTTGGTACTCCATCGGGCGCGACGACGCGCCAGTCACCGTGATCGAGTTCACCGACTATCAGTGCCCCTTCTGCCGCCGCTATCACAGCGATACGTTCGCCGAGTTGAAGAAGAACTATATCGACACCGGCAAAGTGCGTTTCATCAGCCGCGACCTGCCTCTCGATTTTCATCCTAATGCGCAGAAGGCCGCCGAGGCGGCGCGTTGCGCGGGCGACCAGAAAAAATTCTGGGAATTGCGCGACCGCATGATCGCCAATTCGAACGACCTCAGCCAGGACGCGATTCTGAAAATGGCGCAGAGCGACGCGCTCGATATGACCAGCTTCCGCGCCTGCCTTGACGCGGACAAACACAAAGCCGAAATTCAAAAGGACGCTGCAGATGCCGCCGCGCTCGGCATCAGTGGAACTCCCAGCTTCGTCATTGGTAGAACCTCGAACGATACCTTTGAAGGCGACCGCCTTGTCGGTGCGCTGCCTGCTTCCGTATTTGAAAGCGAATTCAAAAAGTTCCTTCCGGCTGCCCCGTAGGAAGTTTTTATCTCGCTTCTGCCGTGTGAAATGCAGCAAGCGAAAATGTCCCGGTACTCCCGCTAACTCGCAGCAGCTTTGACGCCCCGCACACTGTAGTTCGGCGTGAACTGATCGTTCTCAGTCAATCGGAGTTTTTCCGCGCCCAGCCCTGCTAGATTGAACATGGGGCACATCGTCATCCGATAGATTCTCCGTAGAAGGCCGCCAGGGGCGAACGTATCCAATGCCAGATTGACCATGCGCACTGCACCTCCGATGCTGTAAATTTCAGGAAGTACTTCGACACTCTCGAACCCGGACAGCATCAACCGCAGGCCGCTAGCGGTGAATCGCCAATATTCTTCTTCGCCGACCTTCGGCGTACAGGCAGCGAAACTACCCAACAGCACGCCGCCCGGCTTCAACACGCGCAGAATTTCTGCCACCGCATTTCGTGGATCTCGAATGTATTCGAACACTTGAGTTGCGATCACCACGTCAAAACCTGAGGATGCCAGCGCCAGGCGTTCTGCGTCCGCTACGATGTTCACGCATTCCGTGACCACCAGGTCGACGCCGACATACTGCACCACATTCTGAAACAGCGGCCGATAGGGTTGTAACCTTCCTCCTATGTCGAGAATCTTGAGACTTCGTCCATCCAGCGCCCTGATCCACAACTGAAAATTCAGCCGCCGCGACCGCAGTTGCAGGTAGTAAGGGTTTTTCAGTGAGGGATACAGTCGCTCTTGGGAAGCCTTCTCGATTTCGTTCATACCAAAGCAGAGTGGGCAACGACGTTTGTACAATCTCGTACATAAAATGTTCCTTCCGGAACATGGTGGAAATTTTCCTCGGACAACCGTCGGATCGCTCCTAACCCGCCAGACCTTCAGAGCTTACCTCTTCCACAAGTTCATCTTCACTCATGAAGGCAAAAGCCTCCTGCGGCACCGGATTCTGCCATACCGGCGCGAACGACTGCCGATGCAAAGGGCTGGGACCATGCTCGCGCAGGGCGGCGAGGTGCTTCGGCGTGCTGTAGCCTTTATTGGAAGCGAGGTGGTATTGCGGGAAAACGGGATCCCACTCGCGCATCATGCGGTCACGCTCTACCTTGGCCAGAATCGACGCCGCTGCAATCGAAGCCGACAACGCGTCGCCATGAATGATCGCTTTCTGCGCCACCTCGCAATCGATTTTCATGGCATCGATGAGCAGATGGTCTGCCGCGGGCTCCAGTCCCAGCACCGCCTCGCGCATGGCCACTCGTGAAGCCTGGTAAATGTTGATCTGATCGATGCGCGCCGCATCCACCGCGGCGATCGCCCAGGCAACCGCATGCTCGCGGATGCGTAAGGCGAGCACTTCGCGCCGCTCAGGCTCAAGCAGTTTCGAGTCGCGCAAGCCGCGTACACGGTACGCGGGATCGAGAATCACAGCCGCCGCCACCACCGGCCCAAACAAAGACCCGCGGCCCACTTCATCCACGCCGGCGACACGCAGCGCACCGCTTTCCCAGGCATTCTTCTCGTAGCGCAAGGTACAGCGCAGCTTCTTGAGCAGGCGCAGCTTCGCCGCGGAAGGGGAGAGCGTGCGCGCGGGTGAAGTCAGCACGGAAGATTTCATCGTCGGCCTGAGAGTTGTCCTCATCTTCTTCGAGACGACCGAATCCTGCAAGAGGAGATTCCAGAATGGAGTCCCGCACGCCTTCGTCCAGGGAATGATTCGCCACCGCTCTAAACTTTAGAGCCTTGCCGCTCCCAGGGCGGACGAATGCGTCTGCCCTTCCATAGTCGTGTCTGCCGGCACACTCGTAATTCCAAACGTAACCATTACTTGGATTACCTGGGTACATTGCCCGGTCGGACATGTACTGGTAACGTCGCGTGAGTCAGATCCAATCCACGCGAGCCACTTTGGGAACCAGAATCAGCGTGTTATCACAAGACAATCTGTCGGGCGGCAGGCTCGTGCATCTCGCAATGCCGGTGCGCTGGAGTCTGATGGGGCAGGATGGCCGCGGAGCTACCGAAATTGCCTGCACGTATGACATTCATTCCCAGGGTGCGCGCCTGCTGAGTTCGCGCACGGTCCGCCCCGGCGACCTACTGCTGATGGAGCGCGGACGCAATAAGGCGGTCTGCCGCGTCATCTGGTCGGCCGATGCCGAATCGCCCTTGCACGGCCAGTTCACCGTACAGTGCATAGAAGGCCGCACGCCGTGGGAAGAAGAGTTGCGGCAGATACAGTCTGAAGAGTTCCAGCCCGTGGTCCTGGATGCTGCCGACCTGCGCCGCCGGTCGAGTTCGTTGCTGCATTCGCCCCCGCTTCATTCGGCTCGCCCGGATGTCAACCGGCGCCGCAGGCCGCGATTCTATGTGGAAGGCCAGGCGGAAGTGATCGACGGCGTTCAGTGCGTCGCCGGCGAGGTGCAACAGATCTCTGAATACGGGGCCCGCATCTCGGCTGCGGGAATGCTGCTGCCAGGAGCGGATTTCCGGCTGCGGCTCAACGTTTTTGACGTGAGCTTGGCGCTCAAAGCCCAGGTGAAATACCTGGTTAGCAACCTGGGTATGGGCGTGGAGTTTCACGAGATTCGCCGTGGCGACCGGCCACTGCTGAGCTACGTTCTGGGAAAGCTGCGGGGCCGCCCGGTCGAAGAGTTCGCCGAAGTGGAAGTAGTGACCGAACCGCTGGTGGCTGCCGCCGGATAGTGCGACAAGATCCTCTCGTTTTTTCCGGAACTTTGCTGTTTTTGCCTGATTTTTTTCCTGACAATTAAATCTTGCCTTCTGCCAGGAATCGGAGCGGCCAATTCGTTTAGAATCAAGTCTCCGCCTTGCATGACCGCCAACCGGAAAGCAAATGTGGCGCTCGCCGCATCGTTGATCTTTCTTCTATTGAGCAGCTGTGCTGCGTACCTGGCTTTTTCCCGCCTGAGCACGAGCGAGCACTGGCTGCATCACACCCATGACGTGCAAAATTCGATGGCCCAGTTCGCCATGACGGTCGCGCGGGCGAGCCGGCTGCGCGCCGAGTTCGCCGACACCGGCGACCTGACGCTTCTTCCGCGATTCTCCGAAGAGGTCAGCCAGATCAGGAACGTCATGGGCACGATCGAACGGCTGACTGCCGATAACCAGCGACAACAGGGAAACCTCGACGAGTTGAGGAAACTGAGTGAGCAGCGAATTACGCTCATGCAGGAATCGGTCGATTTGAAGCGCAGCGGTAAGTCGACGCTGGAGACGCAATTCGCCATTACGCGCCAGATCGTGGCGACGGCGGAGGACACCGATATCCTCCTGCAACAGATGTACAACAACGAAGAAAATCTCATGACGGACCGGCAGAATCGGGTGCGGACTTCTTCGTGGGCGGCCACTGCGGTTTTGGTGGTCAGCCTGTTCCTGACTCTGATTCTGTTCCTCGTTCACCACCGCCTGGTCACCGATCAGGTGGCGGCTCGAGGCCGGGCCGAGGCTGCGCAACGCGCGCTGAGCGTGAGACTGCTGGCACTGCAGGATCAGGAGCGCAGGCGATTTGCGCGCGAGCTGCACGACTCCGTCGGCCAGCACCTGGCGGCGCTTAAGATGGCGCTCTCTCTGCTGCAGGGCAAGCTCCCCGGCGATACGACACTCCGGGACTGCATGAGCATGGTGGACGCTTCCATCGCCGAGACACGAACTATCTCGCACTTGTTGCACCCTCCGTTGCTGGATGAGGCGGGTTTGATCTCGGCTGCGCAATGGTTCGTAGACGGATTCGGAAAGCGCAGCAGCATTGAAACTACACTCAAAGTCAGCAACGGCGGTGCACGGCTGCCGGAAGCGACGGAGCTGGTACTATTTCGCGTCCTGCAGGAGAGCCTGACCAATGTGCATCGTCACTCGGGCGCGACCCGTGCAGATGTTAGCCTGAACGTGCAGAGTGATTGCGTGACGTTGTGGGTGCGGGACAACGGGCACGGAATGCCGCCCGCGCTTCTGCTAAGCCTGCGCGAGAGCGGCTCGGGCGGTGGCGTGGGGCTCGCCGGGATGACGGAGCGGCTGCGCGAAATCGGCGGGCGACTGGAAGTTGAATCCGGCAGCACGGGCACCGAGATTCGGGCGCGCGTGCCATTTCGCAAGCTCAAGCAGCCGGACGTTGCAGTATCCACGGCGCAAGAGGTGAGGGGATGATTCGCAGTGTGGGGTCTTTAGGCGCGGTCGCAATTCTTCTGATGGCGATAGCGTCGTGCTCGAAGCATGGGTCGGAGGAACTCGTCGTCGCAATTCCGCAGGGATTCAGCGGCAATTTTGTGCTGGAAATGGGCGTGAAGACGGCGCCGGCTTTGGAACAGCGGTCCGATCAGTACGTCGTTACTGTTTCGAAGAGCGGAACTGTCTCGACCTCGACGTTGCTGAAGAATCCGAAGGTGACATTCCGGAACTCAAGTGATGGAGCGGTGTGGGGCTACACGCATTCCACTTTTTCCACGGGCGATGGGATTAACGTGGGCGGGAAGATTGAGTTTTTTGTGGGAACCAGGAAGGAATTCGAGGCCGAAGAACAACGCAAGAATCATTCGGGAAAGACGCCCGCGTCCCAGCCCCTAGTGCTGGCCGCGCGCGCCTGAGGCGGATGCAATCTGACGAGCGCAGTCTTGACGAGAACGATATGGGCGGACTCGATTACACCGTCCGCCCATTTTGCTTTTAGGCCTTTTCGACATCGCGCAGGCGGGCAGCTTTGCCTTTGAGTCCTCGCAGATAGAAGAGCCGCGCGCGGCGGACTTTAGATGAGCGCATCAGCTCTACCTTGTCGATCACCTTGGAGTGAATGGGGAAGATGCGCTCCACGCCCTGGCCAAAGCTTATCTTGCGGACGGTGAAGCTGGCCTGCGGGCCGTTATCGCGCTTGATCACGACGCCCTCGAAGGCCTGAAGGCGTTCCTTGTCGCCTTCTTTGATCTTCACATGAACGCGGACGGTGTCTCCGGGGCGAAACTCGGGGATGTCGGTGCGCTTGGTTTTGGCCAGCAGTTTTTCGATGATGAGGTTTGACATGATGTTAGTCCTTAGTCGTGAGTCGTGAGTTGTGAGTTGTAAGGCTTGGGTCGTGGGTGTCGGGTTTTAGGTGTTGGGCTCCGACCTCTTACTTTGCATGTGAACCCACAACAAATGCCTAAGACCCAAAGACCTAACACCCAAGACCTTTCTTTACCCGATCCAAAATCTTTCTATCCTCCGCGCTCAATGGCGCGCGCTCCAGCAAGTCCGCGCGGTTGTGCAACGTCTTTCTCAAGGCCTGCTCGCGGCGCCAGCGGCGAATCTCGTCGTGATTGCCGTTGAGCAGGACTTCCGGCACAGGCATCCCGCGAAAATCGGCGGGGCGCGTGTAGTGCGGATAGTCTAACAATCCGCCACTGCCGCAGGTTGAATCCGGGCCTGCGGTTTCGACTTCCCCGTTATGAGCCGTGAAACTTTCCTGCCGCGCCGACGCTTCGTTGCCCAGCGCTCCCGGCAGCAAACGCGTCACCGCTTCGATGATCACCGCCGCGCCGAGTTCGCCGCCACTCAGCACGTAATCGCCGATCGAAATTTCGCGGTCCGCTAGATGCTCGGCGACGCGTTCGTCTACGCCTTCGTAACGGCCGCAGAGCAGCACGATGCGATCGAGTTGCGCCAACTCTGCCGCGATCTTCTGCGTGAAGCGTTCGCCTTGCGCGGAAAGAAGAATCACCGATTCTTTCTTCCCGGCTTGATCGGCGCGTGCTTCACGCGCTGATACGTGCAGCGCTTCCAAACATTCAAAGATCGGTTCCGGCTTCAGGACCATGCCTTCGCCGCCGCCGAAAGGGCGGTCATCCACGGTGCGGTGCTTGTCGTGCGTGAACTGCCGCAAGTCGTGGACTTCGATTTTCGCCAGGCCCATTTCCTGGGCGCGGCGGGTGATGCCGTGATCGAGCGGCCCGCGAAAGAAGTCCGGAAAGATGGTGACTATGTCGGCCTTCATTTTGCGGGCTAAAACCAAAACCTTTAACCACAAAGGACACGAAGGATCACGAAGGAAAAAACTATAGCTTATTACTCTTCCTTCCTTCGAGTCGCTGCTCCTGCTTTTCTTCTGGCGTCATGGGCTGGTTGATTTCTAACATGCCCTCGGGAAGTCGCATGTTCACTCTTCGCTGCGTTACGTCCACACCTTCCAGGTACGCTTCGGCGAAAGGGATGTCGTACTTCTTCCCTTCCCTTTCGACAATCAGCAACGGCGCTTCGCCGGCCCCGAACTGAATGTCGGCGATGCGGCCGATTTCTTTGCCGCTGTCGAAGACCGTGCAGCCGATCAGGTCGCTAACGTAGGTCCAACCCTGTTCCAACTCTGCGCGCTGCTCGCGCGGGACTTGCAACTCCGCACCGATTAGTGTTTCGGCGTCATTCATCGAATCGACGCCCTGAAACTTCAAGACCAGCAGGCCTTTGTGGGGCCAGAGATCTTCAATCTCAAGTTCGTGGCGGCTCTCGTCTTTCGCCAGCGCGAATAATTTCATTCCCGGCGCGAATCGCTCCGGGACGTCGCTGTGAATCTCGGCGGCGACTTCGCCGTGGCGGCCTTGCGTTTTGATCACGCGCGCCAACGTGATGAAAGCGCCGTTTGTGTCTTTCGCCCCTAAAGGGGCTTGGTTCTCACTCACATTGATACCCACAGCTTTCGCTGTGGGCTGCATTCTGTTGCCGCTTCGCGGCTCGCGCCCGGCACTAAAGGGCCGTTCTTCTTCTGCTCGCCTACGCGGCCCCAAAAGGGCCGCCCTTCCACGGTTGCCACCTACTCGATAATTTCGAGCTGGTAGCGCTTGTGGGCACGATGGCCGGCGGCGCCTAGCAGGGCGCGCAGAGCGCGAGCTGTGCGACCCTGGCGTCCGATGACCTTGCCCACGTCGCTTTCGGCGACTTCCAGTTCGATGACGCCGTCATCGAACTGCTCGACGAAAACTTCGTCGGGTGAGTCGACCAGCGACTTGGCGATCATCTCCAGCAGCGCGCAAATGTTTCCAGACTCAGGCATTCGTATTCACCATGTGGTGGAGTTCGCCGATTCGATTGTCGATTTTTGATTGTTGATTGTTGATTATGAAACCCAAGTGCTCAAACTTCGTTTCCGCGCACAGCTTTCAATCAACAATCAGGCAATCAACAATCAGGGAATCAACAATCAACAATGCTAGGCGGCGGGGACTGGGGCGGCGGCTGGCGCTTTGGAGAAGAGCTTGCCTACGCGCTCCGACATTTGCGCGCCCTTCGACACCCAATACTCGACGCGGTCGCGCTTCATTTCGATCGAGGCCGGGTTGGTGCGGGGGTTGTAGGTCCCGACCACTTCGACCGGACGTCCGTTGCGCGCGCGCGCCTTCTCAATCACCACAATTCGATAATGCGGTTGTTTGCGCGCACCCACGCGCGCCAGGCGAATCATTAACACAAGAATGTTTCCTTTATAACCGGAAGAGTCCGGCGAGGTTGAGGCAAACTCTTATTATGCCGGAGGTTAGGGGGAAAGGCAAGGGTTGCGGCCCCGCGGTACTGGGTCACTTTGAATTTCCACAAGATAACGGCGGGGGTGTACGATGAGACCCCGCCCGATTCCAAAGCCTAAACTATACAGACCAAGGCGAAACCTGACGCTAGTCGCCGGATTCAAATGTCGAGACGGATTCGTAATCGCCGCCGATACGGAGATTACCTACGGCGTAGTGCGGTTTCAATCGCACAAGCTGGCAAACTTCTACGGACAGGGTAAATCCTACGACATCGTAATCGGTGGAGCAGGAGACGGCGTATATATCGACGCGACGTGTCAAACAATTCGGGATGCGGTCGCCAAATTGTCGGATACGTCTTTCGCAAGTATCAAGGCGGAAGTTTCTAAAGCCATGTCGGGGATACACGCTGATTCCATTTTCAAATATTGGGAGCCAAACGACGCGAATCGTCCGGCCTTAAACCTGATCTGTGGCATTCAAGATCAACGAAAAGATTGGGGTCTCTTGCAAACGAACAATGACATTGTTGCAGAGACAGATGCCCACGCTGTAGCCGGAAGCGGAGCGGAGTTAGCGCAATACATCATCGAAAGACTTTGGATACCTGGATTATCTACGGCGGTCACCGTTCACATTGCGCGGCAACTCTTTCGGGAGATCAAAGCGAAGGGAATCAATGTTGGCGGGAATACGGAGATTTTTGCGCGTCGTGTGACAAAGGATGCCGAACCATTTTTTGACCCGATAGACGAGAAAAACAGGGACTACAGGTTTTTATGGGGTATCGACGAATTGATTGCAAGTGGAATCAGGGTCGCTTTGGACAGGACAAAGCCAGCTAAGAATCTCGACGCAAGGATCGCAGATGTAACTGAACGCTTGCAGGCGCTTCGTCGTGATAGCGAAGCCCCACGTCAGCAAAATGGGGATAGCGTGTACGTGACAGAGTTTGGCAGCGAGTACGGCGATTGGTTCAAGGATGATTAGTTGCCAAGTGCTTTCAGGGTAAGGGTTTTCTCAATCGTAGAGGACTTAACGACTGGTTTCGGTAGCAAGGCAATCAATTCCTCTACGCCCCAAACGTGTTCGCTCAATCCTGCCTCTTGCGCCGGAGTCACGCGCAAACTCGAATGCACGCGGCAGTAGTTGTAGTGCATGTAATGCAACGCGACCATGTGACGGTGATTGTCTACTTTCTTGCTGTGTCCATTCGTGAGTCTGGTAAATCTCCGCATCTGCATCCGCATGGTCAAGTTCTGACGCTCAACAAAGCTGGTACTCACATGCTTAGGGTCCGGGTCTCCGCTCACGACTTTCATATCGCAGCCGATGCACTTCGCCGGGGAGTAGCGCCGTGTTTCCTCATCGGACGGCGCACCGTAAATCTTTTGCAGCATCGCGTAGTCAATATCCGCACCGAAGGCATTCTCTACAGCGTCTAAGTATGCGCGATGCCCGTCCGTCGTGATCTGTACGCGGTTGCTGATTCGCTTGGCGCAATCTTCCATGAAGTCGGCAGCCCATCCGCCGTCACGTCCACCGACCAAGTAGGAAACTACCAGCTTGGTATCCGCGTCGATTCCTACCCACGTCCAAACGTCTCCCCATCCCTCTTGTTTCTTCTCTACGCTGACGTTCTTCGCCTTAGCTCCCACGAATGACCATATTTCGTCGCACTGCAAACGGCGCACTTTCAGGTTACGCACATTGCGATTGTGATAGGACGCGCACGCGCATCCTAGATCGGCCAGCAGTTTTACGATTGTGTTCTTTGCGACTCCGGTAAGGCGAACGGTAGCGCGAATCGAGCAACCCTCAAGTAAGCAATTCACCACTCTGCTTTGGGTCTGTGGGTCTAGTCGATTCATATTGACTCTTGTACCATTGCCGCTTTAGCATGTCAAGAGTTAAATTGATTTCGGCCATATTTTCGGAGGTTAACCATGACGAACGGACGGATATTTGGTCCCGCGATTCTGTGTCCGTGTTGCAAGAAGCCCAGCTTTCTCCCGCATCGAACCCCATTAGGAACGTTTGAAGGTCTTGAGAGTCCGCCCATGGGCGAATGGCCAGCAATTTTTCTGTGTAGAGCCTGCGGGCAACTGTCCGAACAGAACGGTGTGTCCGATGATTATGTGGACCCAAGCCCACAGCCGTATGACCTATGGCGGATTGCGTGCGTATGTGTCCGGCACAACTTCGCAGTGCATCACGCCATATACACCACCTTTGAACCCAATTCTCCCGAAATAGACGTAAGGCATTTCGTAATCCGGTGCGCCGTAACACTTCGCTGTAGCGAAGGCCACGATTTCGTTGTGACAGATGAGGCGATGCGGGAGTTAACGCGGTATCGAGCTTGAGGGATTGCATTCGACACACTCCTAGTGCTAACTTGAGTTTGCCGAACACAAGCTCTGGAATGCTCCCGTAGCCAGCGGGGGCATTTCTATTTTGCGATTAAATCACATCCGTCAAATGAGGACGTATGAAAACCTTCAAGAGCGCTGTGACGTGGGTGCCAATCGTCGCTGTAGTCGTGGCGATCATCTGGTATCACAATGCCTACTCGGTAATAGGGGCGTGGATTTTAATTCTGGCGCTGTATCTCTCCAACGCATTCGAGCGTATCAACGCACTGGAGAAGCGAATCGAGGAATTGGAAAGTGAGAGGACTAGCGTTTCTTCCACCGCGCCCTAGCAGCCTTCGCAGCCACTTTCCGGCGCTGTTCCTTGGTCATGGTCTTGAGACGGCGTTTCCCGCCGATCTGGCCGCCCTTGCGCCCCATTGCAGCCATGTACTCGCTAAGGTTCGCTGGTTGGGCTGCCACAGGTTCCGGCGCTGGTGCCTCTGCCGGGGTCTCGCTAGTTGATTGCTCTACAACCCACTTGGCAAGCTGGTTGGGATCGCGCGGTCGTTTTCCCTTGGGTATCACGACTCCATCATGCCATAGTGACAATGGCCAGCGCGAGACTGTGCATTTTCAAACTTACCCAGTACCGGCCCCGCCTGCGTATCCCCACCCTAGCCGCAAACAGCGCGGCTAGGATGGGCCACCCTGTTTTCTCTTTAGGCTACGGCTTTCTTTTTGGGCGACTGGCTCTTGGTTGACGGCTTGGCCAGGAACGTCAGCAGGGCGCTGTTGACTTCGTCGGCGTGGGTCCAGGCGACGTTGTGCGGGCCATCTTTCACGACTACCAGTTCGGCGCCGCTGACCAGCTTGGCGGTGCGCTGGCCTGCGGAGGAGAAGGGGACGATCCGGTCGGAGTCGCCGTGGATGACTAACGTGGGCACGTCGATCTTGGACACGTCGTTGCGGAAGTCTTCGTGCCAAGTGGGGACGCAGGCGACGCTCGCGGTCGCCGAGGCGATCGCTGCGGTATTCCAGCTGGCTTGAATGGCTTGCTCGCTTACACGTTTTCCGAGATGGACGTCTGTGTTGTAGAAGTTCTTGAAGAATTCGGTGAAGAAGGCGTAGCGGTCCGCGGCGACGGCTTTCTTGATGCCTTCGAAGACCGCGCCGTCGACGCCTTCGGGATTGTCGCCGGTCTTGAGGAGGTAAGGCGGAATGCCGCCGATGATGACGGCTTTGCTGACGTCTTTCGATCCATATTTACCGATGTAGCGCGCGACTTCGCCGCCACCCATGGAGAATCCGACGAGGGCAAAATCTTTGAGCTTGAGATGGGTGACGACTTCGCGAAGGTCGGCGGCGAATGTGTCGTAGTTGTATCCGGTAGTGGGCTGGCTGGATTTGCCGAAGCCGCGGCGGTCGTAGGCGATGACGCGGTATCCGGCGTCGAGGAGAGCGGGAATTTGCTTTTCCCAGGATGCGCTGCTCAGCGGGTATCCGTGAATGAGGACGACGGGCTGGCCGGAGCCGTGGTCTTCGTAGTAGAGGTGGATGGATGTGGAGTTTTCTTTTCCGACTTCGATGTAGGACATGCTGGCCTCCTGATGGGCAAAAAGGTTGTTGATGGAAATGGGTTGTACTGTTGTGTAGATGCTACACCGGGAGCGAGGATACCGGGTTATTTGGTTGGGGGCGAGAATTAGACATACCCTGCCGCGCCCATGGCGCGCTGTCGAACTTCGCTCGACCGGACGGGCGAGTCGCCCGTCCCCACATGGTTCATCTTCAACCCATCTAATTGTTGCGCAGGGCTTGCATGGGGTTGATTGACGAAGCCCGGCGCGCGGGGATGTAGCCGGAGATCACCGCCACGGTGAGCAGCGCTACGGCCATGCCGAGGAAACTGGCGAGATCCCAGGGCGAGGTTGCGAACAAGAGTGACGTGATCAGCTTTGCGACTGCCAGAGCCATGATCGTGCCGACCGCGAGACCGATTAAGGTTAGGCGCAGCGTGCTGCCGAGCACCTGGCGCTGTACGCGTCCGGTGCTGGCGCCGAGGGCCATGCGGATTCCGATCTCGGGCGTTTGGCGCGCGACGGAATATGAGATCACTCCGTAGATGCCGAGTGTTGCGAGAAGCAGCCCGAGTGCTGCGAACGACGCGACGAGCAGCATGAAGAAGCGACGGGGAGATACGGCGCGATCGACGATGGTGCGGATGGGGCGGAATTCCGCGGCGGGCTGATTGGGATTCAGTTCGCGCAGGGCGCGCAGAATGTTGGCTCCCATCGCGGCCGGCGGAAGCGCGGAGCGAACCACCAAATGCGCACTGTTCGGGTTCTGCTGGATCGCGGGATAGTAAATCTGCGCACCATCGCTGCTTTCGACGCTTTCTTCGTGAACGTCGTCGAGGACGCCGACGACGTGGAGTTCTTGTTTACCATCCATGAGAATTTTGCCGACCGCATCTTCCCCGGGCCAATACAAACGAGCCGCCGATGTATTGATCATGATGACTCGTTCGCTCTTTGGGCCATCGGCCCAAGTAAAATCACGCCCGTGCAGATGCATACCCATGGCGCGAGGAAATCCCGGGGTGATGACGTAAACCAGCGGGCTGGGCAAAGTGCCGGGAGCAAAGGTTTTCCCTTGCGGCTGGGGCGTACCCCATTGGCGGTTGGGGCCGAGCGGAAGGTAGTCAGTGATGCCAGCGGCTTCGACGCCGGGGATGGCGCTGACGCGCTCGAGCACTCGCTGAAAGATCGCGGAGCGCTTGGCGGTGCTGGCCTCGTCCGTCGGCGCGCTGTCGTCATACTCGACATTGATCGAGGCGGCGTGGTCGGGCTGGAATCCGAGATCGACGTCGAGCACTTTCAGAAAGCTGTGCAGCAGCAAGCCTGCGCTGACGAGCAAGACGCATGCCAGGGCAATCTCTGTGATCACGAGCGCAGAGCGCAGGCGTTCGTGCTTGCGTCCGAGACCGGCACCCGCACCGGAGTCTTTGAGAATTTCCTGCAAGTTGCCACTGGCCATGCGCCATCCGGGGACCATGCCGAAGATCATGGCGGTCAGCACCGCGATAAGCACGGTCCAACCGAGCGCCTGACTATCGATGCGAAGCGTGGCGAGGAGCGGGAGTGCGAGCGAACCCTGCTGCGTGAGCCACGCGACGAGCCCGACGGCCAGTCCGAGGCCGACGACAGCGCCGGCGAGCGATAGGATAAGGCTCTCCATCAGTAACTGGCGGACGATGCGGGCGCGGCTGGCGCCAAGAGCGCCACGAACGGCGAATTCTTTGGCACGCGCGGCGGCGCGGGCGAGTAGAAGATTCGAGAGATTCACTCCGGCGATCAGAAGAATTGCGCCTACCGCCGCCCACAGCGCGATGAGCGAACGACGCAGTTTGCCCGTGACGTAGTCCTTGAGAGCAACCGGAACCATGGCATCTTTGTAGTTGCCGAGAGACTGCGGGTACTTCGTATTGAAATAAAGATTGGGTGCGACGCGTCTGGCGTCATCAACCGCCTGTGCCAGCGTTACGCCGGGCTTCATGCGCGCAGTCAGCGTGACGATGTTGCCGTAGTCGCGCTCGCGATCAAGATCGAGGGGAACAAACAAATCGACACGCGACCCGGGAGAAAAGACGGATCCATAGTCGAAAGACTCCGGCAGCACTCCGACCACCGTGATGGGCTCGCCGTTCAACTCGATCGCTTTGCCGACAATATTCGGATCGGAATTGAATTGCCTTCGCCAGTACGCATTGGCCAGCAGCGCCACCGGCTGCTTGCCTTTGAACTCGTTATAGAAAAACACACGCCCCATCGCGGGCTGCACGCCCAGTACCTGAAAAAAGTTCGCGATGACCTCGATTGCAGTCGCGGGCTGCGGTTCGCCGTGGCCAGTGAGTCGGAAATTGTCGGCGGTGGTGAAAGCTTCATAGCCGGTCACATCCTGGAAGACGCGGTTCTGCGCGCGGAATTCTTCATACGCGTCAGACGAGTACGTGGAACACGACCAACCGCATGCGACTGCCGGCGGCGGCGCGATCCAGACGAGTTCGTGTGCATTGGGAAATGGCAACGGGCGCAGAAGAAGATTATTGGCGACGCTGAAGACGGCGATGTTGGCACCGATCGCGAGCGCGAGAATCAGAATGGAGATGGCGGCGAAGCCCGGATCGCGGCGCAGTGTGCGAAAGGTGTAGCGAACGTCGTGGAGCAGATCGTTGCCGTAATCGCGCAAGCGTTTGCGGCGTTCGGTTTTTTCTCCGAGATGCTGGCCGATCTGCTGAAGGGAATTCACGTCCCCGAATTGGCGCTCGGCTTCCTGGCGGGCCGCTTCGGGCGTCCAGCCCTGGCGAATGAGGTCGTCGGTCTTGGCGTCGAGATGGAAGCGCAGTTCGTCTTTCACTTCGGCAGCGTGGTCGGGGGCGAAAGGATCTTTCTTGGAAGGTTGGTTGGAAGAATTCGGCTTCATGCAGCCTCCTCAGGTTCGGGCAGGCGGGTCGCGGCGAGAATTTTCGCGACCGCAATGGCATAGGCTTCCCAAGTCTTCACCTCTTGACGTAGACGGCGGCGGCCTTCGGGAGTAAGCCGATAAAATTTCGCGCGGCGATTATTTTCTGACGCTCCCCATGTGGCGTCGAGCAGGCCTTTGCTCTCGAGACGCCAGAGCGCGGGATAGAGCGTTCCCTCTTCGACCAGAAAGGCGTCGTCGCTCTGGCGACGAATGAAACTGGTGATGGCGTATCCGTGAAGCGGGCCCCAGACCAGGGATTTCAAGATTAGAACGTCGAGGGTGCCGCGGAGGAATTCGAGCTTGAGGTTGTCCATTGTATTTTGTTTTGTTGTTCTTCCCTAGGATTGCAAGGGGAAGAGTGCCATGATTCCCCTTGGAATGCAAGGGGTGGCGAAGCAAGCTCGTTCCCTAGGGTTTGAGACGAACCTGTGAACCTCGTTAACCACGAAGGACACGAAGGGTCCACGAACGAAAGGCTAAGCCCACCCTATTCGAGATCTCGGCGCTTTGGCGGGCGACGAGCACCGTGACGGATGTGAAGAACTTCAACCTGCTTCTTGCGCTCCGACACACGAAAGATCACTCGATAGACGTGGGGCTTCCGGCCGTAGAGCAAGTGTCGCAGCTTCTTACCCTCAGGCGTGACCGGGCATCGGTTCGGATTCTTTTCTAACGTCAGGATCTCGCGCTTGAGAGACTCATACCAGCGGAAGGCTGCAGCCGATTCTTCAGCATGAATGTAGTCGAACAGCAGTGCCAAATCCCGCTGCGCGCGCGGCGTTAGCCTAACGAGATACGCCATATTTCTTTTCGATCTCTGACTCAAATTCCTTAAAGAACTCGCTGGCGGCCCGGCCCTGTCCGCGTGCGGATTCTTCTAATCCTTGACGGATTCCCTCCCGGGCGTCTGCAGCCGCAGCGATGTCGAGAAGTCGCTGGTAGGCCTCGGCATCCTGCACCACGGCGGCCGCTTTTCCATTCACGGTGAGAACCACAGGGCGCTTGCTCTTGCGAAGCTGCTTGAGAAACTCCGCGGAACGGCGACGGAACGTAGTTAGTGCCTGAATATCCTGAGTGAGATCAAGCATGGCGTCCGATCCTCCAGCACCTTTTAAGGTGCTTATAGAATACATCAAGTTTCTCCTGCTAGACTCGGGGGTTTGGAGGTGTGTGCGTGCAGGCGGTCTATATTCTTTCGGCGGTGCGAACGCCGATCGGAAAATTTGGCGGGACGCTGGCGTCGCTGACTGCGGCGGATATAGGAGTAGTCGCGGCGAAGGCGGCGGTGGAGCGCGCGGGCGTTACGCTCGAGCAAGTCGACGAGACGATTGTCGGTTGCGCGCGGCAGGCTGGCGGCGGGCCGAATGTGGCGCGGCAGATCTCTGTGCGCGCCGGCGTTCCGCAGGAAGTCCCGGCGTTCACGGTGAATAAAGCATGCGCCTCAGGATTGAAATCGATTGCGCTGGCATATCAAGCGATCGCGCTGGGCGATGCGACTTGCGTACTTGCGGGCGGAACGGAGTCGATGTCGCGCGTTCCTTATTTATTGGACCAAGCGCGCTGGGGCTACCGCATGGGCACGCAGGAACTGGTGGATGGAATGTATCGCGATGGATTCTTCTGTCCGCTGGCCAAGATGGTGATGGGCGAAACGGCCGAGGTGCTGGCAGAGCAGTACAAGATTTCGCGCGAGGAGCAGGATGAATTTGCGTTGGCGTCGCAGACCCGCGCGGCGCGGGCGATTGCGGCCGGACGATTTGATGCGGAGATCGTGCCGGTGACGATCGAAGGGAAAAAAGGATCGACGGTCTTCAGCCGCGACGAGCATCCGTTTGCGGATGCGAGCATGGAGAAGCTCGGCAAACTGGCGCCGGTTTTTTCCAAGACCGGCACGATTACGGCGGGCAATTCCTCCGGTATCACCGATGGCGCCGCGGCGGTTGTGGTGGCGAGTGAATATTTCGTCAAGCAAAACAACCTGAAGCCGCTGGCGCGCATTTTGGGAGTGACGTCGGCCGGAGTCGATCCGAAGACCATGGGGATTGGTCCGGTACCGGCGCTGAAAAAGCTCGAAGACAAGCATGGGCTGCGGCTGCATGAGTTTGGACTGATTGAACTGAACGAAGCCTTTGCGGCTCAGGTGTTGGCGTGCGACCGGGCGCTGAACATGAACCGCGATCGGTTGAATGTGAATGGGGGAGCCATTGCACTCGGGCATCCGATTGGATGCACGGGCACGCGGATTGTCGTGACCCTGCTGCACGAGATGATGAAGCGGAATGCTAGACGCGGCGTGGCTACTTTGTGCGTGAGCGGTGGTATGGGGATGGCTTTGGCGCTGGAGAATGCGGTTTAGATTTCTTTCGCCCTCGGAAAAAGAGATAAAGATGCGCAGAGGAATCGGGTTCGGAGTTTTCTTCCTATTGTCACTTGCCGGAATTGTCTCGGCGCAGACGGAGTTCTCCGCCGATATCGTGGACCTGCTCAAACCCGGAACTCCGGTCCTGGCAAAGATTTGGTTCGGCAGCGAGCGGCGACGGCTCGAGATTCAAGCGGCAAGCGACGAAGGGCTCACGGCGATGACTCTATCTGCGCCCACCGTCGGCAAGCCAGGAACTGACCTGCGAGTTGTCGGTTCTGGAAACGCAATCATCCTGGATCGAGCCAATCACACGTCAACAATTCTGGTTCCGGAGCAGAAGGTGTACTACACAGGTCCGAGCGTACGTGCGCCAGAACTGTACACCCTCTATGCCATCGTGCATCCAGTGAATGTTGACGATGCGTGTCCGGAATGGATGCACGGTCCGAACGTGGCAGGAGAAACTTGCAAAAAGGTGGGGGACGAAAAAGTGAATGGCCGCAACACGGTCAAGTACGACCTATCTTGTTACGGAGAAACCTGTCATCTGTGGATTGATCGAACATTGCACGCGATCGTTAAACGCCAAACGATTTGGAACAGTACGGAGCTGCGTAATATCCGGGAGATTCCGCCGGATTACAGTTTGTTTCAAATTCCCCCGGGCTACACCGAACAGACGGCGACCGGCGGCGTAATACAGCTGCGCCGTCCGGAGTAGGCGACGCGGTAGCGGAATCTGCAGTGCTCACATTCGCGGGCGGGGGCGCCCGCGCCACATTGATACTCACGATGAATGACAATCCTCAATTTCGGCGCGCGGGAGAGTTGGATGCCGACACTCTCCTCAAATTCATGCGCGTGTATTACGCGTACGACGGGCATGGCTTCGATGAGGCGAAGGCGCGGGTGGCTTTGATTGCGCTGCTGCGCGATGCGAATCTCGGAGGCGCATGGATGATTCTCGACGGCAGCGAAGCGATTGGCTACATCGTGTTGTGCTATGGCTACAGCCTGGAGTGGTTGGGGCGCGACGCGTTTGTCGACGAATTTTATTTGCGCGAGGAGTATCGCGGGCGCGGCTGGGGACGGCGAACCATGGAGTTCGTAGAGGAAGAAGCGCGGACGGTCGGTATCCGGGCGCTGCATCTGGAAGTGGTCGAGGGGAACGATACGGCGATGGAGTTGTACCGGAAGATCGGCTTCCGCGAGCACAAGAGCACTTTTCTTTCGAAGTGGATTGTGACCGAGTTTTCCAAGACGAAAGGGACGCACGGATACTGAAGCTTGGAACTGAGATCCCTCTGTTGCGGAATGCAGCGGAGGGGTAGGGATCTTTCGACTGCGCGCGAAGAGCCGCAATGCGGCTCTTCGCCCTCCGCTCAAGATGACAATACTTGCGGGTGCGAACTGAAGCCCAACATTGTCCTGACCGATGACTCTTCTTGTTCGGCTCGGGAAGCGGAGTACGGGCTTTCTGCTATGCTTTTTTCATTCCTCCCCGGGAATCGTTGTTATTGATAAGAAATCTGAGACATTTCCAAGGAGACTAACTTGCTTCGACTGATTGCACGGGCTGTGTGTTTCGTTCTATTAATCGGGCTGGCCGGTGCGGCGCTGGCGCAGACCGAGTTTTCCGCCGACGTGGTGGACAGCACCAGCCAGAAACACGGCAAGGGGCCGACCAAGGTCTATTTCGGCAAAGACAAGATGCGGTTTGACTCGCAAGACAGCGGCGATCCGCACGGCGGCGGCTCGGTGATTTTCGACCTCAGCAACGACAAGTGGATCGTCCTGATGGACAAGCAGCACATGTACATGGAAATGCCGGAGACGATGATGGAAAACCGCGGCATGTTCAAGTTCTTCGAGACGGGCGACGTCGAGAACGCCTGCGCCGACTGGCTGAAGCTGGCGAGCAACAAAAGTGGAACCTGCAAGAAGGATGGCAGGGAGACGGTGAACGGGCGCAACACCGTGAAGTATGAGGGCACCAACGACAAGGGCGAAGCTAGCACGGTGTGGCTCGATTCCAAGCTGCGCTTCCCGGTGAAGTGGCAGGGACAGAACAACGGCGGCGAACTGCAGAACATTAAAGAGGGATCGCAGCCGTCTAGTTTGTTCGAGATTCCTGCTGGATACACGAAATTCGACATGAACAACATGATGCAGCAGCAGCACCGGTAGGCTTTTTCACCACAGAGGACACAGAGCAGCACAGAGGAAACCTTGTACCGGCACACGATTTCGATTTGCGTTTTCGTTCTGGCCTGCGCTTCGGCGTTCGCGCAGGCCGATTTCTCGGCGGACATCGTCAACTTGTCTGCTCAAAACAACACGTTTCACACCCGCATTTTTTCCACCAGCGGCAAGCTGCGCTTTCAGGGCGAGGACCGCAGCGGGCGCACGAACAGCATCATGATCGTGAACCTGGCCGACCGCACCTCGATTGTGCTGATGCCGCAGCAGAAGCAGTACATCGAGAGCGACAAGCCGCAGATTCCCGGGCAGGGCGTGACTTTCTTCCAGGCGAAAGACGTGGAAGATGCCTGCGCCGACTGGAAAGCGATGGCACACGCCGCGAAAGGAAAGTGCACGAAGGTCGGACACGAGACTGTGAACGGGCGCGACACCGTGCGCTATGAGGTCGCGACCGGCGCTGGAAAGCCGGGTCCGCTATGGATCGATGTAAAGCTGCACTTCCCGGTGAAGTGGCAGGGGGCTTCGGCTTCGGGCGAGTTGCGCGACATCAAAGAAGCTCCACAGCCGGCTGATTTATTCCGTGCTCCCGACGGGTATACCAAGCGCGCGTTGGGCAAGACTGCGGCTTCTAAAGAAAAGCCAAGTCAGCCTTAAGCATCCCTTACCGCTATAAAGTCACAGCCGTTCTTCCAAACTCGGGGATCACTTTTCTGGAGATCCTTCGCTACGCCTGAAGAACGGCTTCGCTCAGGATGACAGCGCAACCAGTTATCGAACCTGCTACTGGCAGGCCAACTTCTGCCATTCCGTGATGGATCGGGCGTTCCCGATCGAAACGGGTTTGCTCCAGGAAAATCGCGTCACTATACTCAGAGATGGGAAGATGTGACTTTTCCCGGGAGATTTCATGTCACTGTCGGCCGTGATCGTCGATGATGAGCAGTTAGCCCGCGACGAACTTGCCTACCTGCTGAAGAGCGGCGATGACGTGAACGTGGTTGCGCAGGGCAAGAATGGTCTCGACGCCGTCAACCTGATCAAGGAACACAATCCTGACCTGGTTTTTCTTGATGTGCAGATGCCGGGACTGGACGGCTTTGGCGTCATCAAGAAACTTCTCGACAAGAAAATCCCGCTGCCCAAGATCGTGTTCGCGACGGCCTTCGATCAGTATGCGGTCAAGGCATTCGAAGTTAATGCCGTCGACTACGTGCTCAAGCCCTTCGACAAAAAGCGCGTGGCGCAGGCCGTGCAGAAGGCCAGGGCGAAACAACAAGAGGGCGCGCTTCCCACTGAGAAAATCGAATCTTTGGTGCGCATGCTCGAGTCGCAGAAGCCGGCGTCGAAGATTCTACTCAAGACCGTCGGACGCATGTTCCTGGTGGATCAGAAAGACATCTGCTATGCCTGGATTGAAGACGGCGTGATTTCGGTGGTGACGGGCGGACCGGCTGGGATGGAAGGCCAATCCAACTGCCGCACGCTGGAGGAGTTGCTGGAGTCGCTGGATGGGAACCTGTTCTGGCGCGCGCACCGCTCCTACCTGGTGAATATCAACCGGATTCGCGAGGTCGTCCCGTGGTTCAAGAGTTCCTACCAGCTCCGCATGGACGACAAGAAGCAGACGGAAATTCCCGTGAGCCGGGCCCAGACCAAGCGCCTGCGCGAATTATTTGGGCTCTGAGTTTTTGGGTTCTTGGCCAGTCGTGACGGGTGTCTCGGCGCGCGGCGCGTGAGACCTTGACCCTTCGGGCGGAATTTGTGTGGCGGAGCCTTCCGCCTTCTCCACCCTCCTGAGCAATTCGTCGATCATCGTGCCTTTGTACATTCGCATTCATGAAGGCAAACGAGCCTTCCTAAACAAAGCCGGAGGACGGGGGCTGAGGGGGAAGCCGTCCTCCGGGTCCCAGGGGGAAGGGTCAGACTGCCAATGCCTCGAGGCCGCAACGGTCACGAATCACGAGCAAAGAGCCTTCGGACCGTATTAGCTGTTTTTTCTTTAGATCGCTGAGAAGACGGGTGACGGTCTCGCGCGAGGAACCGATTCGCTGCGCCATCTCTTCATGCGTCATGGTGGAATGCACGCGCCGTTCCGCGCTTTCATCATCATCTGCCGAATGCGATAACAGCAGCCGCGCGAGCTTTCCCGCGGACGACCGCGTCATCACAAGATCGTGAATATCGCGGTAGGCAGCCTGGAAGTCGCGGCTGAGGCAGTGCGCGACGTGTACTCCGACTTCTTTATGATTCTCGAGCAGATCGAGAATCTGCTTCCGGTCGACGAAGTTGAGCTGGCAAGGAGTTGCGGTCTCGGCCGTAGCTTCGTATCCCACGTTAGAGATGGCGGCGCTGAGACCGAGGACTTCGCCGGCTTCCGCGGTCTTCAAAATCAGAATCTTGCCTTCCCGCGAAGTGGTGGAGAGGTTGACCTTCCCGGAGCAGATGATGAACAACCCGCGAGCCGCCTGCCCTTCGACAAACAGTACGGCGCGGGCGGGGAGGACGCTCTTGTGGCTGACCAGATTCAGGGCGTGCAAGGTCTCCTTGGAGAATCCGCAGAAGAAACCAGGCTTTCTGAGGGTGCACTCGGTACAGTCGTCGTTGAGATCGAGGCCGTAGGGCGCCTTCATGGTTGTCTCCGTATCGAGGCTCTGCTCCTCGGTGGGAGCAGATTCTGGTTCTGGAATTGGGCGGTCGGCGTCGAAGTGCCGCGAACTGGCTAACAGGGAACGGGCATGGGCACGCGTGTCGGGATGCGGACTCTGCCCGGCCGCCAGCAATTCCCAGGCGGCGCTGGGCTCCTCGTGCAGTTCCCATTGAGTGTGACAGGCAAAGAGATAGAGCGGATCGATCTTCTCCGGGTTCGGAGAAGCCAGCGGAGCAACCTCGCGAAGCAGCTCTGTTTCGGGGCGCCGGGCAGGCAAGGCATTCCACCCGGCGGAAAGACGAGCGTGATCGCTGGAAGGGTCGGGCCAGCGGATGGAAACCAGGCCGGAACGCCTTAAGAGGTTCCCGGCGACCAAAGGTCTCATCAGTTGCACTCGATTGGTCAATAACACTGCTATCGCTCCACGCAAAACCGGCAAGCCGGTCGACTCGATGGGGGTAGGGCTGGGGCCGACTCTGCGCGGAGGTCGCCATTACACTCGCTTCGGCCAGAGGCAGAGTAAACGCAGGTCGTGCACGTTGGGTTCCGGAATGGAGCGTGGAATCCAGAAGCGGGAAGTTCCGTGTTTGGAACGAGTTCCCGTTTGATATCGGGAACGAGTACGAACCAAAAACTGCCGAAGAAATGGCAAACTGCCGATTAGGCGTCGCAGGGTTCCGCGATATTGGATTTCGTATCCCGGGTGGGAAGGAAAACCGGGATTGTTGTTGGGACTACACTTTGGGACCGATGTAGTCTTTCCGTGTGATGTTCAAGCGCAGCATCTTCGACTGCAGAGTCGTCCGCTTCAATCCCAGCCGACGCGCGGCGCCGTCAGGTCCGGAAAGTAGGCCTCCGCTCTCGCGAAGCACCCGGATGATGTGTTCGCGTTCGGCTGCATCCAGCGAGTTGTCCGTCAGCACCAAGTCAGGCAGGGCCTCCGCGCGAAGGTCGCTCAGCGGCACACGAAGCGCGGAGCCTTCGGTCAGGATGACGGATCGCTCCATCAGGTTCTCCAGCTCGCGAACATTGCCCGGCCAGGGCCACTGGATCAGGGCATCCATGGTTTCGGTGGGTACTGACTCGATCTGCCGGTTCATGCGCAGGGCAAACTTCCGCACGAAGTGGCGCACCAGCGAAGGGATGTCTTCCCGGCGCTCACGCAAGGGAGGAATCCGGATGGGAAAGACGTTGAGCCGGTAGTAGAGGTCAGAGCGGAATTTTTGCTCGGCCACTTCTTTTTTCAGATTGCGATTGGTGGCGGCTAGAACGCGCAGGTTCACTTTGATGGTGCGGTTGCTGCCCAGCCGTTCAAACTCCTGATCCTGCAGAACGCGCAGAAGCTTGGGTTGCAGCTCCAGCGCAATCTCGCCAATTTCGTCCAGCAGCAGCGTTCCGCCGGAAGCCAATTCCATGCGCCCAACTTTCTGGCTGATGGCGCCAGTGAACGCTCCCTTTTCGTGGCCGAACAGCTCGCTTTCCAGCAGTCCTGTCGGGATGGCGGCGCAGTTGACCTTAACAAACGGCCCAGCATGCCGGTCACTCATGCGATGAATGGCGCGGGCCACTAATTCTTTTCCGGTCCCGGTCTCGCCGAGGAGCAACACGGTCGATCCGCTTGCCGCAACCGTGGCTGCCTGGTCCAACACTTCTTTAAGCGCGGGACTCTCGCCGACGATCTCGGTGAATGGACTCTGAGAAGCAGTCTCGCCGTCGAGAAACCGCCTTTCCACCGAAAGCCTTTGCTTCAGAACCTCGACTTCCTGGAGGGCGAGTTGATTCTCAACCGCGAGGGCGAGTTGGGTTCCCACTTGCTGAAGCGGCCCCAAAGCCTCTAGGTGGAATGCGTTTTTGCGAGTGCTGCCTAATGCCAGAACACCCAGCGAGCCGCTTGGACGCAACAGGGGAACGCAGCAGAGAGACTGCAGGCCTTCGCTCGAAACACCTCTCGAAATCTCGACGTCCAACGCCTTCAGTTGCTCTTTCGAAAAGATTGCGGGCGTGCGCGCCTGAAGCGCATGTGCTGCCGGGCCGTTGCTTGCAAAAATAAAATCTCCGATCGATCCTCTGCCTAAGGGAAAGTCCAGAATCTGTCGGTCTAGCATTTGTTCATCGTCGCCACGATCGTCGCCATGGAGGGCAAGGCCGGCCAGCTCCTGGCGAAAAACGCGGCGTAGACGAGCCGATAGCTGACGAAACATTCGTTCCAGATCCCAGTTTGCGGAAAGAATCACGGTCGCATCGGTCAACAGCTGCGAAATGTTGGTTTCATGCGACAGCTTTCTGGAGATTGAGTTGAGGGAATTCTCGAGCTTTTTCTGGGCGGTGGTCTCCAGGACCACAGCCCCAACGCGAGTTACGTCTCCAGTCTCGTCCTTGATGGGAATGTAGTGCGCAATCCAATGTCCGTTATCAAGTCGAGTCGCAAGCGGGCCGGAAAGTTCGAAATCCGCTGCCTCGCCCGTCTCCAAGACCCGTTGAAGGAGTGGTTCCAACTGGTCGGCGATACTGCCCAGCAACTGACGGACGGTTTTGCCTAGATGTTCGCCGGCGGGAAACCCATTCATGGCTGCCAGGGCGTCATTGACCACGACGTACCGGAGACTAGAGTCGAGCAGGCACAAACCTACCGTGCGGGAGCTGAAATAGGCCGCGAGAAGCTGCTCTGATTCGATCAAAACCTCGGATCCATCGAACGGGAGGACCTTGCCAGCGCCGGAAAAAGCCGCATTACTCGGCATGACGAGGAACCTCCCGAGGAGATTGCTGACGTGAATCTGCGTAACCCATGCGACGCGAATCGATCGGAGCCGGGGCTGATGAAGCTAGGCTTGGTGAGGGCGGACGCGGAGGAAAAGATCCGGAGAATACAACGATCACAGACCAAGGCGGTGGGATGACGAGAGACGAGAGGAAAAAATGGCGGGTGCAAACGCCATCGGGAATGGCCGGGGCTGTGTTTCGCGAAGCTTGAGTATTCGGAAACTGCGCCATCGAGGGGGACACCAAACTACCCCACTCCGTCCCCCCTCAAAGACGGCTTGCTCCGGTCGCCCTCCGGACCGCTTGGATTATACCCACAGTGTCAAGGGAAAACTATCCAGACAGGGTTTTCCTGAGCTAGCCGTAGTGAATTCCCGGTGGCGGACACGGTCGAGAAACCGACCGGTGGTTTCATCTTCAGCAAGCAGTTCCTCTGGACGGCTGTCAATATAATGAGGTCATGGCGCGTGGCTGGGAGAGCAAGGCAGTCGAGGCACAGCAGGCCGAGGCGACTCAAGCATCGAACACGCCGCGGGTGAAAATCAGCGCCGCACAGGCAGCGAGGATGCGGCAAAAAGAGAGTCTGCGCTTGTCGCGGCAGCGAGTGCTGCAACAAATGGAAGCGAGCGCGAATCCACAGCACCGAAGACTTCTACAAGAGGCTCTTGCCGATCTGGACACCAAGCTGAAGGCTTTAGAAGGATGAGCGTTTGCGCACAGCGGGCCGCTGTGATCGATCGCAATCTGGAGTGCTCGGGTATAATTTTTTCATGACCGCCCACGTCTACGTCTCTCTCAAGAAAACGGTTCTCGATCCTCAGGGCAAAACCATTCAGGGTGCGTTGAAGAAGATGGGCTACAAAGGCCTGGAGAGCGTGCGCCAGGGAAAATACTTCGAACTGCAACTGGACGATGTCTTGTCGCGCGACGAAGCCCAGGCCGAGGTCGAGCGCATTGCCCGTGAAGTACTGACCAACCCGGTGATTGAGGAGTTCCGCTTCTCCCTGGCTGAATAAGTTCCGGGGAGTTCCTTCGAGGTTTTCCCATGTGCGGCATCGTCGGCTACGTCGGCAAGAAGAGTGTCGTTCCCGTCATTATTGAAGGCCTGCGTAGGCTGGAGTATCGCGGCTACGATTCGGCCGGAATCGCCGTGGCGGGCAATGGACACGGGCTGCAGGTCCGGCGCGCCGAAGGAAAGCTGCGCAATCTGGAAGAGGCCATCCGGGAAAAGCCGCTCGAGGGCAGCTATGGCATCGGCCACACCCGCTGGGCGACGCACGGGCGCCCGACCGAAGAGAACGCGCATCCGCACCGCGACTGCACGGGAAAAATCGTCGTCGTGCACAACGGAATCGTCGAGAACTATCTCAGCCTTAAGAAGAGCTTGATTGAAGAAGGCCATAAGTTCACGACCGAGACCGACACGGAAATCATCGCGCACCTGGTCGAGAAGTTTTTATCGCGAACGGGAAACGGCAATCAACCTGCTCTCGAAGAAGCGGTGCGTCAGACGGTCAAGCAACTAAGCGGTGTCTTCGCCCTGGCCGTGATCTCGACCGACGAACCAAACAAAATAGTGGCTGCGCGCAACGGCCCGCCGGCGGTGATCGGCCTGGGCAACGACGAGTATTTTGTGGCCTCCGACGTGCCGGCAATTTTGAACCACACGCGCGACATCTTCTTTCTGGCCGATGGCGATCTCGCAGTCGTAACGCCCGATGGCGTTCATCTCTCCGACTTCGAGGGCCGGCCGGTGCAGCGGCAGATTCAGCATGTCACCTGGGATCCCATTCAAGCGGAAAAAGGCGGCTTCAAGCATTTCATGCTCAAAGAAATTTACGAGCAGCCACGAGCCGTGCGCGACACCACGCTGGGCCGCGTTTCGCAGGATACCGGCCACATTTTTCTCGATGAGATGGAGATCGGCGAGGCCGAGTTTCGCGCCGCCGCAAAGATCAACATCATTGCCTGCGGCACAAGCTGGCATGCTGGACAGGCCGGCAAGTTCATGATTGAGTCGCTGGCGCGCGTGCCGGTCGAAGTCGACTACGCGAGCGAATGGAGATACCGGAATCCGATTGTCGATCCGGATACGATCACGCTGGTGATCTCGCAATCAGGAGAAACGGCCGACACAATAGCCGCGCAGCGCGAGGCAAAGTCCAAGGGATCGAAGACGCTGGCGATCTGCAACGTCGTAGGTTCGATGATCACGCGCGAGGCGGCGGGCACCATTTATACCCACGCGGGACCGGAGATCGGCGTGGCCTCCACCAAGGCATTCACCGGCCAACTCACGGCCTTATACATCTTTGCCATGTATCTGGCTCAGGTTCGCGGCGTGATGGCCGCCGAGCAAGCGCAGGCGGCGATGCTCGAACTGACCCGCATTCCAGCGAAGCTGGAACACATTCTCTCGCATGACGCAGCCTGCGATGAACTGGCAAAGCATTACCAGAAAGTGCATGACTTTTTGTTTCTGGGCCGCGGCATTCACTATCCCATTGCGCTGGAAGGCGCGCTGAAACTCAAAGAAATTTCCTACATTCATGCCGAGGGATATCCCGCGGGCGAAATGAAACATGGGCCCAACGCTTTGATCGATGAAAATCTTCCAGTAGTCGTGATCGCCACGCGGGACAAGGACAATCCGCGCTCCATGCTGCGCTACGAAAAAACCATCTCCAATCTCGAGGAAGTGAAAGCGCGCTCGGGCGTGGTGATCGCGCTGGCGACCGAGGGCGATGAAGAAATCAAGGAAACCGCAGACCACGTCCTGTACGTTCCCGCCGCCCCGGAAGAACTGCTGCCGATTCTGGAAATTGTCCCGCTGCAACTGCTCGCGTATCACATTGCGGTGCGCCGGGGATGCGACGTGGATCAGCCGAGAAATCTGGCGAAGTCGGTGACGGTGGAGTAGCCAGCTGTGTGCTCCACAGTCTTTTGTGGCTCGAGTTTGAAGCAACTATTCGAGTTTTACGGCTTCCACATCTGTATATGAGAAATCGCTCCCTTTGAAAAGCAAGGGCTCACGCATTTCTTTAGCGAGTGCATAAGCAAAACAATCGCCGAGATTCAGCCCGGCTTTGTGACGCCCCTTGCCAAAATCCCGGTAAGCTTCGCGGGCAATTTCGGCCTGCTCGGGCGTGACGGTTTCAATCAAAATGGGCGCATCGCGAAGAAGATCATCCAGCTTCCGGCGAAGCATAGGATTGGAATTGTTATCGGCGATAACCGCCGCTTCGACGTAGTTCACGGGTGAGATGCGGCAAATCGGCGCCGCGCGCAGCGCTTTGCCCATAGCTAGCGTTTCGGGTTCATTCTGCAAAATCGCAACAATCGCTGAGGCATCCACGATCATTTCGGCAGCCCCTTTTCGTCGTACAACAGATCTCCGTGGTCCACGGATTTGAGACGCTCATCCCAAAGTGGAGCGGCTTCTCGCGCTATTTTGAGTATGCGTTCGAGCCGATCATCGCCCTGTTTCGCTTCCACTTCCTTGAGCTCTTTTCGAACCGCATGCTCAATCGCAGCCGTCATGCTTCGTCCAGTAAGACGCGCGAGTTTTCGGACGAGGCGGTGGGTTTGTTCATTCTTGATATTCAAGCTCATGGTAATTGCCCTTGGCTCTACCTATTCTACCACGTCATTCTACCCGTCTACCACGCTCTCAATCTTTGGCGTATTCTTTATCGCGGCCCTAACTTTACAGAGAACTGCAACAAGAGCTGTAACTCCCACCCCCCAGGCAGCAAACGCCGCATCCACCACCCAGCGCGGAGCGTCCCCGACGCGGCGCAGAAGAAACGGAAAGAAATTCCACGTTGTGATGTGTACGTAGTCCCACGGATCGTAGCCCATGGCGTCGGTGTTCAGCCCCCAGGCATCCATTTTTCCGAACGCGAACGCGACGATGTTTTTGAAGCGCAGCGCGACCACGTAAGTCGGATGGCCGAGCGTTTCCATCTGATAAATCTCGAGCGGCAGCCAAAAAGCGAGCGAGGCGAGTTGAATAACAAAGCTCGCGGCGAGAATCGCGAATGCAAAGTTGTGGACAATCGGCGAAAGATTTGCGCGATAACGCAGAAGCAGCGGCACCGCAAGCAGTGCCACCGTCTGCACGGCAGTCGACACGTAGCGGTCGCCCCAGGCGAAGTCGCCCGCCCAATACGTGTAGCGGGCATAGAAGACGATGTAGCCAGCGAGCAAAAACAGAGCGGCAACGGCGAGGGCACGAAGCTCAGCGCTCATCCGTTTCCGCAGCAGCACGAATAACAGGAGCGCCAGAATGAGAACGGGATCGAAGAGGAAGATGGACTTCTCCGGTTTGAAGAGCGCGCCGAGAATGCCTTCGTGCAGCGGAGTGCTCCAGGGGAAATTCGCAGGCAGCGTTGGATCGGCGAGGCGCGACTCGCGAGCGAAAATCGGCAGATAAGTCTGCGTCCACGATCCGAAGCGGTAGTAGCTGTACCAGCGCTCCAGCAACGCGAAGCAGAGATAAATTGGAATGGCGACTTTGCAGTAGTCGAATACGCGTAGCCACATCGCGCCGCGCTCATTTCGCTCGAACCAAAGGATCAGCAGCACAAACAAGCCAGCGGCCATGAGATCAAGACCCGTGGTGACACGCGTCAACAAATTAAGACCCAAAGCGATCGATCCGATGGCGAGCGCCTTTAGGCGATTCGTCCGCAGCCACTCATACTGAAACGAGAATCCCACCAGCGTCAGCAGCATGATGTAGTTGTTTTCCTGCATGTTCTGCGTGTAATGAAGATGCGTGGTGCAGAACATCAGAGCCAGCACGCCCCAAGCCGCTTCTCTTGTTTTGAAACCCAACTGCCCTAATAGCCGAAATGCAATTAGTGCCGTCAGCACGCTGACCAGAATGTTCGTGCTGTAGCTGACGACGATGCTGCGGATCGCGGGATCATCTTCGTATTCGGAAAAAACGTGCCAGTGCGAAATCCAGGTTCCGAGCAGGTCGGCGGGCAGCATGAGCAACGACTGCCCGATTCCGTACCAACTGAAGAGTTGTCCGCCGCGGCCATGCAGGCCGAACTCCGGATATTCGTTAGGAAAAACCTGGGGCTGCGAAGTCCACAGCCAATGCGTGACTTGCAGGCGGTGCATGGTGTCGGCGGTCCCGAGCTCGCCGGACTGCACCACAAAGGCGAGCAAAGCGGCCGTGAGACACAGCAGAAATTTCGGATCCCGCAACCAGCGGACGAGGGGCGAGGTCATCGCCTTGGATGGTAATACAAAGCGGGCGTCAGACCTCAGCCCTCGGGCGTTGGGCATCAAGGTCAAACTTAACTTGCGCGTACATGCGGACTCTAGTTGTTAGGTGCTTGGTCTTTGGGTGTCAGGCCTCGAGCGTCAGAACCGAGGCCTGAGGTCTGAGGGCCGACGCCCGATGCCCAACGCCCAAAGCCCGATGCCCGCTCTGAGTTATCCTGTAGCGGGAAAATTTCATGGCCAAGTGCTTTTCTTGTGGGATGGAGATGGCGGACACGGTGCGCTTTTGCTCTTCTTGCGGCGCGCCGGCCGGGAACAGCGACGATGTGGCCACCATCGACTTTGCGACCGCCACTTCTCCGAAACCGCAGCGACCGCCATCTTCGCGCTCGGGTTCGCGGCCGCCCGGTTCCGACGAATTCCTCCTCAATGAGGGCCGCTTCCTTCCCGGCCGCCTGATCGCCGGACGCTACCGCATCATCGCGCTGCTCGGCAAAGGCGGCATGGGCGAAGTCTACCGCGCCGACGATCTCACGCTTGGCCAAGCGGTCGCGCTCAAGTTTCTGCCCGACGAGGCTGCGCGCGACGAAGGCTTACTCGAACGCTTCCGCAATGAGGTGCGCATTGCACGGCGCGTGTCGCATCCCAACGTCTGCCGCGTTTACGACGTGGGCGACGTCGACGGCCAGACTTTTTTCACCATGGAATACGTTGACGGCGAGGACCTCGCTTCCCTGCTCCGCCGCATCGGACGGCTTCCGTCTGATAAAGCTGTAGAGATCGCGCGCCAGGTCTGTGCCGGGCTCGCGGCCGCGCACGCCAAAGGCGTCCTGCATCGCGACTTGAAGCCCGCCAACATCATGCTCGACGGACGCGGGCAGGCGGTCATCATGGATTTCGGTCTGGCCGGTGTCGCCGACAACATTCGCGGCCAGGAGATCCGCAGCGGCACTCCCGCCTACATGGCGCCGGAGCAAATTTCCGGCAAAGAAGTCACCATGCTCAGCGACATTTATGCGCTGGGCCTGGTGCTCTACGAGGTTTTCACCGGCAAGCGCGCGTTCGCGGAAAAAGTCGACGTAGTACACGGTCATGGCGACCGCACGCCCAGCCGCCCGTCATCGGTCGTGAAGGATCTCGATCCGGTAGTCGAGAAAGTAATTCTGCGCTGTCTTGAGGTGCAGCCTTCGTCACGCCCAGCAAATGCGCTGGCGGTGGCGGCGGCGCTGCCGGGCGGAGATCCGCTAGCAGCCGCGCTGGCCGCAGGAGAAACTCCTTCGCCGCAGATGGTCGCGGCGGCGGGCGAAACTGAGGGGCTGCGTCCACCCATCGCGATCGCAATTCTAGCGTTCATCCTGCTCGGGCTGTCGTTCGCGGCTTTTGACTCGGTCCACTACGGCGCATACGACAAGATGGGCCTGGAACTGACTCCAGAAGTCCTGACACAAAAAGCCCGCGAAACCATCGCCAAGCTTGGCTACGAAGGGCGTCCCGCCGACAGCGCCCACGGCCTGAATATCGACAACGACTTTCTGGATTATGCAGAGAAGAACGACAAACCCCATCCCGATTGGGACGCCGTCATCAAAGCACGCCCATCGGTGTTGCAGTACTGGTACCGCCAGAGTCCCGACACCATGTCGGCGAATGAGTTTCGGGATGCGGAGTTGACGCCGGGAGTTGTCACCGAGAGTGATCCTCCCACGGTCCTTTCGGGGATGATCAATCTGCACCTCGATCCTTACGGCCATCTGACTTACTTTCAGGCCATCCCTCCGGAAAAAGCCTCCCCGGCCACCGACAAGCCAGAAGCACAGAGTGCGCCCGCTCCTTTTGACTGGAAAACTCTGTTCGACCTTGCCGGCATCGATGGCTCCAAGCTTCAGCCGGCACAGCCGATGTGGAATTTTCTGGCCTCCTCCGACACCCGCATGGCGTGGACCGGAACTTGGCCAGGATCGAATCGTCCGATGCGGGTTGAGGCGGCATCGTTTCAGGGCAAGCCGGTTGCATTCGTTCTCGCCGGCGAGTGGAGCAAGCCCGCTCGCATGGTCAACAACGAGCCGAAATCTTTCAGCAACAAGCTCGCGAAATTTATCGGCTTGACGCTGCTGGTTTCGGCGATCGTTGCGTCAATCCTGCTGGCTCGCAAGAACTACCGCCACGGCCGAGGCGACCGCAAAGGCGCCGTACGTTTGGCGATGGCCGTGTTCTGCCTGCAAATGGCGTTGTTCCTGTGCCTGAGCCATTTTTCAAGTATCGGCGACGCCATCGGCCTCGTCGTGATTGCCACCAGCACCGCACTATTTATCTCCGCCATGATCTGGATGCTCTACATGGCGATCGAGCCGTTTGTACGCCGTCTCTGGCCGAAAACGCTTATTTCCTGGAGCCGGCTTCTGGCGGGTGGCTGGCGCGATGCGGTGGTCGGCCGTGACATCCTGATCGGCGTGGCGCTGGGCATCGTGTGGCTGATCGTCTTCGAACTTCGCTACATCCCGATGATGCATATGGGAGCAGCGCCTCCCTTCGGTTCGACGCAAGCTCTGATGGGCGGCCGCGTCGCGCTGGGAGCGTGGCTGCAGCAATGGCCACAGTCGATTCGCAGCACACTCGTTTTCTTCTTGCTTCTGCTCGGCCTGCGATTCCTGCTGCGCAAAGAATGGATTGCAGCAATTGTCTTCGTTGCAATTTTCGTTTTGCAAAGAGACCTCACCGGACCCTACGTCTCCATCGAAGTCCCCACACTGATCCTGGTCTACGCCATCGCCGTTGTGATCGTGATTCGCTTTGGCCTCGTCCCGCTGGCCTGCGCCATTTTCACCATCAATATGTTCATCGGGATTCCCTTCTCGGCCGATCTCTCCACCTGGTACATGGCAACATCCATTCCCGCCGCGCTCAGCGTAGTCGCCCTCGCAGGGTGGGGCTTCTATCACTCACTAGGCGGCCAGCCGCTGTGGAAGGGCGAGATGGAATGAGAACGATTCAGAACATCTACGTACTCATCCCGTTGGATCTTCGTCAACGTCATCGGGCCAACGCTGGGCACCGTGCAGAATGCGCAAGATTCGAACCGTATTTCCCGCCAAACGATACGCGGCGACATAGGGCGTCTGTCGAATGACGAGCTCGCGCGTTCCGTCGACTCGGCCAATCCGGCCGCTTGCCGGAAATCTTGTCAATGTTTCGATATCAGCACGAATGCGCTCATCTACGATGATCGCCGATCGAGGGCTATCAGCCTCGATGTAATCGAAGATGGCGTTGCGATCAGACATCGCAAGCGGTGACCACTCCAGCCGCCTGCGTTTGCGCATCAATCACCGCGCTTTGCGCCTCGCGGCGGCACGTCGTTTGGCGAAGTGAGCTTCGACCTTTTTATGTGGAATGGGTGGGCGCGGGTCCGCCAACGCTTCCTGCACTTTGGCGCGGAACCATGCGTCATGAGCCGCCGAACTGATCAACTCCAACGGAAGAGCTCCTTCATTCGCGGTACGGGTCAACAGAATGCGGACAGCCTCCGAGACGGTGATGCCCGCCTCCTCCAGAACCGCAGCGGCGCGTTTCTTCACTGCTGGATCGATCCGAGTTTGGACCACGGCGTTGGCCGACATGAACATTTACATTGTACTTCAAATGAATTACGAAGCAAAAGAGAAAGGCGGCGCTCAAGCGCCGCCTTGTTACACTGTTACCCGCTTAGTCGCCGCAGCAGTTCGAGTCTTGCAGTGACTCAAATACGCCTTCTGTGCTATGAACGAGAACTTGATTGGAGCCGTCCTGATTCATCACATAGATGTCCCAACCACTGTCGTCGTGGGGACGGTTGAACACGATGAGGTTTTTGTAAGGGACAGCACTTATGTTGTAGGTATCGGTGCTGGTGGTAAGCGGTGTCAGGTTCGAGCCATCCAGACTGACGCTGAAGATGTTGTCTTCAGTACCATCGTACTGGGTGAACAACACTCCTTTTCCATCGCCGGTAAAGACCGCGGGCCCCCACAGACTATCGGGGGAGTAGACAAGAGTCGGCGCCGTGTCGCCAATGCTCATCATATAAATGCCATCCGCAGATACGGACACTGGCGCGACAGAGGCTCGGCGGGATTGGCTTGTGCGGACCGGCTTTTGCGTTGCCCACAACGACGTCCCAAGCGATCCATGTAAACGTGCGGCCGATTTGGCGCTGTTGCTGTAGACATAAAAGGCGATCGACTTGCCGTTGGGAGAAAATTCAGGATAGTACTGCTCCCACCCGGGATCGAGCGTCAGGAGCGGCGCCTGATTGCTGCCGTCGGCATTCATTGTGAAAACCTGCAGGTCACTTTGGTAGCTCACAAACGCAATAGTTTTTCCGTCTGGTGAAAAAACTGACTCACAGGCGTCAGCGCCGGTTGTCAGTTCCTTCTCGACACCATCAGTGCCCATCAGGAAAATATCCCATCCGGAATCTCCGTCCCGACAATAGGTTGCAGCAGTCGCGTCGCTGTTGAATGATACATACTCCGCTGAATCGGGCAGGGGAATCGATATTGCGGTAGTCTGCTGCGTTGATTCATTGAGCATGAAAGGATGCGGGATATAGTTATCGCTACTAGAGCGAGCAACGTAGGTGAGCGTCGGAGACTTGGAGTCTCCGCAGCCGACAGTGATAATCAGCAGAGCCGCGGCCAGAGTGAGAACAAGATTCTTCTTCAAAGCACTTTCTCCTTCATGAGGTCTTGAAACAGCCACAACTTTAGAAACAAAACAACGAAGAGTCCTGCGTCCCAATCGGGGGGCTCGATCGAAGGTGGTCGCCGGCAATCGAAAATGAGGAGGGCGTGGTTGCTACAAGCTCCTCGGTGGACGCAACACTGCCAGGCACGCCTGCAACGACCTTACGAGAAGAAGGCGAGAAGAATTACGAAAATCTAACTTTTCGGATTACTTTAGTCAGCCGTGGAATCGACATTGAACGTCAGAGTTGTGGCGGATTTTTTGCGCTTGCGCTCAAGTTATCTCGTTGATTCACATCAAGCTGAACGCTTTTTTCATCGCGGCCGAAGCCTGAGCGCAGGCTTGGTCAATCGGCAAAGCGCGCAGCGCCGCATTGAACGGTTCCGCCTGGATGGGGCCGTCGTATCCGATCTGGAGCAGCGCATCGAGGAACTCCTTCACCGGGATCACACCGGTCGCGGCCGGCAATTCGCGGTGGTCATCCTGATATTGATCGAGCGTCAGCCCGCGCGGCGCGTCGTTCAGGTCGACGGCGATCACGTCCTGCCCGCGCAGCGACAGAATATCCTGCGCCGTTTCTTCGGCGTTGAACCAATGCCAGCTGTCGAGTTGCAGGACCACGTTGCTCATGCGGATCGCGGCCACCAGTTCCTTCATCTCGCTCATGCAGTGAACGAACGGATGCCGCTGGCTGCGCCAAAGCGTACGCGGAGAAACATATTCCAGCCCGAGCTTCTGGCCGTGGTCCGCGAGGATCTGCGCGCATTGCCGCAAGCGCTCGGCGTGCTGGCGGAAGTTCTGCAGATAAGTGAGATCGTCGCTGCAAGGCAGAATGTAGGTGCTGATCCGCCAAATGCCGGCGCGCTGCAGCACCGCCGCAACCGCCGGCAATTTTTTCAGATCGGAATTGAAGGTGCCTGAATCTTTGCGAAATTCAACCGGCAAACCGGCGCATCCGAATTTCAAGTTTCTCTTCTGCAGGTCGTCCAGCAGCCGATGCAGCGCGGCGTCATCCAACGAAGCGAGATGGGAAGAGTCGGGTTCCACTCCTTCGAAGCCGTGCTTGGAAGCCAGTTCCACGGACTCGGGGAAGCTCGCGTGAAAACCCAGCCGCCCCAGGCTCAGGACAGCGAAAAATTTTCTCTCGGGCAGAGGGCTCGCAAGAAGCTGGGGCATCGCCGACAGCGCGACGCCGGTTGCAACTCCTGCGGCCAGGAATTCGCGTCGGGTGGTGGGATTGGACATCGCGTGATGATTGTATTCGGAGAAGGCAAACGTCACAGTCGGGATGTTGGGAAGCGCAGGCTTGTCTAAGGCGCGGTTCACAAAACACAGTTCCGATTTGAAACAGCGCGCTATTCCAGAGACATCGTCGGGAGCCGGGACCATCCGAGAAAGCCCCACTTCTCGCGCCAACAACCCGCGAGAAATGGGGCATCCTTTTTGACCCTTACTTCGCGGACGTTTACTGCACCGCGAAGATCAGATCGTCATGATCGTTATACGAGCCCGTGGTGCAGGAGCTTGCCCGTCCCAGATAACGGAACTGCGCCCGCACCGCTTGCAGCGTTCCCGTAGGAAGAGTAAAGGTCGCAGACAGAGTTTGCGCTCCAGCCTTGGTGGGGATGATCGTCTTGATCAGTGTCCAGGTGGGGCTGTTGGCATTGGGCGCCGAATACAGGTCCAGAGCGTCGCTGGTGAATCCAGTGTAGGCCCAGACCGTGGCTGTGACCGTAGCCGTGGTGCCATGAGTCAGCGGGCCGCCGCTGGTCGAGGCAATCACGAGGCGGTCGTTGGACTCATCGGAATGGAAGGTTCCGGTGGTTCCGTCGGCGCAAGAGTTGTTGATGGTGTTGGGTTGATTCGGTTCCGCGCCGCCGGAGATGTGATCACGTCCCAACAGCAGCGAGGGGCCGGAGTCGCAGGAAATGCCGACCGTAGCGCACTCCGGAGCCTTCAGCGTGGAGCTGTAGACAGCGGTTTGCGCTCCCGTCGACGAGTTCACGGTCAGGGCAATGGTCGTGCTGTGGCTTAGCGATCCGGACGTCCCGGTGACCGTCACAGTTGCGTTTCCCGTGGTCGCCGTCGATGAAGCGGTCAGTGTGAGGACCGAAGTCGCGCTGCCGTTTGCTGGCGGAGTCACTGAAGTCGGATTGAATGCCGCCGTCACGCCGCTCGGCAGACCGCTGGCCGTGAGGGCCGTTGCGGAATTGAATCCGTTCTGGCTGGTGATGGTGATCGTGCTCGTCCCGTTGCCGCCTTGTGTGATAGTCAGCGACGAGGGCGAGGCGCCGATTGTGAAGTTTGCCGTCCCTGTTGCGTTTACGGTGAGCGAAACGGTGGTTTGGGCCGAGAGGCTGCCGGAGGTTCCAGTGATCGTCACCGTGGCGGTTCCGGTCGTCGCAGTGCTGCTCGCGGTGAGCGTGAGCGTGCTGGTTCCAGTAGTCGGATTCGGGCTGAAGCCCGCAGTGACCCCACTCGGCAAGCCAGAGGCGGCTAGTGTGACGCTGCCCGTGAACCCGCCGACATCCGTCACGGTGATCGTGCTGGTGCCGTTGCCGCCCTGATTGATAGTTACGCTGCTGGGCGAAGCCGAGAGCGTGAAGCTCTGGGTTGTTGCGCCGGCCAGCGCGTTGATGAGGTTCTGCCCGTTCGGGCTGCCCCATCCGGTGACCATGTCGTAGCCGACCACGGCATTGTATGACTTGCCATGGCCGTTGTTGTTGTTTCCGCTGGTGATGTCGTGGAAGTCGGTCGTGAAGTTGGTGCTCTTACCGACGGCATAGATGGCAGGGTTGACGAAACCCAGAGTGCTTCCACCATTGGCAACCACCTGCTGGTTGATCAGCGCCAGAAAGCCGGCCCAGCGCGGGGCGGCAAAGCTGGTGCCTCCCCAATCCCCCATGCAGGAACCGTTGTCGCAGAGATAGTTGTCGAAGTTGCCTTCCATGGCCACGTCGGGAAGATCTCGAATCGTGGAGGATGCTCCGTTCGACGAGTTCGCAATCCCCGACTGCCAGCTTGGAATGGCAAATCCGTTGTCCGATGGGCCGCCGCTGCTATCCGGCCACGCCACTTCCGAGACCCACGATCCGCCGGGGCCGCTCGTGGTCAGATCCGTTCCTCCCACGGCGACGACATAGACCGACTCGGCAGGATAGCTCTCATCGGTACTGTTCGATCCGGTGTAGGCTCCCGCATCTCCCGAGGCGACGAACATGTTCTGCCCCTGCGCAGCGAATTCCTGAAAGATGGGGTCGTCCGACGAGGTGTCGTCCGGGTTCCATCCCCAGGAACAGCCGATCTGCTTGGAAATATTGTCGGTGGCCATCTTGTTGAACATGTCCTTGTCGCCTACCCCGATCGAAGTCGTGCCCGGCGCGATGTAGACGCGAACCGCACTTAGGCCCGGCGCCATGCCGATCGCCTGAACGATGTCGAGAACCTGTTCGCCGTCGTCGCCGTCGGAGCCTGAGCTGGCACCATCGATGAGAACGTTCGTGATCGGCACCGTGTAGTTGACGCCGTCAAACGTCGCCGTGACGTCGCTCATGTTGTAGCCGTCAAATTCGCAGAGCGCCACCGATTGTCCGCTGCCGGTCAGAGCGCTTCCGCCGTAGTAGGCTGCTCGCATGTCACCGGCGAGGTAGGCGCCACCCGGGCCCGATCCGGCATTGCTGTGGATCGGCCAATCTGCCGGCGGCCTTCTGAGTTGGGAGTGCGGGATGGAATAGTCGTTGAGTCCAGCGATATGCGACACCGGCACCGTCAGATCGAGGGACGGTTCGCGATCGGGAGAAAAGAAGGTTCGATTCTCTGTCGGATGCTGATAGACCACCATTGCGACGTGAAAGGCCTTTTCGATCTGATCGACCGTGCCGCTGATGTCGACCAGCCGGCGATTCTTCGGCGTGTCGGTTATCTTGAAGCCGTTGGCCTTGGCGAAGTCGATTACTTCCTGATAGTCCTGCTGAGTGGGCCCAAATTGTTCGGTGAATTGTTGCACGCTGAGGAACTGATGGAAGTCCGGACTGTTGGGATCATCGAGGCGGCTTAAGAAGTCGGTGAGTTCGCTCTGGTTGCGCAGCGGTAGCTCGATGGCGAGATGCAGGCGCTGGTTGGATGGGAGCAATCCAACCGGCGCGGCCTGTCCGTTCGCCACGGCCGGACGGACGTGGTTGTGAAGTACCTGCAGTTTTTGTTGGGCGAGTCCTGAACTTGTGAAGGACAGCAGAGCCACGCTAATCAGCGCGACCAGTCTAGGCGATGGGGGAACTTTTCGCATACTTCCTCATCCTTTCCAAGGCAAAAATGCCGGTGGATTGACGGAGTGTCGCGGCATCTTAACTCAGGTGGAATGTTTTGTGCTGACTTCTGCAAGGTGTTACAGAAATGGAACAGTGGGCGATAACTTTCTGCCAGATTTCGCTGGTGAAGCCCGGTTCTTTTTCTTGCCCGGGAGGAGAATCCTCCCTTGATCAGTTGTAGAGATCGCTCGAGACTCAGCGTCGGGGAGACTAGCAAACGAAGGTAGCCGGATGAGCACGGATTTGTGCAGCAGATCGTTCTCGTGGGCTCGCGCGAAGTTGGACCTTGACGTAGACCCGCGCCATCGGTTCTTTGCGAAACACCTGGGAGGTCGCTGGGAGGCTGATGCGGGGATCCGACTTGAAACGGTTGGCTCTCGAGGGGAACAGGATGAAGAACAGCTAGACAGGTACTGTCCGCCAAAAGCCCCGCATCTTATTGAAGTGCCTCAGCATCTAAAACTTGACAGCAATCCACTCAAGTCTTAGCATGGGTTCGGACGCAATCATCATTGTACTGATTCTAAAGTACTTAGTAAGATTCGGAGGAACGCTTTATGGGAAAAATTATCGGAATTGACCTGGGGACTACCAATTCCTGCGTGGCGGTGATGGAGGGCGGCGAGCCCAAGGTGATCGCCAATGAAGAAGGAGGGCGCACGACGCCTTCGGTCGTCGGCTTCACCAAGACTGGCGAGCGATTGGTCGGCCAGGTGGCCAAGCGACAGGCCATTACCAACCCCGAGAATACCGTGTACTCGATCAAGCGGTTCATGGGACGCCGCTACAACGAAGTCGGCGATGAAATGAAGATGGTGCCCTACAAGGTCGTCCAGTCCGGCGACCACGTCGGCGTCCTGGCGCAGGGCAAGGAGTACACCCCGCCGCAGATTTCGGCGCTGATTCTGCAGAAGCTGAAGAAGGCCGCGGAAGACTATCTCGGCGAAAAAGTCACCGAGGCGGTTATCACCGTGCCCGCGTATTTCAACGACGCGCAGCGCCAGGCGACGAAAGACGCCGGCCAGATTGCCGGCCTTGAGGTGAAACGCATCATCAACGAGCCTACAGCGGCTGCTCTGGCCTACGGGCTCGACAAGGGCAAGGACGAAACCATCGCGGTATATGACTTCGGCGGCGGCACGTTCGACATTTCGATCCTCGAAGTCGGCGAAGGCGTAATCGAAGTCAAAGCGACCAACGGTGACACGCACCTGGGTGGCGACAACCTCGACCAGCGCATCGTTGACTGGTTGATCGACGAGTTTAAGAAAGACGAAGGGCTCGACCTGCGCGGCAAGGGCAACGAGATGGCCCTGCAGCGTCTGCGCGACGCGGCCGAGCGGGCAAAGATCGAACTCTCCACGACCATGGAGACCGAGATCAACCTGCCCTTCATCACGGCGGATGCGACCGGCCCGAAGCACCTCGTCAAAAAAATGACGCGGGCCAAGCTCGAGTCGATGGTGGAAGACATCATTCAGCGCTCGACGGGTCCGTGCAAGCAGTGCATGAAAGACGCGGGCGTCGATACCAGCAAGATCAACGAAGTCGTGCTGGTCGGCGGACAGACGCGCATGCCGCGCATTCAGCAACTCGTAAAAGAGCTCTTCGGCAAAGAAGGCCACAAGGGCGTCAATCCCGATGAAGTCGTTGCAGTCGGCGCCGGGATTCAGGGAGGCGTGCTCAAGGGCGAAGTGAAAGACCTGCTCCTGCTTGACGTGACGCCGCTGACGCTGGCGATTGAAACTCTGGGCGGCGTAGCGACGCCGATGATCCCGCGCAATACGACGATTCCGACCAAAAAGACGGAGACGTTCTCGACCGCGGCCGACAGCCAAACCTCGGTCGAAGTTCACGTGCTGCAGGGCGAGCGTCCGATGGCGGCGCAGAACCGCACGCTCGGCAAATTCCATCTGACCGGAATTCCGCCGGCACCGCGTGGCGTGCCGCAGATCGAGGTCACCTTCGACATCGATGCCAACGGCATCCTGAACGTGACCGCGAAAGACACGGCCACGCAGAAAGACCAGAAGATCACCATCACGTCGTCTTCCGGCCTGTCTAAAGAAGAAGTCGAGCGCATGGCCAAAGAAGCTGAATCGCACTCCGCCGAAGACAAAGCGCAGCGCGACTCGATCGAAGCCAAGAATCAGCTCGACAGCATGGTCTATCAGATCGAAAAGATGCTGAAAGAGTCCGGCGACAAGATCTCGGGCTCCGATCGCGGAGACGTCGAAAACGCGCTGGCCGATGCCAAGAAGGCGCTCGAGTCAAACGACAAAGCGCAAATGGATAAAGCCCGCGAGAACCTGACCAAGGCCTCACACAAGCTGGCCGAGCAGATGTACAAGGCGGCACAGTCGCAGCCGGGAGCGCAGGGCGGCGCAAGCGGGCCGAGTGCAGGCGCTGGTCCGCAGCCAGGCGGGAACGGCTCCGGCCAAAAGAAAGACGAAGGCGTAATCGACGCCGAGTATGTAGACGTCGAAGACAAAAAGTAAGCGAAGCAAGAGAAGTAACTCTCAGGGAATGTCATCCTGAGCGGAGCGGGAGTTCGCCAAGCGAACTCCCGCGCTCAGGATGACAAACGTTAAGTGGCACTGTGGGGGCCAGAAATGGATTTTCAAGTCAACGAGGAGACGTATTTCGTGAACCTCGGCGAGGAACGCGGCGGCTGGGAGGTCTTCGTCTCGACGCCCACCGGCGCTCGACCGGTTGCCGTTTACGATGACGGAGCAAGTTTCGAAGACTCCCCGGTGCTGGTAGAAGACAAGCGGAGACGCAAGATCGTAAATTGAGTTTGGCTTGATAAACTTCTCTTCGAGGTGATTCCATGCCAGTTGGCACCTTCACTGCGGTAATGCACAAGGAAGGCGATCTCTACGTCGCGGAGTGCCCCGAAGTCGGCACGGTCAGCCAAGGCAACACGATTGAACAGGCAATCGCCAACCTTAAGGAAGCCACTGAGCTTTATCTGGAAGAGTTCCCACCCGAAAACTCGGGGCCACCGTTGGTAACCGTTTTTGAGGCTCGCTATGCCTAGGCTTCCCCGCGTTTCCGGGGCCGAGACCGTTCGCGCCCTGGTCAAGCTGGGATTCGAGCAGGTTCGCCAACGCGGCAGTCATGTCGTTCTCAGGCGGGCGGAGAAGGGTTGCGTGGTTCCGCTTCATAAGGAGTTGGCTCTTGGCACCCTTCGAGGCGTGCTCAAACAGGCTGGCGTCTCGGTAGAAGAATTCATGGCGCAGTTATGAGCTGAGCGCCGGCAATAAATCGCGGGGCTGGAACGCAGTCACCCACATCAGATGGCAACCACCACCAAGAAAGATTATTACGAAATTCTCGGCGTAAAGAAGTCCGCCTCAGCCGAGGACATCCGCAAAGCGTTTCGAAAGCTGGCGCGCAAGTACCATCCTGACGTCAATCCCGGCGACAAGTCCGCCGAAGAAAAATTCAAGGCGCTCTCCGAGGCCAACGAAGTTCTCAGCGATCCCAAGAAGCGAAAAATTTACGATCAGGTCGGCTTCTACTCCGACAATATCGACCCTGCGACAGCAGAAGCGTACGCGCGCGCTGGAACCGGCGCGGCCGGAGGTTTCCCCGGAGGATTTCCTGGCGCTCAACATGGTGGCCAGGGCGTCCACTTCGATTTCGGCGGCTTCGATTTCTCTGACCTGATGGATAACGCCACGCGCGGCCAGCAGAAAAGCGGCGGCAGTAGCTTCCGCGACATTTTCGGATCGATCTTCGGCGGCGGCCGCGGAGCAGCCCATGCCGAAGAAGGTCCCGAACCCGGCAGCGATCTCGAATATCAGGTCAACGTTCCCTTCTGGACGGCGATTCGCGGCGGCGTCATGCGCCTCAACATTTCACGCCAGGACGTTTGCGGCAACTGCCACGGCCAGGGCGCGATCGAGTCTCCAGGCAAGTGCCCCGAATGCGGCGGCAGCGGCCAGATCACGCAGACCAGCGGGCGCATGAAGTTCAACGTGCAGTGTCCACGCTGCCACGGCACCGGAAAAAATCTGAGCACCTGTCCGGTCTGCCACGGTGAAGGAACCGTGCCGAATTCCGAACCGCTCGAAGTGCGCATCAAAGCCGGCACGCGCGATGGTCAGCGCATCCGCCTTCCCGGCAAAGGCAACGCCGGCGCCCACGGCGGAGTCCCCGGCGACCTCTACGCCATCATCCGCACCGGCGATCATCCCATCTTCCGCCGCGACGGCGACGACATCTATCTCACAGTTCCAGTCAACGCGACCGAGGCCGCGCTAGGCGCAAAGATCGAAGTACCCACAATCGACGGCCGAGCCCTGCTGAAGATTCCGCCAGGCACGCAATCCGGCCAAAAACTTCGCCTCCGCGAAAAAGGCGTACCATCAGCCACAAGAGAAGGCCTCCGCGGAGACGAGATCGTCGAAATCACCGTAACGGTCCCCATGCCCCGCGACGAGCGCACAAAAGAACTCCTGCGCGAACTAGCCAAGCTAAACCCCGAAGACCCCCGCGCAGAGTTGTGGTCAAAAGTGTAACTAAACGGTTTTCCTCTGTGCCCCTCTGTGACCTCTGTGGTGAATGCCTTTCCTGATTTGAAACCAAAAAAATCTTTCACCACAGAGGTCACAGAGGAACACAGAGGAGAATGTGATATGCACTAGGCATGAGTACCGCGCCAACTGTTCTCAGAACTACCAACCAGATCACAGGTGCAATTATCACAGCCGCGATGAAAGTGCACTCTGCACTCGGGCCAGGACTCCTAGAGGGTGCCTACCAGGCATGCCTAGCGCATGAACTCAGAAAACGCGGCCTCGAGGTTGATTCTCAAGTCCCTCTACCGGTCGTGTATGAAGGACAGAAGCTGGAGGTCGGATATCGAATCGATCTAGTGGTCGAGCGCCGCGTCGTAATCGAAGTGAAGTCCGTGGAAGCGATTCATCCAATTCACGAAGCTCAACTACTCTCTTACATGCGCTTAAGTAGAAGGAGCGTTGGTCTACTGATCAATTTTCAACGTTCTTCATCTGCGCGATGGAGTCAGGCGACTGGTGGATGGCAAGGACTGGCTAAAATAAATCGCGCAAACGGAACGATCTGAAAAAAGGGGCCTCTCTCACAGGCCCCTGACAAAACTACTTCTTCCCCGGGTCATCCGCCGGATTAATCCAATTAAACTTCAACGGCGACTGACCATGAATCTGAATGGTCGTCTCCCCGGATGCGCCGGCGTAGTGATGCATGCTGGGATCGAGATAAGCGAAGCTGCCGGCGCCAAAGCTCATCATCTTGCTGTCGTCCCATTTGTCGCCCATTCCCACTTTCAGCGTGCCGGAGAGCACCGTGACGTTCTCCCGGTACGGATGCGTGTGCGGAGCGATCTTGTAGCCGTCGGGCATCTTAAGCCGAACGGTAAAGTCGCCCGACGCAGCGGTCGGATCGCCCTCCAGCACGGCCATCTGTGCCCCCGGCGGCACAATCGGCGGAGCCGGCGCCCACTTGATTTGGTCCGCTGTAAATGCGTTTTGCGCCAGCAGCGGCTGCCCCGCCAGAAGCGCACCCACGGAAACAATTGCAACGAGAAAAGGCAATCGCATCGAGTCCCCTCCTTGAAAAACTTCGCCGCATCATAGGCCCATGCGGCGTCTCACGCAACCATACCCCGCTCTTCGCGGGTCGGAACTCCCGCTCATGACCTCGAGACCAGCCCGCCTGCTTGTAAAAAATTTGCTTGAAAACCTAAAAAAATCTTGCATCTGTGGAAAATTCCCGTAATCTCACTAGTGCGAACTAACTTCGCCGAAATGCCCGGGAAATCGCATCTAACCTGGGAGCCGCGAGAAAAAATGTCTCTTCCATCCGAAGAGGCTCAAGGGAGACGCGGTGGTGAGAGTGAGTCGCTTGAGGAGGAAGCCATAGAAATTGGCAACAGCTAGCACCCAGCGAAAATTCGATTCCCAGCCTGTAGCACTCTCCAGCCGGAAAACCCCCAAAAAGTTCGTCCGCCTCACGCTCTGGCCCCTGGTCGCCGCCACCTTCTTTATGGTGTCGGGCGGAACCTATGGCACAGAAGAAATCGTGCACGGCGCCGGCTACGGACGCGCCATCCTCATCCTGCTCATCACGCCGCTGCTGTGGAGCCTGCCAACCGCATTCATGATCGGTGAACTCTCGAGCGCGCTGCCCTACGAAGGCGGTTACTATGCCTGGGTACGCCGCGCCATGGGCAACTTCTGGGGATTTCAGGAAGCCTGGCTCTCGCTGATCGCGTCAATTTTCGATATGGCGATCTATCCCACGCTGTTTGTCGCCTACCTGACGCGCATGTTCCCGTATTTTCAGGAAGGACACCGCGGCCTGTATGTAGGAATGGCGGTAGTCATCGCATGCGCGCTGCTCAATATCGCCGGAGTTAAAGTCGTCTCCCTGACTTCGCTCTGGCTGTTCCTGGCTCTGTCGGCTCCTTTTGTCGCAATCGTGATTCTCGCGCCCTTCAAACTCGGCGCGCTGGCCAACGCCGTCACCAAGCCGACCACTTCCACCGTCGATATCCTCGGCGGCCTCCTCATCTGCATGTGGAACTACATGGGATGGGACAACGCCTCGACCATAGCGACTGAAGTCGAGCGCCCGCAGCGGACCTATCCGCGCGCGATGCTCGTAGCCGTCTGCATCGTCGCGGTCAGCTACATCCTGCCCTTCGGCGCGATGTGGATGACCGGCCTCAAGCCCACCGCATGGGAAACCGGTTCGTGGGCTGACATCGCTGGAATACTCGGCGGCCCGCTACTCCGCGTCGGAGTCGTGCTGGGCGGCATGATCAGCGCCTTCGGCATGTTCAACGCGCTGGTGATGAGCTACTCGCGTCTGCCCCTGGCCATGGCGCAAGATGGCCTGCTGCCCAAAGTCTTCGGCAAGCTGCAGCCGAAGTCGAAAGCGCCATGGGTAGCAATCTTGGCTCTGGCTGCTTTCTGGATGCCGTGCCTGCTGCTAGGCTTCGAACGCCTGGTCACGCTCGACATTCTTCTCTATGGCGCAAGTCTAGCGCTGGAGTTCGTCGCGCTGGCAGTCTTGCGCTTCCGCGAACCGGAACTGGCCCGTCCGTTCCGCGTTCCCGGCGGCCTCTTCGGCGCAATAGCCATCGGAATTCCGCCCATGCTGCTGCTCGGCTTCTCCGTGATTCGCAGCGAGCACGAAGCAATTCTGGGGATGAGTTCGTTTGCGTTTGGCATGATCCTGATCGCAGCCGGATTCGTCGTCTACGGCCTGAATCATCTGCTGAAGCCCACAGGCTGGTCGGTGCCCCCGCAAAAAGCCCAGCCAGCAGCTTAAAAGCAGACCTCGGCCCTCAGACCGCGGCCCTCGGCAAAAACAAATCGGCCACGAACTTCACCAAAAGTTGCCAATGCAACCACAGTGGAGTCCGTGGCCAATTGTTTGCTGAGCTCCGAGGGCCGAGGTCTGAGGTCTGAGGTCCGAGGTCCGCTCTTTGCCCATCGCTTTCTGCTATAAATGACGCGTGACCAAGCGAAAATCCAAGGGCGCGTACATGATTTCCTCCGTCGCCGAGATGTACGGAATTCATCCCCAGACGTTGCGCCTCTACGAACGCGAAGGCCTGCTCAAACCCTCGCGCACCGAAGGCAACACGCGCCTCTACACCGACGAAGACTTGCAGCGCTTGGAATTCATCCTCAACCTGGCACGCGATCTCGGCGTAAACATCGCAGGCATGGCGATCATCCTGCAAATGCGCGAGCGCATGGAAGAGATGCAGCGCCAGATCCACGATTTCGTGGAGTACATCCAGAAAGAAGTACTCACGCGCGCCACTGCCGCCGCCGATCCGTCCAAAGGCGCAATAGTCCCGGTGCGAAGAACCATGATCACCCCCCTACCGAAGAAGCGCTGATCTGCAAATTCCCTAAAAGTTTGTCATCCTGAGCAAGGCAATCATCCCAATCTGTCATCCTGAGCGAGGATTTTGCTCCGGCAAGGCCGGAGCAAAACCGCAGTCGAAGGACCCTGCGTTCGCGTAAAGCTAATAAGGACCTCGCAAGGAATTCTCACGATGCTGCAGGCCCAACCGCGCAGCACCCAACCCAGAGGTATGATCTAAATGCACCATGCTCCCCTTCAAGCTCATCTACACCGAGAAATACTTCCTACCCATCGGCCGCCACGTCTTCCCCGCCGAAAAATACCGCCGCATCCACGATCGCCTCATCGCCACTGGAGTTGCCGAACCAAGCGACTTCCTCGAACCCCAACCCGCATCCGACCAGGACATCCTACTAGTCCACAAACCCGACTACGTCCAAAAGCTAAAGACCGGAACGCTAAGCCAGCGCGAAGAAATGGAAATGGAGATTCCCTACTCCCGCGACCTCGTCGACGCCTTCTGGCTATCGGCGGGCGGATCGATCCTGGCGGCAAGGCAGTCTCTGCAGGACCGCATCGCCTTCAACATCGGCGGCGGATTCCACCACGCCTTCCCCGACCACGGCGAAGGCTTCTGCATGATCCACGATGTAGCCGTAGCCATCCGCCGCATGCAGCGCGACGACAAAATTCGCACCGCCATGACCGTCGATTGCGACGTGCACCACGGCAACGGCACCGCCGCAATTTTCGCTGGCACCCGTACAGAGAGCGTGCCGCTGCCTTCGGTCTCGGCATCAACAATTGCCACACCCCAAGGCGCACCCCAAGGAAAAATGCGCGGCGCACACGCCGGAGATGTCTTCACCATCTCGCTGCACCAGCACAACAACTATCCGCAGTGGAAGCCGCCATCTTCGATCGACGTCGACCTGCCCGACGGCACCGGCGACGACGACTACCTGGCCTGGCTAGACAACGCTCTAAGTTCCGGCCTGCGCCAGTTCGAACCCGACCTCATCTGCTACATCGCAGGCGCAGACCCCTACCGCGAAGACCAACTAGGCGGTCTCAACCTAACCATCGAAGGACTAAAGAAGCGCGACGAGCTAGTCTTCCGCGTGGCGCGTGCACGGGACATCCCAATCATGGTGACTTATGCCGGCGGGTACGCGCACAACGTGGAAGACACGGTGACGATTCACTCAAATACGGTCGCGGCAGCACAAGGCGTATTTGCCTCCAAATCTTGACCAGGAATTTGGCAATTTCCACAGCCCCATGTGACGTGTGACCTTGTCATCCACAGCCCATTCGTAAGATTATGACGTAGCCGGAAGCTGCGGGTGATCCCAAGACTTAACGCTGTAACTTATTTGTTTTGAAGATTTTGCCCGTAACCGATTGAGCCCCATAGATTATTCTGCGATTTTCCGCTAAGCCGCTGATTCGAAGAGATCGGGGGGAGGGGGGATACCGATCTCAACCCAAAAATCAGTTTCAATTTCGGAAAAGCATCGCCCCATACACATAGGCACGGAAAAAATATTTTCAAGGGCTGCACGCGCCGGAAGATTCGACGTCACGCACAGCCCCGAAGATCTCGCCCCCAGAAACTCGCTGCTAAAATAAGTTATCCATGTTTGAGAACTTACAGGAAAAACTACAACGCGCATTCAAGTCGCTCCGCGGCCAAGCGCGCCTCACCGAAGAGAACATTGACGAGGCGCTGCGTGAGATTCGCCTCGCGCTGCTCGAAGCCGACGTCAACTTCAAGGTCGTCAAGCAGCTCATCGACCAGATTCGCGCCAAAGCCGTCGGCCAGGAAGTGCTGACGGCTCTGTCTCCCGGCGAGCAAGTCATCAAGATCGTCCGCGACGAACTGGTCGCGATCCTCGGCACCGACACGGCGCGCATGAAGTTCGCCTCGCAGCCGCCCACGGTCGTGCTCATGGCCGGACTGCAGGGCTCCGGCAAGACCACCACATCAGGCAAGCTCGCCCACTGGTTCAAGGCAGGTGGCCATCGCCCGCTGCTCGTTTCCGTCGACGTCTATCGCCCTGCTGCGCGTGAGCAGTTGAAGGTCGTAGCGCAGTCGGTAAAAGCCCACATCTATGAAGGCCAGGTCGGCGAGGCCAATACCGCCACGGTCGAGCGCCTGGTAAAAGAAGCCCGCCGCGAAGCCGTGGTCAGCGGATGCGACGTGCTCATCGTCGACACCGCCGGCCGCTTGCACATCGACGACCAACTCATGGACGAGATGCAGTCGCTCAAGAAGCTGCTGAATCCATCGGAGATTCTCTTCGTCGCCGACGCCATGACCGGCCAGGATGCGGTCAACTCCGCCGACGAATTTCACAAAAAGCTCTCGCTCACCGGCATCGTTCTTTCGAAGATGGACGGCGACGCCCGTGGCGGCGCAGCGCTCTCGATTCGCCAGGTCACCGGCCAGCCCATCAAGTTCATCGGCGTCGGCGAAAAATATGACGCACTCGAGCCCTTCCATCCCGACCGCATCGTCTCGCGCATCCTCGGCATGGGCGACATTCTTTCGCTGATCGAGCGCGCCTAGCAGCAGATCGACAAGAAAAAAGCCCAGGAGATGGCGGCCAAGGCTCTCACCGGCGATGGATTCTCGCTGGAAGATTTTCGCGACCAGTTGCGCCAGGTGCGCAAGATGGGATCGATGAAGAGCCTGATGGGCATGCTGCCCTCCATCGGTCCATTTTCCGGACTGCAAAAAGCCGCCGACAACGTCGACGAAAAACAAATCAATCGCGTCGAAGCCATCATCAACTCGATGACCACGCACGAGCGCAATCACCACGAAGTCATCAACGGCAGCCGCCGCAAGCGCATCGCCCGCGGCTCCGGCACCACAATTCAAGAAGTCAACAACCTGCTCCGCCAGTACGCCCAAATGAAAAAAATGTTCAAGCAAATGGGCAAGCCCAGCTTCGCCAGAAGGCTAGCAGGCATGAAGCTGCCAGGAATGTAGCCGTTGTCGGTGGTCAGTGGTCAGCGCTAGAAAGCGTCATGAAGCTCAGACTTCTCGCGGTTGTCATCCTGTGTCTCGGCAACTGCGTTGCCCAGAAAGCCAGCGATTTCGAAACCCTGCTCTCTCCCTACGTCACAACCGACAACTTCAGCGGCTCAGCCCTGATCGAAAAAAGCGGAAAGGTCGTGTTCGGGAAATCCTACGGCCTCGCGAATCGCGATGCGCGCATTCCCAACACCAAGAACACACGTTTTCATGTCGCATCTGTGTCCATGCAATTCACCGCAGCAGCGATTCTGCGCCTGATCGATCAGGGATCACTCACCCTGTCCACGCACGTCAGCGAGATTGTTCCAGACATCAGTGGCGGTGACAAAATCACAATCCGTGATCTGCTCCTGCAGCGTTCCGGACTGACCGACATCAACGGCCTTTCCGATTACAGCGATGTGCTCGCGCATCATCAGACGCCAACGACCTTAGTCGCGAAGATCGAAGACCAGCCTCTACTATTCGATCCGGGCTCGAAATATCTCCACGAGGAGCACTCCGCCTACAATCTGCTGGCGCTGATCATCGAGACCAAAACCGGGCTCTCGTTTGCCGCAGCCATGAAGAAACTGGTATTTCTGCCCGCGCAGCTTTCCGATTCATTCATTGACGATGACGCATTCTCTTCGGGGCGCAACGTGGCGGAAGGTTACCAACCGAGAGGTGTAACCGGTATCGAGCCGGCGGCGACAATTCATTGGTCGGCGAAGGCAGGAAATGCATCGGTCGTAATTTCGAGCGCAGACGCAGCTAAGTGGATCCGGACGTTGTTTCATTCTGCGTTCCTCAAGGACCCCACGCGAAGCAATATTCTGGAAATCACGCCGCGCGTCGGCTATGGATGGATGCGCGCAAACAGCGACCGATTCCATCAAACGATCTATTACATGAACGGACGCGCTCCCGGTTTTTCATCGTTCGTGATGTATCTGCCAAAGGACGATGTGAGCATCGTGGTGCTGAGCAACATTTATTCCTCGGCCACGACAACCATCGGCAATGATCTGGCGGCTGTCGCGCTCGGCTTGCCCTACGAGGCTTTTCGTGCGGGCACGCTGTCGGCCGAGGCCATCAAGCGAAGCACAGGCACGTTTCACTTCGGCGCCGACTTCTATCAGCCCAACGCGGATCTCGTGCTGTTCGATGAGGGCAGCAAAGACCACAGCGCGCTGTTTCTTCGCTGGCCATCCGGCGATACGACACCTTTGATCCCTTTGACGCCCGACCACTTCGTGGATCGAGCGTACTGGGAGCAAGTCGCCATTGAACGTGATACAACGGGAGCGCCGGTGGTTCTGCACTACGGAACTTTTCAGGGAACATTTCAAGAAGTGAGGAAGTGAAGATCAATCAGTTATGAAGTGGCGCTCACTGGAAGAATCGACTCCCGGTCTCGACGCGCGCTCCTTGCGCGAAATTTTCGCAGAGCGTAAGGAACTGATCGCGAAGTATGTTCCCACCGAGACGCGGGCGATTCACGCGCAGGCTGTCGCCGAACTGAAAGAAAAACATCTCGCCGCCAACAGCTTGCCTGCAGGCGTGAGAGCGCCACAATTCACGCTCTCCGACCACAATGGCCAGCCTGTTTCTTCGTCGGATTTACTGGCTCGCGGACGCCTTGTGCTCTCCTTTATCCGCGGTCGCTGGTGCCCGTTTTGCGTGGGTCAAATGGAAGCGATGAATCTCATTCTGCCTGACATCGAGCAAGCCGGAGCGACGTTCGTCGCTATCTCGCCACAAACTGTGAAGCAATCATTCTTCATGCATGACCAGCACAAGCTGCGCTTCCCGCTGCTCTCCGACGCGGGCAACAAAATCGACCGCCAATTTGGATTGACCTACCGCGTCCCGCCAGCGCAGGAAGCGATCTATCGCCGTGCCTTCGTCAACCTTCCTTTCACCAACGGCGACGAGAGCTGGGAGTTGCCCATTCCTGCGACCTACATTCTCGATCGCGATGGCACGATCTTGTTTGCCTCGGCAAACGAAGACTACACCGAGCGGCCTGAGCCGAACGAAATCCTTCACGCTCTCACCTTGTAATTGTGAGCAAAGCGAAGGATGACATCGCGTTACGAGTTACACTGAACACTCATGCACTACATCTATGGCATCAATTCCGTCGCCGAGGCGCTGAAAGCGCGCGGACGCGCCTTCGAGTGGGTTGGCATGGCGAAAGAGCGCCACGACATTCGCCTGCAGCGGCTGATTGAAGAGTGCCGCAAACTCGGCATTCCCGTGCGCTTCGTGCAGCGCACCGAACTCGATCAGATGGCTGGCAACGCGGCGCATCAAGGCGTGGTCGCAGTCACGTCCGCAAAGCAATACAACGATCTCGCCGATGTGATAGCGGCAAAGCGCGGAGAGTATTCGCTGATGGTCGTGCTTGATGGCGTGGAAGACCCGCACAATCTGGGAGCGATCCTGCGCACCGCCGATGCCGCGGGAGCGAACGGCATCGTGATTCCAGAGCGGCGCGCTGCCGGCGTTACAGGTACAGTCACCAAAGCGTCCGCTGGAGCCAGCGAGCATCTGCCCATTGCGAAAGTCACCAATATCGCCCGGACGATTGAAAAGTTGAAGGACTCGAACATCTGGACCGTGGGCCTCGACGAACGCAGCAAGCAAACCTACGACGCCATCGACTACAACATGGACTGCGCAATCGTTTTGGGCGGCGAAGGCAAGGGCTTGCACGATCTCGTAAAGAAAAAATGCGATTTTCTGGTGTCGATTCCCATGCTGGGGAAAGTTCCTTCGCTCAATGTTTCGGTTGCCGCTGGCGTTGTTTTATACGAGGTCGTGCGGCAGCGCCACGCGCGCGCGGGCGCATCCAACCAAAAATGACGTTCAAAGGAACAAAGGCAGGAAGATGGAGCCTTGGACTTTTCTGTCTGCTCTGCGCCTCGGTGGCGAATTGCTGTTCCCTCGACCGCGAAGCATTCTCGTTCACCACCTACGACCTGACATTACAAGTCGAGCCGGATCAGCATCGTCTCGGCGTTCGTGGCCGCGTTACGCTGCGCAACGACACGCAGACGCCACAGAAGATTGCAGTCCTACAGATTTCTTCGTCGCTCAGCTGGAAGTCGATTAAAGCCGGCGAGAGCACGCTGCAAATCGTCACCCAGCCCTTCATTTCGGACATCGACCACACCGGTGCGCTTTCCGAAGCCATCGTCACGCTTCCCCAGCCAGTCGCGCCGAAGGGCACAATCGATCTCGTGATCGCATATGAAGGCGTGGTGCTGCCCGATGCCACGCGCTTCACGCGCACCGGCGTTCCCGACGACGTCGCACTAAGCACAGATTGGGACCAGATCGGCGCGGACTTCACAGCCTTGCGCGGCGCGGGCTATGTTGCGTGGTATCCCATCGCAACCGATGTGGCAAATCTTTCCGACGAAGACTCGTTGTCCGAAGTATTGAAGAGATGGAACGATCGTGAAGCCGACGGAAAGATGGATCTCACATTTAAATCTACAGCGGACTGCACCATCCTTTCGACTGGATACAAGAGTCTGGCAATTGTTTCCAAGGAGGAAGGCATCGCGAAAGTTGCCGTTTTCCATGATTCAGATATTGGCCACGGAGTTCCGGCATTCACCATGGCCAACTACAAAGAGCGAGAAGCAGGCACGTCGAAGATTTACTACCTTGGCGGGAAGGACTCTCGAGCCGAGTCTTACGCAGAGTTGGTTGCGAATCTGAGGCCGCTATCTGCTGGTCGAGGACCTGGGCCGATTCAGGTCGCTGAATTACCGAATGCTGACGCCGCCCCCTTCCTCGCCGGGCGAATGCTGTTCATGCCCTTGAAGCCTGCGATCCCGACCTCCGACCGGCTCACACTCGTCTACGCCTTATCCCATACTGGCATTGACTCCCCGCAACGATGGGTTACGGACGGAATCGCTCATTGTGCCCAAGTGTTGGACATCGAGAACGAGCAGGGATATCGGGCGGCACTCGACTATCTTGCTTCTCATTTGGAGGCATTGGTCGAGTTCGAAAATGCGAGCGCCGCAAGCGGAGCTACAGAAACCGGAGACAAGCGTCCCGCTCGCGCTTTGGTCGACATGAGCGATGAAGTGCCGCTTGAAAGTAAGGCCATGTTTGTATGGTGGATGCTGCACGACATGATGCCGGAATTCAGCATGGGCGTTGTGCTAAAGCGTGAAACTCTGTCCGACAAGGACGCTGGCGCCATGCAGAAACTTCTCGAAGAGCCAGCCAAGCGCGACTTGCAGTGGTTCTTCGACGATTGGGTTTACCACGACCGCGGCTTGCCGGATTTCAAAGTGGAGTCCGCGTTTCCAGTCAAGACGCCGACGAATTCATACATGGTCACGGTCACCGTCGCCAACCTGGGATCAGCGGGCGCGGAAGTGCCGGTCAAAATTAAATTCGCAGGCGGAGAAACGACCAAGCGCCTCGAAGTGCGAGCGAAGAGTAAGGCGACGATTCGCATCGAGGTTCCTGCAGCGCCGCAGGAAGTTGTGGTGAATGACGGAAGCGTTCCCGAGAGCGACCTGAGCGACGACACGTTCAAGATCTCGCAGGGGCCGAAGTAGCTTTTTTCACCACGGAGGCACCGATGCACGGAGGACGGACGGGGAACGATCTCCATCACTACGAGAGCATACAAAACGTGATGGCAGTTTTCTTGCGTTCGTTTTTCTCGGTGTCTCTGTGGCTCCGTGGTAAGTTGATTTATTTGCTCGGAGGAAGCGCTTGGCCTACATCCAGTTTCTTGGCGCCGCGGGGACTGTTACCGGCTCGAAGCATCTCATCAATACAGGCGACCCTACCGGCAAGAGCGGTTTTCAAGTCCTGATCGATTGCGGCCTTTTCCAGGGACAGAAAGACTGGCGGGAGCACAACTGGCGCGACACGCCCGTGCCAGCCAAAGAGATCGATGCGGTTATCCTGACGCACGCGCACCTCGACCACTGCGGATGGACTCCGCGCCTGGTGAAAGAAGGATTTCGCGGGCCGATCTACGCGACGTCTCCCACCATCGATCTGTGCGGAATCATCCTGCCCGACTCCGGCCATTTGCAGGAAGAAGACGCCGACTTCTATAACAAATGGAAAAAATCGAAGCACAAGCCTGCGTTGCCGTTATACACGTTCGACGAGGCGCAGAATTCCTTGCAGTATTTCAAGCCGGTGCAAGTGGGCCAGTTGGTGCAACTCTCGCCCGATCTTTCTTTTCGCTTTGTGCGCGCGGCTCACATTCTCGGATCGTGCATGGCGGAGGTCCTGCTTCGCTCCGGCGGAGCGACGAAGCGGTTACTGTTCACCGGCGATATCGGACGCGTCAAGGATCACAAAGTAGCGCCGGGCAAGGTCGTTCACTCCGGACCGCAGGAAGGCGAGACGGCTGACATCGTAGTGATGGAATCGACTTACGGCAATCGACTGCATCCTAAAGAAGACCCGCTTCCAGAACTGGCGTCGCTGATCACGGCCACCGCGCGCCGTGGCGGCAGCGTGGTTGTCCCTGCCTTCGCGATCGAGCGTACACAGAAGTTTGTTTTCATTCTCAAGCATTTGATCGAGTCGAACGCGATGCCGCGCTTGCCCGTCTTCTGCGACAGCCCCATGGCGATCAAAGCGGTCGAAATCTTTCTCAAGCACGACGAAGAATACAGTGATGAAACGCGCGAGATGATTCGCCGCTATGGCTCGCCGCTGGAGTGGCCGGGTTTCACGTTTGCATCCACGCCGGAAGAGTCGAAGCGAATCAATGCCGTGCTCACGCCGTCGGTCATTATTTCATCCAGCGGCATGGTGACCGGCGGGCGCATTTTGCACCATCTCTCGCAACGCTTGCCCGATCCCAGGAATCTCGTGCTCTTCATTGGATTCCAGGCGCCGGGAACGCGCGGATTTACCATTAAGAGCAAAGCCGAAGAAGTAAAGATCTTCGGCGACTACGTTGCCATCCGCGCACAGGTCGTGGCGCTCGAACAGTTCAGCGACCATGCCGATCCTCCGGAACTGCTCCAGTGGCTGCGCACGTTCCGCAATCAGCCCGCGGCGACTTATCTGGTGCACGGCGAGTTGAACGCATCGGGACAACTGCGCGAGTTGATGAGCAAAGAGTTGGGATGGAATGTGCAGGTGGCGGAGTATTTGGAGAAGGTGAGTGTGTGAGCTTGGCGTTAGACCCGGAGTTTGTCATCCTGAGGTGCGCGTTTTGTGCGCGCCGAAGGATCTATGGAATTGTCGAAAGCGTTGCGCTGCCGACGAGTTGCATAGGTCCTTCGCTCCGCGAAAAGCGCTCCGCTCAGGATGACAGTGCATTGTGGGATGCTAGATTGCGGAAGTGAAACGCGACAGCGATTTCAACCTTTCTGCCGCTGCACCTGAGTCGATCGAATTTGCTGCCAGCGGAATTGCCTGAGCTATGTGATCGGCCTTGCCTGCTGCTACTAATGCCGCTGCTGCATTCAGGACGACTACGTCTCGGCGCGGTGACTTTTCGCCTTGCAACACGCTGCGAATAATTTCGGCATTGCCGGCAGCATCGCCGCCGGAAATATCGTGGAGCGCGGCGCGCTTTATGCCGAATTCTTCTGGCTCAATTTCGTAGGAGCGCACCGATCCCTCCCGCGCCTCGGCCACGCGCGTTACGCCGGTGATTGTGATCTCGTCCAAGCCGTCGAGTCCATGCACGACCACTGCCCTGCGCAGACCCAGCATGCTTAATGCTTCGGCGAGCGTCTCCACCAGTTCGAGAGCGTAAACGCCAACCACTTGCCCCGATGCGCGTGCGGGATTGGTTAAAGGACCAAGCAGATTGAACATGGTCCGCATGCGCAGTTCGCGACGCACGCCCTGCACTTGCTTCATTGCGGGATGCAGATTGGGCGCATAGAGAAAACAAATGCCGACCTCGCGCAGACACTGCGCGGCGCGCTCCGGCGAAAGTTGAATGTTGATGCCGAGCGCTTCGACCACATCGGCCGATCCGCACTTCGAGCTAATGCTGCGATTGCCGTGCTTGGCGACGCGCACGCCTGCCCCGGCAGTCACGAAGGCGGTCGCGGTGGAGATGTTGAAGGTGCCGCTGGCGTCGCCGCCTGTCCCACTGGTGTCGACGATTGCGTCTTCACTGAGTGCGTCGCGCCCGGTGCCGCTTACTGCGAGCGCATCGGACGCACGCTCGATGAGCAACGGCGCGGCCGCTGCGCGGATCGCTTCCGCGAAGCCGACGATCTCTTCGACCGTCTCGCCTTTCATGCGCAGTGCGGTCAGCAGCGCGGCAATCTGCGCGTCAGTGCATTTTCCGGACAGAACTTCGGACATGACTTCGCGTGCTTCCGCGCGGCCCAGAGATTGGCCTGATTTTTCAGTCGAAAGATTGGCGAGGCGATGAAGGGCGTCGAGGATCATGAGTCATGGCATTGTAAGCCACGGCTCAGGGCCGTGGCTCAGCGTGAAGCGGATGCGTCGCCTTTTCCGCGGCGCGGTGGGAGAAGTAGTCGCGCCAGTCCTCGGGCAACGCTGCGGTTTGCAGAGCTTTCTCGATCAGCTCCGGATTGAATTTGTCCTCGACGAAAAGACGATTCATCTCGGCGATGGTCATGCCTTGCTCGGCGCGGCTGACAACCTCGAACGGATCACCGGCAACCACGGCTCCTTCCTGTTCCACGGAAAAATAAAATCCGCTGCGGCCGCTATCGAGAAATCTTTTCAGGATGTCTTCGCGGTGAAACTTCGCGGCCAGCTTGTAACAGGGCACGCGAATCTGGCGGACGGTGATGATCGCAGTGCCGATTTTCAGGCGGTCGCCGACGTGCAGGTCGGTTTCGAGCATGCCTTCAGTTGTAAAATTTTCGCCGAACATACCCCAGGCGAGATGCGGGATGAAAAGTTGCTTCTCCCACCAGGCGTAGTGTTCCGAGGGATAGCCATAGACTGCTTTGTAGGTGCCGCCGTGTACGCCGAGATCGGCTTGGCGATCGCCATCGAGATTGAGCGTGCGTAACGTGACCGGGCCGGTTACTGGCTGCTTGAAGATTCCTGTGTTGATTGTCTTCCCGCGATAGACGGTGAGGCGCGGACGCGCGACGTTGAGTGAAAGAAGCTTCACGGTTGCTTCCGCCTTCCGAATCGGCGCGTGATTGCGAACGTCTTCAATCAACCCTCGACAACCAGCCTTCAGTAACTAGCGCTGCGCTCATATTCAAGCACAATTAGATGTTGGGGGTCGAGCCAAAGGAATCAGCGCAATTCAACGTGGAATCGGCTCCATTTCGAGAATTGCGGAGCACTTTTCCTCGTCCAGACGTTTGCCCTAATCTCCGTCTCTTCTATAGAATCAACAGTTTGCTGCCCGCTGTGCTGTGCCGCAAGCAGGATCCTTCCGATTCTTAACTGAAGAGCCTCTTTATGAAAATTCATGAGTATCAGGGCAAGGCAATTCTAAAAAAGTTTGGCGTGACAGTCCCGCGCGGGTCGATGGCGGGCACGCGCGAAGAAGCCGAAGCTGTCGCCAGAGATTTGCTGGACTCGGGCTCGACGGGCGTGGTCGTCAAGGCGCAGATCCATGCCGGAGGCCGCGGCAAGGGCGGCGGCGTGAAAATTGCGAAGTCGGTGAATGAAGCCGGCGATCTCGCGGCCAAGATGTTGGGCATGCGGCTGATCACGCATCAGACCGGGCCTGAGGGGCGCATCGTGCGCCGGTTGCTGATCGAAGAGACGCTGCCGATCGAAAAAGAGCTGTATCTAGGAATATTGGTCGATCGCGCCGAAGGCAAGCCGGTGTTCATGGCCTCGGCTGCTGGTGGCATGGATATTGAGCAGGTTGCCGCCGAGACTCCGGAGAAAATTCTCAAGCAGCACATCGATCCGGGCATGGGACTGGAAGCATTCCAGGCTCGCAAGATTGCATTTATGCTCGGGCTCACCGGGCAGCAAGTGAATCCCGCGGTGAAGTTCCTGACCAGCCTGTACAAGGCATTCCTCGAGACGGATGCGTCGCTGGTCGAGATCAATCCGTTTATCACGACTACCGACGGACGCTTGTTTGCGCTCGACGCGAAGATCACGTTCGACGACAACGCTCTTTTCCGGCATCCTGATCTGCGCGAACTGCGCGACATTACGGAAGAAGATCCGCTTGAGGTGGAAGCCTCGAAATACAGCCTGAACTACATCAAGCTCGATGGCAATGTCGGATGCATGGTCAACGGCGCCGGGCTGGCCATGGCCACGATGGACATCATCAAGTATGCGGGCGGCATGCCGGCGAATTTCCTCGACGTCGGCGGCGGGGCGAACTCCGAGCAGGTGGCGCATGCGTTCGAAATTCTGCTCAGCGACAAAAACGTCAAGGCGGTGCTGATCAATATTTTCGGCGGCATTTTGCGCGTCGACACATTGGCCACAGGCGTTGTAGAAGCTGCGCGCAAGACGAACATCAAGCTGCCGGTCGTGCTGCGACTCGAAGGCACGAATGTGACGGAAGGCAAGAAAATCCTGAACGAATCGGGGCTGAATTTCGTCGTGACCGATACGATGAAGGACGCGGCGGATAAGGTCGTTGCGGCGGCGCGCGGGACGCTTGGGGTTACGGAGTGGCGGTAGAAAGGCAGCCGTTGGCAATTGGCCGTTAGCCGTTAGCCATTCGGCGCCTGTACAAGGTATCGCCCGAGTGCTAACTGCTAATTGCTTGATCTTCGGCGCTTCGGAGTAAATTTCATATGGCAATCTTAGTCGACAAGAATACGAGAGTTTTGGTGCAAGGACTCACCGGCCGCGAGGGCACGTTTCACGCGAAGGCGAGCGCGGCTTACGGCACGCAGATCGTTGGCGGCGTTACGCCCGGCAAGGGCGGGACTACTCACGAGGGCTGGCCGATTTTTAACACGGTGCGGGAAGCTGCGGACAAGACTGGCGCCAACGCTACCGTGATTTTTGTTCCTCCGCCGTTTGCCGCTGACGCGATTATGGAAGCGGCGGATGCCGAACTTGATCTCATCGTCTGCATCACCGAGGGCATTCCGACGCTCGACATGGTTCGGGCTTGGGAGTTTTTGCAGAACCGGCGCTCGCGGCTGATCGGGCCGAATTGCCCGGGAATTATTTCTCCGGGGAAATGCAAGATCGGCATTATGCCTGCGTCCATTCACAAAGAGGGGAACGTCGGTATCGTCTCCCGCTCGGGCACGCTGACTTATGAAGCTGTGCATCAGCTCACGCAGCGTGGCATCGGGCAATCGACGGCAATCGGCATCGGCGGCGACCCCATTATCGGCACGACGTTCGTCGACGCGCTCGATCTGTTCAACCGCGACCCGGAGACCGAAGCCGTGATCATGATCGGAGAAATTGGCGGTAACGCCGAAGAGACTGCCGCGGAATTTGTGAAAGCTCATATGAAGAAACCGGTAGTCGGATTCATCGCTGGGCAGACTGCGCCTCCCGGACGCCGTATGGGACACGCGGGCGCGATTATCTCCGGCGGCAAGGGGACGGCGGCGGAAAAGATCAAAGCGCTTGAAGCTGCGGGCATTCGCGTGGCGAAATCTCCGGCGCAGATTGGTGAGACACTGGCCAGCGCGGTCGGCGTTAATGCGTAGGGAGTACCGAGCACTGAGTACCGAGTACCGAGTACCGAGAAAAAGCAGATTCCTCGCTTGGCTCGGAAAAACAAATATTTAAGTTGCACCAACACCCAGGACCTAAGACCCAACACCCAACGACCAAGGACCAACGACCGAATGAAGACCTTGCAACGCACCTTTACCATAGTGAAGCCCGACGCCGTTCGTAAAAATGCCATCGGCGACATCATCGAGCAGTTCGAGAAAAACGGATTCCGCATTCTTGCCATGAAGATGCTGGAAATTTCCAAGCACCAGGCTGAGCAGTTTTATGCGGTGCATGCCAGCCGGCCGTTTTTCAACACGCTTACCGATTTCATGTCGAGCGGGCCGATCGTTGTTCTGGCTCTCGAAAAAGAAAACGCCATCGCCGACTTGCGCAAGCTGATGGGCGCGACCAACCCGGCCAACGCCGAGGAAGGCACCATCCGCAAGAAGTGGGCGACCAACATCGAGCACAATGCGATTCATGGCTCGGATGGCGAGGATACGGCTCGGTTTGAGTTGAGCTACTTTTTTGCGGGATATGAGTTGACGAAATAACGGTCGCTGGTCGTTAGTCGTTGGTCGTTCGCGGAACGATTCGGCATTATGCGCCGCTGACACCGAAACGCTAACGACCAAGGACCAACGACTAACGACGGAGTTTTCCGTGCCTCTAATCCAAATCACCATGCTGCAGGGCCGCACGGCCGATCAGAAGCGGAAGATCGCGAAGCGCATTACCGATGCCTTGGTCGAGGAAGCTGGGGCGCGGCGCGAAGGAATAATCGTGGCCTTCCACGAAGTGTCGAAGGAGAGCTACGCTTCCGGCGGCGAGTTGATGATCGACAAGACGCCCAAGTAGTTACGACCCTATTACCCTCGTAATTCATCTTCCCGGCGCGGAATTGTTCATACTGGATGCATCGAGGAGATCCACGTGAAAACTCAGACTCTGGCCGCCATGCTGTTACTCGCCTGTTCCTGCGCATTCGCGCAGACGGAGCAAGCCGCCTCAACCACTCAAACCGCTCGAAAATCCTGCGAGGACCTGAAGTCGGAAATTGCCAAGAAGCTGGACGCGAAGAACGTAACCGGCTACACACTCGACATCGTCGACAAAGGCAAAGAAGGCGATGGGAAAGTAGTTGGGGGCTGCGACGGGGGAACTAAGAGCATTTTGTACGTCAGGGGTGGGGCTGCTAAGAGCGAGCCCCAGGAAACAAAGAAGTCGCAATAACAACTTGCTGCGAGAGTCGCGGGCGGGGGCGCCCGCGCCACATGGTTACGGCAGGGGCTCGAACAGGTGACCTTCCACTCGGTCTCCGATTTTGGGCAGGTCTTTTTTGACGTATTGCAGAAAGTGCGGAGAGGAGCGGTGCGCCTCGAGCGCGGCGTCGTCCTTGTACTGTTCGTAAATGAAAAAGCGGCGGGATTCGGTCTTGTGCCGATGAGCCTGGAACATTTGGCAGCCGGGCTCCTTGCGGGCTTCCTCGCTCAGTTTGCTGAACAACGCGGCAACTTCGGTTTCACGGCCAGCTTTCGCCATCCAAGTTACGGCCAACACCACCATCGCTTGCTCCTTCACCGGCGGGTTTGGAAGATACAAGACCGCCGGGGAGGAACATTCTAGGCTTTCTTCGCCGCCGTCTTCAACTCGGAGACGAATTCGTCCAGAAGGATGGTATGGTCGCGATCAGGCCCGGTCGAGATCATGCCGACTTTTGCGCGGGATTCTTTCTCGACAAACGACAGGTATTCCCGAGCCGCCTTCGGCAGCTTGTCATACTCGGTGATGCCCTCGGTTGAGGACTGCCAGCCCGGCAGCTTCTGGTAGATGCACTCGATTTTTTCCCAGTCGCTGGCCTGCGCGGGGGCGTCGGTCGTCTTTTTTCCGTCGATCGTGTATCCCATGCAGATGGGAATCTCGGCCAGCTGGTCGAGCACATCGAGCTTGGTTACCACCAGCCACGAGGTTCCGTTGATCATGCCGGAGTAGCGCAGCAGCGGCATGTCGAGCCATCCGGTGCGGCGAGGACGACCGGTGACCGCGCCAAATTCGTTGCCGCGCTTGCGAATCTCGTCGCCGACGGCGCCCTTTTCTTCGGTCGGAAACGGCCCTTCGCCGACTCGCGTGCAGTATGCCTTGGTAATTCCGATCACCGACTTGATCGCGTTCGGAGCTACGCCCGTCCCGATCACCGCGCCCCCCGATGTCGCGCTTGACGACGTCACAAACGGATAGGTTCCGTGATCGATATCGAGCATCGTGCCTTGCGCGCCCTCGAACAGAATCGATTCGCCGTCAGCCAGCGCTTTGTTTAGTAGAACTGCCGTGTCGCAGACGAACGGCGCGACCTGCTCCGCCGCCTTGGCGTATTCGGCGTACATTTTGTCGGCGTCGAGCGGTTCGGAGTTGAACAGCGCGTGCGCAATCATGTTTTTCTCGCGCACGGCATTTTCAATGTGCTTTTTGAGCAGTTGCGAGTCGAGCAGATCGCCTACACGAAGGCCGCGGCGTCCCATTTTGTCTTCGTAGGCAGGGCCAATACCGCGGGAGGTTGTGCCGATCTTCACCCGTCCGGGCGCATTTTCAGAGGCCAACTCGATCATGCGGTGATACGGCAGGATTACGTGCGCGCGGTTCGAAACGAACAGATGCCCGTCGACGTTCACGCCAGCCTGGCGCAGCGCTCCGACTTCTTTCAAAAACGCCAGCGGGTCGAGGACGACGCCGTTGCCGATTACGCTGCGGCATCCCGGCCGCAGCACGCCGCAGGGCACAAGCTGCAAAACAAATTTCTTGCCGTTGATGATGACGGTGTGGCCGGCGTTGTGTCCTCCGGCATAGCGGGCTACTACCGAGAAGCTCTCCGACAACACGTCGACGATCTTCCCTTTGCCCTCGTCGCCCCACTGCGCGCCTACGATCACCGCGGTCGTGCCTTTTTTCAAGTCCAGCTCCGTCCGAAAGAATTCGGGCAGGCAGATGGCTGCTCTGCTCCTCGGGGTCGCACACTCCTTGCCCGCAGGAACTCTGGTTTCAAAAAATGCTTGGGATAATAGCGGAGAAGATGTGTACGAGTTATTTTATCGTTCTGGAGCGGCGGATAGCAATGCGGCGGCTCAAGTCGCTGCGGCCGGCTGGCACGATTCTCAGGGAATGAAAATTGGGAAGAGGAAGCAGATTCGGCAGGTTCTCCGAACCGCTTCCCCGCGCTAGAGAGTCTTCTTAAACGGCTCTTCTGCCCATCACGAAGTGCAGCACCAGCGAGATCAGGGCGAAGACGAGCAGCAAGTGAATCAGTCCGCCCGCTACATGGAATACGGTAAAGCCGCCCAGCCACGCGATCAGCAGAATCACAAACAGAATTGTCCAGATGCTCATGTCTCCTCCTCGGAATCCTGATCAGAACCGCGGCGAGTTGGATACAGCCGCACAAAAAGGGGTTGGCAGAGGATTTCCCGAGTCGTCATCAGGGAAAACAAGTAGGACAAAGTCGAGTGTTGGTAGGCCCGGCAGGAATCGAACCTGCAACCCTCGGATTAGAAATCCGATGCTCTATCCGCTTGAGCTACGGGCCCGCTTTTTGGTGCCGAGGGGCGAGAGTTGGCGCGGCCTGGCCGCACTGATACTCGTTCGGATCGCCCATGGCATTGTGAGGGAGCAGCTGGTGGGCGCTATAGGATTCGAACCTATGACTTCCACCGTGTGAAGATGGCACTCTACCGCTGAGTTAAGCGCCCAACGCAAGCAAGCTCAATCCTAACATACGGTTCCGGCCCGGACACCGCGCTGGTGTCCCCCGCAGGTGTCCAGCGCGAGGTTCCTTAGTCAGGCTCGGAGGAGCCGTTCTGATGCAGATGCCGGACGCATCATGCCGATCTGATTTTTGCGTTGGACTAACTCTCGAAACTCGCTCAGTCTACGTATTCCTTTCGCAGCGTCGCGAAAGGAATCGGGACGCCGAACGCTCCTGGTTGGCAAAACTCCGAAGCTTTTCTTCAGGCGAATCGTTTCTTCGACGAAGCGTTCCTTCGACAATGTCGTCACACATTTTCACCCTTTTTGCGCTCACACCATCAGACCAACGACGACAAACGAGAGGAGCAACCGATGCCGATTCAGAAGACGGCCAATTTGAAAGATGTCGCCAACCGGGTGGGGCTGGCCCCATGCTCGGTTTCCGCGGTGCTGAATTGCACGCCCGCGTCCTGGGCGATTCCGCAGCACACCAGGGATCGCGTGTTTCGCGCGGCCGCCGAACTGAACTACCAGCCGAGTTTCACCGCACGCTCCCTGCGCAGCAAGCGCACTCACCTGGTCGCCGTCGTGAGCCGCGACTTCGGCAAGCGCACGGTCGGGCAGATCGTTGCCGGCATGGAGCGGCATCTGCGCGATCGCGGATACCTGCTGGCGCTCGCAGTGATCGAGGACGAATCCGATTGGGGCCGTCTGGCGAGCCAACTTCAGCAGCGCGGCATTGAGGGCGTGGTTGCGGTTGACTCGACGCCGCCGCGCGAATTCCGCGTTCCCTTGGTGTCGGTACGGATGGGGAGTTTGGCAGCGATGGGTGATGAGAGTGACGATCGCCTGGCCGAGTTCGGGGAGACGATCTCTGAGGCGTTGCTAGCGAAGGTTGAGGGAAAAACTGAAGGCAAGAACGCCGACAAGCCTTCCGCGCGCCGCACGCGAATCGTTCCCGAATTCCTGGCTTCGCCTGCCCTGCCGTTGAATCCGATGGTTTCCGCGCGCAGCGCCTAACCGCGCGCGGTTCGTGGACGGGAAATTTCGATTCGCAGTTAGCGATTCAGCCTCGCGAGCAGGCGTTGTTTCGTCTCGGGCCACTCCGCCGCGATGATCGAGTAACGCACCGAATCGCGGGGAATGAAGTCGGCCGCCATGCGGTGGGCGCGTAGGATGCCTTCGCACTTTCCTCCAATGCGCTCCAGCGCCGCGCGCGATCGCTGATTGCGCGCGTCGGTGTGGAAGCAGACCCGCAGCATCCGCCACGTCTCGAAGGCGTGGGTCAGCATCAGCAGCTTCGATTCCGTATTTACGGGGGTGCGAATTGCCGCGTGCGACAGCCATGTGTAGCCGATCTCGCACGCATCGGGAATATTTCGGCCATAGGAAGCGTGGCCCGGCGGCCACGCCCAGCGCTCGAGGTTGAAGAAACGCGTCGAGCCAATTACCGCGCCGTCACTCGCGCTCACGATGGCGAAAGGGACAGCGGTACCCTCGTCGCGCCAGGCCAGCGCGGTCGCGACGTATTCCTCAACTTCTTCCCTGCCCTGCGGAACCGGGCTCCATTGATACAGCGACTTGTCTCCCGCGGATGCGGCCGCTAGACCGTCAACGTGTCGAAGATCAAGCGGCTCAAGCAGGACGTGCTTTCCCCGCAGCGTAGGACTCTCGATCGTCATCTTGCGAATATGCACTGAGCGGCGCTGCCTGCGCAACGCCGCCAGTTTTTTTGTAGACACGTCTCAAGACGGGGACACGGTCTTGATCACCGTGACCTTGCTGTAGGCGACCCGGAAGCCTAGCCGCTCCGCGTTGTGCTGCGATGTGCTGCCTCCCTGCGTAACCACCACGGCATACTCGCATCCGGCGGCCAGCGCCGCGCTCATGCGCGCGCGGAGTAGTGCGGTTTGCAGTCCGCGCCCGCGATACTCGGTCAGAGTGCCCGCGCCGCACAGGGCAAAGACGCGGTGCTCCGGTATGACGAGTCCCGTTCCGCACGCCACGGGCTTGCCGTCAATCGCAGCCACGAACGCGAGCGCATTCTCCATCTGATAAAGCGGAGCAATCAGCCCGCGGTAGGCTTCGGGCGCGCCCTCGGGAAAAAATGCGCTCTCGACGATCGCTCCCGTCGCTTCCGCTTCCTCGGGAGGACTGCGGCGGATCACGCATCCCGCCGGAGGCGCAGGAAAGCTCTCTCCCGCGTCCAGCTTGCGGTAGAGAACATTGTTTAGCTCCGCGATCGCGTAGCCCCGCTGCTTGAACATTTCAAAGACCTCGGGCCCGTGCATGGGACAAAGATCGACTTGCGACGGAGCGTTTTTCGATCGATAGAACTCCTCCACACGGTCCAGGTCTTCCGCGGTAAACGGACGATCCAGCCCTGCTCCGGTGGCCCGTCCGATGGGCGAGCCGAGGCCGGCAAAGATCATGTGGCCGCCGCAGATTTCCTCCTCGGCGGCTCCGATTTCAGGGCGCGTTTTCTGGAATATGCGCGCATAAAAAACCTGCGGCATCTCCTCGACCGACTCTAGGCGACGAGCCAGTGCCTGATCCACAAATTGCATGACTTAAATCCTTTCTAATTTTCGGAAAGTTCAGGCGCGGGCGCACACGTAGACATCGGTTTGCGCCCAGTTTGCAGATGGCGGAATTAAAGGACGGCAGTCATAGGCAGGAGAACAGCATAGCTGATTGGGATCGCGGAGACAAACGCAGCACGGGCGCATGCCGCACTACGGATTCGTTCCAGATTGAAACCGACATGTCCAATGGTTACGTCGCCGACCGCAGTTCAGCCTATGTCTGGCGCGCGGTTATTCCGATAATCACGCCAGCGCATATCACACAAGCGCTGGGCTCCGGAAAAATACGCGGAAGGAGCAGACAAGATGAAATCGCCGCATCGAATCGGGCTCGCAGCTTCTCTTACGGTCGCCGCTGTCCTGCTGTTGGTGGGGGCGGGCGCAGCCGCCGATCGTAGCGCCAAAACGCCGCCGGCGTCGACTGACTCGCGCTATGTCGGGTCCGAGACCTGCAAGACCTGCCACGAAGAGATCTACAAGAACTTCGAGAACACGCCGCATTGGAAAACTACGCTGAAGGGTCCCGAGACCGGCGCGCACGGCTGCGAAGGCTGCCACGGGCCCGGCCAGGCGCACGTAGATGGCGGCGGCGACAAGACGAAAATCTTCCGCTTCGCCGATGCCGATCCGAAAGAAGTCAGCAAGCGCTGCCTGACTTGCCACGAGTATGGAGAGGAACACGCTAACTTCGACCGCTCCGAACACAACCAGAATGGCGTGAACTGCGTCTCCTGTCACTCGCCGCATCACGCCAAGGAGCCGCAATACCTCCTGGTCGAGAAGCAGCCGGAACTCTGCTATGGCTGCCATACGGAGGTGAAGCAGGATTTCTCGCGCCCCTTCCGCCATCGCGTCGACCAGGGCTTAGTTCAGTGCACCGACTGCCACAACCAGCACGGCGGCTTCCTGACCAAGCAACTGCGGGCGACGGCGGCGCAGGACCAGGTGTGCTTCAAGTGCCACGCCGACAAGGCCGGTCCCTTCTCGTTCGAGCACGAGCCGGTCAAGACCGAAGGCTGCGTGGCGTGCCATACGCCGCATGGCTCGCCCAATCCGCGGCTGCTCAAGCGGGCGCAGGTCAACCTGCTTTGCCTGGAGTGCCACACGCTCACCACCGACGCCGGCGTGCCCCCGATTCCCACGTTCCACAACCAGAGCCAGAAATATTCGGCGTGCACCATGTGCCACACCTCGATTCACGGCTCGAACTTCGACGCATTCTTCTTCAAGTAGGAGAGAACAATCATGGCCAGCCAAGAACTGATCGCGCCTCGTCCGAGCAGCAATCGACTCGTCGGTTTGTTCCTCCTGCTTGCCGCCTTTTGCCCGGGGCTGGCTTTCGCGCAAAGCTCGTCTTCCAAGCCCAGCGAAGGCGTAGACAACGGCGACTACCACTATCAGGGCTCGTTCGAACTGGGTTACCGTTTCGTCAACAATCTGGGCAGCCAGGGCGTCTACGACACGTTCGTCAACGAGAAGCAGGGCCCGCGCCTGCTCAGCCAGGAACTCAACGTGCGCTCGCTCGACCATCAGGGCATGCTTTTCGACAATCTGTTTCTGTCGAGCTTCGGATGGGGTGGCGACCCGGAAAATGCCATGCGCATGCGCATGTCGAAAAACAAGTGGTATGACTTCAATGCCAGTTTCCGCCGCGATCACAATTTTTTCGACTACAACGACCTGGCCAACCCGCTGAATCCTGCCAACCAATACGTGCAGGTCAATGATTCACCTCACCTGTTCGACACCGTGCGCCGCATGTACGACTACAAGCTCACCCTGTTGCCGCAATCGGCAGTGCGCTTCCGCCTGAGTTTCACGCGAAACAACATGGAAGGGCCCGCCTTCAGCTCCGTGCATCAGGGCACTGACACCGAACTCTTCCAGAACACGCGCACCCTGCTTGACGGGTACCAGTTTGGCGTCGACGTAAAACTTCTGCCCCGCACCAACATAAGCTATGACCAGTTCCTGCAGTACTACAAAGGGGACACCAGCTGGGCCGATCAAAGTTTCATCTTCCAGCTGTCCAATGGAACTCCGGTTGATCCCGGCATCAGCTACAACCTGCCCGCCAAGCAGCCTTGCGCCGCACCCGTTTCCGACCCCACCACCACTCCGCCGACCATGGCCGCCAACTGCAACGGCTATCTTTCTTACAACCGCTGGGCGCCGGTTCGCACTTCGTATCCGACCGAACAGATCACATTTCAGTCGCGCTACTTCCATAATCTGGATCTGTCGGCGCGCGCCTCTTACAACTCCTCGCAAACCGACGTTACGAACTGGTTTGAGAATTTTGCCGGCTTCATCTCCCGTACCAGCGGGGTTGGAAGCACGATCAATGGTCCTGCCAGCGCCAAACGTATCGTCAGCAATGCCGATTTCGGCGCGACCGTACACGTCACCGAAAAGTTCCGCCTGGTCGATACCTTCCGCTTCTCGAATTTCCGCATTCCGGGCGTGTGGAACCTTGCCACCACCGATCTCTACGCCGCAAACATGCTGACCGCGCCCAACACCTACGATCCCACCACCTGCACAACCGACACCGGCCCCACCTGCCCGCAGCACGCCGCGGCCTCCGGCGCCGACTTGACGCAGGACCAGCGCTTTGACTTTCTTCGCCAGAACTCGAAGATGAATACCTTCGAACTGGAATACGACTTCACCCGGCGCGTCACCGGGCATCTCGGCTACCGCTACGAAGCGCGCGAGATTAACAACAACTTCTTCGACTTCCAGAGTCAGACGTACTACCCAACGCTCGCCGCCCGCGGCCCCTGCGCCTCTGTGACCCTCGTCAATGGCGTCTGCAACATCCCTGTCACCGACGGCGACAACGAAACGCTCGACATTCACGCCCATTCCATGCTGGCCGGGGTCACGGCGCGGCCCATGGACAATCTGCGCGGCACCTTCGACGTGGAAATTTTCTCTGCCGACAACGCGCCCACCCGCATCTCGCCGCGCAATTTGCAGCACTACAAGGGCCGCATGAATTACAAGCCGCGTCCGTGGCTCGATCTTTCCGGAACCGTGAACATCTTCGAGAGCCGCGACAACGTGCCCACCATCCTGCACCGCGAGCACAACCGCAATTACGGTTTCTCCACTGCCATCAACCCGAAGCCCAAGTACGGATTCGACTTTGGCTACAACTACGATGATGTTTTCTCCACGACAAACATCTGCTATGTGACCACGACCACCCCGCCAGTGAACTCGACAACTTGCGGCAGCGGCGGATCTTACTTCTCGGCTATCTCCCTGTACACCCAGAAAATTCATTACGGCTACACCAACTTCATGTTCAAGCCGCAGCCCCGCGTCACCGTGAATGCCGGCTACAACATCACCAGCACCAGCGGCTTCACCCCAACCCTCGCCGACCCGACCATCCTCACCTCGCTCGGCTTCAACTATCATCGGCCTACGGCCGCGATCGACGTGAATCTGGCCAAAGGCCTGTTCTGGAAAACGGCCTGGGGATACTACGACTACAACGAGAAGTTCCTGCCCGCACCACTCGTGGCGCGCGATTTCCAAAGCAACTCGGCCACGCTCTCGCTCAGATATGACTTCTGATCAAAGCGGGCGTCGGGCGTCAGGCTTCGGCCGTCACGGGCTTGCACTCAACAATTCAATAAGCCGTGCCTGCGGATAGGTCTCGGGTCTGAGGTCTTGGGTTTTGGGTCTGGGGCTGAGGGCTAACGCCCGAAGCCCGACGCCTGGGTTTACAATGCTCGCCCATGCGCACCTTTCGCATGGTTCTTCTTGCCGCCCTGATCGTCAACCTACAGGCGCTGGCTGTTGCAGCCGGCCCCATAACGATTCGCTACACGATCTCGTCAAACGGCACCGTCTCCGGCCACGAAATCGACACCTACCAGACCGACGGCCGCGTCGAGAGTCAATTTGAATTCAACGACCGCGGACGCGGCCCCAAGGTCTCATCCGTCTATGTTCTCGACGCCAACAGTCTCCCGCTTCGCGTCGACGAGACCGGCAACGACTACTTAAAAGCTCCCGTCGATGAACACTTCGAAATCAAAGACGGAGTCGCGCACTGGAAGAGCACCGCCGAAGACGGGCACGCTCCCGCGGGAGCGTTCTACGTCAGCAACAACGGTGCCGCTGCGGAGCTCGCGTTTCTAGTCGCGGCGCTGGTGAAGGCGCATGGCTCAGCCGTGAAGCTCTATCCCGCCGGCGAGGCTCGCCTCGAGCGCATGACCGACGTAAACCTCGACGATCACGGCGAAAAGATGCATGTCACCGAATACGGCATTACCGGCCTCTCATTCGAGCCGCAAACCGTCTGGCTCGACGACGAGATGCACTTCTTCGGCTCGCCGGGAAAGTGGTTTGCGCTGATGCGCGAGGGCTGGGAAAAAACCAACGACCAGCTCTATCAGATCGATCTCAAGGCGCGCGACGAGCGCTACGCGCGCCTGGCCAAAGATCTGGTCCAGCATCCCGCGCACCCGGTCGCCATTGAGCACGTGCGCCTGTTCGACTCCGAGCACGCAACTATGCTCGACGATCAGACCGTCGTCGTCTCCGGAGAGCGTTTCACTGCGGTCGGCCCTTCATCCTCCATCAAGGTTCCTGCCGATGCCCAGCGCATTGACGGCGCCAACAGAACCCTTCTTCCAGGCTTGTTCGACATGCACGCGCATGCGCAGGCCCTAGACGGCATCCTGAATATCGCCAGCGGCGTCACCACCGTGCGCGACATGGGCAACGACATCGACGAACTCAAGCACCTGCAGGATCAATGGAACTCGGGCACGACCATTGGGCCGCGCATGTGGAAGTCCGGATTCATCGACGGCCACAGCGAATTCCAGGCGCCCACCGGACTCTATGCCGACAACGCCGACCAAGCTGCGGCGGCGGTCAATCGCTATGCCGATCTCGGCTATGTCCAGATCAAGCTTTATAGCTCGCTCAAGCCGGAACTCGTTCCCGGGATCGTGCAACTCGCCCATTCCCGCGGACTACGCGTCAGCGGCCACATCCCCAACGGCATGACCGCGGCGCAATTCGTCCAAGACGGCGCGGACGAAATCCAGCACATCAATTTCATCTTCCTGAACTTTCTCGCGGGCCAGGTCAAAGATACGCGCACGCCTGAGCGCTTTACCGCCGTCGGAACCAACGCCGCGAAGCTCGACCTGCGATCGAAACCGGTCAACGACTTCATTCAGCTTCTGCTCGATCATCACACGACGGTCGACGTCACCATGGCGACGTTCGAAGGCATGTTCACCGGCCGTCCCGGGCAAGCCTCGCCAGACTTCGCGCCCATGCTCACTCGCCTTCCCGCGCAGATCCAGCGCGCTGCCTACTCCGGTGGGCTTCCGGTGACGCCGGAAAATGACCAACTCTACAAAGATTCTTACCGCTCCATGCTGGCCATGACCAGGCGCATGTACGACGCGGGAGTGCCCATCCTCGCAGGCACCGATGCGATCGCGGGCGTGATGCTGCATCGCGAACTCGAACTTGAGGTGCAAGCAGGGATTCCGCCGCTGAAGTCTTTGCAGATCGCAACCTACAACGCGGCGAAACTGCTGAAGCAGGAAAAGGAATTGGGCTCGGTCGGAACGGGAAAGCGCGCCGACTTCTTATTAGTGGACGGAAATCCCGCTGAGCACATGAGCGACATCCGCCGATGCCGCACGGTGATGAAAGACGGGACGCTTTACGATAGCGGGAAGCTATACGAGGCAGTAGGAATTCAGCCGGCGCAGTAGTCGTTATTCGGCGCTCCCGAACGACGTCATTCCGAAGCCCCGCATTTTCACGAGCGGGGGCGGAATCTCAGTGCAAGTAAAATTTTGGGTGTGAGATTCCCAAGCGACGGTCCCGCGAGCAGGGATTCCTCGACTTCACCCGCGTGCGCTCATGCCGCTCAGAATGACAAAGCCTGCGGTCTGAGGGCTAAAGCCCGAAGGCTAAGGCCCGACGCCCGCCCTTAGACTTGCTGTCTCGCTTCACCCAGCGCCACGCTCACGTCCATCTTCTTCTTATTCCGGTAAATCGTGATCGTCACCGTGTCGCCGGCGCGATGGTTGTTCATCATCTGCGAGAGATCGTCCTGATCCTGCACTTTTTCGCCGTCGATGGCGATAATCAAATCTCCGCCTAGCATGATCGGAATATTGCCCAGATATGCCCGCTCGGTCCCGCCGCGCAGCCCTGCCAGGTCCGCCGATCCGCCGGGAGTGACCTGCACAATCAGCAATCCGTAGTCGGCGGGCAATCCAATCTCCTCGGCAAGTTCCGGGCTGATCGGAATCGTGCTGATGCCCAGCGCCGGACGCCGCACGCGCCCCAGCGTCATCAGATCGTTCAGCACAGCTTTCGCGGTATTGATCGGGATAGCGAAACCAATGCCCGCACTCTGATTCGAATTCGAAAGAATCATCGTGTTGATGCCGATCACTTCTCCGTGCCAGTTCATCAGCGGACCGCCCGAATTCCCGGGATTGATCGCGGCATCGGTCTGAATCGCCTCATCAATCATCGCGCCGTTCGGCTCGCGCACCGGACGAATCGAACTCACGATCCCGCGCGTCATCGTGCCAGCAAGGCCAAATGGGTTCCCGATCGCGTATACCTTCTGGCCTACCTGAAGATTGCGCGAATCCCCAAGTACCGCGGGAACCAGATCCGACGCCTTGATTTGAATCACGGCCAGATCGTGCGCGGGGTCCGTGCCCACCACGGTCGCCTTAAACTTCTTGCGATTGTGCAGCGTCACTTCGACCTGTCGCGCCTCGGCGATGACGTGATAGTTCGTCAGGATGTGACCTTCCTTGTCGATCACAAATCCCGAGCCTTGCCCTTCCTGCGGAACCAGCCCGTAGAAAAAGTCGAAGGTCATGGCGCGCGAGGTTACGTTGACGACCGACGGAATATTCTTCCGATAGACGGAAATATTGTTCTGCTCTTCGCCGTCCAGAGGCTCGCCGGGCGCGGCTTCGGTAATCTCCACGTGGTCCGGCTGGCTCAGCCAGTTCGGCGCATGCGCCGCACTCGACTGCGTGTGTGAGCGCCATGTCGTGAAGTAAAAGAACCCGCCGGCGATGGCCAGCGCCAGAATCAACGGCCGAACATATTTCATAGATAAACCATCCGGAACAAAAACCTTCGTCTAGATACGTTTTTGGAGGTTAAAAAGGTCCACTTCGATTTTAAACAATGCCTGAAAGAGACGCACCTGCGGGTCGCGGTCGGGCGGCTCCAGTGTTTGAAATGACAACGGTCGCGTCAGTCGGCTACTTCGATTTCGCGGCCAACTCGAGCTGGTCCCAGATGCTTGAGACTGCTTTTCGCGTGTGTTCTAGTTCACTTGAGTTGTCGATCACGAAATCGGCGGCTTTGATCTTTTCTTCATCTGGAAGCTGCGCGGCCATGCGCCGTGCGACTTCTTTTCTAGCGGACTCGAGATCGATCTTCTGCCGGGCGGCAAAGCGCTCGGCGCGCTGTTCGGTGTTGCAGGTGACGACGATCAGCTTGTCGAAGCGTTTCGCCGCCCCCGCCTCGAGAATCAGCGCCGCCTCGACGATGGCAACTGCCTGAGGATTCTGCCGGCCAATCGCCTCCATCCACTCATCCTGGCTGCGAATCACCACCGGATGCACAATCCGGTTCAACTCTTCAATCCTCGAAGCGCGCTGCCCCTGCGCGTTCGCCGGCCCAAACGCCGCCTCGGCCAACTTGGCGCGGTTGACGCTGCCGTCGGGATTCAGAATCTCCCGCCCAAAATGCCGTACTACTTCGTTGTAAACAGGCTCTCCGGGCTGCATGAGCGAATGCGCAATCCGGTCCGCCTGCACCAGGTGCGCGCCCAGCGCAACGAACATTTCGCCGACTACGGATTTTCCGGAAGCAATTCCGCCGGTGAGGCCGACTTTGAGCATGAGTTGTTCAAGGGCGTTTCACCACGGAGGCACAGAGACACGGAGAAAACAATTTCTGATTGTTGATTGATGATTGTTGATTGAAACCCACTCCGGCCCAAAGGGCCTTTATTCAACAATCAACAATCAAGAAATCAACAATCTTTCTCCGTGTCTCTGTGCCTCCGTGGTAAATCTAGGCTCGCGATAATTCCGCCACCCCGCTGCCTCTCCTCATTTTCGCCGCCTTCACCGTGTTGAACATCAGCATGGCGATGGTGAGCGGCCCTACCCCTCCGGGCACTGGCGTCAGCGATCCAGCCACTTCGGCGACTTCCGGATGCACATCGCCGATAAGCGTCGATCCCTTTTTGCGGAACGTCTCTTCCCTCTTCGCGTTGCCGGCAAAAAATCTCTGGAACTCCGCCGCATCGGTCACAGTATTCATGCCAACGTCGATCACGGCGGCTCCGGGCTTCACGAAATCGCGCGTGATCATCCCCGCGCGGCCAATGGCAGCAACCAGAATGTCCGCCCTGCGGCAAACTCCGGACAGATCGTGCGTCTTCGAGTGGCAAACCGTCACCGTGGCGTTCGCGTTGAGCAGCAGCATCGCCGCAGGCTTGCCCACAATGTCGCTACGCCCGACCACAACCGCCTCGCGTCCCGCAATCTGGACCCCGCTGCGCTTCAGAATCTCCATGCATCCGGCCGGTGTACACGGCACCAGCCCCGGCCGCTGCGTCGACAGGAATCCAACGTTCATGGGATGAAACCCATCCACATCTTTCGCGGGATCGACGGCGAGCAAAACTTTTTTCGAGTCCACCTTCGGCGGCAGAGGCAATTGCACCAGAATCCCATCGATGTCATCGCGCGCATTCAGTTCCGCGATCAGCGCCAGCAATTCGGCCGTCGTCGCAGTCTCCGGCGGCGTCAACTTCTCGCTATGAACTCCAACTTCCTCGCAGGCCTTCACCTTGCCCCGCACGTAAATCTCCGACGCGGGATTGTGCCCCACCAGCACCACAGCGAGCCCGGGGCGTACGCCAGAAGCCGCCATAACCCTCACCTCCGCGGCGACTTCGCTGCGAATATCCTGCGCGATTTTGATTCCGTCAAGAATGATTGCCGACATAGTTTTCGACCTAAATCTTACACGGATTGATCACCACGGAGGCACTGAGGCAAGAGAAAGAATTGTTGATTGATGATTGTTGATTGATGATTGGAAACCCGGAGCCCGGCGCTTTTATTCAACAATCAAAAATCAACAATCAAGAATTCTTCCTCCGTGCCTCCGTGTCTCCGTGGTGAAAATACCTCCGGCGTCGTAAAATGCTCCCCATGATCGCCAAAGATCTCCTCGACATGCTGGTCTGCCCCGCCTGCAAGCAGGAGCTTGAATACCGGCAGAGCCCTGAGAGCCTGAAGTGCACACAGTGCCATCGCGTCTATGCGGTGAAAGACGGCATCCCAATCATGCTGGTGGACGAGGCCACGATTGAGCCGTAAGCGCCCGCGCTCTCGACTACTACTTTCCAATTATTGATGTCCTTTCCCGCTTCCATATAATCCCTGCACCAAGTGCAGCGTGGGTAGTGGGGGAAATTGAACTCCAAATTTCAGCGTGTGCTGAGGCGGATCATGGCGACGCTTTGTGTCCTGGCGCTGCTATGGATCGTCGGCTGCATCGGCATCTACCGCGTTATGCGCCGTCCTCCGGAGCAGTTTGCGCGCGTGATGGCGCGCATTCCGGGGCCGGTGGCCTTTTTAGTGTTTCCCTTTGAAACCCTGTGGCTTCGTGCCCGCGCCGGCACATTGCAGGTCGGAGATCGCGCTCCCGACTTCACCCTGACGAAACTCGATAAGTCCGCCCGGGTGCAGTTGTCTTCGCACACCGCGCAGGGCCAACCGGTCGTGCTCGTCTTTGGCAGCTACACCTGACCGCCCTTCCGGCGGGAGGTTCCCGCTCTCAACAAGCTCTACGATCAGTACAAGAATCGCGTCGCGTTTCTCGTGGTGTACATCACCGAAGCGCATCCCAGCGACGTGTGGCAGATGGAGTCGAACATCAAGGACAAAGTCGTCTTCGCCAGCCCGCGCGATGAGAATGAGCGGGCATTCGTAGCGGGAGCCTGCGTGCGCAAACTGGGCATCGAGATTCCCGCGCTGCTCGACGAATTCGGCAACTCAACCGAGAGCGCCTACACTGCGTGGCCTGATCGCCTGTATCTAGTCGACGCCAGCGGCAAAGTCGCGTACAAAAGCAAGCCGGGGCCGTTCGGATTCCACCCTGACGAACTGGACGCCGCCTTGCGTAAGGTTGCCGGCACACCGCCACAACAAATCGGCGAAAAACAAAAGGCCGCGAACTAAGTCGCGGCCCTCTTCCCGGGCTTTCGATTGGATTATTGTTCGCCCGCGCTGGCGTTGCTGCCCCATAGCGCGTTGCTTCCCCACAGAGCATTGCTGCCCCACAAGGCATTCGACCCCCAGAGCGCGTTGCTGCCCCACAGCGCATTCGAGCCCCAGAGCGCATTGCTGCCCCACAAGGCATTGCTGCCCCATAGCGCGTTGCTGCCGGTCATGGTCGTCGAAGGCGCGCCGGAGACGAACTCTGACGATCCCCAGACGGCCGCATTCGACCAGGTCGCCGACGTATTCCACACAGCCGTCGAGCTGTCGTTCAGATAGACGTTTCCGCTCTTCGAATCGTACGACGCCGTAGGCGACATTGCCGTGCCCTTGGCGACATCTGTGCTCGCCATCGCCGCTTCTACATCGACGTATCCCGCACCGACCGTGAACACGTCATATTGATCGGTGTAGGTAATGCCGGTGTCGGGATCGGTCGTGCTGCTGAATGCCGGGAAGGACTTCCACGCCGTCTTCATCAGGCGCGCCTTCACCTGGTCCGGATTCAAGCTCGGGCTCTTCTGCAGAAGATCAGCGACCACGCCGCTGACCACGCCCGCTGCCATGCTCGTGCCGCTCAGCGTGAAGTAAGTGGACGACGAAGCCGAGTTTCCTCCGTTGATATAAAAGCTGTTCGGAACGCGGTTGCCCGGGTACTGGTTATAGAGCGTCGAGTTCGGCGCCTCCAACGAAACCAGCAGGTTGCCGGGAGCAACGATATCCGGCTTAGCGATGGCATCGACCGCGGTCGGGCCCTTCGAACTGTAGCTGGCGATCAGGTCATCCACGCGCGTCGGCGTACCCATCGTCTTCATCGCGCCCACGGTGATCACATAAGGATCGTTTCCCGGCGAGGTCACCGTGGCATATCCGTCGGTCGGCTGATAGCGGCCGTTGTTTCCGGCTGCAACCACCACCACGATGCCGGCCTTCCAAGCGGCTTCCACAGCCTGGCAAACGGGATCTAGCTTGTAGCTTTCGAATACCGGCCGCCCCATCGACAGGTTGATGACGCGAATGTTGAAAAGCGGCTTCAGCGTAATCGCAGTGTTGATAGCGGCAATGACGCCGCTATCGGTGCCGGCGCCGTTCTGGTCCAGAACTCGCAGGTTGACGATGCTGGCCTGCGGCGCGATGCCCTTAAATTCCTTCGAATACGTCGAACCGGTTGAACTGGCGCCGTTGCCCGCGATCAGTCCGGCGATGTGCGTCCCATGCCCGTATTGATCATTAGCGCTGGCGTTGCCCGTGACAAAACTCTGGTTCCACACCACGCGCGAAAGCCCAAGCAATCCGCCATTCAGATCGGGATGGCTGCTCACTCCGCTATCGATCAGCGCCACTCCAACTCCCGCCCCGGTATAACCCGACTGCCACGCGGCAAATGCGTTAACGGCAGGCGCGGCATTGCTCAGCGTCGGAGTCAGAATGCGGTCAGAAGTGATGTACACAACTTTAGAGTTGTTCGAGAGGTTCGCGATGCCGGGACCGTCCAGCAAAGCCACTACGCCGTTGACGATCGGCAAGGGCGCGAGAATCGAGCCGCCAAGTTTCACGACATCGTTGACCAGGCAGTTCACGATTCCCAGCAGGTTGTTGCAATTGACCTGAGTTCCCGGCGCGTACTGCACGATGATTCGCACCTGCTGGTTGGACTTGTACCCGCGCAGCTCGGGTGCCACCTTGGAGTCGTCGGCGTAGACGACCGTCACCGCGGCGACCAAGAACAGAAGCACAGCCTTCTTCATGATTCCCCCAATTTCAAAGGCGCCTACCGGCGCGTAACGATCCCCAAGTGGCCTTGGTAAGTGCAGGTAAAACACCAAGGTGTCCTCATTGTGACCGTTAATTATCAATGGGTTACAACCATTTGTTGCGAAGCACTACGGGCGCTTTTGTCCCACCGCAGCGTGGGCGGGACAGATTGTCCCGTCTCAGCTTGACGAGGTTTCGCGGGATTCCCTGCCGACAACCGTAAGCTGTTGATGGTTCAAGCAAACCAACGTAACCGGTGCTCCCAGTTTTGCGCGGACAGTTCCCTCCAAATCGTTGAAAATCTAAGCACTTCCTCATGTCGATCCGCTCCACGGGCGCGCGTGTCTTCATCGCCGGGCTGGCACTGGCGGCGTGTGCCTTTTTGGTGTTCGCCGCGCTCCACTGGCAATCGGGTGACCCGCTAAAGTTCAGCTGCTATCTGATCGCGGCCCTGCTGGCCTCGTCGCTTAAGGTCGGCCTTCCCGGCATCGAGGGAACGCTGTCGGTGAATTTTCTGTTCACGCTGCTCGGCATTCTCGAGCTCAGCCTACCGGAGACCTTGCTGATCGGACTGGCAAGTACGCTCGGCCAGTTTTACTGGAAGCCGGCGCGCCAACTCAAACCAGTTCAGCTGATCTTCAATCTGTCGCAGGTTACGGTCTCAAGCGGCATCGCTTACGGCGCTTACAAACTGGTCGTGGTGGCGCTGCTGCATACGCCGGGGCCATTCGCCTTGGTGGTCGCGGCGGTCACGCACTTCGCCTGCAACACAGCCGCGATGTCGACCATCATCGGGCTCACCGAAGAAAAGCCGATTCGCAAAGTCTGGACCGATAGTTATCTCTGGTCGTTCCCTTATTACATGGTCGGGGCGGCCGCGGCCGGCCTAGTGCACTTTCTCAACACGCGCATCGGATGGCAATCCTCCCTCCTGGTCTTGCCTCCGATTTATCTGATGTATCGCTCCTATCGCCTCTACCTCGGCAAGCTCGAAACCGAGAAGAAGCACGCCGAACAGGTATTGCACCTGCATCTGCGGACAATCGAAGCGCTCGCCCTCGCCATCGAGGCCAAAGATGAAACTACGGGCGAGCACCTGCAGCGGGTGCGTGTCTACGCAATGGAATTAGCAAAAGAGTTGGGCCTAAGCGAAGACGAGACAGAGGCGCTCAAAGCGGCGTCGGTGCTACATGACATCGGCAAACTCGCCGTGCCTGAGCACATTATTTCAAAACCCGGAAAACTGACGCCGGAAGAATTCGAGAAGATGAAAATTCACCCCATCGTCGGTGCCGAGATTCTGGAGCACGTGCACTTCCCGTATCCCGTCGTTCCCATCGTGCGCGCACATCACGAAAAGTGGGATGGCAGCGGCTATCCGTATGGGCTCGCGGGTGAACAGATTCCGATCGGCGCTCGCATCCTCACCGCAGTCGATTGCCTCGACGCGCTGGCTTCCGACCGTCAATATCGGAAGGCGTTGCCGCTCAACGACGCCATGGCAAAAGTGGCGTCGGAAGCGGGAACCAGCTTCGATCCGAAAGTCGTCGCTATTTTGCAGCGCCGGTATATCGAACTGGAGAAACTGGCGCACGAACAGCCGCAAGAAGCTCCGCCGAAACTGTCGACCGACATCAAGGTTGAGCGTGGCCTGGCGCCGGACGCCGGTTTTGCCGAGGCTCCGGATGCTTCGCCGCACGCAGCCGCACTCGCTGTGGACTCCTCCGTCCTTATCTCATCTGCACAAAAGCGGGGCCGTGAAATAGTCGAACTCAGTCGCACGCGTGCCGCTGCGCTGGATGCCGAAGACATCTTTTCCCTGCTCGCAATTCGCGTGAAGCACCTGGTGCCCTACGATTCGATGGCGATCTACTGCCCGAAAGGCGATGAACTGGCGGCGAATTTCGTGAGCGGTGAAAACTTCAGTCTCTTTTCTTCGCTGAGAATTCCCCTGGGCGAGGGACTAGTGGGATGGGTGGCGCAAAACCACAAGATCATCCTCAACGGAAACCCGTCCGTGGAAGCCGGATACGTCGCCGACCCAGCGAAACATGCCTCCCTGCGCTCGGCGCTCGCCGTCCCGCTCGAAGGCGCGTCGGGAGTCGCTGCAGTGCTGGCGCTATATCGCTCCGAGGTCGACGCGTTCACGCAAGGCGATCAGCGCGTCGTGGAAGCGATTGCGGCAGAGACAAGAATCGCCATCAACACAGCCTCTAGGCCCAAGTCTGCAGGAGCCACAGCCCGCTGAGGCGCATCTCACTTCGGCCCTCTGCCCCGCTTCTTTCCTATTCGTAGCGCAGCACAACCAAGGGATCGACTCGGGTTGCACGTCGTGCCGGAATGTAGCAAGCCAGAAATGCCACCGCGGCCAGTCCAAGGGCGACTGCCAGATACGTCAGCGGATCAAAAAACTTCACCCCGAACAGTGCCGCCGAGATGAGTTGTGTGAGTCCCAGCGACAGTGCCCCTCCAATCGCAATTCCGCTGGAGATAAGTTTGACCCCAAGTCTGCCGACCCAGCCAAGAATATCCGTCGGGTGCGCTCCCAGAGCCATGCGTATGCCGATTTCACGCATGTGTTGCATCACGAAATAAGTCATCACACCGTAGATTCCGATCCCCGCCAGAAAAATCGCAGCCGACGCAAACACGATCAGCAGCTGCATATAGAACCGAGTGTCGCCAAGAGATTCGGTCAGCACTTGCTTCATCGACATCACACCCGTGATGGGCAAGTCGGGATCGAGTTCGGCGACGATTTGCCGCACGCCCTTGACGATGTCCTCGGTGCGGGCGCCCGGAGCCATGCGTATGGCAAGGTCCTGCCATAAGTGAGCGACAATTGCGCCGCCCGGGTAGACCGCCGGCTGCTGCAAGAAAGATGCGTACATGAACGGAGGCGCGTTGCGGGACAAACCCCAGTGTTTCACGTCGCCAACCACGCCTACGATCTGCCGCGGCCGTTCCTCTTCCACAGGGTAAGGATCATAGCGGAGCCGTATCTGCTTGCCGATGGGATCTTCATTCGGAAAATACAGGCGCACAAACGCTTCATTCACCACCACCGCCCAGGGCGTCGTCTCCGTATCGTGCGCGTCGAGATAGCGGCCTTTTTTCAGCGGAATTTTCAGTGTGCGGAAAAAATTCGGACTCACCTGGTCATAGCCGATCCGCTTCCGCTGCTCCGGCGGAGGGGTAGGTTGGCCAAGAATCGAGATGCTGTATCCCTCAGAAAAATGTGTGGGAAGCCCCGTGATCGATCCCACAGATTCAACACCGGGCAAAGCCGAAATTCTCTCCAACGCTTGTTGATAGAAAAGCGCGGTTTTGGGTGTGGCGCGTTCCATGTCTCCACCGGGAACTCGCTCCACATAGTTGCCGCCTTCGGGCAAGGCTAATCCCATGGTGAGCAGGTTGCTGGTGTCGAATCCGGGGTCGACACGCTGCAGCCGCAGCATGCTGTTGACCATCAATCCGGTGCCCACCAGAAGTACCATCGCCAACGCTACTTCTGAAATGGCCAACAGGTGGCGAGCCCGCGCCCGCGTCGGAGCCATAGTTCCGCGCGCACCATCGCGCAGCGCATCGTTTAAATCGGTCTTCGAAGCCTGAAATGCCGGAATCAGCCCGAACAAAGCTCCGGTCAGCAGAGAAATCGCGAGCGTGAACCCAGCGACTCGTGGATCGACGGTCATGCTGCTGGTGTTGGGAAACTCGGGCCCCGCCAGCCAGCGGAACAAAGCAATGCCGCCATACGTCAGGGCTAGACCGAGTGATCCTCCCAGCAACCCCAACAGGACGCTCTCTGCCAGCGACTGTTGCACCAGGCGGTTTCGCCCCGCGCCCAGCGATAGGCGGAGGGCATACTCCCCCCGCCGCGCCTCCCGGCGCGACTGCAAAAGATTGGCAACATTCGCACACGCAATGAGCAGCACAAAGAAGACTGCGCCGAAAAGGATGTACACCGGCTGTCTCGTCCAACCGTATAAATCTTCCCGCATGGGGACCAATTTCTTGCCGACGCCCTGGTTCGTTTTGGGATACGTCTGCTCCAGCCGCCGCGCGATGGCGTCCATCTCGGCTTGAGCCTGCGCCAAAGTGATCCCGGGCTTGAGGCGCGCAATCGGCTCTAGCCAGTGATCCGAGCGGTCCACATAGCGCTGGCTTTCTGGATTGATGGGCTGCCACAGATCGAGCGTACCGCCGTAAAACGATTTGAAACCGGCCGGCATGACTCCCACCACGGTCGAGACAATGCCGCTGACCCGGAATGTCTTGCCAAGAACGTCGGGGTCGCCGTGAAAACTGGTCTTCCAGAAATCCGCGCTGATCACGACCGCCTGCGACTGATCCTGCATCTCTTCCGGCAAAAAAACCCGGCCAAGGATGGGCCTCGCGCCCATCAGAGAGAAAAAGTTCGGAGTGACATCCTGCACATGGATGGGTCTGGGGCTGCCGAAACCGGACAAAACTCCTTCTTCGGTGAAACTGGTAAGCGCGATATCTTCGAATACGTGATTCTGCTTTTTCCAGTCGACTGATTCCGCGATCGGTGGGGGTTGCGTGCGGTCCGGATTGTTGAGCTGGGTCTCCCAGATGTCGACCAGCTGTTCCGGATGGTCGTAGGGCAGCGGACGATACAGCAACGTATCCGTGACACTAAAGATCGTGCCGTTGGCGGCAATTCCCAAAGCCAGCGAGAGAATCACGACGAGCAGGAACCCGGGACTTTTTCTGAGGCTGCGAATGGCGAAGAGAAGGTCTTGCCTGAGCGTTCCCAACCACCTGAATGCGCGCTTCATTCGCATTTCCCTCCTGTCGACAGAGGCGCTCGCCGACTTGTGGATTCAAGGAATGCAGCACCTTTCGCGCCAGAGTTAAGAGAACTAAGTCTTTATGTGGTAACGCTCGGGCAAGGCGGCACGGCCTGGAAGGGTCGGAGTGTGTTCAAAGTTGGAGTTTGCTGTCCAGAAGTGAACAGCACGACTGAAACGTAGCTCGCCGGACAATCCGCTATCGCTACCAAATCCGTTGCACATGGAAAGCATCAAAGATGCGATCGTTGCTGATGATCGGAAGGTTTTCCGATTGTGCCTGAGAGATTAACATCCGGTCGAAAGGGTCTCGATGCTCTCCCGGCAGCGTTCCCGCGCGGACTGCATGGGAAACAGAAACGGGCAAATCGTCAAAGCCGAGCCGGGCGAGATAGCGTCCGAAATCGGCGATGAGTTCTTCACCGGTAGGCAACTTACCCAGCCGAACTTTCGTTGCGATCTCCCAGGCGGACGCAGCGCTGACAAAAATCTCGTTGCTTCCGTCCTCCACCAGCCGACGGGCGCGCACGCTTAACGACGGGGATGAGCTGAAGCACCACAAGAGCGTATGTGTGTCGAGGAGGAAGCGCACAGAATTTATTCCCAGCGCGAGAGTTCATCTTCAGGAAGCGGCTCGAAGAACTCTGGCCCGACTTCGAGTTTCCCCTTGAGGATGCCGAGCTTGCGGCGTCCCTTTCGTGCGTCAATTGGGACCAGCTTGACTACAGGATCGGGACCGCGAGCAATGATGACCTCTTCGCCTTGGCAGGCTTTCTCGATGAGCCGGGAGAGATTGGTTTTTGCCTCGTGAATCGTTACGGTTTTCATGGTTAGCTAACCATATCTTAGCTAACTAAGTTTCGCCGCGCAACAACAAAATATTTGGCCCACCAGTAGGTTTTCCGTACGGCCTATTCCATCTCCGAGCTCACATACATCAGGCCACCGTCGCGCTCGATCTGAAAGACAACCGGATCGCTGGTCTTCAGCGTGCCAACGATCTTCCGCAGCGTGTCGACCGAGTCAATCGGCATTGTGTTCAGCTGATGAATCACGTCCCCGGCTTGCAAGCCGGTATCCGGAGTGATCAGATCGGCAGCGCGTCCCACTACAACCACGCCGGATGGAATCCGCAGAGATGAACTCAACTTCGATCCCAGGTCGCCCGTAAGATCAATCGCCAGCACGCCCAGCCGTTGAATCAGGCTGTTCTCGGGATTGACCGCATCCATCAGCTGATCCATTGGATCGCGCTGTTCTACCGCGGGAACGTAAATTGTCCTTCTCTCTTTCCCGCGCAGGACCTCCAGCTTCACTACCTGATCGAGCCGATGCAGATAGAGCGCCGCCGAAAGCGACGGCATCGTCTCAATGCGGCGGTCGTCGGCGGTAAGAATGATGTCCTGAATCTGCAATCCGGCCGAAGCGGCCGGCCCGTCCGGTTTGACATCGACGACGATCACTCCCCAGCGCTGTGCGAGTTTGAGCCCCTCGGCGAGGTCGGGAGTAATCTCCTGCGTGGCCGCGCCGATTTCCACGCGATGCACGTGACCATGCTTGCGCAAACTTTGATAGACGAAGTCAACCACACGTGCGGGAATGGCGAATCCCAGGCCCTCGCTGCCGCCGCCGTTCGACAAAATAAATGTGTTGATGCCGACGACCGCGCCATTCATATCGACCAGCGGCCCTCCGCTGTTGCCGGGATTGATCGGCGCGTCGGTCTGAATGTAAGTCAGCGGCTTGGAAGAATCCGGCTGCCGCGCCAGCGCACTGATCACACCCATAGTCACCGAGTTCTGCAGGCCCTCTGGACTGCCGATGGCGAAAACGAGCTGGCCGACGTGCGGACGCTCCTGGCTCTTGAGCGGAAGCGTGGGCAGATCAGTTTCATCGATCTTGAGCAGAGCAAGGTCGGTGTCCTTGTGCTGGCCAAGCAGGTGAGCTTCCAGAATGCGGCGCTTGCCGATCGGCACCTGTCCCGACAAATCGCCCGACAGCGGCAGCGCCACCCGGATTCGCTGCGCTCCTTCCACCACATGCGCATTCGTCATGATGTAGCCGTTCGGATCGACAATCACTCCCGATCCGACGGCATGCTGGCGCACAATAAACGCAGTCTGCGAGCGGTCTTCTTCGTGCAGAGGCCCGTATCCCGTGACCAGAATCTGAACCACCGCGGGGGAAACTCTCTGAGCGAGCGCCTCCAGATCGTGATTCAGTTGAACCAGCGTATTCAGGCTTGTGGTGGGTTTGATCTCGTTTTCCTGAGCGGCTTTCCTGTTTTCCGCACCCGCCGGCGATGTTGGAGAAGACGCAGGCATGGAGGGCGATTGTGCCGGAGATGTAGCAGAGGAACGCGGAGCAGAGGCTTGTGCGGCAGCATTGTTCGCGCTTAAAGAAACCAAAAGCAGGATCGGGAAAAACACCAGTACGGATCGCGTGGCACTCGGCATCGAGATTTCCTGTGGTGCGGAATCAATTTGAAAAGAACAGTACCATGATCTGATGTCGGCCAGGGGCAGGGGGTTCCCGCATTCTCTGTCCGGCGAAAAACACCCTTGCCAAGCCGTTCCCCAATAGCGGGAACCCATCTTGCTACCCGTTAACTAATGAGCTATCAGGCTTTTACACCGGTAACTTTCCGTGGTATAACCGCCCCTGAGCCTAAAAAAAGCGGGCCCCCGCCCGCCCGGAAGGTTTGACGATGCTGACCTCATATTCCGAAAATACAAAAGCCACCGGCCAGCACAGAGGAGGCCCCGTGGGAGAAGAAGCACGGACTGGAAAAAGATTTCCCCTGGAATTGCCGATCAAGATCCATAAGGGCGAAACCGGCGCAGACGCCAAGGGCGTCACCGGCAATCTGAGCGCGGCCGGAGTGTATATCCGCGCCGATGCCTCGATGGAAATCGGTTCCCCTGTGGAATTTGAAATCACCCTGCCACCGGAAATGACCGGAGGGCAGGAAAACGTGACCATTCAGTGCAAGGGACGAGTAGTGCGCGCCGACGAAACCGGTGAGGGCGGCGAAGGCCGCGGCGTCGCGTGCGTAATCGATTCGTACGAGTTCGTTCGCAACTCATAGTGATTCGAACCGGCTGTTGAAGTCGACTTTTGGGGGAGCGTTGACGACATGCTCAAACTGATTCTGGCCGATAACCAGGCGATTTTCCGCGCCGGCATCGCCAAAGTGCTGGCGGTGGAAGACGAAATGCGCATCGTGGCCCAGGCGCAGACGCCCGAACAGATGTTCATGGCATTGGATAAGTTCCGCGCTGCAGTGCTGGTGGTGGCGGCAGGCTTCCACAACGACTTTGCCGCCATTGTCCAGGCAGCGAACAAAGCCAAGACGCGCGTGATCGTGCTCGCCGACACCGGCGAGAGCGCCCAGCGCCACATGACCAACGGCGCGCACGGCGTGGTCTATCGCAATGTGACCAGCTCCGCACTGGTTGATTGCGTTCGCAAAGTCGCGCGCGGCGAAACCTGGGTGCAGGACGTTGCCGTGCCCAGTGAGCTCACCGAAAACGATATGGTCGGCCTGCGCGTGCGCGACCGCCTCACCGCCAAAGAGCTGCGCATCGTCGCTTTGATCGTGCAGGGCTACAAGAATAAAGAAATCGCCACCCAGCTCGGGACGACCGAACAGGTAATCAAGAATTATCTGCGCAACGTCTACGACAAGATCGGCGTCTCGGATCGCCTGGAACTCGCTCTGTTCACGATTCACCACCGCATCCTGAACGAGGCCGCCGCTGCAACGGCGTCAGGCACTCCGGCGCAGCCACCGGCTGGCGTTTCACCGTAGGACATTGTGAATAAGAAGCCTTCGAATGTGGAGCCCCGGGCGCCTCGCCCGGGGTTTTTTACATTTCCATGAAGGCATAGAATTATCTGACCCCCGGGGCGTTCTCACGCAAAAAAATACTTTCCATGAATTGGGCCCATCACCAGCCCCAGGTCCGCTTTGATATTCGCGCCGAACGCGAAGAGTACGAGCGTCTGTTCAACCATCAGGCGCGAATTCTGCAGGATCGGCTGGCGCGCCGCGGCGGCGGCGACCGAACACGGAAGCACGGCATTCCCGAGTGGGAGAAGGTTTACCAGACAGCAGCACACGAGCGAAGGGTGCTGCACCAGGCGCGAGTCCTGGGTTGGGGCAAAGAGAAGAATTACTATTTCGCCTATAAATCGTCGTAGCGTGCGCTGAAAGCGACAATTCCCTTCCCGCAAACAGAATCGTCTCACAACTTCCGGTAATCTATTCCGCATGGAATTTCGACAGCTGGGCAAATCTGGTCTGAAGGTTCCGGTGTTGAGTTTCGGTGCCGCGACATTTGGCGGCGGAACAGACTTCTTTAAAGCGTGGGGTGCAAGCGACGTTGCCGAAGCGACGCACCTCGTTGACATCTGCCTTGACGCGGGCGTGAATTTTTTCGATACAGCCGACATTTATTCCGATGGCTTGTCGGAAACGATTCTCGGCAAAGCCGTCGCCGGGCGGCGCAGCAGGGTTCTGATCTCAACCAAAGCGTCTTTTCGCATGAGCCACAGCGCTGGCCCCAACGATATCGGATCGTCGCGGCATCATCTGATCGAGGCCTGCCACGCCAGCTTGAAGCGGCTGGGCACGGACTACATCGACATCTACCATCTGCACGGCTTCGACGCGCTTACGCCGGTGGAAGAAGTATTGAGCACGCTGAATCATCTGGTCGAGAGCGGCAAGGTTCGCTACATCGCGTGCTCGAATTTTTCCGGCTGGCACTTGATGAAGTCGCTCGACGTCTCCGACCGTTACGGTTGGGCGCGTTACGCCGCGCATCAGGTTTACTACTCGCTGGTCGGGCGCGAGTACGAGTGGGAGTTGATGCCGCTCGGGCTTGATCAGGGCGTGGGCGCGCTGATCTGGAGTCCGCTCGGTTGGGGACGATTGACGGGAAAGATTCGCCGCGGACATCCGTTGCCCGCGCACAGCCGCCTGCACAGGACTGCGGACCAAGGGCCGCCGGTAGCGGACGAATATTTGTACCAAGTGGTCGATGCGCTCGACGCGGTTGCGCAGGAGACAGGAAAAACGGTACCGCAGATCGCGCTGAACTGGCTGCTGCAGCGGCCGACGGTGGCATCGATCATCATCGGCGCGCGCAATGAAGAACAGTTGCGGCAGAATCTCGCGGCAGCGGATTGGAGTCTGTCGACGGAACAGATCGCGAAGCTTGATGCTGCGAGCGATGTGACGCCGATTTATCCGTACTGGCATCAGCGGCAGTATGTGGAGAGAAACCCGGCAGCGGCGGCGCCGGAGTCGAAGTAGCAAGTCATTTCGGGCGGGCGATCGACGAAAGTTCGGCAGAGGTTAAGCCGCAGTTCTGGCAGTCGTCTCCAAAATAATCGAGTTCGCCTCCCCAGCGAAATTTCTGGCCGCATCGCGGGCATTCCAGAAAGCCCCACCACAACGCTGTCACAATTGAGACCAGGAACGCGGGCTTCACCGCAACTGCCACCCATCGCAGCGACGGGTTCGCAAACGGGATGATCAGACAAGCGATACAGATGACGAACGCGATTCTCGAGACGTACTTGAGCAGGAGATACTTTCTCCACCAATCGTAGTAACGCAAACGTTCCGCAGGCCCGAGACTGGCAATGAATCCGATCCCTTCGCGTCTCATGGTTTGGTGGGCCGCAAGCCGATCGCTCAGCGCTGCTCAGGCAAGCCATCCCCTAACTACACGATCTTCTCGCCTACGGCTTTCGCTTGCGTGAACAGATATAGATAGTCCGGGCCGCCGGACTTGGAATCGGTGCCGGACATGTTGAAACCGCCGAACGGATGCGCTCCGACCATCGCTCCCGTGCACTTGCGATTGATGTACAAATTGCCGACGTGGAATTCGCGAATGGCGCGATCGATCTTGTCGCGTGATTTGGTATAGACGGCGCCGGTCAGGCCGAATTCGGTGTCGTTGGCGATTTCGAGCGCGTGATCGAAACCGTGAGCCTTGATCACGGCGAGGACCGGACCGAAGATTTCTTCCTGCTCGAGCTTCGACTTCGCCGGAATGTCAGCGATGACTGTGGGCTTGATGAAGTAGCCTTCGCCGGAGGCGCGTTCACCGCCGGTGATGAGGCGTCCGTCTTTCTTGCCTTGTTCGATGTAGCCGAGGATGGTCTTCATCGAGCTTTCATTGATGACCGCGCCCATGGCGGCATTCTCTGCTACATCTCCGACCTGGATTTTTTCTACGCGCGTCTTGAGCTGCTCCAGAAACTTGTCGTAGATGCGCTCGTCGACGATGACGCGCGAGCAGGCCGAACATTTCTGCCCCTGGAAACCGAATGCCGCTTGTGCGGTGCCTTCGACTGCAGCATCGATATCGGCATCGGCATCGACGATGATCGCATCTTTGCCTCCCATTTCGAGGATGCAGCGCTTGATCCACACTTGGCCGGGCGCCTGCGTGGCGGCGACTTTGTTGATGTGCAGCCCGACTTCGCGCGATCCGGTGAAGGCAACGTAACGCGTCTTAGGGTGCGCAACGACGGCATCGCCAAAACTCGCGCCCGCGCCGGGACAAAAGTTGACCACGCCTTCTGGCATTCCGGCTTCTTCGAGCAGTTCGATGAATTTCGCGGCGATCGTCGGCGAGTCGCTCGAGGGCTTGAGGATGACGGTGTTGCCGCAGACGATCGAAGCGAGCGTCATACCGGCCATGATGGCGCAGGGAAAATTCCAAGGCGGAATCACCGCGCCGACTCCGAGCGGAATGTAGTGCAGCGTGTCGTGCTCGCCGGGAAGCTGGATCGGGGTGGTCGACTTTGCAAATCGCAGCGCCTCGCGCGCGTAAAACTCGCAGAAGTCGATGGTCTCGGAGATGTCGGCGTCGGCCTCGGCCCAGTTCTTGCTGACTTCGAAAACCAGCCAGGCCATGTATTCCATTTTGCGCGAGCGCATCAGATCGCCGACGCGGAAGAGGAGTCCGGCGCGCTCTTCAACCGAGGTGCGGCTCCAGGATTCGAAGCCTTCGAGCGCAGCTTTCATCGCCGGCTCGACGTGATCTTTATTGGCCTTCTGGTGGATGCCGACAACTTCGGAGGGCTTGGACGGGTTCAGCGATTTGATTTTTTCTGCAGTGCGGACGCGCTTGCCGCCGATAACGAGGTCATACTCGCGGCCCAACTGGCCGCGGACTTTGGTGATGGCGGCGCGCATGCGGCGCGCGTTTTCTTCATTACGAAAATCGAAAAACGGCTCGGTGACAAAGGGGCCTGAGTGCAGGCTCGTGCGCGCCCGGACGGGGGCTTCCAACGTTGCCATGGGATGTCCTTTCAGAGATGAATGCGGTATGAGACTTGGATTAGTTTACACCTCGCTCGGATGCGAGAGACGCGGGTAGTCTCGCGTGACTCCCAGCTGAATCGCCTGTTTTCGGATCTTCGATTTTTTTTCATATCGTTCCCGCTAAAATCATGATTTCAGGCAAGTTGCTGGTTCGCGATGTGGGCTGTCGGGCGCAAAGTATTGGAATAAAATAACTTATCCGCAAAATATTGAGGGGGAAGGACTTCGCAAGGCAGTTTATCGCTTTAGAGCAGGCAATGCTCTGACGAGATCTCATGATTCATTTTGGTACTTTGAGATTTCTCAGTAAAGGTTGTTCGTCACAATGCGTGAATTTTGCTTGTGGAAAAGCCGGAGAGTGAACATAAGCTACGACAAAACTGGGGCTAAAGCCCTCGGATTTAATAGCACTGACGCGGCGCTGAAGCGCCGCTCTTCCACGAAGAAATCCGCAGGTTTGTTTCTCAATCGCCGGTTTGCGGCCCAGATGTCTATTCTCCCAGCAGGCCTTTCTTCAGCGGGGCGTTGGGTGGCTTGGGACCGAGCCACACAGAGAAGAGCATTTCAGCGAAGGCAGGACCCGCGATCGTCAGCTTGTCTTTTCCCGCTTGGGAGACCGTTGTGCCAGTGCCCGGAATATAGGTGAAGACGAGTTCTTCTCCGTCTTTGATTGCCTCGAGCGTGGAGAAGAAGCGGTCGACGTCGGTCTTCAGCGACTTGGCGGCATCGGGCGTGTTGTTGTTGAACGACTCCGTGAAGCCGTCGGTGAGCTGGCTTTTGCTGACATCGCGGACGAAGTGCATCACGATGCGCCGGGGCGTGTCCGCTTTTAGAATCGCCGTGGGATCGGACGACTTTTGCGCAACATACAGCCCGGCGACATAAACCTTCACCATGTACTTGGTGCGCAGGCCCATGCCGTTGAGGACCAGCGTTGTGGATCCAGCCTGGGCGGTGTCGGGGAGGGTGACGTTGTTGAGGGTGCCGGCGTAAAGGGAAATCGGTAACAGTGCGAAGACTGCGAACGTTAGGAAGAGGATGGTTTTGCGCATGGGACTCCTTGGGGATTCTGACGCTTCACATTAAACCTATGGGAACGGAGAGGCCGTGACCGGAGTCACTTAGAAGCGCCTCGAGTCGATTGCCAAACCCGGCGGTGCATCGGAGGCTTTGAATCAACAATTTCGGCGACGATTCAGCTCATCAGGACGATGGCTGACCATCTGACATGCCTCTCATGCAGCGTCGTTTCTCCTAGCTGCAAAGCGCGGGTACATTTCGGCATCGCTATAGATTCTCCTGGATGAAGCGGGGGCTGAGGTGAACGTCCACTTGTATCAGAGGTGAATCGCCGACCGCTTTAAAACTGTGGATCTCGCCGGCTTTGATGACGAAGATGTCTCCGGCACTGCCTTCGAAGGTCTTGCCGCTTACCGTCCACACGCCGCGGCCTTCGCGGATGAACTGGATTTCATCATAGGGATGACGATGGGGGCCCGGGCCGGAACCGGGTTTTCCATGGAACAGGAACACCGAAACATTGGTGTTGCCCTGTTCGGCTCCGACAAACTCATGCGAACTACCGACGAATGGCAGACTCTCCTGGCGCACTTGGTGCATCGGTTGTCATCCTCCTGACAGGATTGGATGACGGTGCCTGCTTTTTGGCTCCACTAAGAGAGATGATGTCGGTGGCAGTTCATCGACAACAGTCTGTATGGATTAGAATCTCGACTGAAATGCCGACGTGGGGAAAGTCGATGTTTCGAACGATCGGTGCAATGGACGCGCTTCTCAGCATCCTGGGGCTATGTTTGATGGTGGACCCGATCATCCACGGATTGTTCTCGTTGAGTGCCGATTCTCAATACTTCCGAATCGCTTTTGTAACGATGACCGTCTTCAATGGCGTTTTTTTAGTTTTTTACTCGTTGGCGGCAGTCCAGCTTCTCAGGTTGAAAAAATCTGGCGTGACGGTGCACGTGATCGCATCAGTTTTGCTTGTTTCTTACGACCTGACGATCGGGGTATTTTGGGCTGTGCGTGGACCGGTTGGGATGAGCGTCGCGGCTGCTACAGGCATTGGCAACATGGGAATTGCTCCTTTTCAGTGTTTCAATTTCGCGCCTTACGTCTATCCGATCGTCTCTACGGTAGTGATTCTCGTTACAGTCCGTAAGGTGGCAGGTGCGTTTCAGGTTTCCCGTGGCCATCTCTCGTGAGTGACTCCTATCGAGACCCAAGGCCGCATCGCTTGGGAGATCCCTTGGCCCGCTGATGGGAACGCGGGCGCTTCGGGATGAAAGCGCCGAACGACAGATTTTACTTGCCTCATCTGTCGCCGGCTTCCAGAGGCGCTCTTGCGCTTTGAGCGCCTCGCAGTCCTCCGGGCCACCAGTTCCAATCGCCGGCGACGCGAAGCAGCGCAGGTCCAATCACAATGCGGACCAGGGTTGCGTCGATGAAGACGGCGACTGCCAGCGTAAATCCGAGCATCTTGATCACGAGGAAGCTTCCGAAGGTGAATGCCGCAAATACAACAATCATGATCGCGGCTGCACTGGTAATCAGTCCTGCGGTTTTGGCCATTCCCTCCGGGATGGCTTCCAATTCACTCATCCCGCTCCTCCTCGCTTCGAGGACTCGCGCGACTAAGAACACCTCGTAATCCATGCTTAGTCCGAAGACGATGGCGAAGGCGACGATGGGCACAATGGGAAATATGCTGGCCGTTCCTTCAGGAACTCCAAAGAGGCGGATTCCGTGACCGTCCTGAAAGACCAGAACCAATGCTCCGAAGGAGGCCGCGACGGAAAGCAGGTTCAGAGCAATGGCCTTCACTGCGGCGAAAAGCGACCGGAAGCCGCCAAGAAGCGCCACCAGCGTCCCTCCCACCACCAGCGCGATCACAGACAGAAACCGCTCCCGCACGATCGTCTGATAATCGGCCGTCAGCGCGGGGATGCCACCAATGCGCAGCGTGGCGCCGGGAACTCCAGTAAGAACTACCGCGCCAGTCTTCCGCAACTCCCGCACCCAGTTGACCTGATCGTTCAGCGAAACGGAAGTCGCGGGCAAGATTTCAATTAGCGCCGCCCGTCCGTCGCGACTCAGGAACGTTCGACGCGTCTCACGCGAAAGATTGCCCAGGCCAGACCGGTTACTTTCTGCAACCGTTGTAAGGGAGATGACGCGGTCGGAACGAGGATCGCTGGCGAGCCGCTTGCTGAAACGATCGAGTGCATTCCAGGCTGCGTCCGATTGCGCAATGGAATCCGTTGGAAGTTCGAGAATCAGACGCAGCGAGTACACCATGCCAACTCGATCCATTTTTTCGAGACTGTGAAGCGCGCGAACCGATTCCGCCTGTGACGGCAGCCAATCCCCTCGGGGGACGTTGGTATCGAGCCGCGCGGCCTGCGAGGCGAGTAGAAGCAAGGGGACACCGGCCATAAAAATGGCAATCCAGGGATGCGCAACAATCACTTTGCCCCATCGCCTCCAGCGGTTTTCTGTCCGTGCCGCCCGATGCTCATCCCAACTTGCAATCACGGGTACGCGGCCAGCATTGATTCGCTTACCAAGTGCCGCCAGCAGTGCCGGAACGAGGGTATTTGCCAGCAAGACGCTCATTCCCGCCACCAGGACTCCAGCCACACCGATGGAACGGACTTCACTGATCGGGACGGTTAAGAGTGCCAGAAATCCGATGGCCACGGTCGCGGCTGAAACCAGAAGTGTACGACCTGCCTGACTTGCGGCAATAGCCGAGGCTTTGAGTCCATTCTGCTCGGCGATGATGGCTTCGCGAAAGCGGCTGACCATGAGGAGCGCATAGTCGATTCCCAGGCCAAGCCCGAGCATGGTAGACAGATTCTGAACCAGGATCGACAAGTGCCAACGGAGCGCGAGGAAGCCTGCAATCGCCAGGGCAGCCGCGATCGCGAGTTGACCGACGGCTACTGGAATCAGGGCGGCCACGAGGCTTCCAAAGGCCACCAGCAGAAGGGCAAGCGTTGCAGGAACCGCGAGAGTTTCGGCGTGTTGTACGTCATCCGCGCTGGCCTTGCGAATATCGAAATTGAGTGGGGTCTCTCCCGTCAGTTCGAGCTTGACCGCCGGATAGCGGCCTCGCAATTGGTTCTGAAGGGAGTTCTCCAGCTCGTGAAGCTTAGGGACGAGCGATTCCACCGGCCCCTCGGTCGAGGCGAGTCCCACCAGAATGAAAGTTCCCCCTCCCTTACCCAGGAAAATCGGATCTCGAAAATCAAGATGGGAAACAACTCCCGAGACGCCGGGTTCCGCTTGCAGCGCCTTCTCAATGATCGCGAGCGCTTGCTCACCCTCCTCCGAATCGACGGGGGGAAGCCCTTGAATCACCAGTACGACGCGGTCCACGAATGGTGAACGAAAGCGAGTGGCCAACTCCTCTGGGACCTTTCCCGCTTCGCTACCTTCGATGCGCGTTGCAGTCTCCAGATGACGCTCTCCGTGAAAAGAAAATGGAATGAGCGCAAAGACGGCGACAACGACTGCGCCGGCCAGCCAGAAACGGCGCACGCGCATGGGATTCATTAATGTCACGAAAAGTCGGCCAGAGAGCCAGTTGTTGTTGGTTTGACTTCTTGTCGTTCGAAATCCTAGAAGATCGGCGGAAAGATGAGCAACAAGGAATTAACCGACTACTCAACATCGTTACCGCTAAGGAAATTCAAATCCCGCGCCAATACCCATCTGAATGTAAATACTCTCGATACATCAGCCTGATACCGGCGTTTTCACCCGCGCTCAGAGTATCTCCCTTGAACACCTCGTCTCGGGTACGGGAGATCCTTCACTACGCCGGAAAAGCAGCTTCGTTCAGGATGACGCCGTCGCAGGAGAAGCTCTGCTCACGAATAACCCGGAGCGTTACGGGTTCGCATTCCGAACGGGCGTATTATTTGATTTGTCTGCCAAAAACACTCGACCCCAGGAGGACTATTGCACAAACTCGCGTTGCTCGCGTTGCTTGCCGCCGTTCAACTCCGTGCCACAGATCCCCGCATTGGCTCCTGGATGCTTATCTCGGCGCAGTCTTCCCTCGATCCCCCCAACAAACTCTCCATCACGCGCCTTCACGATGAAGTGCACGTTATGACTTCAGGCGAGACCCACATCGAGTTTACGGCGAAGTTAAACGGCCATGAAGGCGCCGTGCCCGGGAATCCGGCATTTAATCAAATCGAGCTGCGGAGGATCGACAAGCATCAAGTCGAAATCAAAGAGAAAAAAGACGGAGCCCTCGTGGCGACGATTCACGACAAGTTGTCGAGCGACGGCAACGAGTTGACCAGCCGGACTTCACAGAACGGCCGCGCCGACAGGATCACCGTGTGGACGCGGAGCGGAGGAAAGAGGGTCGCCAACGACTTATTTGCTGGGGAGTGGACCGAGGATCTGAGTAAAACGCGATTGCGGCAAGGGGAGGCACTCAAGGTCGAGGCGGACGGAAACGACGGAGTGCGCTTCTCGGGTGACTTCAGCTACAGCGCCCGCTTCGACGGCAGGGAATACGATCTGAAGAACTCCACCAACGATACCGTGGTCCTGCAACTTGTCGACGCTCACACGGTTGATTCGACCTACCGGCGAGATGAGCAGATCACGCAAACGGATCGGTGGGTGGTTTCCGCCGATGGAGCCCAGATGACGCTGAGCACAACCGGCAAGCTGGAAAGCGGTCAGCAGCTAAGAGAAACCATGGTATTCCGGAAACAGTAAGGCCGCGGGGCCACGCCCGGTCTATCCGCGCCGTTCAACTCTTACCGACCGTTCCCGACGGCGCTGAACTCACGAAATCCAACCGAGATGATTCCCTTTCGCTGCATGAATTTTAGGATGCCATTGACGGTATCTTCGAGCGAGGGATCCGGCTTGCCACATGCGGAAGCGTCCCGAGCCGCCTGATAGCCAGAATTGTCGTAACGTTTGAACTCCATTGCCGAGATGTTGTCGACGGAGTTCACCAGGAAGTCCAGCAGCGGAAAGAGCAAATCTTCTTTCTTGCATCTCCTGATCAGCTCGGGAACGAAGTCGGGAAGACTGAATACTTCGAATTGCCGCCCGGTCGCCTTCGTAATGAGGCCGGTAATATCCAGCATGTTCGCGTAATCGTCTCTCACTACGTGATAAGTCTGATTCTCAGTGCCGGGGGTAGTGGAAATCGCGACAATGTTGTTGGCCGTGATGTCCGCGGGCACGAAGCTGACCTGGTTCAGTGCATCAACTCCAATGCCGTGATTCACCATGAATGCAACCAGACGCACGGCGATGTCGAAATTGTTGCCTCCGCCGGTGATGGAGGGACTGACCAGGGCGGGCCGGAAGATCCGTGTCATCAGGCCGCGGCGGCGCGCGTCCATCACCACTTGCTCGGATACCCATTTAGACTGGCTGTATCCGAAATCGAGGAGCTCCATATTCTCGTTGAAGTCGGTTTCATACAGAACTTTCTTCACCGCCCAGCCGAATATGAAGGTGGTTGAGACGTAATTGAAGCTCTTGGCCCTTCCTGCGAAAGCCAGTCTCAAGACCTCATTAGTCCCCAACACGTTCGCGTCGCGCATCCGGTCGTAGTTCAGCAGGTAGTTGACGGTTGCGCCGTTATGAAACACGGTGTCGATTTCATTCGCGAGGGAATCCCACGCATCGGGCGTCAAGCCTAGTTCCCTATGGCCAAGATCTCCGCAGACGGGCACGACGCGGGTCTCGAACTTGTGCATGAGTTCGGCCGGGCACGAGCCCATCGATTCCATCGCGGCCCTGAGTCTTTGCCTGCCCTGATGCTCGTCGGAGGATCTGACGAGAACGTGGATCTTGGCATGCGTTTGTTCCAGCAAACTTTTCACCAGAAACGGTCCGATGAAGCCGGTACCGCCGGTGAGCAGCACATTCTGCGGAACTGGCGTTTCGGGCAGTGCCGCAGGCGCCGGAGGTTCGAAGATGAGCGTCCTGTCGGTGCTCATCATCCGCTGTTCTGCCATGCGCTGCTCATCACGGAAGGTCGCCAAATATTGCCGCAGTGGACCCAGTGCCTCTTCGGGAGCACGCTCTAACTGTTCGGCCAGCCGAAACAACTCGGCTACGCTGACACGCTGTATCAGGCCGATATCCACCTGTCTGGCCAGCATGTCGGCGTCTTTATTCTTGAGGAGTTCCTTGATCTCGTGCATGAACACAACCAGATCCAGAGAATCCAGTCCAGCTTCGACGAGATTGTAGGACTCGTTGCCGGTCAGGTTGTACCGGGCTTTCAATGCTTCGAAAGGCGACAGGCTTACAGAACCAGAGGCCTCAGCGTCCTTTTCCCGCGAGAACTCCGAGAGGACGGTAAATTGACCTTGCAGCCACATGTGCTTGGTTTTGTGGCGCATGATTTTGCCCGAGCTGGTTCTCGGTATGGCGCGGGGAGCTATAAAAGAAATCAGAGCCACTTCCACGTTCAGGTAATTGCGCACGGCGGCTGCAATCTTCATCGCGTCGGGAAGCGCCTTCGGATTTTTTACTTCGGCGACGATCGCCAGCGCGGGATCGCTGTCTTCGTTAATCTGGAACGCGACAACGCAATTCGTTCGGACCAAGCCGGACGCCTTCTCCACCACTGCTTCGATATCCTGCGGGTAGTAATTTTGCCCGCGGATAATAATCATGTCCTTGATGCGGCCGCAAACGAAGAGTTCCCCGTTGTGGAAGAAACCCATGTCGCCGGTGCGCAGGTAGCCATCATCGTACGGACTGTCATCCACCAGGCGGGCGTGAAACAGCTTCAACGTCAGTTCCGGATTGTTCCAGAAGCCCGGACACTTGCTCCCTCCGGTGATCCAGATCTCGCCGATTCGACCCGGCTCCAAAGCAACGTGCTTCTCCGGATCCACGATTTTTACCGTGAGGCCCGGCAAGGGAATTCCGCAACTCACGATCTGCGTGGCTGCGGAAATTTCAGAAACTTCGGTGGTCATGCGGGCTTTGCCCAGGGCTACGGCGTTCTTGTTGACCGAAATGATGTTGCGGCCGCGGAGCGAGACCGCCAACGTATTCTCGGCAAGTCCGTAGGCCACAAAGAAGCTTTCCGATCGCAGTCCGTAGGGCAGAAAGGCCTGCAGAAAGCGCGTGTACGTGTCCGGTTTGACGGGCTCCGCGGCAACCATCAGCAAGCGGAGCGAGCTAAGATCACAACTCTCCAAACTCTCCCTGGAGAGCCGCCCGGCGCGCAAGCAATAGTCGTAGGCGAAGTTGGGCGCCGCTGAGGCACTGGCTCCGTAGGTCTTGATCGCGTCAAACCACAGGGTGGGGCGCTGAATGAAATCTGTGGGAGCAAAGCCATAAGTCGTGCCACCTGTAAGCGCGGGATAAAGGTAGCACCCAATCAGCCCCATATCGTGATACTGCGGCAACCACGATACGACGACGGGCGCGTCATGGTCGATCACCAGCGGGCAGTTATGCAATATGTTTTCATGCGTGACCATCACGCCTTTAGGATCTCGAGTCGACCCCGACGTGTACTGGAGAAACAGAATCTTCGAATTGCCGTTGCTCGAATGGCCGTTGAAATTCTCGTCCGAAACCCTGTCGACGAAGTCTTCCGTCACAACCCAACGCAGACCGGAGACGTAGTCGACGTCGATTCCGGATGTCGAGACGCCGCTTCTGGCAAGATTTGTCTTCAGGGATCCGAGGTAGTCTTTGCTGGTGAGAATGCCCGCCGCCTGACAGTCCTTGGCGATGTGGATCATTTTGTACAGCGAACTCTGGAAACCACGAGAACTGGGGGGATAGACGGGCACAGGGATCAACCCTGCGCGCACGCAACCAAAAAACGCGCAAATCATTTCTAGCCCCGGGGGGTAGGCTAGCAGGAGACGGTCCTGCGACCTGAAACCGTGCACCTTCCGTAAATGTCCGGCGATCACCGTCGTCCGGTGGAGGAACTCCTGGTAGGAGTAGCCGCCAATCGGATTGCCGTTTACATCAATGTACGAATAGAGAAGCCTGTGCGGATGCTGATCCCCTAGACTATCCAGCTTGTCCAAAATCGAAGCCATCATAGATTCGGATCGGTCTCACGGCGGTGACACCGCCAATCGTTAACCTCCTAAGTTAAATGAGAAGACTGCGTAATAAGACAACAAGTCTTTCTGCTCCCTGTGCCCAAGGGGCAGAGTGACTTCGAGAACAGCGGCACAGCCATTCTTAAGACCATGCGTTCTCGCGGTCCGGTGAGACGAACCCCGCCTGATGCTGGATCACCCGACTCAACGCGTGTTCGTTGCATTATGACTTGAGCGGTCGATAGTAACAGAGATTTGGAGCGCTGGAAAGAATTTCCCACTCTGGGCTCTTGCGAGAATATGCTCCGTTACTGCGGGTTCGGGTAATCTGAAATTTTCTTGATCTCCCTTAAGTTTTCGAGCTAGCATTCATTACTAACGCTAATCATCTGATGCTTTCCGGCGGCGTCCTCAGGGGACAAGGCCGGTCGCTGGCTTGATGCTCGGCGGAACCGGCCGGGATGCCTGGGCTGGACCTTATATCAATTGCGGCGGTAACCTTCGAGGCGAGGCGGCTATTCATCTAAACCAGGAGATTGATGATCTCGTACCCTCGGAGGCCGCGCTGCGGCATTCCGTTTCCGACCCCGCGTCTGCGTCTTCATTCCCGAAAGTCTTGCGCCGCCGCCTCGACGATTTCTTTTCCGACCGGAATATTTCCCCCAAGGCCGACCGCGCTATGTGGGTCAAAATCGCAGTGGGGCTGGCAGTGCTGGCGGGCAGTTGGATTGCGCTTTACGCGCTCAAGCCGGATTCGTGGAGGTTCGTCGGCCTCTACCTGATCAATGCCATCGCACAGACATTCCTTTTGTTGAACATTGCGCACGACAGCAATCACAACGCCATTTCGTCGGTGCGGTCGGTGAACAAGGGCCTGAACTATGTATTCGATGTGTGTGGAATCAGCTCATACATGTGGCGGATTCTCCATCATCGAGGTCACCACTCCTGCATCAATCTCCATGGTGAAGACGATGCGCTCACCGGGCGCCGCATCCTTCGCTTCACGCCCCACGAACCCTGGATGCCCCTGCAGCGGTTCCAGCACATTTATGCGCTCCTCTTGTACGCGCTCTTTTCTCTCGATTATGTGTTCCTGAGAGACTTTGAGTGCTTTTTCTTCCCCACCCACGACTATCTGAAGAGCACGAAGCACCCGGTGCGGGAGTACGTCATACTTTTTGCGGGGAAGGCTTTCTACGTCACCTACATGGTCATCTTGCCGGTCGTGTTGCTGGGGAAATCGCCTCTTCTGGTCGGCATGTCTTTCTTGCTCGCCCATTTGATCATCGGTTTGAGCGTCGCCCTCGTCTTCCAGACCACGCACTGTGTTGACGGCACTTATTTTCCCTTGAGCCGCGACGAGTTTGACAACGGGATCTATCATATTTTCGCCACAACGGCCGACTATGCGACCACGAGTCCGCTGGTTGGCTGGCTTGCCGGCGGGCTCAATCACCACATCGTTCATCATCTGTGCCCTTTTGTATGCCACACTCACTATGCTTCACTGACCCGGATCGTGAAGGAGACCGCAGCGGAGTATGGCATTCACTATCGGCAACATCCCACGATGAGTCGAGCCATCAAACATCATCTGCTACTCTTGAAACAACTGGGGAACCAAGATCAACTTCCGAGCACCTAAACTTTTGCAGATGACCACGCGATTCATTCTGGCAGGCCAGGCTTGTCATGCAAACGGCGCGAGACTTCACGCAATCGTCTTCAACCGTCTGGATAGTGAGGCGTGACCTTGCCACGAAGCATACCCGCCGTCTCCCGATTTCAATCGTTCCAGGATTCGCGTGCGATGGCGCACAATCCTGTACGGGTTCTCACCGAGTACATCGAACTCCATGGTGAAACTTTCCGGTTCTATTTTGGCGGCGTCAAAGAAGCCATTGTCACCATTAATCCCGGTGTCATTCAGCACGTGCTGAAGACCAATTCGGACAACTACTACAAATCCGAGATTCAAAAGAAGCGGATGGGCCATTTTCTTGGCAAGGGCCTGCTCACCACGGAGGGGGAAGCGTGGAAAACACAACGGCGGCTGATCCAGACGGGTTTCGAGCGAAAGCAACTCGAAATCTTGTCCTCGATCATGCAGGACTCTCTCGCCGAGTCGCTGCGGGACTTCGACCGGCAAGCCCAAGTCGGTCCGGTCGACATCTACCCGCTAATGATGAAGATTACCTTCGCGATGGTGGCTCGATCACTGTTTGGCGCCCGCTTGAGAGAGGAAGACATCGACCTCATCAGCCATGCCATCTCAACCGTCCAGGAGTTTATGGTTCGGCAAACCATTCAGCCCTATCTGAATCCCTGGTTTGCCGTCTCGGGCGAGTTGCGCCGGCACTGGGAAATGCGGAGCCGCGCCTTCGAGGTTTTGCGGCAGTACCTTGAGCGGCGGCGCAACGAGGCTCCGGGCCATGATCTGCTGCAGATCCTGATGGATGCCCGCTACAACGATGGCCACGGAATGGACGATGAGTTGATCCTGAGCGAGAGCATGCAACTGCTGGTCGCCGGGCATGAAACTTCGTCGAATGCACTATCGTGGCTGCTCTACCTGCTAAGTTCCCATCCGGATTGTGTCGACCGGATTCGGCAGGAGTTCGACTCTGTGCTGGGCGACAGGCCTCTCAGTTACTCCGACGTGTCGAAGTTCGAGTTTACGACTCAGGTGATCATGGAGGCGATGCGCCTTTACCCGCCATTTTGGATGGTCGACCGCATGGCGCTCGCAGACGACCGTGCTGGCGATGTCGAGATACCTCGCGGCTCGACGGTCGTAGTGTTCATCTATGGCGTGCACCATTCGCCGCGGTATTGGGAGAACCCCGAGAGTTTCGACCTGGACCGGTTCTCAAAAAAGAAGGAGAAACTGCTCACTCCCTTCGCCCATTTGCCCTTCGGAGCCGGCCCTCGGGGATGTATCGGCGGCAATTACGCCATGCTGCAGATGCTCATGATTCTGGGTGTTCTGCTCAGGAAATACGATCTCTGCCTGGTTCCAGGCCAGACCATTGAAGCCCGGCCCATGGTGATTTTGCGACCCGAGCACGGAATCCGCATGACCTTCACGGAGGCAGTTCCACGTGTTGGCCGGCTCTCCGAGTATTCTGCCTGACCTTTTGCTCGGATTTTCTTATATAGATCAGCCTTGATCTGACACTTCCCAAGTTGTACTCTCGCGCTCACGCTGATGTCGGTGCTTGCTACGATCGTCGCTGCGCTTGCAGTCGTGACCTGGTTCTACCTCGCCCTGGCCAGGGGGGCCTTCTGGCGCACTAAGAGTGCTGCTTTCGACGCCAGTAACAAGCCGAATTTTTCGGGCGCCGTGGTTGCGGTAGTTCCGGCCCGCAATGAGGCAGAATCGATCGGAGCGGTTGTCACGTCGTTGTTAAATCAATTGGTGTTGAATCAACCCGTAGCTCTGCGCGTCATCCTCGTGGATGATGAGAGTACAGACGGCACTGCGAATGTGGCACGGAGCGCGGCAGAGAAGGCAGGAAAGGCCGATGCACTGACGGTGATTCCGAGCGAGCCCCTGCCGGCAGGATGGACGGGGAAACTGTGGGCGATGCATCAGGGGATTAATTATGCGCGCGCGATGCATCCCGCGTGGCTCTTGCTCGCGGACGCAGATGTGCAGCACGGCGAAGAGACTGTAGCGAACCTGGCTGAGATTGCATTGAATGGCGATTACGATCTGGTCTCGCTAATGGTGAAGCTGCACTGCAAGAGTCTGGCGGAAAAGCTGCTCATCCCCGCCTTCGTTTATTTCTTTTTCATGCTCTACCCTCCCGCCTGGATTCGCGACACACGGCGGGCGACCGCCGGCGCCGCCGGCGGCTGCATGCTGGTGAAAACAGAAACTCTGGAACGCGCCGGAGGACTGGAGTCGATTCGCGGCGCCGTCATTGATGATTGCTCGCTGGCGCGACTCCTCAAGCGGCACGGCGGGCGATTGTGGATTGGATTAACCGATCGGAGCCAGAGTTTGCGACGATACGAGACCTTCGCGGAGATCGAGCGTATGGTCTCGCGCACGGCCTTCAATCAACTGAAGCACTCGTCGCTTCTATTACTGGGCACCATTGCAGGCATGGTGATCACATATCTCGCGCCGCCACTGTTGTTGCTCACTGGCCACAAGCTGACAATCTTTATGGGTGCGGCGGCCTGGGCAGCCATGACGATCACGTACTCGAACATGGTGCGCTACTACCGGCTGAATCCCGCCTGGGCGTTGACCCTGCCGTTGGCGGCTCTGTTCTATTTGGGCGCCACCGTGCATTCGGCATTCAAGTATTGGAATGGCACTGGCGGCCAATGGAAAGGAAGAGCCCAGGACGTTTCAGAACCAAACCACAGCCGACCGCGAGCCTATTCCACCAGAAACACCACCTAGTGACTCGAATGCTGGATGGTGAGTGCACAGTTGTCAAATGTGCAGTCTTGAAATGTGGCTATTTCCTGTGCTGGTGCCGGGAGGGGGAGTCGAACCCCCAAGGTACCAAGTACCGGCGGATTTTGAGTCCGCTGCGTCTGCCAGTTCCGCCATCCCGGCACTTCGTGGAAGTACTTGAGTCTAAGGCAGCTTTTCTACCAATTCACATCGGTGCCCAACAGCAAAAAAATGTGAAACTGTGTAACAAACCGTGAAAGCCTTTCGATGATTTCCACAGCTTCGGGCCCCGTGCCCGTGAAGTGCTTTTGCTGCGATTCTCGGGCTCAGAGTCCATTGCCGGTCATTAAGGAAGCACTGTACGAGATTCTACCACTCATCACCGCTGCGATCTTTTGATTTCACGCGAAGCCGACGACCTCTCGTTTAAAGAACAGCACCCCGCCGTTGGCGATGCGAAGTGCGACGGAGTCTATTGCGAGATAGCTCTCCTGGATATCCTCGAAGAGCAACCCAGCCACCCATACGTAGCTCTCAGTGGTCTCAAACACGCGGGAAACGTGTCAGGCATGAGCGGAAACCATCGGGGCGATTTCCGAGAGCCTGTTTGCAGATTACTCCCGGATTGCCGACGATCCACCACGAGGCTGGGTAGAACAGTATCCCCTGTTCGTGCGTGGGCTCAGGGGTGACGTTAACCAACATGTTCGGTCTCAGTTTCAGATGGGAAGTAATGTGCAAGCGATCGAAAGCCTACAATGCTTCATGATCTTATTCTTTCGTTACGACAGCGGCGAGTAGCGCCACGGGTCTGCCCGAGTGCATTACGCCGCGCCTGCGCTCGCTCCCCACTGTTTCGCGATCTTCTCCACCTGGGCCAAGTGGTTGAGATCGTGGCCAGCGTACAGGCGGACGATTTGGGCGACACTCTCCTTGCCGCGCTCCGAGTGCACGCCGTAATTTTCCCAAAGGTCCTTAGGAAGCGCCCGGAGCATGCGCAGATTGTTCTCACGCAGCACGCGGAAGGTTTCAAGCGACACCTTGGGATCATGTCGTGCATAAGCCAAAGTCTGCGCCCACACGTCCTGATCGGTAGCTTGGAGGGGAGCGCCGTTCTGGCAGATCGCCATCCGCATGCGCCAGCTCAAGACAATTTCGCTATCCGCCAGGTGTGCCAGGATTTCGGCGATTGACCACTTGCCCGGCTCGGGACGCCGAGAAAGCTGCTTCTTGGTGAGGAGCTTAACGAGCTTCGCCAGCGCCTTAGCGGTTTCGCCCTGCACCTCCAACGGCTCTTTGCCGCTGACAACGCCCAGAATGCGTTCAGTATACCGCTGGGTCGTTTCCCGCATGGAGTCCTCCCGGAACCCACCTTACACCTTCGATCGCAAATGGACGGGTAGACCACTGCCAACTAATATTCATTTGCTTGGCCAGGCCTCCAGTACCTTGGTGTACTGCGATGCCACCACCTGCCACTTGCCGTTCCGCTTGACCCATGTGTCGGTGAAGCGATACTTGCCACTTAAGTCCTGCCCTTTATACGTGCCCTTCATCGTATTGGTTGCAGCGGCCACGGCGACGTTGCCGTAAACGTGGACTACCACGTCGCTAAGCTCCTCGGAGTGGATCCTATAATCGCCCGAACTCAAATCCGCCTTGTCTTGGGATTTGTCCGTAATGCGGCCGGTAGGGTCAGTGGTGATGATGTCATCGGCTTCATATCGATCCACAGAGGCTGCACCTTCTCTTACGACCGCCTGCGCCCAGTTTTCCTCTAGGGCCTTGATCTGCACTTGGACAGTACTCGTCTTAGGTGCCGGTTGACCGGCGGCGAGAGACAGCGACAGCAAGCAGAGCAATGCAATAGCGAGCACGTTCTTCATAGTTTTCTCCTTTGGTGGCAACGAAGAGTGATGTGGCGATACCGGCCAACGACCCTGAGCAACCGCTTCGTGATCTTCCTCACAGGGCGATGGACAGGCGCTCCGAATCCACCCCCCACTGGAGCTTAGGTGTCATTGATTCAGCTAGCGTATGTTACGAATCGCTGGGCGGCTTTTTGCGTCAAAGTTCAGACGATTTCCGCCATGTCGTAATTCGCAGTTGGCAAAGCCTGTCCGAGGTTGCATAGTTAAGTCGCGAACATGAGCAGAACCAATAGCAGACTGTGGCGGGGGACTGTTCCGGACACCCCCCGGCGCATAGTCGTCGTTGCAGTGTCGCCGGTTGATGAACTCGATCTGGTTGGACCTCTCCAGGTGTTCAACTCAGTCAATCGCCTTGCGGGCAGGAAGATTTACGCGATTGAGGTCGTTACCAACGCAGAACGCTTGACGGTTGAGGGCGAGGGCGGCGTCTTGACCTTCATGGCCAAGCATCACTTCAACAAAGTCGGGGGCGCCTGCGATTCCGTGCTCGTGGTTTGCGGATTGGGCTCTCGATCGCTACGCGACGCGGCGCTATCTGCCTGGCTGAAGAAGATGTCGGCAAAAGTTCGCCGGTTGGGCGCTGTGTGTGTTGGCGCTTTTCTGCTCGCTGAAGCGGGGCTGCTCAATAACCGCCGAGCGACTACGCATTGGAGATTCGGCCGCGAAATGGCAACACGATATCCAGCGGTCCGCGTCCAACATGATCCGCTTTGGGTTAAAGACGGGAAGATCTACACCTCGGCCGGCATCTCCGCGGGGATCGATCTCGCGCTTGCGTGGGTGGATGAAGATTGCGGAGCTGGTCTCGCGCATGAAGCCGCGCGGGAGCTGGTGTTGTTTCTGCGACGTCCGGGTGGACAGCCGCAATTGAGCGTCTCACTCGCATCACAGGCTTCGGAGATGTTGTCGATCCGTGAGCTGCAGATCTGGATTGCCGAGCATCTGCAGGTGAAACTATCGGTGGAGGATCTCGCCGACCGGATGTCCATGAGCGTACGGAACTTCGAACGGGTATTTACACGAGAGGTGGGCACGACACCATCGCAATACGTGCTTCAGATGCGCGTGGAGGCGGCGCGTCGTCAGCTCGAAGTTACGGAGAGAGGCCTCAAGCAGGTGGCCTCGACCACTGGATTCGGCAACATCGATGTCATGAGGCGTGCCTTCGTCCGGCTGTTGGGGATGACCCCGCGCCGTTGTCGCGAACTTGCGAAGCATTCGACCGGCGAATGATGGCAGGACGACTCGTGCCACTCGCAGTGCTTCAAGCCAAAACTTCCGAGTGACGGGCAATCCTTCAATGATCCAACGCGCCAGCGCTAGCCGGCAATTTTCTGGCCGGGCTACACTGGAACAGTGGGCGTGCCGCGAGTGGCTCCTCCAAAATGATCTCTTTCTCAAACATCAATAAGCAGTACGGCAAGCAGTTGCTCTTCGTGGATGCTTCGTTTCAGTTGAATCCCGGCGAAAAAGTCGGACTGGTCGGTCCCAATGGGGCGGGCAAGACAACGCTCTTCCGTATGGTGGTCGGCGAGGAAAGTCCGGACGATGGCACCGTCTCAGTTCCCAAGAAGCTGACGATCGGCTACTTTCGCCAGGACGTCGAGGAAATGCAGGGCCGTTCTGTCCTGGATGAAGCGATCGCAGGTAGCGGACGCGTCGGCGATCTACACCACGAGCTCGAGGCCTTGCAGCGGGAGATGTCCGATCCAGACAAGGCTGATGCTATGGAACGCATTCTTGAGCGCTTCGGTCATGTGCAGGAGGAATACGAGCATTTAGGTGGTTACGCCCTTGAATCGCAAGCCCGTGAAGTGCTCCACGGTCTGGGATTCAAAGACGATCAGATCGACGGCGACGTTGGTGCTCTCTCCGGCGGATGGAAAATGCGGGTTGCGCTGGCGCGTGTCCTGCTCGGCATGCCGGATGTATTGCTGATGGACGAACCGACGAACCACCTCGACATTGAATCCATTATCTGGCTGGAAAAGTTTCTCAAGTCGTTTCCCGGCGCGTTGCTGATGACTTCGCATGACCGCGAGTTCATGAATCGTCTGGTCTCAAAGATTGCAGAGATTGATGGCGGCGAAATCATTACCTACTCCGGCAATTATGATTTCTACGAGCGCGAAAGGGCCGTGCGAGAGAGCAATCAGCAGGCGGCGTTCGCCCGGCAGCAGTCCATGCTCGCCAAAGAACAGCGCTTCATCGATCGTTTCAGGACGCACGCCGCCAAAGCAGCTCAGGTGCAGAGCCGGATCAAGGCCTTGGATAAGATCGAGAAGATCGAACTGCCGAAGAAACGCCAGGTGGTGAAGTTTGACTTTCGTCTGCCACCGCGATCCGGCGAACAGGTAGCCGTCCTCGAGAATCTGCATAAAAGTTACGGCCCGCGCATCATTTACGAAGGGTTCAATCTCACCATCCGCCGCGGAGAGCGCTGGGCCGTCATGGGAAGGAACGGCGCGGGTAAGACCACGCTGCTCAAGATGATTGCCGGCGCCGCCGCTCCGGATGCCGGAAGCGTGCGGCTCGGCGCCAGCCTTTATATGGGCTACTTTGCGCAGCAATCGCTGGACGTGCTCAATCCCGATCTCACCGTGATCGAACAGCTGCAACAGGATTTTCCTCACGATAGTCTCGGATCGCTGAAGACCCTGGCGGGAGCATTTCAATTCTCCGGCGAAGACGCAGACAAGAAGATCCGCTCACTCTCCGGCGGAGAAAAATCTCGGCTGGCAATCGCGCGCATGCTCTACAACCCGCCGAACTTCCTGGTGCTCGACGAGCCGACGAACCACCTGGATCTCGCGACCAAGGAGATGCTGGTCGGCGCCCTCAAGGACTTTGAAGGCACCATGATCTTCGTATCGCATGACCGCATGTTCCTTCGCGGACTCGGCTCTCGCGTGCTGGAATTGGGCGGTGAGAGCGGGACGGATCGCCATCCCACGGTTTACCCCGGCTCCTATGTTGAATATGTCCAGAAGCTTGGACACGAGGCGCCCGGGATCTATTCGTAGGCACCAAATTGACGATCGCGATATGACCGCACAACGCGCCTGCCCCGTTCAGAAATCCCCACGACTGGTGAACATACGGCGCGCCGACGGTGTGCATGTCATATCATGTCGGGGCGAAGGAGCAGCACTCAAATCAATTATGTTCACGCGAATCATGGTTTGCCTATTGTTGGCCCTGGTCTCCGCCCGAGGCTTGTCTGGCGCCGATTTTGCGATGAAGGTCACCGACAAGAATTACCTCGACACTGAAGGTTTCAGCGTTTTTCTCTACGACAGCACGTACCATCCCGTTTTTGTGGACCAAAAGAACACGGCCATGGAGATGATTCTCCACGGGCAGCGCATCGCCACTAACGGCGACGTGCGCCTGATGCCAACACCCGAGCAGTGGGACCTTGTGGCAACGCTCAAAGATCGCCATGCCAACAAGGTGAACAACCGCCTCACCGCCGAGCTCGCTTTCCCGACGTTCGACTTCAGTTACACATTGGAAGTCGCAGCAGAGCCGGGTGGGGTGAAGGTCAGCATTAATCTCGACAAGCCGCTACCGGAGAAATTGGCTGGGCGTGCCGGTTTCAATCTCGAGTTCCTGCCCTCGATCTACATGGGCAAGGCTTATCTGGTCGACGGGAGCAAAGCCGGCATCTTCCCGCGTGCTCCGAATGATCCGATGACCAGGGTTTTGCCTCTGCCGGATGAGCCGAAAAAGGCGTACTACCTCGAAGACTGGGATAAGGCCAAGGGATATACGCAGCCGCTGCCGTTCGCTGAGGGCAAGAGCATCACCCTGGGGGTTGACGACGCGCTGGCCCGTGTGACTGTCGTATCGGATACAGCCAACCTCATGTTGTTCGATGGGCGCGACCGCGCGCCGAACGGCTGGTTCGTGTTGCGTTCGCTGATCCCTTCGGATAAGACCACCGGCGCCATCGTTTGGCACATCCGGCCCGACGTGATTCCGAACTGGACGCGGCCGCCGGTGATCGCGCACAGCCAGGTTGGGTATGCGCCGGGCTTCTCAAAAGTGGCGGTGCTCGAACTCGACCCGAAGTACAAAGCCCCGAAGACGGCACGAGTGCTGCGCCTGATGGAAGACGGATCTTACAAGCAGGTGTTCGAGGGCCCGATCACACCTTCGACACCCTGGCTGCGATATGTCTATTCGAAATTCGACTTCACCACGGTGAAAGACCCCGGCCTTTATGTGATCGAGTACGCAGATCAGCGCACGGCTCCCTTCCCTATCTCTACGGACGCTTACGCCAACATCTGGCAGGACAGCCTGGATCATCATCTCGCCGCGCAGATGGATCACGTTTCGGTTCGAGAAGGCTACCGCATGTGGCATGGCGCTTCGCACCTGGATGATGGCCGCCTGGCGCCCGTGGTTGGGGAGCAATTCGACGGCTGGAATCAAGCCACGGCAACGGACGGAAAGTACAAAGGCGGAGATCACATCCCTGGCATGAACGTGGGCGGCTGGTACGATGCCGGCGATTTCGACCTCGAGGAACCTGCGCAGCTGAGCGTGATTCAGAGCCTCGCTCTGGCGTATCGCGAATTCAATCTCAAGTACGACGAGCTTACCGTGAATGAAGCCGCCCGTGAGGTTGAGATGCACCGCCCCGATGGCGTACCGGATACGGTGCAGCAAGTCAAGCACGGCGCGCTGCTCATCCTGGCGCAGTTTCACAACATCGGCCACGCCATCCGCGGAACTCATGAGCCAGATTTGCGCCAGTACACACAGGTGGGCGACGGAGCGTCGAAAACTGACGGCCGCATTTACGACTCAAAGCTCGGCCCGAACGAAACCAAGGGCGACTACTCCGGCAAGCCTGATGATCGCTGGATATTCACGACGAACAATCCGTACTTCCAATGGAATGCCATTGCGGCACTGGCGGCAGCGGCGGATACGCTGAAAAACTGGGACGACGCATTGGCGAAAGACTGCCTCGAGACCGCGATCAAAGCGTGGAAGGACACGACGGCGAATCCAACGTTGTATCCGACGGGCGGAGGGCCAGAGCGAGAGGCTTCCGCAGGTGGCGTGCTGGCTGCGTCTCAAGGTGTGGTCGCTGGCGCGCAAGGCGCTCGTAAGCCACAGAGCAGCTCGAGTCCTTCGCCAAACGCCGGCGCAGCGGCAGCTCCTTCTGCCGGCTCCGGTCGTGCCCGATCTTTCGTCGGCATGGACTGGGCTGCGGCTCTGGAATTGACCGTCGCCACGAATGGTGCCGAGCCATACAAGTCCCGGCTCAAGGAATTGTTCCCTCAGATGATCACTCCGGAGCAGATGGAATTCCATGGTTGGAAAGCAGTCCGGGCATTGCCTTATCTGGACGCGAGCGCGAAGGATCAATTGCGCGAAAACGTGAAGACATACATGGCGGGTTTGGACAAGCGGTTGGACGCCACTCCCTTCGGCGTGCCTCCTAGCCTCGGCACCTGGGGTGGATCGGGCGCCGTGATGGACATGGCCATCCGAATGTATTTTCTGCACAAGGCGTTTCCCGATCTCGTCGGCCCCGAATACACACTTCGCGCCGTCAACTACATTCTCGGCACGCACCCGGTATCAAGCACTTCGTATGTGGCCGGAGTCGGCACGGTTTCGAAGACAATGACCTACAGCAACAATCGCGCCGACAATGCTTACATTCCGGGTGCCGTGATTCCGGGATATATCATCATCAAGCCAGATTTTCCGGAGTGCATCGACGACTTCGGATTCCTGTGGTTTGAGGATGAAGCCGTCGTGGCCGGATCGGCAAGCTGGGTCTTGGCCGGCAACGCTGCGGACGCGATCACTAAGGAATCGAAGTAGAACGAGTAGAAAAGATGGACGATCTACTCAGGCTCCCTTAAGTGACAGCGCGACACCCCTGCTCCCATCGCTGGAGCATGCGATTGCCTATCTCACTGAATTCCGCGTGCGCTTTCATGTAGGCGCGCAGTTCCTTTGAGCTTCCGCAATCGCTGCTTTTATCCGTTCGAGTATCTGCCGGACGCGGCGGGGCCAGACCTGAATCGTGAGTTGTGATCGCCGTTTCGACAACTATCTATGCTATTTGGGGTCTGCCAATAAACGAGCTGTACACGCCAGGTCCGGCCGCCCATTCCGATATCCGTCCGAGGCAAATCTTAGCGTGATTTTTCGGTCAAAAGTTGAGTAATCCGCCGGGCTTTGATCGTATACAGAATATATGTCGGCTCTGCCTATGACATTTGATACGACGGCCGAAACCGAAACGGCAAAGATTGCGCGAGGCTTACGTGAAAGGGATATGGAGCTTCTTGCAGACCTGGTGGAGCGCTTTCAGCATCGACTGGTGCGCTACCTGCTATACCTCACCGGGCGGCGAGAGTTTGCCGAGGACCTTGCGCAGGAGACCTGGATTCGCGTGCTGCAACGGGGCAGCCAGTACAACGGGCGCCAGCGGTTTGATCCATGGCTATTCGCGATCGCCCGCAATTTGGCGATCGATTACCTCCGGCAAAAACGAAAAGCAGTACAGACAGATTCCTTGCCAGATGATCGCGATGAAATTCTGCTGGTATCCTCCTCCGGTCTTTCCCCATTCGAAGCCGCGGCTCGAAGCGAAGACGCGGTGCGTCTGGCCGGTCAACTGCAGAGTCTGTCACCGCTGTATCGCGAGGCTTTGTTGCTGAGGTTTCAAGAAGACCTGTCTCTTGCTGAGATCGCGCAGGTTTTGGGCGCCCCTGTGACAACGGTGACGTCCAGAATCTATCGCGGTCTTGCGGCACTGAGATCCGCATTTGAGGAAGAGGGTGATTCGCATGGAGTGTGACAAGAGATTTCGCGAGCTTATTGACAGGTCTTTCGTAGAAGAGGTTTCAGCGAGCGAAAGACGGCTCATGCACGACCACATCCGCGACTGTGATGGCTGCAAGCGCTACGTCGAGCTGACGGTGCGTACGATTCGGGGCTTGCGGGAATTCACTTTTGCGAGTGAAGCAGATTCGAGTGCCCAGGTCCTTGAGATCCTCGCGCAACACACCGGGGCTACGCGACAGCACAACGGGCCATTCAAGATGTGGGCTGCATTTGCTGCGGCTCTCTCGATGTCAATTGTCGGATCGGCACTCGTGTACCAGATGGCGAAGCGCCTGGCGGTCCCAATGCATTTTGACACTGCTCAAGCCCAGACTGCTCAAGTGCAGGCAGGCGTGCTCATCTTTTGGCTGCTGCCATCGTTGTGCTCGGCACTATGTATGCTCGCGGCGCGTGGTGAGAATCGAGGTATTGCATGACACTGCAATCGGCGGTGCTTTTGATCGCGTTCCTGTGCGGGCTTGCAGTTGCGGCTGTTTTATTGGGAACTGCAAGACGGAAGATTCTGCCCGCGTTTGCCATGGCCATCGCAGCCCTGGCAGTCCCGACTTGGGTAGTCTATTTTGCTTCCAGCCAGGGCCGCTCCCTGCTTGCTTCCCAAAAATTTCTCAATACCATGCCAGACGCGCTTTGGTTTGGCTTGACGTTTGGCGTTTTCACCGCGGCTTTTTTCCTTGCCCTCGGATATATCTACGGGGACGCAAAACGGCGTCAAATGCCTGCCTGGGCCTGGGTGATTGCCGCTTCCCTCATACCCAATTTGATCGGATTCATCCTTTATTTTGTGTTCCGAGGGCCTCTTCTTGGGCCTTGCAGTTCCTGTGGCAAGCCTATTCGAGGGGGAGAAGCATTCTGCTCACACTGCGGATGCTCGCAGGCCTCCAATATCGCGCGCATCCCGGCTGACAATCGCACAATCTGAAGCAAAAAAGGGTGGTAATAACCGTGCATCGCACAAAACGGAGGACGGTATGAAACGTGAGCGCGCCTTACAGGTCGTGTTGGTGGTGGTGGGCTTGTTTTATTCCTTTTGGGGCTACCTCCTTTTCGACGCTCTGTGGCACTCCAGTTGGCTTAACGGGCACAACGACGTCATGCCGATGTTCCTGAGCCTTAACACGGCGCTCGGGCCCTGTCTGTTGCTGGCCGTTAAGCAGCCGGCCAAGCATCGCTTGATGATCGCCTATGGGGCGTGGTCAAGCCTTGCCCATGCGGGCACGATGACAATCATGTCGGCGCAGGCCGTGGCGCACGGGATGCACAGGAAAGATAGTCCACAGGACATTGTGATCTTTCTCGTAATTGGAATCACGATGCTTGCACTCCTCCCGGCAAAACAACCATCGCCGGCCGGCGCGCTTATCAGTGAGCCACGCGTTGCCGAACGCTAGAGGACCTGGTCCACCGCCGCGCGCATACCGAGATGCACGGACTCCTCAGGCGGGACATGCAAAGTGCGCAAACGAGAGATGATTGACAGAGTAACCATATTTCTGCAATCATCGAAATATGGTACTCACGCAAGCAAAGAAATCCTCTGAACAGATCGCCAGATATGCCGACATGTTCTCGGCTATGGGTACGGAAGCAAGATTACGCATCATGCAGCTTCTGCTGTCCGCCCACCCCGAGGGGCTAGTCGTCGGAGAGATCCAGGAAGAGCTGGACATCCCAAACTCTACGCTGTCTCACCATCTCGACAAACTGAGGAACGAAGGGCTGGTCGAGGTCAAAAGAGAGAGCACCTTTCTTCGCTATACCGCCAACACAGAGGCGCTGCAAGAAATTCTGCAGTTCCTCTATGCCGAGTGCTGCACACGAAACAAAGCTCTTAAGCCACAAGACATCGTTCAGATCTGCAAATAGGAGACCTCATGAGCGCGACGGATATCAAAGAAGTTGTCAAAGAAAAGTACGGTCAGGCTGCCCTTCGGGTGAAAACTGGAGGGAGTAATTGTTGCGGAGCTGCCCCCGCGAGCGGGCTTTCCTGCGATCCGATTACGTCCAACCTCTACGACGCCTCGCAAGGTAAAGAAGTTCCCGAAGAGGCGACGCTGGCATCCCTCGGATGCGGAAATCCGACTGCGCTGGCTCAATTGAATCCTGGCGAAGTTGTGCTCGATCTGGGCTCTGGCGGGGGCATTGACGTTCTGCTCTCGGCGCGGCGCGTGGGGCCGACCGGCAAGGCCTACGGTCTCGACATGACTGATGAGATGCTGGCCCTTGCCAACGAGAACAAGCGCAAAGCGGGAGCCGAAAATGTTGAGTTCCTGAAGGGCGAGATCGAGAACATACCTCTGCCCGACAATTCGGTGGACGTGATCATTTCCAATTGCGTAATCAATCTCTCTGCCGACAAGGACCGCGTTCTTCGCGAGGCCTTCCGCGTGTTGAAACCGGCTGGCCGGCTGGCCGTTTCCGACGTGGTTACGCGCGGCGCCATCCCGAACGAAATCCGACAGAAAGTTCTGCTTTGGGTGGGTTGCATTGCAGGAGCTCTCGAGGAGACGGAGTATCGGTCGAAACTGAAAGCAGCCGGTTTTGAGCAGGTCGAGGTCGAGCCTACCCGAGTCTACAAAGTCGATGATGCGCGGGAATTTCTCTCGTCCGCGGGTATCGATGTAGATGCAATCGCATCCCAGGTGGACGAAAAGTTCATGAGCGCATTTGTCCGCGCCGTCAAACCGGCGAATGCGACGACTAAGCCGTGCTGCGGTCCAAGCTGCTGCAACTAGCTGTTCGGAGATCTCCGATGAAAGATCACTACAACGTCCTATTTCTGTGCACCGGCAATTCGGCGCGGTCGATACTCGCCGAGGCCATCTTGAACTTCAAAGGCAGACCAACGTTTACGGCCTACAGCGCCGGAAGCCATCCGACCGGGACGGTGCGGCCAGAAGCTCTTCGGCAACTGGAACAAGTGCATCTGTCGGTCAGTGGTCTCAGAAGCAAAAGTTGGGAGGAGTTCTCGGCACCCGGTTCGCCGCAACTCGATTTCGTTTTCACCGTCTGTGACAACGCGGCAAACGAAGTCTGCCCCGTATGGCCGGGGCAGCCAATGACGGCGCACTGGGGCATTCCCGATCCTGCGGCAGTGCGAGGCAGCGAATCCGATATCCAGCGTGCGTTTCGCGAGGCCTACTTCCTGCTGGATCGAAGAATCAGCCTGTTTCTCCGCCTCCCATTCAAGGCTCTCGACAATCTTGCGTTGAAGAGAGAACTCGATGACATCGGCAAGTCAGCGTCCCCTGTCGCGCAAGACAGGTAAGTATTGGAGAGTCTATGAAGACGAGCAATCGCCTCAAGTTCCTCGATCGCTGTCTCACGGCATGGATCTTTCTGGCGATGGCGCTGGGCGTCGGTCTTGGCTGGCTCGTTCCGGGAGTAGTGCCGTTTCTTAATCGCTTTAGTGTCGGCACTACATCGATTCCGATCGCAGTCGGCCTCATCGTAATGATGTACCCACCATTCACCAAGGTTCGATACGAGGAATTGCCGGAGGTCTTCAGAAACAGTGAAGTGCTTGGCTTGTCGCTCATACAGAATTGGGTAGTAGGGCCCATTCTGATGTTCGTCCTGGCCATTGTGTTCCTTCGCGGCTATCCAGAGTACATGGCTGGCCTGATCATGATCGGGCTGGCGCGGTGCATCGCCATGGTTATCGTTTGGAATGAACTGGCGAAGGGTGACAGAGAATACGCCGCTGGATTGGTGGCCTTCAACTCGCTTTTCCAGGTGTTCTTCTATTCTGTTTACGCCTGGGTCTTTATTACTGTGCTTCCCGCAAAACTCGGACTGCACGGGGCAGTGGTAGATGTTTCCATTGCGGATATCGCAAAAAGCGTCTTTATTTATCTAGGCATCCCGTGCCTGGCCGGCTTCGCGACTCGGGCGAGCCTGATTCGTGCCCGAGGGAGCGAATGGTACGAGCACAACTTCGTTCCCCGCGTCAGCCCACTGACGCTGATTGCTTTGCTGTTTACGATTGTCGTGATGTTCTCCATCAAGGGCGAATACATTGTTCGGCTTCCGCTGGATGTTCTGCGGATTGCCATTCCACTGCTGCTCTACTTTATTTTGATGTTTCTGGTCTCTTTTTATATGGGCCGAAAACTCGGCGCAGACTATTCGAAGACGACGACTCTCTCCTTCACCGCGGCGTCAAACAATTTCGAGTTGGCGATTGCCGTGGCGATTTCGGTCTTCGGAATCAATTCGGGAGCGGCCTTCGCAGCCGTGATCGGTCCCCTGGTCGAAGTACCGGTGATGATCGCCTTGGTCAACGTCGCGTTTTACTTCCAGCGGCGCTATTTTCCAAGTGCCGATGCTGCTGTTATTTCGCGGATCTGCGTACCCGCAAGCAGTCAGCTGTAAGGCCAGGTGACTAGCACGAGTCGCAGCATGTGCGCCCTTTGAGGGCGTCAATTCCTTCCTTAACGATAATTGGGACCATACTGAGGGCGGCGACCGGATCTGCCCACCACCACCCCAGCGTTGCGTTGAGCAGAAGACCGGCGAGCAAAATTGCGGCCAAATAGAAACAGAAGTCCGTCTGACGTGCATCTGCATGCATGGCTGCACTGTTCAGGTCCTTGCCGACGCGCTTCTTTGCACGCGATAGCAGAGGCATCGCGATCAGAGAGACACACGCCAATATGACTCCGGGTATGCTGCGCTCAGGCGCCTTTTTGAGAACGAGGTCTGAAATGGATTCATACGCGATAAAGGCCGAAAGTCCTAGAAAGCAGCTTCCTACAATCTTTAGACTGAGTCTTTCGTTGCGCTCTCGCCTTACCTCGTCTCGATCAACCATCATTCGCCACAGCAATGCAGAGCCAGACGCGACCTCGATAAAGCTGTCGATCCCAAAACCAACAAGCGAAATGCTGTTTGCCAGCCCACCGGCTGCGATGGCGATGATTCCTTCCAAACTATTCCAGGCAATGGTGAAGTACTCCAGGCGCTTTCCTCGACTAGCGGCACGTTCCCGGAGAATACTCATGTCGCGCATAGGTGAAGGATATCAGTGCGTGCCAGCCTCTCCGTGACTCAGTAGCCTTCTGTCGGCGTATCGGCACACCTCGATCCAGCAATTCTTTGAGAAATCGCTTGACTCTGGAATCGACCCAAGCGAGCAATCGGAAGATAGGAGTGTGCTCTTGAGCCCGCTGCGTCTGCCACTTCCGCCATCCCGGCGTGGGAACGACGTTGGAAGGCTTTTCCTTTGTCCGGCAGCGCCTTCTGATTTGAATACTCGGACAGACTTGAATGCTCGGGCTAGGTCTCTAAAAAATTCTATGCTGGCTGCGGGCTGGGAACGGGCGCGGAGATCAAAGGCAACTCGACGCGAAAGGTTGCACCTGCGCCGGGGCGGCTTTCGACCGTGATCGAGCCGCGATGCTGCGCTACGATCCAGTGTGCGATCGAGAGGCCTAGGCCGGCACCACCCTGGGCGCGACTTCGCGCCTTGTCGACGCGGTAGAAGCGCTCGAAAATCTTTTGGTGCTCTTCGGCGGCGATTCCCACGCCTGAATCCTGCACCAGGATGATCGCGTTTTCTCCCTCGCGATCAAGAGTCAGGCGCACCGCCCCGGGCGGCGGAGTGTATTTCACCGCATTGTCGAGCAGGATTTCGGCTAAGCGATGCAAGGCCGTTGGATCCCCGCGGACAAAAATCTCGTCGACATTGACGGTGGCGGAGAATTGCAGATCGCGGATGGCGGCAACCTGTCCCCAGCTTTGGGCGACGTCACGGAGCATGGGAGCGAGATTCACCGGCTGCAGATGTAAAGTTTCGCGGCCCGAGTCCGCGCGGGCGAGCGAGAGCAGTTGTTCGATCAGCGCCGATGTGCGTTCCGCCTCGAGCAGGATGTGCCGCAAAGCCTCTTTATATTCCTCTTCTCCCCGCGACCGCCGCAGCGCAAGTTCCGCTTCCGTGCGAATGAGTGAAACCGGTGTGCGCAACTCGTGAGAAGCGTCGGCGGTGAATTCCGTCACGCGTGAGAAGGCCGCCTCGATGCGGGCGAGCATTTCGTTTAATGTGTCGGAGAGGCGCTGCAATTCGTCGCCGGTGTCGAGTTTCTGCAGGCGGCTGCTGAGATTCGCGCCGCCAATGTCGCGCGCTGTGCGCACAAGTGCGTCGACTGGAGACAGAGCACGGTGACTGAGCCAGTAGCCTCCTCCTGCAGCGGCTAACAGGAGCACGGGAGCGAACATCAGGAGGTAGCTTCGAAAAGTGGCGAGCGTTTCCATTACGTCGTCGCTGGGTGCGCCCATCTCAACGGTGTAGAGATGTCCATTGACGGAGAGTTGCTCCTTTAGGAAGCGAAACGCGCGGTGCTCGAAACGTCGATTGGCAAAACGCGGGCGATCCACTCGATCCGGCGCGGGGATGGACGTTTGATGGGTCTGCAAAAACGAAGAACGGTAGATCACCTCACCGCTTTGATCGTAAAGTGCGAGGTAATTGCCGAGATGCTCGATCGCGTAGGCATCGTTGACGCCCTGCCTCAACCGCGCGGCAGCAGGCGCGGGACCGAGCGTCTGGAGCAGCGAACGCAGATCATCGACCTGCTCTTCGAGCCCGTCATCGACGAGATCGAAAAGATGCTGCTTGAGCATGAACCACATGCCCGCGCCAAAGACGATCTGAGCCAGCGCAAAGATCGCCAGATACCACAGCGTAAGGCGCATTCCGATGGAGAGTCTTTTCATCTGCCAGCCCGTTATTGCGTCTCGTTATTGCGTCTCCGGACGGATCATGTATCCGACGCCGCGGACGGTGTGAATTAATTTGACGCGGCCGGCGACGTCAACTTTATTGCGCAGCAGATGCATGAATGCGTCGAGCGTGTTTTCTTCGATCTCGCGGTCGTATCCCCAGACCGCTTCGATCAGCGAGCGCCGCGAAACGACCTTGCCAGCGCGATACATGAGGCGCTCGAGCAGATTGTATTCGGTGCGTGTCAATGAGAGGCGAACCTCGCCGCGCAGCACCTCGCGACTCGCGGGATCGAGCGAAAGATCAGCTACGCGCAGTGTGACTTCCTGCGTTGACAACGAGCGCCGCTTGATGGCGCGCAGCCGCGCTATCAATTCCTCGAACGAAAAGGGCTTGGTCATGTAGTCGTCGGCGCCGTGATCGAGCCCTTTCACTACATCAGGAACAGAGTCTTTGGCGGTCAGCATGAGGATTGGCGTGCGCACTTTCTCGGCGCGCAGGCGCCTCGCCATTTCATGGCCGCTGAGCCTCGGCATCATCACGTCCAGGATGATGACGTCGAATTCGTAGGCGCGCGCCAGGGCAAGACCTTCGGCGCCATCCGCGGCGCAAGTGGCGGTGTGGCCTTCTTCGGTAAGCCCCTTGCGAAGAAGGTCGGCCATGCGCGCTTCGTCTTCCACGATCAGAAGTTTCATGCCAAACCCAGAAATGGCGGTCTTACCGCGCAGTTCGAAGAGAGTTTAGAACGAAAGCCGATCAAGCTCTAACAATAAACTCCGAACCTGAAGGAAGCATTAAGGTCTGCCTGGTCGCCGCTCGTGGGAAAAATTCGCTGTTTCGTTTATTCTGAGTGGTTGTCTTTACCTCGCTGAGCACACTGTAAGTCCTGCACTCATTTCAGCGAAGCAGCTAAGAACCAAAAGCCCAGAGCCTTTTTATGAAAACTGGCATCATCGGCCTGCCCCAGGTAGGCAAGACATCGTTGTTTCAGATCCTCACCAAGGCGCATCTTTCAGCGCAGGCCCATGCCAATCCTCGCGAAGCGCACATTGGCGTAGCGAAAGTTCCGGACGATCGCCTCGACCGCCTGGCCGCTCTCTACAATCCAAAGAAACTGACCCACACATCCGTTGACTACGTCGACGTCGGCGCCATCGGCCAGGATGCGTTGAAGGAGAGCGCTTACATCGGCCACCTGCGGCAGGTCGATGCGCTGGCGCACGTGGTACGGGTTTTTGAAGATCCTGCGATTCCGCATGTCGGGGAGATCGACCCGCTGCGCGACATCAAGAATGTGGAATTCGATCTGATGGTCAGCGATCTCGGGCAAATCGAAAAGCGGCTGGAGCGGCTGGAAAAGGACTTGAAAAAGATGAAGACGCCGGAGCTCGAAAAGGAATTCGATCTGCTGAAGCGCGCCAATGCTCATCTTGGAGCAGAAAAGCCGCTGCGCGAAATGGAGATGACGCCCGAGGACAAGAAGCGAATCCGCGGCTTCATGTTCCTGAGCGAGAAGCCGATTCTTTATGTGCTGAATATCGGCGAGTCAACTGAGCTTGGCAAAGAGCTGGAAGAAGCGGTCGGCAAATATAAGCTGACGGAGATCGCCGCGCGGCCCAATTCCGCAGCGACGGCCATCTGCGGCAAAGTCGAAGCTGAACTGGCCGAGATGAGCGACGCCGACGCCGACGAGTTTCTCTCCAGCTATGGCCTGAAGGAAAGCGGCCTGGTACGCCTGATTCGCACGACCTATCACCTGCTTGGCCTGATTTCATTTTTCACCGCCGGAGAGGACGAATGCCGCGCCTGGCAGATTCCCGCCCACTCGCGAGCGCAGGAGGCCGCGGGCGCGATCCACTCCGACCTCGAGAAACATTTCATTCGCGCCGAGACTATCCGCTGGGATCAACTGCTGGAAGCGGGTTCTGAGGCGGCGGCTCGCGCCAAGGGCACGCTGCGCCTCGAGGGCAAGGATTACATTGTGCAGGATGGAGATGTGATGCACATCCGGCACAGCGGGTAGTCTTTTCACCACGGAGGCACAGAGACACGGAGGAAACCGAATTTGATGTTTTCTCTGTGACTCTGTGCCTCCGTGGTGAATCCTGACGTTGACTGATATGATCCGCCTCGTCCGATGAACCCGATCTACACCAGCATTCTCCTGGGACTGACCGCCGCTGCCGCCAACGTGTTTGGCGGAGCGATCATTGTGCAGCGGCATTGGGAGCGGCGTTACCTGCGCTACTTTGTCGCGCTGGGGGCTGGATTCATGCTGGCCACCGCCGTAGTTGAGATGATTCCCGAGAGTTTCGAACTGCGCGGGCGCTCGTCGGCGTTCCTGGTATTGCTCGGCTATCTGATCATTCATTTTTTCGAGCACACGGTCACGCCGCACTTTCACTTTGGCGAAGAAACGCACCACGATGAGTTCAAGCATGCGCACACCGGATTCTCGGTTCTCTTCGGGCTCATCATCCACACCTTCTTTGACGGCATCGCGATCACTTCCGGATTTTTGGTTTCGAGTTGGCTAGGATGGCTGATCTTTTTCGCGGTGTTCCTGCACAAGATTCCGGAGGGATTCACGGTGAGTTCAGTCATGCTGGCCAGCGGGTTGAGCCGCGGCACGGCATGGGGATCGTCGGTCGTGCTTGGAGGATCAACCCTGGCGGGCGTTCTGACGATGGCTTTGTTCCGGCATCATGTGGGCGCGGGATTACCGCTCTCAGCGGGCGTAACCATTTATGTGGCTGCGTCGGACTTAGTGCCGGAAGTCAATAAAGAACCGGCCATGAAAATGGCGCTACTGGTCTTCGTAGGAGCTGGAGTTTTCCTGCTGCTCGATCACTTGTTTCATATTCACTGAACAGCTAACTCTTCTCGACATTCAGGGGCAGGCCTCTGACAACAACAGAAGGGATGTTCGTGTTGCTAATCGCAGACTGGAAGCGACCTAATCCACCGTGTGCTTCGCGGTATAGCCGTCGCGCGCGACCACTTCGAATTTCACGTCCTTGCCCTTCTGATCTTTGACCTTCAGGGGCCCGCCATTGGCATCGACCACCTGCACTTTCAGCTTGCGGTAGGTGCCGTCGAGTTTGGAGTTGGTCGGACTGTAAGCGAGAGTGTACTGGTGGCGGATGTCGTCGCCGATGTCGCGGAAGATCTCAGGGAACTCGGCCTGGAACCGCGGGAAATAGGCGCGGCCCCCGGTCATGGAAGCGAAGGTTCGCATTTCATTGTCGGCCTGCAGATAATCGATTGTCTTCATCCCCATGCGCGCGATTCCGCCTTGATATCCGGTGCAGTGGTGCACTTCGCAGTACTCGCGCAAATACCACCCGATGCTCACCGGGAAGATGGTGACATCTTTCGTGTCTTTCATCTTCTTCATGATCTTGTCGAGCGTGAGCTTGCTAAAGGTATCGACGCCGGTCGAAATCAAGATGACGTACTTTTTTCCCTCCACACGGTCGAGACGGTCGAGCGTTTCATACAAAGCGTCGAACTCGTTGGTCTCGGCAAAGCCAGGGATGCGCAACTGGTTCAGCGCGCCGAATACTGCTCTTTTGTCCTGCGTGAAGTCGGTGAGAATGTGGGTCTGCATGTCGTAGTAGGCGACAGCGATCCAGTCGTCTTTTCTCAGCGTATTGGCAAACGAATACGACGCGTTCAGGGTATCGACGAGGATGAAGTAGCTGGTCGAAGCGAACTCGACCAGCATGACGGCAGTTACCGGCGCCTCGGAAACGCTGAACTTGGTAACGTTCTGCGGAACGCCGTCTTCGGTGACGCGGAAATTTTCCTTCTTCAGGCCAGGGATGAATTGGCCATCTTTCGTGGTCACCAGGACATCCACGTTCACCAGCGGCACATTCACTTTGAGTGAATAGTCGGGAATGTCTTCGAGTTTTTTCGGGGCCGGCGGCGGAGGTGGCGGAGGAGCGTCTTCGGCTTTCTTCTTGGGAATCGCGTAAGGGCCTACGCTGGAGTCGGGGCCACCGGCCTCGGCGGGTACGTCCTGCTTCGGTTTTCCGTTGTTATCGGAAGACTGCGGAGGCGTCTGGGATTGCGCCTGATCCTGATTCTGGGCCCATAGCGGCAGCGCGCCAGTGACCAATCCCGCGCAGATTGCCGAAATAATGACGGCCTCGCAGGCGACGGTTACCATGGGTCGCAGCAGCTTGCCCTTCTGATTGTTAAACATTGTTATCCCCGAAAACCACCTATGCTAGTATAGACGCAAGGATTCGCCATTGGGATGTTTTGCCAGTCCCGAGATTTAACTCCCTCCCTGGCAACGAAGTCGCAGTTGGTACGAGTCTAATCCTTTAGTGGGATTCGGTTGGCGAATTTCACCGGGGCCTTACATGAGAACTGCTGTACTCTCACTACTCGTCCTTAGTGTCTCCCTATCTACTGCATCCCTGGCCGCGGATGTTTCGAAAGCGGATGTTTCAAAAAACGCTTCGCAAGTTTCGCAACCCACGATTCCCGTAAGCGAGATTCACACCGGAATGCGCGGCGTCGCCTACACCGTGTTCGAGGGTGTGAATCCCGAACCGATGGACGTAGAAGTCCTCGGCGTTCTGCACAACACCAACGGCCCGAAGGGTGACATCATCCTGATCCGCCTGCACGGCGCCAAGGTGGAATACACGGGAGTCGTCGCCGGAATGAGTGGCAGCCCGGTTTATCTCGACGGCAAACTCGCCGGAGCGCTCGCGTTCCGCATCGGAGAATTCTCGAAAGAGCCGATCGCCGGAGTGACTCCGATCGCCGACATGCTCGAGATCAACGCGCTCGACAAGTCACCCGCCGAAGAAGCAAGCGCAGCCAAGCCGGCAGTTTCAAATGCGGCGGGAAAGACGGCCACGCCCGGTGATAGCGCATCGCTGGGAAACTCGGCGGCAGGCTTCGCCAGCATGCTGAGGCCGATTGAAACGCCCCTGGTGTTCAACGGATTTTCCGAAGATGCCGTACGGCAGTTCGCGCCGCAATTCGCCTCCGCAGGCATCATGCCCGTGATGGGCGCAGGCTCCTTCAGCGGAGACAAGCAGCCGGAACCTCTGGAGCGCGGCTCAGCGGTCAGCGCGGTCCTGGTGCGCGGCGATATGGACATCGCTGCCACATGCACGGTCACCTATATCGATCCTCAACGCTTGCTGGCTTGCGGGCATCCCCTGCTGCAATTCGGTTCGGTGGACCTGCCCATGTACAAGGCGCAGGTGCTGGCCACGCTGCCATCGCCGATGAACGCTTTCAAAATCGTGAATACGACCGAAGAGGCTGGTGTTTTCGTGCAGGATCGTCACACGGGCATCATGGGCGTCTTCAATAAAGAGCCGGACATGATTCCGGTGACGCTCTCGATTCGCGGCGGAGCGGTAGCAAAAGAATTTCACTATGAAGTGCTGAACAATCCCAGACTGAGCCCGGTTGCGATCATGGCAACGGTCTTCAATGCTCTGCACGGCGTCAACGACTACGGTGAGGAAATCACGTATCGTCTGAACGGCGCGATCGACGTGAAGGGCTTTCCGGAAGTCGGATTGAAAAACATGTTCGTGCCCGCGGAAAACGGCCAGCCCGCCGCAATGGCCGCGGCGCTCTCGCTGGGCGAGCGTTTCGGACGCATCTACGACAATCCGTACAACGCCCCGCAGGTAAAGAGCGTAAAGCTGGACTTCGACTTAGTGCGCGAGCGCAAGCTGGCGCGGCTGGAGAGCGCACGCACCGACGTAACAGAAGCCAGGCCCGGCGACCAGATCATGGTGGAGACGGTGCTCGCGCCGTATCGCGGCGAGCGAGTAGTCCGCCAGATTCCCGTGAAGATTCCCACCTCCGCCAGCAAAGGAACGCTCCGCATATTGGTCAGTGACGGCGAAACGCTGGACCGCGTGAGCCGTGTGAATCCGGCCTTTGGACGGAAGCTTGATCTGGCTTCGACCATTGCGCTGCTGAACAAAGAACACTCCAACAATCGTCTCTACGTCTCGTTGCTCGAAGCGGACCCCGAGGCTCGTGTCGCGGACAAAGTCATGCCTACGCTTCCGATCTCTGTGATGAACGTGATGGAAGGTATGCGCGGGAATCAAGAGATGATTGTCAGCGGCGAGTCCAATGTCGACGAGACTGCCACTCCTTCGCTCGACTACGTAGTCAGCGGCGCGCAACTATTGACAGTCACTGTGAAGTGAGTCTCGCTCAATGTGTCAATAGAAAGACCCGGCCGGAACAACGGCTGGGTCTTTTCGCTTCTGAGGCAGTTCGTCCTGTTTCCGGAGCTATTCTTCTTCGTTCTCGCCCATTTGCATGCTGAGATAGCGCTCGTAGCCAAGTTCTTTGATCTGGTGAAGCTGGGCTTCGAGAAAGTCGACGTGCTCCTCTTCATCTTTTAGGAGCTTCACGAGCAGATCGCGCGAACCGTTGTCCGCCTCTTTGGTGGCGATGGCTACGGCATCGTTATACTGCTTGACCGCTCCGATCTCCAATTTCAGATCGCTCTCGATCATGTCCTTTACGGTTCCGCCGACCGTCAACTCAAGGGGTTGCATCGACGGACTGCCATCGAGAAATAGAATTCTCTCGATGAGCACCTCGGCGTGCTTCATCTCGCCGATGGACTGCTTCTTGATGAAATCGGAGAGCTTGTGATAACCCCAGTTCTCGCACATTTCCGCGTGCAGAAAATACTGGTTGATGGCGGTCAATTCTTCCCGAAGCGCCTTGTTCAGTTCGCTCAAGACTTTTGGATTGCCTTTCATAGGGCCCTAAGTGTGGCAGAAGAGTTGGTGATCTGCAACTGGATTAAGGATCAACTGCTGGGCTGACCGTCCGAAATTGGAACTATTACCGCCGATAGTTTAGTTTTTGGACGGGCCGCGGTCAGCTCAGAGCGGCATCAAGCGTCTTCAGCAAATCGGCCCTGGTGAATGGCTTCTCCAGCAAACGGATGCCGGCGGTCAATCCGTGGTTCGTCATCAGTTCGCCGGTATAACCCGACATATAGACGACTCTAATACGGGGATGAGCGTCGATGAGCTTCAGCGCGAGTTCCGGCCCGGTCATCCCTTTCATGACGACGTCCGTCAAAACAAGATCGACATTGCGGTTGGCGCCGAACAAATCGAACGCGGCTTTTCCGCTGTTGGCTTCCAGTACCCTGTAGCCATGCTCTTCCAGCATTTTTCGGGTCAGGCGACGCATAAGATGGTCGTCTTCCGCGAGCAGCATGGTCACACCATCGCGCCTCCGCGGTAACGCTTCGGATCTCTCTTCCTGCGCCGTTCCCAGTCGGTCGTCGGCGGAAGGAAGATAGATCTTGAATGTGGTCCCATGGGTTGGCTCGCTGTAGACCAGCACGTGGCCGCCACTTTGCTTAACGATGCCGTACACCGTCGCCAGGCCGAGGCCAGTTCCCTTTCCGATTTCCTTCGTCGTGAAAAAGGGCTCGAAGACTCTCAGGCGCGTAGCTTCGTCCATGCCCACGCCGCTGTCGCTGACAGCGAGCATCACGTAGCGTCCCGCAGCCAGCGAGGGATGTTCGCTGGCAAAGGCTTCGTCGAAGTCGAGCACGGCGGTTTCGATGACCAGCTTGCCCCCACGGGGCATGGCGTCGCGCGCGTTGACCGCGAGATTGATGACGATCTGATCGAGTTGGCCGGTGTCGGCCTCGATGACCGCCGAAGGCGATCTCGGCAGCAGAACGACTTCCACGTCGTCGCCCATCAAAGGACGCAGAAGCTTTGTCATGTCCTTGAGCCGATCGTTTAAGTCCAGCACCTGATTGTGCAGCGGCTGCCTTCTCCCGAAAGCAAGCAACTGCCGGGTGAGCGATGCGCCACGCTTGGCGGCCTCCTGGATGTTGTCGATATATTCCAGATTCGCTGCATCCACACGGCTTCTGAGCAATTCTGAGCAGGCGCTGACAATGCCGAGCAGGTTATTGAAATCGTGCGCCACACCTCCTGCCAGCCGCCCAATCGCTTCCATCTTCTGCGACTGCCTCAGTTGGTCTTCGACTTTTTTTTGGGCGCTGATGTCCCGGGCGATGGTTGAGGCGCCCACTATGGTGCCGTCGGCGTCGCGAATGGGAGAGACCGACAGAGACACACTTAGCCGGCGACCGTCCTTGGCGACGCGCACCGACTCGAAATATTCAACTCGTTCGCCGGCCCGAATCTTGTTCAGAATATTCGGGATTTCGTCGGCGCGCTCGGGAGGGGCGAGCACAGAAATCGGAGTGCCAATCATCTCCTGTGCCGTGTAGCCGTAGATCTGCTCCGCGCCCTTATTCCAGTGCGTGACGATGCCGTCGAGATTTTTGCCGATGATCGCATCCTGCGACGAATCGACGATCAGCGCGAGGCGGTTCTGTGAATCGCGCAGCTCGCGGCTCTTCCTGCGATCCAGCTCTTCGTTGGCCCGCCGGAGTTCTTCCTCGATGCGCTTGCGATCGCTGATGTCGCGAATCACGCTCAGCACGACCATGGCTTCACCAGCGCCGATCGGACTGAGACTGATCTCCACGGGAAACTCCGACCCATCACGGCGGCGGCCGCGCAGATCAAGCCCTGATCCCATACGACGAATCTTGGGCTGATGATGAAAGTGCTCGCGATGATGGTGATGCTGATCCCGCTGCTGCTCCGGTACCAGAATCTCGATTCTCTGTCCGATTAGTTCGTCGCGGGTGTAGCCGAAGAGCGCTTCGGTCTGCGAGTTGATCTGAACGATGATTCCCTTCAGATTAACCGCAACGATGGCGTCTGGAATGGCCTCTAGAATGGAGGGCGAGAGCAGCGTTTCCGCTACCGTCCGTTGCGGAGCTTCTTGGGAATGGTTTGAAACAGGCTGGCTCATTCGCTAGGCCTAATCGCAAAGAGTCCGCTTACTATACTGCAAATGGACCATGTAGGGACAGCCGCCCTCGGCTGTCTGGCGGTGCGGAAGTATCGCACCGCGGAGTTCACGCCGGGTCCACTTCCCGAAAGCTGCAACCGGGGTACGCCGGCGCCGCCTGCTCAGCGAAGAATCGGCGCAATTATTGTCAACTTCTCCATATGCCGGAAGCCGTCGCTGGCCGCAGCTGCCAGCAGCATCAAGGTGCCGTTATAGCCGACGTGCACCAGAAAGCTCGCACCCACCGATTTTGTTATGGCACGCACTGTCGTCAGAACAACGCCAACCATCGTAATCACCAGCACCGCGGCCCACGATTTGTATTGCAGGTAGTGAATCATGCCAAACGGGAGCGCGGTCAGCACCACGGCTGAAAAAGCTCCTACCCACCGCGCCAAGACTGGATAGAGGAATCCGCGAAAGAAGAGCTCCTCCATCAGAGGTCCGAAAGTCACCGCGAAAATCGCCATCAGATAGGCATCGCTGGGATGCGCGAAGAACTGGTCGAAGGGCGTCGATTTCGGCATGGGCAAGAACCGGCTGCCCAACGCATCAAGCAGGATGGTCAGCACTCCGACCACCGTGAAGCCCAGAACGCCCAAGCCAGTCGAGGGCCAGTTCCAGCGGATTTCGCGCCAAAATGCGGCGTGGTATTTCCCTTGCACCAGCATGACCATGTAAGCGGCCACAACAACGTAAGACAGAAATTCGCCGATCAAGGCCAGCATCGGCTTCTGCGACAGTTCGCCCAAAGTGGCATGCGGATAGACGAAAACGCGAGCACCAATCACGGTAAGAAATTCCACGACGAACAAAGTCACCAGCGTGACGAGAGCGATAACCAGCACGTCCCAAGCGGTGAACACAGGATTCTCGGCAGGAGGCGGAGAACTAGGAATCGTAGTGAAGCTCGCCGGCGAGAAGAACTCCGGGCTGACCGGCGGCTCAGCAGGCGCCTGCCGTCCGAATTGCGGATTTTCTGGCGATGACAAGGTCACAACCTACAGTCTAGTTGCAAACGCTCTCTAACTGGCCACTGGCGACTGATCACTGGCCACTGCCTTCCCGAAACACGCCGCCAGCGCCTGCCCCGTATACGACTTCTTCACGCGCGCCACCTGCTCCGGCGTTCCCTGCGCCACAATGCGGCCGCCATCCGTGCCGCCCTCGGGACCGAGATCAATGATCCAGTCGGCGTTTCGAATCACGTCGAGATTGTGCTCAATAATAATGATCGAATTCCCCAGATCCGTTAGACGGTGGAGCACATCGAGAAGTTTCTTAACATCGTCGAAGTGCAAACCGGTCGTCGGCTCGTCGAGCAGGTAAAGCGTCTTCCCAGTCTGCCGCTTGCTCAACTCACGCGCCAGTTTGATGCGCTGCGCCTCTCCGCCCGACAGCGTCACGGCCGACTGCCCAAGATGAATGTAGCCCAGTCCCACGTCGACCAGAGTCTGCAGCTTCGGCCTGATCTGCGGAATATTCTCCAGAATCGGCAGCGCGTCAGAAACCGGCATCTCCAGCAGATCGGCAATCGAGTATCCGTTATATTTCACCGCCAAAGTTTCAGAGTTATAGCGCCTGCCGCCGCAAACTTCGCACAAAACGTAAACGTCCGGCAGAAAATTCATCTCGATGCGGCGCTGCCCTTCGCCCTGGCAGGCTTCGCAGCGCCCGCCGGAAACGTTGAACGAGAACCGTCCCGCTTTGTAACCGCGCTCGCGCGACTCCGGCAGCATCGCGTAAATATCTCGAATCGCCGTAAATACTCCCGTATAAGTCGCCGGATTCGAACGCGGCGTGCGCCCAATCGGCGACTGATCGATGCGAATGACCTTATCAACATGCTCCGCGCCCGAAATCGCCTTGTGCTCGCCCGCTTTTTCACGCGAGCGATAAAGCTGCCGCGCCAGCGACTTGTACAAAATGTCATTCACCAAAGTCGATTTGCCGGAGCCGGAAACACCAGTCACAACCGTCATCACGCCCAGCGGAAATGTGACATCAAGATTCTTCAGATTATTTTCTTTCGCGCCAAGAATCGTCAGCGCCGCACCGTTCGCATGCCGCCGCTCCGCCCGCATCTGAATCTGCGTCCGGCCGGAGATGTAGGCTCCAGTCAGCGAATTCGGCTCGCGCATGATCTCCGTCGGCGTACCATGCGCCACCAGCGCTCCTCCGTGCCGCCCCGCGCCCGGCCCAAGATCAACCACATAATCCGCCCGCCGAATCGTCTCTTCATCGTGTTCGACCACGAGCACGGTGTTCCCCAAATCGCGCAAATTCTCGAGCGCATTCAGCAAGCGGCCGTTGTCCCGATGATGCAGTCCAATCGAAGGCTCATCCAGCACATACAACACGCCGCGCAGCTTCGATCCAATCTGCGTCGCCAGCCGAATGCGCTGCCCCTCGCCGCCCGATAAAGTCGCCGCCGAGCGATCGAGCGAAATATAACCAAGACCGACCGCATTCAAAAACTGCAGTCTCTCCACAACCTCATGCATCACACGTCCAGCAATCAGCGCCTCGCGCCCGGCCAGCTTAATTTTCTGCGCGACATCGAGCGCCTGCGAGACCGGCATCGCGGTAAAGTCGGCGATCGACATCCCATTCACCTTCACGGCGAGGCTTTCCAGCCGCAGCCGCTTGCCCTGACAGATTGGACACTCCGTCGCCGACATGTGATCCATCAGCCAGTCGCGGTAGCCTTCCGAAGTCGATTCCTCCAGATTCTGCTTCAAATATCCAAAGATCCCGTGAAACCCCGTCTTCCCGCCGCGCCCCTGCTCCCCGTTCAGCAGAAAATCCTGCGTCTTCTCCGGCAGCTTCTCAAACGGCGTGCTCAAATCGATCCCATACGCCGCCGACACAATCTGCAACTGGTGAATCAGATTCTGCGAAGCCGATCCCGGCCCCAACCCGCCGTCGAGCAGCGGCTTCGACCAGTCAGTGATCACCTTCGCGGGATCAAAATCATATTTGCTGCCCAAACCATGACACTCCGGACAAGCTCCATACATGCTGTTAAACGAAAACGAACGCGGCTCCAGCTGCGGCACGTTGATGCCGCAATCCGGACAAGCCAGCTTCTCCGAATACAGAGTCTCTTCGCCGTTGACCACGGCCACCTGCACCAGCCCGCCGGCCAGCTTCATCGCCAGCCCAACCGACATCTCCAGCCGATGCTCGATCCCCGGCTTCACCAGCAGCCGGTCGATCACCACCTCAATCGTGTGATTCTTCCGCTTGTCGAGATTGATCACGCTCTCGTCGTCCAGGCTGACCAGCTCGCCGTCAATCCGGGCGCGCGTGTAGCCGTGCTTGACCAGCGTCTCCATCTCTTTTTTGAATTCGCCCTTGCGCCCGCGCACAATCGGAGCCATCACCATCACGCGGTCTTCCGGCGTCAGCGACATCACCCGCGCCACAATCTGCTCCGCCGACTGCCGCGAGATCGCCCGCCCGCACTTGGGGCAATGCGGCACCCCGATCGAAGCGAACAACAAGCGAAGGTAGTCGTAGATTTCGGTGATCGTGCCCACGGTCGACCGCGGGCTGCGGCTGGTAGTCTTCTGCTCGATCGAGATCGACGGGCTCAGGCCGTCAATCGCGTCCACATCCGGCCGCTCCATCTGGTCCAGAAACTGGCGCGCGTAGGCCGACAGCGTTTCGACATACCTTCGCTGTCCCTCGGCATAAATCGTGTCAAAGGCCAGCGACGACTTCCCCGACCCGCTCAACCCGGTCACCACCGTGAGCGTATTCCGCGGAATCTCCACGCTTATGTTCTTTAGATTGTGTTGCCGGGCCCCCCGGACTGAAATCTTGGTAATCGCCATTTGGTAATACTGGTCTGAAATCCGCGCCGGGCTTCCCTTCCGTAATGTCGACAGGACACCAGAGATGTCTGAGAGTGGAATTGCGCAGCTCTACTCCGTATCTTAGTCGTCACTAGCGCAGACCGTCAACGCAGGTAGATTGAGAGCTCGGGCAAGTTTGGATTCTCAATTTTAAATGGCGCCCAAAAAGTGGTGTCATCCTGAGCGGAGCCGTTCTTCAGGCGCAGCGAGGGATCTCCCGCGCAAGTGCTGCAAGAGTCCGTACCGTGAAGCAGATTTAACTACAGAAGGGATTCACCAGTCGTGACCGCGTTCTTCATGCCGATCGTCCTGTTCGCCACCGTCGCCGCATCCGTCGGATTCGGCATCTTCACCGCTTACGCCGTAGTGATCGGCATCCTCCACACCTTCGGACCAGCCTCGCGCCCCGAACCAGTAGTAGCCCGCCCGCGCCTGGTCTTAGTCCCCTCGCAAAACCACGCCAGCGGCGACTAAGCATCCGCGTTTCGGCCGAATCGTCGAAAAGAAACAGCCCAACGCCGGCTTCGTCCGGTCGTTCCCCGGCTTTCGTCCCGCTCTTCCGATGCCATCCTGAGGAGGGCGCACTTTGCCCGACGAAGGACCTATGGACTCCTCTCCGCCTAATCAAAAGTCGGCCGCGTAACCAGCCCTCAACTTAGCCGGAACCAAGATGAACCGGTTGCCCCACCCTTCCCGTGTTCTTGGCGGGAGGGTGGGTAAGGCGCTGCCGACAGCATAAGCCCTAAAATCGGTAGAAATTTTCACCGTACAAGCAGCACCGTTCTCGCCCTTGCTTCATGCGCGACCAAATCAAAAGAGATCGCCACAAATACGGCACAGAATTCATGAACAAATCACTGTCATGCTGAGCGAAGCAGGCGGAGTGCGAAGCGGGCCACCCGCCATCGCATTTTCGATTTACCATTCTCCTCAAGGAGTTATTTCAAAGATCACACCGACTCCGTCAGCTCCTCCGAGGGTTGTCGTGCCAAACAAATTGCCTGCGGAGTCGCTGGCTAAACCTCCCTGCGGATGAGACCCATCGTTGCCTCCAGTGAAGGAGTACAGCACTAGTTCCTGATGTGCGGGAGACACTTCGTACACCGTACCGTACCCCAACCCGCCGCCGTACGTCGTCCCATAGACGTTTCCCGACGAGTTCACGATTGGCCCTGCTAGAGGAGTGGCACCATCTGTCCCACCGCTGAATTGGTGCAATACGGACTCTACACCAGCGGCGCTGTATTCCCAGACCGTCCCATATCCCAATCCACCCTGCGCGGTTACGCCATACAAGTTTCCGGACACATCGAGGAACAAGCTGCCGTAAGGCAGCTGTCCGTCCCCATTCACGCCGGTGAACTCGTAGAGGATTGTGTAGGTCCCACTGGGCGCGAGCTTAAACAAGAGACCGCACCCTGATCCGGAGCAGTCGTTCAGATTTCCCCCAGCAGCCGTGGTGCCGTAAAGATTGCCAGCCGAGTCCAGAACCAATCCTCCCTGAGAGCCTTGACCTTGCGCGCCGCATCCGAAGTCGTGCAAGTCAGACTTGACCCCGGATGGGCTCATGCTGAAGACCATTCCGCAATTAAGGGCTCCGCCTGATGGACTGACTCCATATAGGTTTCCCGACGAGTCTCGTGCCGAGATTGAGCCCGGATAGTCCGATCCACCCGCGAAACTGTACAAGACAAGAAACTGGCCGAGGTAGTTGTATAAGAACACCTCTCCTTGCCCTTTCGGCCCTCCCGCAGCCGTCGACCCCCAAAGATTACCCAACGAATCGCGCAGGAGAACACCGTTTGGATTGATTCCGGATGTACCCGCGAAATTGAATAGCACCGTCTCCTCGCCCGTGTTGCTCACCTCGATGATTGTGCCGCTATTGCTATTGCCGCCGAGAGCGGTCGTAGCGTAGAGATTTCCGGCAGCATCAAGCACGGGCGTCGAGTATGGCTGGGCTCCCGCCGTGCCTCCGGGGAGCGTGTAATTCACGATCTGGGTTGAGTCCGGCAGAACTTGCTGGGAAAGCTTGGCGGACGTAGACGGCGAATATTGTGTCGTCCCTCCAAAAGCGGCCACAATCGAATAAGTGCCGGTTACCGTATACGAAGTAGTGAACGATGCTGCACCCCCGTTTAGTGCCGCGCTGCCGAGCGTGGTGGTGCCAGACTTAAATGTGACGATGCCGTCGGGTACGCCGTTCGAGCTTGTCACCGTTGCTGTGTACGTAACAGGCTGATTTACATACGAAGGGTTAAAAGAAGAGCCAAGCGTCGTGGTCGTAGGAGTCTTGCTGCCAGAAGTTGCGAGAACGAGAAACGGTGTATTAGTGCTCAATTTTCGACTTGGCGTCGAAACCGTTACCGTGCCGGTTGTCGCGCCGCTGGGAACAGTGGCTTTGATCTGCGTATTGGAAACCAGCTTGAACGTTGCCGCGGTGCCGTTAAAGCTCACCGCCGTCGCGGCCTTCAGGTTGTTGCCAAGAATAGTGACGGACGCTCCCACTTTTCCGAATCCGGGCACAGTTTTCACAAAAGGCTTCAGTCCCAGTGAAAGACTGAAAATGGTGCCACAACCTCCGCTACACGCGGTCAAATTTCCGCCGTCTTCGGTTGTTCCGTAAACAACACCGCTGGTCCCCTGGACGAGCGGGGACACCGCATTAGCTCCATCCGTGCATCCCGTCAGCTCGCAAAAATTGTGAAGCGTCGTTAGTACTCCGGAAGGAGTGAACTGAAAAACGGTTCCGCCACCGCCGCCAAAAGTCGTCCCATAAAAATTCCCATCGTTAGCCTGGAGAACCCCTCCGTAGGGAAATTCGCCGTCTGAGCAACTCGGCAACCAGCAAAAACTGTACAGCGTGGTGAAAACGCCGCCCGGAGTTATTTCGAATATGGTTCCCCCCGTACCGTTTGCTCCGCCATTGATCGTGGAACCATAGAAATTGCCGTCAGCACCTAGAATCAGACCTCCTTCAGGATTTTGCCCATCGGTGCAATTGGCGAGCGAGCAAAAATCATGCAGGTTTGCCAGCACTCCTGCGGGCGAAATAACGAACATGGTCCCGTTCCCCGCGCCTCCATACGCGGTCATCCCGTAGAGGTTTCCATCGACGCCTTGGATTAACGGGTCTTGAATTGCAGAATCGACGTTGGCGCAATCAGTTTGAGGACAGTAGCTATAGAGAGTCTTGAGTGTTCCGGAAGGCGAAATCCTGAAAGCGGTCCCGAAGCCGGTCGCCCCACCTTCGTTGGTCTGGCCATAGAAGTTTCCGTCAAAGCCCGCAACCAGGGTCGCGGCCGGGTGAAAACCATCGCCGCAGTTTGCGGCCTGACAAAAGTTATAGAGCGTAGATAGTTTCCCGGTCGGAGTAACTTCAAAAACCGTCCCTCGCCCGTTTGTACCTCCTCCCTGAGTTGTCCCGTAAAAGGATCCGTTGCTTCCCAATACAAGACCGCCGACCGGAAACTCACCATCGGTGCAATTCGAGGCCGCACAAAACTTATAGAGTGTCGTAAGTACTCCGGAAGGCGTAATCTCAAAGACCGTACCGCATCCGGTCAACCCCGAATTGCAGAGGCTCAGGTTTCCTCCCCAGCCCGTGGTCCCGTAGAAGTTGCCATTCGGACCTTGAACCAGGGCAGATAGCGGCTCCCAGCCGTTTGTGCCGTCGAAACTGGTGAGCGTGGTAAAGGTCTGAGCACCCAACGGCAGGCTACCCAACACGCATGCTAGAACGATGAAAGCGAAACAAGAGGGGTTTCGTTTGAAGATGTTCATCGGATTGGGCCGACTGTCTCTTGAGCGAAACTAACAGCAAACAGCATAGTTCTCCGGCTCTCACGAAGCCGTCGCAGGCTATCACGACTAGAAGCCTCCTCCAAGATGAAAGAATGTGCCGGTTGCCCCATCCTTCTCGTTTTTTGCGCAGGGTGGGTACAGTGCTGCCGACAGCGTTAGGTTTTTGAACTCATCGAAATCTCGCGGGGCAAGCAGTCCTTGCACAAAAGTCATCCACAGCTTTTCCACACCATTATTGTGACGATTGTGATGCATGTCCTTGTCTTCCACAGGCAAACTTCGCAATCATGGCTGAGGCCGTGACACTCGCGAAACGCACAACACGAAAATCTGCGGCGTTAAGTCCTTTGTTTCACGGATTTTGACATCTAAGTCCTTTGACCAGCGGATTTTACGGGGAAATTCGTGCTAACTCGCTGATTCCAAAGATTAGGAGGGGGGAGGGGGGAGGGGGATACCCGTTACGAACCAGTAAACAAGCGATCCGGCAGCCTCGGGGTCGGTGATGATGCAAGACACCGGGACCGGAAGGCCGCGCGCCCGACCCAACGAAAAGCTTGTCATTCCGACCAACGGGAGGAACCTGCTTTTTCGTGGGGCTAGCGTGGGTAGGCTAGGTGAGGGAGCTAAGGGGAAACTGAGTGGGGGAACTAAATATGATTGAGAGACAAGCACTGCTGCTCGCGGCAACATTGATCGCTTCGTTGTTACTTTGGTCGAAGCAGAGCGCCGCTTCCGATCCGCCGGCGGGCCCGGTGGTGCGAATCGCGGAATTGCAGATTGATCCTGCCCAACTTGACGCATACAAACTCGCGCTCAAGGAAGAAATCGAGACTTCGATTCGTGTCGAACCAGGAGTCCTGGCGCTGTATGCCGTTTCGCTCAAAGAGCACCCGGAACAGATCAGACTGTTCGAAACCTACAGGGATGCTTCGGCCTACGAATCTCATCTACAGAGCCAGCATTTCAAAGCCTACAAATCGCGGACGCAGCAGATGGTGAAAGCTCTCAGATTGCTCGAAACCGAGCCTATCTTGCTCGGCTCAAAGCCGCCGGGTTCAAAACCACGATGAACCGCAGCAGTCGCTAGGGCAATGATCAAATACTCGCTTGACATGATCTTTGCGGGTCGTTATATTACCTAACGGTTATGGAACTACAGAGTTATGGAACGACGCTACTCGACGCTACCTTCGCGGCCTTAGCCGATCCCACACGGCGCGCCATTCTGGCGCGGCTGGCGATGGGCGAGGCCTCGGTGGCCGAGTTGGCAGCGCCGTTTGACATGACGCAGCCTGCGATCTCGAAGCACCTGCGCGTGCTCGAGCGCGCCGGGCTGATCTCGAGCGGACGCGATGCGCAGCGGCGTCCGCGGCGGCTGGAGGCGCAGCCGCTGGCCCAGGCCACCGAGTGGCTGGAGCATTACCGCAAGTTTTGGGAAGGCCGCTTCCAGCGCCTTGATTCCCTGCTCGCCGAAGTACAAGCAAGCGCGAAACCGAAACGCCAGGCGAAAGTTCATCGGAAGATCGCCGCACACCTCGATCGGGGGAAAAAGCAGGTTCCTCCTCGCTCCGCCTTTGGCGTCGCGCGTCGGAATGACATCAGTGGGGGTGTTCGCTCGAGGGATCAGCGCTTGAGAGATCGTCAAAGGACAGGTCTTCAATCGACGGATCGTTCGAGAAGTCGGCGCTCTCATGATCAAGGAGAACAGAAATGAACGCACTCAAAGTCACCGCCCGCGGCGATCGCGAGATCGTCATGACCCGCGTCTTCAACGCTCCGCGCACGCTCGTGTGGGACGCCTTCACCAAGCCGGAGATGCTTTCGCGCTGGCTGCTCGGCCCTCCGGGATGGACGATGCCGGTCTGCCAGCTCGCCAGCAAAGTCGGAGACAGCTACCGCTACGTGTGGCGCAGCCCGGACGGCACAGAGATGGGCATGGGCGGCGTGCTGCGCGAATTCGTGCCGCCGTCGCGCATGGTCGCGACCGAGAAGTTCGATCAGGCGTGGTATTCGGGCGAAGCGGTGGGCACGATTGAACTGGTCGAGCACAACGGCCAGACCACGCTCACACAAACCATTGTTTATGAATCGAAGGAAGCGCGCGACATGGTGTTGAAGTCGCCGATGGAGCAAGGCGTCGGCATGAGCTACAACCGGCTGGAAGAGGTGTTGCTGGCGGCTGCGGCGTAAGCCTGCCGTCATCGGTTTCCCACCCTTCGAAAAACGCGAAGGGTGGGCTGACCGTTTCTGGGTATTCAGCAAGACGGCATAAAGTAGCGCTGAGATACCTACGATTCAGATACAGCCCGTCAGCTCGAGGAGTCCGACGAGATCTTCTTCCTTCATCTCTAGCGCCCGTCGCCGCACATCGTCGGGGATGCGAATCGCTTTCCGGATCGTGGCGTCGAGATGAACTCCCACGATCATCGTCGTCGCGGCAACTTCGCCGCTGAGATCGTCAATCATCTTGTGCAACATGCGGACTGACTTATCCTTGATCTCGAGCACGGCAGACTGGATCGTGACCGCGTCGCCGGCGTGCAACTCGCGTTTGTACTGAATTTGCTGCTCGACCGCGGCCATGGCTGTGCCATCCTGCGCGAAGCGCGACGGGTACAGCCCGATCCTCGATAGCAGCTGCCAGCAGGCTTCATCGAACTTGCCCGTGTACCACATCACGTTCATGTGGCCCATATGGTCGCACTGCCACGGATAAACAATTCCCCGATACGTCATCACAAATTCCGCCATATTGCTCCACCTTCAGCGCCGAAACATCCGGCAAAGCTCATAAATTTGGGCAACTTCGCCTGTGGAAAAGCCGCCAACGCGTACATGGCCCTCTCACTGGCTCTTGCGGCCTAAGAATTTCTTCCGGGTCGAATCCCAAACCACTTTAAGACTCATAATTGATCCGCCTTCAGAAAGTGTCACGATACTGTCAAGAAATCTTCAAAATACCGCGAAATTGCCCCCCAGCCGCGAGTGGGGAGTCCGATCTCGAACTCCCACTCGCGAGCCGAATGGCTGATCGGTTGTGTCGGATCGGTTGATCGAAAACGTTCGCGGTGAACCGCAGTTCGCTGCGATGCCGCAAGGCACCCGCCAGATATATGAGACCTTCCAGAAAATGTTCTTCTGAAGCAGCGTTCTACTGGTAATTGCTATTGAGAGAAACGTACAGCAGGTCACTCCACCGGACCGACAACCTTCATCCTGCTCTCGACGTGAGTACGCTCGAAGGCAGAGTTCTCCAGCGAAAGCGAGATATTCCGGTTGATAAAAAATACGGCGTGAAGCCGGAACTCAGTTCCGAAGGTCGCCGGGAACCACACGCCTTCTTCCTCGCGCTGGTACGTGACGTTGAAGCCGAGACCGGGCACGTCCGTGCCCAGCAATGTGCGCACGAAAAACGGTAACCGTCGCGACAGCCTCGTAAACACCCGCACAGGCTGAAATTCAGTGGTGTCGATGTAGGCTTCGCCCGTCCAGGCATAGTCGCCCTTGTCTTTCGGATGAAAACCGATGTGGTAGACGCTCCTGCCATCCTGCTGTTCGCTGCCGAGTAGTTGAAAGTCGTAATTCTTCTGCTCCTCGCTCGTAAGCGGGAACAGGTCTTTGCCCATGCCGTCCTTGGTTTTGTCATCCCAAAGATCTTCACGAAAGCTCTTCACCAGGCTGCCGTCGAGCGAGTCTTCTTGCGGTGCAGGCTGGCCCTCAAAGGTTTCGTACTTCCCCTTGTGCAGGTAACGACCGGTAAGACCTTTGAGTTGCTTCTGCGTCCCTTCGGGCTGAGGAGTGACGTCATACTCGGCTGTCTCTTCGCGCTGCAGTTTTCCGCCCGGCTTGTGCGACACGACATGAATTTTCTGCCGGTAGACATACTGCTTGCGGAGTTCTTCACTGCGGTCCTGGTTGACGGCAACGCGCGCCATGATCTCGGCCGCAGTCAGCGACTCTGTCGATGCGGACGGCTCAGCCTGCTGCGCGCATATGCTCAAAGGCAAGGTACTGAACGTTGCGAGCAGCACAGCGAGCATCCATATTCTTCGAAATCGGCCGGCCGCCGGCATAGGCACACCTCTCCCACTTTGACGTCTGCTAGTTGTTACGTAAACGGCCGCAGGGGAGAACGCAAAAAATCCTAAAAAATCACTTTCAAGGAGAACTGAATCTGCCGCGAAGATCCCGCTGTCTTGCTGATCAGGCCGAAGCCACTACCGCGCACGATGTTCGAGGGCAGCCCGAAATTCACGATGTTGAACAAATTGAAAAATTCCGCCCGGAACTCCAGAGTACCGAACTCGGCATTGCCGCGGCGTCCGAAGGGAGTGTCTTTGATGAGGGCAAAATCGAAGTCGTGATAAGCGGGGCCGCGGAAGGTGTCGCGGCCGAGTGTGCCGAAGCGCCCGCTGTTTGGACCCGTGCCCCCGGGAATACCGATCGGAACATAGAAGAAGGTGTTGTTCTGGTTGTTCAGTGGATCTTCCCCGCGCCCGAAATAGTCGGCCCGATTGCCGCGGCTCGTCGAGAAATGCGGCATGGAGACGAGATCAGGCCGGTCCGATCCGCCGTTGCCGGCTCCAGTCTGCTGAATTCCAGAAAACACGCTAAAGGGCGAACCGGTCGTCAGTGTGGTGATGTTGAGGAACTGCCAACCCTTGGTCAGCGCGGTTGGAACTGATCGCAGAAAGCCGACGCGATTGAGCGGCAGCAACTGAATCACACTCACCGCAAACACGTGCGTCACATCGAATGTTGACGGGCCTTTCTCTGCCGATGGATCCCACGGATCTTGCGGAACCGTCTGCAAAATAGTTCCCGAAGCGCCAAACAGTCCGCCCAGCACCGCGCTGGTGTCGTCGAGCGATTTCGCATACGTGTAGCTCGCCTGCAGACCGAGGCCATAGCGCGCGGAATTTTTGGTCAGACTGGTTTGCAACGCGTGATAGGTCGAATGCGAGCCGCTGGTAATAATGGCTTCCGTTCCGTATCCACCGGTCGCCTCGCCCGCCGAATTGAAGTTTGTGAATGGAGCAAAGCCCGGCGAGGCGCCGCCGTAACTGTTGGGCGAATACACGCGCGGAAGGTGAATGCCGGCGGTGGCCACGTAGGAGGCACTGAACTTGAAATCTCCGAAATCATGATCGACCCCGGCCGTCCAGCTCCCAACGTAGCCATTGCCGAAATTCTTCGCGATGCCGACGATCGTCAGCAACTGGGTCTGGTCTCCCGGAGTCAGCGCGTCGAGGTCGGTCTGAAAACGATTGAAATCAAAAATCGTATTCGATGGAACATCCTGCGAGCGGCCAGTCGAAAAAATCGGCTGCCCCTGAATGTTGTACGACGTCGGCAGATTCAATGGAACGAACGAGTTTTGGAAAGGAACTCCGGAGTTCGGCAGCGCATAGATATTTACCGAGAAAACATAGGGAATGCCTGCGGTCAGAAAATTATCCTGCCACAAATTCGGCAGCAGAGTCGTAATCGACCCACCGGCGTGCAGCACGGTTTTCTTCGTCGCTGCATAATCTACGGCTAGCCGCGGGCCCCAACCATACCAATCCTGGTCATAGGGGGGCTGCGGATTGATCACGATCTCCTGCTTGGCGTTGCGGTCGCCGTACGGCACAGTCTTGCCATCGGGTCCGAGAAAAAACGCCAGCGAGGTTCGCTTCGTCGCCTCGTGGATGCGGCTGTTCACTTCATAGCGCAGGCCGTAGCTCACAGTGAGTTTCGGCGTGGCCTTCCATGCATCCTGAAAATAAAAGTTGTAGGCCTCGCGGCGCACTCCAGCTTCGTCAAACTTTCCGCCAATGGGAGTGACATCAGCCGGCGCGGTGATGCTGTAGGAATAAGGCGTTCCGCTGAGGAATCCGGTCAGTGAATCAGGCAGCGGTTCGCCCAGAGCAATATCGTGCATTCCACTGGCCGAAAGAATGGGCTCGCCATTGGCACAACAGTAGGCGGTCCCACCGCCAAAGTCGTACGCGCCGTTCGGATTGGTCCCAAAAATCGTCGAATCGCGATTGGCGCGGAACTCGAAGCCCCACTTGAAGGCATGCGATCCGCGCGTGAACGACAGGTCTTCTTTCAGTTGATACAGATTGGAGTAAGAACCGAAGATCGAGCCGCCGGGAAGAAAGTATGGCTGATAGATCCCGTCGCCAAATCCGATCGCGGGTTGGGTGTGATTCGTGGTGGGAAAAAACGGAGTGCTGCGAACGTAGCCGACCGAAGTTTCCGACGTAAGACGCGGAGAAAAATTCCGCACATAGGTTATTCCGGCGTTGCGCTGATGATCGAAAAACAGCACGCCGAAACTTGGGTTGATCGCGGTCTGATCGGGATTGGTCAAGGGCCCGGTCACCTGATTCAGACTGAAGCGGCCGATCAGAGACGACTTACTCGAAATCTGGTGATCGATGCGAATGGAGAACTGGTCGGTGCGCGTGACAACCTTCGATGAAGCCGCATACGTGTGCGCACCAAACGGTCCGCCCGGTTCGTTGGGCAATGGATAGCCATCCAGGACAGGGACGACTGATGCAGCCACCGGAATATACAGAGTATCTCCTGGAGACGTATCAGTCTTGGGATACGTCGTCGTGTCGATTCCGTTGCGCTCGTCCTGCGTCGGCACGGGAATGACTTGCGTAGTACCCAGAACCTGCCGGAAGCCCTGGTATTCGCCGAAATAGTACGTCTTGTTTCGTCCGTCGTAAATGCCCGGAAGAACGATGGGCCCGCCATTGGTGAAGCCGAATTCATTGCGCACAAACGGCGGGATGCGGCGTCCGTGCTCCGTGATATCGAAATAGTTGCGCGCGTCGAGCGCGGCGTTGCGAAAAAACTCGAAGACGCTGCCGTGCATCTGGTTCACGCCGGACTTGGTCACGACATTGGTGAATCCCGCTGCGCCGTGGCCGACCTCCGCCGGCATCACGCCCGAATTCGACTGCACTTCCTGAATGGCATCGACGTTGAAGTTGGAGAAGGTCGCTCCGCCCATCTCTGGATCGGTCGTGTCGTGTCCGTCCATGGCAAAGACAGTGGCAGTGCCGCGCTGGCCGTCGACGGCGAACTGCTGCGTGAAGTTGGCGGCGCCGTTGGTATCGGTCTCCGTCCCCGATGCCAATAACAGCAATTGACTGAAATCGCGCTTGTTTAACGGAAGCCCCGCGACGGTAGAACTGGCGAGATGCTCGCCGCCCGTTGCCGTCTTTTGGGCCGGCGCGACGATATCGAACCCGCCTCCTGCGAGCATTTGCAGCGTGTTTTCCACATCCGCGCCGGCCGAAAGATCGAGCGAATGAGCGGCGCGTGTGGAGCGCGATCCCTGTCGAACCACAACGGAGTAGCTGCCGGGCGTCAGGCCCGTAAACGCAAAATGCCCCGAGGAGTCCGTGATTTCGGTCCGCTGCTGCTGACCACTTTCGAGTGTGACAGCCGCGCCGCTTACCGGCAGACCTGCTTCATCGCGCAGTATCCCGTGCCACGATGCGGTTCCTGCCTGATCGGCCGAAACATGACTGGAGC
>DATJVU010000022.1:0-30184 GCA_035501655.1 Candidatus Solibacter sp.
GAAAAATCCTTGACGGCTTTGTGCCAGGAGTTCGGCATCTCACGGCCGACGGGCAGGTTGTGGAAGCAGCGTTACCAACAAGCCGGGCTAGCGGGGATCGCGGAGCAGAGTCGCAGGCCACATCGCAGCCCGTCGCGCACGACCAGCGAGTTGGAGCAGCGGGTGGTGGAGGTGCGGCAGCGCTATCCCGACTGGGGAGCACGCAAGTTGCAAGTGCTATTGGCACGGGAAGGCGTGGAGCTAACAATGTTGGGGACAGACGGGACGTTTGCCTGATTTCGTGTCTGAGAAAACATGGTGGATGTTCCGTTTGTGCCCGGATTTCGTCCTTCGGCTGGGGTGTCGGGCGGTTTTTTGGTTTCCGGTGATTTTTCACGAAATCTTGTCAAGGGGGGTCTGGGAGGATTTTTTTGTTAAGTGGTTCATTTCAGGGTGAATATAAAGTTTGAAAAATGTCCAGGTTGGGTGGGGTGATTTGATATTCTGAATATATAGAGAGAAAAAATTGGCGTCGGCCCTTGGGCTGGACGCCATTTGTGTTTTTGGGGCTAAAGCCCTGGTGGGTGAGTTGGTCTCTTACGCGGCGCTGAAGCGCCGCTCTTTCTTCGCCGTTCTCACGGTGAATTTGGGGATTTCGCTTCTGGCGGGGAGAAGCGGGTTCCTCCCGTTGGTCGGAATGACAAGTTTGTTCTTGAACGACTGGACGGTTGGCTTTCGGACGATCGTTCATTTACGGGCTTGTGTTTCCCACGTCTCGCAAAAGCGGCGAGACGTGGGGCACCCCGGGGCTTTCTCGCGGTGAAATTTGGGGATTTCGCTTTTGGCGGGGAAAAGCAGGTTCCTCCCGTTGGTCGGAATGACAACGTTTTCGGGAGCGATTGGCTTCACGTGTCGGAATGACAAGAGCTGTGGATTGTTCGCGGTTTTTTTGGCGATTTTATGTGTACGGATACATATGTACGTTTTGGGTCGGGTCTGGGGAGGGTGGGATGAGTCTGGGGAGTTGGGGGCGGAGTGGTGGGCGGGTTCGGAATCACACGAAGGATCGCGGTGATCTGGCGGAGATGCAGTTTATGGTGGCGGCATCTGTGCGGGGATTGGTGGTCGCCCGGCCGTATGGAGATAACGAGCGGTATGACTTTATTGTGGATGCGGGCAGCAGGTTGTGGCGGGTGCAGGTGAAGTCGAGCGCGGCGACGCATCATCGGGGGTTTGCGGTGCGGTCGTCGTGGCGGACTAGCAAGCGGCAGATTTCGTATAAGCCTTCGCAGGTGGACTTTTTGGCGGTGACGATTGTGGGGACCGACATCTGGTATGTGATTCCGGTGCGGGCGCTGGCGGGGAGGCTGACGATTCATTTGTATCCGTTTGGGGCGCGGAAGGACGGGCGGAGATCGTTTGAGAAGTATCGGGGAGCGTGGGGAGGGATGGCACGGAGCGAGAGGAGAGTGGGGCGGCCTCATGGTAGGCGGGCGGTGCGGCGAGTATAGAGTGTTCGACTGCAGACTCGGCGGGTGCACGACTCAAGCCTGCTGTTGGCTTGAGTGGGCCACCCTTCGGATGATCAGGCTTTTGACCAGGTACGAACCACGGGTGCCCCGGCTAGGGATTGGAGGATTTCTCCATCTCCGCGTTCAGGTGGATGGTGCTTCCGGTGACCACCTTCATTTTGCGCTCCCAGTTCTGGTAACCAGACTTCTTTAGTACGATGGAATGCTCGCCCGGTTCGACTTCAAGATCGGACGGAGTATTGCCCGAAAAATTTCCATCGATTTCGATGTCGGCTCCGTCAGGAACCGAGGCGACCGAAAGCTTCGCCGTGGCCGGAGCGGTCGCGGGGGTCGGAGATGCGGTGGAAGCAGCGGTCGATGGCATGGCCTCTCCAGGCTGCGCATCCGGCTTGCGCGTGCCCTCCAACTGGCAGCCATATTCCTTGTTGCCGTCGTGGCGAATGTAAAGGCGGCCGCCGCCGTTGTCGACGCGGAACTCCACCGCTTGCCCGGGGGCAAACTGTCCCGCCTGAAATGCGCCGCAGTAGTCTACTTCGTAAATGAGGTCCGGGCCCTGTAGCTCATAGACTTTCGCCTTGCGGGTACTGGAGCCGACCGGGAAACCCGAGCCGCCGGGAGTGCCGCCGCCGCCGGAAACACGCACGTCCCTGCGGATCGAATAGCCCAGAATTGTGCCCTTGAGGTAGACAACCGTCATGTCACTGATGGTGGGCTGGGAATTCGGGTTCGTGGACTCTGTGGTGGATTCGATTGCGCACTTATACTCTTTCGCGCCTTCGTGGGCGATGTAAATTTTGTATTCTTTTACGAAGAAGTTGACCTCCTGTCCGTTCTGGAAGTCGCCACAGTTGCCGATCTGATAGATCTTGGCGCCCGCGTTCAGGTTGTAGGACTTGTGTCCGGTGCCTGTGGCGAGGGTGATCGTGCCCTTCTGGTAGGTGGGCTGATCCGCGGCAAAGACGCCTGCTCCCGATAAGATTGCGAAACATGTTGCGCAACATATTGCGCAACATCGGGCGAAAACTTTTGCGGAGCTCACAGGCCCTCCTGGGATGAGGCCGCTCGCGAAGCTACCTGAATTGGCGGCGGGAACGGCACGTTTCGGACGAGTGCGCCACAAAGATAGCACATTGAAGAAAAGAGTCTTTCTATGCGATGAAGCAGTTCTCGTTTCTACTTTTTGCAGGAAGCGGCACAGTGAATCGCTCTCTCCAATCTGTCCACCAACGGACACCCAGATTCCCGTTTGGACAAAGAAACACCTCATACGGACATCATTTGGGTCTACACATCCGCGTTTTCAGTGATTTAGCCAGTGACGTACACTGGTGTTGGAGTTGCACGTTCTTTGGGTGGTAAGTAAGAGCTTTAAGGCTGCAGCTTCTCTACTTTCGTGGCTGGGTTAACCATGTCTGGGTTGAACCATGATCGGCCTACTGGAAACCCTCTCTCCAAGCTGGGTCAGCTTTGCGCCCAATATTTGAAAGAGCCTCCCGCGGACCCGACCTCCAGACGACCTTGGGAGCGCGTGCGGTTTGGCGACTACGAGGTTGATCTCCGCACTAAAGAGTTATGGAGGGACGGCGTCCGGCTCAAACTGGCCGGGCAGCCGTTCGTCATTCTCGAGATGTTGCTGGAGCAGCCCGGAGAACTGATCACCCGCGATCAGCTTCGCTCGCGTCTGTGGGCTGACGACACGTTTGTCGATTTTGATCACGGCCTCAACGCCGCCGTTCGCAGGCTGAGGGATGTACTTGGGGATTCGGCAACGAATCCGAAATACGTCGAGACGCTGCCGCGGCGCGGCTACCGTTTTCTGGCTCAGGTGGAAAAGCTTGCGCCGGACCATTCAACAGTTTCTTCAACATCGTCATTGTTGCGGCAACGGCCGATGGTTGATTACCGGCTGCTGCCGCGCCGCACTGCCATTTCTCGAGGAGTAAGGATGATGACTGGGCTCATCCAGGACGTACGCTTCGCCTTTCGGCAACTTCGCAAAAAACCAGGGTTCGCCGCTGTCGGAGCGCTGACGCTTGCCCTCGGCATTGGCGCCTCGAGCATTATTTTCAGCATCGTTTACAACGGCGTGCTCTATCCCTTTCCGTATCGCAGTGCCGAGCGGCTGACCGCCATTATGGTGAAGAGCCCCGACGGGCAAGAAGGCAGGGGCATGTTTCCACTCAGCGACGTGAAGGCGCTGCGCGAAGGCAATCACTCGTTCGAAGACATCCTTGCTTACGGCCTCTGGTATGTGACCTACACGCATGACAGCCTGACGGAAATGGTGAAAGGCGTTGGGGCGGCGCCGAATGCGATGGACTTCTGGGGCGTATCTCCTTTGCTCGGCCGCGGCTTCGGCGAGCGGGATGTGCAGTCGGGCGCGGCGCCAGTTGTGCTGCTGAATTATCTCTATTGGAAGAAGCAGTTTCATGGCGATCAGAACATCGTCGGGAAGACGATGTTGCTGAATGGCAAGGACCGCACGATCATCGGCGTGATGCCGCAGCGCTTTCAGGCCGTTGGGGCTGACTTATATATGCCGATTTCGTGGACGCGGCCGGAGCCGGAACGTGTCCGCTTCGATTTCGATGTAGACGATCCTCTTTTTTTCTGGGCGACCGGAATTCTGAAGCGCGACGTCAGCCTCGAAACCGCCGCCGCCGATCTGGATGTGACTTTCCGGCAACTGGCGCCGATGCATCCTGACAATTATCCGAAAACATTTCGCGTAGAGACGAAATGGCTCAACGATGTGGTCGTTGGAGATTTCAAGAAGACTTACTTGCTGCTGTTCGCAGCCGTGGGCTTGCTCCTATTTATCTCATGCAGCAATGTCGCCGGACTTCTGCTGGCGCAAGCCAGCGCACGCACCAAAGAAATTTCGCTGCGATCGGCGCTGGGTGCGGGCAGGGCGCGATTGATCCGGCAACTTCTTTCGGAGAGCTTGGTGCTGGGCGGCATCGGCTGCCTTGGCGGCTGCCTGCTGTCGTTCGCGGCGTTGAAGCTCATCATGCTGATGCCGCTGAATTATCTCTTGCCCATGGAGGCTTCACTCACGCTCAACCGCCCGGTGCTGTTGTTCGCTGTTGGCGTCTCCATGCTGGCGACTGTCTTCTGCGGATTGGCTCCTGCACTGCACGCCATTCGTAGCGACCTGCAGAAAGGTCTGGCAAGCACCGGAGTGAATATCGATTCGGCGTTTCAGCACAGCCGGTTTCGTTCCGGCGTGGTCATCGGGCAAGTGGCGCTCTGCTTAATTCTGGTCACCGGGGCGGGCCTGATCACGCGAAGTTTCATCGCGCTTACTCACGTCGATCTTGGAGTACCTCCGGAAAAAGTTTTCACCGCTGGATTGCATTATCCGAAGGGCCGGTACAAAACGGCGGCAGAGAGAAAGGAGTTTTTTGAACGGCTGCTGCCCACGCTCACTTCGACTCCGGGCGTGAAGAATGCGACCGTACTTATCGGCGTGCCGCTCCTGTTTGCGCCGAGCAGCGATGTCACGATTCCCGGAAAGCCGCACAAAGAACGTTGGGACACGCAAATCGAGTTGTGCAGCGAGGGTTATTTTCCGACTCTGGGCGTGCACTTGATTCAGGGCCGACTGCTCGATGCGGACGACATCGCTTCTGCGCGCAAGGTTGCAGTGGTGAATGACAAATTGGCTCGTACGTACTTCCCGGGCGAAAGCGCGATCGGCCGGCAGATCAAAGTGAATGAACTCGACAACATCCCTGAGACGGTGCACGACGCATATTTCGAGATCGTCGGCGTTGTGAACAATTCGCGCACCTTCGATTTCGAGGGTTTCTCCGCGCTGCCCGAATCGCCGGAAAAGACTCAGCCGAAAATGTTCATGCCCTACTCGCTGTCCGGCATCGCCGGTGACGCCTTCGCGATGCAGACCGGCGTTCCGCCCGCGTCGTTAGTCGATACCGTGCGGCGCAAGATCACGTCCCTCGATAACGATGTTGTTCTCATCGCACCCACTGTGGGTGGAGCGACCGGTTACTCGCTCGACGACGTGATGGAAGGAACCGTCTACGGCAAGCCGAGATTCGCGGCGATCGCGTTTGGCAGTTGTGCGGGCCTCGGCTTCGCGCTAGCCATCGTGGGACTCTTCAGCGTCATGACCTATATTGTTTCGCTGAAAATCCACGACATCGGAATTCGCCTCGCGCTCGGCGCTTCGCGCCCGGCGATTTTGCGCTTGATGTTAAGACGCGGAGCATTGCTGGTTGGCGGCGGGATGCTGATTGGATTGGTTATCAGCATGGGACTCACACGGCTGATGTCGAGCCAGTTTCCCGGCGTCTCCGCTTATGATCCGTTGACGCTTGCCATCGTGCTGCCCATGGTCCTGATCGCGGGGCTGGCGGCTTGCTCATTGCCTGCGCATCGCGCGACACAAGTCGATCCGATGGTCACGCTGCGGAATGAATAGGCCGGTCTCCCGCGATGAGTCAGACGACGCGGTAAGTTAGATACGACTAAGCCACGAATTCTTGCGGCGGGTTTTTCCGAAAAGGCCAGGAAAAATACGCGAATAGGCCCGCGTTATTTGTCCTGGCACGATTGCATTCCCGCATGATTGACATTGGGATTGAATGGGCGACCGCCATATTGCGAGGGACGTCACGTGCCCATCCGTTCCATCAGAGGTCTCGTTTTACTGGCCCTCCACTCCTTTCATGATCACCGAAGTGACCCCGGTCTGAGTTTGCGCGACGCCGCCGACGAAGATGTCGCCGTTTGGGAAAGTGAGGACAGATTGTCCGGCGACGCCGGCGAATTCGGTGGGCGCGGGGTTGACGGTCCACGAGGTGCCGTCCCAATGTTCAACGAGAGCCGGCAAATTGCCGCCGACATCGCCACACAGGGAGCATCCGGTTGCCCAAATGTCGGTTGCGGAAATGGCGCTGACGCTTACCAAGTTCGAGACGTTGCCCGTGTTCGGGCTGGTCACTAATTTCCAGGAGTTGCCGTCCCAGTGTTCGACGATGGCGCCGGTCGGTAACGTATCTCCCACCGCCCAAACGTTGTTGGTGGAAATGGCGGTGACGCCGAAGAGAGCGGCCACCGGCGCGGCGAAGCGCCGCCATTGCTGACCGTTGAAATGCAGGGTGACCGCAGCCGACGATGTGGCGCCCACCGCCCAAATGTCGGACGAAGAGACGACCGCAATGTCGAACAACTCGCCTCCGCTCACGTGGGGAACCTGTACGACTTTCCACGCCGAACCGTCGAAGTGTTCGACAAACGGGACTTGATTGTTGAGATTGTCGCGGGTTGCGCCTACCGCGAAGATGTTGCTGGCAGAGACTGCTTTCAGCGAGTTAAGGGTTTCGCCCGCGGCCACGTGCGGGCTGGAGACAACCGTCCAGGTAGTGCCGTTGAAATGCTGGATCTGGGAAAGCTTCGCGTTGGTTTGCTGCCCGACGGCCCAGACATTAGTAGTGGAGATGACCTCGACCTTTGCTATTTTGCTGGTTTTTGCCATGGGAATTGCTTTCCATGTGTTGCCGTCGAAATGCAGCGAGACCGAATTGATCACGGAGGTTGCCCAGATGTCGTTTTCCGAATCGGCGGAGAGCGAGTTCACGCTGAGAATATCGGGCGTGGTCACGAAGTTGAAGGTTACCGGGGGAGTGGTGACATCGACGCTTTCATTCCTCGCGGTCGACGGTGCTTGAGCGTGAGCTGCCAAGTTGAACTGAAGCAGCAAGAGAGCTGCGAAGAAATAGCATGGAGAACTGCGAAACTTGAGCGGAGTCATTGGCGAAAGATCTTCCTTTTGTGAGATTGACTGCAGCCAGCCGAAGCTGGTTCGTGGCGGCCTTTGGAAAGGCCGAAACTGAAACTGAGATAAAGATTCGCGCGTTAGGAGAGATGATTCGGCGAGCGGCTAGATTTTGCAGAGTGTAGACATCTTTCTTACAAGTGCTTAACGATTTGCGGTGGGAGAGTGTCGGTTTTTCGATCGAACAGGAGTGAAACGCTGGGACAGACAGGAACGTTAACCGTCCTCTTTAGCTCAGTTGAATACGCGTCGTGTCTGAGACCACCGTCTTTCGTCCAGCCTCACATTCGGAGGGTGACACGGCATCCGATTCTGACTTCGCTATACTGGAAGCAGGATCCTGATTTTGACTTTTCGCAAGTATCTGGTGCTGGCCGGAGTGGCCGTCTTTGCGGCGGTCGGTGATTCCATGCTCTCGCATGGGATGAAGCAGACTGGCAGCATTTCCCTTCAACATTTGTCGAGTGTGATTCTGGCGGTGCTGAATCCCTGGGTCGCCGTGGGGATTGTTCTGCTGCTCGCATTTTTTGCCTCATACATGAATGCGCTCTCGTGGGCGGATCTGACTTACGTTTTGCCTGCGACATCACTGGGATACGTTTTGCTCGCGCTGGTGGCGCGCTTCGCGCTGCATGAGCAGGTGAGTTTGACGCGTTGGCTGGGGATTGCTCTGATCACAGGCGGCGTGGGATTTGTGGCGGGAGGTCCGGTGCTGACTTCGCATGGGCATGATTCACATGGGCATGATGAGAGTCAGCAATCGGAATGTCCACCCTTCGCAAACAACGCGAAGGATGGGGCACCCGCAGTTACCGCCGTGTCGAGCGGAGCAGAGCGATGAAACACCTCTATACGTCTTTTCTCTATACATGGATCGCGATCGTGGTGGTCGCCTTGGCTTCTGTAGTCGGCGACGTGCTCATGGCGCGCGCGATGAAGCAGGTTGGTGATGTGCACGCCCTGTGGCGGCGCTCGGGACTGTTGGGCGTGATCGGCCGCATCCTGTCGAACTCGAATTTCTTTTTGGGCGTCACCGCGATGGCGGGCGCGTTCTTTAGTCTGCTCTTCGCACTGTCATGGGGAGACGTAAGCCTGGTCGCGCCAGCGGCCGCGTCATTAACCTTCATCGGCAACGCCTTCGCCGCGAAAATTTTCCTGCACGAAAAAGTCGACCGTCGCCGCTGGATGGCCGCGGTGCTGGTCGCGGCAGGCGTGGCCTTGCTGGCGGGATGAACTTCAGCTTTCGCTTGATTCCGCGCGTGCATGGGGCCGCGCGGAATCAAGCCAAGTGTGCCGTACCTCGCCGATTCCATCCTGTGCAGCGCATGCGGAGGATGGGAGCACGAGGTAACAAGCTGTCATGCGATTGGGTTGTTGTTCCCCACATCCGCGGCGGCCTTCTTAGCGCCGGACTCGTCTTTGATCTTTACTGCCTTGATGATGTCAAGCAGGTGATTCCAAAAAGCCGACCCACCAGCTGCCAGCAGACCACAAATGATGTATCCCGTGTAGAGACTCAGCGTTCCAGACGCCTGCGCCTGAGCCCCACCTACTCGCTGAAAGAGGTCCACGTGGCCTAAGCCAGATGCAATGCTGCCAATGGAGACGCTGAGAAAGTGCAGGATAGCGACTCTAATGTATTCGGCTTTGAGGGCTACACGAGGGGTGGATAGAGCAGGGATAAACCCCTTCAATATCTCTAAGACTCGTTCAACAGCGATGCTTAGTGTCAAACCAAGCGTAGCAATCGACGTAAGGGTGTCCATTAGTTTCTCCTGACCCCCTCAGTCGACAAACTTGTTTACACGCTCTATTGGCGAAACAGATTGAACTGACTTTAGAACTATTGGGGAAGCAGCGGAGTTATAGCGCCGGTTTCGCAGAGTGTCAAGGAAAAAAGCCACAATTAGAAGGGCGTGCTTCTGGTCACTGACTCCTTCCCGGCCATGAGACGAGAATGGCGCGGGAGGACGAGTATGGAAGACAACACAGCGCGGCTTGAGTCGATTGAAGATTTCCTGGCGCAGAAGCGAATCGCGATGGTGGGAATCTCGCATGATCCGAAGAATTTCAGCAGCATGCTGTTCGACGAATTTGTTCGCCGTGGATATGACGTTGTGCCCGTGAATCCGAGCGTGACCGAGGTGCTGGGGCGCCGGTGCTACGCGCGCTTGCAAGACGTCCAGCCTCCGGTCGGCGCCGCAATCCTGATGACTTCGCCCGCGGTCACCGAATTTGTCGTGCGGGATTGCGCCGAGGCGGGAATTAAGCGCGTCTGGATGTACCGTGCTGCTGGCCAGGGCGCGGTCAGCGAGCGGGCAATCGAATTTTGCCGCGACCATGGCATCGCGGTGGTGCCCGGCGAATGCCCGTATATGTTTTGGAGCGACGCGCATCTGGGGCACCGCTTTCACGGCTTCATCCGAAAGGTGACCGGGCGCTATCCGCACCGATTTCATGTGAATGCGGCGTGAGGCAGACGAATCGCATTGTCTTCGGTTCCGTTCAACTACTCTGACAACGAGCGGAGAAATACTTTTTGTTACTTTGCCGGCGCGAAGAAATAGTAGTCGGCGGTGTAGGGAATCCTTGACTCGGCGTCTTTGTGGGATTCGTCGCAGGGATCGCTGCCCGGCTTGCCGCCGTGCGTGTGCACGCGCTGAATTGTGGTGACTTTGGCGAGTTGTCCTTTGCCGGAGTTGCTGACGACATTCACCAACAACCAGGGAATCGAGTCGGGATCGATCGCGTCGACGTGTGCTGTGGCTTTGCCCGTGACTTCACTCCCATCCTTCAACTTCCAGGTTGGTCCGGCGGAGTGCTGGCCGATCACTTTGTCGTTGCGGTCGCGCAGTTCGGCTTCGGGAGCTTTGAGGGTCCAGGAAAATTTACCATCTGCGCTCGCTTGGCAGGTGTAGATTTGCGAGCCCTTGGCGTGAGTGAAGAGGACGACGTCGAGTCCGGCGGGGAGTTGGATGGCGTCGGGGACGTCGGGAGCGGTGTCTTTGCCGGTGGCTTCTTTTTGGGCGGCGAGAGGGAGCGTGGTGAGGGCGAGGACGAGCGCGATTAGGTGACGGCATCTGAGCATGCGGAGATTTTAGCAGTCGTCGTCATTGGCTGATGAAGGACGCGTGTCGGTTTTTTCCCCGATGGGGCACTTTTCGGGAGATCCCTCCGCGCGCTGGTGAAAGCGCGCGCGTTCGGGATGACGCCTCTTGAAAAATTCGAGTTTTAGGAAAAGAGCCGCATTAGGCCTGAGGATTTCAGGTCGGGGACCAGGAAGCGGGAGTTGTTGCTGGCGGCGCGGGACAGGGCTTCGGCGGCGAGATATCCGCTGCGGACTGCGCCCTCCATGGTGGCGGGCCATCCGGTCGCGGTCCAGTCGCCAGCTAGAAAGACGCGCGGCCAAGGCGTGACTGGTTGGGGACGGTGCGCGTCAATGCCGGGACGCGGGGAGTACGTTGCGTTCACTTCTTTGATAACAGTCGATTTGATGAGAGTGGCGTTGCGGGCGGCAGGGAAGAATTCGCGGACTTCGGCTAGGGCGAGATCGACGATTTCGGCGCGTGATTTTTCAATGAGAGTTTTGGAGGAGCTGACGACGAGCTCGATGTAGCTGGGGATTTCGTCGGCCACGACCTCGCCTGTCTTTCGCCCCTTCGGGGCTGATGCAACTTGAGTGGATCCTGTCCCACGGCTTGCGCCGTGGGCTGCATTCTTTTGCCGCTCCGCGGCTGGTTCGTCCGCTGGCTCCGCTGCTGATTCGTCGGCGAAGTCGGCGGCGCGCATGGGTTGGAGGCGGGATTTGTGGAACATCCATTGGATGGTGCGGTCGAGTAGGACGGCGTGGTCGAGATCGGAGATTTGGCGGTCGAACCAGAGATGGATTCCGGTGATTGGGGAGTTTTCGAAGTGCGAGATTTGTTCGCTGAGCGGCGCGCTTTCGGGTGAGTTTGGCAGGACGCGATCGAGCGCGTCGAAGGGAAGGGCTATCACGAGGAAGTCGAAAATATCTTCGTTGTGTGGGCCGGTGATGTGGGCTTGCACGTGCTCGGAGCCTGCGGTGAAATTTTCTAGCGAGCTGCGGAAGTGCAGCGTGCCTCCGCGGTTGCGGATGTAGTCTCCGGCGCGGTTGTAGAGATCGGTGAGCGGTACTGTTGGCACTCCCATGTGGCGGGCTAGCGGAGCTTTCATTGATTCGCGGACGACTTGCGCGGCGGCGGAGACGGAGATTCGGTCGAGTTCTTCGCTCAGCGCGCTGACGAGAATGGGATACCAGAAGCGATGGATGGCGTTGGGAGTTTGTCCGTGGCGCTGGAGCCAGTCGAGAAACGATTTTCCGTTGTCGCGCTGTGTTGTGAGAGTTAGCGGAACTAGCGCGCGTGAGATGGCGAATTTGTCTGCGGCGTTTAGAAACGGAAAGTTGAAAAACGATGGTGCGGTGTGAAGGGGCGCCGGTAGCGCGGATGACTTCATTACGGAGATGCGGCCGCCGGGTTCGATGAAATTCATCCGATCGAACCAGCGGATTTGGTCGGCTACGCCGATGCGCTCGTAGAACTCGACTAGATTGGTGCAGACGCGAAAGAGAACGTGCTGGCAGTTGTCGACGACTTCGCCGGTGCCGGGGTGCTCGTAGGATGAGGCGCGTCCGCCTAAGAATGGGCGCTTTTCGAAGAGCGTGACTCTGAAGCCGGAGTCGGAGAGGGCGCAGGCGGCGGCGAGTCCGGCGAGGCCGCCTCCGGCGATGGCTACGGTGGGTTGGGGCATTCGTTTTCTAGTGTAAAGGGAAAATGAGTTTGGGTTGTTTGCGTCGTTTCGCTTTGTTGCTGGTGTTGGAGCCTTGTGCTGCGCGTTGCTGCGACAGTTGTTGTGAAGCAGGGGTCCTTCGACTGCGGATGCTCTCTGCGCCTTGCGCAGAGAGCATTCCTCGCTCAGGATGACAGGTCGGCTCGGGTGGTGGTGATCTCGTCGGCGGCACCGGTGCTGGATGCCTTCGTAAGGTCCCTCGCAGCGGCTTTGCCGCTGCTCAGGATGACAGAACTTCTTGGGGATGCGTTCGCGTGCAGAACTTTTGGGGGGCGTTCGAGTGCAGAACTTTTACGTGATGCGCTTCAGGAAGCCTTTGGCCAGGACGCGGGTTTTTTCCCAGCGGGTAAGGGAAATTTTGGCGGTGAAGACGTCGTATTGTTTCTGTGCGATTTTTTCCAGGAGGCTGCGATAGATCGTGATCAGGACCCAGAGCGCGGGCTGGCTGTCTTCGTTGACGTAGGGGATAAGTTCCTCTCCAGCGGCGTAGAACTCGCGGGCGCGGTCGGCTTCTAGCGCTAGCACTGGACGGAAGCGGGCGGGATCGGGCGTGGCTAGAAGTTCGGAGGCGGAGAGATTGAATTGCGCCAGGTCCTCTTCGGGGAGATAGATGCGGCCCAGGCTGGCGTCTTCTTTGACGTCGCGAATGATGTTGGTGAGTTGGAAGGCCAGACCGCAGCGCTCGGCTAGCGGTTCGGCGGCGGGATCGCGGTATCCGAAGATGTGGATGCAGACCAGGCCGACGACTGAGGCTACGCGGTAGCAGTAGAGGCGGAGATCTTCGAAGGTTCTGTAATGGATGACACCGGGGATTGGTCCGCTGTGAGTCGAAGCCTCGGCTTCTTCTACGTCCATGGCGGTGCCGTGGGCTAGTTCGTCGAGCAGGCCGGCGGGGATGGCGAAGCGGCGCTGGGCGTCGGTTAGCGCTAGAAGAATGGCGTCGTCGGTGGGATGGCCTTGCTGCGCCATGTGGAGCGCGTCGAGCCAAGTCTCGAGTTTTTGGCGGCGCTCGGGAAGGCTCAGAGTTGGGTCGTCGGTGATGTCGTCGCAGCGGCGCATGAAGGCGTAGACGGCGCAGAGTGCTTCGCGCTTGCGTCGCGGCAGAACCATGAAGGCGTAGTAGAAATTCTTGGCGGCCGTGCGCGTGATGCCCTTGCACACGGAGTACGCCATGACGAGCTGCGGCGGAGCGGGGCTCCAGGGTGCGGGCGCGGTGCCTACGCTCATGCGTGGCGCTCCCCGGCAAACTTCTTTTCCGCTGATGAACGCGGATTCACGCGGATGTACCCCTTTTTTCTTGATTTATCTTTTCTTGATTTATCTGCGTTGATCCGCGTGCATCTGCGGAAGAGAAGTTGCTTAGAAACTTTCCGAGTGCCGCGCGGCCTACTAAGGCCAGCTTGCGCGGCTTGGAAATCTGGGGGCGGTTGCCGAGGACAGCGTATTTCTGTTTTTCGATGGCGCGCAGAATTTCCTGGCCGCCGCGGGTGAAGAGTTCGAGATCTACGGCTAGTTCGTGGTCGACCATTTTTACTAGCGGCAGGCCCTGTTGGAACCAGTCGTGGGCGCGGTCGACTTCGAATTTCAACATGGAGCAGAACGCCGGTGTGTTGAGGTTGTTTGCTATGTCGTCTTCGGTGACGCCGAACTGGCGCAGGCTTTCGAGCGGGAGATAGATGCGGTCTTTGGCGTAGTCGACGGAGACATCTTGCCAGAAGTTGGCTAGCTGAAGCGCCGTGCAGGTGAAGTCGGAGAGGCGCTGGCGCTCAGCGTCGCGGTATCCGCAGAGGTAGAGGACGAGGTGGCCGACGGGATTCGCTGAGTAATGGCAGTAGTGGAGCACGTCGTTGAAGGTTTCGAAGCGGGTGACGGTTTGGTCCTGGCGGAATGCTGTTAGCAGATCGACGAATTCGTGCTTGGGAATTTCGAACTCCTTTACGGTTTCGGCAAGAGCGACGAAGACCGGATGTTTGGGCGAGCCGGAGTAGCAGGCATCGAGTTCGCGTTGCCACTGATCCAGTAGTTCGAGGGACGCGGCCTTGTCGCCGACTTCGTCGCCTAGATCGTCGGAGATGCGGCAGTACGCATAGACGTTGTAGAAGTGCTGGCGCAGGCGCTTGGGCAAGAACCAGGTGGCGACGGAGAAATTTTCGTAGTGAGATTGGGCGAGATGGGCGCAGTAGGCTTGGGCTTCTTCTAGTGTTGGAGCTGTGGCCGGGATTGCGTAGGCGGCGGGGAGGCGGGACCAGCCCAGGGCGGCGGATTGGGTTGCGGTGGTCATGAATTGTGGATTGATGATTTTTGATTGTTGATTGAGAGGCTCATGGCTTTTGGGCCTTCGTGGCTCCTTCGTGCGACCACTTCATTCTAATGCGGCATTGGTGCTGGCAGGGATCCTTCGACTGCGGTTGCTTGCTGCGCTTTGCGCAGAAAGCAATCCTCGCTCAGGATGACAAGGACCATGAATCGAAATCGACTCCATGCACGCTGACAAGGACTCCGGGTTTTTCAGTCAACAATCCACAATCAAGAAATCAACAATCCCGTCAGTGGCCTGGGATTATGGCGGTTTTGATGTCGCCGCCGCGATTCAGCATGTGGCGCAGGACCTGTTGCAGGCGCGATAGAGGCGCCTCGCCGGTGATGTAGTCGGTGGGGCGTATTTTTTTGGCGGCGATCAGGCCGAAGGCGCGGCGCACGGTTTCCGGCGTGTGATGGAACGTGGCTTTGAGCGTCATTTCGGAGTAGTGCAGGCGGTTGGTGTCGAGCTGAACTTTGGTTCCGCTGGCGCATCCGCCGAAGAAGTTGACGGTGCCGCCTTTGCGGACCATATCGACGGCCCACTCCCAGGCTTCGGGCTTGCCGACGGCTTCGATGACCACATCGCATCCGCGTTTCTGCGGGGAGAGAGCTTTGACGGCGTCGACTACGTCGTTGACTTTTGTGATTTGAACGATTTCGTGCGCACCCATTTGCTTGGCGGCTTCGACCTGCTCGTCACGCTTGACGACCGAGATGACGTTGCAACCGATTGCGCGGGCGACCTGCACGAACATGAGGCCGATCGGTCCGCCGCCGAGAATCGTGACTGTGTCGCCGATCTCGACTTTGGTTTCGTGCAATCCGCGGAGGACGCAGGCCAGAGGTTCAGTCATGGCGGCGTCTTCATAGCTGACATTGGCCGGGATGACGAGCATGTTGGCTTCCACGATGCGGCGGGGTACGCGGATGTATTCGGCGTAGGCACCGTTGTTGAAGAGTAAATCTTCGCAGAGATTTTCCTGGTGCTTGGAGCAGTAGAAGCACATCTGGCAGGGCGCGGAGTTGAGCGCGACCACGCGCATGCCTTTTTTGAATCCGTGGACTCCGGCGCCGACTTCTTCGATGACTCCGGCGAGTTCGTGCCCGAACAGAGCGGGGGGGACGATCATGCGCGCGTGATATCCACGCTGGAAGACCTTGAGATCGGTGCCGCAGGTCAAGGCGACCTGGACTTTTACGAGGACCTCGCCCTCGCTGACGCGGGGGATGGGGACTTTTTCGATCTTTAAGTCTTCTTTGCCGTACAGGACGGCAGCAGTCATTTTTCCGTTCACTGCATTTCCTTCGGGGGCTTAAGCCCTCGGTAAACCCGGACCTTGTACCTCAGGGCCTAAAGCCCATTCAACAACCAACCTTAACGCGGCGCTGAAGCGCCGCCCTTGCACGATCACATCAGAACGTACCCGGTTGAATCATAATTTTCATGGATGATGGTTGCGGATGGGCGGCCAACTCGAGCGCTTTCGGGCTCTCGGAGAGCGGGAAGCGGTGGCTGACCAGCCGTTCCATATCCATTTCGCGGTTCATGACGAACCGCACCGACTCCTGCTGTAAATCAACCGAAGCGCTATAAGAGCCCACAAGAGTCTTCTCATCGACGCAAATGGCAGCCGGATCAATCACGGCTTCTCCATGTTGCGTCTGCGCAAACAGCAAAATACGGCCACCGGGACGGGCTGCATCCATAGCGGTGCGAATCAGGGAATTGACCCCGACCGCAAGAATCACCGCGTCGGCACCGCGCCCTTCGGTGAGCTCACGGACCCGCTCGACTACATTGGCCCGGGAAGCATCGATGGAACTCTCTAGTTCGAAGCTTGCTGCTATTTTAAGCCTCTCCGGATACAAATCGGAAGTAATAACGCTGGCCCCCGTCCTTTTGGCTAACACGCTCAATATGATGCCGATAGGACCCTGACCGATGGTAAGAACCCGTTCACCCGGAATAAGTCGCAGTGCCTCAATGCCTTTCATGCAGGTATTGACAGGTTCGACGAAGCAGGCCTGCGCGAAGGAGACCGAATCGGGAATGCGAACGGTGCCTTTTTCGACGATCCAGTCCATCACCCGGACGTATTCGGCAAAGCCTCCGCCGGAGGGTTCGAAGCCGGCGGTGCACCCGACTTTTTTGTAGGTGGCGCACTGGGCGAAAGTTTTGGTGTGACAGTAGAAGCAGTCGCCGCAGGGAATGTGGTGGAAGACGATGACACGGTCGCCGGGCTGGTAGCGGGTGACCTGGTTGCCGACGGCGGCGACGATGCCAGAGGTTTCGTGGCCGAAGATGCGCGGGGCGGAGTGCGAGCCGGTGGAAATTTTCTTGAGATCGGTGCCGCAGACGCCGCAGGCTTGCACGCGGACAAGCATTTCTTTGGGCCCGATTTGCGGGGTGGGCACGGTCTCGACGCGTACGTCGTTGACGCCGCGGTAAACGGCGGCCTGCATGGTTGAAGGGATTTCCTGAGTCATGGTTTCGACCGCGGCGGGCCGAGGGGTTGGCATAGAAATATTTTAGATGATGGAGGGGGTAGTGGGATTCAATTCGGAAACCAGGGGCCAGGAGGCGTGCATTTTCTTATTGAGCCTCGCGCTTATCTCGGATTTTCGGTGATGTGCCAGAGCACGCCGGTGCGGCTTGTCTTTTCGTGCTATGCTGCGCGAAACTCCCCAAAATGAGGGCGACTCGTGCTCGTCGAACTTCGTCTGGAAAACTACGCGGTCATCGACAACCTGGTGGTGGAGTTTGGACAGGGACTGAACCTGCTGACGGGCGAGACCGGGGCGGGGAAGTCGATTCTGATCGATGCGCTGGCGCTGCTGCTGGGCGAGAAGGCGTCGAGCGACGTGATCCGCACGGGTGCAGAGCGGGCGGTGGTGTCGGCGGTGTTTGAGGCCGAGGGCGCGGCGGAAAAATCGCTCGCGAAGATTCTCGAGGGCAATGGGCTGGATGAATCCGATGACGGCTCGCTGATTGTGCGGCGCGAGATTGCGGCTGGGGGCAAGGGGCGAGTGTTTGTAAACAATCAGCCGGCGACTGTGGCTGTGCTCCGGCTGCTGGCGCCGCATCTGGCGACGATTCACGCGCAGAACGAGTCGATCTTGTCGTTCGATGGCCCGGCGCGGCTAGGATTGCTGGATGCGTTTGCCGGGAGTTCGCTGGACGCCGTGGAAGAGGCTTTTGCGGTTTGGAAAGAAATTCGCACGCGGATCGACGAACTGGAGCGCGGCGAGCAGGACCGGTTGCGGCTGGTTGATTTGTGGACGTTTCAGCGGCGGGAAATCGAAGAGGCGAAGCTGCAGAGTGGCGAGGACGAGAGGCTGGAAGCGGAAAAGCGCGTACTGGCCAACGCGGAGAAGATTTATAACGCGGCGATGAACGCGTTTGATCTGCTGTATGAGGGGAACGGATCGACGGCTTCGTCGCTGCGGGCGGCGCAGAAGCAAGTAGAAGAACTGGCGCGCTTTGAGCCGAAGTTTCAGGAAGCGCTGTCGGCGCTGGAGTCGGCGCGCATCAGCGTGGAAGACGTGGGCGCGACGGTTCGCGACTATGCGGGAGGGATTCAGGCGTCACCGGAGCATCTGGCGGAGGCTGAGGATCGGCTGGCGCTGATTGACCGGCTGAAGCGGAAATATGGTCCATCGCTTGATGACGTGATTGCGTTTGGGGAAGACGTGGCGCGGAAGTTGTCAGAGGTCGAGAACAAGGACGAGATACTGCGCAAGCTGCGGGCGGAGATGGCTGCGGCGGCGGAAGAATATTTGCGCGCGGCTCGGACATTGTCGAAGAGACGTGGCGAGGCGGCGCGGAAGCTGGAGAAGTTGGTCGAGGCGGAGATCAATGATCTGGCAATGAAGTCGACGTTCCGGGTTGAGATCACGAAATCTGAAGAGGAAGGGAACTGGACGGCGACCGGGATTGATCAGGTGGTGTACATGATCACGACGAATCCCGGGGAACCGATGCGGCGGTTGGAGCATGTTGCTTCCGGTGGGGAGTTGTCGCGGGTGATGCTGGCTTTGAAGGCCAGCGTGGAAAGTTCTCCCCGCAAAGGCGGCGAGACCCTTCGACAAGCTGGCGGGCAGTGGGGCACGCTGCAGACAGGTGCGTCGAGAGTCAAAAACCCCACCCTCCCGGCAAAAACGCGGGAAGGGTGGGGCACCCGTGGATCTTCTGTGCAGAGAACGCTGGTTTTTGATGAGATCGATACCGGGATTGGCGGACGGGCGGCGGAGGCGGTTGGAAAAAAGCTGAAGTCTCTGGCGCGGGCTAACCAGGTTTTGTGCGTTACTCACCTGCCGCAGATCGCGGCGTTTGGGGATCATCATTTTGTGATCGAGAAGAAGGAATCTGGTGGCCGCACGCACACTTCGATTCACCCGGTCACCGGCGATGATCGAACCGAAGAAGTGGCGCGGATGCTGAGCGGCGCGAAACTCACCGAAACTTCGCGGAAGCATGCCGAGCAGATGATCAAGGCGAACGCCTAAGGCGTACAATTCCCGATTTTTTCAATCATTGTTCGCCATACTGAGCCAAAAGATGAAGATTGCGTCACACGCACGCTGCGTGCCGCGCGGCGCACCCAGATCACTTCGGCGCTGGGCAGCCCGTTCAGCAGCACCGTGGCGTCGACGTACGCAAGATCCCTCGCGCCGGCTTCGCCGCCGCTCAGGATGACACTCCTATGGTTTGGATTAGTAGCCGGAGCCGGGGCCGACGAGGATGATGTTTTCGCTGACCTGCTCTTTGCTGGTGGGATCGGCAATCTTGATGTTGAAGTTCACCGTTATCTTGGCTTCGGTTTCGACCGCCTGGCCGTTCTGCAGGTAGGGCTTGAAATGCCATTCGCGGATGGCTTGTTGCGCGGCAGAGGTCAAAATCGAAGGTCCGCTCAGCACGTGCAGGTGTTCGATCACGCCGTCGGCGCCGATCAGGGCCTGAAGCACGACCGATCCCTGGACATTCATGCGCTGCGCCAGCAGCGGATAGGCGGAGGTCGGAGTCGAGGGTGAGGTCGGAACGTTCGTGGTGATGCGCTCGCGCTCGGCTGCATTAGTCGGAGTGCTTAACGCCGGAGCGGCTGATTTCGAGGGGGTTGCGCCGGGCTTCAAGATTTCAACCTTGGTGGCGTTGGTTCCGGGACGCACGGTGCTGTGCTTATCCCCGGCCACAACTTCGAAATCAAGCGGAGGCAGGACCGTCCGGACCACGCTCTGCTCGTTGGAAGCGGGAGCGGGAGCAGGAGCGGCGGCCGGGGCCTGGGCTGGAGCGTTGGCGGCAACGGCGACAGATTTCTTTGATTCGTGCGAACTGGCTAGGCGCGTGGCGGGCGCAACGGGTTTGGTGCTCTGAGCCGGCGCTAGGGATTTGGCGACTGGCTGTTGTGCCGGGCGCTGAACTTTCTGCTGCTGGACGTTCTGCTGAACTGCCGGCGGCTGCTGAACGGCCTGCTGCCGGGGCGCGGGCGCCTGAGGAATCGGGAGCTGGGTGGTGTCGTTCGCGGAGCCATCGGAGTCGAGCGAGGATTCGTCAGCGCCGAACCAGAAAGAATGATCGCGGACGACAACGGCGGCCAGAGCCACTACCAAGATGACCAGTGCCAGGAGCAGGCGGCGGGGCTGCTTTTTCTCTACGGGAACTTGCTCTCGAGAGGTGCTGCCGATCGTCCTTGGCTTCAGGTCCAGCATTTTCGTTCGGATGACCTAGGTAATGATGTTGCGCCAACATATTGAAACAAGTGCCGCCTGGGAACAATGGCCCGTGCTGGGGGTGAGGTGGCACGAGGGGGCCATAGCAGGAATCAAGATGGATACTGGGCGATTCTCGCGCTGGAGTTCGGCGTGGGTACGCGTAACACCTTGGGCGGACGAATGCGTCCGCCACTCCCTGTCGGGCTCTGTGATAAGGGTCTCTATTGGAGCTTGTAAGTCTATGTTTGACAGCTGTTTGTATAATTAGCTAAGCTAAGTTAGCTAACATGGAAACCGTTACAATTCACAAGGCGAAGACGAACCTTTCGCGACTGATCGAGAAGGCTTGTCGGGGTGAGGAGATCATTATTTCGCGGGGATCGAAGCCCGTGGTGCGACTGGTTGCGATTGAAGAAAAGCGTGGTCCGCGGCAGCCTGGCGCGTGGAAGGGGAAGATTGAGATCACGGCCGATGCCTTCGCCCCTCTCAGCGAACAAGAAATGAAGGACTTCGGCTTTGAATAATCGACTGCCTAGTCGAAAACTGCCAACGTGAAGGTCCTCCTCGACACTCATGCCCTGATCTGGTGGATGCGGGATGATGCGCGCCTATCGCCAGCGGCGGCGGCAATTGTAAGAGATCATCGGAATGAGATCCTCGTTTCGGCGGCTGTGGGATGGGAAATGGCGATCAAGATCAATCTGGGGAAGATTCGTCCTGCGTCATTGCTCGATGATCTAGAGTTGGTGATTGCCCACGAGGCTTTTGTTGAGCTTCCTGTTTCTCTGGCTCACTCTGTGCGAGCCGGGATGCTGCCCTGTCACCATCGCGATCCGTTTGATCGTCTGCTGGCAGCGCAGGCACAGTTGCTGGACCTCCCGATTTTGAGTGCGGACCAACTCCTTGATCAATATGGTATTCAACGAGTCTGGTAGGGATCGGCGCGTTCCGGTTCACTGCAGGCATGATGCCGTTGGCTGCTAATTCCTGCCGTTTCTGTGTCTTACGTTGACCATCCGGGTACTTTCCGGTAGTTTAAAGGTATTGCCATAGTGGGGATCGTGTAGGCTCTTGGCAGGGTTCTTGTGGCGGTTCTTGCATCTAAGTTGCTGATCAGCGTTTGTCCCACTCAGCGGCCGGGTTGCATAGGTCCTTCGGCGCGAAAGGCCGCGCCTCGGGATGACAAGAGCATTTGGTGACAACGCGACTTTAGGAGCGGGGATATCTCGTGGCTGGAATCTTGGCGAAAACTGAAGGCAAGACTTTGCTGCTTCTTAAGCCGCGCGGCTTTTGCGCGGGCGTAGTGCGGGCGATTGATGTGGTGCGCATTGCGCTGGAAGCGTTTGGGCCTCCGATTTATGTGCGGAAGGAGATCGTCCACAACAGCTTCGTGGTGGAGGATTTGCGCAGCAAGGGGGCGATCTTCGTGGACAGCGAGGATGAAGTGCCGAATGGCGAGCGCATCATTTACAGCGCGCACGGAGTCTCTCCGGATGTGCGGGAGCACAGCGCGCGGCGCGGCTTGCGCGTGATCGATGCTACGTGCCCGCTGGTGACCAAGGTTCACGTGGAAGCGGTGAAGTTCGCGAAGGAAGGATTTTCGCTGATCCTGATTGGCCACAAGGATCACGACGAAGTGATTGGGACTCTGGGCGAGGCGCCGCTGGTGACGCAGGTGGTGGGCTCTCCGGAGCAAGTCGAGAACTTGAATGTGCCGGACCCGGACCGGGTGGCGTATCTGACGCAAACTACGTTGAGTCTCGACGAGACCAAGGACATTATTGCGGCGCTGAAACAGAAGTTCCCGAACATCAAGGGGCCGGCGGCGCAGGATATCTGCTACGCGACGGAAAACCGGCAGGTTGCGGTGAAGCAGATCGCCTCAGAGTCAGATTTGTTGCTGGTGGTGGGGTCGGAGAATAGTTCGAACTCGAACCGCTTGGTGGAAGTGGCGCGTAACCTGGGCACGAACGCGCATCTTATTGATAGCTGCAATGACATTGAGCCGGAGTGGCTCGCGGGCGTGAAGACCATTGCGCTGACTGCCGGGGCTTCGGCGCCGGAGCATCTGGTGCAGGAAACGGTCGAGTATCTGCGCGATCGCGGATTCGGCAACATGCAGGAGTTGGAAGTGATGCCGGAGAATGTGCGGTTTGGATTGCCTCCGGAGATTGTGGAAGCGATTGCGGCCGCGCCGGCGAATTAGAAGACGGATCGCGGAAACTGTTTTGTGGGCTCTTCGGTTGCGGTCGCAGTTCCTGGCAGACGTAAGGTCCTTCGATCGCGCTTTGCGCAATCTCAGGATGACAAGATTCAAGACATGTGCTCGATGCATGGAGCAGTGAATGGATAATCAAAACTCCCCCGATTCTCATACGGCTTCAACCGCTTTAGGTTCTAATCCTCAGCTTCGCTTCGGAAAAATTGAAGAGCTGGCCAGCCATGTGGGTGCGGCCGTGGCTGCGGCGCGGAAGCATCTTTTTTCGCAGCAGGAAGAAGAGGGCTACTGGTGCGGCGAACTCGAAGCTGACACGACGCTCGAGTCGGACTATATTCTGCTGCACGCGCTGCTAGGCACTGGCAACCAGGAGCGCTTTCAGAAAGCCGCGAACTGGATTCTGCGCCATCAGAACGAAGACGGCGGCTGGAGTATTTACGTTGGCGGGCCGTCGAACATCAGCGCGTCGGTCAAGGCGTATTTCGGGCTGAAGCTGGCGGGGTATTCGGCGGATCATCCCGCGCTGGCGCTTGCTCGCAAGAAAATTCTTGAGATGGGCGGCGTGACGGAAGTCAATACATTTACCAAGATCTATCTTTGCTTCTTTGGGCAGTACGACTACGATGCCGTGCCTGCTGTTCCGCCCGAGATCGTGCTGTTTCCCAACTGGTTCTGGTTCAACATCTACGAGATTTCTTCGTGGTCGCGGGCGATTCTGGTGCCGCTGTCCATCTGCTACGCCAAGAAGCCGTTCAAGAAAATTCCGCGGGAGATGGGCGTGGAGGAGTTGTTTGTCGGCGGGATGCAGAAGTCACACATGCACCTGCGCTGGGCGAAGAAGATTATTTCGTGGCGGAATTTCTTTCTGGTGCTTGACCGCACCACGCACTGGCTGGAGCGCGTGCACGTGCGGCCGCTGCGCTGGCTTGCGCTGAAGAGCGCGGAGAAGTGGATGCTGGCGCGCTTTGAGATGAGTGATGGCTTGGGGGCGATTTATCCATCGATGATGAATGCAATCATCGCCATGCGCTGCCTGGGTTATTCGCTGGACGACCCGCAGGTCATCCGCGCGATGGATGAATTCGAGAAGCTCGGAATCGAAGAGGGTGACACATTCCGCATGCAGCCTTGCATGTCTCCGGTGTGGGACACGGCGTATGCCATGTTTGCTCTGGGCGAAGCGGGAGTTCCGGCGCAGGATCCGAGGATGGTGAAGTGCGCCGATTGGATTCTGCAGAAGCAGGTGCGCAACGTCGGCGACTGGAAGGTGAAAAACAAAAAAGGCCAGCCCGGCGGTTGGTATTTCGAATTCAATAACGAGTTTTATCCCGACGTGGATGACAGTGCGATGGTGTGCCTGGCGCTGAGCCGGGTGGAGCATCCGAACGGCCGGTATCAGCGGGAGTCGGTGCAGCGCGCGATCGACTGGATTCTGTCGATGCAGTGCAAGAACGGCGGTTGGGCGTCGTTCGACAAAGATAATGACCGTATGGTGTTTCAGTATGTGCCGTTTGCCGATCACAACGCCATGCTGGATCCGGCGACCGTCGACATTACCGGGCGCATCCTAGAAATGCTGGCGACCTACGGATACGACAAGAATCATCCGGCGGTGAAGCGCGCGATCAAATTTGTGAAGCGCGAGCAGGAGCCGGATGGAAGCTGGTTTGGGCGCTGGGGCGTGAACTACATCTATGGGACGGCGCTGGTGCTGCGGGGGTTGGAAGCGATTGGCATGGATCTGCACGAGCCGTGCGTGCAGCAGGCGGCCGAGTGGCTGCGCATGGTGCAGAACGCCGACGGCGGCTGGGGCGAGACTGTGGGGTCGTATGACGATCCGACGCTGCGCGGACAGGGCGACAGCACGCCTTCGCAGACGGCGTGGGCGATTCTAGGGCTGCTTGCGGTTGGCGATACTCGCAGTGACTCAGTTGCGCGTGGCATTGCTTATCTCTTGCGTACGCAGAGAAGCGATGGCTCGTGGGATGAGAAGTTCTTCACCGGTACTGGCTTCCCGCGCGTGTTTTATCTGATGTATCACTTGTACCGGGAATACTTTCCGCTGCTGGCGCTGACTACTTATGGGAAGGTGATGGAGAAGAGCAGCAATTAGCACCCAGTCTGTTCGTCTTGATCTGCGCCTTTGTTTGCTCCGCTGCGACCCTTCTGGACTCTGATAACCACAAGTGCGCTGACGGCCCAGCGACGCAGATAATTGTAAAAATCTAAAGTTTTTCTTCAACGGCCTGACGACAGGTATTTGACTTTTACTCTATTTATACTACTATGTAGTTAATATGATTCGACCGCCGGCTTTGGGAGAATTTGAACAAGTTGTCCTTCTGGCCATTCTGAGGCTAGGCGAGACAGCTTACGGCGTTACCGTGCGCGCTGAGATCGTGGCGTGCACTGGACGAGCTCCCACGCCGGGTGCACTTTATACGACTCTCGACCGAATGGAAGACAAGGGACTGATCCAGTCCCATTTGGGAGATTCCACGCCACAACGCGGGGGCCGGGCGAAACGTTATGTGAAAGTTACGAAGAAGGGACGTTACGCGTTGATTGAGGCGCAACGCCAGTACCAAAGTCTGTTACGCGGACTTGATTTGCTGGAAGGAGGCACAGATGCCTAGCTCACGATTTGCAGAGTGGATGCTTTCGCGCTTCATTGGGCGAAGCAGGGCGAGTACGGTTGTTGGCGATCTACTCGAAACCACACAACGTCGTGGAGATTTGTGGTTTTGGACCTCGGTCGCCTCCGTTATCGTGTGGCCGTTCTGGCGGAAGCTATTCGGTTACATCGCCGCGTTTTTCCTGGCGGACTACGTATCGGATGTGCTCAGCCATAGCATCCATAACGTTTACGCGACCCACCAGCCCACGATGAATATTGCGATGCTTTTGGGTGCCCTCGAGATTGTCGCGAAGCTGTTGTGGATGAATTCAGCCTACTCGCTCTTTCGCTTCGGCTTTAAGGATCACTTCGCCCAACTCGCCTTGGCGTTGTCAGGGCTCGCTACGGCCTCGGTTTATTTTTGGTGGTCACGGCCTGTCATTCTCCCGTGCTTGTTCGCGCTGACGCTGGTTATCTTTCTTTCGGTTTTGACGGCGTCAAGACGCGCTGCGTTGCTGGCTCTCACCGGTGCCGTCGGTCTTGGATTTGTAGGCTGGTACGCCGTGGTCGTCGGTGCTAACGTCCTGCACCATCATGATCGAGATGCGTCAGTCTTGATCTACTTAGTCACCAGCGCCACTGACGTGGTGATAGTGTTGATTGCTCTGACCGCGTGTTCCCGGATGCGACGTGTGTTTTCCCCGGCCCAACAATTGTCTCCTTCTTTGCATTGACAACTCGCGCTGAGTGCTGAATGCTGATTGCTGAATGCTCGCATTTGTCACTGGCGCTACGGGTTTCCTTGGCTCGCATGTCGCGCGCTCTCTTTCTGAACAGGGTGCCGATTTGCGGCTGCTGGTGCGGCCTACGTCTAATCTGAAAAATCTGGAAGGGCTCAAGGCGGAGACCGCTACGGGCGATCTGCGCGATGGGGCGTCGCTTGAAAGGGCCATGGCCGGGTGCGACACGGTTTTTCATGTTGCGGCCGATTACCGGCTGTGGGTGCGCGATCCCGGCGAAATGTATAAGTCGAATGTGGGAGGCACGCGCGCACTGCTCGATGCGGCGCGCAAGATGGGTGTACGGCGAATTGTCTATACCTCGAGTGTGGCGACTGTGGGATTCAACGGCAAGGGCTATCCGGCGGATGAAGATTCTCCGGTTTCGCTGGCCGACATGATCGGGCCGTACAAGCGATCGAAATTCATGGCGGAACAGGTTGCGATGGAGGCTGGCCGCAGCGGGATGCACGTGGTGACGGTGAATCCGACTACGCCGGTGGGAGAGCAGGATGTGAAGCCCACGCCAACCGGGCGGATCGTGGTGGATTTTCTCAAGCGAAAATTTCCGGCGTACGTGGAGACTGGATTGAATCTGGTGGATGTGCGCGAGTGTGCGCGCGGACATGTGGCCGCACTCGAAAAAGGGAAGTCGGGCGAGCGCTACATTCTAGGCGGAGAAAATCTGACGCTGAAACAGATTCTCGACAAGCTGGGCCGCATTACCGGGTTGCCTTCGCCGAAGGTGAAGCTGCCCTACATTTTTGCGTTTGCCACCGGAGTGATTGATGAGGCGATCACCGGACGATTGCTGAAGAAAGAACCGCGCGCCACTGTGGACACGGTCCGCATGGGGCGCAAGAAGATGTTTGCCAGCTCCGACAAAGCCGAACGCGATCTGGGATGGAAGATTGTTCCGGTGGAAGGCGCGCTGCGGCGGGCGGTGGAGTGGTTCCGGGCGAATGGATATGTCTAAGGTTGCCGTTGTCGCGGCGCTCGAGAGGGAAGTGCGACCGCTGGTGAAGCGGTGGCAGGTTCGCGAGAGGGAGCACGGCGGGCGACGGTTTCGCGTCTTCGAGAAGGATGATGTGGTGCTGGTGTGCGGAGGCATGGGTACTGAAGCGGCGCGGCGCGCGGCCGAGGCGGTGATGGCGATTTATGCGCCGGGGTTGGTCTATTCTGCGGGATTTGCCGGCGCGCTCGATGCCACGCTGAAGGTTGGGGACATTGTGCAGCCACGGCGCGTAATCAACGCGGCAGATGGGAGCAGCATCGATCGTAACCAGGGTGACTGGGCGTTGGTGAGTTTCGGATCGATCGCAACCCCGGCACAGAAGGCGAAGCTGAAGCACTCATTTGACGCGCAGTTGGTGGATATGGAGGCCGCTGCGGTGGCGCGCGCCGCCGAGGTCCGCGGAGTGGAATTCGCGGCGGTGAAAGTGATATCCGACGAATTCGATTTTGACTTTCCGTCGCTTGAACAGTTCGTGACCTCCGACGGCAGGTTTCATGAGATGCGATTCGCGCTGTTTGCCGCTATTCGTCCGTGGTTGTGGGCGAAGGTGGCGCGCCTGGCCGGCAACAGCAGCCGAGCTTCCAATGCGCTGTGCCGCTGGCTGGCGAACACGTTGAATCAGAACGCGAATTCGGGAAGTGCTCAGAGATTGGAGGCCGTGCACCGCCCATGAAGCGCGCCGCGTGTTCAATATTTGGGCTGATCTTCGTCAGGCTGATGGTTGTGTTCGCGCTCATCGCGCCGGCCGCCGGCCAGAGCTCGCCTACGATCTACGCGGAGAGCTTCCGCAAGGGCACGACGCAGATTACAGAGGCAAGCTTCGAGGCGAAGCTCAGCCCGCAGAATGCGACGTATCGCGAACGCATTAAAGATTCGCGGGGCAATGACCGCTACGAATTGACCGTGACGCCGCAGGGGCCCGAAGGAGACCGCAAGGTTACGTCGTGGCGAGTGAAACTCCGCGACCTGCACCACACTATTTACAGCAACATTTTGTTGGCCGAGCAGGAGCCCTCGCCGGATGCGAGGAATAATTTGTGGTGGCTGACGCCGAATCCCTTCGGTCCCGTGCCGATTCGCGCGCAGCGCATTGTGAAAGTGGATGGTTTTTACGTCACTATGCAAGTGAAGGATTTGCACTTCACGCCGCTGGATTCGCCTTATCTCGATACGATGGTTGTGCAGTTTTCTCTTAGCAACAGCGATCCGCGTGGGAAGTAGGAGCGGCGTTCTCTGTGGTCCTCTGTGTGCCCTGTGGTTCAAGCTTTTCGAAAAACTAACCACAGAGGACACAGAGGTGCACCGAGGTACAGAAGCCAGAAAAATCCTTTAATTTTCGTTGCTACATCGGGTACGTGCCAGCCAAAGTGCCCGCTTTGGTCATCTATAATCCAAGAAGGCATTCTCCAGATCCCGATGCAATTTTTCCCCTTGCCCGCAGTATTCGTCGGCGGCGAAATCGTCGACATGATCTCCAACAGCGGTGCGGTAGCCAAGCTTGTGCTGCTGGCGCTGCTTGCCTTCAGCCTGATTTCGTGGGCGATCATCCTGACCAAATGGAGCCTTTTGCGGCGCGCGCGGGCGCAGAGCGGCAGATTCGTGCGCGCGTTCCGAAAGGCGCAGCGGTTGCAGGATATTGGCGCGGTGGCCGAGCAGTTCCGCCCCAGCCCGCTGGTGGGTGTGTTTGAAGGCGGATACGAAGAGTACAAGCGGCAAGTGGGTAGTGCGGGCACGCTGAGGAATCTGACCTCGGTGCAACGCGGCATGCAGATCGGCGCCTCGGAGGAGATCACGCGGTTGGAGCGCAACCTTCCGTGGCTGGCAATTACCGCCGCCGTAACGCCGTTCGTGGGACTGTTCGGGACGGTGTGGGGCATCATCGACGCGTTTCATGGTCTGGGGACGGCGGGCGCCGCGACGCTGCGCGCGGTTGCCCCTGGAATTTCGGAAGCGCTCATCACTACCGCCGCCGGCCTCGCCGCGGCCATTCCTGCCGTGATCGCCTACAACCTGATCGGCGGCTCGATTCGCGAGTTCGCCGCGCGCTGCGACGACTTCTCCCTGGAGGTGCTCAACGCGGTCGAGCACAGCCAGGCGCAGGCCCCCGCCATGGCGGAGATGAGGCGCTGATGGCTTTCACCGCTGCCAATGGGCGCACGCAGACGGCGCTGGCCGATATCAACATCACTCCGCTGGTCGATGTGGTGTTAGTGCTGCTGATTATCTTCATGGTGACGGCACCAGTGCTGCAGTCGGGGATCGACGTCAGCGTGCCGAGGACGCGAACGGTCAAGCAGATCACAGAGGAGCGGCTCGTCATTACCATCAATAAGGATCAGCGGGTGTTTCTCGGAAACGACGCGATCAACATTAACGAGATTGGCGCGAAGTTGCGGCAGAAGATTCGCGATCCGCGCAATCAGTCGATCTTTGTGCGCGCCGACGAGAACGTGCCTTTCGGCGCCTTCGCGACCGTGATGGATGCGGTGAAAGCATCAGGCATTTCGAATGTGAGCATCGTGACGCAGCCGTTGGAGCAAAATGGCGGCAAGCGCTGACATTTACTTCGAACACGACCGTCTGGGCCGCGCGTTGCTGTGGTCGGCGGGATTGCACGTCGGCCTGACGGGATTGTTACTGCTGTATTCGATGGTGTTCTTGCACACCAGTGGCGATACATGGGGCGCGGGCGGCGGAGGCGAGGCAATCGGAGCCACGCTGGTTAGCACGGTGCCGATCGCGGTGGCGCCTTCGCAGACGCAGAACGTTCTGGCCAACGAATCGAAGGGCTTGACGCAATCGCAACCGAAGATTGAAGAGAAAGCACCGGACGCGATTGAGATTCAAGGCAAGAAAGCAAAGATCAAGAAGAAGCCGGAGACGGCGACAAATCAGAAGCCTCAACCTGCGCCGGAAGAGGAATCGAACCAAGTGGCCTTCGGCGAGGGCGGGCCGGTCAGCGGCCCTTACGGAACTTTCAGCGCGGCCGGCGCCAAGGGTGGATTCGGCTTCACTGGAGGCGGCGGAGATTTCGGAACGCGCTTTGCTTATTACGTTCAGGGTGTGCAGCGTACAGTCTCGCAGAATTGGCTGAAGTATGAGATCGATCCGCGGATCACGAGCGCACAGCGGGTTTACATCACCTTCGATATTGCGCGCGACGGGCATCCGAGTAATGTGCAGGTGGAGCAGTCGAGCGGTGTGCCGTCGCTGGATATTTCGGCGGCACGAGCGATTCAGCGCATCGATACATTCGGGGCGCTGCCGTCGGAGTACTCGGGAAGCAAGGTATCGGTGGAGTTTTGGTTTGATTACAAGCGGTGAGGGTGGAATTAAGAAACAGCAGGTTCCTCACCGCCGCTTTGCGCCGGTTCGGAATGACATCTGTTTGGGATGGAGTTTGCTTTCGAATGACTTGATCCTCA
>DATJVU010000023.1:0-581618 GCA_035501655.1 Candidatus Solibacter sp.
ACCCTCGTGCGTGAGCTCGATCTCTCCAACCATCGTTCGACCGCGGTCGAACGATGGCTGGAGTTTCCTGATTCGTAGAACAAAAACTGCAAAGGATGTCCCGGGACAATTTGTAAACCATGTCGTGGGACTTGACACAAAGAGCGCAAGGGTGGGGCACCCTCGCTCGTGGCGATGTCAGCAAATCGACTGGACACCCGGGCAGCCGCCTTCTTGCTGGGACTAACTCATTGCCCCGGAGCTTCGCGCTTCACCCGGAAGCCTGGTTGACCACATGCCTAGGCGATTTTTCCCGCTCGGGCAGTTTTCCACAGAAGGCCCATGAAAAAATCCCTCCCGTTGTGACGAACAACCTTTACTGAGAATGCAGAAAGGTCAAACTGGAAGGGTGCCGACTACACCCGAGATCGACAAGAGAATCAAAACGAGTTGCAGCAGAAGTGCACCGAATTCCAGCCCTAACTCCCTATGCTGGAATATTTTGCGACTAAGTTCTTTGTTCAGAATATCTTGCGAGGAGCGTCAGATACCAAAATCGCGCAAACTCCACGCAGTCAATATTTTACGGATGGAGATATATCAGAAAAAATCGCTGCGATACCTCCGAAGCCCCTTAATTCGCGTCGAGGTTGATGTCTCCCACACCGACGCGCGCCCGCAGTTCATACTTGCCGTCGCCGTGATACTTCAGCGTCTTGCCCAGCCAGCCGCTGACTTCAGCGCGTTGGTTCCCGGTCACGTCTCCGTTCACGTCGCCGATGCCGGAGCTGACTTTCACATAGCGATAGTCAGACGGCGCTTTGGCCAACCGGATGTCACCCACCCCGAGTTCGATGTCCTTGTCGCCCTCAATGGCATCGACCGATACGTCGCCGACCTTGGAGTGCAGGTCGAGATTGGTGTTGGGCGGCACTTCGAGCTCGACGTCGAATTGCGTGTTGTTGGTGGAGGGAGCCTGAAAATCGATCGTGGCCTCATTGCCGCGCACGTCGAAGTCGACCCGCGCCTCCTTCACGTTGTGTTCGTATCGCGACTTCACCGTGTATTCCAGGCGAATCTTGTCCGCCGTGCCGCGCTTGATGTGCAGATCGCCCACCTTCATATGGACGCGCAGCGTGCCGCCGCTCACGAAGTCACGCGAGTCTTTGCGGGTGTTTTCGTACTTCCAGTCGTCATGATTGCTGGCTGCGCAAAACGGCACCAGCAACAGACCAAGCAGGACTATTTTGTACAAAGAATTCGGGTGCAGAAGAGACCTTCCAGCCATGGAACACCTCTCGGGCGCACGTCGCCTAATGTTAGTTACGCAGGACGGACTGCTTCGGTTCCTCGAAATTTTCGGCGATTTCGGCTTTGCGCGGGCGAGGCGCCCGCGCCCACACGTTTCGCAGCCAGATCGGACTATTTTCCAAAGTCGGAGACGCCGTTCCACACCAGTTGGACGGCGATGGCCAGAATGAGAAAGCCGAAAATCTTGTTGATCGCGCCCACGGCGCTGGGGCCGAGGCGGCGAACCAGCGGCCCTCCCATGCAGAAGAAGAGCGCAACGCTCAGCGCCACGGCGGCAATGCCGATCACCATGCCGATGTATGCGGCGGCATTGTCGACGTGCGCGGCCAGGCCCATGACCACACCGATCGCCCCCGGGCCAGACATCAGCGGCATGGCCAGCGGCGCCAGCGAGATGTCTTCTTTCTCTTTAGCTTCGTGCGTTTCTTCCTCAGTGATGCGCGAGGTGGAAGTGACCATGCCCCATGCGGTGTTGGCCACAATCAACCCGCCGGCAATTTTGATCACCGGCAGCGAGATGCCGAAGAAGAAAAGCACGAAGCGGCCGAAGAAAAGAAACGTCACCAGAATCGCGAAGACCCACAGACCGGTCTTGAAAGCGGTTTCGCGGCGCTCAGCCTGCGTCCACGAAGAAGTCATGGTGAAAAAAATCGGCACGCCACCGGGAGGGTCTACGATCGGAAACAGCGCAAGAAACGTCGCCAGCGCCGAAGCCGGCAGCGTGCGCAAAATCTGGCCGAGCACATGAGCGGAGTTCATGGATCAGGATTTAAAGGGGTTCACAATCTCAACCGCGAGGCGAACAAAGTCGCGCTCGTTGCGAGTGGCAACCTTAAGGCCGTGTATGCGAGCAGTAGCGGCGATCATTGCATCATCATAAAGGTCGTCTTCTTTGCCGCGCATGAGGCGTGCAGTTTCGCGAAAGCAATGACCGTCCATGGGAATGATGAGATGCACCGATTCCAACTGGTCCACCCAGGTCTCGATAGCAGACGCTTTCGCCGGATCTTGCCGGCGTGTGAGCTCAATGCCCTCTTGCAGTTCCCCAAGCGTGACGGCAGAGAGGCAGACCTGTTCACTGGTCAGCCGTTGAAACCATGCCAGGACTGCACCATGCGGCTTCGGCCTGTGAAGCTCCGAAATGATGTTCGTGTCCAGCAGGTAACGAATCACTCGAACTCCACGGGCGGCCGACGGCGACGACGATGCCGATCAGGCACCAAATTCTCGAACTTTGGGCCCGCGAGAAGCAGTTCTTTGATATCTGGTTTTTTATTTTGCTGCAGACGCCGCCACTCTTCGATGGGGACCAGCACCGCTGCCTCTACGCCACGTCGAGTGACCATCTGCGGGCCTTTTTCGATGGCCGCATCGAGGAATTCGCTGAAGCGCGCTTTGGCTTCCTGTAATTGCCAGCTTTGCATAACTTCCATTGTACTGACTAGTCAGCTGACTAGTCAATTCACTTGTAGTTTTCAAGCGTCTTCGCGGCGCGGTCGAGCGCCGCGGCCAAGGCAGCCATTTGCTGGCGCGCGCGGTCGCTGTCGCCTTTGTCGAGCGCTTCGTTTACGCCGGGAATCACAACCGCCGCATACCCGGTGTATTCGCCGGGGGCATAAATCGCGTGGCGGAAAAACGGACGATGCGGCAATCCCTGCGGCTCGAGCAGTGAGCGCTCCGCGTTGCGCAGCGCAAGATTCAGGTGCGTGACATCATGCGGAGGATTTTTTTGCTTTACCAAGATCTTTGCGCCAGAAGATTCGAATCGATGCGCCGCCGCCATCACCGGACCAAAGTCGAGTGCGTGCTCGCCGAATTTGTTGGCCGCGCGCTTGCTCGCCGCGTCGAGATAGACAGCGACTTCTTTTCCATATTCTTCGTAGTCGTATGGAAGCACGTCAGCGTCGGCCATGCGCACTGCTTCCAGGCCGAAGACGCGCGCCATCTCCTGTTCATAAACAAAATCCGGATCGCCGAACCTTTTGAACCATGCGAAGTTGTCGAAGACCGAGTGATACACGCCATAGGGTCCGCTCGAACTCACATCGGTCGAGGGCACGCCGGAGTGTTGCAGGAATGCGGTGTAGTCCGATCCGCTGCCAAGATCGCCGACGGGCACATCGCTGTTGACTCTCGCGGCGGGCGCGCGGCGCGTATCGCCGACTGCCTCTCCGGGCGACTGCGTCGAAGATTCAGGCTGCGCGGCCTTCTGCCACGCATCGTAGACTGTCCCGCCCTTCGGGCTTGCGACGGCTTTGGTCACATCGCGCAAGAATTGCTTCAGGCTCGGCACAGCCGACGCGCCAAACTTCGGACCCGACACGGCGACATCCACGTTGAAGTACGCCGGCGAATTCGCGAGCTCCGATTCATGCTGCTCCACCCATTCGGTCGAGCCCATCAGGCCTTCTTCTTCGCCATCCCAACTGCAGAAGACCATGGTGCGTTTGGGTTTCCAACCGGACTTGAGCAATTCGCCGACGCCGTGTACCGATTCGAGCATGGCCGCCGTGCCGCTGTTCGGGTCGACTGCGCCGTAGACCCACGCGTCGCGATGATTGCCCGCGACCACCCATTCGTCCGGCAACTCGCTGCCGCGAACGCGGCCGACCACATCCCACAACGTGCGGAATTGATAGTCCTGCTTGAGATGAAGTTTCAACTTCGCGGGACCGGGGCCGACGTGATAGGTGAAGGGCAGCGCGCCCTGCCACTCGCGCGGCGAATCGGGGCCGCCGAGATGCTGCAGCACGGGCCAGATATCGTGGTAGGAAAGCGGAGTTACTGGAATCTTCGGCATCTGCGCGGACTGCTGCGGCGAGATGCGTTGCGAGTCGGGGAGCGCTGGCGTCGATGCGGCGCCCGGAGTCGTCGGGTCACCGGGGAATTCAAACATGAATCCCGTCGAGCCACGCTGTACGCCGGTATCCGGCCGCCAGGGGCCGTCGGGATATTTGTCGCCGCGTCGCCATCCGTCGTCAGCGGGATCGGAGTAGATGATCACTCCGGCCGCTCCGTGCTCCTGCGCGACGAAAACTTTTACGCCGCGAAAATTCTGGCCGTAGCGCACGACCACGATTTTTCCGTGAACATCGACTTTCAGCTTTTCGAGTTTTTCGAAGTCTTCGGGCGTGCCGTAATTGGCATAAACGACATCGGCTTCGATGTCGGCCGATGGCGACATGCCGTTGAAGGGCATAACCACGCGCGGGTCGTCTTGAAAGGGATCGTTTTCGACGTGCTCGCGCGTGGGGCCGTGCATCTCGACTCCAGGGGGCGCGGTGAGTTCGACGCTGATTTCTTCGGGATAGTTGATCCAGACTTTGTATTCGACGATTTCGGTGTCGAGGCCGGCGTCGCGGAATTTTTGCGCCACGTAGTCAGCGGTTGCTTTGTCTTCCGGCGTACCGGCCATGTGCGGGACTTTGGTCAGTTCGTGGAGATGCTCTTCGGCCAGTTTGGGATCGGGCGCGGCGAGAAAACGGGCTTCAATCGCGGACTCGGCGGCTGCGTCACGAAAACCGAAGATGGGCGGCGTAGTTGCGGGAGGGTTAACTCCATCAGTTGATGCGGATGCGAAAAAAATTGAAGAGGAAAGCAGCGCGGCGGATAAGAGTTTCATGGCGTGTGGCTACGAAAGCTAGTAAGGGTAGCACAGCCTGGAGAATGCGCAGAGGTGACGTGATCCGGCGGATAGGACTTGCAAGTAAATTCGTCTTTTGTTCGCCTCATCACCAAATTCACCATTGTCACCAATTGGTGATACAATCCATCTATGAAACGAGCGACGATGACTTTTCCTGATGACTTGGCCGAAGCGGTTGAGAGCTACATGCGAGCGCAGGAGGCTCCGCCTGCCCTCACCACCGTGCTCCAGTCCGCTTTGCGGGAATATCTTCGCGATCGGGGATTTCTTAAACCGTATCGTCCGCTAAAAATAACTCCGAAAGGGAGCAGCGGTCGCAGCGATATTAGTCGAAACCATGACCTCTACTTGACGGGCCTGAAGAAATGATGCGCGCTGTCGTGGCGGATACTGGCCCGCTCTTCGCCGCGAATGATGATGCGGACGAACATCACCGCCGCTCTGTACGCGACCTCGAGTACTTCGCAAAAGGACGATGGGAGATATTGGTCTGTTATCCCGTTTTGCTCGAGACGTATTCGCTGCTTCTTTTCAGGATGGGTAGGCACGCGGCGCTCGGTTGGCTCGATGAAATTGGCGCTTCGACCTTTTTGAGCCCCAACGCTCAAGACTTTACCCGTGCCATTCAAACCGTCCAGGGTCTACCGGATCAACGAATCACGCTTGTGGACGCGACTATTGCAGCCCTCGCGGCTCGCCTGGGGCTTGAAGTCTGGACTTACGACCATCATTTCGATGTGATGCGGGTCGCGGTGTGGCGCGGACAATAGAGTTAGGATCTAGCGAACCTGGCCCGTTCCGACAATCTCGTACTTCGAGGAAGTCAGGTCGGCCAGGGCGAAGGGACCGCGGCAGTGGAGTTTCTGGGTGCTGATGCCCATTTCGGCGCCGAAGCCGAATTCTGCGCCGTCGGTGAAGCGGGTGGACGCGTTCCAGTAGACGGCGGCGGAGTCGACGCCGCGGAGGAATTTGCGGGCGTTGGATTCGTCGGCGGTGACGATCGAGTCGGAGTGCTTGGTGGAATATTTGTTGATGTGCGCGATCGCGTCATCGACATCTGCGACCACGGCGATCGCCATGCAGAGCCGCAGATACTCTTCGTACCATTCCTGCTCAGTCGCGGAGCTGACGGGCAGTCCGGCGGCGAGCGAGCGGGCCTTGCCGTCCCCCCGCACTTCGACTCCTGCGTCGATCAGTTTCTTCACGATGCGCGGAACGTATTGCGCGGCGATGCGCTCGTGGACCAATAATTTTTCTGCGGCATTACAGACCGAGGGCCGCTGCGTCTTGGCATTGATGACGATACGGTCAGCCATATCGAGGTCGGCGGAGTCGTCGACGTAGATGTGGCAGTTCCCGGCTCCGGTTTCGATCACGGGCACGGTCGAGTTTTCCGTGACGAACGTGATCAAACCCGCCCCGCCGCGAGGAATGATGACGTCGACCAGGCCGCGGGCTTTGATTAGATCGTGCACCGACTGTCGCGTGGTCGAATCGAGCAGTTCGATTGCGCCTTCAGGTACGCCCGCAACTTCATTCATGATTTCGATCAGGCGCTGATTGCTCTGCGCGGCCTCTTTTCCTCCGCGGAGCACGATGGCGTTGCCGGTCTTGAGCGCGAGCACGGCGGTGTCGACCGTGACGTTCGGGCGCGACTCGTAGATGATGCCGATCACTCCGAGAGGCACGCGGACTTTGCGGATGCGCAGGCCGTTCGCTTTCGTCCACTCAGCGAGAGTTTCGCCGATGGGATCGGGTAGCGCGGCCACGTCGCGTACGCCTCGAGCCATTTCTTTGATGCGCGCACGCGTTAGCAGCAGGCGGTCGCGCATTGCGCCTTCGAGGCCAGAGGTTTCGATGTCTTCCTGGTTGGCCGCGAGAATGGTTTTTTCCTGGGCTTCTATTGCGTCGGCGATGACGAGCAGTAAGGCATTCTTTTCATCGGTCGACAGCAGCGCCAATTTTGCCGCAGCCGCGCGGGCGCGCAGGAGCTTTTCCGACGTGGATGCGGCGGTGGTGAGCGTCGCCATTCTGATCCTTCGAGCCCTTAGCCTGAGTACTTGAGAACTATTCTTTCGCCCCTTCGGGGCTTTGCACATCTTTTCGCATGTTCCCCACGGCTTGCGCCGTGGGCTGTGATCTTTCGCCGCTTCGCGGCTTTAAGCCCTCGTTCTTGTCCCGTAATAAGCCTGGGACATGAACTCTCGCATACGCAAAACTACCGCAGCTTCATCGGCGGAAAGTACGTGCCGATCTTGCGTGCCATTCCTAGTGTAATCGCTTTCGGATGGCGTCCGTTGACGATGGCGACGTGAACTCCGCCTTCGCTGGCGTTTTTGGCGGCTCGGAGTTTCGAGATCATGCCGCCGCGTCCCAGAGAGTTTTTGCCATTGCACTGCGCTTCAAGCGCGGGCGTGAGTTTGCGGATCACCCGCTGGATTTTTGGTTTCTTGCGGCCGTTGGGGACCATGAAGCCGTCGACGTTGGTGAGCAGCAGCAGCCAGTCGGCTTTTACGGCGGTGGCGAGAAGGGAACTGAGTTCGTCGTTGTCGCCGAAGGCGCCTTCAAGTTCGCGCACGGAGACACTGTCGTTTTCATTCACGATCGGAACGACGCCGAGCGCGAGCAGTTCGGCCAGGGCATTCTGCAGATTGCGATAGCGGATGGGCGAGGTGAAGTCGTCGCTCGAAAGCAGAAGTTGCGCCACGACTTTTTTGCCGAAGAACAGGCGCTCGTAGGTGTGCATCAGCTTGCTTTGGCCAACGGCGGCACAAGCCTGCATGCGGGGAACGTCGCCCGGGCGCTTGGCAAGCGCCAAGCCGGACATTCCGGCGGCGATGGCGCCGGAGGTGACGATCAGGTATTCGTTTTTCGAGAGGTCGAACTGATCGACCATGCCGCGCAGCAGATTGATGTCGATCTGGCCGCCGGGGGCGATGAGACTGGTTCCGACTTTGATGACTACGCGCATGTGTTATGAGTGCGTTTGGTTGACTTCTTGTTTGTTGGAGAAGCTTCCCTCAGGCGCTAAAGCGCGATGCGGGCTGTGCGCTGTTGCGGCACGAGTGGAAGTGGGTGCGGAAAAAGCCTTTGTGATTGCCCGAGTTGCCTCAGCGGCTAAAGCCGCGTTGACTTCGCACTACTTATGGCGCGGCTTGAAGCCGCGCCCCTTCAAAACAAAACCCAGATCAGCTTTTTCCGCAGCCTCTGGAACTCGTGCCCTTCCCAAAACCATCACGGCGGGGAGGGACAACACTTCTATCCTGACGGTAGAATGGCTTGCTTGGCAAGTTGAAAAATCTTGCCGAAGTTACTCTTATGCCGGCCACGAACGCTACTAGCCGCTTCTCGGATCGCGTTGAAAATTATGTACGTTATCGGCCGGGGTATCCGTCCGAGGTGATTGCGGCGCTGCGATCGGAATGTGGACTCGGGCCGGAGCATGCGTTGGCGGATATTGCCTCGGGAACGGGAATTTGGACGCGCATGTTGCTGGAGAATGGCAACGTGGTTTTCGGCGTTGAGCCGAATGCCGAGATGCGGCAGGCGGGCGAGCGGTTGCTGGCGGGATTTGCTAACTTTCGCAGCGTGGCCGGGACGGCGGAGGCTACCACTCTTGGCGACGCCAGCGTCGATTTTGTGACAGCGGCGCAGGCGGGGCATTGGTTTGATCGTGCGCGGGCGCGGCGGGAGTTTGGGCGGATTCTCAAACCTGGCGGGTGGCTGGTTTTGTTGTGGAATGAGCGGCTGGTTGATTCGACTCCGTTTTTGCGGGATTATGAGCAGCTGCTGGTGGAATTCGGAACGGACTATGCCGACGTGCGGCATGAGCGGACGACCGAATCCGTCAACGAGTTTTTTGATCCGCTGCCTTATCGCGAGCTTGTTTTTGACAACCGCCAGGAGTTTGATTACGCGGGGCTGGAGGGGCGGCTCTTGTCGTCGTCGTACGCGCCGGGGCCGGGGCATGCGAAGCATGAGCCGATGTTGAGGGAGTTGGGGAGAATTTTTGAAGAGTACGCCGTGCACGGGCTAGTGAGTTTTGATTACAAGACTCGGGTTTATTTTGGGCGGATGGAAAGGCTTTAACCACAGAGGGCACAGAGGAGCACAGAGGAAAAGCTTTTGGAATATGCAATTCTTGCTGCTCTCTCCAACTGCATTGGGGCATTCGGCGGCCGTAAGGTCCTTCACGGCGGCTTTGCCGCCGTTCAGGATGACATCTTCAACGTAGAGCTAATCATCCCGCGAAGGAAGTGATTCGGTACACTTTCTTTTATCTTCCTTCTATCTTCGAGGTTCTCTTGTCTGATCAAAAATCTTTTCACATGACGCCCGAGGAATTCCGGCGGTACGGGCATGCCGTGATCGACTGGATTGCCGACTATCAGTCGCGCGTCGAGTCGTTTCCCGTGCTCTCGCGGGTGAAGCCGGGAGAGATTCGGGCGGCGCTGCCGGCGGAGCCTCCGGCGAAGGGCGAGCCGTTTGAATCGTTGCTTAAGGATATGGAACGGGTGATTTTGCCGGGCATTACGCACTGGCAGTCGCCGAACTGGTTTGCTTACTTTCCCTGCAATGCATCGGGGCCGGGGATTCTTGGCGACTTGCTGGCGTCTGGATTGGGCGTGCAGGGCATGTTGTGGTCGACATCGCCTGCGTGCACCGAACTCGAGACGCACGTGATGGATTGGCTGGTCGGCATGATGGGGCTGCCGGAAAAATTTTTGTCGTCCAGCACCGGAGGGGGCGTGATTCAGGATACGGCGTCGAGCGCGGCCTTGTGTGCGCTGCTGGCCGCGCGGGAGCGGGCGACGAATTACGTCTCGAACAAGAAAGGGTGCGACGGAAAGATCGTTGCTTATTGTTCGACGCAGACGCATTCATCGCTCGAAAAGGCGGCGATGATTTCTGGCATCGGCGTGGAGAATTTGCGATTGATTGATGTCGACGAGAATTTTGCCATGCGGCCGGACGCGCTGGAGCGGCGGGTCGAGGCCGACGAGCGGGCGGGCCTGACTCCGTCGCTGGTGTGCGCGACGGTGGGGACGACTTCGTCGAATGCCATGGATCCGGTGCGCGCGATCGGCGATGTTTGCCGACGGCACAACTTGTGGCTGCACGTGGACGCGGCGATGTCGGGTACGGCGATGTTTTGTCCAGAGTTTCGGCATTTGCAGGATGGGGTTGAGTTGGCCGACAGCTACAACTTCAATCCGCATAAATGGATGGCGGTGAATTTCGATTGCAGTTGTTTCTGGGTGGCCGATCGCAAGGCGCTGATTCAGACGTTGAGCATCTTGCCAGAATATCTGCGGAACCAGGCGACCGAATCGGGCGCAGTGATCGATTATCGCGACTGGCATATTCAGCTGGGGCGAAGGTTTCGGGCGCTGAAGTTGTGGTTCGTGATCCGGCATTATGGGATTGAAGGATTGCAGCATCACGTGCGTGAGCATGTGCGGCTGGCGCAGGAGTTTGCAGAATGGGTGCGGAAGGATGACCGCTTTGAGCTGGCGGCGCCGGCTCCGCTGAATCTGGTGTGCTTCCGGCATCGCAGCGGGGACGAGGCGAATCAGAAAATTATGGATCGTTTGAATGGGGGCGGCGATTTGTGTTTGACGCATACCAAGCTGAACGGGAAGTTGACGCTGCGGATGAGTATCGGGCAGACGCACACTGAGGCGCGGCATGTGGAGCGTGCTTGGAAGAGGATTCAGGAAGAGGCGGAGAGGTGCTGACGCGGGAAGGATGACCCGGGGCTAAAGCCCCAAATCATCTTTCCCTTTACGCGGCGCTAAAGCGCCGCTCTTCCACGTTTAGCGGTCGCCACGTTTAGGCGTCGGCCTTAACTACAGCTGAACGATCCTTTCCAGGGCCGGGCGGCTACGGATGACTAGCGTTGCTCCCTTTACCACCATGAGCTGTTTCCGCTTGAATTCTGAGAACAGGCGGCTGACGGTTTCTCGCGTGGTGCCGATGATCTCGGCGATCTCTTCATGGGTAAGAGCCATCTTGACCTGCGCCGAGCCGTCGTCCTGCGTGGTCTTGGTCGACCAGGAAAGCAGCAGCTTGGCGAATTTCTCTGACGGCGAAACGGCAAGACCAAGCGTGCGGATTTCCTCGTAAGCGGTGTAGTAGTTACGGCTGAGCTGCTGGGCCACGCGCACGGCGACTTCGGGAAATTCCTTCAGGAATTGCAGGAAGGAATCGCGCGGGATGAAATTGGCCTGGCCGGGTTCCATCATTTCGGCGGTGACTTCGTAGGGCCGGTTGGAGATGACAGCGTTCAGTCCGAGCACGTCGCCGCCATCAGAAAGCTTGGTGATGATCGTCTTGCCTTCGCGCGACGAGGTGGAGAGCTTGGCCTTGCCCACGCAGAGCACGAACACACCGCGCGCCTGCTGGCCTTCGATGAACAACATGGCTCCCTTGGGGTAGACGGCGGTCGATTTGATTTCGTTAAGGCGCTGCGAGGCCTGCGCGGAAAGATTGCAGAACAGATGTTGCCCACGCATGGGGCAAGTCGCGCAATTGTCGAGGATGTTCAAACCATAAGGAGCACGCATTTTAGGAATCCCCCATCTGGTAGGGCCTCTCGCTGCTTGCCCATGCCACTACGGGTAAGGGCATTTGGCGCGCCAAAACGGGGCTTTTGTGATCGGGGCACAAGATTCGGCGTAACCTTAAGAAATGAAAAGACTTGACGTGGCGAGGAGGCTTTGGCCTGGAAGTGCCAGAATGGGGGTAAAACCCAACACTGGGGCTTTTGCCGCACACGGCTGTGTGATCGACATCACTCTTTCATGTGATTGGTCGTGGAACTGGGCGCGTTTGGCAAACCACAGAATTTCGGCTAGGAATCGACTGGGAGCGTTAGGTTGGCCAGCCGGGCTCTCAGTCGGCTGGCATGGGTGCTGTACGGGGGACGGCGGAGACTGCCTTTCCCGTGGCGGCGTCGGCGGCGGTTTCGAGCCACTTTCGCACCTGGGGCAGAGCCTGACGCATGGCGGTCTCGCCGACGCGTATCAGGTCGGGGGCGCGCTTGAAGTCATCGTAGGCGAAGCCGGCCACATCGGGCTCGACCACGAGATCGGCGACGGCACGCCAGACTGGAGACATGGCATCTTGTGCGATGGCGAAGGATTGGCCGATGACATCGAAGAGATGGCGCGGAGCGCTGCCATTCGACCAGGTTCCTTTCAGATGGACAGCGATCACGCGATCAGCGCCCATCTCCCGCAATGGTTGCGTGGGCACGGGGTGCGAAAGCATGCCGTCGACGAGGTAACGGCCGCGTATCAGCACGGGCAGAAACATGCCGGGATAGGCGCAGCTGGCGCGCACGGGACCGATAATTTCACCGGAGTGGAAGACGACGCCTTCGCCGGTGTTGAAGTCGGTAGCGGTAACACCGAGCGGGATGCCGAATTCCTCGAAGGTCTTTGCCTTGAGCGTGCGGGTCAGAAATGTGACCATGCGATCGTTGCTGGCGAATCCGTAGCGGGAAAGGGTCCAGCGAGCGAAGCTGGTGAAGCGCGTGTTGCGCGCTACCTCTTCCATTTCCTCGAGGGAAAGTCCACTGCAGTAGCAGGCGCCGATCAGCGCACCAACGCTGGTTCCGGTCACCGCGCGAATGGGAATGCCCTCCTCTTCCAGAACGCGGAGAACGCCGATGTGGGCGATGCCGCGGGCGAAACCTCCGCCGAGCGCTATGCCGATGGCGGGAAGGCGGGGGTTGGCTGCCGGTACCGCCTTGCGGGAGATTTCCCGCCCAAAGGCCTGCACCGAACGAATAATTTTCCCCAGGCTCTTCACCGCAAACCCCACATAAGCGGCCCATTTTGGGAGTGAGCCGCTAAAGCCTTAACACTCCATTAAGATGCCACAACAGGGCTGGAGGGTGTAACGGCACATCGGTGCTATCCGGCAATTACGTGTGGCTCTACCGCAGTTCAGGTAACAGGTTACTTTGCCAGGAGTAGACTGGTGGCGAAGTAGCTTTATTTCTGCTAAGTTGCGGACATTATGATTCGGGAGATTTCCGCTGGAGGGGTAGTCGTCCGTTACAAGGACAGCGCCTGGTGGATGGCCGCAATTGAGCTGCCGATCGATCCCGAGCGCCGGACGCGAGCCAAAGCCAGGGCCAAATCAGTGCTGGCCCTGCCGAAAGGCTTGGTCGATCCCGGGGAAAAGGCCCTGGGCGCGGCGCTACGCGAGGTGCGCGAGGAGACAGGGATCGAGGCCGTTCTGGTGACCAAGCTGGCCGATATCCGGTACGTCTATGTGCGCTCGTGGAGCGACGGCGCGAAAGTCTTCAAGATTGTCAGCTTCTACCTGCTGCGATACGAGTCAGGAAAGATCGACGACATCTCCGAGGAGATGCGGATCGAGGTGGCACGAGCGCTCTGGATTCGGCTCGAAGAGGCGCCGAAGCTGCTGGCTTATCGCGGAGAAAAACAGATGGCGCGTAAGGCGATAGAGTATCTGGCGAGTCATCCGGAAGTCTGAACTGTTCTTTTTTCCATACAAATTTCAGAGATGGGGGCATCCGAGCGTAGCCGATTTCAGGCGGAGGGAGGGATCTTTTCGCCTACAGGCCTGTTTTAGGGGAGATCTCTCACCCGCTGGTGAAAACGCGGGTCTTCGAGATGACGCCTCGGGCTTAGGTGTATCGGTAAGTTCGAGCGCAAGTTTCTGCTCCTTCCTGTTGTTTTCCAACATGTTCTGTGGAACACTACCTGTTGTTTAACAACAGGAACTCCTCCGATGAACGATAAAACCGAAGTTCAGCAAGGGACACTGGCGCTGATGGTGCTGAAGACTCTGGATGTGCTTGGGCCGCTGCATGGCTACGGAATCGCACGCCGCATTGAGCAGATCAGCGGCGACCTGCTCTCGGTGAACCAAGGCACGCTTTATCCCGTTCTGCTGAAACTCGAGCAACAGGGCGTGATTTCTTCGAAGTGGGGTGCGTCGGAGAACAACCGGCGCGCTCGCTTTTACCGGCTGACAGCCAGCGGCCGGAAGTATTTAAAGGCGGAAACCTCGGAGTGGGAGCAGACCGCGGCGATCATCGGAAGATTCTTTGCGGTGAAGGCGGAGGACCTGCGATGAAGAGACTCAGAGAACTGCTGCAGCGCACCTGGAGCTCGCTGGTTCGCCGCCGTGACGAGCATTTCAGCGAAGAGATCAATGAACACATTGCGATGCTCACGGAGGAGAACATTCGCTCCGGCATGGCGCCGGCTGAAGCGCGGCGGCAGGCGATTCTGAAGTTTGGTCCGGTCGAGGCCATCACAGAAAGCTATCGTGGGCAACAGGGGCTTCCAGTGCTGGAGACAATTTTGTGGGATGCGCGGCATGCGTTGCGACGCCTGAGGCGGGCACCGGCGTTCACGATTGCCAGCGTGCTCACGCTTGCGCTGGGCATTGGAGCCAGCACATCGATTTTCACGCTGATTCACGCCGTCATGCTGAAGTCGCTGCCGGTGAGGAATCCGGGCGAGTTGTATCGCATGGGGAAGGAGTTCCGTTGTTGTTTTGAAGGCGGCTATAGCCAAGAGAACGAGTTCTCGATCGTTTCCTACGATTTGTACAAATATTTTCGAGACAATACGCACGGCTTTTCCGATGTGGCGGCTTTCCCGGCGGGCATCGCTCTGTTTGGCGTTCGGCGCGCGGGAGGCGCTGAGGTGGCACAAACCCATGCCGGCGAATATGTCTCCGGCAATTATTTCCGCATGTTCGGTATCAACCCATATGCCGGGCGCATGCTCACGCCGGAAGACGATGCACCCGGCGCTACGCCCGCGATGGTGATGACTTATCGCTGGTGGCGGGAGCGTTTCGGAGCGGACCCGTCGATTGTAGGAAGCGTCTTCAATGTCGATGGGAAACCGTTCAACGTAGTAGGAATCGCGCCTCCGGGATTCTTCGGCGATACCTTGCGCACGGCGCCGCCTGAGTTCTTTCTTCCCCTGAACATGGAGCCGCTGATTGAGGGCGATGCGGACCTGAACAAGCCCGATACTCACTGGCTCGAGATGATCGGGCGGCCCAAACCTGGGATCACGCCGTCGACGATTGAAGCGGAGATGCGCGTCGAACTGAAGGAATGGCTGCGCTCGCACTGGAGCGATATGGACGCGGGCGACCGTGCCAAGTTTCCTGCTCAAACGCTCTATCTGGCACCGGGAGGCTCGGGTATGAGCAGCATGCGCGGCCAATATGGCCGCTGGCTGCAGATTCTGATGATTGCCTCCGGAGTTGTGCTGCTGATCGTGTGCGCCAATATCGCGAATCTGATGCTGGTGCGCAGCCTCGAAGGGCGGCGACAGATTTCGTTGAGTAGGGCACTGGGTGCGCCAGCCTCGTGGCTAATCAGGCAGCCGCTGGCAGAATGCCTGGCGCTGTCGTTGATGGGCGGGGCGGCCGGCGTGGCGGTTGCGTTCGTTTGTACGCGGCTGCTGGTTCACCTGGCATTTGCGCCGATTCCGGGATTTACCGCCGTTCCAATTGACGCAGCGCCGTCGATGCCGGTGCTCTGGTTTGCATTTGGCATTTCGTTGGTGACTGGAATCGCGTTCGGCATTGCGCCTGCGTGGATGGCGACAAAGGTGGATCCGATCGAGGCACTGCGGGGCCGAACGAACTCAGCCGATCACAGCGCGTCTTTCTCGCGCAAGGCGCTGGTGGTGGCGCAGACTTCGTTGTCGCTGGTCCTGCTGTCCGCTTCCGGACTGCTCATTACCACGGTGCGTTCTTTGGAAGATCAAAGCCTGGGCTTTGAGACGAACCGGCGCATGGTGGCGAATATCAATGCGCGGCTGGCGGGTTATCGGACGGCGCAGCTGCCGTTGCTTTACAGACGAATTCACGATGCCGTGGGCGCGATTCCGGGCGTTTCGTCGTCGGCGCTTTGCCTGGTGTCTCCGCAGTCAGGACAGGGATGGGGAACGGGCGTGTGGGTGAGCGGGCATCCGATGCCGGGGCCCATGGATAACAATTCGTCGTTGTGGGACCGAGTGTCAGCCGGATACCTCGAGGTGATTGGCAATCCGATGGCTCGAGGGCGCGGCTTCTCGGAGGTGGATCGCGCTGGTTCGCAGCAAGTTGCAGTGGTAAACGAAGCGTTTGCCCGGCATTTTTTCGGCGATGAAGATCCGATCGGGAAACGCTTTGGGAAAGATCCGGAACACGCAGGCCAGTTCGAGATTGTGGGCGTGGTCAAAGATGCGCGCTATGTGGTCTACAATCTCGGCGACCCCATCCTGCCGTATTTTTTTCTGCCGGAAGCACAAGCAGAGTACGGAGAGCAGAATCTGGGCTCGCTTTTTCTTCACGATATGGTGATTGTGACTGAGCCTGGAGCGACGTTGTCGTTGTCACGCCTGGAACAAGCGATGGCAACCGTGGACCCGAATCTGCCGGTTATTTCGTTCGGGTCGCTCGAGAACCAGGTGGCCTTTCAACTCGGCCGGCCGCGATTGATCGCTCAGCTCACGTCGTTGTTTGGAGTTCTTTCGCTCGTTCTGGCGTCGATCGGTTTGTATGGCGTGACAGCTTACAACACGAGCCGGCGAGTGAATGAGGTCGGCGTGCGCATGGCTTTGGGAGCGAGCCGGCAAAACGTGACTGCGCTGGTTTTGCGCGGAGCGTTTTCTTTGGTCGCCTGGGGCTTCGCGCTGGGTATTCCTGTAGCCTTTGCGGCCGCGAGGTTGTTGCGCGGACAACTTTATGGGCTGAACCCGTATAGCCCATTGATCACGATTGAGGCCGTGGCAGTTCTGGCAGCTTCGGCGCTGGTGGCTGCTCTCGTGCCGGCGGTGCGCGCCAGTTGGATCTCGCCGTCGGAAGCGCTGCGCACCGAATGAGATTGATGTTCTAACTCGCCGATTGTGCCGGGAGGGAAGCTTCGTTCACTGCCTCGAACACTGTGACAGTTTGCCTCAGTACTCGAATGTCACTGCGCTAGAAAATTTAATTCAATGCGATTACCATTAGCAGTTCAAGAGCTCTGGCGACCTGCCGGTTTGCAGTCTGCATTGCATCAACGTCGCCGGAACATCGCCTGAACTTCCGTTTGAACTTGCTCTCCATATCTGCCGTTATCGAACGGTTCATCGCAGAGGCTTCCCGTGAAACACATTCATAAAGTTGCCATTCTTGGCGCTGGAACCATGGGCGCCCGTATCGCCGCACATTTTGCCAACGCAGGTGTTCCCAGCTACTTGCTCGATATCGTTCCGCCCGACGCCGACGGCCCCGCGAGAAACAAGATTGCAGCGGCCGGATTAGAGGCGGCCAGAAAGTCGAAGCCGGCGGCATTCATGGAGCCGTCGTTGGCGAAGCTGGTCACGATAGGAAACTTCGACGACGATTTGAAGAAGCTGGCCGAAGTCGACTGGGTCATCGAAGCGGTCGTCGAGAATCTCGAAATCAAGAGGAGTCTGCTACACAGAGTCGAGGCGGTTCGCAAGCCGGGAACGATCATCACTACGAATACGAGCGGATTGCCAGTGGGCTCGATTGCGCATGGATTTTCTCACGACTTCCGCAAGTCGTGGTTCGGCACGCACTTCTTCAATCCGCCGCGCTACATGCGGCTGCTCGAAATCATTCCTACGCCGGATTCGGATCACGCGGCTATGAACGCGGTCTCGCACTTCTGCGATGTGCGGCTGGGCAAGGGCGTGGTGATGGCGAAAGACACGCCGAACTTTATCGGCAATCGCATCGGGACGTTTTCTGTGCTGAACGTGATACGCCTGATGCAGGAGATGGACCTGACGATCGAAGAGGTCGACGCGCTCACGGGGCAGGCCGTGGGCTGGCCGAAGTCGGCGACATTTCGCACGATTGATCTGGTCGGGCTCGACATTCTGGGGCATGTAGTCGGGAACATGACGACCAACGTGCACGATGAACGCAGCGATTTGAAGCTGCCCGAGTTCTTTCATCAGATGCTGCAAAAAAAATGGTTGGGCGACAAAACCAAGGGTGGCTTCTACAAGAAGATGAAGAGAGCCGGCGACGGACACGAAGACCAGCGCATGGCGCTGGATTGGAAGACGCTTGAATACCATCCGCGACACAAGCCAAAGTTTGCCGCGCTCGACATGGCAAAGAACATCGAGGAGACAGGCGCGCGCATACGCACACTGCTCGGAATCGACGGCGCGCCGCAGAAGCACGACAAAGCGGGAGCGTTTTTCTGGGCGGCATTGACGGATCTGTGGACGTATTCGGCAAATCGCGTTCCGGAGATTTCGGATTCGATCGTAGAGATCGATCGCGCAATGAAGCTCGGATTCAACTGGGAGATGGGGCCGTTTGAGTTGTGGGATGCAGCGGGCGTGGAAGCGACCGTCGCGCGCATGAAGAAAGAAGGCAAGCCGGTCGCGGCAAACGCGGAGAAGTTGCTGGCGGCGGGGCACAAGTCCTGGTATGAGGATGAAGCCAAGGCTGCGTCGGGGCGCAAATATTGGGATCTGGCGACGGCGCACTGGAAGCCGGTGGATGTTGCCGCCGGCGTCTGGTCGGTGACGGTGGCGAAGAAATCGAATCGCGTCGTGAAGAAGAATTCCGGTGCGTCGCTGGTGGATCTGGGCGACGGCGTGGGCTGCATCGAGTTCCATTCGAAGATGAATTCGCTGGGTGCGGACATCATCGGGTTAATCACCCAGACGCTGAAGCCCGGCGGTCCGGGAGATCATTTCGACGCCTTCGTGATTACGAATGACGCAGCGAATTTTTCCGTGGGCGCGAATTTGATGTTGTTGCTGATGAGCGTGCAGGAAGAAGAATGGGATGACGTGGATCTGGCGATCCGGCAGTTTCAGGGTATGACGCAGGCGATCAAGTTTTCGCCGAAGCCGGTGGTCTCTGCCCCGTTTGGATTGTGCCTGGGCGGCGGAACTGAGATTTCGCTGCACGCGGCGGCGCGCCAGCCGCATGCGGAGTTGTACACGGGGTTGGTGGAGGTTGGAGTTGGCTTGTTGCCCGGTGGCGGCGGATGTAAGGAGATGCTGTTGCGGGCGGTCGATAGCGCGGTGGCTTCGCGTGGGAAGTCATCCGGCGAAGCGCTGGCCGGTTCGGTCGAGATGATGGAGGCGATGAAGAAGATATTCGAGACGATCGCAACCGCGAAGGTTGCGACTTCGGCGCATGAAGCTCGGGGCCTCGGGTTACTGAATAATTCCGACCGGATCACCATGAACCGCGAGCGAGTGCTGTCCGATGCTAAGGCTCGAGCGCTGGAGTTGGCGCGCGCGGAATATGAGCCACCAACCCCGCGAACCGATATTCCCGCACCAGGAGAGAATCTGCTGGCCGCGCTGAAGATGGGCGTGCACCTGATGCGGCAGGGAGACTTCATCACCGACTACGAAGTTAAACTGGGCGGAAAGATTGCCGAAGTTCTGTGCGGCGGCAAGATTACTCCTGGGACTCCCGTGAGCGAGCAGTACATCCTTGACCTCGAGCGCGAAGGGTTTAAGTCGCTCTGCGGCGAGAGGAAAACCCAGGAGCGCATTCAGTACACGCTGAAGACGGGAAAGACGCTGAGGAATTAATTTGTTATCCGGAGTTCACTCGAGCGTCCAGGGACGCATCCGCGGCAGCCAGCGTCTCACATGCTGGCGATACAAGTCATAATCGCGGCCAAACTTCGTGCGTAACGTCGGCTCCTCGTAAAAAAGGACGAACAGGTGCACGCCCAGCGCTACCGCCGCGACCGCGGCGATCACGGTGGCATTCGCGTGGCCGAATACAATCCACAGCCCGATCCATCCCGCGGCGAAACCGACATACATCGGGTTCCGCACATAGCGATAGAAGCCCACGACCACTAGCCGCTGCGGAGGGATGAACGGAGCGGGCGTGCCGTGGCCTGTCCAGCCGAAATCCCAGACGCAGCGCAGCGCCACGCTGAAGCCGAACACCGACGGAATCGCTGCCAGCCAGCGCCAGCGCGCCGACTCCATGGCTTCGACACGGAAGCCCAGCCATCCCGGCAGCAGCCAGAACCACAGCGCGAAAAATGAAGCACCGACCATCAGCGAGCCGAGTGCGGCGAGCCAATGGTGTGTCTTGTCGTCTGAACCGTGTGCAGGCCCTGCAATTTCTGCTCGTACCATATGCCCTCTTTTTTAACGTGGCAAAGTGGCAAAGTGGAAAAGTGACAAGGTTAGGACCGCTTGTCTGCCTAAATACCGTGCCACATTGCCACCTTCTTCCAGATTCTCTATCCGAAAAATATTTCAAAAACCTGTTGACATAGTGTACTAGTTATATAGTACATTCATATATGAAATGTCAAGGGTCACAAAAAACGGAGCTTCCTTTCAGTTCGCGCTCGATCTGCACAGCGGCGTTCCGGTCTACCGCCAGATCATCGATCAGGTGCGGTCCGGAGTCGCCTCTGGTTCGCTTAGTGCAGGCGACCAATTGCCCACAGTGCGCCAGCTCGCCGTCGATCTGGAGATCAATCCCAACACCGTAATGCGCGCCTATCGCGAGCTCGAACTGGGCGGCCTGCTCGAAACGCATCAGGGCACGGGAACATTCATCAGCGATAAGAAGGTGGAAAAAAACACGGCCGAGCGCGAACGTCAGCTCGGCCAGATGGCTGGTGAATTCGCGGCCCGCGCCGGCGCCGCCGGATTCACCTTGGAAGATTTGATCGATCGTTTGCGCGACCTGCTGCCGGGCTCCGCGCCAAGGAGATAGTCATGCCAAGAATTCGAGTGAAAGAAGTCAACGGAGTGGCGCTGCTGTTCTTCGTAGTGTGCGCATTGGCCGGAGTCGCAACTGCCCAGGCCATCCATCAACCCTGGCCGGCAATTTCCGGGATGCTGGTGGGACTCTACTTTTTGCTTGCCATCAAGATCGTGCGCCAGTGGGAAAAGGTGGCGGTGTTGCGCCTGGGCCGCTATGTCGGACTGCGCGGGCCCGGGATGTGCCACATCATTCCAATTTTCGAAACGCTCAGCCCTTACGTGGATCAGCGGGTGCGCGTGGCCAGCGTCTCGGCAGAGTCGACGCTCACGCGCGACACCGTTCCTGTGAACGTCGATGCGATCGTCTTCTGGATGGTGTGGAACGCCGAGAAATCCATTCTCGAAGTCGAAGACTTCGTGCAGGCCATCACGCTCAGCGCGCAGACCGCGCTGCGCGAGTCGATCGGCCGTCACGAACTGGCTCAGATGATTACCGAACGGGAAACGCTCGGCCGCGAGTTGCAGCGCATTCTCGATGAGAAGACGAATCCGTGGGGCATCACCGTGCAATCGGTCGAAATTCGAGACGTAAAAATTCCGCAGGCGCTGGAAGACGCCATGTCGCGCCAGGCCCAGGCCGAACGCGAGCGTCAAGCGCGCAACATTCTTGGTCAGGCCGAAACCGAGATCGCCGACAAGTTCGCAGCCGCGGCTGCCACTTACAAGGACGACCCCACCGCGCTGCATTTGCGTGCCATGAACATGCTGTACGAAGCCATCAAGGAACGCGGCTCGATGGTGATTGTGCCATCGTCCGCCGTCGAGACCATGGGACTCGGTGGCAGCCTCGCAACGGCGGCACTCGGCGGCGCCAAACCGTAATTTCAATTCCGTAAACGTCGAAAGGAGTCAACACCATGAAGTGCTTACTATCCGTGTGTCTTGCCATCGCTGCGGTGATCGCCGGTTCGTTCGTGATCGAGGCAGCGCAAACGCCGAAGTTGCAGAAAGGTGTGAGCGTGCAAATGGCCGTTGCGCAGAGGGCTAGCGCGATGCCTGCGGCCGACGATGAAAACGCGTGGGTCGTTACCATCAACCAAGACGGCAATCTGTTCTTCGGAACATTCGCTGTGAGTCGCCAAACGCTGATCAAGCAGATGACGATGACGCCTCGCAACCGCGAGCAAAATCTGTACATCAAGGCCGATGCCTGCACCCCATTTGCCAATGTGGAGCGCGTGCTCGAAGCGGGACGTCAAGTGGCCTTCGAAACACCCGTACTTCTCACGGCGCCACCGCGGCCTGCGGCGTTTGGGACCGTCACGCCTCCGAATGGGTTGCAGATCCTCGCTGGTCCGACGCCCGCCGGAAAGGTCGCGACCGTCGTGGAACTGCTCAACTCTGGGCAGCAACAGCCGTCTCTGAAGGTCAACGGGGATGAGATTTCATGGTCTGCTCTGGAAAGCACGCTGATGCAGCACTTCCAGAAAGGCGATGAAAAACTGATTCTGCTGAGGGCGGATGCGAAACTGCCATTTGCGCAGGTCGTGCAGGTGATTGATCTGTGCCGCGGAACCGGAGCCGAAGTCGCAATCGGCGAGCCCACGGTGTGATTGCATCCACGAGCAATACAAACCCGTGAGTAACCTCTAACCCCGGTTACTTGCGGGTTTTTTCCTGCGAATAGCGAGTAAAGTTTGCGGCGCGGCCTGCCGATCACCTAACTGTATGGACCTCACTTCCATCGCGCTACAAGGAATTGAACAGGCCGACTCCCAACTCGATGCTGCAGCCTCGGCCATCGCGCAGGCCGGAGCGCCGGGATCGCAGGGCAGCGGCAGCGGCGACGCCGTCGATCTGAGCGCAGAGATGGTGGCGCTGATGACCGCTCAGGCGCAGCTGTCCGCCGGGCTCGCCACCGTCAAGACCGCAGATGAACTCGAGCAAAACTTGCTCGACGTGACCGCGTGAGAACTTAGCTTCACCAGACGTGACAGGCGTTCTCCGCCACCATCGGCTGGCCCGCTTTGCAATTCCATGCCTTCTGAAACTCCGGCATGTTCTGCACCACACCGTTCACGCGATAACGCCCCGGCGAATGCGGGTTGGTGCTGACCTGCATGCGCAAGAATTCCGGCCGCTGCTTCTCGCACCACACACGCCCAAAGCCGAGAAAGAATCGCTGCTCGGGAGTATAGCCATCGATGCTCTGCCCTTCTTTGCCCGTCTTGTCGTCGGCGATCATGCGCTCGAGCGCCGCCAGCGCAATGCGCGCGCCGCCGTTATCGGCTGTATTCTCGCCAAGAGTCAGACGGCCATTGAGATGCATGTTGTCGACGGCGACGAAGCCTGAATATTCATCGGCCACACAGCTCACGCGCTTTTCGAATTCCTTTCCATCCTGCTCGGTCCACCAGTCGCGCAGATTCCCCGTGGGATCGAACTTGCGCCCCTGATCGTCGAATCCATGCGTGAGCTCGTGCCCGATCACCAGGCCGATGCCGCCAAAATTCACGCCGTCATCCATGTTCTTATCGAAAAACGGCGGCTGCAAGATTCCCGCCGGAAACACAATCTCATTGAACGATCCGCTGTAATACGCGTTGACCTCGGGCGGCGTCATGCCCCATTCCTTGCGGTCGAGCGGCTTGTCGATCTTGGCAATCTGGCGCTTGGCTTCGAACTCTTCCGCGCGCTCCGCGTTGCCCAGCAGATCGTCCGGCTTGATCACGACCGAACTGTAGTCGCGCCACACGTCGGGATATCCGATCTTGTTGCGGATCGCCTGCAGCTTCACCTTCGCCTGCTTCTTGGTCTCGTCGCCCATCCAGGAAAGATTCTGGATGTCGTCGTCGAGCGACTTTTCCAGCGCGTCCACCATCTTCAGCATGCGCGCCTTGCCGTCGGGGCCGAAGGTCGCTTCCACATAGCGCTGGCCGAGCGCCTCGCCCAGTGATCCGTCGACCAAATCGACACAGCGCTTCCAGCGGTCCTGAATCTGTTTTTGCCCGGTGAGCGCCTGCCGCATTTTGAAGTTCCCGTCGACGAACGGCTGCGACAGCCATGGAGCAGCTCCTCGCAACGCATGCCACGTCACATAAGTCTTGAGCGAATCAAGCGGCAGCACGGCAACAACTCCATTCACTTGCCGGAAAAAGTCTGGCGTGACCACATTGACCTGAGTAAAATTCGGCGCGCCGGTAACGGCGAAGTATCGGTTCAACTGAAAGTCCGGGGCCAGGGCGACTACTTCGTCGCGCGACATTTTGTGGTCGCGATTCTTAGGGTCGCGAATCTTGGTGCGCTCCATCGAATCCGCCGCCAGCAGCGTTTCCACCATCAGCACGGTCTGCGCCGCATTCGTCGCCTCTTGCGGGCTTTTCCCCGCCAGCGTGAACAACTGCGTCACGTACTCTGCCAGATGCTTGCGCATCTCGACTTTGTCCGGATCGTCCTTGAGGTAGTAATCGCGATCCGGCAGCGAGAGCCCGCCCTGACCGATATATGCGATTACCTGATCGGCATTGTGCAGATCGGAATTCGAATAAAAATTGAACAGCGCGTTCGTCCCCATCATGTGCAAACGGCCGATTTCTTCAATCAGGGCCGGTTTATCTTTCGCGGCCGCAATCCGGTCGAGCACTGGCTTCATCGGTGCGATGCCCTTGGCGTTCACCGCCTTCTCGTCCATGCACGAGCCGTACAAATCGCCGATCTTCTGATCGATCGCGTTGCGCCCCGCTCCGCCAACGGCCGCCTTCTCCAGAATGCCGCGCTCGATGCCGAGATTGCTCTCGTCGAGTTCGGAAAAGCTCTGCCAGGCCGGGCGGTCGGCGGGAATCTCAGAATTCTTAATCCAGTTGCCGCACGCAAACTGGTAAAAGTCGACGCACGGATCGACGCTCTTGTCGATGTTGTCGATGCTGAAGCCCATGCCGGGCTTACCCGACGGCGGGCCCTGCGCAAAACCAAGAGCGGTCGCAAGCAAGAAGAAGATAGCCAGAAGACGGAACGCAGGCATGCGAATTCCTCCGAGTATTGAACCAGAGAGTGTAGGAGCGGACGCTTTAGTCCGCCCGAATTCTATGCTTGGCGGGGCCTGACGTTCAATCGGCGATACACTCAACAATAGACATTCGTGTGTATCGGTGAAAGCGAACCATTCGTCCGCAGACTACGTACATTGATTCGGCGGCCCTGACACCCGGAGGCTGTTCGTGTCTCAACTCACCCAACTCTCGTCACCCGTTGCGCTAACGCCGCAGCGCTCGCGTCTGGCCAAACCACTCTGGTGGCTCATGCTCGTCTTGTGCGCCGCAGTGGTCGCGTATGGAACAACATACTTCATCGCCACTCCGCGCGATGAACACTTCGCCCGCTACATTCTCCCGCTACGACTCCACATCGCCGGAGGCATGGGAGCGCTGCTCGCCGGCCCGTGGCAATTTTCAGAAAAGCTGCGGGTGCGTGCTCTCAATCTGCACCGCTGGCTCGGCCGCTTCTATCTTTTGGAGGTTGGGTTAGGTTCGATCGCCGGCTTCGCCATGGCGGTTGTCTCTGAGGAGGGCCTGGCGACGCACCTCGGCTTTGGCATTCTCGCCGTGCTCTGGTTCTTCACCGGACTGCGGGCCTACCGCAAGATTCGCGCCGGCGACATCGACGCTCATCGCGAATGGATGATCCGCAACTTCGCGCTTTCGCTCGCCGCCGTCACTCTGCGCTTCTACATGCCGCTCATGCTGGGCGCGATGCACTGGTCGTTCCGTCCCGCCTACATCGCGGTTTCGTGGCTCTGCTGGATTCCGAATCTGCTCGTGGCCCAATGGATGGTTGCGAGGAGAAGGCGTCCTGCCGTCGCGTGACCTGAACTGCCGTGAAGCGCGCGTCGAAACAAAGTCGTGGGGCCCCAGACGCTTTCATCCGGGAGGAAGCGCCCCAACTCCCGCCCGTGGGATTGTTGCCGATCCCAGGGCGGACCCTTCACTTCGCTCAGGGCAAGCTGCTTCCGCCCCTCCACGGCTACTTCTTCGATTGAAATCCCTTGCGGCGTTGCTCGCTGTAGCGATGCAGCGCGTCGAGGATGATGGGATGCGCCTCGGCCGCGGGGCGAATCTCGTCGACTTCGACGGCCTTGCCTTCGAGCTGCTTGTAGTCCTGAAAGAAGCGGCGCAGCATCAGCAGGCGATGCGACGGCATCTCGGCAGCTTCGTGGTAAGAGTTGAACTCAGGATCCTGCGTCGCGATCGCGATGATCTTGTGATCCTGCTTGCCCGCGTCAAGCATGGTCATCAGGCCGATGGTGCGCGCATGAATGATGGTCAGAGGGACGACCGTTTCCTGGCACAGCACCAGCACGTCGAGCGGGTCGTCATCTTCGGCGAGCGTCTGCGGAATGAACCCATAGTTGGCGGGATAGTAAACCGCCGAGTAGAGCACACGATCGAGGCGAATCAGGCCGCTTGTTTTATCGAGCTCATATTTGACGCTCGATCCGAATGGGATCTCGATTACGCAGTCGAATTCCTGAGGAAGCTTGTCGCCGGGAGTGACGTCGTGCCAGGGATGGATCATAGTTCCAATTCTAACCGTAGGTGATTTATGGAGGGGCGGACACAGCTTGCCCTGAGCGAAGTCGAAGGGTCCGCCCAGGGAGCCACAATGCTTTCTTGGTCGAGGTCTTTGCCGCACTTTGTCCGGACGAATGCGTCCGGGCCTCCAGAAGTCGCGGGCTAGACCGCATCAAGCCCCGTCCCTTCGAATATTGATTCTCGCCATCTGGGCGCGTAAAGTTGATCGAGACTTAGTTCCAGAGGCTTCTCCCATGTCGGCTACTAACACCTACCTGAAATTCGGCGCGGCCACGGCCGTCATTGTTCTGCTGCTCGGCTACCTCGCGTACACCGGCGTGCAGGACAGCAAGAGCTATTACGTCACCATCAAAGAGCTGCACAGTATGGGCGACAGCGCGTACACCAAGCGCCTGCGCGTTGCGGGAAACGTCAAGACGGGATCGATCAAGCGCACGGGAACCCACGTGCAGTTCGTGCTGGTCGAGCAGGATCAGACGCTCTCGGTCGACTACACCGGCTCGGAAGCGCCTCCTGACACGTTCAAAGACGAGTCGCAGGCTCTCGCCGACGGCAGTTTCGGCCGCGACGGCGTCTTTCACGCGAAGGCACTGCAGGCCAAGTGCGCGTCGAAGTATGCTCCGCGGCAGCCGGGAGTTCCGGGGAATGGAACTCCGGCGGCGCAGCCGGCGAAGAGCATGACGTAGACGACAGAATCCGTTCTCAGCACTTACATTCCAACGCAGTTTCGCGAAAGCATGTCTCTGTCCAGATTTTGTAAATTGTTTTCCACATGCATGGCCCAAAAGCTGTAAGGCGTTGCCGAAACGTGTCATTGACCGCAGCACCTTGACAGCACTAAGTTAGCGGCAGGTTTACCGAGCCCAGGCCAAGTAATTCCAATCTATAAATTCCTATCCAGGAGGTCCCATGAGTGTATCTGTGTGCAGGCGTGGCTCTGCGTGGGCGAATCTCGCTCTGGCGGTGCTGGTTTGTTCTTTCGTCCCTACTGTCTTCGCCGCGAGTGTCGTCGTTGGAAACTGCAAGGCGCTCGTATCATTTTCGACGATTCAAGCTGCGATTACCGCCATTCCCGCCAACTCGACCATCAACATTTGCCCGGGTAGTTATAACGAGCAGCTCACCATCAATAAGTCGGTGAACCTGACGGGCGTCGCGAACGGCACGTCCGATCAGCCGCTGATTCTCGTTCCGACCGGCGGCTTGTTGGCCAATGCCACAAGCCTTTCATCAGGGAATCCGCTGGCTCCGCACATCTGGGTGTCGGGCGCGGCCAAGGTGAATATTTCTGGCATTACGGTCGACAGCATCGGCAACGGCGTTACGGGATGCGAACCGCAGGTTGTGATTGGCATCCTCTACCAGAATTCATCGGGCACCATCAACCATGTGGTTACGCGCAACCAATGGATCGGCACTTCGGAGAACGATACCAACAGCAACGGCTGCCAGAACGGGCTGGGGATTTTCGTGCAGAGCGGCAATAGCGGAAGTTCGATCGTCACAGTAGAGAACAGCTCGGTGCACGATTACCAGAAGAACGGGATCACCGGCAACGAGGTGGGCACGACTCTGACCGCGACCGGCAACATCGTTATGGGTCAAGGTGCGACCAACGGCGCCGCCGAGAACGGCATTCAAATTGGATTCGGCGCCGCCGGATCGGTGACCGGTAACACCGTCAGCGACGACGTGTGGGCTCCCGACACCGTCTCCGATCCAGGTGACGCCGCGGCCGGCATTCTTCTTTACGATGCCACGGACGGCGCAACTGTAAAGAACAACGCGGTCACCAACACGCAGTTCGGAATCGCGTTGGTGGCCGACACAAATGGGTTCGGCGACAACTCCACCGTCACTCTCAACAAAGTGTCCGGCACGCGTATCTTCGATGGAATCGATGTCTGCACCAACGGCAACACGATTCAGTCGAATACGGTCACGAACAGCTCGGAATCCGCCATTCACCTCGATGCCAGCTGCGGCGGCGGGACCGGAAACAACCTCGCCAGCAACATCATCAATGATGCCTGCGTGGGAGTTCTGGTGGATGGGGCCATCTCTGTCCCGCCCAACCCGGGAAAGTTTTTCGCCGTAGGTACCACGGTCGGGGGTTCCTGTGGATCGAACACCGTCGACGCGGTTAAACATGCTGGAGCGCAGCGTCGTGCTGGTGCGAAGACGGCGTACGTTCCGGCGCGTCCGTAGAAAACGTTCGAGTCTTTTTTGCCCGGTGGGGAGCAAGCGTGCCTCACCGGTTCTTTTTTGATGCGCCGTTTCGGTGACTCTGCTCTGTGCCCTCTGTGTCCTCTGTGGTTCCAGCTTTTATCTGACGCCGAAAGTCTTTTTCGCATGCAAACCAAGACCTTGAACCACAGAGGGCACAGAGGAACACAGAGGAAAGACGGCGCCTTTGCAAATCTTCGCGAAAATGCATAGATTCGCTATCGTGCGCGTGCACGCAACAACGTGAACCAGACCCTTCACCCCAGTTCGCAGATCATCGCCGTAGATAACCTCATCAAGCAGTTCGGCCGCTTCGCCGCGCTGCGTGGCGTATCTGCGGAATTTGACGCCGGCAGGTTTCATGCCATCCTCGGTGACAACGGAGCAGGGAAGACGACACTGCTGCGCGCTCTCGCCGGCTTGGCCCACCCTACGCGCGGCGAGATTTCCATCTTCGGCCAGACCCCGAAAGCGGCCTGCCGCGACCTGGGCTACATGGCGCATCCCTCGCTGCTTTACGACGAAATGAGCGGCATGGAGAACCTGCGCTACTTCGCGCGGCTTTACGGCATCGGGGGAGAGACGCGTTGCGTCGAAGCGATACGCGCCGTCGGCCTCGATCCGGAGTTGACGCGGGCCGTTGGGCAGTATTCTCAGGGCATGCGGCAGCGCATGTCGCTGGCGCGCGCGATTCTGCACGATCCCAAAATTCTTTTGCTCGACGAGCCCTTCTCCAATGTCGACGTGCACTCGGCGCGCGAGATGGTCGGGTTGCTCAAAGGCATGCGCGATGCGGGCAAGACAATTTTTGTGGTGACGCATCAGGCCTTGCTGCTCGAAGGTGTGGCCGACGAGTTTATCTGGATGCAGTCCGGCCAGATCGTCGATCGCACGGCGACCGTCGCCGCGGGAAGCGCGGGGCGCGAGGGCGTGCAGTGAATTCCTTCTGGGCGCTCACGATCGCCACGCTGGTGAAAGACATTCGCCTGGAATGGCGCTCGAAGGATGCGCTGAACGCCATGCTGTTTTTCTCGCTGCTGGTGGTCGTGATCTTCGTCTTCTCGTTCGACCCGCTGGCGGAAGAATCGCGGCACATCGTCGGCGGCTTGGTCTGGGTCGCGTTTCTGTTTGCCGCCGTGGTCGCACTGAATCAGACGTGGGCGCGCGAACTGCGCAACCAGGTGCTCGATGCCTATCGCGTTTCGCCGGCTCCGGCCACTGCGCTTTTTCTCGCCAAGGCGCTGGGCAATTTTATTTTCGTCAGCGTGCTCGAGGCTTTGATGACGCCGCTGTTTATCGTGTTCTACAACCTGCACGTGCTGGGCCCTGCATGGCAGTTGATTCCTATCGCGTTGCTCGGCACCTGGGCGCTGGTGGTGAACGGCACATTTTTCGCCGCCATGTCGTTGCGCACGCGCAGCCGCGAAATCATGCTGCCCCTGCTTCTGTTCCCGATTTCCATTCCCGCGGTGCTCGGCATGGTGGCGGGCACAACTGCGATTCTCACCGGCGACAACCCGGCTCACTTCTACATCGTGTTGCTTCTCACCTACGATGTGGTGTTTACTACTGCTTGTTTGGCGCTTTTCGAGACGATTCTGCACGCGGAATGAAAAAGCTCTTCCCCATTTTGTCGCTGGTGACGGGACTGCTGCTAGCGTATGCCTTATATGAGGCTCTTGTTGTTGCTCCGACCGACGCCTTGCAGGGAGACGTTTACCGCATCATCTACTACCACGTCCCTTCGGCGTGGACGGCATTTCTGCTCTTCTTCATCAACTTCGTTGCGTCGGTGCAGTATCTCGCAAACGCCACGCCCGCGCGCAAAGCCGCCGCGAAGTGGATTGTGATCGCCATCGGCGTCATCGGCGTGATCGTTTCGTTCCTGCCGCCGGTGCAGGCGCAATTGAAATCCAACGGCATGGAACCCAGTGCGATGGCCACTACCGTCGTGCTCATTCCGGTCTTCTATTTTCTGGTCGGGAAGTGGTTTCCCGGACAGCGACTCGACATTCTTGCAGTCACCGCGGCGGAGGTCGGCGTTGTGTTCTGCACGATTGTTCTGGTCACGGGGCCAATCTGGGCGCGGCCGGTGTGGGGCATCTGGTGGGCGCCGGGTGACATTCGCCTGACTTCGACGCTGGTGCTGTGGCTGATTTACGTGAGCTATCTGGTGTTGCGGCGCTTCTCGAACTCCGCGCAGACGCAGATGCTGGCCGCTGCGCTGGCCGTCTTTGGCGCGCTGGATGTGCCGCTGGTTTATTTTTCCATCTGGTTCTTCCGCACGCAGCATCCACAGCCGGTGATCGGGGGCGGAGGCTCGATGGATCCGCGCATGCTGCACGTCCTGCTCATTAGCTGGATGGCGTTTCTCTGCTTCGCATTTCTCATCTGCTGGTCGCGTTTCCGGCTGGAACTGCTGCGACGCGAAGTCGACGACGCGCACGCCATGCAGTCACTGGGCGCGGGATCGTCGAAAGCAAGCGTGCCGCTGAACAGGAGCGCGTAGATTACGATGAACGCCGTCAAATTTCTCTTCGCCGCTTACATCGCTACTTGGCTGATTCACGGCTTTTACATGGGAACGCTGGTGAGCCGCTTCCGCCGCCTGCGCCGCGAAATTGACGAACTGCACAAGTCCGCCCCGACTCCCCATCCGTGAAGGCGACAGCCAGCCCCATTTCTGCAACTAACCATGCAGCGATGGGACGAGAATTCTGGCGGACGAAGAACTCGCTTCGGCAAGACGCTGGAGCAAAATCGAGGCACGGAAATCCATGAATCCATCGGAACGTATCGATCAGTTGATCGCGGGACTCGCAGACTGGCGCGGCAAAACGTTGGCCAGTATCCGCAAGAACATCCTTGCCGCCGACCGCGAGATCGTCGAGGAATGGAAGTGGATGGGAAGCCCGGTGTGGTCTCGCGATGGAATGATCGCGGTGGGCAACGCGCACAAAGACAAAGTGAAGCTGACCTTTTCGAACGGAGCGGCTCTCCCGGATCCGGACAAGCTCTTCAACGCGGGCCTCCGGGGCAACGCGTGGCGGGCGATCGATTTGTTCGAGGGCGACAAAGTCAACGCGTCTGCTCTAAAAAATCTCGTCCGCGCCGCGATTGATTACAACCAGATCAAATTGAAGAGGAAAGCCGCCACGGGGACTCGCTCGAAGGTACGCAAGGACTAAGCGTGAGCCCGCGGCGGCGCGCGGCCTGCCGCCGCTCACGGCTCGCTGCGCGAATCAGTTTGAGCTCTTCCATTCTTTCTGCAGGGCGGAGAGGAAGTCGGGGCTGCCGTTGGAGCGCAGAAACTCGTATTCCTCGATCATGGCGGCGGTGCCGATGCGCCGGGAAGGCAGAGGATGATCCACGCGGATCACGCGCGCCGTGAAGCGCACTCGCACCGAGTCCGTCAGGGTGACGTGCGGCGGAAAGGTAAGCGTGACCTCGATCCTGGTGCCGGAGGAGACGGCGCGGTCGAGGTAGAAGAAAACGCCGCGCGCGCTGACATTCTGCGTCTCGGTATGAAAATCGTCGGCGCCGTCGAGGCGCACAATGGCGGGTAGGCGCATGTCGAAGCGCCGCATCATCCGCCGTTCATGTGTATTGGCTTGCATTTTGCCAGAGCGCTTCGCTCCCAGCGCGCACGACAAATCCTGAGCGGGTTCGTTTTCGAACCCTGCCACTGCCTGATCCCTACACTCCTTTGGATGCCCGTATGAGCCTCAATGTATAGAATCGTCGGCAGTTTGCAACAACAAAACTCCGGCCGGAACTGCATTCGTCAATCCGTCCGTTTTCTGGAACAGGAGTCGGGGAGGACGCACTTCTGCGCATGACTCCGCCCCAGGATCGAGCAATCCCCCTGCCACGAAACGCTCTCTAGAGTCTTGAGTTTTGCAAACGGAATCAGCAGCTTCGCGCCGCCACCCTGCCCATATCCGCCAGCCCGTGCAACCCTTTGCAGAAAATTGTCGAGGCGCCTGCGCGCTCCAGTTTTTCTCTGCAGGCTCTTTCAGCCACTTTCGTGCTACGTCGCTACGTCGCCACGTCGCTACGTGCCACCGACTCACAGCCACGTCGGTCCCGATGCGAAGGGTTTTGCCGCATTCGTGGCATTTGAATGAGCATTGGAAAAACTGCGATCGCGATCCGACCCGGTTTGGAGTCAGGCAGTCTTGAGTATTTTCTGACCGCGTGCGATCGGGGCGGGGTGGCCCGAGATGGGTTTAGCGGTAGCCAGTTTCACGAGCAGCCATTCGATCTTGCGTTGCTCATTAGGGCGGGGAGGGCTGGATTTCACGTCTCTAAGTTTCCCAGATCGGGACAACTAAAGCAACATCTGGCCGGTACTAGCCCGTACGGCTATGATTCCACTGGCAACGCGGGGGAGTAGTTTTGTGTCAGAATCCGCCTTTTGAACAAGCCGTTTCGGACACGGTCGAAAGCAAGTGCTCCGGAGTTTGCAGTTCTAAAGCTCCGCCCAGCGGTGGGGAATCTAGCGTCGTAGGCGAACAGAATCTTGAACGCTCATCCTAGGGCAGACTCACGGCTTTGTGGGCAACAAAGAATTGTTAGACAAAGCCCAACCCCGCGGCATCTTTCAACATGCCGCGGCGCATCAGAGGATTCTTGGGAGCGGTGCGCGGCAGGCCGGCGGCTTGACTTGTCTATCCCTCAGATGTTTAAGTAGTTATTTATTTTTTCCGCCAGTCCCAGGTGATCAGCAAGCCGCGGGCAGCACGCCAGACGGTTAAGCCGGCGCCAGCTCGGACGGATTCGTGTGCCGCCTCGAAAATCTCTCCATGGTTTGAGCGAAATGGATACTGAGCGCACCGACCTATTGCGGACATGAACGGCTTGGGCGTGAGCGGTAAACCAGGCAATACTGATCTGAATGCATCGGAGGAACGCGTGAATCGAGATCGCCGTTGGTTGGGAGCACCGATGGGACAAATTCGACTTCTGGCCGCCGGGCTGGCTCTGGTGGCGGCGGGAGCCATGGTTCTGGGGTGGAGTTCCCGCTCGCGCCGCGCGTCGGTTCCCGCACTCGCTGCCAGTAAAGTCGATTCCGCCCTCAGCATGGCTCCAGCGTCTTCCAATGACATTAAGCCTGAAGCGCGCGACCGCGCCCTCTCGCTGCTCGCCGGCGTTCCCCTGATTTTCGAGCCCAACCAGGGACAAAACGGGCTGGACCGCAACGATGCCCGCGCTCGTTTCATTGCGCACGGCGCAGGCTACGGCCTTTTCCTGGGATCGACCGGCGCGACGCTCAGCTTGCGCGCAACTAAGAGTGGCTCGGCAGCCTCTGCGTTACTCCAGATGAAGCTGGCACGAGCCAACCCGGCGGCCACGCTCACCGGCGCTTCGATTCTTCCCGGGAAGAGCAACTACCTGATTGGCAACGATCCGGCGAAGTGGCGGAACGGCATCTCGCAGTTCGCGCGTGTGCGTTACGAAAATATTTATCCGGGAATCAATCTGGTCTTCTACGGAACCCAGGGCCAGCTGGAATACGACTTCCAGGTTGCTCCCGGCGCCGATCCGTCGCAGGCCGAGCTGGAATTTGATGGGGCGAAGCACCTCGAACTGCAAAACGGCGCGCTGGTTATACAAGCCGAAGGCGGCAGCGTTCGTCTGGAGGCTCCCCGCGTGTACCAGGAAGTCGCGGGCGTGCGCGAGCCGGTCGAGGCCAGCTTCGTGCTACGCGGCGGGAACCGCGCCGGATTCGAGATCGCTCCCTACAACCGCTCGCGTGAACTCATCATCGATCCAGTGCTGAGCTTCTCCACCTATTTCGGCGGCACCGGCGACGAGCGCAACACCTTTGTCGCAGTCGATGGTAGCGGCAACATCTATCTGACTGGTTCGACCACGTCGCCCAGCCTTCCCGCCGGCACCGTCACCACGGTTTTGCAGTCCAGTCCCGGGGCCTCGGGAGCACAGAACATCTATATCGCCAAAATCAACCCGGTGAACAATCCGCCGCAGCTGGATTACGTAACCTACATGGGCGGAGCGGGCCCGGATACTCCGGTCGGCATTGCGGTGGATGGCGCAGGCGACACATTCGTAGCCGGCACGACCGGTTCGTCGGACTGCACCGTTCCTACAAACTGTTTTCCTACTTCGTCGACGCCGTATCAGAAGCAGCCCCTGACGTCGGGCGAACACGTCTTCGTCAGCGAATTGCTCTCTGACGCAGTCACTCTGAAATACTCGTCCTATCTCTCGGGCAATGGCGACGCCGATATTGCGAGCGGCATGGCCATCGACTCCGGCGGGCACATCTACGTCACTGGCACGACAAACTCCAACAACGCCGGAGATGGAGCAGCGGGCATTCAATTTCCCGCCAGCACGCTGCCGCAGGGATTGCCCTTCCAGCCGCTTCCGTCTACGGCTCCAGTCCAGTTTTTTGTGACGAAGGTGAACACGCAGGCCCCGACGACGGGCAGCATCACCTACTCGACGTACTTCGGCGGCGGCAACTTCACCACGCCGCAGCCCGTTGCAACCGGCGGCGGCATCACGGTCGATACCAACGGCAATATCTATTTCGCCGGAACCACCAATTTTCTCTACACCGGGTGCGCGGGCTGCGGCAGCACAGACTTTCCCATCAAAGACGCCTACCAGCCCTGCCTGAATCAGGCACCGCCGACCGTCATCGTCAATCCGGCGCAGTGCACCAACACCAGCACGACGAACTCTGACGCCTTTGTGGCCAAGCTGAATCCTGGCGGTCCGGCTGGGGGTGGACAGCTTCAATGGTCAACCTATCTCGGTGGAACGCAGAACGACTCCGGCACCGGCATCGCCATCGATACCGGCGCGGCCAACGTTTACATCACTGGCACAACCAACTCACCGGACATCACCACGACGGTCAGCTTTGCAGGTTATCAGCCTTGCCTGAACAACCCCACCAATCTGACCAACGCTTGCACCTCCACAGGAACGGCCAACGACGCATTTGTGGCGCGCTTCAGCAATCCGGTGACAACGACCGGTACGACCTCGAATGTGGCGCTGACGTACTTTTCTTATCTTGGTGGCACCGGGGATGAATCGGGCGCGGCGATCGTCGTCGACAACGCGAGCGGAGCCATCGTGACGGGTTCGACGGATTCTGTTGACTTCCCCGTCGCCCCGGCCAGCGGCAATGATATTCAGGGCACCTACGGCGGAAATGGCGATGCCTTTGTGGCGCGCCTGAACGCGGCTGCGGTCAGCGGGCAGAACACGGTTGGTTCGTGGGCGACTTACTTCGGCGGCAGCGGAGCTGACGAGGGCACTGGCATCGCGCTCGACGTCAACCAGAACGCCTATCTCGCCGGCGACACCACCTCGAGTGATTTGCATCTGACCGGGTTGTTCACTTCAATCGCTGGCGGCTATGACGCATTCGTGGGAGAGGTCACGCCCAACGCCAGTCTCGCGCTCACGGGTGTTCTTACCCTTGGTCCCAACCAGACTTATGTTCCTGCGGGAAATCAAGCGACGTTCACCTACACGCTGACCAACCAGGGCCCGGAACCAGCCAACAACATTCTCGTCACCGATAACATCAGCAGCACGGTGACAGGCGTCGCAATGACGTTCGATTCCGCAACCATCACGTCGGGGACGTGCAGTGGCGGCTCGACTTCGACCCTGATAAGCTGCAGCGTCCCATCGCTGCAGTTTGGTTCCATCGCGACCATCACCATCACTTTGACGCTGACGGCGGACCCGCAGGGCGGCGCCCGTCAGTTTAATGGTGGGCAAGTGATCGCAAGCGCCACGAACAGCCTCGGTCCGGTGACAACGACGGTGAGTGGCAGCATGTCGGACTTTTCGATCGGAGTCAACCCCGACAATGTTTCGATTGCCGCAGGCGTTCCGGCAAGCTACTTGATTACGCTGACGCCAAACCCTGTCTATAGCCCCGCCATCACTCTGGCCTGCTCCAACCCGCCGCCTAATTCGACCTGCACGTTCTCACCCACCTCGGTCACGCTCGTTGGGAGTAGCCCGGGAACGGCTACGTTGACGGTCAACACCACGGCCCGCCCGATTACGACCGGCGCCGCCGGCTTCCTGAACAAGCATTTCTATGCGGTGTGGCTGACGATTCCGGCCATGGCCTTCTTTGGTATGAATGGAGTTGCGGGCGGGAGCCGGCGCCGCCGGCGCATCTGCGGAGTGGTGTTGTTGTGCCTGGTCAGCGCGCTGCTCGTCGTCCTGCCGGCCTGTAGCCACAGTTCAACGCAGCCCCCGGTATCGGGAACTCCGCCGGGCCAATACTCCATGTCGATCACAGGCACGTCTGGCAGCGACAGCAAGAGCGTCGGAATCCAGCTCAACGTGCAATAAGGGAATGGAATCTTTGAAGGGGCGCGGCCTTTCAGCCGCGCCGTAGATTCTCTCTTGTGGAAGAGCCGGGCTTCAGCCCGACGTTAGGAAAGTCCAGCAAGAAATATCACAATTGCGGAAATGAGAGAGTCCCGTCAGGGACGACGCGCCTACGCGCCCGCTGAGAGCTTATGGTGGCTCTTGGCTTCGGCAATGCCGTACTGCCGAATTTTGTAAAGCAGCGCCTTGTAACTGATCTGTAAATTCGCTGCCGCCTGCTTCCGATTCCAGTTGGTCTGCTCCAGCGCTTGCGTGATCGCCTGCGCCTCGGCTTCGTCTTTGGCGCTGCGCGCCAGCGACTTCAAACCGCCAACTTCGGAGCCCTTGGCCCCGGAGTCTCCGCGCATGCCGCCGTTGCCGTCGTTCTTCGGCAGCAGTTCGCTGACCGCGAGATTTTCGTCGCCCAGAATCAGATAGCGCTTCAGAAAATTATTCAGCTCGCGCAGATTGCCGGGCCAGGTGTGGTCGTTGCAGGCCTGCAGCAGCGCCGGCGAAAGCGGCAGCGGAGGCCGCGCATAGCGCTCCGCCATGCGCGTCATCGAGTGCTTCAGCAGGACAGGAATTTCTTCCTTGCGATCGCGCAGCGGCGGAAGCTGCAATGTGAATGCGTTCAAGCGGTAGTAGAGATCTTCGCGCAGACGTCTAGTGGCCAGAGCTTCGGGAATGTTGATGTTGGTGGCGGCCAAAATGCGCACGTCGACCTTGATCACCGACCGGCTGCCCAGGCGCGAGAACTGCTGATCCTGTAAAACGTGCAGCAGCTTGGCTTGCAGGAGCGGCGGCATCTCGCCGATTTCGTCGAGCAGGATCGTGCCTTTGTTGCAGAGTTCGAATTTGCCGGGCTTGGCGTGCGTCGCGCCGGTGAACGCGCCGGGCTCGTAGCCGAACAGTTCGCTTTCAAGCAGGTCCGCGGGAACTGCTGCGCAATTGACCTTCAAGAAAGTACGATGCGCGCGCGGCGAAAGTTTGTGAATCAGGCGTCCCAGAACTTCTTTGCCAGTTCCGCTTTCGCCGAGCAGTAGCACCGGAATATCGACGTTGGCCACCAGCGCCGCCTGCGAGCGAATCTTGCGCATGGCGGGGCTGGCCGCGATGAAGAAAACATCGTCGGCAAGCTCTTCCACGTCGCCGCTGAAGGTCTGCTTGCCTTGCCCAAGACTTAGATCGATCACCGCGTCGAGTTCTGCTTTCTGAAACGGCTTGGTCAGATAATCCTGCGCGCCCAGCTTCATGGCGTGGACTACCTTGCGCGTGTCGCTGACGCAGGAGAGCATGACAACTTTTACGCCGGGCTGCATCTGGCGCAGCTTCTCGAGCGTCTCCAGGCCGTCGATTCCCGGCATGAGAACGTCGAGCAGAATGAGATCCGGTTGCAGGCCCTTTTCCACGCGCTGCAGAGCCTCTTCGCCCGTGGTCGCAGTCTCGACCTTGTAGTCGTCGACCTCGAGCAGCGTTTTGATGTAACGCAGCATGCCCGGTTCGTCGTCAACTAGCAGGATCTTGGCGGTTGGCTTCATCGGTGCTTCCCTTTGCTGGGGGCGGACGCCGTGGCGGTCTTGGCGGGAACTGGTTTAAACGGAATCAGAAAGGAGAATTTGCAGCCCGCACCCGGATCGCTCTCCACCCAGATTTTTCCACCCATGCCTTGCACCAGGCGGCGCGCGATGGCGAGGCCGAGGCCCATGCCTTCGTGATTCTCGGTTCCAGCCAGGCGAAAGAAATCGTCGAACACTTCCAGGTGAAATTCGGCCGGAATTCCCGGGCCGGTGTCGGAGACGCTGACGCGAACCGAGTTGGGATGGCTGACGTTTTGCCGGCGGCGTTCGGCGGCAGAAGGCTGCGCGGCGGCGCGGCGCTCCCACATATGAGGCTCGGCATGCAGCCACACGGTTCCGCCTTGCGGCGTGAACTTAAAGGCGTTCTCCAGCAGATTCGAAATTACGCGCTCCAGTTTCGGTGAATCGAAGGGAAAAACCGGCAGCTTTTCATTGGCGAGGAAATACAGCGCCAGGCCTTTTTCCTGAAAGCGGTTCGACCACAGGCGGCAGACTTCCGAGAGGCAATCGTTGATGTTGCCATGCTCGAAGTGCATGCGCAGGCCGCCGGTTTCGAGCGCGCTGAAAGTTAGAAACTCCTGAATGAAGTGTTCAAGGCGTTTGCCACTGGCTTGCATGTCGCGCAAGACTTCGCGCTGGCGCTCGCTCACTGCGCCCAGCTTTTCGCTCTGCAGCAGATCGACGTATCCGTTCAAAATGGCGAGCGGAGTTTTCAGGTCATGCGCCGCCGAAGCGAGGGCGTTAGTCGTGCGCTGAAAGCGCTGGCGGAGTTCGTTGTATTCCTGCAGCAGATTTTCGGGCGCTGGAACATCGGCATCCGCAGGAGCGGACGCAGAGGCCGGGACAGGAGTAGCTCCCAAGTCAGACACACCCGTGTTCTTACGCGCTGTCGCCATGAGGAAACCACAGGTTGACGGGGAGAGGAAAACGCTCGTAACGAAATCGTAAGACAGGGCTTAGTGGAAGTCAACGAAAAATGAAACGGAATTACCCAAGTGTAGCAAACTCTTGCACTTTCGAGTGCCGCGGACGGCGACAGAGCAATTCTTCCTCCGCGAATGAATAGCGAATAGAGCAAGGGCAAACAGCCATCAGGATAGGGCTTTTGCCGTTGCTGAAAGCGGCAGGTCCGGTTTCTGGCCAGGTTTTAACGGGTATTTGCCCCAGATTTGGCCACAAATCTGCTCCTATCACTCGTTATGTCTGATTTGAGGGAGTGGTCCGCATGATGACGGCGAAGGCAGGCGGCGAACGCCGGAAGTGGCCGCGCCTGCCCCTGGCCATTCCGGTTTTTGTGCGCACGAGAGACGGTAAGGGCAAGGAATTCCTGGAATTTGCCACCGCCCTGAACGTCAGCGCCGGCGGAATGCTGGTTGCCGTCCGGCGTATTTTGCCCCGCGTGGCGCAGATCAAGTTGGAGATTCCAAGCGCGCCAGTCGCTGCGCTCGCCTTGCTTCCGACAGCATCCCGCACGCTGAACGCGCGCACCCTGCGCACCACGCCCGCCCAGGGCTACTACCTGCTCGGCCTGAAGTTCTCCCGGCCATTGCTTCACTCCCGATCCCTCGGGACGCGGCGACGGAAGGCCGTTTCCGCGGAGTGAAAATGTTTACCCACACAGGCCGTTGAGTGTTACGCTAGGCGCCAAACCGGGGTTACGGGTGCGCAACCGATGGAGTCTTTGGTAAGTTGCTGCTCCTCAGCCAGATAAGGTAGATTTAGCTGATTGTTGTGCGCCTCGTCGTCTTTGGCTGTCCGGATGCAGGTTTGAAGTCTCCCCCCTTGAGACAAACACCATGACAACCGGTAGTGTGAATACGCTCGTCCAGCCGCTGGGGGAAATGCCTCCTGATGCGATTGTGTTTGGCCGCACGGAGAGCATGCAGGCGGTGCGGAGCCGGCTGACGAAACTTGCAGGCGCGAACGTTCCCGTGCTGATTCAAGGCGAGAGCGGCACGGGCAAAGACATCATCGCGCGCATGATTCATGCGGCGTCGCCGTGGCGCTCGGGGCCGTGGGTGAAAGTGAATTGCCCCGCGATTCCCGGCACGCTGCTCGAAAGCGAATTATTCGGATATGAAAAAGGCGCGTTCACCGGCGCGTATGGCATGAAGCCGGGCCGCGTGGAAATGGCGCATCGCGGCACGCTGTTTCTTGACGAAATTTCCGAGCTCGACATGCCGCTGCAGTCGAAGCTGCTGCAACTCCTGCAGGATGGGCAGTTCTGCCGCATCGGCGCGCAGGAAGATAAGAAAGTCGAAGTGCGCGTAGTCTGCGCGACCAATCGCAAGCTGGAACAGGAAATTGAAAACGGAACGTTCCGCAGCGATCTCTTCTACCGCATCAACGTGGTGAATCTGCACCTGCCGCCGCTGCGCGAGCGCGCGATCGATATTCCGGACCTGGTGCACTACTTCCTGGAATATCACAACCGCAAATACAACTGCCGCGCCAAGATGTTGTCGAACGAGTTGATGACGGTGCTGCGCAAGTATCATTGGCCGGGGAATATTCGCGAGCTCGAAAACCTCATCAAGCGCTACGTCATTCTGGGCAATGAAGACGTCATTGCCAGCGACCTGCAACCGCGCGAGACCGATTTCTTCAACGCCGAGATTCCGCTCGATGGGCAGATCTCGCTGAAGAAGCTGACGCGCCAGGCGGTGCGCGAGCTGGAGCGCAAAGTCATCCTGAAAGTTCTGCAAAATCACCACTGGAACCGCAAGCAGGCGGCGCGGGCACTCTCGATCAGCTACCGCGCGCTGCTTTATAAGATTCGCGATGCCGGGTTGCCCTCCAACCGCAGCGCGAAGCGAGCGGAAGCGCCGAAGGATGTGGCGGCGGATTAAAGGAGCCATTTCTAACCTCCTATCAACATATTGCAGGTTAGTATCTCTTTGGTATCCATTGTCTAACCGTTATAACCTTCTATGACTGGTTAGGATTTGTCATTGCGCGCGTTTCCTCCGGCCCATATAAATTCTGCCGAAATATTCCTGGAATGGCGCCGCGTTCGGGTGACAATTTCCATCGACGATGATCTTGGGAAGGCTTGTCAGAAGATCGCTGCCGAACAGGGAACTACGATCCCAAAATTGATGGGCCAGTACTTGGAACATCTTGTCGACGAGGAGCGGAGGCGAGGCGACACGGAGGAAGCCTCCAGTCCGCCCAGGGACCTGAGGTGTTCACGCGCAGGAATTAACAAGAATCCTTGAAGGCTCAGATGCAGCAAAGAGCGTCAGACAGCGCTTCTCTTCCGGCTATAATTGCGCCGACGGATGGCTCTTCCTTCTGGCACGAAGCTTGGCCCGTATAAGATTGAGGCGCCGCTGGGTGCGGGCGGCATGGGCGAGGTGTATCGCGCGCGCGATACGCGGCTTGAACGCACTGTCGCCATAAAAATTCTTCCTGCACATCTTTCTGCTAACGCCGAGGCGCGGCAGCGCTTTGGGCGCGAGGCGCGGACGATTTCATCGCTGAATCATCCCAACATTTGCACGCTGCATGATGTGGGCGCGCAGGACGGCATCAGCTATCTGGTCATGGAGTACGTGCAGGGCGAGACGCTGCAGGTGCGCCTGGCCAAAGGGCCGATGCCCGTGAAGCAGGCGATCGAGTGCGGCATGCAGATTTGCGAGGCGCTCGAGAAGGCGCATCGGGCCGGGATTGTGCACCGTGATCTGAAGCCGGGCAACATCATGCTGACGGCGTCGGGCGCGAAGTTGCTGGATTTCGGATTGGCCAAGCCGGTGGCGATTCTGGGCGCGGCGGCGATGAGCGACAAGGTGAATCTGACGCCCTCGACGCCGACGATGAATTTGTCGGCGCTGAACGCTTCGCCGAACCTGCTGACGCAGCAGGGAACGGTGGTCGGAACGTTTCAGTACATGGCGCCCGAGGTCTTGCAGGGGCAGGAGGCGGATGCGCGCAGCGATCTCTTCAGCCTGGGTTGCGTGCTCTATGAAATGGTTACCGGGCGGCGTGCGTTTGAAGGGAAGTCGCAGTTGAGCGTGGCTACGGCGATTCTGGAGAAAGATCCGGAGCCGCTTACGACTCTGCTGCCGGCAACTCCTGCGGCGCTGGATTACACGGTGCAGACCTGCCTCGAGAAGGATCCTGAGGCGCGTTCTCAAACGGCGCACGATGTGAAGCTGCAACTGGCGTGGGTGGGAAAGTCGGGCTCGCAGACTAGCGCGGCGGCGATGGCAGCGCCGAAGCGCTCTCGCATGATGTGGCTGGTTGCGACTCTGATTGCCGGGCTCGCTTGCGCTGCGCTGGCAGTTATTTTGTTCATACCACGGCCGGCGCGGCGTGTGGTGCGCACAAATCTCTTGCCGCCTCCGGGGACGATTTTTGAAACTCTGTACCGCAACGGGCCGCCGGCGCTTTCGCCGGATGGGACGAAGATTGTTTTTGTGGCGCGACAGGAGGGCAAAATTTCACTGTGGCTGCGCTCGCTCGACAAGCTGGAAGCGACGCAGTTGCGCGGCACCGATCAGGCATTCTTTCCGTTCTGGTCGCCGGATGGAAACTCCATCGCATTTTTTATGGATGGCAAACTCTGGCGCATGGAGTTGAATGGAGGATCGCCGATTGCGGTGTGCGATGCGCCGGCGGCGCGCGGCGGAAGCTGGGGACGGCAAAACGTGATTCTGTTTCCGCCGCAGGTATCGGGGCCGGTCATGCAGGTTCCCGCGTCCGGAGGCCTGCCGAAGCAAGTTACAAAGTCTTCGCCAACGGAACAGCAACTCTCCGATCGCTGGCCGACGTTTCTGCCGGATGGCAAGCATTTTCTCTTTCTCCACTCCTTCGATGGCGACGCCAGCGACACGAACGAGATTCGGTATGCGTCGCTGGATGGCGGCGACGAGAAAGATGTCTTGAAGGGGCATTTCTACACATTCCAATACGTTCCGGGGTGGTTGCTGGCGGTCCGCAGCGGAGCGTTGATGGCCTGGAGGTTCGACGCATCGAAGGGAACTGTCTCGGGCGACGGCGTGCAAGTGGTTGATCGGATTGGTATCGATGAGATTACTGCGATGGGCGTATTTTCCGCGTCGTTGCAGGGCACTTTGCTTTACCAGGAGCCCTCGGACGCAACCGGCGACCGGCACGTGTGGGCGGACGCCAGCGGAAAGCAACTGGCACAAATCTCAGAACCGAAAATTTATGGACCGACGAGGCTTTCGCCCGACGGAACGCGCATGGCGACGCCGGTGCTGCAGGGCGCGAAGTATCCGCTGTGGGTGTGGGATTTGGCGGGCGGGGCGCGCGCGCCGCTGATACCAGGAGAAATGATTGTCGATTCTCCCGTGTGGTCGGCGGATGGGCGAGTGCTTTATTTTTCCTCCATCGACGAAAAGGATCATGAACAAGTCCGCGCGGTGCCGGCGAATGGATCGGAGCCGGAGCGGGTGCTCATCGATCTCAACGCAAACACCACACCCGTCGACGTGACTAGCGACGGAAAGTGGCTGCTGCATGAAGTGAGAAAAGGCGCTACGAATGAAGCCGAGTTGAGAGCGTATCCGCTGGCAGCGGGACTGCAGCCGTTTACCGTGCTTGACAGCGTGTCGCGGGGCAGCAATGCGCGGCTGCGGCCGGGAGCGAACGACTGGCTGGCGTATCAGTCGGGGACTTCGGGGCGGCTGGAAGTTTATGTCACGCGCTTCCCGCATCCGGGGGCGAAGTATCAGATTTCGCATGACGGCGGTTGGCAACCGGTCTGGAGCCGCGACGGGAAGAAGCTTTTTTATCTCGACCTGTCGCAGAAGATGACTGAGGTGGATATTTCAGCGAGCGGCGATTCGTTGCAGATCAGCGCACCGAAGACTTTGTTCCAGACGGGGCTGCGGCACTCGATTCCGACCGAGTCATACGATGTGGCGCGCGATGGGAGATTTCTGCTGGTGAATTCTATCGCTGAGAGCACGGCGCCCGTGGTTCTGGTGACCGGGTGGGATGCGGCGTTGGGAAAGTGATTGCGACGCTGAAGGGGCTGCATAGATACGCTGCATGCTATGCTTCCGCGCATGCGAATGCGGGTTTGTGTGCGTAGGCTGATCTCTGCTCTGTTTCTTCTTGTTTCCCTCGCGACTCTCATTTCTTCACTTCACGCTCGCGTGGTGCGGGTTGAGGTTGCTTCTCGCGTCGATGTTCTTGGCGGGAAGGCGTTCGGCGCGGCTGGCGCTTATGAGCGAATCACGGGGCGGGTTTATTTTTCGGTCGCAGTGGCGAATCCGCACAACCGGGGCATTGTGGATCTGGAGAATGCCGAGAATGTGAAAAACGGAGAAGTCGAGTTTTCGGCTGGCTTTGTGGCGTTTCGCCCGAAGGATGCGAGCAAGGGAAACGGCGCGATGCTGCTGGAGGTTCCGAATCGCGGGCATGCGCGGATTCTGAGTTTAGTGGATGGCGGCGATGTGGATGCGAAGAACGATGCGGGCGATGCGTGGTTTCTGCGCAATGGATTCACCGTTGTCAGCCTCGGTTGGCAGTGGGATGCGGCGGGCGACGACGCCTTGAAAGGGCTAACGCCCACTCCGGGCGGGAGCGTGCTGAAATTGTCGGCTCCCGTTGCGAAGGATCACGGCAAGACTATTACCGGCTTACTGCGCGGCGATCTGATGCCTTCGAAGATGATGCCGGAGATTCCGCTGGGGCACTACATGCTCGGGAATATTGGAGGAACAGAGTATCCGGTGGCGGCGCCGGACGATCCGCGTAATGTGTTGACGGTGAGGGATTCACGGAGCGCGCCGCGAACAGTGATTCCGCGGTTGGAGTGGCAGTTTGCGAGCACGGTCGAGGGAAAACTTGTCGCCAGTGATCGAAGCATTCATTTGAACGGAGGCTTTCAGCCTGGGAAGATTTACGAGTACGTGTATGTCGTTGCCAATCCCATTGTGGCCGGGTTGGGGTTCGCCGCGGTGCGCGATTTTGCTTCGTATGCGAAGCATGCCTCCGACGCGATTGCGCCGGTGCAGCGAGTTTATGGTGAAGGCATTTCGCAGAATGGGCGGTTTCTGCGCGATTTTCTCTACCAGGGATTCAATGCCGACGAAGAAGGGCGCATGGCGCTGGATGGTGTGTTGGCGCATGTGGCGGGTGCGGGGCGCGGAAGCTTTAACTATCGGTTTGCGCAGCCCTCGCGCGATGCGCAGCCGACTTCGTCGGTGTTTTTTCCGACGGATGTTTTTCCTTTCACCGATCAGCCGGAGACAGACCCGGCGACGGGAGAAGCCGGCGGACTTCTTGATCGCGCCGCGCGCGATAAAGTCGAGCCCAAGATGTTTTTCTCGAACACTTCGTATGAATATTGGGGCCGGGTGTGCGCGCTGATTCATGTGACGGCCGATGGGAAGCGGGATGCAGCGATTTCGGACCACGTGCGGATCTATCATCTGACGGGATTGCAGCATTTTTCCGGTCCTCTGCCGGTCGAGAAGGGCGTGGGCGATCTGCTGGGGCAGGAGCCGCAAACACCGCTGCCGGCGAAATATTTCTGGCGAGCGATGATCTCCAATATGGATGCGTGGGTTCGAAGTGGGACGCTGCCGCCGCCGAGCAGTTATCCGACGATTGCCGATAAGACGCTGGTGCCGCTGCGCGACTGGGCTTTCCCGAAACTTGCGGGAGTGAATACGCCGCACGAGGCGAGCGAGGCGTGGCACATTGATTTTGGTCCGGACTGGCGGCAGGGAATCCTGAGCCTGCAGCCGCCGAAGGTGGGAGAGCCGTTTCCTGTGCTGGTGCCTCAGGTGGATGCCGACGGCAACGAAGAGGATGGCGTGCGACTGCCGGAGTACACAGTTCCTCTGGGAACGTATACAGGATGGAATCTTCGTGATCCGTCGATCGGAGCGCCGGACGAGCGAGTGCCGTTCGAGGGATCGTTTATTCCATTTGCGAAGACGGCGGAGGAACGGACGAAGGCGCACGATCCGCGCAAGTCGGTGGCCGAGCGCTATAGCGGCGCCGCTGATTACATGACGCGCTATAACGCGGCGCTCGCAGAACTGGTGAAGGAAAGGTGGATTCTGCCGGAAGACACAGCCGCCCTGACTGCGCGCGGACAGCAGGAGTGGGAATTGGCGACGAAATGACTTCGCGCTAGCTGCGTAGCTCCGACAAAGCTTTCTTGGCGTCTTCGTTGCCGGGGCTGAGTTTCACGGCTTTTTCCAGTTGCTGGCGGGCAAGATCATTTTTGTTCGATTTTTCATACGCCATGCCGAGATGGAAGTGAATCGTGGAGTCGTCGGGAACTCCGCGGCGCTCGGCCATGCGCAGGGCTTCTTCGAACTGGCTGACGGCGTTGGGATAGAGTCCCTTCTGGTAGTAGGCCCAGCCGAGGGTGTCGGCGGCATTCGGAGAGTCTGGCATGCCGCGACGCGCGGTTTGCGCCATGGCTAGCGCGACGTCGAGGTTGCCGCCCTGTTGCAGCAGGACGTAAGCAAGATTGTTCGAAGCCAGAGGCTGGCCCGGCACGACTGAGAGAGCCTGCTGGTACATGGCTTTGGCTTGATCCCAGTTCTGCTTCGATTCGTAAAGTTCTCCGGTGAGAATGTAGAACTGGACTTCGCGTGGATTGTCTTTAATCGATTGCTGATAGGTGGCGATGGCCTGATCGACCGATCCTTCCTGCACCTGGACTTTTCCGAGTTTTTCTAATGCGTCGGCATTGTTCTTGTCGAGCACGATGGCCTTGCGCAAGGCGGCCTCGGCGCCCGGCAAATCTTTTTTGGCATTAAAAAGCGCGGTTCCCAGGAGGTCGTAGAAGTTGCTGTTGTTGGGCGATTTCGCAATGTTGGCCTGGGCTGCGGCGATCGTCTTGTCGAATTGCTTCTGGGCAAAATACGTGTTCATCAGGCCGCTGAGACCTTCGGCTGAGTTGGGATCTTTGTCGAGGGCCTGTTGATAGTACTTCGCTGCGTCAGAGTAGTGTTTTTGCGCGAGGTGGATGTTGCCCATCTGCACATAGACCGCGGGGTTGCTGGGAGAGCGCTGCATGGCCTGCTGTGCGTCCTGTTGCGCGTCGCCGAAGCGGCCCTTGGCGATTTCCGCAACGCCCTTCAGTAGGTAGCCTTCGGAGGAATAGGGCTGAACTGCGACGATTTGTTGCGCGGTAAGAAGCAGGGCATCGACGTCGCCGTGGCGCATTTCAAGATCGGCAAGAGCACGCTGAGCTTCGACGAGATCGGGGCGGATGCGGACGGCTTCGCGCCATTCGGATTCGGCGCGAGTGTCGTTGTTCTGGCGCTCGAGGGCGCGGCCGAAATGATAGTGGGCGACCGCGCTGTCGGGATCGTTCTTGAGCGCATTCTGCAGGGATTCAACGGCAGCGTTCACGTCATTCTTCGCGAGCTGAATCTGTCCGCGGTAAACGAGGGAGTCGGCATCACGCGGCGAAGCTTTGAGAACTTCATCGTCGAGCTTGGTCGCTTCGTCGAGCCGGTTCTTCAAGATGAGGAGCTGGACGTAGTTCTTCTTCACCACCGTATCTTTGGGATGCTCGGCATAGAGCGAGGCGTACTCGGCCTCGGCTTTGTCGATGTCGGCATTGGCGAAATAGAAATCGCCGAGCATGCGGTATCCCTCGGAGTTGTCCGCCATGTCTTTTTTGGTCTGCTGAAGGAAGGGTTCAATTTCCGATCGTTTGCCTTCCTGCATGAGCAGGCGAACCAGCGCGGCGCGTGGCCCGGGACTCTTGGGGTCGATCTGGATTGCATGGCGGAACTGCTCTTCGGCTTCCGGCAGACGGTTGCGTGATTGGTAAAATCCGCCCAGGGCGAGTTCGGCGTTCATGGCCTTGGGATCGGCCTGAATCGCCTTTTTGAAATTGGCCTCGGCCTCATCGGGCTGATTTACGCGCAGATCGAGGAAGGCGAGCAGAAGGTAGGACTCGGAGCGGCCAGGTTGCAGCGCGATAGCCTGCTGAACCTCCTGAATGGCGGAGGCAAAGCTGCTCTGGGCCGCGTAGTAGTTCGCCCAGGCTTCGTGAATCTCAGGAGTGTTGGGTTGCTTTTCGCGAACCAGATCGAGATGCGCCTTGGCCTGCTTGAGCGTCTCGGCAGATAACGAACCGTCGGCGTTTCTTGCGGTGACCAGAAGATTGGCGATATCGATGCGCGCGGGATAGTTCTCGGGGGCGAGCTCGATGGTGCGGCTTAACTCCTGGTAGGCATGGTTGGCGTCGCCGAGCTTGAGATAAGTTTGCGAGAGTTGGTAGTGCGCCTGGGCGAAGCGGGGATCGATCTGAGTGGCGTTCGCGTACTGGATGGCAGCCTCGCGATATTTTCCTTCGGCGAAGTATTTCTCTGCGCTATCGAAATATTTCTGTTTCTTAACGTTGGGATCGCGGTTGCAGGCGGTGAACAGGGCTGGAAGCAGGCAGCAGAAAATTGTCAGGCGAACGGCAGAGGAGCGACTCATGAATTCTCCGGCAGCGGCGGCGCTAGCTGGGCACCCAAGTCCGCAGAGTTCTCCTATGATACTTCACGAGGGAAGCGGGAATGGGAAGTTCAACGGGCGCAGTAACGTCAAACAGGCTGGAAGCTGCCCTCAGGCGCTTAAGCGCAGGTCATTGGGAGTGATCTAAGCGGCACGAGTGGAACTCGTGCCCTTCCCAATCAGCGGCTATCGCGGGATGTAGTTATCGAGCAAGGGAACGATCTGGCCGGCCATGGGCATGAGGCGCTGCTGGGCTGCATCCGGGGTCTCGCCGGGAGTCATCAGACTGGAAAGGCGAACCAGGGCGCCGTCGCTGCGATTCATGCGGATGGAATCGGCGACGAGATAGTACTTGGCCCAGTATTCGCTGGCTACGCCGCGGTCATGCGCCCAATACCAATAGAGAACAATTTCGCGCGTGTCGCCTTTGGCGATGACGTAGCGATTCGCCGGAAATGGCTGGTGGCCGGCGAGGGAAAGCGTGATGCGGCGGTTCTCGACGGGCATCCAGCCGGCGCCGGGGAGGCAGTTCTTGGGCGAGTGGATGGTATCGCCGGTGCGCTGGCTGGCGAAGTAGGCGATGAAGAGATCGATGGCAGATTCGTCGGCATCGCCGCGATAGTCGCGTAAGAGAAAGTCGCCGGGACCGAGAACCGCCAGGACCTCGGGGTCGAGCGCGATGTCCGTGCCTTCGCGGTCGCCGAGAGTCGCAGGGAATGACTTCAGCGCCTGACGTGTGGGGAAAACTTCGCTGCTGGTGTGGGCGTAAAGAAATACTGCGGCGGCGGCGATCAGTGCGGCGGTGAGAAGGAATCGGATCGTGGAACGTCTCACGCCGCGCCCCTTTCTTGCTTCACTGGCCTCGATTCGGCATCTCTCCAGATCGCGCGGATCAGCGTGTGGGTGGCGTAGAGCATCAGGAGCGAGACAACGAAGATGATCCATCCCCAGGAGGCGTGGAAGTAGCCTTCGGCTTTGTCGGGATCCCAGTACTGAACCAGCAGGCCTGTGCCGATGATCCGGATACTGTTAGCGAGAATCGCAATGGGTACAGCGGCGAGCGCAAGCACCCAGCGCACCCAGAGGCGCTTTTCCGTGAGATAGCCGTAGATGATGGCGAGGGTGGCGAGCGACATCAGGGAGCGAATGCCGCTGCAGGCTTCGGCGACTTCGAGCGACATTGCCGGGAGGTGAATTACGTTTCCCTCGGCGAGGATCGGGACGCCGAACAGCGGAAGAGTGAAGGCGGCGACGCGCGAAGCGCGCAACTGCAGCGGGAAAGTGATCTGGTTGAAGATGAGGTTAGGGATGGGGATCATCAAGAGCAGGAAAGCCCAGGGGAATAAGATGGCGCGAAACCAGCGCCAACCCTGAAATAGGATCACACCTCCTGCGATCAGGACGAGCAGAGAAAGACGGGCGAGGAATAATTCAGCGCCCAGTTGGCCGACGATGAGCAGGCCGAGAGCGGAGGCGAGGATGACGAGGCCGATCCAGGCCGGTTTTGGAGCGATGCGCGCCAGACGGTCGCGCTCCTGCCAGAGGACGAATGTGGAAAACAGCGGGACGAAGAATCCGTGAGAGAAATTGGGATCATGCCACCACTGCGCGACCAGGCGGGTCAAGGTGGACCAGTAGAGTCCGAGCGCGAGGGCGGCGAGGATACTAACTTGCCAATAGGGCATCATCTCGTCAGGCAAGCTCACGTGGCGAGCGGTCGAGGGCTCAGTTTGAACTAAGTGGGCCACAATTCAAAGACATAGGACGTACAGGGGAGAACCCAAGATATGCTAAATGCGTGGGGGGCGCAATTGCGGAGTGGAGTTCATGGCCCGTGTTCTTGGATTCTTTGGAGCCACGCGCTGGCCCGCGAAGCAGGTTCCTCACCGTGCCTTTGGCATGGTTCGGAATGACATCTTTCAAACTCTTAGTGCCTCGCTGCGGCTGCTCCACGGTTCAGGATGAAAAGATCAACACATAATCAGGTGCCCCTTAAGGGTCGAAATGCTTGGGTATAAAGTGAGAAAGGTTTTTCCCACTGCCTTGTGGTACTATTCGGGGCACGGTGGTTGGCCGGCCCCGGCCCCATGTTTTCAGCGCCAAGTGGTTGAAAAGAAAAGCAAAACGATCTGTGGGATTTGCGTGCGTAGAGTGGCATTTGGAAGCCCTCGTGCTGCAATTTCTGGCAGCGTTCAGAATCGCCTGACATAATCCCCGCAGGTCCAAAGGCAACAATGAAGCAGTGTTTTCGGAGTCTGCTAGACGGCCACGGCGGAAGCATCGCTATTAATGCCGCCAGCTTCGGTCTAAGAACAAAGCTCAGGTTTGGAGAGTGCATGAAGAAAGCGATGGAACTGGCGCTGCTGGGGGTGTTGTTGGTGGCGCCGGTGTGGGCGCAAAGCGGCGACAAGCCTGCGGGGAATGATGTATTGCCGAGTTCTACCGCTCCGGCGGACTATGTTCTGGGAGCGGACGACACGCTGCACATTACCGTCTGGAAAGAGCCAGACCTGACCGAGACCGTGCCGGTGCGTCCCGACGGAAAAATCTCGATGCCGCTGCTGGGCGATGTGCCGGCAGCGGGCATGACGCCGATTGCGCTGGCGAACTCGATTACAGAGAAACTCAAGAAATATATTTCTGACCCGCGCGTGACCGTTGTAGTCACGGCGATGAACAGCCAGCGAGTCTTCGTCACCGGAGAAGTGAATCATAGCGGGCCAGTGAAGTTGCTGCCGCACATGACGGTGCTGCAGGTGCTGGCGGAAGCGGGCTTCAACCAGTTCGCGAACGTGAAAGCGGTGTATGTGCTGCGCTCGCAAAACGGGAAGCAGACGAAGCTGCCGTTCAACTACAAGGAAGTCGTGAAAGGCAATCATCCGGAGCAGAACATCGAACTGCAGCCGGGCGACACGGTCGTCGTTCCGTAAGATCAGTTTCCGTAGTATCTAGTTCCGTAAGAACGTTTCCGTAAGAAAGTTTCTGTAGGAATTGTGATGAGCAAACTGTTCAAGATTTGCGCCGCGGGCATTCTGGGATGCGCGTTGAGCGCGGCGGCGGCACAGGACAATTCCACGACGCCTTCGTCTCCCGCCTCAGGTTCCGGTCAGGAGCCGGCACAGGAACCTCAGCAGCCAGAGCAGCAGCCGGTGCAGCCGGTTCCGGCTTATGGCCAGGAAAATACTCCGCCGACGATTTCGGAGAATCCGCCGATTTCAGGGCTTGATCTGCCTTCGCTGGAGCCGCATGCTGCGCCGCTGAGTTATGTGCAGGCGGGAGCGCGAGTGAGCGAGGCGCTGGATTCGAATCCCACGAACACACTGGGCGGAGGAACCAACTTTCGCTCGGTGAGCCGCGCGCTGGGCAGCGTTACGCTGCGACGCTTGTGGAGAAATTACGACCTGGGCGTCGACTACCTGGGCGGCGTCGGCTACTACAACGTGCAGGGCGAAGGCTGGAAGAGCCTGCAGCAGATGGATCTCGAGCAGAAGATCACGTGGAAGCGCGGGCAACTTTCGCTGCGGGATAGCTTCAGTTACTTGCCGGAAGGAAATTTTGGCGGCGCCTATGGCGGGTTGGGGACACAGGGAATCGAGTCGCTCGGAACGACGGCCTTTGGCAGTTTCTGGGGCGGGTCGTCGCTGGGAACCTTGGGGCTGGCTCCGCGAATTTTGAATTTGAGCCTGGCGGAAGTGGAGCAGCGGCTGACGCCGAAATCGGCGATCACCGCGGCTGGCGGGTATACCTTCTCGCATTTTTATGGCGTCGACGATGTGACCGGAGCGTCGTTCATCGGGAGCTCGCAGGTTTCGGCGCAAACCGGATACGACCGCATTCTCACCCCCCACACGCAGATGGCGCTGGTCTACGGCTACCAGGGATTTGATTTTTCAGTCTTGGGTACAGCGTTTCATTCGCACGTGATTCAGGGCATGTACGGCCACCGGATTTCCGGGCGCATGGATTTGCTGATCGGAGCAGGGCCGCAGATTACTTTCATCGATACGATCACCGCGGGCTGCAGCGACTCGACCATCCCGCCCCTGCTCTGCACCTTCGCCGGCGACACGCTGGTGAACACGACCGACAAGAATACGAGGGTTGGCGTGGCGGCGCGGGCGCGGCTGCGCTATCAGTTCACGAGAACGTCGGTGAGCCTGAACTACGAGCGTTTCGAGACGAGCGGATCGGGATTGTTTACCGGAGCGCAGACCGACGTGATCCGGCTCGGCGCTTTTCATCCGCTCAACCGTGTCTGGACACTCTCGTTCGACTTAGGGTACTCGCACAACAGTCGAATTCAGCCGCTGACGATCCAGCAGATTGAACAATGTACCGCCACGACGCAGACCTCGCAGACGGCCTGTCCGGCAAATGATGCCAGGTCGTACAACGTAGGGTTTATCGGCGGAGGAGTTCATCGCGACTTTGGTCGCACGCTGCGCGGAAACCTGAGCTACCAGTTCAGCGAACTCGGATTCGACAGTTCGTTTTGCGTAGGGACGGGCGCGTGCGACCGGATTTCGCACCGGAACACCATCATGTTCGGATTGGACTGGACGCCGCGGCCGATCCGGATCGACTGATTTTATAGAGATCTTTTGACCAGGCCGCAGGCGCGCCCGTGGCGGCCGGAATGGAATACGACGATGATCGAGAACCGCGAACTGACGATTGACGATTACCTGGCGATGTTACGCCGGCGGGCGAAGGTGATCCTGATTCCGGCGCTGCTCGCGCCGTTGACCGCTTACATGGTCTCGTACTTCTTCCCGGCGAAATATACGTCGCAGTCGCTGGTGCTGGTGGAAGGGCAGAAGGTGCCGGAGAACATGGTGCAGCCGGTGGTCTCGCAGGATCTCACCATGCGGGTGGCGACGCTGCAGCAGCAGGTGATGAGCCAAAGCCAGTTGCAGCCGGTGGTGGAGAAGCTTTATCCGAACCTGGGGCCGGCGGGCGTGAATCGAATCATCGACAGCATTCAGGCGAATATGAACCTGGAACCGGTGGTGACGTCGCTCTCGGCGATCGGCACCAGCGCCGGAAAGCCTCCGAAGCCGGGGCAGAGCCCGGTGCCGGGTTTCTACATCAGCTATACGGCCTCCAAGGCGCGCGAGGCGCAGCAGATATGCAACGAGCTGACGACGCTGATGGTGAGCCAGAACCTGCACTCGATTCAGGACGCGGCTGCCGGGACCAGCGCTGTGCTGGGGCATGGCCTCGACGATGCGAAGCGCAATCTCGATGACATGGACGCGAAGCTGGCGGCCTTCAAGAAAGAACACGTCGGTCAGCTGCCGGATGACGAGGAAAACAATTTCAAAATCCTGACCGGATTGAATACGCAGTTGGAAGCCAATACGCAGCAGTTGAACCGGGCGCAGGCTGACAAGTCTTATGCGGAGTCGATGCTGGCGCAGCAGTTGGGAGCGTGGAAGGCGCTGCAATCGTCGACCAATCCGCAGACGCTGGAGAAGCAGTTGTCTGAGATGCAGTCGCAGCTTGTGCAACTCGAGGCGAAGTACACCGAAGACCATCCGGACGTAATCAAGCTGAAGGCCGACATTGCCGGCGTGAGGAAGAAGCTGGCGGAGATCAACAATGCTCCGGCCGATGCGTCGCAGGGGACGGACGAAAAGGCTTCGGCGATGGAGCCGGCGGAGATCCGGCAGCTGCGATTGCAGATTCACCAGTACGGCGAGCTGATTGCCGCTGCCACGCGCGACCAGAAGCGCCTGCAGACCGAGATTGCGACCTACCAGAGCAGAGTCTCGCTGAGCCCGGCGGTGGAAGAGCAATACAAGGAACTCACGCGCGATTACAGCATCGCATTGAAGGGTTATCAGGATCTGCTTGCCAAGAAGAATACTGCCGACCTGACGGTAAAGATGAACAACCAGGAAGAAGGCGAGCGCATGTTCCCGTTGAATCCTGCGAACCTGCCGGATTCGCCGAGCTTCCCGAACCGGTTGTTCTTTGCTGGCGGTGGATTGGGAGCCGGCCTGGGATTTGGACTGGCGCTAGCGCTGTGGATGGAGTTCCGGGACAAATCGATCCGGAACGAGGCCGATGCAGAAGCTGCGCTGGACCTTCCGATGCTGGTTTCGGTGCCGTGGCTTGGCGCCGAGGAAGAGGCGAAGAACGGGTTCTGGCACAGGGACCACAAGCCAGATCTGGAGAAGGACGCGCTGAAGATATAGTTCGGCGGCGAATCGGATTATGTACAAAGAATTTTTTGGACTGCGAGCCAACCCGTTCAATGTGAATCCGGACCCGCGCTTTCTGTTCCTGACGCGGCACACGGAAGAGGCACTGGCGTGCCTGACCTATGGAATCCAAAGCCGCAAAGGATTCGTGCTGCTGACGGGAGAGGTTGGAACCGGCAAGACCACGCTCATCAACAAGTTGCTCGAGTGGTTGCGGCTGCAGCAGGTGGCGACGGCATTCGTCTTCAATTCGCGGATGAATGTGCCGCAGTTCCTCGATTACATGATGGCGGACTTCGGCATCCCTTGCGATTCGAAGGCCAAGAGCCAGATTCTGCTGCGTCTCTACAACTGGCTTCTCGACCGCTACCGGGCGGGGGAAACCGCGGTGCTCATCGTGGATGAGGCGCAAAACCTTTCGGATGAGGTGCTCGAAGAGATTCGGCTGTTGACGAACCTGGAGACGTTTACCGAAAAACTGCTGCAAATTGTTCTGGTCGGGCAGCCGGAGCTCGAGCAGAAACTCAAACAGCCGCAGTTGCGACAACTGCGGCAGCGGCTGACGCTGCGGGCCAGAACGCACGCGCTCACGCTCGATGAAACCAAGGCCTACATACAACAGCGGCTGCGCATTGCAGGATCGAATGGCCAGCAGATTTTCGAGCCCGAGGCGGTGCTTTCCATTCACCTGTATTCCTCCGGCATTCCGCGCGTGATCAACCTGCTGTGCGAGCACTGCCTGGTCAGCGCGTTTGTGGATCAGCAGAAGCTGATCGGCCCGGCAACGGTGGATGCCGTGGCGAGAGATTTCGATCTGGTGGACCGCAACGTTCCCGCGTCCATCAATGCGACTGGTCCCGCTAGCGGAACCGACCGGATCGATTTGGCGGAGACTCTGCGCTCGCTGGCTACGTTAGCAGACCGTTTACGTCAGGAAGATAAAGATCTCCCTAACGAAAGGAAACTATGAGCCGAATTCACGAAGCGTTGAAGCGAGCCGAGCAGGAACGGGCTGCGGTCCAGGGAGGCGCGGCGGAGAGTGGATTGCCTCCGGCGGCGGAGGTTTCTGTGTTTCCGCAACCGGCTGACGCGGCGGGAGCGCCGGCGAATGCGGCCTTTGGCGGAACGTACAGCCTGGATGCGTTGCTTTCGCGATGTCCGCAGATGGAGTGGAAGCCCGACTTGAAAACGATGCTGTTCATGAACGGAAACGACAGCGCCAGAGGGACTGAAGAGTATCGAACGCTGCGCTCGCGGCTGTATCACCTGCGGGAAAAGATGCCGCTGAAAAGTTTGCTGATCACCAGCGCGCTGCCCAAAGAGGGCAAGTCATTCACGGCATCGAACCTGGCGCAGGTCATGGTTCGCCAGCACGGGCGGCGAGTGTTGCTGATCGATGCCGACCTGCGCGGACCGCGATTGCACCAGATGCTGGGAACGACTTCGGGACCCGGGCTTTCCGATTACCTGCAGGGAAGGAACGACGAATTCTCGGCCATGCAACATGGGTCGATGGAAAATCTATTTTTCATTCCGAGCGGAAGCGGGATCGAGGACCCGGCGGAACTGGTGGGCAATGGGCGGATGAAGATGCTGATGCAGAGGCTGGAGCCGCTTTTCGATTGGATCATCGTCGACTCCCCGCCGGCGATTCCGGTTTCCGATGCCAGCGTGCTGGCCAAGTTCTGTGATGGCGTGCTGATGGTGGTGCGGTCGGATGTGACTCCGGCAGACGTGGCCCGCAGAGCCCGCCAGGAGTTTCCGGAGCAGTCCCTCGTCGGGGTGGTCTTGAACGGCACCAACGCCGAAAGCGCGTCGTACGAGCGCTATTACTACGAGGCCTACGATAGAAACGGCAGTACGGCCAGAACCTAGGGGGGGAAGTGATTCGGCTCTTCAACGTCTACTACCCGGTGCGGACCCTGGTGTTGTTGTTTGGGGAGGCGTTGGTGATTGGGTTGTCGTTTGTGCTGGGAATTTTGTGGAATGTGGAAAGCCTTCTCCGCCTGAACAATCTCCTGTTCATTGAAGGCGGAATTCTGAAAATTGTGGCGCTGACGGGCGTCGTTCTTATTTTCTCCCATGGATTCGATCTGTACGATTCGTCGCGGTTCGGGGTGAAGTTCGAGCTCGCGTTTCGCATCCTGTCTGTGGCGGGCTTGTTGGCGCTGGTTCTGAGCGCTGTGATGTATGTCGCGCCTGACCTGCTTCCTGGCAAGGGTTCAGCGTTGTACGGCGTAATGGTCCTGGTGGTTGCGTTGTTCGGCTGGCGGTGGGCTTACGGGTGGTTGGTGCGCCAGTCGCTGTTTCGCGAGCGTGTGTACGTGCTCGGCACCGGCGAGCGCGCGCAACGTGTTGTTAACGGGCTGCGGCGGAAATGGCTGGGCATAGAAGTTGCGGGCTGGACCGGAAACATTCAGGGTGCCCTCACGCGCGAAGCGGTGGCAGCCGATCTCATGGAACTGGCGCAGGATCGCGGGATTCACCGCGTGATCGTTGCCATGCCGGACCGCCGTGGCACGCTTCCACTCGAAGAATTGCTGATGTTGCGATTGCACGGAGTAAAGGTCGAGGAAGCGACTTCGTGGCTGGAAAAAATCTCGGGGAAGATTGAAGTGGAGCAGTTGTATCCGAGCTGGCTGATTTTTACCGAGGGCTTCCGCCACAGTTCGTTCAACCGCTTCTTGCATCGCGTGTTGAATTTCACGGTTGCGCTGATCGGCACGGTAGTTTCGATTCCGCTGGTGCCGCTGGTTGCGTTGGCGGTGAAGCTGGGATCTCCCGGACCAATTTTTCACCGACAGATCCGCGTAGGACGGGCGGACACGAGGTTTTATTGCTACAAGTTCCGTACCATGCGGCAGGATGCGGAAGCAGACACGGGCGCGACCTGGGCGACGGACAACGATCCGCGGATTACGCGCGTCGGGAGGTTCTTGCGAGCCTCGCGGCTGGATGAGATTCCACAGCTCTGGTGCGTACTGAAGGGCGACATGAATTTTGTTGGGCCGCGCCCGGAGCGTCCGGAGTTTGTGGAATGGCTGAGCCAAGAGATTCCTTACTACGGCGTGCGCCACACGGTGCCGCCGGGAATCACCGGCTGGGCGCAGGTGCAATACAAATATGGCAACACGCTCGAAGACGCCCGTGAAAAGCTGCAATACGACCTGTTCTATATCAAGAATGCCAGCCTGGGTCTCGATTCCTGGATTGTCTTCCAAACCATAAAAATCGTTCTGCTGGGGCGAGGCGCACGGTGATCTGGGTCTTCTGGATCTCGGCGGGACTGATTGTCTACACCTACGCGGGATACGCGTGCTGGCTGTGGTTGCGCAGATTGTGGCGGTTTCGCCCAGTAAAGCGAGCTTCGATGACTCCTGCGATCTCGATCGCGATGGTAGTGCGCGACGAGGAGCGGACTCTGGAGGAGAAACTGCGGAACCTGATGGAGCTCGATTATCCGGCGGGGCGCTGTCAGATCGTCGTGGTTTCCGACGGATCGACGGATGGGACCGAGGAGATTTTGCGCAGGTATGCGAGCGATGCGCGCGTGCACGCGATATTGAATCAGCTTGGGAGAGGCAAGGCTGCAGGGTTGAATGACGCCGTGGAAATGGCGAGCGGGGAGATTGTGGTTTTCACCGACGCGCGCCAGAAGATCGAGGCTGGAGCCGTGCGCTTGCTGGTGGAAAACTTCGCGGACGCTGAAGTGGGATGCGCCAGCGGCGAACTCATGCTGGGGGATATCCCGCAAGGCGAGACTAACCAGGGACTGGGTTTGTACTGGCGGATTGAGAAAAAGGTTCGCGAACTGGAATCGGAAACGGGCTCGGTAGTCGGTGCGACGGGCGCACTGTATGCCGTTCGGCGCGAATTGCTGACCGAGGTTCCTACCGGAACGATTCTCGACGATGTGTTCTTGCCCATGCAGGTGGTGCGGCAAGGCAAGCGCGTGGTGTTCGACGAGCGGGCGAGGGCGTGGGACAAGCCCGACCTGGGCGCGGAGCGGGAGTTCTCGCGCAAGGTGCGGACGCTGAGCGGGAATTATCAGCTGCTGCAGTTGGCGCCGTGGCTGTTGAGCGGGAAGAATCCAATCCGTTTTGAGCTGGTCAGCCACAAACTCTTGCGGCTGGCGGTCCCGGTGGCCTTGGCCGCGCTACTGCTGGCGTCCATTTTCTTGAGTGGTCCTTTCTACCGGACGGCGCTGGCCTTGCAGACGGTACTGTATCTGTTGAGCGCGCTTGCCTTCGCCCGATTGGTGAAACGCGGAGTGCTGGCGCGGCTGGCCGACGTATCGGGAACCTTTGTGCTGCTCAATGGGGCGGCGCTGGTGGCTCTGTTCAACTTTGTCTCGGGGAGACGGGCAGCATGGACGCGGTGAAGATCCAGGAAGTGGATGAACAGATCGCGTCCGCTCCGTCGCCGCGCCCAACGAGAACTCTCACTCGCTGGGCGTTGCTGCTGGGAGCGATTGCACTGGTGTGCGGCATCGCCTGCCGGAATATTCGCAAAGGCGAATTCGACTACTACGTCGACGAGGCGCAGCATGCGGTGACCGGATTGTTCGTCGCCGACGCGTTGCACGACCTGCCGTTGCGGCATCCGGTCGAGTATGCCTATCGATACTATGCGCAATATCCGGCGGTCGCGATTCTGCACTGGCCGCCGCTGTTTTATATTTTCGAAGGAATCAGCTTCCTGTTGTTCGGCGCGTCTGCGGTGTCGGCACGGCTGACGGTTGTGTTTTTTGAGATTGTGTTGCTCTACCAGTTTTTTTTGCTGGTCGAAGAACTGCAGGATTCCTACACCGCAGCGATCAGCACCGCAGTGCTCGGGCTTCTTCCGGTTGTGGTGCTTTTCGAGAAGACGGTAATGCTGGAGATTCCGTCGCTGGCGCTGGCCGTGGGCGCGATACGGCACTGGATTCGCTATCTGGATCGCGGAGAGCGGAAATCGCTTTATTTTTTTGGCTTGTGGCTGAGCGCGGCGCTGTTGTGCAAGCAGACGAGTGTATTCCTGATTGCCTTTTGCGCGCTGACGTTGCTGGTCACGCGCAAGTGGAAACTCATCTGGCGCCGGGAAGCGCTGGTGGTGGCGGGCATGATCGCTGCGCTGGCCGGGCCATTTCTGTTCTTGATGCTGGTGCTGCAGGGAAAGGCGATGGCCAGCGATTTGGGATCGCGGCGCATGAGCGGATGGGAGCAGGTTAGCTACTATGCGTCGTCGATGCCGAATTCGTTTTCTCCGCTGATGTTTGCGCTGGCGGCGCTGGGCTTTGTGCTGGCTTGGCGGTGGAGCAGGCGGGAGCAATCGGTGGTGATGGCCTGCTGGATTCTAGCGGGTTACATCACGTTCTCGTTTTTTGGGCAGAAGGATTTCCGCTTCGCCATCTATTGGTTCCCGCCCCTGGTGTACTTTGCCGTCGGGTTGCTGACGCAGTTTTTTCGGGCGCCGCGGCTGCGCGTGGCGATGCGCGCAGTTGCGGGATGCCTGGTGTTGATATTGTCGCTTTCGGCGTGGGGTCAGCAGCGGCCTTACATTTCGGGCTATGAAGATGTGGCTTCGGTGCTGGTGAACCAGTATCACGCGGGCGTGGTTTTATTTGACGGAAGGGTTCCTGGTAATTTCGTATTTTTTATGCGGTCGCTCGATCCGAAGCGGCATTTCCTGGTGCTGCGCAAGCTGCTGTACGCCGATGACATTCGACCGGGCGTCAACAGCGAGGAGTTGTTGCACGGACGCGACGAGTTGATGGATGCATTCCGCCGGGACGGCATCCGCTTTGTCGTTGTTTCGGAGAAAGCGCCCATGCGGTTCGAAGTTCAGCGCACTTTGCGGGAGCAGCTGAATACTGAACAGTTTCAGCTGCTGGGAAGGTTTCCGATTTCGACGAACGATCCGAGCTGGAAGGGCGAGAACCTGCTCCTCTACGAAAACAAGCAGTGGACGCCACCGAGCGATAAGATGCTGCGGATTCGTATGCTGACGTTGCCGAAAGATATTGTGGTCCCGTTCGAGCAATTTGAGGTGCAACAAGGGCAGTAGCAGCGAGGAGCCTGCTTCGAAACGTTATGGCGGTACAGAGCACATGGGAGAGCCCTGAGAGTCCGGCGCGGCCGGCGTGGTGGAAGTCGCGCAGCGAGACGATGAAGGCCTTGCAGCGGCGCCCGTTCGTCTACACGGCGCTGGTGATCTTCTTTTGTCTCTATTACTACCGGCCAGAGGATTTCATTCGCCCGCTGGCCTATATCCCGATGGCCAGGATTGTCGGCGTTATCGCATTCGTCGCGCTTATTTTCGGCATCATGGGCGGCGGAGGCAAGTTGAAAATTCCGTTGGGAATCAAGTTCTTGTGGCTGCTTCTGCTGCAGATGACCATGGCGATCCCGCTGGCGATGTGGAAAGGCGGAGCGTTCGCGACGGTATATGGCAAGTTTGCCAAGGGCGTGGTTGTCGCCATGCTGATCAGCATGACCGTGGTGACGCTGAAGGAATTGCGCAAGTTGTTGTGGATTCAGGTGAGCGCGGTTGCTTTGGTGACCTTCTTTTCGATTGCGACCCGGCACTACAACCCGGGTGGAAGGCTATCAGGGATCCAGGAGAGTATTCTCTCCAACCCCAACGATCTGGCGATCAATATCGCCATCAGTTTCCCGCTCTGCCTGGCGTTCATGCTGCATGCCAAGGGATTCAGGAAAACCTGGTGGGCGCTGGGCTTGGCGTTCATGGGTATCGGCGTGGTCTTGACCGCGTCGCGCAGCGGATTGCTGGCGCTCGTCATCATCATCATGATCTGCATCTGGGAATACGGCATAAAAGGGAAGCGGCGTTACCTAGTGGTGTCGACGATCGTGATCTCGATCGTGGGGTTCGGGCTGGCGCTTTCCAGTTCCTACTATCGCGCGCGGGTGGAAAGTATTTTCCTCGGTAACGTCGAAGGTTCGGGCGATAAAGGTTCGCTGGAGGCGCGGAAGGAGTTGCTGATAAAAAGCGCGGTGGTCGCGCTGACAAATCCGGTTTTCGGCGTAGGACCGGGCTGCTTTCCGCTTGTGGACAAGGGCTGGCACGTAGCCCACAACGCCTACACAGAAATTGCCGCCGAATCGGGCTTGCCCGCGCTGGCTTTGTTCCTGTTGTCGATATGGGCGGCATTCAAGAATATTTCGTTCATTCGCAAATCCCGACAGTACGAAGACGATCCCGAGTTCAAGCTGCTGACGCAGGCGCTATGGGCGGGGCTGGTGGGATACTTGGCGGGTTCGGCTTTTGCGTCGACCGAGTACAATCTCTATCCGTATTTCATGATCGGTTACACTTGCGCCATGGTGAGGATCGTCGGCGTCCCTTCCGCCGCGGATCAGAAGGTCAAAGATCCCGGTGTGCGAGAGCCCCGCTTCGCTGACCGCAGCAGACCTCACATGCAGTGGAGTAGATAGGCGTGCGCCGGACGACGGCGCGGTATTCATCGTGTCTGGTTTGAGATTTTCATGAGCATTCCGGGAGGGAACGAAGTCGTGGACGCGGTGTCCGAACAGGTTCTGGCGATGTTGCGCTGCTTGGATTGCCGCGCTGGTCTGGATAGGTACGCCGATGGCCTGGTTTGCGCAACCTGCGGCCAGAAATACCCCGCCGTGAACGGCGTGATCCGGTTTGTGGATCAGCAGCACTATGCAGGGAGTTTTGGTTTTCAGTGGCAGGTGCATGCGCGGACGCAGCTCGATACGGCAGAGAGCAAGCGATCGGAACAGGCATTTCGCCAGCGCACGGGATTTTGCCCGGAGGATCTTGCGGGGAAGTTCGTCCTCGACGTCGGATGCGGCATGGGCCGATTTGCGGATGTGGCTTGCCGCTGGGGCGCGCGCGTGGTCGGAATCGACCTGAGCCTGGCGGCGGAAGTTGCGGCGCGAAATCTCGCCGGCAAGGAAGCGACAATATTCCAGGCGGACGTGTTCCGCTTGCCGTTTGCCGAGCACAGCTTCGACTTTATCTACAGCATTGGGGTGCTTCACCATACGCCGGACTGCGAGCGTGCCTTCAAGATGCTGCCCGGTTTGCTGAAGCCGGGCGGTCGGATCGCGATCTGGCTGTACAGCAAGTACAACGCCTGGTATCGCATGAGCGACATCTACCGCAAGGTTACGCGGCGCATGCCGAGCCGCATGTTGTACACGCTGTGCTATGGCGTGGTTCCGCTGTACGGGATTCACCAGGTGCTGCGAAAGATTCCTCTCGTGGGTCGGGCCGCGAGCGGAGCGCTGGCGTATGCGATTCCGATGGCGTTTCATCCTGACCGCAAGTGGCGCATTCTCGACACATTTGATTGGTATTCGCCGTGGTATCAGTCGAAACATTCGTATGAAGAAGTGTTTCGCTGGTTCGAAAGTTGCGGCTTGGAAGATTTGCGCGTAATCGAGCAGCCCATCGCCGTGCAGGGACGGCGGCCGCTCCTGAATGTGAAGCCGACCGCGACGCATCAACCGGATGAGGTCAGCCAGTGTGCGGGATAGCGGGAATTGTAGAGCCTCGCGGGGATTCGATCGATGCCGGCATCGTGCATCGCATGTGCCAGACGATCGTGCACCGCGGTCCGGACGACGAAGGAATTTATGCCCGGGGAGCGGTTGGGCTGGGGATGCGGCGGTTGAGCATCATCGATCTGGCAGGCGGCCACCAGCCGATTCATAACGAAGATGAAACCGTCTGGGTGGTGTATAACGGCGAGATCTATAACTTCCTCGAGCTTCGCCGGGAGCTTGAAGCGCGCGGTCACAAGTTCTATACCCACTGCGACACTGAAGTGATCGTTCATCTCTACGAAGAGAAGGGCGCAGACTGCGTGCAGAAGTTGCGCGGCATGTTCGCGATTGCACTGTATGATCAGCGGCGCGACTGCTTGCTGCTGGCCCGAGACCGTCTGGGAAAAAAGCCGCTGCACTATGCCATGCATAATGGCAGGCTCCTGTTTGGTTCTGAGATCAAAGCGATTCTGGCGGCTGAGCCGGATTTCGCAGAGATCGATTCGGAAGGGCTGCTGAAATATTTTTATTTTGGATACATCGCGGATCCGCTGACCGCCTTTCAGAAAATTCGCAAATTGCCGCCCGGATGGCTGCTGGAATTTGCCGGTGGGAAGATTGACATACGTCAATATTGGGATCTGCCCAGATATGGCACGCATCCTCCGGCCTCTGAAGAAGAGCTCTTGCAGGAATTTGAGAAGCGACTGCAGGACGCGGTGAAGATTCGGCTGATCAGCGATGTACCTCTCGGGGCGCTGTTGAGTGGAGGAGTAGATTCGTCGGTGGTTGTGGCGCTGATGGCGCGGGCGAGCGGTTCACCGGTGAAGACGTTTTCAATCGGGTTTCGCAATGAGCAGTTTGACGAGACGCGTTACGCCCGCATCGTCGCGGAAAAGTTTGGCACCGATCATCACGAACTCGTCGTGGAGCCCGACATTGGGCAGACGCTCGGGTTCCTCTCTGAAATGCTGGAAGAGCCCTTTGGAGACTCATCGATGATCCCGACTTATCATGTTTGCCGCATGGCACGGCAGCATGTTACGGTCGCGCTTTCGGGTGACGGCGGAGACGAATTGTTTGCTGGATACGATCGCTACTCGCTGGCGATGAACCGGCACAATCTGACTTGGGTGCCGAAGGCGGCGGCGAAAGTTTACCGGCGTCACGTGCATCCGCGCGTCCCATCGGGGATGTATGGGCGCAACCGCGCGTGGAATGCGCTCCTCTCGACGCGTGATCGATATCTGGATGATGTTTCGTATTTGCCGGCCTTGCATCGCGAGCGAAACATATTTTCCGACGAGTTTCTGGCGGCAGCGGCCCGTCTGCCGGATCCCCTGCTCCAGTTTCAGAACTACTACGATCAGGCTCCTGCGAGCGACACGCTGAGCCGAATGATGTTTCTCGACGTAAAGACATACCTGGCCGGCGATATTCTCACCAAGGTCGACCGGATGAGCATGGCGACATCGCTGGAAGTGCGCGTGCCGCTACTGGATCAGGTATTTGTGGAATGGGCGGCATCGTTGCCTTTGGAATGGAAGTTTCGGAACGGCACGCGCAAATACCTGCTGAAAAGGCTGGCTGAGCGCGTGGGGATTCCATGCGAAGTTTTGCATCGCAAGAAGCAAGGCTTTCAACTGCCGCTCGTGGACTGGATGCGAAAGGAACTCAAGGAACAATTGCTGTCGGTGCTCGTCGAGCCGCGCACCTTGCAGCGAGGATACTTCCGGCCGGAAGCGGTGCGATCGCTGTTGAGAGAACACATGAGCGGGCGGCGGAATCGTTCAGGAATCCTGTGGCGCATGCTGGTTCTGGAACTCTGGCACCGAAACTTTCTTGAAGCTGGAGTGCTCCGTTCATCCGGTACCGCGTCTCGCCCCACAATTCCGCAGTGTACGGCGCTGAGGGGCACGCCACCGAGCGTCGTCCAGTAGCGATGCCGCGGTAGTCACGCCGCAATAGCCATGCCGGCCCTTCACGAACAACACGCCGCAGAACGTCGAGCGGGCGAGAGCCGAAGCACGGCGCCGGTGTTTGTTGTGGGATGTCCTCGTTCCGGGACCACTTATCTCTATCACGTACTGCTTTCCGCCGGGAATTTTGCGATCTATCGCGCGGAGTCGGAAGTCTTCCATCTTTTGGAGCCGCGCTTCGGCGACCTTGGCCGGGCTGCAAACAAGAAGCGTTTGTTGGCGGAGTGGTTCCGTTCTCGCCTGTTTACGGCAACGGGGCTGGAACGGCAGCTGCTCGAAGACAAAATCATGCGGGAGTGCGCGAACGCGGGAGACTTTCTGCGCATCGTGATGGAAGAAACGGCGCGACATCAGGGAGTGCGGCGCTGGGCGGATTGCACGCCCGATCACGCTCTCTACCTTCCGCGCATCAAGGCGACGATTCCGAATGCTCTCGTGATCCACATCATTCGCGATGGCAGGGATGTGGCGCTCTCAATGGAAAAACAGGGATGGCCCAAGCAGTTGCCATGGGATCGTGTGCGACGTGCGCTGGCCGGAGCCGTGTATTGGGAGTGGATGACGCAGCGGGGGCGGCGGGATGGAGCGAAGCTGGACGCGGATTATATCGAGGTGCGATACGAAGAGCTCGTGGAGCAGCCGCGCAAGGTTCTCAAAGAGTTGAGCGGTTTTGTTGGACAGGAACTGGACTACGATGAGATCCAGCGAGTGGCGATTGGTTCTGTCGGCCGGCCAAACACTTCTTTCAAGGAAGAAGGCGGTGGATTTTCGCCGGTAGGAAGATGGAAAAAGGCTGGGGCTGGGGAAGTAGCGCAACTCGAACAACTCGTCGGTCCGTATTTGCGCAAATTGGGATATGAATGCCTGAGTTCCGAGCCAACCGTCAAAGCATTGGCTTTTCGCAGGCAATACCGCGCGTATTTCGAAAGCAAGTTCTTGTTGAGAGCGAAAACGCCGCTTGGACGGCTGCTGGTGACCCGCGATCTTTCGCGGGTTTAGCTACGAATCTATTTCAATTCGCTGCAGCGTTGAAGCTCGCAATTGTTGCGCGCAAAACGTCTTCGAAAGCCGAAGTAATTTTGGACCAATCGTAGCGGGCGGCCAATGTTGCGGCAGCTTCCTCGTAGCGCCGGCGCAGCCCGGAATCGCGAATTATCTGAAGTATCGATTCGGCAAACAGAGCCGGAGTATCCGCGATGACCAGGTCGCGCCCCGGGACTACGTCGAGGCCCTCGGCTCCGATCGTCGTGGAAATGACGGCTTTACCCATCGCCATTGCCTCGAAAATCTTCAAGCGTGTTCCGCCACCGATGCGCAATGGGACGATCACAACCGTGGCGTCACGCAAGTAGTCGGCGACCGATGGCACCATACCCGTGACTTCCACCGAGGCGCTGGCCAGGTGCCGGACTCGTGCATGCGGCTTGCGACCCACGATCTGGAATCGCGCATTGGGAAAAGCCTGCAGAATCGTCGGCCAAACCTGGCGGCAGAAATATTCCACGGCGTCGATGTTGGGCTCCCAGTCCATGGAGCCGGTGAAGGTGACGATGGGAGGATCGGAGGTGGCCGGCGGTGCGACGTGGTATAGCTCCGTATCGACACCGGTCGGAACTACCGTAATTGGTCGATGCGAATCGAGCTTTAGCATTTCTTGGCGATCACGCTCCGAGACAGCGATGATGTGATGGAAACGTTGCAAAGTCTGTTTTTCATAGCGCGCCATCTTCGCGGCTTCCACACGATACGAAAGCCTGCGGATTGCTTTGGTTTCGGTTTCGGCCATGCGCTGCCAGAGAACGGTTTCAACGTTGTGCTGGAAGAGCACGGAGGGCACAGCAAGCTGTGGCGGAAAGTTAAGCGAAGCGGAAAGAAAATCGCAGATGGCAACGTCGAATTTTTTCTCACCCAGCCATTGAGCGATCGTTCGCTGAACCGCAGAATTCGTGAACTTTCGTACCGCGTAGGGCGCTTGCGAAAGAATGCGCCAGAGATAGTCGAGAGTCAGACTGAATGTTCCGTCGGGCGAGCTGGTCGAGATGGTGTGGGCTCCCGGCAGCCTTTTCTCTAATGCAGCTTCATATTCGTGATCACGGTGGCCGCCATAGTAGGAGAGCAGGACAACTTGATGGGTGCTCGCCAGATGACGGAGAATGTTGAACGAACGAATCTTCCCTCCGGTATCGACCGGCAACAACTTGCCTGCCTTGACCCAAACAATCTTCATTCCCGATCGATTACCAGCATATTCCCTCGTACGAGTTGCTTCCCGAGGGGCGCCGTGATTTTTCCAGGTTCACGAGGTCGACCACGATCTGTTCCGGCCGTAATGCCGCGTCCAGGGTTGCCCGATCGATGCCGCGAGTTGCGAGGATGACGACTTCTGCAGTCGAGAGAGCATCGCTGAGATTCGGTTTGAGCAGTCCGCCAATGTGGGGAATCACTTCCTCGATGTAGCGGCGGTTTGATCCGACGAGGCGACCGAGCGAAACGTTGTCGTCCCACACTGCGACCTCGCACCCCTCGCCGATCAGGTGTTTGACCAGTTGTACCTGCGGGCTTTCGCGCAAATCGTCGGTTGCGGCTTTGAAGCTGAGGCCGAGTACTGCAATTTTCTTCTTGCCGGAAGCGAGGACCATCGAGATGGCACGATCCAGATGTGTTTGATTGCTGCGCAGGATCGATTCAAAGAGCGGCAGTTCGAGGTCGAGCTCCTTGGCGCGATAGTTGAGCGCGCGGACATCCTTCGGAAGACACGAGCCTCCGAAGGCGAAGCCGGGCTTGAGATACGTGGGGGATATATTGAGCTTGTTGTCGGCGGAAAACATTTCGACGACCGATTCGGCGTCGACCGCCATGGCCTTGGCGAGCGTGCCCATTTCGTTGGCGAACGAAACCTTCACGGCATGCCACGCGTTGCAGACATATTTCACCATTTCGGCGGAGCGAAACGATGTTTCGAAAATACGGCCCGGCGCCCATGAATAATGCTCGCGCAGGATGCGGCTGTGTTCGGCAACCGCTGCGCCGATAACCGTCATAGAGGGTTCGAGAAAATCTACAACCGCAGTGCCTTCGCGCATGAACTCTGGATTGACGCAGACTCCAAAATCTTTGCCCAGGCGCTTGCCGCTGGCCTTTTCCAGTGCCGGAACTACCAGCAACTCGGCTGTGCCCGGCAGGACAGTGCTGCGCAAAACGACAAGGTGTGATTGTTGTTTGCGCTTGAGAATCTCTCCGATCTCGCGGCAGACGGGTTCGATATGCCCAAGATCAAGTCGCCCGTTGCGCAGGCTGGGCGTGCCGACGCAGAGGAAGCTGATATCCGTGCTCAAAACAGCCGCTGTGGAATCGCTGGTAGCGCGCAGGCGGCCGGCTCCATGCGATGCCGTAATCAGTTCGCTCAGGCCCGGCTCGACGATGGGACTCTTTCCTGAATCGAGAGCCGAAACTTTGTCTGGGCTGAGATCTACCCCGACGACTTCATGGCCTCGGTTGGCCAGACACGCAGCTGTAACAGTGCCGACGTATCCTAAACCGAAGATGCTGATTCGACTCATGCGCTACGCGTTACCTGAGAAACGAAGCTAGCGTACGGGAATATCTTGGGGACATCCGAGTCAGCCTTTAATTGCAAAAATTTGCGATTTTTTTGAGCGGGACTGAAGAGCAAGTGGCGCGAGGCGCTAGACTGCAATGAATTCCTACAGGATAAAATCTTAGCACGAAATGAAGAGGGGAATCCCAGAATGGAGAAGGCTTGCCCATCGCCTTCGTGCCATGAGCCCGGGTGAGCTTGTGGACCGGGTACGCCAGCGCGCTATGGCGCGTCTGGATGCGCTGCGTTGCAGCTCTGGCGTCGGTTTTGAGCCGCGCCTGAGTGACTCCACTGCGGCCCAGCCAAATTTCTTTTTTGCTCCGGACAACGTTGCAGATTTGTGCAGAGAGCTGCGAACTCGGTTCCCACAACAGGCGCGGGAAATCATAAGCCGGGCTGAGAGGATATGCCTGCACCGTTTTGATTTGCTGGGCTACAAGGAATTGGACTATGGAAAAGAGATTGACTGGCATGCAGATCGCGTTCACAACAAGCGAGCTCCGCGCAAGCCGTGGTTTGAGATTCGCTATCTCGACTTCGATGACGTCGGGGACAGCAAGGTTACATGGGAACTGAGCCGCCACCAGCATCTGGTAACGCTGGCAAAAGCGTACCGGCTGAGCGGCGAGGAGAAGTTTGCTGCTGAGCTCTTGTACCAGTGGAATCACTGGCATCAGGAGAATCCGTATCCGATCGGCATTAACTGGGCGAGCAGTCTGGAGGTCGCGTTCCGCAGCCTCTCCTGGCTTTGGATGTATGCCCTGATGTCGGGATCGAGCGCTCTGCCAGTTGGGTTTCGTGCCGAGATGAACCGGCACTTGGGCGTCTCGGCTCGCCATATTGAGACTTATCTTTCTACTTATTTTTCCCCAAACACGCATTTGCTGGGCGAAGGCGTCGCGTTGTTTTTCGTGAGCACGCTGTGCCCGGAGTTGCCCGGTGCAGGGCGTTGGCAGCGAAAAGGTTGGTCGATTGTGGTGAACGAGGCGCGACGTCAGGTGCGCACGGACGGACTGCACTTCGAACGTTCCACGTACTATCACGTTTATGCGCTGGATTTTTTTCTGCACACCGCTCTACTGGCCTTGCGAAATAGGATTGCGGTGCCCGCTGAATTCGAGAAAACTATCGAGCGCATGCTTGAGGTCCTTTGCGTATTGGGGCGAACCGGGCCCATTCCTCGTCTGGGCGACGACGACGGAGGCAGGTTGTTCGATCCGAAACGCAATAGAGTCGAGCATCTGACGGATCCGCTGGCGACGGGGGCTGTGCTCTTCGGCAGAGGAGATTTCAAGAGCGCTTGTGGCGGTCTCACGGAAGAATCTCTTTGGCTGCTTGGAAGCGAAGGCGCGGCTGAATTCGACAAGCTGCAGGTGAAGCGTGATGCGGCGGTTTCGACAGCGTATCAGCCCAGTGGCCTGTACATTTTGGCGAATAAAGTTCACGAGGCACAGCTGGTCATAGACTCCGGGCCGCAGGGCACTGACAGCGGCGGTCATGGTCATGCTGACGCACTCAGCATCACCGTCAGTGCGTGTGGCAAGCCGCTACTCATCGATTCGGGTACGTATGAGTATGTTGGCAATGAGCGCGATCGATTTCGCGGCACCAAATCGCACAACACGCTGGTTGTGGATGGAGTCGATCAGGCCGAGCCCGTGGGCCCGTTTCGCTGGGAGCGGTTACCTCGCGTGCAAGCGGAAGGATGGATCACGGGGGAGAACTTCGATCTATTTGTGGGTAGTCATGATGGGTACAGGCGATTGGCTGAGCCGGTTGTGCATCGCCGATTTGTGTTTTCAAACAGGTCCAACTTCTGGCTTGTGCGCGATCTGGCGATTGGAAAGGGACAACATCAACTCGATTTGTATTGGCATGTCGCACCAGCGGAATCGCCGTTGGAGAAGAGCGGGACGACATTCCGCTGCAAAGATGTCGGTTTGTCGATCTTGGTTGAAGAGAATCATGGGTGGTCCGAGGAAGTTACACAAGAGAATTGCTCGCCAGTATATGGCTGCAAGGAGCGCCACAACGTGCTGCATTTCAGAACGAACGCCACCTTGCCGGGAGAGTTCGTGAGCTTGCTGATTCCGGGGGCAGTGGGGGAGACGGAAGCACGCACTGTTAAGCGAATCTCTACCGGTGCGGCCGGTGAGCCCTCGGTTTACCGGTACAAATCGAACGCAGAAGAACATTTAATGATTTTCGGCGACGGCAAGGCGTGGCAGTATCTCGAATGGAGAGCCGATGCCGAAGTTTTGTATTGGCGAGAGACGGAGGATGAGTCGCGCTGCACGCTGATCGTGTGCAACGGCCGCAGAGTTGAATTTGGGGCAAAAGAGATCGTGAGTTCACCGAATCGTTTCTTGCGCTGTGAAATAGTGCAGGCCGCGGAGCAGGTCAGCATAGTCGCCTCCGACGGTCAAGTACGAGTTGATGAAAAAGAGTTCAGCAAGGTCGCCGCTGCTCTTCGCGGGCGGATCGGCCGACTTCCTGAAGTCTCCGGTTAGAACTTTCGAAAAGGCGCTTATGCCAAGAAACAAAGCCCCGGTGTTCGTAGTCGGATGTCCGCGGTCGGGGACAACTCTGCTGTACAACATGCTGCTCTCTTCCGGTGACTTTGCCGTGTATCTTGCCGAGTCGAATGTATTCAATTTGCTGGATCCGCGATTTGGCGATCTAGGAGTAGAGGCAAATCGCGAAAGATTGATCGATGCCTGGCTGAACAGCAAGCTGTTTCGTGCGTCATTTCTAGATGAAAAGGAGATTCGAGAGGCACTGACTTCGCAGTGCAAAGATGCGGGGGATTTTCTTCGGATCGTGATGGGGGAGATGGCGAGGGCCCAGGGAGTGCGCCGCTGGGCCGACAACTCACCGGAAGAATTATTGCATGCGCGCAGGATCAAGAAGACTCTGTCCGACGCCTTGTTTGTTCATATGATTCGCGACGGCAGGGATGTTGCCTTGTCGCTGGATGCGCGTCCTCACAAATGGGTGAGGCCCTTTTCCTGGGATCGTATCGACAGTCTGCTGGTTACGGGGCTTTTTTGGGAGTGGATGGTGCAAAAGGGCCGGCAGGAGTGTGTGGGTTTAAGAGGCGATTCGATTGAGGTGCGATTTGAGGACCTGCAGTCGGATCCGCATGGAACCTTAAAGAGAGTCGGCGATTTCATCGACCACGATCTGGACTATGAGCGCATCCTGAAGGTGGGCATCGGATCGGTGAGCGAGCCGAACACATCATTCAAAGGCGATTCGGGAAACCCCGCGGGCCGGTGGAAGAAAAAGATGACTCCGGAGACACTGGCAAGATTCGAGCAGCTGGTTGGAACGACATTGGGGAGCTTGGGCTATGAACTGGCAAGCGAGGGTGGGGCACGCAGCTTGGCAGACACAAGAATGAGAGCGCTGTATCGTGCATATTTCGACGCGAAGTTCTGGTTCAAGAATTCGAGCCTCGGCAGACTCTATCTCGGACCAATGTCGGGCCAGCAGATTGACGACACGGTCATCGCTACCGATCCCGCGATTCAAGTCTCGAGTCAAACCGCGCAGAGATAATTGCGGAGTAGATTACGCTCTTCGTTCCAGCAGGAAACTTCGCAGCCGATCGTAGAGAGCGTTACCCAATACCTGGTGCGAGGCTGTCTGCAGGAAGGTGCGAAGCTGCAACTGCCACAGCCCACGACCTGCAGAAAAGTTGCGGAAATCCTCGAGGCTGCTGCCGCGCATAACGGCGATTCGCGCAAGGCGATAAGGATCGCTGGCGGCGCGATTGGCGGCCACGCGGCTGGTTGCCACACTGCGATAACCTGCGTGTTGAGCCACTTCGGCGACTTGTGGTGTCCATCGTCCGCCAGGGCAGGAAAAGTGCTGGACCGGTCGGCCGATGATTGCTTCGAGCTCAGTCTTTGCGTCTGCAATTTCCCGGCGTAGTTCATCGTCACCGAGATTGTCCAGATATGGGTGCGTCATGGAGTGGCAGCCGATATCGAATCCAAGGTCGCTGAGTTCGCGCACCTGTGATGCGACGAGATAACCCGGCCTGCCAAGAAATCCCAAGGTAATGTAGAAAGTTGCGCCGAAACTTGCCGCCTGCAAAATTGGCGCGGCGACAGCCAGGTCGCTTTCACAGCCATCGTCAAAGGTGAGTACGATTCCTCTTGCGTTCACATCAAGGGCCTGGGAGACAGAGATCCCTTTGAATCCGGCAGTTTGCAGCCATGCCATCTGCGCCCTGAAATCGGGCTCGCGTACCACATAGCGGACATAGCCCTGCTCTTGCTGACACAACGTGCGCCTGGCGACTTCAAGCTCGTGGTACATCAGATAGATGAGTGAGTGATTGGGCATGGCGGAATGGCTCTAGAAGATTTTTCGCAGATGCGATTTGAGCGCTGCCGGTGGCCGAATGCCCAGTTTGTCGATTGTCTTTTTGCCGGCCTTAACAAACCTGCGCATGCGATCGGACTGAGCATGCTTCGCGGCGAAGGATGCATGGAGTTCCAGCGAAATATCGCCCGTCGAGGGCAATCGAAGAGCGGCTTTGACTCCAGCAAATCGGCCGTTTTCGAGAGCTGCCAGAATCTGCGTGCGATTGACGTTTTCGCAATGCAACTCGGTGAACAGGCCGCGGAACTGCTTCTTCCAGTGAAGGTCCTGACCATAGAAGGCTCTCATGGCGGGACGCCGTGACTGCAGCCGCTTTAACAAATCGAAAGTTCCCGGCCGGGGCGCGTAGCGGCCATCGTACTTCGAGTTCCAGGTCTCGATGCCTTGCGGGAGCGTTGCAAAAGTCTCGATCCAGGGGAACATCGAGTCTTTTGGATGGGCGATGACTGCGAGGCCGCGATGCAGTTCGATGTGACGAATTATTTCTTGTGGATCCTGTGTGTCCGCCAAAGTGGTGCAGCCATAGCCTAAGATGTGCATTTCTTTTTCGCAGCGGAACTCGAGGCCGCAGAGGAAGGTAAATTGGCCATCGGACAGAGACTCGCATTCTGCGATGTAGTCTGCCAGCTTCGGCGCGTCGAAGTGGTCGTCGTGATCTGTAATCCCCACCACGGAGCAACCGGCCTGGACGTAAATGCGCTTCAAGTCTGCGAGAGTGAACTCGCCGTCGGAGTACGTGCTGTGCACATGAAGGGCAGCCTTTAACATTCGATCAGTCTCAGCGCGAATTGCGAACAACTTGTTGCAAGAGGTGAATCCAGTCGCCTAACTCGGGCAATGGATCATTCCAGTCGAAGTTATCATGGAACGTGCCCGGAGTCGGCGTAAGTTCGGCCTTTAAGGTCGACCAGCGTCCTGGAAATTTGCCGGGATAGCCGGGTGGACACCCTTTCCAGACTTCGATCAGGTGGCGAAAGTCACCAACCAGCCAGCGGGAGCGCACTCCGGTTTTATACGGCGGTGGAGAATCCACGTCGCCGTCTTCCGCCATGCGAGCGAGCAGCGAAGGAAAGTCGACTCCCGCGGCGCATGCTAGGGCGAGGGAATGCCAGAATCGGCCATTAATTTCGAGGAAGACCGGAGTACCGTCAGCGGCGACGCGGAATTCCACCATCGCTACTCCATGCCAATTGAGAGAACGCAACATTGCGAGGCTGCTTTCGCGAATTTGAAGAGACGGGACAATGCTTTCGCGCAACGCGCTACCGGAGCCGGTGGGATGAACATCGCGAATGCGGCGATGCGCGAACTCTGCGCGCAGTTCTCCATGATTCATCAAGGCGAAATAACCGGTCCCCGTACCCTCGACGAACTCCTGGATCAGAATGGAAGAGCAGCGCGGCTGCATTTTGTTGAACGCAGTGGCGAGTTCTGCTTCGTTGCTTGCGTACGCGGGGCGACCGGTGGCGTGAAGCTTGCCTTCAGCCGACTGTTCTTGCGAACTTCTGGGCTTGAGAACGACGGGGAAGTGAACTTGGCGAACGATGTCATTGAGCGGGCTCACGTCGTCGATGGAATAGGTTTTTGGGACGGCTATGCCCAGAGATTTCGCCAGCGCCGTCGCGCAGTTTTTATCGACTGCACGCAGCAGGTCGGAGTGCTCGGGAAGAACGAATCTCGCGCCAGCAGCAATAAAATCAACCCTGTTAGCAGAAACCGGAAGAGTCGTTGCTTCCGTCATGGGCAGAACAAGAGTGCCTTTTTCCTTTGCCGCCTCATTCAATATGTCGGTGAGGAAGAACTGAGAAGCGTCCTGCGGCGAAGTGTAAGTAAAATTTCCTGAGCAGTAGCGTGACCATCCTGCCTTCGACCAAGGAGCCGCTTCTCCGACAAAAACGCGGTGTCCTTGCCGGGCGAGCGACCGCACACAGGCGACCGCCTGGTTCTGATTGCCGTCGAGAACCAGAATCCTCATGAGATCGTGTGTATTCCTCGAAGCGAGTCCACGCGATGGAGCCATTACGCACTCCCGGCAGCTGTGGACGGGAGTTCCCAACTACTCAGCAGAAACAACGGGCTCAAACCCGCGCCTATGCGGGGCCGCAGCTTTGCTCTATTCTAACAACGGTGCCAGAAGTGATCGTCACGCAGTGGCGCCTTTGCCTCGTCCCACCGGAGTCAGGAGATGTGCTTGCCCGAAGTTACCTCAACCGGCCTTTCTGACATGACCGCGCGTCTACCGGCTGCTCCGCGGACCAGCGTTTTTCTCATGACCAACACTCTGGAAGTCGGAGGCAGCGAGCGCCAGTTTGCGACCCTGCTGGAGTCGCTGAACCGCGATGAGTTCGAGGTGCATGCCGGGTGCCTGCGGCGCATCGGTGGCCTGGTGAGGAGGGTTGGTGAAATTCCGGAGTTCCCTCCCGGCGGCAGGTTGTGGGGGATTCAGGCGCAACGCGCGCAACTGGCCCTGGTGCGCCACATGCACCGCCACAGTGTCGATGTGGCGCACGCCTTCGACTTCTACAGCAACCTCATGCTCATACCAGCGGCGCGACTGGCGGGTGTGCCGGTGATCGGAAGTCATCGGCAGTTGGGTGATCTGCTGACGCGCGCTCAATTCAAGGCACAGTATTGGATGTTTCGATGGTGCGACCGGGTGGTTTGCAACTCGCGTGCGGCGGCGGACGCGCTGGTTGCCGCCCGGTTGCCGGATAAGAAGCTGGCAATCATTCCCAACGGTCTCGGCGAGCAGGCGTTTGTAGAACATGATCCCGCATTACCGCGAACGCCCGGCGTCGTGCGAATCGGAATGATTGCGCGTATGAACAACGCCGTGAAAAACCACCCGGCGTTTCTGCAAGCTGCTGCGAAGGTTGTCCAGCAAGGTGCGCCTGTCGAATTCGTTCTGGTGGGAGACGGGCCGTTGCGCCCGGGGTTGGAAGCGATGGCTGCGGAGCTCGGAATTGCGGACAAAGTGCTGTTCGCGGGCGAGCGCCACGATATTCCCGCGATTCTGGCGAGCCTGGACGTGAGCGTGTTGATTTCGTCGTCCGAGAGCCTTTCGAACGTGATTCTGGAATCGATGGCCGCCGGCGTTCCTGTCGTCGCTACTGACGTGGGCGGGAACCCGGAATTGGTGAAGGATGGAGAAACCGGAATACTGGTGCCTCTCGGGAACGAATCCAGGCTGGTGGAGGTGCTTACGTATTTGGTGAGCGATGCTGAAGCACGCAAGCGATACGCCACTCGAAGCAGAGAATTCGCCCGCGTGAACTTCCACATCACAGAAGTTTGCCGCCGTTTCGAGGTGCTCTATTCGTCTCTATCGAGGAAGACGAGTCGCCGCCAGAAGTCGCTGTAACACTGGTGTAACAAGCCGCGGAAACTGTTGGTGACAGGGCTCCATGCAAGGCTTGGCACGTTGTAGAATGTGCTTCAGGTTTGCGCGCGCACCCGCCCAGAGACCTTCTTCTCATGACCTGCAGGGCTACGATCCGCCGGATATGACCTACACCATAACGGCGACATTGGAGGCGAACACTTCGACGATTCATTGCGCGGAAGGAGACATCTCAATTCAGCAACTCGACGGCGGAAGACGGCTCATCGAATTGCGGCCCGCCGATTCGAGTCTCTATATTCCGAGGCGGAAGGTTGAGACTTCCTATCCGGATGAAATGCTTTTGGACTGCCTGGACATTTCCGGCTTCTGCTGGCTTTGCGACGAGATCGCACGTGACGAGGATAGCGCTTCGGTGGATAAGGCCCTTTCGCTGGCCGTGTTTGGTTTTGTGCCGAAAGAGAAATTCGCGGGACGCAGACTGCTCGATCTGGGTTGCGGATCGGGATCGTCTTCGGTTGTGCTGGCGCGTGCTTTGCCCGACACCGAGATTGTTGGGGTCGAACTCAATGCAAGCCTGCTGAAACTCGCGGGGGCCAGAATTGCTCATTACGGCCTGCGCAATGTGCGATTTGAGGCTTCGCCGTGCGGCACGCGCCTGCCAGATGACGTTGGGACCTTTGACTTTATCGTATTCAGCGCTGTCTACGAGCATCTTCTGCCCCGGGAGCGAGTCGAGTTGATGCCTCATGTCTGGGCGGCACTTCGTCCCGCCGGCGTGCTGTTTGTGAATCAAACGCCGCACCGGTATTTCCCCATCGATACGCACAGCTCGGGCTTGCCGCTGGTTAATTATCTGCCGGATCATCTTGCACATTGGGTAGTGATGCGATTTTCGCGGCGCGGAGCGATCAATCGCTCGCCGGTGTGGGAGGAGCACCTGCGTGGAGGGCTTCGCGGTGCCACGGAGCGGGAAATTGTTCGGAGCTTAACGAACGGGTCAGATGGGCGAGCGGTGCTGCTTGAGCCGTGTATCCCGGGTTTGAAAGACCGGGTCGATCTCTGGTTTCGCGGCTTGAGCCCGCGTCACGCCTCGGCCAAGCAGGTCTCGCGATTCGTTCTGAAAGCTGTTTACAAGCTTACGGGCTCTGTCGTAACGCCGAACTTGGCGGTGGCGATTCGGAAATCCTAGTCTTGGGAACTTCTGTTGTTCCAGAATTTAAGGCGTCAGGAGCTTAAGGCGTCCGAATAGTCTAGGCTTCACTTTGGTGCGAGACCGTCTGCAATCGCGCCGCGCTAACGCCGGCTGCAAGCAGCGCACCGACGCCGGTGATCCAGCTTTCGAATTCCAATGGCGATTGTCCGGTTGTGTCGATGAAACGGGGGAGAAGCAGTGGCTCGTCGCGGCCAGACGCGAGGCCGGGATCGCAGGTGGTTGCTGAGAAAACGCCTTCCTCCTTGAGCCAAGGCAAAAATAAGGAATCATATTCGCCGCTTGGATAGCAGAAATGCCTCGGTCTCGAATCTCTGATCTTCTCAAGAAAGGCGCGATTCTCGCTGATTTCTCGGCGAAACAAGTCTCGATTCCGCGGCATGCGATGCCGGTGGGTATGCAGTTGGAAGTCGATCCCTGCAGCGGAAAGTTCTGCGATTTCTTCGTTGGTCATCAGCTGCAGGATTCGCTGGCGCATGATTTCTTGATAGTTGATACCAAGAGAACGCGCCAGCTCGGCGACGACCTCGTTCTTTTGTTCAGTTGAGATTTCTTCTCTCTCGGCGAACCCAACGACCTGGCGAGCAGCACTTTGCAGCGCCCCTGGATCAGCCAGACGAATGTCTTGTTCGATGCCAATCGCAGGGGCGGCGCGCAGAATCTGATCCCGCTTCGTCCATAGCATGTAGGAACAAATCAGATGAAAGACAGGCAGCGGATGGGAGCAGTAGTAAGTCGTCTGGTAGACAGTCGCCGGAAAGCCATATTCTTTCAGCAATGGATAGGCGAGCTTGTGAAAGTCGTAGGTTCCATCATCGAAGGTTAACGCGACGCTACGAGGCGGAAGATCATTGCGCCCCAACCGTTCGATGCCCTCGGCAAGAGGCAGGACGGCATAGCCTCCGCGCTTGAGTATCTCGAAACGCTCGCGCAGGCGACTGGGTTGCAAAAACAGAGCCGGTCGCCAGGAATTCTCCTGATCGATGGCGAAGCCGTGGTAGCAAAGGATGAGAAGGCGGCGCTGACGCCACTTGCTGTCAAGCACGCGAGAGAAAACGCCGGCGGACTTGAGAGCTTGCAGCAGGCTGGTTCGGATGCGTTTCCGCATAGTTCGTCACAGAATGACTCCTACTGCAGGCCTCCTAAGAAGTAGCTGTCAACGATAGATTGCTTGATTGAGAATCACCCGAGCGTCGGAGCAGGGAACTGTCGCGATCCACGAAAATGCGGAACCACAGCTCCAGATTTAACAGTCTCCAAATACGATTGGAATTATCGCGGATACGTTTACGGTGCTCGGCGAACAACTGGCGCAGCGCGTCAGGCTCAAAGAGATTTCGTTGCGTGCTTCTTGGTTCAAACAGCAAGTTCTCGAGTTCCTGCAGTTGCTGTCCAACCAGCCAGCCTGACCACGGCGTGGGAAATCCCATCTTTTTGCGGTAAATGATCGAGTGCGGCAGCAGGTCTTCGACCGCGGATTTAAGAATCTGTTTTCCTTCGAGCCCTTTTGTTGCGAACGAGGAAGGAATCGTGGCGGCGAATTCCACGAGCGGATGATCCAAGAAAGGCACGCGGCTCTCGATGGAGGCGGCCATGCTCATTTGGTCTTGTTTCATCAGCAGTTCGATGAGGTAAGTGTTGATGTCGCTGTAGAGCATCCGCTTCAAGAGCGTGCCGGAGGAGCGATCCCAGAAGGCGACGGAGTGGGCGTATGCCGATTCGACAACGCTGCGAAGGGTGGGATGCAGCAGGCGACTCTGTTCTACGGTAGAAAACGCAGAATAGAAATTGTCATAGAAAAACGACGGCCAGGACGCGCCGTCGCGCCCGAGGAGCGTATGCTCCAGCTTGCGGCGCAGGGTTGCACCGAGGTTTGCGGAGTGAATTTGTTCACGAATAAACGCCCGCAGCGAGGAGGGAGTCAGCGCACGATAGATGGAATCCGCGCGCGCGTTCCATACGGTCCACGGATAACGTGTATATCCAGCGAGCGTTTCATCGCTTCCTTCGCCTGTCAGGACCACGGTAACGTGCTCCCGCGCCAGCTTCGACAGACGATAGAGAGCGACGCTAGAAGGCCAGCAAACGGGTTCGTCTTCATGCCAAATGACGTGAGGCAGGGATTCGAAGAACTGCTCCCGCGTGACCCGGACCTCGTGGTGCTGCGAGCCGATGTGCTGGGAGACGATTCTGGCATAGGGAAGCTCGCTGTATGCTTCTTCGCCGTAGCCCACCGAGAATGTCTGAATCGGGTCAGCTCGCTTTGCGGCGGTCAATGCGGCAACGGCGCTGGAGTCGAGTCCGCCGCTCAAAAATACTCCGAGCGGTACATCGCTCATCAGGTGAGTCGAGACGGCATCTTCAAGCAGTTCGCGATATCGATCAACGTAATACTTGCGCGAGCGGGGCTGCGGATCGTCCGATACGGATAACTCCCAGTATCGCCGGATCGTCGGCGTGCCACCGTCGGCGAACTCAAGCGTGTGCCCCGGCGGAAGCTTGCGAATGCCGGAGAAAAGCGTCTCATCCGAGGAGACATAACCGAAAGCGAGATATTCGGGTAAAGCCGCAACATTGAATTCTGCGCGCACGCCTGGGTAAGCGAGCAGCGACTTAATCTCTGACCCGAAGACGAATGTCCCGCCTTGCACACAGTAATAAAACGGCTTGATGCCAAGACGATCGCGGGCGGCGAAGAGCTGGTTGCGTGCCTTATCCCAGAGGGCGAAGGCGAACATGCCTCGCAGGTGCTGCACGCAGTCCCGGCCGTACTCTTCGTACAGGTGAACGATGCTTTCTGTGTCGCTGTGAGTGCGATAGCTGTGGCCTCGACCAATCATCTGGCGGCGGAGTTCTTCGTGGTTATAGATCTCGCCGTTGTAGACGATCCAGATCGATCCGTCTTCGTTGGAAAGCGGTTGATGACCGGTCTGCAAGTCGATGATGCTGAGGCGGCGCATGGCCAAACCAGCGCCTTGAGACGCCAGCGTGCCGGAATCGTCCGGGCCACGATGCGCGATCTGCCGGTTCATCTCAACCAGCACGCGGTCATCTACAGACTGACCGTCTCCAGCGCGGAATATGCCGCATATGCCGCACATAGTGATCGCTCAATTCACAGTGTTCGACCAGAATGCGTCTGCCACTAAATAACTCCCTTCGTGGCTGAGTGGATCAGGTCGATGTCTGCGCCAATATCTTTCCCATCCGTTCCGGCTCCTGCGAATCGCGAAGGGGTCTTGCAGCGTGCATCCTTCGGCCGACAGAGTCGGAGTGCATCGGTTCCATTTTCCGCTTCTACGAATCCCACGTCCCTCGCGGTTTTGGGATAAGAGTTGCCGGCGGGCCACCCGCCCAGCCCATTGATAATGACGTTATTCGTGAATGTGTAAGACGTGGCGCAATTCTGCAATAACCCGGCGAACGTTTGGCGCTCGGGCTGAAAGGTGCAGTTCTGCAGGCCTCCGCCGGTGCTGGTGACCTCGCGTTCGCTGGCTCCAATCAGATTGTTGGTAAAGATAAAATCCTGCATCTTCCCGTTCTTGATACCCATGTTGAACATCACGCGACTCGCCGACGATGTGATGTGGTCCATCTTGAGAGATTTCAGCGTAGGCGTATTGGAAATCAGGATCAGAAAAGTGCCGAAGCCGTTGTATTTCCGTCCGTCGATATCGTCGATGACCACATCGTGAATGCTGTAGCGCTCGCCGGCCGCGGCCGTGCTGCCGCCTGCGCCGGGCACGTTGGCAATATTAAAGGCGCCGCCGACATGCGAAATCGTACAATAGCGGATCGTAATATCATTCACGCGGCAGGAGGGGCAGTTGCCGTTGGCGTTTTTTGGCGTGAGAACGATCGCGATTCCGGGCTGAGAAAATCCTCCCCAGCTATTCTCGAGGACATTTCCCTCGAACAATACCCGCTGTGCATTTTTCAATTCGAAGTCATTCTTGACGATAAAGGGCTTGCCGTTGTTGCCCCCGATGAAACCCGGTTGTCCGGCCATCCAGATCGTGGGCTTGAACAAATGGTTGTGGCGAATCTCGATGTCAGATGGCGTGGATGTTGCGGCCGCGCCACCAAACAAAATGTTTTCGCCCGAAGCCTCCAGAAAATTGTTCACGATTTTGAAAGGGCCCATGGGCAAGTCGCCGGATGCACCCGAAATCGTCTGCGAATCCACGCAGGATTCCATCGCCGTGCAGTGAAAGTCGCTGAAGTAAGAATCGATCACGGCCATGTACGTCGTTCCGCTCAGGAACAGGCCGCGGCGTGTTTCGTCGTGCGCCGTGCCGTGTATCCACACGCGATCGAAGATGATGTGATCGGCCGCCACTTTCCCTTTCGGGCCGGCGAGATCGACGATGCTCGCGCCGGGGACGTCGCGCGTCACTTCGATGCCGATGAAGCGGTAGTGGTTCGCTCCGTCGGCGAACAAAAGTGGCCCCGAGTTGCCCTTCGTGAGAACCAATTTGACCATCGCATTCTTGGTTGAGGGGCAATGAAAGTCAGGACGCCCGGGCAGGGAAGCAACGCCGGCGTAACAAGGCGTGAGCCGCGTTCCTTCAGGCGGAAGGGCACTGTCTAGTGCGCTGGTGCGAACAATGATCCAGTGCGCATCGTCGCAGGATTTCTTGGGAAGCAGAAACTCGCCGGAAAAAACTGCGCCGGCCTCGAGTTGAATCGTGTCGCCGCAGGCTGCGCCATCGAGCGCGTCTTGCAGCGATTCATTCGCCTTTACGGTGTGCACCTTGCCGGGGGCAGGAGTATCGGCGAGGCTGCTCTTGACGTAGACGCGCGGCAACTCCGCAGGTCCGTCGAACTTTGCCTCGTCCGGCTGGACGGCAGGCGACTCGGTCCCCGCGGCGCGTCCCGGAGGCAGGCAGAGACAAAACCACACCAATAGCACGATCCCGGAAGACAATTTCATACGCGAAATCCTGCGTGCTCTCAAGTAGCGGTGAAGAGTCACCTCGTTGGCGGAGAAAGCAGCGGGAGTCAGCCCCGGCGATGGCCGGAACCTACAAATCTATCTGATTATATCGAAGCGCCGCTCCGCTTGAGGAGCGGCGCGGCAGAATTCATGAATTTTATTGCACGCCGTTGATGGCAGCGAGGACCGCATCGATGTTGGCACCCAGGTTGGAACCGTCAGTTGCGGCGCCAAAGCCTGGGCTTGAGGGCAGAAGGTGATAGTCGCCGCCCTTGCCGTCGTTGAAATTCACAAAGCCCATCGTGACCGTCGACTGAAAAATGTTGCCGGAGGGCCATGACGACGCCGGATAGGGCGAGCCAAGAATGGCGTTATGGAAAAAGACATAGCCGGAGAAGCAGAGATTGATCGTCTTCACCGGCACGTCGTAATACGCGCAATTCGAGGAACCGCCATTTCCGGTCGACCACACGGGTGCCTCCCCGGCGCCGACGATGCTGTTTTGAAAGACAAATCCCGGCATCTGCACCGTGTTTGGCCCACCAATATTAAACATGGTGTGATTGGGGAATGCGGTCACATGGTTGATCTGCAGGCTTGAGAGTAGCGGTTCGGCAACGGTTGTAACTTCGGCGAACGTTCCATGGCCGCCGTAAGTGTCGCCGTCCAGATCGTCGACGATGACATCGTGAATGCTGTAGCGCTTCCCGGCTTGCGGCACGCCTCCGGCCGGAGTCATGACGTTGCCGATGACAAATGCGCCGGCAACGTGGCTGATCGTGACGTTGCGAATCGTCACATCCGTGACCTGGCACGCGGAGCACACGCTGTTGTCCGCGATGTCCTGATTCTTGGGCGTGATGAGTATCGAGGCGCCGTATTGGGAGAATCCACCCCAGTCATTCTCGAGGATGTTCGAATCGAAGAGGACGCGTTGGGCGTTCTTCAACTCGAAGTGATTCTTCACGATCGCATTGACTAAGAAGCCGCTGTGTCCGGCCATCCAGATCAGCGGCTTGAACAGGTGATTGCGGGTCACCTCAATGTCGGTGGGTGTCTGCGTAGCCTTGCCGCCGCCAAAGAGAATGTTTTCGCCAGCCGCTTCCAGAAAGTTGTTTGTGATCTTGTAGGGACCCGAGGCAAGATCGCCGATGCCGCCCGATACCGCCTGCGAATCGACGCATGTCCCGGGCGAATTGCAGTGCAGATCGGACAAATACGAATCCTGCACCGAGATGCTGGTCGCGCCGCTGAGGGCTACTCCGCGCCGGGTTTCGTCTTTGGCCGTGCCGTGGATGTAGAGGCGGTCCAGGACGATCTTGCTCATCGCGCTGCCCACATCAGGGGCGACCAATGCGGTGACCGATTTTCCGTTCGCGGTGTCGCGCGTGATCTCGAGGCCCAGCAACCGGTAGTGATTGGCGCCGTCAGCGAAGACGATGGGACCGTCGCCCGTTCCGGTGTACGAGATCGTGGCAAGGAGTTTCATCATCGAAGTACAGGAAAACTTGGGCCGGCCGGGTAGAGATGCGATTCCGGCAAAGCACGGCGTCATGCGCGTGCCCTCCGGGGGCAGGCTGGCATCCGGAGCACTGGTGCGGACGATGATCCAGTGTCCGTCGTCGCATGATTTTGCGGGGAAGGTGACGTGGCCACCATCGAATGTAGCTCCGGCCTGCAATTCGATGGTGTCGCCACAGTTCGCCGAGTCCAAAGCGCTTTGCAGATCGCCAGTCGCCGAAACCGAAATTGTGGAACCGGGCGCTGGAGTGTCGGAGAGCTTGCTCTTCAAATGAACGCGTGGAAGTTCGGCGGGTCCGTCGAAGGTGGCGTTATTGTTGTTGCTGGATCCGCTCGCAACTGCCATCGCGATGCTCTGGGTGGCCGAGTTTGAGGTTGAATCGATGACTTTCGTCGCGAAGGAGAAATTCCCCGCCTTCGTGGGCGTGCCGGCGACCGTACCGGTCGTCGCTTCCAGCGTGATGCCCGGTGGCAGAGAACCGCTGGAGATCATCCATTGATAGGGCGGAGCGCCTCCGGCGGCGGAGAGACTGGCGCTGTACGGCTGATTGACTTTGCCCTTGTTGAGCGAAGATGTGGAAATCGCCAAATGTGGCCCAGGCTGGACAGTTACCTGGCCGCTCGCGTGTTGGGTCGTGTCAGCGACGCTGGTGGCCGTGACGACTATCTGCGTTTCGTCGCCGACTGCCGGCGCGACGAAGCTGCCATCATTTCCAATGGAGCCCGCCGATGCCAGCCAGGTCACCGCGGTGTTGCCTGTACCTTGAACAATGGCGGTGAATTGCAGTTTCGCGCCGGCGTTCAGAGTTGAACTGGCGGGCGAAATTGCAACCTGAATCTGCGGCGCGATCGTCTTTGAATTTGCTGCGGTTGGGCCCGCGTTAATCGATCCACAACCCGAGGTGAAGATTGTCAGAAAACAGACAATGAGGAGTGCAGCAAATGCGGGAATAGCTAAAACAGGTGTCTTTCGTGTGCTCGAGCAGTAGGGGGATACTCGTCGCAAGAACAACGGCCTAACCTCAATTGGATTTGGACCGCCATATGGGTCCGCTCTTAGTCCGAACTTTAGCGAGGCCCCGTTCGTGCGAGAAGGTAACTATTGTTCATGCGCCCTAGTCAGAAGGACATGCGACTGAAGTGTGGCGAGCGATCAACGCGATTTGAGCATGCGAACGTACTAGTAGCCATGCTGGTTTGAGCGCATTGGCCACATTGAGATTGTGTTCAGGAGCCGGGAACCTAAAGAGTTATTCGAGAGGAAATCACAAGTCTTAAGACTGGGCGAATGCTTCTCTCGGTTTCGACCTTCCGGGTCGAATCTTTTTCGCCAGGTCGAGGAAGTACATCACTCTTGCCCGATGCAGCAGCATGATCGTTGCAAGGTAGGCGACCGCCCCCGCCATAATTTCGAGAATGAGGTTCAACCAGCGAGAGTGGCTCATCGGGCCGAGCCTTTGCAGCCCGAGCACGGCCAGCGTCATGACGATGCATCCGTCCAACGAGGGACGCAATGCGCGGAAGTAGTCTCTGAAATCCATCTCGATTGACTTCAGCGTCTTCCAATAATGCAACAGTGCAACTACTGGATAGGCAAAGACCCAACCGAGTGCGATGCCCTTGATACCCCAATGACTGCCGAACCAGAACGCGAAAGGCATCAATACAAGCCCTACGACCTCGACGCGGAGCACGTATCCGGCGTGGCCAATCGCAGTCAAAAGTTTTGGCAATAAGGCGACAATCGCGCGGAAGGTTGCGTATGCGCTCAAAACTTGCAAAGGCGCGATCATTCCATTCCATTTTGGGCCCATCAAAAGGGGCACGGCTTGCGGCGCGACCAGCGCCACGCCCACGGTCCCCGGAAACGTCGCCAATGAGATCACTTCTGTAAGACTGCGAAGGTAGTAGCGCAATGCGGGCAGATCGGTTTGCACGCGCGAGAGATATGCAGGGACCACAGTGGTCACGAGCGAAACGATCTTTTCGAGCGGTGTGTTAGCCAGGTTCCACGCCATGCCATAAAGACCGAGGGCGGACTGCCCGAGGACGCGGCCGGCAGTTACGTTGTCGAGTGTGCTGTAGGTCGACCAAGCGAACGTCCAGCCCATGACGCGGCAACCGAAGGCCAGCGGTTCGCGAATCACCGCGAGTCGCGGCCACGCATAGCGATGGCGCTGCACGGCCAAAACGATTGCGGTGCGTGCAATCTCCGACAGAAGGTTTCCCAGAACCAGCGCCCAGTAATGAAATCCGAGCCAGGCGAGCAGCACGGTTACCGCGGCGCTCATAATGTCACGGGCCGCATCGAAAAAAGACAATGACTTGATGCGCATGTGTTTGTTCATCAAGCCTTCGGGCACGCTACGAACGCCCAGCGAGATCAAACCCACGCAGGTCACGATGACAACCGGAATCATGCGTGGCGTCTTGAAGAAGAGTGAAGCAGGCCATGCGAGCAGGCAGGAAATCAGGAACGACCCCACACCAAAGGCGACACCCATCGTATTCAACTGGGCCAGTGTTTCTTCATTCAGATTGCGGTGGCGAAGAACGGTGGCGGGAATGCCGAACGTCCCGAGGAACTTAAGGTACCAGTAGAGAACCACGGACATGCCGACCAGACCAAAGTCCGAGGGGGAAAGCAGGCGAACGGTAACGAACAGCGCCGCCCATGAGATCAACTGACTCGACCAGTTCGTAACCGCTCGCCACGCCAGGTTCGAACCTAGCGATGGCGGCTTAGGAGAAAGGTCAACCGGCCCATTGCCCGCATCACTTTTTTCGGTCAGGTTTATAGCGGGATTCGGCGTGTCCAAAAAGGGTCCCCCAGCGCTCGCCTAGGTTGCGCTACGTGCAATCAGTTCATGATACGGCATCCGCTCAAGACCGCGACCAGCAAGGTTGACAAGCCGCACCACTCACGAGAGCATAAATGAACCTGCCGTTCTGAAGCGTTAACGGACGTTGAATTTCAAGGCCTTAGCCGCAGCCGATGACCACGGATCTCCTCACTTACGGTATTGGTGTGGTCGTAGTGTGGTTCGTTGCCATCCGCCTGCGGTCGGTTGTCGCCCGCCAGTGGCTCTACCTGGTTGCCAGTTGGCTCTTTTATTTCAGCTGGGGCTCGTGGTTGATTGGACTACTTCTGTTCAGTTCTCTGATGAACTATGCCCTGGGCGAATGGCTGAAAAAGTCGGTGACGTCTGGGCGTCTGTGGACGGGAATCATCCTCAATCTTGCTCTGCTCAGCACCTTCAAGTATTTGCCGCTTGCTGGAGCAATTGCGCCCGCCGGATCATCGCTTTCGGTTTTGAAACAGATTGTCCTGCCGCTGGGCATTTCCTTCTGGACGTTTCAAGCGCTTAGCTATCTCTTTGAACTGTATCGCGAAGAAGAGTTGGATCCCACGCTCGTTGAATTTTGCCTCTATATGGCTTTCTGGCCCACGGTGCTCTCCGGTCCGATCTGCCGTATGTCGAGCATGCTGCCGCAGTTTCGCAGAGACTGGTCCGTCGGCGAAGAGGATCTGAAGGTCGGCGTGCGCCGCGTGGCGATTGGCATTCTGATGTCGGCGATTGCGGGCATGATGAGCGCAGGACTGTATGCAGGTTCAGGGATCGATGCAGCCTTCAACGACATCGGAAGACGATGGAGTGGAATTGATGTTTGGTGCGTGATTGTTGCCTACGCATTTCAGCTCTATTTCAACTTTTGCGGATACTCGCACATTGTGATTGGAGCGGCGCGCCTATTCGGCATTCAATTGCACGAGAACTTCAACCGGCCGTACCTTTCGACCACCCCGTCGGTATTCTGGACGCGCTGGCACATGTCTCTGTCATTCTGGATTCGTGACTTCTTGTTTTTGCCGCTGGCTACCGCTCGCCGCGAAGTTTGGTGGCGCAACCTGTCGCTGGTGATTGCGATGTTTGTCTTCGGAGTTTGGCATAAGGGAAGTTTCCTGTTCATGATCTGGGGGACGTATCACGGTATTTTGTTGGTGCTGCACCGCCAGTGGCAGGAGTTGCGCAAACGGTTGGGATTCGAATGGAGCGGGATGCTCGCGACTGGGATTTCATGGCTGCTTACATTTTCGGGCGTGTGCATTGGGTACATATTCTTCCGCGCCAATAGCGGCCAGCAGGCATGGTCGATGCTGAAAGCATTGGGAGCACTCGGTAGCTACACAAAGCTACGGCTGGATCACAGTTTCTATGTGATGGCGTTTGCCGCGTTTGCTGGATACTACGTTGCTTTGTTGGTGGGAAACATGTTGGATCGTTGGAGCAAAGCATCGGCTGGTGTTTCGGGCGCGAAGGCCGGCCTTATTAACAGTGCATTTGCAGCTCTGGCGAATGACCGTTGGGTATGGATCACGCCGCTGGTGGTCGTGCTGACGCTTTATTTGAGCATCGTCTTCCATCCGGGGCACGCCAAGACCGGTCCGGTTATGTACGCACTTTTCTAGTCGGTCGTGAGTCTGAATAGCTGTGTGCTGAGATCTGTAGCGCTAACTCTTGCCGCTGTTCGCCCGTGCTAGCATTCACTCAATAGTCTTGGGTGCGGGAAACTTGGAGGTCGAGTTCATTGTGCCACTAACGACCAACGATCCGACGGTGCGGCCAAGCCAACCGTCGGTCAGTTCATACAAACCACTCCTAAAGTATTTCTGCGTACGCTTCTGTGTAGCCGTCACACTGACGGTTATGCTGCTCGCGGTTGTCGAGCTCTATGCCTACCGACGCTATCTTCATTTCGGAAGTAACGATGCCTTGGAGCCAGCCGTGAAACTGGATCTGGCGGCGGGCGGATCCGCAGAGGACCAGGAATACTGGGCGGAGTTCGAGAAGGCGAACAAAGTTGTTTATCACCAATATGTGCTGTGGCGCCGGGCGTCGTATCAGGGCCAGTTGCTCTCGATTGATCAGGATGGCGTTCGTCGAACCCTCAATACGCAATGCGACGCCAAAGCGCTTACCATCTGGACTTTTGGCGATTCGGTTATGTGGGGAGCGGGAACGCCGGATGCGGGAACCATCCCGTCATTTCTTGCTCTTGATTACGAGAAAGCTGGCAAACCAGCTTGCATCGTGAACTATGCGGAAAAGGGCTGGTCGAACAGCCAGGAGTTGATTGGCCTGATCGAACAGCTGAAGCATGCGGCGCGAAAGCCCGACATCGTGCTTTTTTACGATGGAGGCACCGAAGCGTTTGCTGCCTATCAGAGCGGCAGGGCGGACGTGCACAGTAATTTCAATATGTTTCAGGACTTTCTCGCAAACTGGGGCACGAAACAGAGAGCGAGCTTTTCGTATTTGGAAGAAACGAATACGTATCGGATGCTCGACCGAATCTCTCGGAGAACACCCTTTCACCGGAACCAAGGCAACTCCAGGACTGCGCCTGAGACGGACACGCTTTCTTCAGAAGTTGTCGATAACTATGCTCAGAACATGCAGATCGTGAACCTGCTGGGCAAGCTTTACGATTTCCGCCCGGTGTTCGCCTGGTATCCGAATCTGGCGGTGGGCCACAAACAACTTACGCCTTACGAGCAGCAGGTGATGCGATTTGAAGATGAAGCCTTTCCCGACTTGCGATTGATGTACGAGGCTGTCTATCAGAAGAGCGCCGGCATTAAGCAGGCGAATTTCTACAACCTGGAAAATGCCGTCGATGATCAGAGCGATTCGCTATACGTTGGGATCTCGCATATGAAGGCCGAGGGAAATCGAATATTGGCGGACCGGCTCTTCAAGATTCTCGAAGCAAGTGGATCAGCCAGTGCAACTGCGAACACTGTGCACTCGGGTGCTCCAAAGAACAGCGGCTCGTAATTCGAGCCTTCATCATCACGACTTCAAGCATTACGACTTCAGACCACGCCACTGTTGACCATGCCTCTGCCACCACTGCGAAGAAGTCTAGTCAGCGGGTTCCTGCGCTCTCTCTCCGCCGATCCGGCGCGGACGGCGCTCAAGCTTGGCGATCTGAAGCTCACCTACGAACAACTCTGGGAGTACGCAGGCAGAATTACTGCTTGCCTGACCGATGAGCTTGGGCCGGATGAGAAGACCGTCGCGGTTCTTGCCGATCGCAGTGTCGCAGCGTATGGCGGGATTCTGGGAGTGCTGGCCAGCGGCCGCGGATATGTTCCGCTAAATCCGAAGTTCCCAATCGAGCGAACGCTTCATATGTTGCAGGCTTCAGGTTGCAGAACTCTGATAGTAGGCCAGGAGTGCGCGGAAACGCTGCACGAAGTAGCGTCGCGCTCTCAAGCTCCGCTGACGGTGATCACCCCCGATCCTGGCTGGCAAGTCGAGAACCTTCCAACTCATCACAAGACTTTTCCAGCAAGGAGTCTTGCCAAACTCGCTGATCCACGCGAGCCTCTGGTCAAGCCGGATGACACGGCTTACCTTCTATTCACATCCGGCAGCACCGGCGTGCCCAAAGGCGTGGCGGTCAGTCAATCGAATGCAGTGGCGTACATGGAATATGCCGCGAAACGTTTCGGCATTCACGGCGACGATCGCTGTTCACAGAATTTCGATCTGACTTTCGATCTGAGCGTGCACGATCTATTCACCTGCTGGGATGCGGGAGCGGCGCTCTGCCCATTCGCGGAACAAACGCTCACGCCCGCAACGGTAATCGATGAACTTGGACTCACGGTCTGGTTTTCTGTGCCCTCCGTCGCGATGTTTGCGTCGAAGCTCGGCCTGCTGGAGCCGGGTGCGTTTCCCACGCTGCGTTGGAGTCTGTTTTGCGGGGAGGCGCTTTCGGCTAGCCTTGCCGAAGCATGGCAAAAGGCTGCGAACCATTCGATCGTCGAGAACTTGTACGGACCAACCGAAGCCACGATCGCGATCACCTCCTACCGTTGGGATTCCGAGAGATCGCCGGGGGAGTGCGTGAACGGGCTGGTTCCGATTGGCTGGCCATTTGATGGTCAACAAGTCTGTGTCGTGGATGAAAACCTGCTACCCGTGCCGAACGGCGAGAGCGGCGAGTTGTGCCTGGGAGGGTCGCAAGTCACGCGCGGATATTTGAACGATCCTGAGAAAACGGCAAAAAGTTTTGTTCGCTTGGCGCACGCCGGAGACCGAGTGTGGTATCGCACCGGCGATCTCGTGCGCCAAGGCGAGCGCGGCTGTTTTTTCTATCTTGGCCGCGGGGACTTTCAGGTCAAAGTCAACGGATACAGGGTCGAATTACAGGAAATCGATCTGGTGCTGCGCGATGCGGCGCGTACTGAATTAGCAGTGGCAATTCCTTGGCCCTTGTCACAGGGATCAGCGTCAGGAATCGTCGGCGTGTTGTCGGGAGCGAACGCCACGCGCGATAAAGAGATTCTTGCTGCATGCGAAGCGCGCCTGCCGCGCTACATGGTGCCGAACCGTCTTTACCACTTCGCTCAAATGCCTTTGAATGTGAACGGGAAGATTGATCGCGGAAGAATCGCTCAAATGCTGGCGGATGAGAAAAAGTGAGCTGGGGAGTTGTCAGTTCTTGACCGGCTTGCCAAATCTCTCAGCGGTTCCAAACATGAGGCGTACCGTGTCCATGTCTTTGGCCTGGACTTTGCTGGCGGGAACTTTGCGTCCAGCGATGCGTTGCAGCTCGAGAAATATCTCGATCAATGAGAAGGAATCGATCAGCCCCGATGACACGAGTGGCGTATCTTCGTTAATCTCACTCTTGCCCTTAACGACTTTTTCGCTGATATAGGCAACCAGCTCCTTCATCATCTCGCTGCTCAGCGGCAGCGGCTCAACCGCCATAATTCGTAATCCCCATGATTAGTCTTCTATTCTATTGTCCAATTTCTAACTGTGCAAAAGGCGAAATCCGGCGCCAGTAGCCCTTTACGGCTTGGGATGTGCCGACAAAAATTGCCAGCGAGCCGTATTGTTTTGAGCCTTCCACGAGTGAGCAACGCCCGACTCCCAAATGAATTGAACCTCTACATTGGATTTGCAACTCGTGGCATCGTTTCCCGAAAGTCCCTGCGTCGCTACTCCGTTGGTGCAAAGGTTCTGTGACGTTTGCAGATGCGAGCAGCTGTTTTGCTGCACCCAGTAATCGAAAGTGTCATCGACGGTGTCGAGCGTAAAAGTCACCCCTGAATATTTTGTCGTTGCGTAGTTGCACGGTGGCAGTTCGGTATCGAGCGTGCCATGCCATTCCTGGACCGAAACCGGAGCGACCGCGGAACTGGGCAAACCTGGGGGCGGAATCTCCTGGCCCACAAGCTGGCCCGACGTGGGGGCAATGGCCGCAACGATGTCGGAGAGTTCGACGCCCACCCGCTCGGCCATCTGTGCGCCTGACGACATTCCGGTCACGAAGATCATCTTGGAGTTGACCTTGTATTGAGATTCCAGATTCGCGATCAGCTGCCGCAGGAAGCCGGAGTCATCAGGCGCAGGAGCGATAAATGCGTCATCCATGAAGTACGCGTTCCAATTCCATTGTCCGGTGCTTGTGTTGTACGTCGAGGCAGGCTGCGCCACGATAAAGCCATAAAGATTGGCGACGCTCTGCCATCCCCAATCTTTCGTGCTGGGGTTATCCGGCGGAATTTCAAACGAGGTGCCATGCAGCATCACTAGCAACGGCGGATTGGCCGGCAAAACCGTGGGCACGAAGAGCTGATAGTAACGCGTGACGCCATCCCACGATATGGTGGTGTTGACGACGGTCCCGCTCCCGATCGTCTGGTTGAAAGCCTTGGATGTGCTCGTAAGAAAAGTGGTGTTTCCCTTATAGACAGCAGTGATGGGATCGCTTCCCGCCGGCAGATTCGTTTTAGCGAGGCTTGCGGCGCCGCCGGAGAGCGTTGCGCTGCCAAGCTTCGTGCTTCCATTGTAGAAAGTCACGCTGCCTGTTACTGATCCGCTGAACTGCGGGGCGACAACTGCGGTCAACGTGACCGATTGCCCGACATTCGCAGGATTCAACGACGAGCCGACTGTCGTTGTAGTTGGGGCGGGATTGACTACCTGTGCGATAACGGCCGAGGTGCTGCCAGAAAAAGTGGAGTCGCCCGTGTAGACGGCCTTGATGTTGTCACTGCCACCAGTTTTCAAAGTGGAGATGGAAAATGTTGCTGAACCCTTGTTCAGCGTGCTCGTGCCGATTGCCGTCGAACCCTGTTTGAAAGTCACGGTTTCGCCATTCGGCGGCGCTCCGATCGCCGAAGAGACGACCGCCGTAAAAGTGACACTCTGGCCGTAAATAGAAGGATTCTGCGACGATGAGACAGCGGTCGACGTCGGGGTCAGCGTAGCGCTGAGGTTACACGCTGCGATTAGAACGACGCACAGGATGGCGGTACTCTTCACGACTTCCTCCGTTGCGGGTCGGACCGTTGATAGATCGGACGCCATGGTCCACTTCTGCTGGGGTCTCCTTACAAACACAAATCGGACGCGGGAAAAACCGCATCCATGAATCCTTCGAGACGGGGAGTGGTGCAGTACAGCGTTGTTGAAAGAATACGGGGCTGATGGCATATGTCAAGCGCAACTTGTTCACAGTTCCGTACAGGCTGGGAGAGTCTTTTCTCTCTATCAGCAACAGCAAAAGTTGCGGTCAACGAACGCAGATTGAAGCAACTTAGAACGGTTGCCCTGTCTTGATCCAGGCCGGCACTTGGACGCACTCCGCGTTTTCGCTCAGCAATTCATAGCCGAGAAAGCGCAACAGCGGAGCCCATGCCGCCTCAATCTCATCGGCCAGCGAACGGGGTAAAGATTCCTTCCAGCCGCCCGAGGTTGCCGCACGCACAAAAGGAATTTCCCGGCGCGTGTCCTTCGTACCCGTCCACTCTCCGGCCTGCTTTTTCTCCAGTTCGCGCATCCGATTCGCCGAGCTTCGTTCGATGGCCGCTTCAAGCCTTGGGGTGTCAGCCTCGACGCCTAGACATCGAGCGATTCTCGCGAGTTGCGCAACCGAATCTCCGAGCAGATCTTCGTAACGGACGAGCAGGAAGTCCCGGCTGCCGTAACGCGGCGCGATCCAGCTTGCCGCGTGTTCCCACCACGATCCGTAGGCTGCGGTCTCGCCCGCGATGAAGCGGCGGCCGAATTCTTCAAGAGAAACTTCAGGACCGGTATAATTTTTTTTCAGACTGAAGTGAAATTCCGAAACTGCCACATCGCGCGGATCGCGTACCAGGTAGATCACGCGGCGAAAGCGAATGTCGAAAGTTTCGTGGCTTTTCAGAACGCGCGGCCTAGGTAGGCTTCGCACCGCGCGCCGGGACATCAGCGCGGGTGCGGGCAGAAGCCGGTCAATGTTGGAAAACCCGACTTTTTCGTTCGGATGGATGAGATTGGCGAGCAGAAACCGCACCCATGTATTGCCGGACTTGGGATAGGACACCAGAAATGTGTCATCGGGGAAGACGGTGTAACGATTTCCGGCGCGATCGAGGCCGAGCAGATACTTCGCCGCATACTTGAGTTGGCCAAACATTTTGAGATTACGGTTACTGACGGCTTTTTTTCGATCAGCGTCGCGCGTTGAGAATTCCCAGGCCTGCAAAATCTGGCGCAGCGGATGGAGCTTGCGTTGCGAGCTCATAGCCGAGATGCGCCATCAACGGTCCCCAGGCGCCTTCGATTCTCTCTATCATTGGCTCGGGCAAATCGGAGTGCCAGCCTCCCGATCCCGCCGCGCGGACGAAGGAAAGGTCCTTGCGCGAGCCCTTGGTCAGTCCACAATCGTCCGTCTGCTCCGCTTCCATCTTCCGCATTCGTCCGGCAGAACTTTGTTCCACCGCACGCCCGATCTTCTTCGCATCGGTGGACACTGTCAGGAATTGTGCGATCTTCGTGAGCTCGCGTGGAGTGTCGGAAACCATGTCCTCGTAGCGCAGGAGCAGGAAATTGCGGTCGCCTTCGCGCGTCGCGAGCCACGTGACAACATTTTGCCCCCAGGAGCCATGCGGGCAAGTCTCGCCCGCAAGAAAGCGCTCGACGAAGGTCTCAATGGGAGATCCATCGTTGATTTTCATCAGTTTACGATGGTAGTGAAACTGCGAGACGACGACGTCGCGGGGGTCGCGCACGATGTAGATGACGCGCGGATAGCGGGGATCGAAGCACTCGTGGCTCTTGATAATGCGCGGACTTGGCATGCGGTCGAGATCCCGCTTTGTGGTGCCCGAAGGGTCTGGAATCAAACGATGAATATTGGCAAAGGTGGCGGGCTCCTCCGGATGCAGAAGATTTGCGAGGAGAAACCGCGTCCAGGTATTGCCTGATTTTGGAAAGGAAACCAGAAAAACATCATCTGGTCGAATGAGCAAAGTGCGGCCCGGCCGATGCAACCGGAGCGCATGTTTGATTCCTGCAACCAGATAGCCCATTCTTGTTTTCCGCGGTGGCTTAGTCTCTAAGCCATCAACCCATTTTCTCGCCGGCCGGCATCATGCTGAACGCCGAAAGTTCATAATTCATTTCATGCATCAGCTTTCCCCACTTCGATTCGATCTCGGCGACGCTGGATTCAGGCAGTTCCGCTTTCCACCCGCCAGACTTTGCCGCGCGAACAAACGGTCTGTCGGGACGCGTCTCGCGTGTCGACGACCACAAATGGGACTGCTTCTGTTCCAGTTCGCGCATGCGGTTCGCGGAACTTTGCTCGATAGCAAAGGCCAGGGATCGTGGGCTGGCTGCAATGCCAAGGAAGTCGGCGATCCTAAGCATCTCATCCATACCGTTCGATTGCAGTGATTCGTAACGTACGAGCAAGAATCGGGGATCTCCTCCGCGACCATAAAACCAACTCGCCGCGTTTTCTCCCCACGTGCCATAGGGGTGATTGAGTTCGCCGTGCACAAAGCGTGACACAAACTTCTGCAGCGGGTAATCGTCGCCGATGGCCCTGCGCTTGATATCGAAGTAGTATTCGGAAAGAACGACGTCGCGCGGATCGCGCACGATATAGATCACCTTTTGATAGCGGGGATCGAAATACTGGTGGCTCTTGATAATCCGCGGACGCGCTGCGCGCTCCAGATCTTTCTTGGATACGGCCTCGGGATCAGGGATCAATGCGTTGATGTTAGAAAAGTCCGGATTCTTTTCCGGGTAAACCAGGTTCGCGACCAGGAAGCGCGTCCAGGTATTTCCCGACTTCGGATACGAAACCAGAAAAATGTCGTCAGAAAATACGTCGAGATTGCGGCCAGGGTAATGCAGGCCCATGAAGTGTTTTCCCGCCGCAATGAGGTGTCTGATCATTTTCAAGAATCCACTTCAACGACTGAATCGAAATCTGGCCTAAGTCGCGTTGCGCGTGCGGTTCCAGAACGTCATGAACCGGCCCGTTGCTCCAGGGGCAAAACGCAATCCCAGCACTGCCAAAGTGAGCATCGAGCGCCGCAGATGACTGTTGGCGCCTTCAATCAGCTTTCGTGCTTCCTCAAACCGGTGCTCTGCGAGTCGGCATTTTCCTTCTTCGAGCAGATACAGGGCTTTCACTTCCTCGGCCCTTGCGTTAACGATCGCCCGCTGCTGACCGCTCAGCGGTAAGGTTCGCTTGAACTTTTCAAGAATATTCCAGTATGCCTCGATCATCTTGCTGCGGGATTGCCCGAGAGAACCGGGACGTCCGATCAGCAATCGGGCCTGCACGGTTGGGTTGTAACCGATTTTTGTATCATGAAATGCCGCCCGTACCCACATGTCGTAGTCATCGCAGCGCGGAAGAGCCTCATCGAAAAGCCCGGCATGCAGCAGATCTTGCCGCTTCACCACGACGGTTGAGATTGGAATCTGGCAACGCTCCGAGATCAGTGCATCGAAATCCGCTTGCCCGCTCGACGGGCAGCGTTCCATAAATTCCTGCTCATGCTCCGGATCGCCCACAAGCAACGCATTGGCGTAAACCATTCCGAGCGATGGATCATCTGCGAACAGCTTCATTTGCGACGCCAGATGATTCGGCAACCAGGCATCATCGCTGTCGAGGAAGGCAACGTATTCTCCGCGCGCCTTTCCGATCGCGTGATTTCGTGCGCCCGCTGCCCGCTTGTTCTCCTGCTTCAGATAGACGATCCGGTCGAAATATGGCGCAAGAACTTTTTCCAGTTCCGCCGTATCCGGCGAGCCGTCATTCACCACGATTGCTTCGAAATCGGTGTAGGTCTGAGCAAAGACCGAATCCAGACAAGCACGAATCAGGTGAGCGGTCTTGTACGACGGAATGACTACACTGACCTTTGGCGCCGGATTGGATCCAGATAAAGTCATGTCTCTGCTATGAGCTGTGAAACACAGTTTCTTTCTCGCCCTTGACGATGCGATCAGCCGCTTCCACGCCCATCATCACCGAGTGATCCATGTTTCCGATTTCGTACCGCCAGGCCCCGAAGCGTCCCCGGGAATATATGCCCATCTTTTCCAGAACTGGTTGCAGCACGGCTAACGCGCCATCCCGTCCCAAGGTGGGGATGGGGTAGGAATACCCGACGAAGCGATGGTAGCGTGAAACCACTCGATTGCGATCAGGCTCTTCCAGTATTTTGGCCCGGATCAACCCTGTCATTACTTGATCGAACACCTTGTCAGGGTCGGGTGTCTCGCCAATTGGAAGCGAGATTTCGCACATGAGCGAGCTGTAGGTGTTGGTGTCACCGTTTGGAACGTTGAAGGGCGAATAGTGAGAGAAGTAGGTCGCGCGATAGCACGGCATGTCCGAATCAGTGAAGTAGATCCAGCACCGGCCAGTCTCGATCTTCTTCTTCAGTCCGAAGCCGACCACCAGCAGGTTGTTGTGCTCCAACGCCTGGCTGGCATCGACCAGGCGGTTATCGATCGGACGCAGGCCCTGGGTCAGCAGATCCAGCGGCGAGGTCGAGATCAATGCGTCATAACTGTCGCCAGTGCCATCGGCGAATGCGACGCGGCGCTGCGCCGCATCCACCTCCACCAGCTTCTTCTCAAAATGTATTTTTCCGGGATACTCCGCGGCCATGCGGCGGTAGATTTCGCCGGTGCCGCCATGGAGTGGAAACTTGAACTTGCTGTTCGGTCCCCAGCCGACGTCGTCGCGCTCGTACAACACGTTCTCAAGCAGTCGCTTGAAGTCGACCACGGCAACCCGGTCGGAGATCCACGACTTCGACATCTTCTCGAGGGGAGTCGTCCAGACCTTCGCGTTGTAGGGGAACATGAAGGCGTCAGCGATGCCTTCCCCGAACGTTGCAAGAATCCACTCGCGAAAATTTGTCGCATGGCGGCCACCGCCGTTTGAGGCAGCCCGCGCAGCGCCAAGCAGACAGCTCATCTGAATGTCTTTGGGTAGGTAGCGCAGATTACTCTGAAATGGATAAGGAACCCACGAGTCGCCGTTTACGATCCAGCTCTCACGAACCCTTTCATGTATTTCCTTGCCGAGAACTCGGTCAATAAGCCGATCGAAGTACGGGTAGTGAGAGAAGATGACGTGCCCACCCTCGTCCCAGACAAAACCGTGCTCATCGATGTGGGATGCAGCGTGGCCGCCGACCGTCGACGCTTTCTCATAGAGCACCCAGTTGTCGTATCCGAGTTCGTGCAGGCGGCAAGCGGCGCCGAGCCCCGTTGGGCCTGCTCCGATAATGACAATTTTCTGGCTGGGCATGGTTATGAGGGGTTAGGGCCTACCATCCGCAGGATTTAGGAGCAAGAAGCCGTGGATCACGAATCGCTCCGAAAGGCTCGGAGTTTAAGGGAAATTGTACCACTCCAGTCTGCATTCGCTTAGGGAGGAAAGTCTCTGCATCTAAAGGATTTGCGGTTTTCATCGGTCTGGCGCAGCTTGATCTATCGCCAGCTTTGGATCGCGACGGCCGCGACATTGAGCGAATTGCCAGTCCCGACTAGTAAGTCCCCGGTACGAGAGAGACTCCATCAGCTCCTTTTACGACAATGTTCTTGACGATGCTGTTGGTCGGAATGTTGTACATCAACGCGCTCCAGAGGGCCCCGATATAGAGGTTGCCCTTGCCATCGGACTTGATGCCGTCTACGCTCGCAATGCCGGTGAAGGGAAAAAACGTAAAGTCGGATGAAGTAGTAGAAGTAAAACCGGTGGGCGAGATGGAAATCTGGAGCAGGCCTTTGCCGGTTTTGCCGTCATGCGTTGCCCACAAGCTGTTGGTGTAGCTGTCGTAGGTCAGGCCGTCGCCGCCGTTGACGCCGACATGCGGTTCGAGCGTCAGCGTGGCCAGAATCGTCCCTTTCACGGGATCGATCTGGACGATCGTATTGTGGTTCGCGACTGCGTACAGGTTGCCGTAAACATCATAGGCGATGCCGTCGCACGTCTTGAGCTTTGCCGCTTTTCCAACGAGAATCGAAGTCGTCCCGGTCGAAAAGTTATAGCGGATGACTTCTGCTGGCGCAGCATATTTCGCGATCAATATTGATTGCCCACCGGGTTCGATCTCAAGATCACGCGCTCCGCCAATGCCGCTCACCAGGGTTGTGGTGGTCCCAGTTGTCGGATCGTAGAGATTCACGGTACCCGAGTTCGGAACGGAATAAATCAGTTGTCCCGCTGCGTTCAGCGTCAGGTCGTCCGGCTTGGCGCCGATTTGGTAAAGCGTTGTCAGTTTCGAAGTATTCAGATCGAGCAACTGCAGGCTGCTCTGCCCCTCACTCGAGATGTAGAGTTGCGGCAGTTGCTGTGCCGCGCCGAACGATGAGGTTGCGGCTACCACTGCGAGTACGATCCGATTTAGTAGATGGCTCTTCATGAATGGTCCCCGTCGCAGGCAGGAGTCTAGCAAAGGGAAGAGCGGAAAATGAGTACGCGAATGTGAATTTTGTATAAAAGTTTGATTTTTAGCCCCTTTGAGGATCGTCTTTGCACCGCGCGTGCAAAATGTTTCGCATTCAGACCGGCTTGCGGCTTCGAGGTTGAGACTGCGATTCAGTGGGAGTTGACTTCTGTAGCTGCTCCCGGAGAATGGCCGAAAAGCGCTTCGTGTTCTGGGCCACGTCATAGTCGCGGGCAACATGCACACGCGCTTGCCGTCCCAGTTGGGCTCTCAGCTCAAGCGAATCCAGCAGCGCGCAGAGTTGGCGCACGAGATCAATGACATCGGAGACGGTAAACAACAGTCCATCGATTCCGTCCCGAATCAATTCAGGAATTCCCATGATGCGGGGAGCAACGCAGGCGATCTGCATGGCCATCGCCTCCATCAGTACAACCGGAATGCCTTCTGCCATGCTCGAGAGTACGCAGATGTCGGTATCGCCGTAGAGCTGCCGAAGCCGTTCTGGGTCGACCCATCCAAGGAACTCAACGCTGGGGGAAATATCAAGATCGGCAGCCAGTTTTTCAAGTGAGGCGCGGTCAGGGCCATCGCCGGCTAGCCGCAACAGGACGGTTTTGCCCTGCGCCTTTAAAGTGTGGACCGCTTCAAGCAGAAGGCTCTGGCCTTTCTCTGGCGCCAAGCGGCCGACACACAGCAGCCTCGGCTCTAAGGACGCTTGGCGGTTCAGATTTGCTTCTGCAACAGCTACATCGACTCCCAACGGCGCATAGACAAATTTGTGCCATTCGCTTTGGGGAGACGAGAGCATCATCTGGCTGATCCCGAAATGACTGACCGAGCGGACGAATAGCGCTCCCTTGACTCTTTCTGCCAGGTGGGTTGCCGCGGGGTCGTGCAGCTCTCCAAAGCCGTGTGCCACCCAAGACATGGTGACGGGAAACGTTCGTACTACGATCAGCGAAACGGTAGCGGAGAAGTTTGCGTGAACGTGCGAGATTCTGCGCTGTCGCATCAATCGGCCGATCAGGACCGCTTCGGCGAAATAGGCCAAGTGATAAAAGATTTGCCGGGCATCGAATCCGCCAAGCTTGAGCGCATACAGCAGTCCGCTCACGTAGCGCAGCGGATGCCGCAGGAATTCCGCAAGATTCATCGCAACAGCTTTGCCGATCGGCACCGACTTCAGAAAGTAGACGCGCACGCACTCGTCGCGCTCTTCCGGAGTGAGTTGATGGATGGGTCTGTCAGGAGGACTTACTGAGACTACGTCGACTTCAATACCAAGTTTGCGGAGTTGCCGGATTTCTGCCAGGAGATAGCGATGGTTTAGGGCAGGAAACTGTCCGATGAGATAAAGCACTCGTAGCGCTTCAGCCACGATCGACCGCTGGAACGAGAAAGTGAACTCCTGGCATCATTCGAAATCTAACTCCAGTTCAAAGGTTCGTGCAAAATCCGAAGGACTTCGCAGCGCTAATTTGGAGAGCCGTCTTTTTTCCATCGCGTCTGGGTCTGTGGCCGTCGCGGCTCCGTTATTATAATTTGAATAAATTTCTGATCTCGAAGGTTCCCGTGCCACGCGTTACAAAGACGATCCTGCCGAGAATCCAGAAGTCCCTTCGTACCCACGGGGTTTCCGGAACGATCTGGCGATGCGCCATCGGACCCTATACTCTCCTGCGCCACTATCTCAAGAACCGCAAGAGTTTTGTGACTTACCGTGTGCAGGACGAATTCGACCGTCAACATGGGATCGAGACCAGCAAGCGCGTTGCTCTTAGCGACCTCGATGTGGCGAGCTCCAACTGGATTTATTCCGATGGATACTGGCCGACTCCTCCTGAAGTTTTTCGCGAAGCGCTGGCCGCCGTGAACGCACGCCTGGAGGATCTGGTTTTTATCGACTTCGGATCAGGGAAGGGCCGCGTATTGCTCATGGCGTCAGAATTTCCGTTTCGCAAGGTAGTCGGCGTGGAGTTCTCACGCGAGTTGCATGACATAGCCGAAGACAACATCAAACGATACAAAAGCGCCACGCAGAAGTGCCGGGACATCAGCTCTGTTTGTGCCGACTTCACCCAATTTCCAATCCCGCCCGGTCCGTTGTTTGTTTTTCTCTACAATCCGTCATCGCTTGAGATCACGTCGGCATTAGCCAGAAATCTGGCGGGGTCATTGCGTGAGAATGCTCGCCAATGCTGGGTTCTGTATGTGACACCCGCCTATAACGTTTTCGAATCAGGAAGCCCGATGGCGTTGCGGAAGATCAAATCGACAGAAAAATACGCAATCTATACGAACACTTTGCCAAGTAATCCCTGTTAGCTTCGGGGAGCTTTCTCTTTGCCCGCCAATTTGCGCAGGCCCTTTTCTACGACCGCAGGCATTTTGCGAACTAAACGCCTTCCAATGCCCTGCATGGCATCCTGCAGATCATTGCTGCGCAGCCACGTCCCGTCGCGTCGGTAGCGGAGAACCGGAACAACCGTTCCTCCAAAGCGCAGCAGGAATTCGTGGGAGCCTCCGAGGGAGTGGCGGCGGAGCCCATGATTGCAGGCCCATTCAATGCCTCGCCACTGCAATAGATCGTTGGGCTTTAAATGGAGAAAGTCTTTCAGCGAAGTGTTGGCGGATGACTCGAACAATCCGCCGGGGAAGAATCGGAAAATGTTCGTCGCTATCACGTTACCCGATAGCCGCGCGATCAGCAGCAGCCGGTTGCGCTTCAGAGACATGGTCTGGCAGTAGACCTCGAAGCTCAATGTTCTTCCGCGGGCTTGATCGCCCCGCCGTTCGCGCCAGTTGGAGTACACAGCGTAGGCATCGGCAAAATCCTGTGGCGACTTGGCTTCGGAAACTTCGATGCCGTTCTTCTCGGCATACCGAATGTTCCTGCGTCGGTCTTTCGTGAATTGTTTGAAAAGAGCGTCAGGCCCTAGGGTCAAATCCAGCACGACATTTCCCGGCAGCGGTTGACACTTAAAGCCTCGTTTTTCGAACGATGTGAGCGGCAGAGATGGCCAGGTGAAGACGCTAACCAGTCCAGCCGATTTCGTGGCGGCTGCCAATCCGAGCGCTAGCGACGCAAGGGCCGATTCTCTATCGCAGGTTGGGTCAACGCTGATCTGCGGCCGCGACGGCAGACCGCACATCGCATTCTTGTCAGGATGGATTCCGGTAACAACTCCCTTTACGCTGCCGTTCTCCAGAGCAAGAACGGCGAACGGCCGCCTGCCGGCCCAAAGAGGTTCGGAGAAATATTCCGGAGAATCGTAATGCGCGGGACATTCCAGTCGCGTCAAGTAGTCGCGCCACGCCGCTTCAATGTCTGCCAGAGGAAATTCCCTGAGGACTGTGAACTCCATGATAGTGGGCGATAGGCGGGACGAGCATTACAAGCAACGCGATTCTAATATGCGCGTTTCTCTCGGTCAAACACACCGGCTGCAGCAGAGCCGCCATCGGTGCTCGAGGCGCAGTCGACCTCCGTTACGAGGTATCAGCGGCAGCTTCCCGCCGGTTTGGCCCTCGTAGGCCGCAGCAAAACAATTCGATCTTCGCCAGCGTGGCAACCGATGGCAATGATCTCCCCATGGTTGTTGATGGCCAAGGCCTGCAGGAGTTCCCATTGCTCCGCCTCCGGGGCGGGACTCAGAAAGTCGTTCAAGTCACGCAACTGGCGATCGCGGTAAATAAATCCGTGGAACTTTTCGTCGCCTTCCGTCAGCGAGCCGCCGACAACCTCCCCGCGGTCATTCAACGCACGACCGATACTGAACGAGCCGCCCAGTGTTCCCAGCATCGTGCGGGTTCCACCCTCCTGCCGGAAGGCTTCCACTCGTCCGGTCTCATGATTGTGAGAAACGCCAGCGCACTGGCCGGCATCGTTGAGAGCCAGCACGTCGTTGCGGCTGTGGTCGAAGGGGCCGAGATCGACGATCTCAAATCTTTCGGTCTTTCGGGCAGCTCGATTGCTGTCAGGAGCTGCTTGCGCCAATCGGATTGTTCTCATAAGGAACGCAGCTAGTCAGCTGCGGCTATTCGACATTCTGTCCTGCAGACAAAAAGCTGATATGGGCATGCAGGGATTCCATGGCCTCAGCCAGATCGCCCGCAGCACCATCAAAAAGATGTTCCCCGGTCCGCGCACGCCATAGCGAGTAGCTGTAGTAATTATGGTCGGGTTCCGAGTTGAGCATGATGTTACCGTTGAAGCCGTGTTCTCGAATTACCCAAGTCTGCATGGGCGCACCTCGCTTCCGGCATCATCGCGAATTGTCGAAAACGTGTAATCCCCCAAACGAGGTATTGTGAGATGCGTGCCTAGCCCACGACTGCGAAAAAGCGCAGCGTCCGTATGACGGACGCTGCGTTGGTTCCACTGTGATGCTCTTTTTCGAAAGAGGCCCGCACGAACGACTGTGCTCGCTTTGTTTCCGCCCCGCCGAAACTCTTACGAACTCGACTTGACCTTACGCCGCGCCACGAAGCCCGCGCCCAGCAGTCCCGTTCCCATCAACGCCAGCGAACCGGGTTCCGGCACGGCTGTTGGGACGGTAAGCGTCGTGACGCCGCCCCTATCCGTGATGATCAATGACCCGGTCCCGCCGTTGTACAGCCCTCCGATTGAAGTTAGGTCAAGCTGAGTGGTTCCGCCGTTTATGATGGGCACTCCATTACCGGCCGCTTTTCCGTTCGCATAGTAAGTGCCACTCAACCCACCGCCCAACTGGTAGACGCACATAGTGCAGCTCGTCGGGCTCTCCAGAGTCCAAGTGATGTCTCCGCTGAAGGTCCCTTGAAAAATGATTCCCAAGCCTGCCGCGCTGATGGTAAAGGTACTGCCTGTGCCGCTCCAGCTGCCCCCCATCTGGAGACTACCGACGCCGTTCCAGGCACCTGTAGTGAAGGAGAGCGTACCAGTGATTCCTCCATCGATCGTTGAGGTCATGCCCGAGCCGGAGAGGCTAAACGGACCGTTGGACCCCACGGACGGGGTTCCCGTTTTTCCGAGCTTGTTGTTGAAGGTAATTGTGGAGTCGGCATGGGCCAGCGTTGGGATACAGATGGCCAACAGCATGGCGGCGAGGAAATGTTGAAGAACCAGAGATCGAGCGCTGCCGCTTGCGAGCATAGTACAGTCCTCCTCGTAGCGTACTGTGCGGGAAAATCGCAACCTTGTAATCCCTCAAATAGGGTATTTCTGTCATAAAACGGCGGGGAAAATCCTGACGACGAGCTCAGTCTGCCGGTGGGTGTCGGTCTTCATGAAAATGCGTTTGAGGTGGGTCCTCGCGGTGTGTGGACTGATGAATAACTCGTCCGCGGCTTCTTCGATCGACTTTCCCCTCATGAGGCTGGCCGCCAACGCCGCCTCGCCGCGAGTAAGCCCGTAAAGTCTCGAGAGCATCGGGACATTCACATCGAGGCCGAGATCCTGATCGTACATCATCACCAAAGCAGACCGATTTTCGGGGTTGGGCCAGCAGTCCAGTCCGGGCCCAGGAACTACGCGCACGACGAGTGAGGAGCGAGCATTTTTGCGAGGCAGCGTCACAGGCGATTCTTTGGGCTCCCCCTGCTCAGGCCACTGGATTGCGTCCTGAAGAAGTTTCAAAAGCAGTCGTGTGTCCGAAGCCCGGTCCGCCACAAGCCCGGTTTTCGCGAGCGAAAGCCCATCCTGCTTGTTCAGAATTGTGAGAGCGGCTCGATTGGCCACATTCGGCCGACCCTCGCCGGCAACCAGCATTGCCCCACACCTGACAAGTTCCAGCCCGTAGTTCAGGGCGACAAAGATGTCGCGTGGACTTGCAAGGGTATCAGTAGCTTGTTGTTCAGTAATTCTCGAGGGGACGGGAATGGCGCTCAATTGTGTTTGACACAAGGGCGGCGGCGCAAGGGAACTCACTCCATGTGGCGCAACGCTATGTGGAGAAACGTTTGCTCCGTATTCACTCGATTTCACTGCCTGTTGCCCGAAATCGGCGGCACGCACTGGACTGGGGGAGGGTCGAAGTGGGCTGTCCATTTTTTGTTTGACAGAGCAGGATTCAATATTTCCTGGGAAGAATCCGCGCAGTGAGTGTCATGCAAAGGTATTTCGTGAGGATGACAAGGAGATTAACCAACGGTTAATTTCGATCAGGATCTGTGGAAATCAACCCTTGGCTTCTCGTCGGGAAATCGGCCACAAAGGCCAACTGCCGCGTGGGTTAAGCCTTTCGGACTAGGTGTTATCCCGGTAAGCTCGGCGAAGCAATATCGATTAGCTATAGCGTTGCTGCCGCCCGTTCAGCGGGGCATTCCGGTTGCAATCGCCTGGTCCTGTTCCGGGGACGCGAGGGAACTAAGTTGTTGCTTGAGCCAGTCGAGACTCTTCTCGCCGCCGCGTCCGATGGCCTCTCCGGCTTCGACGCGCGTCTTATATCGCACAACCGTTGCGTTTGAGGGAGCCGCAGCTTGCAATTTATCTTTCACGGCCGCGGGTGTTTCCGTGTCGAAATTTCTTTGCTGCAAGCGAAATTTCTTCGTCTGCATTTTGGGCATCCACTCCACCGGATCCATACCGGCGACCTTGCTCAAAAACTCTGGCTTCACATAGTCGGGCTGTTCGGCCTGCGGCACGAATCTGGAATCAGCCATCCACGTAGGCCAGTCGCCCCAAGGGTCCATCGCGTCCAAAACCTTGATTCGAGGATCTACGCCCGATGCAAGGATTCCGATACTTGCTCCTGAGAATTGAGCCAGAACACCCACGCGATCCATATCGAGATCGCCGCGGGACGTCAGATAGTTGAGAACCATCTGCACATCGTGCGCCGAAGTTGACAGGCTTTCCTGCAATTCGCTGACGAACCACTTTTTCATCGGGCGGTCATGATAACGGTGACCGGTAAGAGCGGTCACGAAACCAACCGCGGCGAAACCGTTCCTGGTGGTGTATTCCTGAAATTTCGGATTCTTGAAGATGTCGGTGTCGGAAGGATATCCGTACAGATAGAGGATGACTGGCGGTTTCTTCACACCTGCAGGCTTCATTACGTAAAGATCGATCGGATCTCCCCATCGCCATTGCACCTGAAGCAGCTCAACCGTGTACTTTGACTCATCGTCGACCATGCCGACCAATGGGCGCACAGCCAGCAAGTGGCTCGTGCTCAGCGACGGCGTGGAAAAATCTTCCTTTACGTCGCGAAACCGTGTGTCTTTGAGATTCGTAATGATGGGCGGCTCAAGCTGCGCGAAGCCTTTTTGCACCAAAAATAGCAAGGCAATTCCAATAACAAAGAACTTCATCAACTGCATTGATCCTCGAATACGCGAGGTTACGAACGACATCATTCTTGCTCCCCTATGGTCTTAATTCTGGCCAAGTTGGCGCCCGGCCAGCACGAAATTGGTTCTTGCCATTATCAAAAAGATGCGGGCCACCGTGAGCGGCCCGCATCGATTGGTTGAACTGATCAGCTAGTTGCGAACTGCACCAGCCGAGCAGGCGTTGCCGGGTCCGATTTGGATGATCCCGACGTCCTGTGTTGCAGTCAGCGGCGTGGGCTCGGTGCAGCCACCCATATCGCCGCCGGCGTCGCCGGTCTTCGGATTGTTGTTGCTATCGAACGTTCCGTTGTTGGCCGCGCCGCCGATGCTATCGGCTCCCGGGCAGGTGCCCGAGGTGGCATTGCCATCGCACTGCTGATAGTGGGAGTGCCAGATCTGCATTCCATTGTCCTGGCAGGTGCCGCCGGAAACTGAGCAACCGGTGGGTACCGCCGAAGCGGGAATGTAGTCAGGCGTGGAGTTGACGGCATAGACGTGCGACGCGCTAACCAAATCCTGAACGTTGGTCAAGTTCGTGGTCAAGGTTACGAGACGCAGAGTCGACCAGGCCGAGTAATTGCCGCTGCGGAGCGCCGGGAACGAAGGTCCGCCCCACACCGAGCTTTCGCTGCATGGGAAGGTGCACTTCGGCAGTTCCTGGTTGGGAAACGCAGCGATCGGTCCGATCGGGTCGTTTCCGTCCAGGGTCGCGTAGCCGTAGCTCGCACTGCCGGCGATGGTGCTTACGTTTCCGAAGCTGAAGAACGCATAAGCGATTCCATCGAGCTTCGTGCCGCCAGAGCCGAGGACGTCAGCCACGACTTCGCCAGTGCCGATGCCGCGGGTGCGGGCTCCGGTTCCAGAGGAGCAAGGCGTGTTGCTCAGCTTGGCGGCGCCCACGCCGGTTTCCTGGCTGCTCCCAAGAACATTATTGCTAGGTTGCGTTTCAACCGCACGACGAAACACCGTCGCTTCGGTGGTGTTCATCGTGCCGGAGAGAGGTTCGCGAAGATAGACGTTGATATCGGTACCAGAGGCGATGCTGGAGTCAAGCACGTGGGCATCGCAGTTGGTTCCCGAGAAAACCGTCTGAAGATTGGTGCTGGATGCATTCGTCAAGCCATTGAGGCCGGCATTGGCGGTGCTGCTGCGGCTGAAGACAAAAGTGATCGGAGAGGCGCCCACAGAAATGGTGGTGGTAGCTGCAACCGCTAGATTCGTGAACGGGTCTTTGCCGCTGATGTTGAACGCCAGGACGTTCGCGACAGCAGTAGAAGTGCCGCTCTGAATCGGGCTTCCAACCAGTTGGCTCAGGTTCGTGGTGGCGACTGCGTACTGCGCGCACGTGCCCGAAGCGTTGTGCGTGTTATATCCGAGTCCGTCGAGTCCATCGCCGAAGCCGGGAGTTCCGTTGCCGGCCGCAGAGTTCACGCGGCACTGCGCCCACGCACCATCTTCCGGACGAATGTCGGTGCCCGCCGTGTTGACCTTTACGCCGGTGACTGCTCCGACCGTCTTGGTGAAGAGCGTCTGAACGTCGCTTGGAACCGCAGAATCACCGCCCCAGAGAGCTGACGAAATCTTGTTTCCGGCGGCCCAAGTCTCACCCGTCGGTGGAGTGATGGTGCAAACCGGGTTGGCAAACAGGCAGCGGTCGCCGACAACGGAGTCCACCTTGATGTAAGCCCAAACGTTCCGGGCAGTGGCTGTACCGCTATCCCAAACAATCCAGATCCCGCCCGTGTCGACAGCCGCGGTTCCCGGTCCGCCACGATTCTTCTTTACTTTCGTGGGGCGAGAGTCGGTGAGGTTGAAATTATCTTTCGACGTCCAGTGCTGGCAGGGCGGGTGAACTTTAACTTTGGCCAGCGGACAACCGCCGTTGTTGAAGGCTGCCAAAGCGATTGTCTGCCAGAGAGCCGAAGAGCCAGAGACCACGACTTGGCCCTTGGACGTCACAACGGCAGAGGCAGAGGGGACGAGAGCCGCCATCGCGGCGGTTACAACAAACGCCGCGAACAGTGCTTTCATTCTCGACATTGAGATTCTCCTTGATGCTTTTGGTTGAATACAAACAGCCAATTCTTGTGCGCACTAAGAACGACGCACGTGGGGACGTAGGGTGAAATGGACTGATTGATTGTGCTCACGCATTAACGGTTTGTGAGGCGAATCGTGCGCAGGATAAAGGATTCGCTGAAAAGCAGATGTGAAACCTTGAACAATAAATTGTTACGCGCGTGTTACATGTGGAAATCAGAGCACGCTTGCTGCGGAGAAAATAACTTGTGCGTGGCGAACAATTTAATCTGATTTTAACTTTGAAGGCGCAAAGCCTCCTCTAGAATCGCTGCTCGTTTCACCCAAACAAAAAAGTTCTCACTCGGGAGAGGGCGCAGCCTTGAGCTTCAACGCCGGTACTTCTTTTGTTCTGGTCTGCCTGACCTTGGCGGTGGGGTTTGCTGCGCCATGTGCCTGTGTGGCGTACGCGCAGCCTGCGCCTCAGCAACCGCTGCCACAGATGCCTGCACCGCAGATGCCGGCCCCGCCGCCGGGAACTGTAGGGCAACAGCCTGCGTCCGGCTCTGTTGCAGGCGGTGATAAGACTTCGATCAGTGGAACTGTTACCGATCCGACTGGAGCAGTCGTCGCCGGGGCAAAGGTAACTCTCGATGGTCCTGTCAAGAAAGAGACTGTGAGCAGCGCAACCGGAACTTACTCATTTACCGATCTTGTTCCCGGCAGCTACAGACTGACAGTTACCGTCGCTAACTTTACCGACAAGGTGTTCTCCGACATCAACCTGCCCGCAGGCCTGGAACTCACGTTAGACGCTCCCATGGAGCCTGCCACCGTGGGAGAGAAGGTCAACGTCGAATCCACTAACGTCGGCCACGTGGAAACCGAAAACGCAACGGTATCGGGCACGATCAATCAAAAGGAGGTGGCCACGCTCCAACTCAACGGTCGTAACTTCTCGCAGTTGATTGCGCTTGCACCCGGCGTCAGCAACCAAACCGGCCAGGACGAAGGAAAAGTCGGAGTTACGGGCAGCGTGAAATACAGCGTGAACGGCGGACGCGTCGAGTACAACACCTTTGAGATCGATGGCAGCGATGTATTGAACACCGGACTGAATCGGTCCGCAAGCACGCTGGTGGTCTACCCCAGCATCGACGCGATTCAGGAGGTAAAGGTTCTTACCTCGAACTACGGCGCGCAGTATGGACGGACTGCTTCGGGTACGGTGCAGGTGACGACCAAGTCGGGTGCGTCACAGTTTCATGGCAACGTGTATGACTTCGTCCGGAATGAGGCGTTCAACGCGCGCAACTACTTCGATCTCACCAGCAAGGCCCCACTTTATCGCCGTCAAGACTTTGGCGGAACGCTCGGCGGGCCGGTAATAATTCCCGGCTTCTACAACGCCAAGCGAGACAAGACATTTTTCTTTTTCTCAGAAGAAGTTCGACTGGAAAAGACCCCGGTCGACTATAACCAAGCGGTTCCGGGTCTAAAAGAACGCGGCCTGATCATGACCCCGCAAGGCGTCGGGCTGAACCTGGGTCCGCCGAATGCGTCTACGGGGCAGGTTCCGCAGGTGTTCGACTTTACTGACGTCTGCCCGCCGATCGGCACCAGCGGCCCTTCTTTCGATCGCGCGCAATATCCGGACTGTCCGGCCTTCGGTAACTTTGGCTCCATCCACACGGAGGAGGCGGCCTACTTTCTGGAAGGTGCGCCGAGTCCCGGGGTGGCTGCGCCGCTGGGTGTCGACAAGAATGCGCGCGTCATCCTGAATGCAAATCTGATTCCGCTACCGAACTCTCCGATCGGCTGCAATTTCGCTTTGCCACTCACAACTCTGCTCGGGCCCGATGACCCGAACCGCTGCTACGTCGCTGCCGTGTCGCCCTCGACATATTGGCGGGAAGAATTGTTTCGCATCGATCACAATCTCACGCAAAAATTGCGGCTGTCTTTTCGCTACATTCACGACGACTGGGACACCACGGTGCTTGCTCCTCAGTGGAACTATCTGAGTGTGACCAATCCGGCCGCGGAAACCTTTCCGACGATTCAAAACCGTTTCGTGGGGCCCGGACTGAGCCTGGTTGCGAGCCTGACTCACACGATTTCGCCAACTGTGATCAATACGATTGTTCTGAGCTACACGAATGCCAAGATCACACTGGCCGATCGAAACGGACCTGGCGGGGCTCAATTCCAGCGCAATCCTGCGCTTGATCAACCCCTCATCGGAACCGGCGGATGCGATCCTTCGCTGAGTGTCGATCCCTACACAGGAATTGTGGAATGCGGGATGGGCTATGTCTTCAATAATGGTTTCGGTGGCAAAGTGCCGGGCATCGCGATTCTGGGCACGAATGCCGCATATGGCGGCAGAGGTTTCGTCGAAGATCCCTCGTACATGCCTTGGGAGCACTCGAATCCGACGTACTCAATACGCGACGACGTGGGAAAAGCTGTGGGCAGGCACACATTGCAGTTCGGCGCGGAGTACATCCACTACCAGCGCAATCAGGACAACAACGTCATCGGCGCCGCGTCGGGAGATTTGCAAGGCCTGGTTACCTACAGCAACTTGGCGAACAGCACCGGAAATGCGTTCGCCGACTTCCTCGCGCAGCAGGCCGGTCCCACCAACGATGCAGAGGGGTTCATTCAGACTTTTACACAGGATTCCGGGCAGCATCGCTACTACCAGCGCTATCAGCTCGCGGAGCCATACTTTCAGGATGACTGGAAGGTGAGCAGCCGCTTCACGGTCAATCTGGGATTGCGCCTGAGTCTCTTCGGTACGTACCGCGAGAAAAACAAAGCCGCATGGAATTGGGATCCCGCGCACTTTGACAAGAGCCGCTTTACAGTAGACCCGCTCGCCGGAATCCTGCTCGACGACGGGAATCCGGTCACGTTCAATCCGAGTTCGTTCGCATTGGACCCTGGTGTCGTGAGTGGATTAGGGCTTGTGCAGTGCGGCACGGGCGGAGTTCCCGTCGGCTGCATGAAGGGCCACCTGTTTAATTGGGCGCCCCGTGTTGGCTTCGCTTGGGATCCGAAAGGCGACGGCAAGACTTCCATTCGAGCTGGCTATGGCATCTTCTACGAGCACGGCATCGGCAACGAAGCGAACACAGGATCACTTGAGGCAAGCGCTCCCGTCGTTTTGAGCGTGACGCAGCCAAATCCCTACAGCCTGATGTGCATCGGCGGCGTCGGCTACGGATCGACCTTTAACCAGGCCGTCGGCAGCGGGAACTACTGCGGCGGGCCGGGCTTCGTGGGACCGCCGAATGCGCTCTATCCGATCGATGTTACGTCCATCCCCACGCGAGCCATCTGGCCTTATGTCCAACAGTGGAGCGTGGGACTGCAGCATGAGTTGCGTCGCAATCTCGTAATCAATGTCGGCTATGCTGGCAGCAAAGGCACGCACCTGACGGTCGAGCGCCAGCTCAACCAATTGCCGCCGTTGCCCCTCAGCCAGAACCCCTTCGGACCCAACGAGCCTTTGACGTTGAATGACTGCACTGTTCCGCCGCCGGGAGGAACGGGGAAACCGGGCGACGGTACTGAAGCGTTTCAACTCGAGAGCGGGACGCTGATCGGCCCCAGCAGTCCTGCCTACGTGTACATGCAGGCGGCCTGCACGAACTTCAACACGCCTAACGTCAACTCCTTGAAGCTGCGGCCGTATCCGGGACTCGGGCGAGTGTTGTCGCTCCAAAACGTAGCCGACTCCAACTACCACGCATTTCAGTTCACCGCGCGGCGCACGCAGGGCGCGCTCACCACCGGCGTCTCCTATTCTTATAGTCACTCAATCGACGATTCCTCGGACCGCAGCGATCCGGTGCTGGTCAACTCGTATGATCTCCGCGAGAATCGCGCCAGTTCGAACTTCGATGAACGGCATCTGCTGACTTTCAACTACATCTATCAGTTCTCCCTCAAAGGACTGGCGCGCGGCATTCGCAATTGGACCGATGAGCGCGAACCAGAGCCGGAGGCGGATGCCTCCGCGCCGGCAACGAAGTGCTGCTCCGGAATCGGGCAGCGCATTCTCGATGGCTGGGAATTTTCCGGAATCACGCTGTTTCATTCCGGCACGCCCTTCAGTGTGATCAACACCGCCGGCAATACCGGAATTTCCGTCACCGACAATGCCGGAGTTTCAAGCAATCTCGGAATCGCGGCGTCGTATCCCGACGTGGTGCCGGGTCAGGCCAAGCCCGGCAACAACATCCAGAGTTTTGGCCCGCTGCTGGGAAATCCTTCTCAGTTCGTGGCTCCGCGCGGACTGACGTTCGGCAACGCGGGCCGTAATTTCCTGACCAATCCGCGGCAACTGAACTTCGACATGGCGATTGCCAAGCATTTCAAGGTCACTGAAGCCAGCCAGCTTGAGTTCCGTGCGGAGGCATTCAACATCTTCAATCACACAGAATTCCGCATCTACGACCCGGATAATCCCGGCAGCACAGGCAACAATATAGTCAGCTGCTATGCAGGCCCGGCGTTTTCCGCAGGTTACAAGGGCGGCGGCGTTGACTGCGTGACCGGCGCTTCCTTCTTGCACCCGGTGGATGCGCATCGCCCTCGCACAATCCAGTTCGCCTTAAAGCTCGCTTTCTGAAGATCAGACTGAAGATCAGAGACTGAGGATCAGAGACTGAGGATCAGAGACCTTCTGAGGATCAAAGAATGGATAGGTTGTGGAGAAAAACAGAGCTGGCATGGCGAATCGCCGGCGCCTTCCTCGCAGTCGCCTTGTCTCTGACTCTTTCGAGTTGCGGCGGCAGCAGCAGCGGTTCGCACTCGCCGCAGGGTCCGCCTCAGATCGCGGGCAATTGGCAGTTTGCTATGGCTACCACCGGGACATCTTTCGTCGCCAGCCCATTGCAGGGAGGCTTTCTGCTGCAGCAGAACGGATCGATCACAGGGCAGATCGCGTTGTCGATTGTGTTGCCTTCGTCCAATGGCGGCGCAAACATCATTTGCAACAGCGGGACCGCGCAAGTGACTGGCACCATGAGCGGCCAGGGCATCAGCCTAACCGCATCGGTCGGTTCGCTGGATCAGAATGGCAATCCCATCACGCAGACCATTACGCTCAGCGGCGGTTCGCTCAGTTCGGACAACCAAAGCATTCAGAAAGGCACATACAGCGTTTCGGCGGGCTTCGCAAATGTGAACGGGCAGCTTATGCCCTGCGGTCTTGCGGAAGATGCTGGTTCCTGGAGCGCCATTCTAGTGCCTCCCTTGACGGGAGCGTTTGAGGGATTCTTCCACAGCACAACCAGTGCATCCTTCAGCAACCAGGACTTTGCGGTCTCGGGCACATTTACGCAGGGTGCGAACGTCGGCGCCAGCAGCGCGACCGTAACGGGCACGATCAACTTTATCGACCCAGTAACTCAGCTCACGGACTATCCCTGCCTGGCGACAGCCTCGTTGAACGGCACAATCACCGGCAACACCGTGCTTCTTCAGATATTCTCGACCAACGGATTGCCTGTCGGCCAGATTGGCGCCACGCCCGGTGCCGGCAGTGGTCCAACGACGGTTTCGTTCGACAGCACGCAATCCGGCTATGTTCTGCACAACGTGAATGGAGCGCATGCCGGACAGAGCGGCGGCGGATACGTCGTTACAACCAAACCGTGCAGCGGGCAGGGAGATTCGGGCAATCTCTGTCTGGCGATAGGCAGTTCGAAGGCTTGCAACCAACCGATCACCATCACGCCGTTTGCCCTGATCTTCCCGGCCCAACTCGTAGGTTCGCCTGCCACCAGTCAAACCGTGACTCTGACTAATAATACCGGCTCTCAGTTGAGCGGAGCTACTCTGCGTTTCTCCGATAACGATAGCGCCCTGTTTTATCAATTCCCCATCTTTGGTGGTGACTTCAACGGGGTGTCGAATTTCACCGAGCAGAACAATTGCACCCAGCAGGGAAGCATCACGCTCGACGCTGGAGCCAGCTGCACGATCACGGTTTCATTTGCTCCGCAAGAGAGTTGCCCATGGTTGCCGCAGGCGCAAGGGACGAGTTCCATCAATGGTCTGGCACCCGCGCTGTGCCCGGTTCAGTTGAGTGCAACCTTAACGGTGACGGTGCCTTCCGGCGGCGTCGATGCCGATAACCAATTCTCTCTGCCCGCCACAGGCTTCGGACTCAGCGCGGTGGTTCCGTCGGTGCCTGAGCTCGACTTCGGAGCCGAAGCGGTTGGAGAAGCCAGCCCTCCCCAGACTCTTACTTTTACGAATCAAAGCCCGAAGGCAGTGACGATTTTGCCTTCGGCCGGGCCTTGCGTCTTTTCCAGTTCCTTTCTTGGCCCCGCGACACCACGGCCGCCATTGGACCCCAACGGCACGCCCTTGACTACCGGCCTGCAACTCGCCGAGACCGCGGTGATCGGGTTGAATAATAGTAGTCCCATCCTGAATGACTTTGACCTATTGCCACCGTTGGTGAACGCTCCGACCGTGGAGTATTTCTGCGACACCGATCTGCCTGTGAGCAAGGGCGGCAGCGGCACTCCAAATTTTGTGATTTCCGCAGATCAGTGTTCGGGGCAAACGCTGCAACCGTTTGGACAATCTGGCAACTCCTGCAGTCTGCAGATCACTTTCGTTCCGCAGCCTGGAACCTGGTCGAGACTTACCGCGGACGCGGGCGGAGGGCTCGACGACTTCTTGCAGCTCAACACGGCCTGGTGCGGTGATGCCAACAATCCTGCTGAGAATAACTGCGAAGTGGACAGCGGGCGCTTCCCCGTCGAGATCAAGACGAATCCTCCCAGCCCTCTGCGATTGACGCCGGGTGCTGGTCTTGACTTCGGATACGTGATTAAGGGTAGTGCGAGCAACACGCTCAACATCACGCTGTTTAACGATCCGGTCGACCCGAACTCGGCGACCGTGAGCTTCGCGTCGAAGCTGGTAACAGGGGACTATCTCGAAACCGACACCTGTCCGCCGACGCTGGCTCCGAACGAAAGTTGCACCTTCTCGGTGACCTTCACGCCCAAGATCACGGGATCCGATCGCGGCCAGATCACGATCACGTACAGCACGCCGAGCCAGATCGGGCTGGTGCAAACGATTTACTTGCGAGGATTCGGCCAGTAGGGACTCGCGCTTCAGAGCGCGGCAAAAGCTGTTTTCGAAGTTGCCGGAAGTTGCAGACAGATGGGTGACGGTTTCTTGAGGAGGCACTCGGTGGACGCGATGCGACAGATTTTAGTCATTGGTTTGGCAGGGGCGATCGCCCTTTTGACGGGTTGCGGCGGGAGCAGTACGGGATCCTCGAAAACGCCGCCACCAGTCTCGATCGCGCTGAATCCGCCTCCCTCGAGCACGACCGTTTCCGTCGGCAGCACCGCCGGAGTCCAGTTCACGCCCGTTGTGAGCAATGACTCCGGGAACAACGGGGTGGATTGGGCCATTACGTGTTCGAATCCCGAGCCGCTGCAGGCGCCGTGCGGCACGCTGAGCATCCCGACGATGCACTCGGCGAGCGGTACTGCCGTCACGTATGCTCCGCCTTCAACTTTCACTGGCGGCTCGCTAACGGTTAACGTCACGGTCTTCGCCACCGCCGATCACACCCAGAACGTTATCACTCCTGTGACCGTGACTTCTTACTCCACCGTGCTCACTGGCACGTATGTTTTTCAGACTCAGGGTACCGACGGCAGCAGCGGCTACCCTTATCAAGATGCGGGCGTACTGACGTTCGCTGGAAACGGCAACATTACCGGCGGCGAGGAAATCGTAAACGTATATCCCCAATCCGTCACTTATACACTTCAAGGCGCAGCCGCTCCCAGCTCCTATTTCATAGGTCCCGACGGACGCGGAACGATGACGCTGAATCTTCAGCAGTCCAATGACAACAGCAACCTGATTCAGCAGCTTTTCACCTTCTCAGTGGTCTCTAGCTCCAAGGCATTGATAGCTGAGCTTGATGTAACGACGCTAGGCGATACGCAGGCCACATCCTTAGGGAATTCGGGGGCCGGGACTCTTGAACTTCAAGACTCGACGGCGGCCTCGACGCCGCTCACCGGAGCGTTTGCCTTCGTTACCAGCGGCACCGACGATGGCGTTCTGAATTTTGGTTCGACGCTGGCTACGACCTTCGGTGGTGTTTTTAACATCGACAATAATCCTTCAACCGGCAGCATTTCAGGCAGCGGCAGCCTCGCCGATCAGGATTACTACAACACGCGAGTGACCGAACACCGCCTCTATAGTTGCGCTCCCGGTGGAGTGACGGGCAACGTAACTCCGCCCGATTCTTTCGGCGCAGTCACGATCACGTTGACAGGAGCTACCTGTTTCGGGGTCGTGCAGCCGGCTTCGATTCAGTTCACCGGCTTCATTGTCGACGCAACGCACGTCCGGCTCATTGAGACCGACGATCAGAGCGGCTCGTCCGGTTACATGACTTCCGGCATCGCCGTGAGCCAGGGTGTGGCTGCCGGAACCTTCACGAACGCGTCTCTCTCCGGGCAATATGTCTTTGGCATTGCAGGCTTCGATGACAACCTCAACATAACTGGTGCGGTTCTCCCTTCTTCCCTTACCTCCGCGGGTGTGCTCAATACGGATGGAGCGGGAAACGTTTCTGGAATTACCGATACCTTTTTTGTCAGCCTCGGTTTTGAGGGGCTGCCCGGGTTCTTTGCGGATGCGCTGAGCGGTACATACTCCGTGGACGCTAACCAAATCGGAAGGGCAGATTTGGCGCTCACGTTCACCGGTATTCCACACCCGCGTCCGACGATTCTCTTCTATCTCACAGGAGATGGAACGCCGCCACTGGTTCTATACGTCGGCGGGGAGGATGCGCGGTACCCAGCGGTGGGCACGGGTATCGCTTATCCGCAGGCAGCGAATCCATCAACATTGACGTTTGGCAACCCCGAGACATACGCGGTCAGCGTTACCCAGCAGAATGGCGCCGAGAACGACGGCACCGGTCAAATGACAGCTACCGCCAGCGGAATCTCAGGTGCTTTGACCGGCACTCTGGATACTTTCAACAACAATAATTTCGCGGGCACCGGCACATTTCCACTAGTAGATACCTTTACCCCTCAGGCAGATAGCTTTGGCCGCATCAGCGGCACATTTACCGCTGTACCGGGGAGTGGTACCGGAGGGCCCTACGTCGAGTACTACATGATCGACGACAACCAGGGCTTTTTCGTTGAGACCGACGAACTTACACTGAGCCAGGTCTCCTTCGGATATTTTGCGCAATCCTGTGATGTAACGAGCACCACCAGTTGCGAATCGGCCGCCAGAAAAGCCTCCGAGAAGCCGCCGTTGAAGGAGAAGAGATAGCCGGAAGAGTGATTTGAACGCAAACGCGCGATTGAGCGTCGCGGCTTCCGTGTGTTTGGCAGGGGAAGCGATCTTATCAAAGAGTTTTGTTTTTCCAGGAGATGAAAACATGAAACGTCTTTTTGCTTTGGCGCTGGCGTCTGCGCTGATGGCCAGCATCCCGGTTGTGGCGCAGACCTCGTCGGCAACTTCCAAGAAGGGAACGGTGGCAAAGGCGAAGCCGACCACCCCATCGGTTTCTGCGCAACTGGCCGAACTGAAACAGGCGATCGAGGCACAGCAACAGCAAATCCTGACGCTCAGCCAGCAAGTGCAGAGCCGCGACCAGCACATTCAGCAACTGGAGCAGAAGCTCGATCAAAGCCAGGCCGCGGCAACGCAGGCGCAGTCCAAGGCCGACTCAGTCGCGTCACAGGCAGCCGAGGAGGGGCAGACCGTGGCTGCCCTGAAGACTGACGTGGCGGACCTAAAAAGCAATTCCAGCACCGTCGTGCTCAGCCTTCAGGAAACGCAGAAGACGATTCGAGACGCATCTGAAAATCCGCTATCCGTCCACTTTAGAGGTGTGACGCTTACCCCAGGAGGCTTTCTAGCGGCCGAATCGGTCTACCGCAATCGCTCGCTCGGTGCCGACATCAACACGCCGTTCAACAGCGTGAACATGCCGGGAGCGGGGCAGAATGCGTTATCGGAATTCTATGGCTCAGGCCGTCAGTCGCGATTCAGCTTGCTCGCCGAGGGCAAGATGGAAGGCCTGAAAATGAGCGGCTACTACGAAGCCGATTTCCTCTCCGCCGGCATTACTTCCAACAATAATCAGAGCAACAGCTACACTCTCCGCCAGCGCCAGGTATGGGGTCAGGTCGCCTCCGATCAATGGAGCCTGACCGGCGGGCAGATGTGGAGCCTGCTCACCGAAACCAAGCACGGCATGGACAACCGCACCGAAGCATTGCCCATGACGATCGATGCCCAGTACACCATCGGCTTCAGTTGGGCACGTCAGTATGGAGTTCGGCTCGTCCGCAACTTCAACAATCACTTCTGGGTTGGCGTATCGGCCGAGAATCCTCAGACCACGTTCGCGTCGCGCGGCAACGCGGCGAACTTCGCCATTGGCAGCGCGGGCGCGGGCGGCGGACTCTACAACAACGGCATCACCAACTGCACTACGTCGACGATCACAGGCACGACGGGCACGATCACGAGTGTTTCAACTTTGTGCTCCCCAGCCGGCAGCTATTCCTTTAACGCCATGCCCGACTTCATCTTCAAAGCCGCAGCCGAGCCCGGCTTTGGTCACTATGAAGTCTTCGGCGTTGTGAGCCGCTTCCGTGACCGCGTATATCCTTGCGCCGAGCCGCCAGCGTCTTCGAACTGCAACAATACGATCTCGGGCCTCGGCGCCTATAACAACTCAGTCACTGTCGGCGGCGTTGGCGCGAATGCGCGCATCACGCTGTTCAAGCAACTCGACCTCGGAGTGCACGCGCTCATCGGCGAAGGCGTTGGACGTTACGGCACCGGCGGTTTACCCGATGCCACGGTTCATGCCGATGGATCGCTGGCTCCGCTGCGCAGCTATCAAGGGCTCGCGACGATCGAGTGGCACACCAAGCGTTTGGATTTCTATCTGAACGGCGGCGAAGAGTATGTCGCGCGGCGCTGGCAATTCGATCCCAACAATCCCAACAGCCCGATCACTCCGGTCGGCTATGCGTCTCCTCTGTTCAACGTAGCCGGTTGCGGTACCGAAACGGCGCCGCCGCTAGGCGCCAGCGGATTCAACTTCGGCGGGCTTTCCAAATGCAGTGCCGATACCAAGAGCCTGGTCGAAGGAACCGCCGGCTTCTGGATCAAGGCTCACAACGGTCCGCACGGCCGGCTGCAATTTGGTCCGCAGTATTCCTACGTGTTGCGCTACGCGTGGACAGGCACGAACGGCACGATTCCATGGGCGCCGCACGGCTACGACAACATGTTCTTCACGTCTTTCCGCTACTACTTGCCGTAAATTGCGGAAACCCTCGCCCCGAATGCCTCTCCTAATGTGAGGGGCGAGGGTTTTACAGCTCGAACTATTTTCTTTGGGCTTGCAGCAGGCGCGGAGAGCCCGCGTAACTAAAAACACGCGGAGTTCGTGATAGGTAGTCTGTGAGAGCGCGGATCTACCGGCGCCGATCTAACGACTCTGTTCAGCCAGCTTCAAATGTGGCTGGAGTCGCTCCAACAATTGATCTCTCAGCTGCGGACCGCTGGACATCAGTCCGGCAAGCAGGGGATTGCGGTTGTTGCAGCGCAGAGGCGCGTTGTCGAGAGTGGCGACGAACCCGCCGCTGCTTTCCACCAGGGCCGCTCCCGCCGCAACGTCCCACTCGTTCTTCGGCGTCAACGTGAACGTGATGTCAGCCCGCCCCGCAGCGACCAGAGAAAGTTTGTAAGCCACCGATCCCATCGGCTGAATCTGGAAGTCGCCATTCATAAACTGCTGCCACTCGCCGCGCTTCACTTCGCTGCGGCTGGCGAGGATCAGAGCGCCCTTGATGTCGGCTCGCTGGCTTGGGATCGCAGGTGAGCCGTTGTAAAGAATTCCGCAATCGACCGCGCCGATAATCGTTTCCTTCGTCGCCGGATTGCAAATGCCGCCGGCAACGGGCCGACCGTTTTCCACGAAGGCAATCGATACGCAAAACTCAGGAATTCCTTGAACGAATTCGCGCGTCCCATCCAAAGGATCGACGACCCACACATGCTTTTTATCCAGGCGGGAGGCATCGTCCACGCTTTCTTCCGACAGCCAACCCTCGCCATCGCGCAGCAGATTCTTGCGTAGCACGGAGTCGATGGCGCGGTCCGCCTCCGTCACAGGATCGTGACCAGCCTTATATTCAGCTTCGATCTCGCCGGGAGTGAAGCGGCCAAAGACCACGCGTGCCGCGTCGATCGCGGACTGAATGCGCTGCAGAATGTCGGCGTAGGCGGATGAGTTCATGGTCTCCTGAAATTTCTTTGCTTAAAATTTGTAGCGTGGACTTTACGCCCACAGCATGCGGGCTCCGGTAAGCAGGAGCAGCGCGCATAGAATGCGGCGCAGCCAGAGCATGGGAACACGCGTCGCGAGATGCGAGCCAAGCAGGCCGCCCGGGATGGAACCAATCAGCAACGACACGACCAACCCCGGATCCACGTTGCCCAGCCTGAAATGAAGCAGTCCGGTCATGCCCGTCAGCAGGACTGCATGCACAATGTCGGTCCCCACATTGACCTTTGGCGGAAAGCGGTAAAAGAGCAGGAGCAGCATCATAATAATGCTGCCGGAGCCAACCGAGGTCATGCCCACCAGAAAGCCGGCGACCAATCCGATCAACGCCATTCCCGCAAAGCCCTTCATGGTCGGCGGGTGATTCGCGACCTTTTCCTCGATTCTCTTCTGAAACAACAGGAGCAGTGGAATGATGATGAGCAAACAGCCGACTGCCGACTTGATGAAGCTGTTCACGCCATCACCGTACAGGTGACGGATATACATGAGTAGTTTGACGCCGCAGAACGAACCGGGAATGCTGCCGCACGCGAGCGCAATCACCACCTTGCGGCGAACCGTGCCTTTCTTCAGGTGAAGCAGGCTGGCTGGAATCTTGGTGAAGAAATTAAACAGCGCGTCGGAACCGACGGCTATGATCGCAGGCACACGCAAGCCAAAAATCAGCACGGGGAGCAGCAGCACACCGCCCCCCACGCCGCTCAAGCCGATGAGCACGCCCACGACAAATCCCACCAGGATTTTTGCCGTTAACAGTTCCATCGTGCAGCCCCTTTTACTGACCGGCTCCGTTCACGCCGATGAAGCCTTCGCGCTCAAGGTGCAGAATGATTTCCTGCGCGGCCTCTTCGGGCGACAACTCGCCGGTGTTGATGGTGACTTCCGCATCCGCCGGGACCTCGTAGGGGTCCGAGATTCCGGTGAACTCTTTAAGAATGCCGGCACGCGCTTTCGCGTAAAGGCCCTTGCGATCGCGCTGCTCGCAGACTTCAACACCCGTGGCAATGTGCACCAGGATGAATCCGCCGTACGGCTCGATCATCTGACGCACATGCTTGCGGGTCGCGTCATAAGGCGCGATGGGCGCGCAGATGGCGATGCCGCCGTTCTTGGTAATCTCCGACGCCACGTAACCGATGCGGCGGATGTTGATGTCGCGATGCTCTTTCGAGAATCCCAACTCCGACGACAGGTGCTTGCGCACCAGGTCGCCGTCCAGGATGGTCACTGGCCGTCCGCCCACTTCCAGGAATTTCGTCAGCAGGACGTTGGCAATGGTCGACTTGCCCGAGCCGGAAAGCCCGGTAAAGAAGATGGTCACGCCTTGTCTTGCGCGTGGCGGAAAACTGCGCCGCAGTTCGTGCACTACTTCCGGATAGGTGAACCACGCCGGAATATCGCGGCCTTCGTTCAAGCGGTCGCGCAATTCCGTACCCGAGATGTTTAGAACTTTGTCGCCCGGCTTCACTTCGTTGTCAGGAACATATTTGTCCTGTTCTTCGAGGTAGACCATCATGTTGAAGTTCACCATGGTCACGCCGATTTCGCCTTCGTTTTTCTTGAACACTTCCTGCGCTTCGTAGGGCCCGTAGAACGGCTTCTTGGTTTCAGGATCGGAGCCCGGACCAGCGTGATCGCGGCCTACGATGAAGTGGGTGCAGCCATAATTTTTGCGAATCAGCGCGTGCCAGATGGCCTCGCGCGGACCGCCCATACGCATGGCCAGCGGCAGGAGCGCGAGCTTCACGGTACCCTGCGGGAACTTCGAGAGCAGCAGTTGGTAGCAGCGGACGCGCGTGAAATAGTCCACGTCGCCCGGCTTGGTCATGCCGACGCTCGGATTGATAAGCAGGTTGGCTTCGACCATTTTCGCCGCGCGGAAGGTGAGTTCCACGTGCGCGCGGTGCATAGGGTTCCGGGTCTGGAAGGCAACGGCACGGCGCCATCCCAGGCGGGCGAACTCGGCGCGCAGTTCGGCAGGAGTCAGACGCAGCGTCCGGAAATCGTAGTGCGAAGGAAGCTGCAAGCCCTCAACCCGGCCTCCGACATACCACGGGTTGGAGATGTTCATCGCATAGTTGCTGCCCGGATGAGCCTTGCTGGTGCTGTTGAAAACCGCTTTCGCCTCCGCGGCGCGATCGGGCTGCCAGACTTCTTCCACGTGCAAAACCGCGAGCATCACGCCTTCGGGATCACGCAGAGCGACTTTGCTGCTTCCGGCCGTAAGTTTTTTCGCGAATTCTTCCGTGACATCGAGCGTGATCGGCATCGGCCAGAGAACGCCGCTGGCCAGGTGCATGTTGTGACAGACGCATTCATAGTCGGCTTTCGTCATGAAGCCGCGCAGAGGAGAAAACCCTCCATTGAGAATCAGTTCAAGATCGCAAAGTTGGCGGGCTGTCAGGTCCCACGAGGGCCATTCGCGCGAATGCCCCTTCAGTTCTGCCGATTTTTCTGGAGATGCGATGAGATCGATGAGTTCGCCACCGTGCGGCGCAATCAAATGACTAGTCGAAGCGGACAAGCGGGTGAACCTCCCAGGTTCGTCGAATTTTGTTCGTCGATTTTGGATTTACTGCACGTAAGTCAAATGTCTCGCAGAAGGAATCAATGATGACTTCCAGGAATGCAATGGGGGGTATTCCTACAGACCTGCAAAATGACTATGCGGACTCCGCTGATGCTGGATCCGAGTTGCCTACAGTTTACACGAAACGAATGGACCACTTTACCCCACGCAAGTGCTATGCCTCGGATGTTTCCGCCATTGTACTGTAAGTTGATAAGGATAAAAGGTTCATTTTCGCAGGTTACCTTCGTTCGGCTTGTGGAAATGTCCCGGAGTGCAATCTCTTGCGCACAAAAGAGAATATATCGTCCCACGATATGTGCAATTTCCTGCAAAGCTCATGACAGGCATATGAATTTTTGTCGGGGATACGGCCATCGTTCCGGAAACGTAATCTTGCGGTGCTTCGAAACTATACTCCGGTCACCCGCCTCACTCCCTGCAGCGAAATACCCTGATTACCGAACTCACACCCTCCACCGCGACCGCAGCTGCATACCCTGCGTCGGTGTTGATGTCGTGCAGATACCATCGCTCTTTCTCGCGCTCATCTGGACGCGTCGCCAGCAGACTAGCCGGCCGCTGCGGGTTTACTTCCACATCAAACGAAGAAAGGCTGCGCGACAGCCCTACGCCATCTCCCTTGAGAAACGCTTCTTTGGAAGTCCAGCAACGGTAAAACGCTGACACTCGCTCTCGCGCAGGCAGAGCGCACAAGGTTTCGCGTTCGTGAGGCGAAAAGAATCGCTGCGCCAGCTTGTCAGTTTCAACGTCCGGCCGCATCGCCTCGATGTCAGCACCGATCTCACGCGCCAGAGTCACGGCCAGCAGCCCGAGTCCGCCCGAGTGCGAAACGTTGAATCGAATATCGTCGGTCTTTTTGTCGAGAGACGGTTTCCCCTGCGCCGAGTAAGTAAACGCGAGTTCGCGCGGATCGGTAGATGAATAAGAGCCAAGAATTGCACGTACCGAAGCCCGAGCCACCGAGAACCGGCGGCGATCTACCTCAAAATGGAAGCGCGAAGCACGCTGCCGCTCATCCTCTGACAACAGATCTGCGAATTTTTCGTATTCAGAAACTTCGAGCGGGAACTGCCAGAGATGATCTTCGTTCCGCTGCAACGGAGGCGCGTCGGGAGGAGATGGCAGGCTCTCAGAGCGAGCCAGGTAGTTGACCTCAGTTGCGCGCAGTCCTATCTTTTCGTGCGATCCGGCCACAGGGTGACAGTCTATACCGAGCGGACAAAACCGACGCGCTGCCATTGCCGCGGATCGAGCACTGTTTGTAACTTCCGTAGGATAAAATCTCGTTCCGCCAAATTTTAGCGATCGGAGTGATCGGCTGATGGCGCAAGCCGAGGCGACGGGCACAAGATTTCCCCCGCGCGGGAAGAAGCAAATTCAAAGCTCTAAGGGCGCCCCTGTGCGCGGCCAAGGACGCCCTCTTCTTCGTCGGGCGTTGCGTATTGGCACGTTGGCATTGCTGTTGACCATCATCTCTGCGCCGTCCATGCTGCCGAAGTACAGCGTCGTCGACAACGATCTCTGGCTGCATCTGAAAGTCGGCGACTGGATTCTCGAGCATCACACGGTACCGCACACTGGAATTCTTTCCCGTACCGCAGGCGATCGTCCCTGGATTGCCTACAGTTGGATCTATGAAGTTTTACTTTCCGTTTTTCACTTACGCCTGCATCTCATCGGCATCAGCATTTACGGTTTGTTGCTGACTCTTGCGGTCTCGTATTGCGTGTTTTGGATGGCCCGGCGTCTCTCCCGAACTTTCTGGGCAGCGTGTTTTCTCGCGACCGCAACCTGTGCCGCATTTCTTTTCAGGGTCTACCCGCGGCCAGTGTTCTTTTCGATGGCGCTGTTTACCATCACGCTCACATTACTGCTGGAAGCCCGCCGCGCCGCGAGATTGCACCCTCTCTATTGGCTTCCGGCAATTTTTGTTTTATGGGTGAATGTGCATATTCAATTTGTCTACGGAGTATTCGCGGTTGCCCTTTTCGTGGGCGTAAGCACGCTCCAGGAGCAAATGGGCCGCACGCGCTTCACCGCTTCCCTGGTGCCGCCAGCTCTGCCGTGGCGGAAATTGCTTCTCATTCTGGCAGCATGCGTGGGAGCAACCTGCATCGGGCCTTACACCTTCCACCCGTACGCCGTAGTCTTCGCCTACGCGTCGTCGACGTTTCCTTTTGCTCACGTGCGCGAGTTTCAGGCGCTCGATTTTCGTGGATACACTGATTTCGTTCAGTTGTTGATGACTGGCTTCGCTTTCTTCGCTCTGGGCCGCAAGAAGCAATTCGATGTCTTCCTGTTCCTTCTGCTCGTCGTGGCCGCCGTGATCGGCTTTCGCGCGCAGCGGGATTCCTGGTTCATCTGCATTCCGGCAGCAGCATGTCTCGCGTCAGAAGTTGCCGAAAAAAAGATTCAGCAAGCGCGCGAACGCGAACGCGGACACGAAGAAAAGGATGATCGCGATGAGTATCCGGAGCCCGAATCGGTTTGGGAGAGGTTAAGTGTTGCCGCCGTGTTGGCCGGATTGCTTGGCCTATACGCAAATCTCGTCGACTTTAATACACTCAACCTGCGGCTGGCGATCAACGCGGTTTATCCCGTGCAGGCGGTTAACTTCTTGCGTGACCATCCACAGCCAGGGCCGCTGTACAACACCTACGATTGGGGCGACTTCATCACTTGGTACATGCCGGAATATCCCGTCTCCATCGACGGCCGCACCGATCTCTACGGTGACGAACTCGACAATCGTTTTTATCTGACCGAGAACGGCGATCCCTTGTACGCGGACGATCCGTATCTGCAGGAGTCAAAACTTGTTCTCATCGGCAAACAAAAACCGCTGGCGAGACTGCTGTCATCCGACGAACACTTTCAATTGATCTACGAGGACTCACAGGCCGCAGTGTATATGAGGCGTTAACTCCCCACCGCGATTCCTTGCGCGGGAATGTTAACGCTGGAAGAATTCTTTGTTAAAGGCAGAATAAAACTGAGCATTTTCCTCAGATTTTTGCGACTGAAGCAGCCTGGAAGATTGTCGCGCCGTTTTTTTCCTTTTACAGTGTTCGGTGTCGACCGCTTCTTAATCGATCGTTGCTGGTTCGCTTCAGGCTGGTTCGCAACAACGATTAGCGCATTGTCTGGCAGATCTGGAGGGGAATTCAGTGTTGCTTCGTCGCCACGCCTGGATGTTGCACTTCGCACTGGCTGCGAGCCTTTACCTTTGCGGTTGCGGCACCCACACGCCACCCTCGCCGGCGCAGCCGTTGAACGCATCGTCGATCGGATGTCCCGGGAACGGCGCGCCCTGCGCCGGCTCCGTCGATGTTCCACAAATCCTGGTCAACGGTACCGACCCGGCGACCTACGGTCTTCCCATCGCCTGCACCGTCACAGCGAACAGCCGCGCGATGAGATTTTCAGCCACTCCGACCATGCCGTGGTTTGGAGTGTCGCCATTTTCCGGCAGCCTGCAGCCCGATGGAACGACAACCCTGGCAGTGAATTCCGTCAGCGCGATTAACGTCAGCTCGCGCAACATCGGCGCCGTAACAGTGAGTGCCTCAGGATACAAAGACAACAGTCAGATGCAAGTCGAACTGAACTGCGACGTAGCCGCGGGCTCATGCAAAGTTGCCTTTACTTGCGACCCCAAAGCGAATCCGCTTCCTTAAATTGTTTGACTGCAATTTCGACCCTCAAAAGACAGCTTTCCTAGCTCGATCCGTCAATTTTACAAATTTGGCTCGCTGCCGAACGCCGCACCACGCGCGGTGTTTGACGTGCATCATTACGCCACAGATGCCCGGGCCATAAGATCGATCGTGTAATTTGTGCCAAAACCTTCCGGTACAGAGGGAAGTTTCGTCTAAGGTGTTCGCCCGAGCCTGAAGTGCAAGACCATCGATCATTCTGAAGGCTCGCGCATCCGACCGGTGCCAAATCCGGTCAAAAACCGGTCGAAACCCCGAGTTCGCCGGCGAATTTCAGGTTCAAGTGTGCGGCTGGATGATTCGATCTCGCCTGTCTTGACGCGTGTTTTCGCGATTCGAGCGGATGTACCAGGGGATGCCAACAATTTTATGGAGCGCTTCTTCTGATTCCGGAAGTGGGACTTTTTGCCTGTAAGTGCCTGTGGAAAATGCTGTTCACTCATCACAGCCAGAAGCCGTCTCAAAGTGGCATTGTGGATGCTATGGCTTATGGAAACGTGCACGGCGCGCGGGATTTGCAGCGAAGCGAAAGAAAGGGGACGGGGATGGGAGAGCAGAACGTTCGACTAGGTCCGCGCGAGCAGCAGATTGTCGAATTGCTACTGCAAGGTTGTGACAACGCAGAAATCGCAAAACAACTCAAGATGGCGCGAAGAACAGTGAAGGCTCACTTCAACCGCTTGTTCTTGCGCTTTGGCATCACCGGCGGTATCAAGCGAGTGAAACTTGCAACCCTGTTATACCGGAGGCAAACATGCATACAGTCGGGCGTTATGGAACCCGTGTCCCCAGTGAGCGCGAACAGCGCGTCATCCAGCTCGTGGCCCAAGGCTTAAAGAATAAAGAAGTCGCGGACGCGATCGGCACTACCGAACATGTCGTGAAAAATTACTTGCGCGTCATCTATGACAAGCTCGGTCTTTGGAATCGTGTCGAACTTGCACTCTGGTATGAGTCGCGCCGCACTCCTTCGGCGTACGCGAACTAATTCCTAGGTTCGTATTTCCTCAAAGTCTGCCGTCGGGCGAAGTGTCGGCTGGGAAAAGCTGGCGTCCGGCGGCAACCTACTGGCAGCCAAACGACTGCAAGTGTTGCAACCGGTCGCTTGCGTCCGTGCGTCCGCGGCGTGCCGCTGCATCCAGCAGCACCCGAGCCTGATCGCAATTCTTGGCGATTCCATCGCCCTTTAGATAAAGATCCGATAGCAATACGGTCGCGTCGGTGTTCTGCTTCGCAACCGCTTTCCAAAGCCACTCCGCCGCCTGGGAAGGATCGCGTCCCTGCCCCCCTTGGCCGTTCAGATAGCGCTGCGCAAGGGCAAGCTCTTCCGCGCCGGTCCCAACGCGCTCCGCAAAGGGATCGACCTTAGTTTGTGTCGCCGCGCTGTTTGTCTCTGACGCTGCCGAATGTTCCGTCGAGGGTTTCAATCTCGCGTTCTGCGTCACCGGCTTCGCTCCAGCGATTGCAGGTTGCTCGTTGGTGGAAGCGGTTTTCTCCGTTGGTCTTGCTTCGACCGGTTTCGCGCCTTCCGCCCCTGATGCGGCCGCGTCGCTCTGGTTCGCTGGTTGCGCGGCTGAGGACTGCGCGCCGTTTGTCTGAGGCGACTGCGGAGAAAGATTCGAGGCCGCCTGCCCGCTTCGCCAAGCCATGTACGCAAGCACAACAATCACAATCGCCAGCCCGGCGCCCACGAACATGCGATAGGAGTACGCGAATGAAGGTCGATCGCTCTCAAACGAGAATTGATGTTCCCGCGACTGATCTCGATACCGGTCCACCCAGGAGTAGGGGTATTGATCCGCGGAGGAGTGGTCACCGTAGTTTTCTTCTGCGCGAGATTCTGCCTCGCGGATTTGTTGGACAGTGGTGCGTTCTTCTCTGACTGGATTGACAGAACTTTCGTCCGTCAATTCTTCCGGAGGCAGAAATCGAATTTCATCCAGATGTCGCTGCGTTGCGGCCTGGGTGGCGCACTCCTCTGCTGGGCGCACATCGGTGGGCCGGTTTTCGCCGGTGTGGCCAGCCCTCGACAAGGCCGTACCGCACATGCCGCAAAAGTTCTGATTCTCAGGATTCTGAAAACCGCAGCTTCGGCACACGTTTTGATACGCGGCTTCTGAACTCTGCGAGCTGGAAATTTGCAGGTTCACATCGGAAACAGGTGCGGCGGCCTGGCCTTCCGCGGACGGGTTGCCGCCTAATTCGCGGAGCAACTCGCTCACTGCTTCCTCACGCTTTTCGGGAGGAGAAGTGAAATAAACCTCAGCCCATCGTCCCATGTTCTGAGCCAGCACGGGATTTAACAAAGGGTTCAACTCGGCGGGTGGCACGGTGCTAGGTTGGTCGGATTGGTCAGTTTGACGGGACAATTCGCAGTCTCCCCAATTTGCCCGCGGGCGACTCACACGCACAACTCGACGTACAGCAACGAGCGGCGTAAGTATGATTGCACTCCGCACCGATCAGGTTGTCAAATTACCAGTGGTCACTCGCAGACTTTGCGCAAGGCGGGCTCGTACTGATCGAGTTGGGCATCGCGTTGAGTAGTGAATTTACCCTTAGGGGTTTTCCCGTAGAGGTCGGAACCTGGGCAATAGTAAAGCGCGGTGTGAAGGTCGACCCAAACCTGAAGGTCCGGATTCCCTTTGTGCTCCGGAACCGGAGGCGCATCGGCTAGGCCCAGGCTGATGAGCAGCCGGTCGAAGAAGGAAAGGTCGGGGTTGGCAGCATCCGGATTATTGCTGGCCGCTGGAGTAGCCGGGCCGCCCGTGGCGCCCACAGGGTGACTCGACCAGATTCCCCACCGGATGACCCCTGCCACGAAGATGACGGCGATTGCGAGATAAATGTCCCCGCGCCGCGCATTCCAGAATCGGGCCAAAGCTCCGGGCCGATTGGCTCCCGCCAACTGCTCGAGAAAATCACGCGCGGTTACGGCGGAATTCCAGGCGTGACCAGTCTTGGTCAAAGCCTGGCTCGTGACAGGTTCTTCATTCGATGCCTCGGTCCCTTCATCGGTGATGGTGAGCACCGGCTTCGCCTCATCTAGGTCGGACTGTTGATGCCCCGCTGAACCATGTGCGAGTTCCGTTTGCAAGTCCGGGATCTCGAACAAGCCAGGTGCACTTTCTTCAACGGATGCGGCAATCGGCGATTCGCCAAGGTAGGCGGCGATGTCCGCGGCGACATGCGGGGCGATGTCTGCAGAGAGGTTCGCGGCGATGTTTGGGGCGCCCCCCGGTGCTCTCTTTGCGGAGAAATCGTCCTTCTCTGGCCCGGGAGTGATCCGCATTGGTTCATGTGCCTGCCACGCTGGCGCCACCTTGGTTCGCAGCGTGGGCGCGCCGTAATCATCGACTCGCGGCGTTCCACACTTGCCGCAGAATTGTTCATCGCTGGTTAGCCGGTGCCCGCAACTCCGGCAAGTAATTCTGGGTCCGGCCGACGATGCCGGCGCGGCCGCTGCCGCCACTTTCGTGGAGCGACCCTTCGCTCCAACCACATCAGCCGGCGCGCCGGCGCTGGGCCTGGATCGTTCGATCGCTCCCTTCATCACCGCGCGTTCGTTGGCGAGCGATTTCTTCGCCATGAGTTCCTGGCTGCGCGACAGCGCCTCAGTGACCAGGCCGGCCATCAGTTGGCAGGTGTGAACGTCCTGTTCCGTGAAGGCTTGAGCCGTGCTGTAGTAGAGTTCCAGCCCTCCCGCGGTCTCCGCTTCGTGGTACACGGGAACAGCGATCATCGACTGAATACCTCGGCGCTGGCACTCTTCCACGTCAAGCAGGAATTCGGCGTTCACATCGCTGCAGCGAATCACCTGGCCAGTCCGCAGCGACGCCACGCACAGCGCTTTCTCCATGGCGACCTGTGTGCCCTCGGGCAGGGTCATCTGGCCGGCGACCGTGTGATAAGAAACTTTCTTCCCTTCAAGTATGCCGATTGCGGCGCCGCCCGCATTCGCAATCTCCATCACGCGGGCGGCAACTAGCGACATTGCCTCTTCCAGTCCAAGGCCACGTGCCTGAATCTGGCGCTGGGATTCTACGATTTGCGCGAGCGTGATCGTGTAGTCATCGGGGCGAGGCTTGGGCTGCGGCGAATTCTGCGCGACGAAAGTAGTCTGCTCTCTCGCTCTGATCTGCTCGCTTTTATGCTCAAGGTTGGCTTCGAGCTTCCTCAGTTCAAGGTTGTGCTCTTGCAGCACGAAGGCCGCTTCGAGCAGCTTGGCAAGGGTCTGCTCGTCAAACGCTGGTTTGTCTTTTTCTTCTTCGGCCACTTTTTTGCCGCCGCCAGACAACTAACCGGGTTGGGTGCAACGCCCGCTTCGAACGGTTGGGAGTGCGCCCATTTTCAAGAGCAAGTCCCGCACCACTAGCGAAGGCCAAGGATGGGTCAAGCAGGGGAGCGAACTTCTCGGGGGAAATTTAACTACCTTGAGCTCCTTTGCCGGAGGGGCTACTCTTGCAATAGTTTACCCCCACCTGCCCCCGTCTGCGAATATTCTTTAACAAGTCCGCCGGTGCGGGTGGGAAGGTAATTCCGGGCGTGGTAACTTGCGTAATATGCAACAATCTGCGCTTGGTCCCGGCGCTTAGCCCTGAATTTTCCTACTTATGCATCGCCGCAGGGCGTGCTTTCTTCGCTGTTACCGGCCAGATACCAAATAAAAGTGCACTGCGGGCGTGATGATGAGGGACAGCGCCATCGAGATCAGGACGCCGCCGATGACAGCGATTGCCAGCGGTTGAAGCATCTGCGATCCCGCCCCGATGGCGAACGCCAGCGGGAGCATGCCCGCCATCGTGGCTAGAGCGGTCATCACGATAGGACGCAACCGCCGTCGGCCTGCCTGCAGAATCGCCGTCTCTGGATCGAGACCCAATTCCCGCATTTTGTGGTCGGCATCGAGCAGCAGAATCCCGTTCTTTGCCACAATGCCGATCACCATAATCATTCCCATGAACGAAGAAATATTGAATGTCGTTCGAGTGACCAGCAGCGCGATGAAGACTCCAGACGTCGAGAGCAACGCAGAGGAAAGAATCGCGACCGGCGCAGAGAAAGTGCCGAATTCGAAGAGCAGAACGACAAACAGCAGAAGAATCGCGAGCATCAGCACGATTACCAGGTCATGAAACGACTTCTGCTGTTCTTGATACGTTCCGCCGTATTCCACGCGAATGCTTGACGGGATATGCAAACCCGCCACCATGCGCTGCACATCGGTCATCCCTCTTCCCAGGCTGCGGCCCTCCAGCCGCGCGGTTACGGAGACATCACGCTGCAGGTTCTCGCGGCGAATCTCGGTTTGCCCCGGAATCTCGACGATCGACGCCAGCGCGCCCAAAGTGGCCGTATGGCCGCTGCTGCTGACCAACAACGTATCCCGCATCGCCTCCAGCGACGCCCGATTCGCCGCCGGAAACCGCACGCGCAGCGTATACGCCCGATCGTTCACTACAACCGGCGTCGGCGCCGGTTCGCCCTCAAGAATCGCAGAAGCATCGAGCGCGACTTCCTCCGCCGTGAATCCCGCCCGCGCCGCAACACTGGGATTGACCTGAAACGTCACCGCCGGCCCGCTGATCGTGTTCTCAATGCCGTTCAGGATGTCGACCACGCCCTCGATTTTCCCCAGCCCCTCCGCCACTCTCGGCGCCCACTCCTCCAGTTGCTTTGCATCCGGCGAAAACAGCTTGATCTGAATCGGCTCTGGCGCTGAGGTAAGGTCGCCAATCATGTCCTGCAGCACCTGTGTGAACTCGACATCGAGCGCCGGCTCTTCATGCTTAATGTCAGCGCGCAGGTCCGCCATGATGTCTTCAATATCGCGCTTGCGCTTGCTCTTCAACTTCACCAGGATGTCGCCGTAGTTCGCCTCAGTCACCGCTGCCAGTCCCAGTTGCAACCCGGTGCGCCGCGAGTAACTCTCCACTTCCGGCAATTCGCGCAGCATCTGCTCGACGTGTCCCACTACACGATTGGTTTCGGCCAGGGAACTGCCAGCCGGCATCAGGTAGTCGAGCACGAACCCGCCTTCATCCATCTCGGGCAGAAGGTCGGAGCCGGAAAAGTTGTAGCAAACGTAAGAAACCACGATCAGCCCAGCGCTGATAAGCGCCAGCAGCCGCGGCCGTTCGAGCGCGCGGCGCAGCCAGCGCTCATGAAAGTCCACAATGCGCAGGAATGTGCCGCTCAGATGTTTCTCCTCCACCTCGAGCAGCTTGATGGCATTGTCTTCATCCTCGTCGGCAGAGGCCGCAAGCTCAATCGTCCTTGAAGAATCTGCTGAAGAATTTTCGTTTGCCTCACGCCCGTTCGCGCCGCCTTCACTCTTGCGCCGAATAAAATACTGGCTCAAGGTCGGCGTCCAGGTAAGCGCCAGCGCCAGCGATGTCAACAACGCCACCGTCATCGTCACCGCCAGCGCGCGAAAAAATACCCCTGTAACCCCCGTGATGGCAATCAGCGGAATGAACACGACGACTGGCGTAATCGTCGAGCCAAATAGCGGAACCGTAATCTCCTTGAGCGCAAGGCGAATCGCATCGATGCGGTTCTCCCCGGCATCACGGTGCAGCACAATGTTCTCCACGACCACGATCGCGTCGTCGATCACCAGTCCCACTGCCGCTGCCAGGCCGCCCAGCGTCATCAGGTCGAAAGTCTCTCCCATTACCTTCAACGCAATGAACGTCACCGTGATCGTCACCGGAATCACCAGCCCCGCCACCAGCGACGTTCCCCAATCGCGCAGAAAAACCACCAGGATGATCGAAGCGAGAACCAGGCCCAGAAGAATCGCGTCGCGCACGCTCTTGATCGAATCTCCAACGATGATCGACTGATCGTAGAAAGGCTCGATCTGCACGCCGGGAGGGATGCTCTTGCGGATCTGTTCGATCTGGTCATGAACCTCGCGCGCGACCTGCATCGTGTTGCCGTCAGGTTGCCGGTTGATGTTGAGCAGCACGGCCGGTTTTCCGTTCGCCGTGACCACGGTGTAAAGCGGCTTTACTCCCGGCGCGACGGCCGCAACATCTCCAACGCGCACTGGAACCCCCGCCGGAGTATTTTTGATGACGGCATTCGCGATCTCTTCCGGCGTGCGCACTTGCCCGTTCACCAATCCGAGATAAAGCTGGTGGTTTCGCTCCAGCAAGCCGGGAGAATCAATCAGATTCGTCCGGCGTACCGCGTCAAGAATGTCGCTGGCCGTGACACTCGCCGTCAGTAGCTTGGCAGGATCGGGCGTGATCTGAAATTCCGGCTCCTGTCCGCCTTGCACCACGACTGTCGAAACGCCTTCCAGACGATTCAGGCGCGGCTTCATGTCATACGTCGCCATCTCCCATAGGCGCGTCGGCGGCACCGTGTCCGAAGTCAGGCTGTAGCCGATGATGGGAAACGCCGCGAAGGTCAGGCGATGCGCCTCGATTTTTGCGCTCGACGGCAGCTCCGGCTGGATTCGTGAAATCGCCGCGTTCACGTATTGCAGCGTCTGGAACATGTCGACGTTCCAACGGAAGTACAGATCGATTTCAGCCGACCCGCGGCTGGTGGTCGATCGCACGGTGAGCAGCCCGGGAACGCTGTTCACGGCCTCTTCGATCGGCCGCGTCACCGTGACCATCATCTGGTCGATCGGCATCACGCCGTTGTCGACGCCAATCAGAACCCGTGGAAAATTTGTCGAAGGGAACACCGATACCGGGATCGTGAACGCCAGGTAGATGCCCAGCGATGCCAGCGTCACGATGAGGAAAATGACCGGCCTCGAGTGGCGCACCAGCCAGCGCGACTGCGTCGAACGGGGCGACTGGGCCAGTGGCGTAGAAGTCGAATCTGTCTGGCTCACGAGCGGACTCCGCGGCAATTATTTTTCACCAGAGTCCTCGCCCGATTTCGCGCCGCTCTTGGAGTCGCTAGCAGAACCCTTTGCTCCTTCCGGAGCCTCCGCCGCGGGCGCTGCCTCGATCTTGAGCTTGGTCTTGTCCGGCAAGCCGTAAGCGCCGCTCACCACCACCTTCTCGCCCTCACTTACTCCCTCGAGAATCTGAACATCATCTCCATTCCGAATACCGAGTTTGACGTTTTTCTGATGTGCCCGCCCATCTGTTCCCGCCACCATCAATGACGTTGCTCCATCAGCGGCCGTGACAATCGAACTGCTCGGAACAACCAGTGCGTCCTTCACCGTTTTCGCCGTCATGGCGACTTGCACGCTCGTTCCCGGCTTCAGGGCCTGTTTGGGATTCTTCGCCTCCAGCCACACTTCTACAGTCGTGCTGTTCGGGTCGAGCGCCGGACTCACCACCGTGACCTCGCCCTCAACGGGCGCGTCAATTCCCGGAACCGTGATCGTTCCTGTGTCGCCAACTTTCAAAGCCGCGGCGTCGCCCTGCGGAATGTGAGCTTTCGCGATCACGGATGAAATATCCATCACCGTCAACAGTGGCGTGCCTACCGCCGCCATCTCTCCCGGATAAAGCGGACGGTCGGTAATGACGCCGTTGATCGGGCTGCGAATTTCCGAATAGCTCAGCTGCGCCTCCGCGCCCAGGTATTTGCCCTTCGCCGATTCCAATTGGCCAGTCGCCGATTTCAAAGTCTGCTGTTTGCCGATCGCCATCAGCGCATCGAGATGCTTTTTGGCAATCGCATACTGGTTGCGCGCCGCCGTGACGTCCACGCGCGACTGATCCAGTTCCTTGCGCGGCAGCGCGCCCTGATCAAACAGTTGCTGGCGGCTTTCAAATATTTTTTCCTGCGCGTTGAGCGCCTGCTGCGCCTGCTGGGTATCGGCCTCCGCCTTCTGGATTTCTTCCGGCAAGCTTGCGCCCGTCGTGGTCTCGTACGCCGCTTGCGCCTGATCGTAGCCGCCTTTGGTGTCCTGGGCGGCGGCCGCGAGATCGCGATTTTCCAGCACTGCAAGAAGTTCGCCTTCATGCACCGGATTGCCGCGTTTCACCAGAAACTTCTGCACCGGCGCGCTGATTTTGGGCACGATCGCTGCCTGCGCCCGCGGAAACAAAATCGCCTCGGCCCGAATGGTGTGCTCGATCGTGCTCTTTTCCACGGGGGCAACCTGCACGCTCACCACCGGTTCCTTGTCGCCCTTGTCAGACGAGCAAGCCAACGTGATTGCAATGGCGATGGCGAGGCAGAACGACGCAAGCGGGCGAGTAAAGCCTTGCGCTGTGTGACTGGATGGCTTTCTAGGGCTGTGAGTTGAGTTCATTCTGTCAGAAGCTTCCGGTCAGAGTCTGAAGATTCGCCAGCGCAATTCTGTAACGCGACTGTCCATCATCGTAGGCATTGCGTGCCTGGGTCAGCGTGTTCTGCGCGTCCACCACTTCCAGCACACTGCTCTCGCCGGCCTGGTAGCGCATGGTCGTAAGCCGCAGGCTGTCGGCGGCAATCTCCGCCGAACTGGCCAAGGATTCCATCTCCGAGCGTGCAGTCTGAGCTTCCGCGTAGAACTGTTGCAAGTGGCTCAATAGCTCGCGCTGCGCATGGCTCAACTCGACTCGCGCCTGGTCGCGTCGCAACTCCGCCTGCTTGAGTTTGCTGCGATCCGAGCCCCAGCTGAAAATCGGCACCTGCAAACTCGCGACCGCAGCATAACCGACATTCCTGATTCCGTCCGTGCGGATCGCGAACTGGTTGGAGTCGATGCCGTAGAAATAGTCGACGTTCAAAGTCGGCAACAGGCCTCCCCATGCGGCTGTGACTTCGTGGCGGGCAGCCTCGAGCGCCGACAGCGCCACCCGCAGCCCCGGATTGTTTTTCTTCCCCGCTGTTTCTACCTCGGCAAATGGAGGCAAAGGCTCCGGGGTCTGGAGGTCGTCGACCACGGCAAAGTTCTGATTGAAATCGCTGAACAGAAGCACGGCGAGATCGAGCCGGCTGCGCTGCATCTCAAGCTGTGCCTCCTGCAAGTCGCGCTGCTGCTGCTGTGCCTGGATTCGCGCCTTGATCACGTCGGCGTGCGCGACTTCGCCGCCAGCCTCCAGTTTCTGGCTGATGTCGAGGAATCGCGCGGCTTCTCCAGCAGCACGTTGCGCCGTCGAGTATTTGCGCTGGGCTACGACCAATCCGTAGTACGCCTGAGTGACAGCGACCACAAGGCCGCGGGTTGCGATCTCAGCTTTCGCCCGGGCCGCGGCCAGCGCGGCGGTGGAGCGGCGATAGTCCGCAAAATTGGTCAGGGAAACGGCCTGGTGCAGATCGGCCTGGCTGATGTATTCGTGTACACCATTGTTGGCAACAAACCGCTGGGCGGGGCAGCCCGAGGAGCTGCTGTTGCAACCCGTCGGCCCAGGTCCCGTGCCCTGGGTGTAGATGAACGAGCTATTGAAGTTCACGCTGGGCAGCATCCCGGCGCGCGCCTGCACGCGGTCCTCCCGAGAGATGCCTAGATCGGTAAGGGCAGAGCGGAATTGCGGATCGTTGGTCCGCGCGCGCGTAAGAGCGTCCTGCAGCGTAATGGTGATGGGTGCGGCGCTAGCTGCGGGATTTGTTGCTGGCTGCTGCGCCAAATCCATTTCCTGTGCAAAACCTGGCAAGACGAGCGCGGACAAGACCAAAACGAGAATCCAGCGAGAAGTCCAGTGGTCGATGTGGGACTGCAACGGATGCATCACGAACCCTCCTCTTCGCACCGCCTCGGCGAATTTTTCCACCCCCAATCGCCGTCGAGTTTCCCGGACCCAAGATCCTGCCTCAAAAGAAGTTCCGAGGGTCCGGGGGCCTCTTGCCCAACGCCAGGAAGACTGCCGCTTCACGCAATTGAAACTCCTGGAACCAAGTCGGCGCCGGCTTAGGAAATCCAAGCATGGCCTCGCGCCAGCTCCATTTCGGGACTAGTTCAGCCTAATCCTGCCGTCTGAAAGCCACCTGAAGCCTGAAGGTGACCGCCCCCAAGTGCAAGCGCCCGAAGGTCTTAGCTTACGCAATGTCACTGCCCGAAGAATTGGCGAAACCCGTGCACTAGCAAAATGCGCAGGGCAAATCGAAATTAGAGCAGATCAAATCGAGTGGAAGGAGGCAGGATCATGATCGACCTTGGTCAGGTCAAAGTTACTCCCCGCGACCAGCAGGTGCTGAACTTGCTGGTGCAGGGTTGTAGCAACAAGGAAATTGCCGGGCAACTGAAGATCAGCCCACGTACTGTGAAACAACATCTACGCACGCTGTTCTTGCGCGCTGGAATCCGCGAGGGGCGGAAGCGGGTGAAGCTGGCGATCGCCATGTTCGCCAAAGAGGAGGGTGCGCAGTCATGATGCCGCGTGAACGTCTTACGCCAAGAGAAGTTCAGGTCGCGATTCTCGTGTGGGAAGGAATGACCAATCGCGAGATCGGAAAAATCATCGGCACTAGCGAACAGGTGATCAAGAATCACCTGCGCAGCACCTTCGACAAGCTGGGCGTCTGGAGCCGACTGGAACTGGCCATGTACGTTGCCAGCCATGGGGGCAAGAACTGGCCCACGGAAAGCGAACACCAGGCCGCCTTCCAGCCAGCCAGCGCAGCTGCTTATTAGAAGCTGAGAAGTTGCAAGATCATGCACTACGTGACAGGGGAAAGACAGGCGCGGGAGATGGGTTTTTAGAGCCCCGTCCCCGCTCCTGCTTCGATTCCCGAGAAATTCTGCAAAAGGTTTCACGATCCAAGCCGCGGGGCAGGCTTGCGATTCGACAACTCTCGCCCCAGCAATGAATTACGCAATGGCACAAGCGGTCCACGAATTGCATTGGAGAAGTTCGGCTTCGAACGGAGCAGGCCTCACGCAGCCACGGGCCGGTTCCCACAACGCAGCTTCTTCATTTGCGACCCCGGGGCGAACGCCGCAAAATGGCCTACAAAGAAACCTTCTGGATGGCATGTGACTCCACCGAACAACTGCGGGCGGAGTATGGCCCATTCCACACTCGTACGGAAGCGGAACACGAAGCCAAGAAACTAGGCTTCGGCTACCTTCTGCGCTACGAGCACATATTGGGCGCGAATGAGGAGATCGAGGAAGTGCGCTGCATTTTCGTCGAACTTCCAGGCGCGGCACCGGTAGGCGCCGATGCCGTCGCCTCCACCTTGCACACGCGTTGCGCAACCTGCGGAGAGTCCGCCGCTCATGACAAGGGATGGCAGGCCGAAGTCTGGGCTGATATCCACGAGTTCGAGCACTCCCGCCACCTGGTGCGCCTGTTTGAACACTCCCGCGGCAAGGGCCTGAAGGAAATCGGCGACTGGCGCGGCTAGCCCCCGGTTCTCGCCTTCCTCCGAGCCCTCCGCAAAAATAGCTCTCCGCCAACAATTCTTCTGAGAAACCGGCTGTTCGTAAAACCGAACAAAAACTTTTAAACCAGAGATCAGAAAGAACCGGAGGTATAATCGCGCCCTCTTTTCAAGGTCTAGGCTTCATCTTCTCGACTTGGAGGGAGTATGAAAATTCGACCGTTCGTAGCAATCGGGATTCTGGCGACAATGCTGGCTGGGCCTGGCAGCGCCTGGGCTGCGCCGCAGTGCTTCTCCCCGTTCAGCGGTGTTTACATCATGTTCGAACAGCCGGTGACCTCGACACTCGGCGCTGTGCACGGGCGTTCCTGGGGGGCGCTGGCAAGCTGCGCCGGACTTTCTTCCTGGCCTCTGGTTGGCAGCGCGCACTACAGCAAGGCCGACGGACTGGTGGTCGCCTTTCGAGTGTTCACGGTGGATGCAGCCACTTGCGGGGCGATCGACTATATCGGCACGCTCTCGGGATCGACCCTCTCCGGACCATTCCAACTGTTTAATCAACGGACCAATTTTGGGAACTCGGGAACATGGACGGAGATTCCGTGTCCCGCGCCGCCGGAAGAGCCAATCAAGCCGGTCGCGGGCGTGGATGTGAACGGAAACTCGACGAAATAGGGAATTGTTCCGACTACGTTTCGAAATGATTTGAGCCGATCACGCCGGGAGAAGTGTCCAAGGCGGCGTTCGAGGAATAGTATGCTTCGATAAAAGCGCCTACTCCCGGCGCAAGGCTGTCATTGGGTTGACACGCGCCGCTCGCCGCACGGGAATGTAGTTGGCGAGCAGGGCAATGGCCGCCAGCAGCGCTGAAACTCCCACATAGGTCACGGGATCGTTGGGGGCAACGCCCACCAGAAAATCGCTGACCAGACGGCTGACGCCGGTCGCGGCCAGCAGGCCGAGCGCAAGTCCGGCGCCCACGATTGCCAATCCCTGTTGTCCGATCATGCGCAGAATGTGACCGCGCTGTGCGCCCAGTGCGATGCGAATGCCAATTTCCTGGGTGCGCAGACTAACCGCGTACGACATCAACCCGTAGACTCCGACCAACGCGAGAATCAATCCGAGCGTCCCCATGGTCGCTGCCAGGCTTGCGCCTGCTTCAAAGAAAAACAGGCCGTTGCCGCCGTGCAGCGCCTCGCTCATGGTGCGCACTCCGTAGACCGGAATCGCCGGGGCGAGCGTCTCGGCGATGTTGCGAACTTCCGGCACCAGGTCCTGTGGGCTGCGAGGAGAGCGGATTTGCAACGTCGCCATCGGTTCGTAAGTCTGGGCAGACGGCCGGTAGTAGACCAGATCGTATTCTCCATAGAGCTGGCCCATGCGAACGTTGCGCACTACGCCCACAATCGTTAGCGGATGTTTTGGATCCGACGCCGAGGTGAAAGATCGTCCCAGCGGATCCTGCCCGCGCCAGTAGCGATCGGCCAGCGCCTGGTTGATGATCGCGACCGGGGCGGAATTCTCGTTGTCGCCCAGACCGAAGGCGCGGCCGCGCAGCAGCGTGATGCGCATGGTCCGAAAATAATCGGTCGATACGACATCGTAGAAAGCGTGTGCTCCCGGCTGATTCGCGGGCGCGGTGAAGCCGGGGATCGCCAGATCGACGCTTGAAAGGTTGTCGGCCAGCGGAACCGCCGAGGCAAAGCTGGCCGACTCGACTCCGGGCAGGGCGCGCGTGCGCTCGAGCATAGCGGAGTAGAAGGCGCGTCCCTGCGCCTCGCTGTAGCCCACCTGATTCGGATCGAACGAGAGGTTGATCACCGATTGCGGATCGAATCCGAGATCGGCGTGTTGCACGCCGCGCAGGCTGCGCACGAACAATCCGGAAACTATCAGCAAAGTCAGGCATGCGGCCAACTCGCCGGTGACGAGCACGGCGCGCAGACGCTGGCGTCCGCCGGTCGCGGTGCGGCCGCCTTCATGCAGAATCTCCTGCAGATTGCCGCGCCACACGCGCATCACGGGCACGATCATGACCAGTAACGCAGCGAGCCCCGCCACCAGAAACGCGTAAGCAAACGCGTGCCAGTTGAAATCGAAATCCAGCACAAACGGCAACTCGCTCTGGGTTGGAATCGATGCCAGCAGGCGGCTTGCGCCCAGCCCGAGCGCGATGCCGACGGCGCAGCCCAGGCCCGCGACCACGAGGCTCTCGGTCAGCAACTGGCGCACCAGGCGCGGGTTGCCGGCGCCGAGTGCGGCGCGCACCGCCATTTCGCGCTGGCGTCCCGTACCGCGCACCAGAAACAGATTGGCGACATTCACGCAAGCCAGCGCAAGCACCATCGCGGCTAGCGTGAGAAACAAGGCGGCGACTTTGGGCAGCGGATTGACGTCGCCGCTGATCAGTCCCGGCGGACGCAACTGACGCGCGCGCAATTCTCCGATGGCGCCTTCTCGCGGATACTCCTTGAGCAACCGCTCGCCGATCAACGCCAACCCGGACTGCATCTGCGCGTTCGTCGTGCCCGGTTTCAGCCGCGCGAAGAGCACCATGCTGCGCGTCTTCGGATTGCTCAGGAAATCGTCGGCGACGCCGCGCTCAATGCCATACATGCCAAGCGGAAGGTAAGCCTGTGCTTCGACCAGCGGCGTGGCTCCGAGAAATCCCTTGGGCGCAACGCCGACGATGGTGACGGCATGCCCGTTGATCGATGCAGCCTTGCCGATGATCGCGGCATCCCCATGTAAGCGAGCCTGCCAGTAGTTGTAGCTGAGGATCACGACGGGGCTCGGGTGCGCATCTTCTTCGGGAAGAAGGAAGCGGCCGGCGGCCGGAGCGATGCCCATCAGCGGGAAGAAAGTGCTATCGACGTAAACATTCTGGACCGGGCGGGTGACGCCATCGACGGTGAGTCCGTTGGGAGCATTCTGCGCGCCTTCGAGGCCGCCAAAAATGTACGGCGTGATTCCCGAAAAGATGTTGGGTGTTTCCTTCTCCATCTCAGCGAACTCGGGATAAGAAAATTGCACCTCGTTGTTTCCCGGGCGCGAGAAGACGAGAAAGTGCACCTGCTCCGGATTGCGGATGGGCAGCGAACGCAGCACTAGCCAGTCGACCATGCTGAAGATCGCGGTATTGGTTCCGATGCCAAGACCGAGCGTGAGCACGACGATCGCGAAGAACGTCGGATTCAGTCTCACTTGCCGCAGGGCGTAGCGGATATCCCGCATCATGGCCGACATAGTTGTTCAATCCTCGTTGTTGAATCCCACGAAACGCACACCATCACACCAGCAGAGCTGCAATCGAATCGCCAGCAGGGAGTTGGCGCAAGTAGTTGAGAATCCATTGCGAGAGAGTGCGGATGAAAAGGCAGAGCGTCCAGATTCGCGCGGGGAATGTTCGGAAGCGGACAGGTCGGTTATGCCTTTCGCCCATCGGTTTCGAGTGTCCCTTTGCGGACAAGCGACTCCGATTTCGGACAAAGCACAATCCTGTTCCCTCGATAAGGGATAGAAATTGCGGAACTTGGCGTATGGAACTTTGGCCTGAGAAGTGCGGCTTGATCTGCTTCTGTAGAACTCTGATTCGTGAACGTTTCTAATCCCGTGTTGAATGAGGCTTCATGAGGACATTGTTGAATCACCTGCTCTATGCGGTTCGCCAGCTTCGCCAGTCCCCCGGGTTCACTTTCGTCTGCGTGCTTACGCTGGCGCTGGGCATCGGCGCGAACACGGCCGTCTTCAGCGTCATGAATGCGGTTCTGCTTAAGTCGTTGCCGGTGGCTGATGCCGATCGCGTGGTGTATCTGAACACTTCCGGTTCGCCCCGGAGAACGGGCACGATCGACTCTCACGAAACGTTCTCCTACCCGGTCTACGATGCTTTGCGTAAGCAACGTGGTGGGCTCTCGCAGGTCATCGCGTACGTCCCGCTCTCGGGCGATAAAGTCGCGGTGCATTATGGGGCGCAACCCGAAGAAGCCGAAGGTGACATGGTAAGCGGCAATTTTTTTTCGGGGCTGGGCGTGAAGCTGGCTCGCGGCCACGGTTTTACCGAGCAGGACGAGGCGAGTCACGCCTCCATTGCAGTGATCAGCCACAACTACTGGACGCGCCGGTTTTCGCGGAACCCAGATGTGCTGGGGAAGACGTTGTTTGTGAATGGCATCCCCGTGAGCATTGTCGGCATTGCGGCCGAAAGCTTTGAAGGCGCCGAGCCGGGCCATTCGACCGACTTCTGGATTCCGTTGCAGGACCAGCCGGAATTGAACGCGTGGGGTAATCCGCCGGAGGATGGCAAGATCTATCGGGAAAATGCAACGTGGTGGTGCCTGCGATTGTTAGGGCGCCTCGCACCCGGCGTGACGAAAGAGCAGGCCGTCGCGCAATTGCAATCCGCATTTCAGGCCGCCGCCTACATCGGCTTGGGTGAGCCTGAACCGGGGGAGCAGCGGCCGGTACTGAGTTTCAAGGCGGCGAAGAACTTTCCCGGATACGAAGACCAGTACGGAAAGCCGTTGCGAGTGCTGATGGCGATGGTTGGGCTGGTCTTGCTGATTGCACTGAGCAACGTTGTGATGCTGTTGCTGGCTCGCAATGCCACGCGGCAACGCGAGTTTTCACTGCGCCTCGCGCTGGGAGCAGGGCGCGGAGAGTTGTTCCGGCAATTGCTGACCGAAGCGCTGTTGCTGGTGGCGCTCGGCGGCGGGCTGGCGTGGTTGTTTGCTGCTTCTGCGACGAAGGCGCTTGCCGCGTGGGCGCAGATCGAGTCGAGCTTGGCGCCGGATAATCTCGTCCTTGCGTTTACGTTGAGCATTCTCGTGCTGGCGGCGCTGTTGTTCGGATTGGCGCCGTTGCGGATTGCGCTTTCAGCGGGGCCGGCTCTGGCGTTGAAGACGTCAGCGGCAACCTCGAATACGGATGCAGGCAAATCGCGCACCGGCAGAGTGATCGTTGCCCTGCAAATGGCATTGTGCGTGGTGCTGCTGGTTGGCGGCGGATTGCTGGTGCGCACTTTGCGTAATCTGCAAAATATCCCGCTCGGGTTTTCGACCGACGGATTGGTGGTTTTTGGAGTGAACCCGCAAACCGTGCATTCGGTTCCCGAAGGAATCGCGTTTTATCAGGAGCTTATGAGAAAGCTGCGCCTGTTGCCGGGAGTTGAGTCCGTGACCATCATGGAGGAGCGCCTTGGCTCCTGGTGGTCCGACAACAACAGCATGCAGGTGGACGGAAAGCCGCCCGATACATCGTACGGATCGACGTGGGTGCGCAGCAACGTTGCGGGTCCGGATTTCTTTCATACGCTGGGAATTCCCGTGCTCGAGGGCCGGGATTTTGCCGACTCTGATACAGCAAGCTCCCCTCATGTGGGCATCATCAACGAATTGTTCGCGCAGCGTTTTCTGCCGAATCAGAATCCTTTGGGGCATACGATCGGAACCGATGACGGGAAGTATCAGATGACCATCGTCGGGGTGGTGAAGAATCACAAATACCGCAGCATGGACGAAGAGCCGATTCCCATGGCCTGGTACATGTACGCCCAGATTCCGATCACGGGAAAAATGCAGGTTGAACTGCGGGTTCATGGAGAGCCGCTGGCAATTCTGCCGGCCGCGCGCAAGGTCGTGCAGCAAATGGACCCAAACCTTCCATTGATCGATCCGGTCACTCAACGGGCGCAGTTTGAGACCACGATTTCACAACAGCTGCTTTTTGCGCGGCTCGCCGGATTCTTTGGCGTGCTGGCAGTCTTGCTGGTGGCCACTGGGCTTTATGGCACGCTGGCGTATCGCGTCAACAATCGAACGGTGGAGATCGGCGTGCGCATGGCGGTGGGAGCGCAGAAAGGGCAGGTGATTTGGATGGTGCTACGCGACAGCCTGATCCTGACTGCCATCGGTGTACTGATCGGAGTGCCGTTGGCTTCTTTGACGGCAAGGGCGCTTACTTCGGCACTCTACGGGCTCGAGCCCTACGATGCCTGGAGTTACTCGTTGGCAGTATGCGGCGTGGCACTGGTGGCGATTGTTTCGAGTCTGATTCCCGCGCGCAGAGCTGCGAATGTCGATCCTTTGAGGGCACTGCGGGCGGAGTGACGGCTGCTTCAGGCCTTGGTCTGAAGTTCGCTGGCGGCGGCGCGGTCGACCATCCAGATCAGCTCACCGTCGGTGGGGCGAACCAGCTTCGCGGGGTATTGTTCTCCCGGCGCATTACCTTCCAGCACGGCCTTGAGCGCGGAGGCCTTATCGGTGCCGCCGACGAGGAAGAGCACGCAACGGGCTGAGTTCAGAACCGGGAGAGTCAGCGTGAGCCGGCTGGTCTTCAACTTTTCGACCCAGTTCGCCACCGCGAGTTTCGATTTTTCGTGCAGGGCCGCGGTGCCGGGGAACAGAGACGCGGTGTGGCCGTCGGGACCCATACCTAGCAGCATCAGATCGAAGCGCGGAAACTGTCCCGGCTGCAGGGCGAAGAATTGCTGCAGCGTTTTTTCGTAGGCTTCGGCCGCGGCTGAAGCGTCGGGGTTCTCGGCGGCATAGCGGAAGACATTTCCTGCCTGCACGGGAATCTTCGACAGCATGGTTTCTTCCGCCATGCGGTAGTTACTGTCGGCCTCGGTGGGACGCACGTGGCGCTCGTCACCCCAGAAGAAAAACATCCGATCCCAGGGCAGGGCAGCGCGCGCATTGGAAGCGAGAAGATTGAAAAGGCTCTTCGGAGTCGAGCCGCCGGAGAGTGCGATCGTAAACCGCCCCTGGCTGCTTACGGCTTCGTTGGCGGCGCGCACAACTTCTTCCGCCGCGGCAGCGAATAGCTCCTGTGGCGTGGTGAGAATTCGGAGATCGAAGTTCGAACTCAAGAACTAACTCTGTGGCTTTGTGTTCCTCTGGGTCCGCTGTGGTGAAAAGAATCAAACTACCGAGAACACAGAGGTTCACAGAAGAAAATCTTAGCCTTGTCCGCGGATTGCCGCGCAGCGCGCCGCGCCGAGCAGGCCGGCTTTTTCGTTGGTGACGACCTGTACCGGAATCGCTTCCATCAGAGAACGCATGCGGCCCTTGTCGAGAAACGCCTGCATGAACAACGGGCCGGTTAATCCGGCAAGAACTTTTGGCGAGATGCCGCCCGACAAGAACAGGCCGCCGGTCGCCATCACTTTCAGAGCGAGATTGGATGCTTCGGCGCCGTACACGGAGATCCATATCTCCAGTGCTTTTTGTGCGAGGGCATCGGTCCCCGACAGCGCCGCCTTCGAGATGCAGGCCGCCGCATCGCCTTTACGCAGGGTCGCAGCGAACTCGGGAGATTCTTTGCCTTCGCCGCAGTCGCGCAGAAACTCGTACACATTCACCAGTCCCGGCCCCGACAGAATGCGCTCGTAGCTGACGTGCCCAAAGCGCGTGCGAAGGTAGCGCAGCAGTTCCACCTGCTGCTCGCCCTGGGGAGCGAAATCGGTGTGGCCACCTTCACAGGCAAATACATGATGACGATTTCCGTCCCAAAACAGTCCTGCCTCACCCAAGCCCGTGCCCGGGGCGATGACTGCCTGGTTGCCGATCGCAGGGCTGGTCACGTGATTTAGAGCGACGAGATCCGCGCTGCCGAGCGCTCCGATGCCCCAGGCGCTGGCCTCGAGGTCGTTGATGAGCAGGGTGGCGGGGAGATGAATCTGGTTGGCGAGGCGCGATTGCTCGATGACCCAGGGAAGATTGGAAGTTTCGACGCGGCCATTGCGCACCGGGCCCGCGATGCCGAAGCACGCGGCATCGGGGCGAACGCCAGAGTCGTCGACAAAACGGCTGACGATCTCCCCCAATTCGCTGTGCTCTCGGCTGGGATAGATTCGCTCTGAGACCAGGTTGAGATGCCCGTTCTGGGGCTGAAAATAAGCCAGCCTGGCATTGGTCCCACCAATATCGCCGGCCAGTATCATTTCTCGAAGTTCCTCCAACGGCGCCCGTCGCGCTCGATGAGTTCGTCGGCATCCTTCGGTCCCCAAGTGCCCGAAGCGTAGTTGGGGAAATTACGCGGCGGCAGCGCCTTCCACAAATCGAGCACGGGATTTACGACGGACCATCCGGCCTCGACCATGTCGGCTCGTTGAAACAGAGTCTGATCGCCGATCATGCAATCGTGCAGCAGGCGCTCGTAGCCGGTGCTGGGCTGCTTGCCGAAATACTCCTGATATTCGAAGTTCATGTCGACCGTGCCCAGCCTCATGACCGGTCCCGGCACCTTGGCCGCGAACTGCAGCGAGATGCCTTCTTCCGGCTGGATGTGCAGCACCAGTTGGTTGGGCATGAGGTGCTCCACCGGCGTGTCGCGAAACAGCACGAAGGGGGCCCGTCGGAACTGTATCACGATATGCGTGTTCCGCACCGGCATGCGCTTGCCGGTTCTCAGGTAGAACGGCACGTCGGCCCAGCGCCAGTTGTCGATCAGCAGCTTCATGGCGACGAATGTCTCCGTGCGCGAGTCCGGCGGCACGTCGGGCTCGGTGCGGTACGCTTGCACGCGCTTGCCGTCTTCGGTGCCATCGCCATATTGGCCGCGGACTGTTCGGCTCAACACTTCTTCGTCACTGATGGGCTGAATGGCGTGCAAGATTTTGGCCTGCTCGTCGCGCACGGCGTTGGCGTCGAAGGAAATCGGCGGCTCCATGGCGGTGAGCGAGATCAGTTGCATGATGTGGTTGGGAACCATGTCACGGAGCGAGCCGGCGTGATCGAAATAACTTCCGCGGCCTTCTACGCCGACGGTTTCAGCCACGGAAATCTGCACGTGATCGATGTAGCGGCGATTCCAGACGGGCTCGAAGATTCCGTTGGCGAAACGGAACGCCATGATGTTCTGCACGGTTTCTTTGCCGAGATAATGATCGATGCGGTAAATCTGCGTTTCGTCGACCAGTTTTAGAAGTTGCTGGTTGAGCGCCTTCGCGGACTCCAGGTCGTGTCCGAAGGGTTTTTCGATCACCACGCGCCGCCAGTGGCTGTTGTCTTGCTGCATCAGTCCAGCCGCCGAAAGTTGCTCGACGACGGGGCCGAAGTAACTGGGCGCGGTGGCCAGATAGTAGAAGACGTTCTGATGCGCCGAATGATCTTTGTCGACCGTACTGAGAAAATCTTTGAGCTTGGGATAAAGCGACTTGTCGTTGAAATCGCCGGCGAAATAGTAGAAGCGTCGGGTGAACCATTCCCACAGTTCGTCTTGTACGCATTCGCCACAATAGGCTTTTACGTCGTCGTAGACGCGCTTGCGGAATTCTTCGTTGGACATCTGGGCGCGTGCCACACCCACCACCGCGAATTCGCGCGACAGCAGACTTGCCCGCGCCAGATTGTAGAGCGCGGGAATCAGCAACCGGCCGGTAAGGTCGCCAGCCGCCCCGAAAATGACCATCACGCAGGGATCGCCCTGTTTGCCGATGCGGGGCAGCGATGGCGTCACCTGTTCCACTACTTCAGCCATGAAAATTAGTCCTCGAAAATAATCTGTTCCGTCAGATCGAATGCTCGGTTCGAATCCTCAGTGTGAGCTCGTAGCCTTACGGCGGGTGCGCGATGCCGTGCGCGATGGCGGCGCCAGCTTCGTGGCTGCCGCGCGCGGAGCCGGTTTCGCCGCCGATTTCGGCGCAGTCTTCGCTCCGGCTTCCACGTGCCCGCCAAACTTTTGCCGCATGGCAGAAAGCATTTTTTCTGCGAACGTATGTTCTTGGCGCGAGCGGAAGCGCACGAACAGCGCTGCGGTCAATACGTCGGCTGGAACGGCTTCTTCAATGGCTGCCTGAATTGTCCAGCGCCCTTCGCCCGAATCCTGCACGAAGCCTTCGTATTCCGAGAGTGTCGGATTTTCCGTCAGCGCCATTGCCGTCAGGTCGAGCAACCACGAACTGACCACGCTGCCGCGCCGCCAGACTTCGGCGATGTCGGGCAGGTTCAGGTCGTAACGAAGGTCTTCGGGAAGGTCTTTACTGGTAGCGTTTTTGAAAATGTCGAAGCCCTCGGCGTAGGCCTGCATGATGCCGTACTCAATGCCGTTGTGCACCATCTTTACGAAGTGGCCGGAGCCGGAAGGCCCGCAATGGATGTAGCCTTCTTCGGCGGTGCCGGTGAGTCTTTCGCGACCCGGCGTGCGCGGGATGTCGCCGCGGCCGGGAGCCAGCGTTTTGAAAATAGGATCAAGGTGATTCACCGCTGCGTCGGGCCCGCCGATCATCATGCAGTAGCCGCGATCGAGTCCCCAGACGCCGCCGCTGGTGCCGACATCGATGTAATGAATCCCTTTGCTTTTCAGTTCTTTGGCACGCCGGACGTCATCTTTGAAATATGAGTTGCCGCCGTCGATGATGGCGTCGCCTTTTTCGAGGTGCTCGGCGAGTTGCCGCACTGTCTGCTCCGTCGGCCCGCCAGCGGGCACCATGATCCACACCGCGCGCGGAGGCGTGAGCTTGGCGATCAAATCTTCGAGCGACGACGAGCCGGTTGCGCCTTCGCCGGCCAGTTGCTTCACCGAATCCGGGCTGAGATCAGAGACGACCATCTGATGTCCACCGCGCATAAGGCGGCGCGACATATTTGCGCCCATCCGCCCCAGACCAACCATTCCTAATTGCATCGTTGCTCCCTCAGCGGCTGAAGCCGCGAGTGTTTGCCACGTTTGCGGTACGACTGAAGTCGCGCCCTTCCCGTTTCGAATTCAAAAATTTCTGCGGTTTCTTATAGAGCTTTTTGCACCGCTGCCTGCAGCGTCGTCAGTCCAGCCTTCAAATCTTTTCCAAGGTGCACGCGCAGCGCCCGGCGGCCACGTTCGGCCAAGACCTGAAAGTCTCCGCGGGCCTGTGCGGCTTTTACGATGCCGAACGTATATTTCTGGCCCGGGACCGGCAGTTCGACTGAATCATCGCAAGTCACCTGCAGAAAGACGCCGGAATTGGGCCCACCTTTGTAAGCTTGCCCCGTCGAATGCAAAAAGCGCGGCCCGAATCCCAAGCAGGTCGCGACCCGCTTTTTATCGCGCACCGCATGACGTACGGCCTGCAGCGTGTCTTCATGCTCCGGGTTCATCTGGATGTAGCCGAGTACGGCAAAATAATCGTCAGAGGTGATGCGGCTGAGATGAGCTTTCAAGTATCCCGACAATGTGGCGCCGTCTGCGGCCCTCGCCAGATCCGCCGCATTCTTCTCGTCAGTAAAGAGCCTGACGCCTGAATCTTCTATGACAGGTTTTTCCGCGGGCAGCGAGCCGGATTTTTCGTATTCGGAGGTCAAGCTGCGAGTGGCAATTTTGCTTGCCTCGACATCTGGTTGGTTGAATGCGTTGATGCCGATAATCGAACCCGCAACCGCCGTCGCGATCTCCCAACGAAAGAATTCCGCGCCGAGTTCGTAGATGTCGTTCATCACGATGCGAACTACCGGCTGCCCGGCCTTTTCGATGGCCGCGACTTTTGCGTCTTGATCAGCATTGGCGCCATTCTCGAGTTTGACGTACACGAACACGCGATCGTCGCCGTACGCCTCCGGCGCGGCCAGATGCTCGCGATCCACCGGGATGATTCCTTTGCCGACCTTCCCTGTAGACTCGGCTAGCAACTGCTCCAACCATGCGCCCAAGTCAGAAATGGCTGGGGATGTGATGATGGTCACCTTGTCGCGACCGTTCACCGCGGCGGTTCCCAGGATCACCCCTAATGATGCGCCCGGATTCTCTTCCAGCGCCGCGTCGGGTCCGCACGCTTTCACCATAGCTGCTGCGTTCGCCAGAAACTTCTTCGTGTCCAGCCCCATCACCGCCGCAGGTACCATGCCGAAATTCGACAGCGCAGAGTAGCGACCGCCGATGGAAGGCCGGCCGAAGAAGATGTGCAGGAAGCGATCCGCTTGGGCGACCTGCTGCATCTTTGATTCGGGGTCTGTAATGGCGATGAATTGGTTGCCCGCCTTGGTTACGCCGACAGCCTGCTTGGTCCGCTCAAAGAAGTATTGTTTGAAAATGTTGGGTTCGAGCGTGCTGCCCGACTTGCTGGAAACGATGAAGAGTGTCTTCGGAAAATCGATGAGATGCTCAAACGCCTTGACCTGCGCGGGGTCCGTCGAGTCGAGGACATGCAGGGTGGGGAAGTGCGTGATGCGCCCGAAGGTCATGCGCAGCACTTCGGGACACAAGCTGGAGCCGCCCATGCCCAGCAGCAACACGTGCTGAAAGCCCCGCGCCTGCACTTCTTTGGCGAGTTTCTGCAGTTGGTCTTGTTGCGCTGTCTGTTCTTCGACGATGTCGAGCCAGCCCAGCCAGTTCGACTCGTCGTCGCCCGACCACAGCGTTGCATCGCGCTGCCACAGCCGCTTCATCTTGCTCCCTGACCGCCAGTCAGCTGTGGTGGATTTTACTTTTGCGGCCAACGGTTCGGGCAGGGAAGTCTTCAGTGCGTTCACAAATCCTTCCTTCTTGCTAAAGAACTCGTCCGAGCACAATTCGCCCGGTACTCAAGACTCACGATTTGGGACCAGCGACTATTTCTGTGTGCTCTTGGCGACCGCTGCCAGCAGCTTGTCAAAGGCGTCGGCAAACAGCTTCACGCCGTCATCGGTCAGCTTGTCCGTAACTTCTTTCATCGAGATACCGGCGCGCGCCAGGTCATCCATGGTTTTCTTGGCGCCCGCGACATCTTCGGTGAGACTGTTGCGCAGTTTGCCGTGATCGCGGAAGGCGTCGATGGTCGCAGGAGGCATGGTGTTTACCGTGTCCGCGCCGATCAACTCCTCGACATAGACCACGTCGCGATAGTTCGGATTCTTCGTGCTGGTGCTGGCCCACAACACGCGCTGGGTTTTTGCGCCTTTGGCCGCCAGCGCCTGCCAGCGCGGACCGCTGAAAATCCGCTGGTAGGCCTGGTAGGTGAGCTTGCCGTTGGCGATTGCGACCTTGCCCATCAGGCTTTTCAGCAGAGCCTCTTCGCTGCCGTTGGATGTGCTCTTGAGTTTCTCGCCCAGCTTGGAATCGATCAGCGTATCGATGCGGCTGATGAAGAAGCTGGCCACGCTGGCAACCTTCTTCAGATTTCCTCCGCGCGAGGAATATTCTTCGAGCGCCGCGACGTACGCTTCCGCTACTTTCTCGTAGACGTCCTGAGCGAAGAGCAGCGTGATGTTGATGTTCAACCCTTCGCTAATCGCCTGGCGGATTGCGGGCAAGCCTTCCTCCGTGCCCGGTATCTTGATCATCACGTTTTCACGATTCACGGCTTTCCACAAACGCCGCGCCTCGGTGAGCGTGTCCTGCGTCTTGCGAGCGAGGTAAGGCGATACTTCCAAACTCACAAATCCGTCGCGGAAGTTCGATTCCTGGTAGACGCCCTTCAGCGCATCGGCCGCGTCCTGAATGTCGCGGATTGCGATCTGCTCGAAGCGCGCGGTGGTGTCGAGATCGCCGCGCGAGGCGAGCGACTTCAGCATGTCGTCGTACAGCGAACTGTCGGCGATTGCTTTCTCGAAGATTGCTGGGTTCGAGGTCATGCCGCGCAGCCCATCATCTTCAATCAGCTGTTTCAGCTTGCTGGTGGTGAACAGGTCGCGCCGGATATAGTCCAGCCACATCGATTGGCCATAGACGAGTAATTCCTTCAGCGGATTCTTGGTTGCCTGCGAATTCTCCAGAACTCCCGTTGGCTGCATAAGACCTCCCATAAAATTAGGCTTGCCCAACCCTATCGCCCCGCCAGCGCCGCATGCGCCTCATCGACCACTTTGTCCAGCGTGAATCCGAAGTACTTCAACAGATCTTTCAGGGGTGCGGACGCTCCGAAGCGGTGCATGCCGATCTTCCTGCCCTTGGGCCCGACATAGCGATCCCAGCCGAAGGTCGACGCCATCTCCACCGAAACTCGCGCGGTGACGCCCGACGGCAATACGCTTTCTTTGTATGCCGCATCCTGCTCCTCGAAAATTTCAAAGGAAGGCATGCTGACCACGCGCGCTGCGACTCCTTCAGATTTCAATTTCTCGTAGGCGTCCACGCAAAGTGACAGCTCGCTGCCTGTTCCGATCAGGATGACTTGGGGCTTGCCGCCCGGCGCATCTGCCAAGATGTATGCGCCTTTGGCGACACCCGCGGCCGCAGCGTACTTGGTGCGATCGAGAGTGGGCAACGGCTGACGCGTGAGCACCAGCGTGGTGGGACGGTGCTGTTGCTGCATCGTGATTTTCCACGCCTCGGTGACTTCGTTGGCATCGCCCGGACGCAGGACCAGCATGTTGGGCATGGCTCGCAGCCCGGCGAGTTGTTCGATCGGCTGGTGTGTCGGCCCATCTTCGCCGACGCCGATCGAATCGTGGGTCATGACGTAGATTACCGGAACTTCCATCAGCGCCGCGAGGCGCATGGAGGGTTTCATGTAGTCGGTGAAGTTGAAGAAAGTCGCGTTGAAGACGCGCAGCCGCGACATCGCTATGCCGGTGCAGGAAGCGGCCATGGCGTGCTCGCGCACCCCGAAATGGAGGTTGCGACCGGCGTAGTTGGCGGCCTGGAAATCGCCCGCGTCAGGCATCTTCAAATCGACTTTGTTCGATTTCGCCAGATCGGCCGATCCACCGATCAGCCACGGGATGTTCTGAGCCAGAGCATTCAGAACTTTGCCGGAGCTCTCGCGGGTGGCGATGCCTTTTGCGTCGGCGGGGAAGCTGGGAAGATTCTTGTCCCATCCGTCCGGAAGCTTGCGGGCCTGGATATCATTCAGCTCGGTTGCTAATTCGGGGAACTGCTTGGAGTATTCCGCGAACTTCTTATCCCACGCCGAGTGCAACTCCGCGCCACGCTTGCCCACTCCCTGCTTGAAGCTTTCGTACACGCCGTCGGGAACAAGGAACTTTGCGTCTTCCGGCCAGCCGTAGAACTTTTTCACCAGCTTGACCTCATCCACGCCAAGCGGCTCTCCATGCGCTTCGTAGGAGTCCTGCTTGTGCGGAGATCCGTAGCCGATGTGGCTGTCGACGATGATCAGTGTCGGGCGATCTTTCGTTTTGAGGAATGTCTCATACGCGCGGCCCAGCATTTCGAGATCGTTGGCGTCGGCGACGCGCGTGACGTTCCAGCCGTAGCCCAAGAAGCGCGTGGCAACGTCTTCGGTGAACGACCAGCTTGCGGGCCCGTCGAGCGTGACGTGATTGTGGTCGTAAATCCAGCAAAGATTGGAAAGGTGCAGGTGCCCCGCCAATGACGCGGCTTCACTGGCGACGCCTTCCATTAGATCGCCGTCGCCGCAAATCGTCCAGACATTGAAGTCGAAGATATCGAACCCGGGCCGGTTGAAGCGTGCCGCCAACCACCGGCTGGCCATCGCCATCCCGACACTGTTGCCGGCGCCCTGGCCGAGTGGGCCTGTGGTGGTTTCGACTCCGGTCGTGATGTGCGATTCCGGATGACCCGGCGTACGGCTCCCGAACTGGCGGAAGCGTTTAATCTCGTCGAGGGAAACGGAGAGTTCGCTGGTGACTCTATCGTTTTCAGCCTTGCGTACGCCCGACAAGTGAAGGATGCCGTAAAGCAGCATCGATGCGTGTCCGGCTGACAATACGAAGCGGTCACGGTTCGGCCATAAGGGGTTCAAGGGATCGTAGTGGAGGTACCGTTGCCATAAAGAATAGGCCACGGGAGCCAGTCCCATGGGAGCGCCGGGATGGCCCGAGTTAGCTTGCTGCACGGCGTCGATTGCCAACGTGCGAATCGTGTTGATGCACAGCGTATCCAATTGCTGTCCTGTCGCTAAAACTTGCTCGCTGACTGCCATGCCGCCCTGCTCCTTGCCGGGATCTCCCCCGTCTTGACCTCTGACGCTAACTAGTTAGAGCTCCCCAATCGTGAAAGGGTTCAATACGCAAAAAGTGTATCAATTTCCGCGGGGTCGTGGATTACCAGCAAATGAAAAACTACTGAGGAAAACCGTAGTAGGGAATCGAGCGGGAGGACAATTACTTCAGAAGCTGCAGATAAGAACTCTCGCTGTTGGACGCCTTGGTCGTGTCCTGCACAAATTTCAGGAACTGGCGGAGGCTCTCTTTCTCTGCCGGCACCAGACCGTCGAAGCGAACGCGCACGCCTGTGGCCGGACCGCTACGGGTGACGACTCCGCTGAGGGCGAAACCCTTAACCCAGATCTTGCCGTTGGGCACCCAGAGTCCGATTTCGACTTTGGCACCCGATTTGACGGGATGCGCGGTTTCGACCAGGCAGCCGCCCACGCTGGTATTCGACAGGTTTCCCCAGATGGGCGTCGGAACATCGTCGACGCGGAGTTCAACGGCGACGAAGCATTTGAGTCGCGGATGTTTTCGGCGGTCGCTGCCCCAATTCGGGCTAAATAGATCGGGTTCAAATGGAGGCGTTGCCGAAGCAGGCGTAGGGACAGCTTGGGGTGCAGGCGCTGCTGCTGCTGCGGCTCCAGCTTTGCCCGTTGCCGATTTTCCGTTGGAAGAGGCCTCCGTCTTGATCTGTCGCATCGCCTCGACCAGCGCCGTCTCTCTTTTCTCAGGAGCAGCCTCGCGGTAGGCCTGAAGCAGTTTTCCAACGTGCCGGACCAGATCTGGATCAGAGAGGATTCGAGTCCAATCGGTCCCTGTCGCTTGACTCATCGGTTTTCTCTTCGCTTCTCTAAAACTCTCTCAAGAGTGTACCCCGGGTCACTAAGGTTCAAGATGACCTAAGTCACCGGGAGATTCCCCAGGAATTCGGGGGAAAGCTTGGTTCTACTGTTGAGGCAAAAACGTAAGCTGAACGACTTCGGTGGTTTCGGCCTGGCCAGGCTCGAACTTCCATTTGCTGACGGCGTCGGAGGCTGCGTCTATCAAGACTGGATTGCCACCGAGCACTCGGGTTGACTTGACGCTGCCATTCGGCCGAACCACGGCCTCAATCTTTACGACACCCTGGAGGTGCATTTTCTTCGCCAATTCAGGATAAGCCGGCGCCACGCGTGTATATACCTTTCTTTCCGACGCGGCGGCTGCACTATTTTGCGCACACAGGGCGGAACAGAAAAGGATGGCAACGCCGATCAATGACAGGACTTTCTTCACGTGCGTAGCTCTTCGTGCGAATCCAGATTACCGACCACAGCCGGAAAGCGGCAAAGTACCGAAGTTATTGGACTTTCGATGTGACTGGGGTCTTGATACTCTCTAATCCTGCTGGGCGCTCTCCTCGATGATGCTGATAGAAATGGTCGTGACAGTACGCAACCCCATGTTGCTTAAGTGGTTCTGCAATCGTTTTGCATCACTTCACGGCAAAAACGAATCAAACTTTGGAAGCCATGGTGCGATTCGCAGATCGCCGTCTGATTACGCCGCTGAGTTCGCCCTGAGTTCAAGACCGTCAAGGATGCGGCCGCCATTGAGATTGAGATCGAGCTTGAGTTCATTGACGTTGAGATCATTCCGATTGAGATCAGTCCTGTCTGGTGCTTTTCTCGTGCTGGCCAGCTTGGCCAGTATTGTGGCCCAATCGACCGGATCTCCGTCGGTGACGCTGCCGGGGCAGCAGAATCCATTTCTGGGAAGCGCGGCCGAGGGCAAAGCCACTGCTGAAGTTTTACAGATCGATTTCAAGGAGGCCATCGACCGCGGTCTGCGAAACAATCTCGGGCTGCTGCTGGCTTCCGACCAGACTGAGCAGGCACGCGGCGAACACTGGAAAGAGCTGGCCGAGTTGCTGCCCAATGTCAGCGCGCGAATCTCGGAAGATGCCCAGACGCAGAGTTTGGCTGCGCTCGGCTTCAACAAGCTTTTTCCGTTACTTTCTGCGCCGGGAAGCGGCCCTGCAAGCCTTCCCCGCGTTACTCCAGCATTCAATTACTTCGATGGACGCGCTTATCTTAGCCAGTCGCTGTTCAACTTCAAGAACATCGAGAAAGAACGCTCGGCAGCGGAAGGATTGAAGGCCGCGCAATTAAGCCTGAAAGATGCGCGCGAGATGGTCGTGCTTTCGGTGGGCAACGCCTATCTCCAAGCCATCGCCTCCGCGGCTCGCGTGGAAACCGCGGAGGCCCAGGTGAAAAGCGCTCAGGCGCTCTACGACAAGGCCGCGGACCAACTCAAAGCTGGACTGACTCCCGCGATTGATGCCTTGCGCTCGCAGGTGGAATTGCAGACCCGCCAGCAGCAACTCATCGTGGTGCGAAATGACCTGGCGAAGCAGAGGTTGACCGTAGCTCGCGTCATCGGCCTGCCGCCCGGGCAGGATTTTGTTCTGACCGAAAAAGCGCCCTATCAAGAGCTGACCCCGCTTGGTCTTGATCTTTATTTGCAGCGTGCCTTTGCGAGTCGCGCCGATTATCTGGCAGCCCAAGCGCAGGTTCGCTCGGCTGAGCTGAACAAACGTTCTGCGCAGGCGGGTCATCTGCCGTCAGTCGACGTCAGCGCCAATCTCGGCGACATCGGCGTGACGCCCAGCCAGTCGAACGGAACGTGGCAGGTCACCGGCGGCGTGAATATCCCCATCTTCGCCGGCAATCGGGTTCACTCGGATGTCCTCGAGGCCGACAGTCAGCTGAAACAGGCTCGGCAGCAACTTGCCGATCTGCGCGGACGCATCGATTACGAGGTGCGTACTGCGCTGCTCGACCTTAACGCCTCTGCCGAACAAGTCGCGGTCGCGCGCAGTTCGGTCGATCTGGCCGAGCAGGCGTTGACGCAATCCCAGGATCGCTTCACTGCCGGTGTCGCCGACAACCTTGAAGTGGTTCAGGCGCAGGAAGCGCTGGCCGGCGCGCACGAGAGCTATATTCAGAGCCTCTACGCACACAATCTTTCGAAGGTGGAACTTGCTTACGCGATTGGCGACGCGGAAGCTGGCGTCAAACGATTCTTGAAAGGCAATCAATAGCCTATGGCACAGACTGCGCAAACCCAGCCCCAGCAGCCGCAGCCCGTGGAAGTTTCGCGGCCGGAACCAGAAACCAAAGCGCTGCCATCTTCCGAGAAGGATTTTCATACGCGTCCGTCGCGCACCCAGACTCCCGCGTTTCGTATCGGGCTGATTGTCGCGCTCGTGATCCTCGCCATCGCAGGATACTTCGTCTATCACTACATCAGTAGTTACGAATCTACCGACGACGCGCAGGTCGACGGCCACGTCAACTCCATCAGCGCGCGCATCTCCGGCCATGTGATCAGGCTCAACGTTGAAGACAATCAGTATGTGCAGGCCGGGACTGTTCTGGTGGAAATCGATCCTGCCGATTACCAGGTCGCCTACGAAAAGGCAAAGGCTGACTTTGAGGACGCGCAAGCCGCGGCCGTCGCCGCGGGGGTGAATGTCCCCATCACGTCGGTGAACACGACCGGCCAGGTTTCAGCGACCGAGGCCGATGTAAATAGCGCGAAAGCCGGCATTCAGGTGGCGCAGCAGCAATCCGAAGCAGCCAAAGCGCAATTGCAGGAGGCCGAGGCCAACAACGTGAAGGCGCAGAACGACCTTCTCCGCTACAAACAGTTGGTGGATAAGCAGGAAATTTCTCAACAACAATACGACCAGGCCGTGGCCGCAGCCAAAGCCAGTGCAGCGACCGTTGAGGCCGCTCACGCCACGGCGCTGGGCGCGGTCCAGCAGGTTACTCAGGCGCAAGGCAAACTGATCCAGGCGCAGGCCAACTGGGCCAACGCCAACACTGCCCCGAAGCAGATGCAAGTTACGCGCGCGCGGGCAGCGTCGGCCCTTGCCGAAGCACAGCGCAAGAAGGCTGACCTCGATCAAGCGCAACTGAACCTGCAATACACAAAAATCGTTGCGCCGGTGAACGGAATCGTCAGCAATCGTACGGTGGAAGTCGGGCAAAACGTAGCTCCGGGCCAGGAATTGCTGAAGGTCATCAACCTCGACGACGTCTGGATCACGGCGAACTTTAAAGAAACTCAGCTGCGCAAAATGAAGATCGGCCAGGCGGTGGATATCGACGTCGACGCGTATGGTGGCAAGTATCACGGCAAAGTCGACAGTATCGCCGGGGCGAGCGGCGCCCGCTTCAGCCTGTTACCGCCGGAGAATGCCACCGGCAACTATGTGAAGGTCGTGCAGCGTATCCCAGTCAAAATCGTTCTCGACGCCGGCTCCAACAAGGATCATCTTTTGCGTCCCGGCATGTCGGTGACGCCCAAGGTTGAAATTCGCTGATGAGCGCTGCGGCCCCAACTGCCGGCGCCATGGCACACCCGGACGCCTGGCGTCCCGCGGTCAATCCGTGGATCATTGCGCTCGCCGTTACTTTGGCGACGTTTATGGAGGTTCTCGACACCTCCATTGCCAACGTCGCGCTGCCGCACATTGCGGGCAGCCTCTCGGCAGGGCAGGACGAGAGCACATGGGTGCTCACTTCATACCTCGTTTCCAACGCCATCATTCTCCCGCTGAGCGGTTGGCTCTCTTCGATCATGGGCCGCAAGAATTTCTACATGAGCTGCGTGGCGCTGTTCACCATCAGTTCATTCATGTGCGGCCTGGCGCCGAACCTGGCGACCTTGATCATCTGCCGCGTTCTACAGGGAGTTGGCGGTGGTGGTCTGCAACCGAGCGAGCAGGCCATCCTCGCCGACACATTCCCACCGGCCAAGCGCGGCATGGCGTTTGCCGTTTACGGCATGGCGGTAGTCACTGCGCCTGCCATCGGCCCCACCCTTGGCGGATGGATCACCGATAACTTCAGCTGGCGTTGGATTTTCTTTATCAATATTCCCGTCGGCATTCTCTCGATTCTGCTGACATCTCGGCTGATTGAGGATCCTCCATACCTTCGACGCCGCAAGCTTAGCGAGACGCATGTCGACTACGTCGGGCTGGGATTCGTCGCGATCGGCCTCGGCGCCCTGCAGATTGTTCTCGACAAGGGCCAGCGCGATGACTGGTTCGAATCGAACTTTATTGTTACCCTCGCGCTGATTTCGGCGGCGGCCTTGATCTTCGTCATCGTCTGGGAGTGGAGGCACAAGGATCCGATCATCGATCTGCATTTGTTCCGCGATCGAACCTTCGCGATCTCGAACTTCCTGATGTTCATGCTGGGTTTCGCGCTGCTGGGCAGCACTCTGCTGCTGCCTCTCTTTTCGCAGACTCTGCTGGGCTACACGGCGGAACAAGCAGGCCTGGCGCTCATGCCCGGCGGCTTCACGATTATTCTGCTGTTGCCGCTTGTCGGCTTCCTGCTCTCGCGCTACACGCCACGCTGGCTGCTGCTCTTGGGACTCGTGGTCCTGTCGTTCTCGCTGTTCCACATGACGAATTTCAATCTCGGCATTGATTTCAGAACCGTGGCTACGGCGCGTGTGATCCAGGCCGCGGGAATGGCGTTCCTGTTTGTGCCTATTAATACAGCGGCATATGCCTTTTTGCCACGTGACAAGAACAACGCTGCTTCTGGTCTGATGAACCTGGCCCGCAACATCGGCGGAAGTGTAGGCATTTCGGTAGTTACCACCATGCTTGACCGCCGCGCGCAGCTGCATCTGGTTAACCTGTCGAGCCATCTCAGCGCCAGCAGTCAGGCGCTACAAGCCCGAATCAAAGCACTCGGTCTCATGATGCAATCTCACGGAGGCGGCGCGGGAGGAACATCCAGCGTTCCCTGGGCCCTGATCCAGGGCACAGTCTTCCGCCAGGCCACCATGTTGGCCTACATCGATTGTTTCTGGTTTTTAGGAGTGGCCATCCTGTGCATGGTTCCGATGGTTTTCCTGATTAAAAAATCCAAACCTGGCGGCGGAATGGCGGTACACTAAAAGCAGGTGGTTCATCTAGCCGGCCAAGAAGGGGTCGCCGGGAGCTAGAAGCCGAGCTTCATGTTTCGCCTGGTTACCATCGAGCGTGAGTACGGATGCGGGGGCGCTCCCATCGCCGCTGAACTCGCCGACCATCTCCATTGGAAGCTCTGGGACCACCTCCTCACCGAAGAGATCGCCCGCATCGCCAACGTCGACTGTTCCGCCGTCATGAGTTGCGACGAGCGTGTGGACGGCACTCTACGGCGCCTCGCCAAGGCCTTCTGGCGCGGCAGCTATGAACGCGGTTCCGCGCTCGGGCATCATGTCTTCGATACTGATCGAATGATGTCGCTGATGCAGGACATCATGGACAGCATTGGCCGCGAGGGAAATGCGGTCGTTGTGGGCCGTGGCGCGCCATATTTTTTGCGCGAGAACCCGTGCGCCTTCCATGTTTTTCTGTACGCTCCCCGGGCGGAGAAGGTGCGCCGCCTCATGGGGGAAGGCCACACTGAAGAAGAAGCCGAGGACCTGGTCGAATCCGTCGACAATGAGCGCCGCGCCTACGTGAAACACTATTTCAACGCAGACTGGCCGACGCGCTCGCTCTATCATTTAATGGTGAACACGGCGGTGGGGAATGAGGCCGTGATCCAGACCATTCTGCAAACCATGCGGACCGTGGCCGGAGGTCCGAAGGCCACGGATTACGAACCGCCCAAGGTTGCTGCCATCACCCGATAACGTGCTAGCTCCTGCGCGCAGGTCTCATTTGTGCGGGGTTCATGGGCGCAGGACAGCAAACTTCTGCACACAGATCAGCGCGCGGCCCAAGTGAGCCTAACGCGCGGCGCTCCGCGCCCGACACGCGCTCCTCGATGAGCTCGCGAATCATCGCGACGAAATCGGGATGCACGCCCACGGTCTTCGCGCGCGCCATGGGCAGGCCCAGGGAGTCGCAAAGCTGGTGCGCCTCAATGTCGAGGTCGTATAAAACTTCCATGTGGTCAGAGATAAAGCTGATCGGGGCCACCACCACTGCGCTCGCTAGTTTCTTGGAACTCACGTCGCGCAGGTAGTCCAGAATGTCCGGCTCAAGCCAGGGCTGCCCCGGTGCTCCGCTGCGGCTCTGGTACACCAGCACATCACTCGCAGCGCCCACGCGTGCGGAGACGAGCTTGCGCACTTCTTCCAGTTGTCCGACGTAGTCGCACGAATTCGCCATCGAGATCGGAATGCTGTGCGCAACGTAAGCGATCTGGACATGCTGCCGCGCGTTCGCGGGAATCTCCGCCAGCGCATCGCGCAAGCGTTCCTCGGTCGCCTGAATAAAGCCGGGATGATTGAAGAATGGCCGAAGTTTGTCGACCTCGAGTGCAGAGCCGGTCTCAGCCTGTGCCCGGGCGATATCCTCGCGATACTGCCGGCAACCCGAATAGGAGCTGTAGGCCGAAGTTACAAACGCCAGCGCCCGACGCACACCGTCGTTCTGCATCTGCCGCAACGTGTCGGCCAGCATGGGATGCCAGTTGCGGTTGCCCCAGTACACCGGCAGCCTGAGTCCGTGTGCCGCCAACTCTCCTTTGAGCGCCGCGAGGAGTTCACGCGTTTGCGAGTTGATCGGGCTCTTGCCGTCGAAATGATAGTAGTGTTCGGCGACCGTCAGCAGGCGTTCGCGCGGAACATTCTTCCCGCGCAGGACGTTTTCGAGAAACGGGATCACCTCCTCCCGAGACTCTGGGCCGCCGAAGGAAACCAGCAAAATGGCGTCGTAGTTCATGTGCGGAAGAGCGGCCCGTCGGGGCCACGGTTAGGGCGACGTTAGGAATAATCGACTAACAAGATGCTTTTTTGCCGAATGCCCGACCTTATTTTCCCCCGGCCATGGCACCCGCTGCTTCAGTCTCTGCCATTGTGTTGAGAGAGATGGGACGGTCGAGTGAAATTGCCATCTCGGTGAATCGCGGCAGAGTAACATCCCGGCCATGACGTGTGATCATGAAGAGTCCCGAAGCACAGCCTGCGACGATGCGCCCGGTTCCCGCTGTCGAAGCGTCGGTAGCAGTCGAGACGATGGCCTCGATGATCAGCTGAATGGTGTCGTCTGCTTCTTTGGCGATTCCAGCGGTTACGCCGAGATTGATGGCCATCCACGCTTTGCCGGGATGCTCGCCGTGAAGCTGCCCTTCAGCGTCGATTTTGGTGTGCGAGCGGGCGTCGAGTTCAGCGCCGGCGAGCGACGCAGCGATAGAGACGTGACGGCCTTCCGGCAAAGTCAGGTCGGTGAACGTCAAATACAGCGAGCCGGCCCGGCTCAGCCAGCGCGGCGGAGTTTTCTTAACAACTTTGCCCTCGAACATGCTGCCCGCGGGCAGAATCACCTTTGAATTCAGCATGACGGGCTCGAGCAGCCGCGCTTGCACCACATCTCCCGGCTTGCTCTTGGATGCGCTCACGCTGCCCAGCAACAGTATTTTGCATTGCGTACCGACAGGTAACGTTTCGGCCGCCGCCGGATTTTCGTCGACCGCACTCTCTCCGGTTGTCGATGCAGGCACGCTTTCCATGCCTGTCGCTTCCAGAATGAGCGTGGGAGTTGGCGCCTTCATTTGATTCGATTTGGAAACATCAACTTCGCCGTGGTTTGCGGCGGGCGGTTCTCCTGGCTTGGCCTTCTTGGCCAGGGCATGCACGTCGCGCATGCGGCTCTCCGAGATCACAGATACGTTCAAGGAAACTTCTGCCCCGCCCTCGGTGACCGTTGCCGTTTTGAAGATCGGATAGCTCTCGTGCCGGGGAGTGAATGCATTCACCACCCAGGGCCAATGATCGTTGCGCTGGCGCTTTCTTTTTTCCAGATGATCAACGGTCAGCCGCGCGTTGCTGCCTGCGCTCAGCGCCTTGTGATCGGCAGAGTAGACGTCTCTCGCCAAGTGCCCTTCGATCACATCGCCCGGCTTAAGCTTCGACATTTTCACGGGGCTGGCAAGCGTAACCTTCAAATACAGTCCTGCCGCCGCGTTCGTGTCGCCAGTTCCATCCGCGGCAGCGCAGAGCGTTGCCGCGAAACACATGCTCGCCATCAATGACAGCAAGACACCTGACTTCTTCCACCTTCGAATTCCGTGCATAAGCGTTTCCATCCCCAATTTTCAGATGTTCGTGTGCGACAGATTTGGCCGTTCTTGCATGTTGATCGTATGGCAACCGGGAGGGATGGATCCTGGTGCGCCCGGAGAGATTCGAACTCCCGACCTGTTGCTCCGGAGGCAACCGCTCTATCCAGCTGAGCTACGGGCGCGCACCGTACCTAATTATACATTTCTTCGGCGGGGAGACATTCATCAGTGCTGCACAAAAGGCGATCCTCTGATCGCGCAAAAAAGGGGCGGACATCGTTCCCGCCCCGCGACGCTTGCTTCACGTAGTTAGCACTCATCTTATGGACAAGTTGTCGCTGCCACGTTCAGCACGGTGTTCGGCAGAAACACATCCGAAGACGCTGCATTGTTGATGGAAATCCCGCATTGCCCTTCATTGATGGTGTTCTTGGTAATGTTATTGCTCCCGCCTGCCGAATGATCCTGGATCGAGATGGCTTGATTGTAGGTGTTGATCAGCGAATTGCTCTGGACGATCGCGCCGGTCACCGAGTTTATGCTGATGGCGTTCTGAGTGGAGCTGATGTTGTTGGTCGTGACCTTCACGTTCGGCCCTGAACTCTGCAGCCCAATTCCACCCTGCGCCTGGCTGACTGTGTTTCCCGTCACTGTGCCGCTTTGATTCGGCCCCAACATGATGGCTTGGCCGTTCACCGAATGCACGCTGTTGCTCGAGATCGTAATCGCGAGGGCATCGCGGATCCGTTTTCGCCATAGATGCCCGCAGCCTGCGGATTCGAACATGCATTGCCGGTGTTGCGGATCACGGAATCCGTCAGCTTGCCTGATGCGGGCGCAGCCGTGCTCAGATAAACAACCCCTGCCGATGCTCCGTTCGGACAGCTGCTGCTGGCACCGTCAACGGTCAGGCCGCTTATGTTGACCGGTCCGACATCCTGCGCGAGGATTTGCGCATAGATTGGGGAGTTACTCACTGGGCCAGTCCCGTTCTGCGAAAGTCCTGCGTGCGGCACGGTGATCAGCACCTGAGCGTTGGTTCCGCTGGTCAACCCTTTCAGCGTAATGGGTTGCGTCACCGTAATTTGCTCGGCGTATGTGCCAGGACAAATCTCGACCGTGGCTCCCGCCGGAACCGCCGACACCGCGCTCATGATTGAGCCGTAATACTGCAGTTTTGTCAGGCACGTGCCCACGAGCACTGTCTTCGCTTTCGTCGTCTGCACATTCCACCAGAACTCGAAGTCGACCGAAGTATTCATGATCGAGGTATTGCTGCCGCCATTGTTGTTGGCGTAGAAGTCGGCTACATCCTCCCCGTTTCCGAGGTTAGTTCCGTCATAAGTTTCGAACTCAAATGTTGTCTGATATGGACCGGCGGCTACAACCTGGAAAAGCGGATCGCTTGTTCCGCCCGTGGTGATTCCCAGTGCGCCCTTCGTTGTAGTTTGTCCGTTAAGGAAGCCGCTGCCGAGGAATCCGTTGTTCGATCCTGTGTAAGGCTGGATCTGCACAATCAGCTGCGTTTGCGTGCTGACCTGCGAGTTGGTCTGGCCATTGGTGAATATCCACGGTTGTGTAGAAGTGAACGCGATGATCCCGGTTGCCGGATTGTAGCTGTTGAACACCATGAACCCGGGATTTACCACATCCGATTGCGCCACGTTGACCACGAAATTCACTCCATAGTACAGATTCACATATGCGTTAGTGTTGAATCCCGTGTAGGCGTACGTCCCGCCTGTACTGTTGATGGAACTGCCGCTTTGCGTGATGGTTGCGCCACCGGCCGGCGGATATCCCATGATGTAAGTCGTCGCAGAAAAACAGGGGCCCACAAGCAAGACGGCACAAAGGCTCGCCAGAACACTCAGACGTTTCATGATCTTTCTCTCCTCAGGGTGTGGGCTTTCCGCGCGTACCGCAACGCGTTCGCCAGCAATGCTCGGTTGCAAAGTTGGTTAGTACGGAAAGTCGGACGGATTCTAGAGAAGGATGGTTGGTCGGGCAATGGCCAAGTTTTCCACAGACACACTGCGGCGTTCGCCCGCCGAAACCGGTAGAGGGAACTACAGAAGAGTCAAGGATGTCAGGGATTTTCTACCAGCGATCACGCCGGCCGCCGCCCCCACCGCGTCCCCCGCGGTCGCCACGGTCTCGTCCACCGCCGCCACCGCCGCCGAAGCCACCGCCCCGCTCGGCTTTGGGCCTGGCTTCATTGACGTTGATCGTACGTCCGCCGACCTGTGAACCATTCAGTCCCGCGATCGCCTTTTCGCCGTCTTCATTACTCGCCATTTCCACGAAACCGAACCCGCGCGAGCGCCCTGTATCGCGGTCGGTCATGATGCTCACACGGTCGACTTGTCCATAAGACTCGAACAGCTGCCGCAGTTCATCTTCATTGGTGTTAAAACTCAAATTGCCCACAAAAATGTTCTTCACGCATTCGCCTCTGCATTGAGCTGTCGGAAGTGCGAGCGGATCGGCGGACTTGACAGGTCGGGAAGGGCCTTCCTGAAAATCGATACCGTAGCTGGCGAACAGTCAAATGCGGGCGGAAGTATAGCAGGTTTACCGTGAATGACTTGTCAAAATCGAAACCGGACCGTTTTCGCGAACCGGGGGCGAGAATGGGGCTTGCGAAAAGAGAACTTGGACGGTGGTTGGCGCTAGCAGTCGTCTACCTTCCAGTAGCCCTCGGAATGAAATCCCATCTGCAGGAGGCGGTTTTTGGGATCGTGCCGCTTTCCGCAGCCTGGACACGTCAGATATCGGCTCCACGCGGTGCCCTGATGATCGTAATTTTCTGCAACAGCGAAGGTGCGTCCGCAACTGCAGGGGATGAGGAACATCCGGAGCTTGAGATTCTCTTTTGCCGGCGTAGAAGATTTGTGATGTTTTTTCACGTCGGATTTTCAAGATTCTTCGACGGCAGCCAGTTGATGTTTCTTGCGCCGGTTGGCCTGCAGCGTTTTCTTGCGCAGTCGCAGAGACTTCGGGGTCACTTCAACGAACTCGTCGTCGGCGATGAATTCGATTGCCTGCTCCAGGTTCAGCGGCTTGAACGGCACTAACCGGATCGCCTCGTCTGCGGTAGAAGAGCGCATATTCGTGAGTTTCTTTTCGCGAACGGCGTTTACGTCAAGGTCGTTATCTTTCGCGTTTTCCCCGACGATCATACCTTCGTAGAGATCGACTCCTGGGCCGACGAACAGTTCGCCCCGCTCCTGCAAGCCCCACAGTGCGTAAGCGGTGGTGACGCCGGGCCGGTCGGCGATCAGCGCACCTGTAAGCCGGTGTGGAATTTCGCCCTGCCATTCGGTGTAGCCGTCGAATAGAGAATTCATCACGATGGTGCCGCGCGTGTCGGTGAGCAATTGGCTGCGCAAGCCGATTAGTCCCCGGCTGGGCACACGGAATTCAATCCTTACCCGTCCGTAGCCGTGATTGTGCATGTTGGTGACTTCGCCTTTGCGCGAGCCGAGCTGCTCCATGACGACGCCGACAAATTCTTCCGGCACGTCGATGGTGAGATGCTCCACAGGTTCCATCAGCTTGCCGTCGATTCGTTTGGTGACGATTTCAGGCTTGCCGACCATTAGCTCGTAGCCTTCGCGGCGCATCATCTCGATCAGAATCGAAAGCTGCAATTCGCCGCGGCCTAATACTTTGAACGAATCGGTCGAGCCTGCGTCTTCCACGCGAAGCGAAACGTTGGTGAGCAGTTCCTTTTCGAGGCGCTCTCGCAGATTGCGTGACGTGACATACTGACCATCTTTTCCGGCGAACGGGGAGGTGTTGATGGTGAACAGCATCGCGATCGTGGGCTCGTCGATGGCGATGTGCGGCAGCGGAGCCGGATTTTCGACCTCAGTGATGGTCTCGCCGATGGTGATGCCTTCGACGCCCGCGACCGCAACGATGTCGCCTAATTCTGTCTCAGTGATGTCGGTGCGCTTTAGTCCCGAGAACGAAAACAGCTTGGTGATTTTGGTCTTGTGAAATGTGCCGTCGAGCTTGGCGATGGCCACATCTTCACCGGTGAACATCTTTCCGTTGAAGACGCGGGCAATGGCGAGCCGGCCGAGGTAGTCGCTGTAGTCGAGGTTCGCAACGAGAATCTGCAGCGGCCCGCTCGGGTCGCCCTTTGGATCGGGAATCATTTTCAGAATCGCATCGAAGAGCGGGCGGAGGTCTTCGCCACCTTTGATATCGGTCGATGCGGTGCCGATCTTGGCATTCGTGTAGAGAACCGGAAAGTCGAGCTGGTCTTCCTTCGCATCAAGATCGATAAAGAGATCGTAGATCTCGTTCAGAACTTCCTGCGGGCGCGCGTCGGCGCGGTCGATCTTATTAATCACGACGATTGGCGGCAGCTTGGCTTCGAGCGCTTTGCCGAGCACGTAGCGCGTCTGCGGCAGTGGGCCTTCGCTGGCATCGACCAGCAGCATCACCCCGTCGACCATCTTCAGGGCACGCTCGACTTCGCCGCCGAAATCGCTGTGGCCGGGCGTGTCGACGATGTTGATCTTTACGTCGTGATAGAAAATCGCGGTGTTTTTCGCCAGGATCGTGATGCCGCGCTCGCGTTCCAGTTCGTTCGAGTCCATCACGCGTTCGACGTGATGCTCGTTGGCGCGAAACGTGCCGCTCTGGTTCAGCATGGCGTCGACCAGCGTGGTCTTGCCGTGGTCAACGTGCGCGATGATGGCGATGTTGCGAATCTTAGAACTCAAAAAGAATCCTTCCCTGAAATTTGGTTGTAGTCTCTACTTTACTATGCGGGAAGGGAATTTACGCGGTTGTTGGCGATCGCACGCGTTGCTTAAGAAGTTTTTCACCGATAAAATCGAAGGAAGCGCAGCTATCCGGGCTGCTTCATCACCGTTCCCGCCAATCTCGCTTCCACTTGCTTCACGGCTCTCCGCGCCGCGACAATCGCCTCGTTGGTCGTGGACTCCGGTCCTTGGGAATCCGTGTTCGCGAAAAAGACTCGATCCATGGGCTGGCGGACCATCGGCTGAGTTTGCGTGTAGAGTCCGGGAGTGGTCATGTACATCGGATGTCCTCGCCGGTAGATGTGCACTTCGAGCGGATCGACATTCGTCTCCGGCGTCAGCTTCTGAAAATCGCGCAGCACGTTTGAGGCAATCTTGCGTGGGCCGGCCTCATTCAGGAGCAAGGGCCGGTCGAGTTCTTTCAATGGCGTGTAGCAGCTCAGAATGTTGAACTTCTGCTTGTAGCCTGACTTCTTGCGAATCACCCAATCGGCGACCACGACATCGGTGAAGGAATTTCCGGGGCACCACGTGTCATATCCTTTATTGAAGACCGGCTTGTCAAAAATCAGGTTGACCACGCAGTACGGAATGTAGCGAATCTGCTGCATGGCTTCGCTTTGTTTCGCGGGCAAGCTTTCGACGAGTCGACGCGTAATGAACTTTGGCGTGGCCATGATGACCGCCTTCGCCGAAGCGGTTTTTAATTCACCGCCCGCCATGTAGGTGACCTGAACATCTTCTTTTCCCGGAACAACGGCGACGGTAGTTGCCCCTGCTTGCATGCGCTCGCCCATCTTCGGCTGCAGGATCTCAATGAGTTTGCGCGTCATCGCGCCTAGTCCGCCCGGCCATGTATATCGATTGTCTTTTGTGCTCTGCTGCACTACATCCTGAAATTCGCCGATGGCCACAGCCGCTGCGGTCTCGTCGCAAGCTGCGCCCCAGTTCGAGGGGCCGAACGTATCCCACCAGTCTTTGATTTCGCGCGCGTACAACTTCATGAAGCTGGTGAAGGGCACATTGAACAGCTCCGCGCCGCGCTTCTCGATGTCGATGCCCATCATCACCTTGCGAAATTTCTTGAAGCTGTCGCGCGTGATCGGCGGATACGGCAGCTTGTTGATGCCGTCGCCCCATGTGTCGGGCACAAACTCGCCGTTGATGATGCTGCCGTCGGGCGAGTTGACCGGCAGCGGATCCATGCCGAGTTCTTTGGCGAAGCGGAAGGCCTCGGAGTCGGTCCACAAAAATGCAGAGCCGGTCCCGTAGAGGCTTCCCTGGTATTCCATCGCGTAGGCATTTCCGCCCCAGTGTGGTTCTTTTTCGAGCAGCAGCACGTCGCGATTTTGCAGCCGGTGCGCCGCCGCCAATCCGCTCATGCCGCCTCCGACGATGATCACGTCGTGTCTCGAAGAAGCTGGTGGCCGGGAGAAGACTTGACCGTCGCGCACCTGATGGCAGATGCGATTGTCTTCGCTGTCGACCGTTGCGCCTGCGTGCGCGTCTGCATTCTGGGCCTCGATTTTCGGAACGAGGGACAAATCCACTGGACAACCGGCTGACACAGCGCCTGCCACGACAAATTTGATGAAATCTCTGCGATTTGCGCTCACTTCGCGCTCCCTTCCGCTGGCTCGAGCAGTTCCATCCCTACATCCGCGGTTCCCTCGGCTCGTATCCGCAGCCGGTACCAGAAGACGATCGTGACCAGCGAGAATAAAAAGATGATAGTCGAGACAGCATTGATCTCCGGGGTGATGCCGCGGCGCAGGCGTCCCCAGATTTCCAGCGGCAGCGTGTTGTCGCGGCCGATCAGGAAAAAGCTCACCGCGATCTCATCCATCGAGAGGGTGAAGATCAACAGCGCTGCCCCGATAATCGCCAGCTTCAGATTCGGCACCGTTACCCGCCAGAACGTCTGCCAGTAGTTCGCGCCCAGGTCGAGCGATGCCTCTTCCTGCGCGCGGTCGAGTTTTTGTAGTCCGGCGAAGATTTCGGTGGTTGCGACGGAGATGAGCGCCGTACCGTGGCCGAGAATGATCGTCAGGAGACTGAGTTGTTGGCCGGTGATCGATTTGAGAATGGCCGAGACGATGCTGACGTTGAAGAGCATCAGCAGCGACAGGCCCGTGATGATTCCGGGAAGAATCAGTGGCAGCAAAACCAATCGCCGGAATAATGCCTTGCCCGGAAACTGTGCCCGATCGAGCGCCAGCGCCGCGGGAATGCCGAATGCCAGCGAAATTGCCATGGCTGCCAGCGCAACCTGCAGGCTGTTCAGCACCGAGTCCCAGATTGTGCCGTCGCCGAATAGCGTGCGATACCAATCGAGTGTGAGATTGTGCGGCGGAAATCCGCCGACGCCTTGTCCATTGAACGAATATAGGATGAGCACCGCGATCGGCAGATAGAGGAACGCGAATACGGCCAGCGTGTGCGCCAGCAGAAACGGCGACCGCGCGGAGTTGCTGGACTCGCTCACGAGAAACTCCACTTCCGCTCCAGCTTTTCGGAGACGAAGAGCAAACTGACCACAATGACCAGCATGCCAAGAGAAATCCCAGCGCCCAGCGGCCAGTTGTAAGCCGCCCCGAATAGGCTGACCACGATATTCGAAATCATGATGCCGCTCGGCCCGCCGAGGAGTATGGGCGCAAGAAAATCTCCCAGACTCAAGACGAACGCAAATGTGGCGCCCGCCACCACCCCGGGAATCGACAGTGGAAAAATCACTTTCCAAAATGTCTGCGCTGGAGTTGCCCCGAGGTCATGCGATGCCTCGACCAGATTCCGCGGAACATGCTCGAGCGCGGCATAGATCGGCAAAAACGCGAATGGCGTATAGATATGCGTCAATGTAAGAACCACGGCAAAGGGGCTGTAGAGAAGGAAGTCGAGGGGATGCGCGGTCAAGTGCACGAACTGGAGCAGGGTATTCAGTACGCCGTCGGAGCCAAGAATCGTCTTCCACGCATAAGCTCGTACGAGATAACTGACCCACAGAGGAATAATGACCATCTGGTACAGCAGATCTTTTCGCTTGCCTGCATAAAACGACAGGAAATACGCCAGCGGATAGCCCAACAGCAGCGAGAAGACCATAACCCGCGCCGCAATCCACATGGAGCGGAGCAGCGTCTGCCAATAAACCGTTCGCTGCAGCACTTCTTTATAGTTGTCGAAACTCCAGGCGTGAACGATCGTCTGCTGCGGCGAGACCGACCAGAAGCTGTAGCAGAACATCAGCAGGTACGGAACCAGCAGAAACACCGTGACCCATGCCAACGGCGGCACGGTGACTGCGGTCTTGTAAGCGCGCGAAAACATCAGTTCCGCTCCGGAGACTCTTGCACAACGACCGCATCTGCAGGCGAAAACTCCAATTCAATGTCGCTCGCCGGCGAAGTTCCGCTCGCGGTTCGAGCGACGAAAACAAGTCCATCGCCACATTGCATGCGAATCAACTCGGTCGCGCCATGAAAAGCTTGGTGCGTCACGCGCCCCCGAATCCGCACTGCGTCCGGCGTACCGTTCGCTAGCCGCACGTGCTCGGGGCGCAACGAAAACAGCGTTGTCCCGTCGGGAAGGGAAGCCTCCCAACTCAGAGTTCCGCAACGCACAACCCCGCCGCGCACTTCACCCTTCAGCAGATTCGTGTGGCCGATAAACTGCGCCACATAGGCAGTCGCGGGTCGTCCATAAATTTCACGCGGCGTCGCAACTTGCTCGAGTTCGCCGGACCGGAGCAGCGCAATCCGATCCGACATGACCATTGCTTCTTCCTGATCGTGCGTGACGAACACAAAGGCGATGCCGACTTCCCGCTGCAGTGACTTCAACTCCACCTGCATCTGTCGCCGCAGATTCGCGTCCAGCGCCGACAACGGCTCATCGAGCAACAGCAATTGCGGCCGGTTGACCAGCGCTCGCGCCAGCGCCACACGCTGCTGCTGGCCTCCACTGATCTTCGACGGTTTCTTTTTCGCATGCGCCGACATCTTTACTTTGTCGAGCGCCTCTGTCACGCGCTGGGTGATTTCCCCTTCTGGCCTTTTGGCTACGCGAAGGCCGTAGGCGACATTTTCTTCGACGCTCAAGTGCGGGAACAGCGCGTAACTCTGGAACACTGTATTGACTCGGCGCCGGTAGGGAGGCTGTGCGTCGAGTCGCTCGCCTCCCATCCACAACTCGCCGGACGAAGCACTCTCGAATCCGGCGATGATCCTCAGCAGCGTCGTCTTTCCCGACCCGCTCTCGCCGAGGATCGTCAAAAACTCACCTTCGCCGATTTCGATCGAAATATCGCGCAGAACCACATTCTGGCCAAAAGTCTTCGCTACATTGCGGATGCTCAGCAGCGTGGGCCGGTTCGAACTGTTGGAAGAAGTCATGATGGTTAGAGCAGGTGTGTGCTCCTGCCGTTCAAGCATCTCAACAGGTTGGGCGGGGCGCGTTATTGCGCCGCCTTCACCTCATTCCAAGTCTCGGTATACTTCTGCCGGCGTGGAACGTTCTGCCAGAAGTAGATGTGCTTCTGGTAACTGTCGACGTCGTCAAGGTGCAGGCTCTTCACTTCCTCGCGGCTCATAAACTGCGCCGCTTGCGGATTCGCCGGCACATAGTGGGTTATATCGGTGACGGCCTTTTGGGTACGCGCCTCGACCATGTATTCCAGAAATTTGTAGGCCAACTCTTTGTTGTCGCTTGCCGCGGTGATCATCAGGTGATCGATCCAGCCGGTCGTATTCTCCTTGGGAATAGTCTCGCCCACCGGGAAGTTTGACTTCTTCAATTCTGCAGTATTCAGGGGCCATCCCATTGCGATGACAATCTCGTGGCTCTGAAAAAGATTCGTGAGCTCACCCCCGGTCGACCACATCTTTCGTACATTCGGCTTCAATTCCAGTAGCTTTTTCTTCACCGTTTCCAACTGCTCGTCATTCAAGTTATAAAGTTGCGATGGTTCCGGTTTGTCGAAGCCCAGCACTTGCGCCGCCATGTAGACGGTCGAAAGATCGTCCCAGACAGAAACTTTTCCTTTGTATTTCGGATCCCACATGATGCTCCACGAATCCGGCGGCTGCGCAAAAGCAGTCGTGTCGTAGATGATTGGATCTGGTCCCCACATGAACGGCACGCCGTAGATCTGTCCGTTCGCATGTACGAGCGGCAGGGAAGTGAGTTGTGGAGAAAGCTGGGCGTACGCAGGAATTTTTGCCAAGTCGAGCGGAGCCGCCAATCCTGCCGAGACAATCGACGAAGCCACATCACTCGAGGGCGAGATGACATCGTAGTTGCCGGAACTGCCCCCGCGTAGCTTGGCCATCAACTCGTCGCTCGATCCCATGTACGACGCGGAGACCTTGCAGTGATTCTGTTCCTCAAATGCTTTGACGAACGAAGGGTCGGCGTATCCCTCCCAGACGAGAAGGTTGAGCGTGGGAGTTTTCTTAACGCAGGATCCGGTTAGGATCACGACCAAGCAGAGAACCGCGAGGCACAAGAATCTTTTCCAGCTCATAACCCTCCACAAAACGGGTAGACGTCAGTCGGATGCCAAAGAAATGTCTTAAAAAGTGGGTGGAGTGTTTACCCACAAGACCCAGGTTTCTTTCCGTCCCGGATTCTTCCAGCGGTGCGGCGTCGCGCTCTCGAAATAAAAACTGTCCCCGGGCTGCAACCGATATTCATCGCCATTTAGCGTGATCTCAAGATCGCCGCGCAGCACATAAATGAACTCCTCGCCTTCGTGCGTATAGGGATCGCCACTGCCTGCCTCCGGTGCAATACGAAACAGATGCGGCTCCATGACGGTGTTTCCCCACGCCAGCAACTCCATGCGCACACCCTCGCCCGCTTCAAGCACCTTTCGTTCTGCCGGACGGACGCGGCGCGCGCTGGTTCCGTCGGCGTCAAAAAAATCCAGTATGTTCGTTTTATAAAAGCGTGCGAGCTTGCGCAAAGTACCCACGGAGCCACTCATCTGCGAACGCTCGAGTGCGCTGAGAAAACCAACGGATATCCCGATGGCCTTGGCGACTTGAGCCAGCGATAGCTTTCGCCGCGCGCGCAACTGGCGCAAGTGAGCACCAATTGCTCCTGCGTTTCCGTCGCCAGCGGGTTTCACCTTACCTTCTCGCTTGAGCAACTGGAGGATCGCGGCCGCATTTAAGCCACGCACCTTGCGCAGAAAGCGAGCCCGCTTTAGCAGTTTCACATCCTCTGGCGTGTACATGCGGTATTTGCTCTCGGTGCGCTGCGGCCGTGCCAGGCCAAGACTCTCCCACGATCGTATGACCGAGGGAGAGACGCCCACCTTGCGGGCTACGTCTCCAATTTTCAAGAAAGGTTCAGCTCCACCCGATTTCATCGCTGAGCATGCCGCCGGATAAGACATTTCAATGGGAGGAACTCGTTTTTTGTCCTTGACAGTTCCCGCCCCGCTTCTCTAACCTTGCGGGATTATAGCAAGGTTGTGGCTGGATACAAGCTCGAACGAAACAGTCGAAATCAAGCCGTCGCGCTTCAAGAAGAAAACCAAGTCACGAAAGCCCCCTGGAGGTTTTCATGCCGTCACTGCGTATGCGCTGGTCGGTTATTGGCCTTGTTGTGCTCGTGTGCGTTTCTCTCCCCACAGTTGTGCAAGCTCAAGGGACGGGTGGCCGAATTCTGGGCCGTGTCGCCGACCCCAGCGGTGCTGTTCTCGCCAGTGTGAAAGTCGTCGCCACCAATGACGCCACCGGCGTCGCCCACGATGCCAACACGAACGATACCGGCGACTACGTTTTTCCTGACCTTCCCGTCGGCACGTACTCGGTCACATTCGACTTAGCCGGTTTCAAGAAAGTGGTGCGCCACGGCATTACGCTCGACGTGAACCAAGCCATCACCCTCAACATGACCATGCAGCTTGGCCAGGCGCAGGAGATCGTCGACGTCACTTCCGAGGCTCCGCTGGTCGACACCAGCACCACTCAGCTGGGAGCGGTGGTGAACAACCGCTCAGTGAACGAACTCCCGCTTAACGCGCGCGACAGCTATCAGTTTCTGCAGCTTCAGCCCGGCGTGCAGTCGCAGCTTGGATCAAGCGGCGGAACGTTCTACGGCAGTGACAGTGCCGGATCGGTTTCCGTTAATGGAGGCCGCGATCGGGCTAACAATTTCAGCGTGAACGGCGGCGACGCCAACGATCAGTTCGTCAATCTGCCGACCATTCAGCCGACGCCGGATGCGATCGAAGAATTCCGCGTGATCTCGAATACATTTGACGCCGAGTATGGGCGCAACTCGGGGGCGGTGGTCAACGTTGTAACCAAGTCGGGCACAAACCAGTGGCACGGCAACGTTTACGAATATTTCCGTAATAAGGCGCTTAACGCTCAGGGCTATTTCAACACCATCAAGCCGCAGTTCAATCAGAACCAGTTCGGCGGAACGTTCGGCGGGCCCGTAAAGAAGGACCGCACATTCTTCTTTATCTCCTATGAAGGCCGGCGAATCCGGCAGGGGCAATCTGGCGATATCGTCAATATTCCGTTGGCGCAGGAACTCCCCAGTGCAACACAAGGTGGCAGCGTCTTTTCGGGCGGTTTCCCCGATCTATGGTCGGACGGCATAACTCCAAATGCCGTCAGCGATCAGTTTGTGGCAGATGCTCTTAATGGGCGCCCCAACTGCACCACTGCCATTACCAATCTCGGCGGTCAAGTCCCGGCTTCAGGCGTTCAGTGGAACCAGATTTTTCCCACCGACACGAATGGGAACGCGACGATTCCGACTGAGTGTATGGACCCGGTTGCTGTCGACCTGCTGCGCTTTGTGCCTTCGGCGAATCGTCCGGACGGAACCTATCAGGGAGTGCCGACCAACTCCGACAACCAAAACCAATTCACCATCCGGTTTGATCACCACATTAACGATCACCAGAATTTCAGTTTCTACTACTACTTCACAGATGGCGCGCAGTTGCAGCCCTTCTACAATTTTCAGGCGTCTGGAGCGAATATCCCAGGCTTTGGCGCGAAGGTGAATTCGCGCTATCAGCAGTACAATCCCAGCCACACCTGGACCATTACCAATTCTCTCGTCAATGAATTCCGCTTCACATACATGCGGGAAGGTCAGCTGACTTTCCAGCATCCGCAGAACACAGGTTCCGTCCAGTCTTCCTGCACGTCTGCGGTGGCAGCGGGCGTGTGCTTTGGCGGGACTTCCGATTCCCAGGCGATCAACGATCTGATCACAAGCTCAATCTCAAACCCGGCCCAGGCGGGCATCACGACCGGCCTGCCATCGAACCGGACCGGTGTGCCGTTCATCGATATTTCTGGGGGAGTGGCGTTCGGCAACGGCTGGGAAGGAGAGCTGCCGCAGGTGGGGAATTCGTTCATGTGGGCGGACAATCTGACCTGGGTCAAAGGAAATCATCAGTTCAAGTTCGGCGCGGATGTGCGGCGCTCCCGCTTCGACCAAACTCTTTATTACAACGTGAGTGGGGATTTCACCTTCGACGGTTCGACGGCGAATTCGATTCAGTTTAATGATAACTACCCGACCTATCTGCTTGGGCTTGCCGACAGCTACACTCAGGGATCGGCGCAGCGGGAAAATGTACGCAGCACGGGCTTGTATCTGTTCGCGCAGGACAGTTGGAAGCTGAAGCCGAGTATCACGCTGAACTATGGCCTGCGCTGGGAGTTGGATACTCCGCTGACGGATGTTCTTCATCACGTGCAGACCTTTCGGCCTGGCCAGAACACCACGCAATATCCATGTACCCTCACGCCCGACGAGCAAGCAAACCTGGGCGCGAGCGACTGTGCAAGCGCAGGCGTGCTGCCTACCGGGCTGGTTGTGCCGGGCGATCAAGGCGTTCAGGCCGGGCTGACGCAGACTTACTACAAAGCTTTCGCACCCCGCGTTGGCATTGCGTGGAGCCCGGGAGCGTCCGGCAGGACCAGCATTCGTGCTGGGTGGGGTTTGTTCTATAACCCCATGGAGCAACTGGTCCTCGAACAATTCGGCGCGGAGCCTCCCTTCGGCGGCAGCACGTACCTGCCTTCCACGTTTCTCAACACGCCATTTGTGCCGCAGGGCGGCGGCTACGTTGCTCCCAATCCTTTTACCGGCATCCTGAGCCCGAAGCCGGGCTCGGACACCGACTGGGCCAGCTTCCGGCCTATGCTGCTCTACGGCGACTTCCAGCCGAAGATGCGCACGCAATACACCGCGCAATACAACCTCACGATCCAGAGAGAATTGGCGAAGGACATTGTGCTGCAGGTGGGATACGTGGGATCGCAAGGCCATCGCCTCCTGGCCTCGCACGACATCAATGCGGCAAACCCTGCGAGTTGTCTGGGAATTGCGGCGCTCGCTGACACCGATCCTACGTGGGTCACAGATGGCTTTGGAACTCAAGCGACCTGCAGTCCGTTTGCCGAGGACAATTCATTTCTAATTAGTCCGCTGGCTGTGGCGCCGCAGGGTGGTCTGGTGATCCCGTACACCGGCAACGGAGGAGGCAACCCAGCAACGATCCCCGCAAACACTGTGATCGGCACGGTGGCGCCCAATGGGATATTTCTCCCGGGGCTTCGTCCGTATTCTTCGCCCAACTGCAATCCCTACTCAGGCGGAGGAGTCGGCACGGGGTGTCCGACGGACGGGCTCTCAGTCTTCAGCAATGTTTTCGCCGAGGACACGATTGCTGCCTCTGCTTACAACTCGTTTCAGGCCAGCGTGGAAAAGCGTTTTTCTCACGGTTTGCAGTTCCAAGCGGCCTACACGCTCAGCAAGTCGCTGGATTGGGCCTCCAGCTTTGAAGAGACGGTCAATCCTTTCAACTATAAGGACAGCCGGGCTCTCTCGTTGTTTAACTCGAAACAGCGTTTTGTCATCAACTACGTTTGGGACATTCCGGTACGCAAGTACAACGGGTTTGCAGGCAAGGTTCTGGACGACTGGCAATTTTCGGGAATCATCCAGTTCCAGAGCGGCTTCCCGATTCGCCTGCAGACGCAGGACGATACCGAGTTGATCAGCAGCTTGTTCTTCCTGGGAGCGGCTGCGCCGCAGCTGAACGGACCGTTGCAAATTGTAGATCCCAAACAGGTGCAGACCTTCAACACGTACAACTACGGCGAAGTAACTGGACACTACTATTTGAATGCCGACCAGTCGAAGTTCACTGATCCGGCCTTGGGTACATTCGGTACGACACCGCGCTCGGTGTGCTGCGGCCCTGGGGAGAACCAGTGGGATATCACGATCGCGAAGCGCATCGCGCTGTCGGAGTCAAGGTATTTCCAGTTCCGCGCCGATGTTTTCAACTTGTTCAACAAGACGCAATTCGTTAATCCGGACGGCAATTTCTCGAACCAGACGTTCGGCCAGGTGCTGCAGGCTCGTGATCCGCGCTTGTTGCAGTTCGCGTTGAAATTTTATTTCTGACGGTGGGTGAAAATTGGTGCGATGGGAGGCGCCGCTTTGTGTGCCATGAAAGCGGGCCTTCCGCCGCCGAATACGTGGTTCGGCCGCGCTGAAGCGTAAAATGTGAAATGCGCCTTCTGGCGCGGCAACTGCATCAACCCGGGCCTTCCTCGCGCCCGGCAATCTAATGGCCCGCCAATTGGCGGCCTGAGTCACTCCGGAGCAATTCGATGTACCCCGATCTACAGAAAGAAATCTCCGCCTTCGAGCGCCGCACTCCGAAATCCGCCGAAGCTCACAAGAAAAACCTCAAGCGTATTCCGCTTGGCGTCGCCAGCAACTACCGCGCGTACGATCCCTGGCCGATCTTCGTAAAAGAAGCCTCGGGCAGCAAATTCCGCGATCTCGACGGCAACGAATATATCGATCACAACCTGACGTTTGGCGCCTTAATGGCCGGACACTGCCATCCAGCGGTCATGAAGGCGGTGGAGAAGCGCCTCTCCACCGGAACCATGTACGGCATGCCGCACGACATGGAGTGGGAACTGGCGGAGGAAATCTGCAACCGCTTTCCCGTCGAGATGTGCCGCTTCGGCAACAGCGGCACTGAAGCGACCATGCACGCGGTCCGCCTAGCCCGCGCCGCCACGGGACGCGACAAGATCATCAAATTCGAAGGCGCGTATCACGGTCTCCACGATGCCGCACTGGTCAGCGTGAAGCCACACGCACCAGATTACGGCGACATTCACGCGCCGACGGCGGTCACCGGTGGACTGGGTGTTCCCAAGGCATCGATTGAGAACGTAAAGATTGCCACCTTCAACGATCTCGCTACGGTTGAGCGGCGCTTCAAAGAGAATCCCGGCCAAATCGCTGCCATCATTCTCGAACCCATTCTCATGAATGTTGGCCTCTGCATGCCGCAAAAGGGATTTCTGCAAGGCCTGCGCGATCTCGCGACGAAGAACGGCGCACTGCTGATTTTCGATGAAGTGAAAACGGGCGCCAAGCTCTGTTGGGGAGGCGCGAGCGAATACTTCGGCGTCACGCCCGACATGATCTGCCTCGCAAAATCGATCGGCGGCGGACTGCCCCTTGCCGCCTTCGGTACGCACAAATCCGTGATGGACCTGATCTCGCAGCACAAGGTCTTCCACGGCGGCACCTACAACACCAACCCTGTGTCGATGGCCGCGGGCCTGGCGACTTTCCGCGAAGTGCTCACTCGCGACAACTACGAGCACGTGGAAAAACTCAGCAAAAAGCTTGCCGACGGGTACCGCAAGACGATCGCGAAGGTGGGCCTGCAGGCTTACATCGCGCAGGCTGGAGCTAACGGCGCATTGATGCTCTACCCGAAGGAAATCGTAAACTATCGCGACTGGGAGGCGATCGACGTCGACCTGTGGCGTCACTACTGGTTCGGCATGGTCAACCGCGGCGTCATGGCGCAGCCTTACTGGTGGGATGAGCAGTGGACGATCTCAGTGCAACATACGGATGCCGATATCGACAAGCACCTCGCGGCCTTTGACGAAATCGCCGCGAGCTTAGCGAAGGCGCAGCAAGAGCGCGCAGAGCCCGTAGCCGTAGCGCACTAAAAAACAGAGGCTAGGGGTTAGAGACTAGTTCCTAGTCTCTAACCCCTAGCCCCTATTCACAACCTTGTCCACCACTACCGAATCCGCCGCCCAGCCTCACCTGATCCGTGCTCTCGGGCGCCGCGATCTCGTGCTGCTGTTCGTGGTGGCTGTGTTCAATCTGAACGTTGTTCCGTCAATCGCCGCGAATGGCGGCGTCACCGTTTGGCTGTGGATCATTTCTCTGCTTTTGTTCTTCTGGCCGCAGGGCATTGCCGTCATCGAATTGGCGCATCGCTTTCCCGGCGAAGGCGGAGTCTATCTCTGGGCCAAGGAAGTCTTCGGCGACTTCCACGGATTTCTTTCCGGCTGGTGCTACTGGACCAACAACATGCTCTACGTGCCGACGGTCATGCTTTATTTCGTTGGCGTTTCCGTCTATGCGCTCGGGCCGGGCCATCAGGGCCTCGCCGATAACAAAGCTTTTGCAGCAATTACATCTCTTGCGCTGCTCGCCTTTCTCACGCTTTTCAATATTCTCGGCCTCGGCGTCGGCAAGTGGATTAACAACCTTGGCGCGATCGGCACGTTCGTCGCAGCGGCCGTCCTCATCGGACTCGGTGTTGTCATCTGGACGCGCTTCGGCTCAACCATCACTGCTGCAGACTTCGCCGTTCCGCCGAATCCGAAATTCGTTCTCAATTCTTTTGGCGTCATTTGTTTCGGACTCGTCGGGCTTGAACTCGCGTCCGTCATGGGCGATGAAATTCAGGATCCCCGCCGCTCGCTTCCGGGCGCTGTTGCTTTGGGTGGCGTGATTTCCGGCGCACTCTACGTCGGCGCGACACTAACGCTGCTGATTGCTGTGGGCAAAGATGTGAATGTGCTGCAGGGAATCGTGCAGGCGGTTACGCACATGGCGAGCCGCGTCGGCATGGGATGGATTACAGTTCCGTTCGCGTTACTACTCGGACTTTCGATCGCGGGTATTGGATCGGCCTGGATGGGCGGTTCTGCCCGCATCCCGTTCGTCGCCGGTCTCGACTCTTACATGCCCAAGTGGCTTGGCAATGTACATCCGAAGTATGCGACGCCGTATGCAGCATTGATTCTTCAAGGATGCGTCTCGGCAATTTTGGTCATTTTGAACTTCGTCGGTGCCGGAGTGCAGGAAACGTTTCAAAAACTCTTATCACTGGCGGTGGTGCTGCAGTTGGTTCCATTCATTTATATGTTCGGTGCGTTGATAAAGTTCGCAGTCACAGAATCAAAGCCGCAGGGACAGTACGGCAAAAGCACCATGCTGACCGCCGGTGTAAGCGGACTGCTGACCACCATTCTCGGGATTCTGCTCGTGTTCTTCCCCGCGCAGCAGATCACATCGCTTTGGCAGTACGAACTGTGGATGGTTGGCGGTACCATATTTTTCGTCGGCTTGGCTGCATTTTTCTTTTTCGTCTACGGACGTCTTAAAGTCCCGAAGGGGCGGAATTCACTAGCCCAGGACGTGAGTCCTGGGTTGGCCCAGGAAGTAAACCGAGTCCCGTAGGAACGGCACACAGGAGTGAAGCGCGCGAACAAGGCGCACTAATTGTCCGAAAGACCTCAGGAGGGGCCGCGATGCCCAGCGGAGTGCAAACCGAAGTCAAGACTTACCAGATGTTCATCAACGGGGAATGGGTCGACAGCCAGTCGTCCAAAACCTTTCCTGTTTACGATCCATCGACGGAAGAAGTCATCGCCCAGGTTCCCGACGCCAACGCCAACGATGTGAATAGCGCTGTTGCCGCCGCGAAAACCGCCTTCGAAGAAGGGCCGTGGTCGTCGACCACTGCGCAAGAGCGCGGCCGCGTCCTCTTCCGCCTCGCGGACAAAATCCGCCAGAATCTGCCCGCCCTCGCCGAACTCGAATGCCGCAACACCGGCAAGCCGATCGTCGAGGCGGAATACGACCTTAACGATGTCGCCACCTGCTTCGAATACTACGGCGGCCTCGCGACGAAAGTCGTCGGTCACGTGAATCCCGTTCCCGACAATGCCATGTCGCTTTCGCTCAAAGAGCCGGTCGGCGTTGCAGGACAGATTATCCCCTGGAACTATCCGTTGCTCATGGCTGCCTGGAAACTTGCGCCAGCCCTAGCTGCTGGCTGCACGTGCGTGCTGAAGCCCGCCGAGCAGACTCCGCTGACTGCGCTCGAATTCGCCCGCTACTTTGCAGACTGCGGACTGCCATCGGGCGTTGTGAACATCGTCACTGGATTCGGCGAAACCTGTGGCGCTCCCATCGTGCAGCATCCGGATGTGAACAAAATAGCCTTTACTGGCAGCGCCTCGGTTGGAAAAATCATCGTCAAGCAGGCCGCCGATACGGTGAAGCGCGTCACGCTCGAGCTTGGCGGAAAGTCGCCGAATATCTTCTTCGCCGATGCCGATTTCGAAGCAGCCATTGACGGTGCGTTGTTTGGCGTGTTCATCAATCAAGGCGAAGTCTGCTCGGCGGGCAGCCGCATCCTGGTGCAGAGGTCGATCTACAAGAACTTTGTGGACGCCATGACCGAGAAAGCGAAAAAGATCAAGCTTGGCCCTCCTCTCGAACGCGAAACGAAGATGGGACCGCTGGTCAGCAAAGAGCAATATGACCGCGTCCATCAGTATCTGGACATCGGCAAGAAAGAAGCAAAGATCGCGTTTGGCGGCGGGCGTCCGGAAAAATTCGCCAAGGGATATTACGTGCAGCCGACTATCTTCTATGACGTCGACAACAGCGCACGCATTGCGCGCGAAGAAATCTTTGGTCCGGTTGCCGCCGTGATCCCGTTCGAGGATGAGAAAGGCGCCATGAAGATCGCCAACGATTCTCCGTATGGTCTCGCGGCCGCCGTCTGGACGCGCGACATCTTCAAGGCGATGCGCACAGTCAAGACGCTGCGCGCGGGAATCGTGTGGGTCAACCACATGCAACCGACTTATGTCGAAGCGCCCTGGGGAGGATTCAAGCAGTCCGGCTTCGGCCGCGAACTGGGCCCTTGGGGTATCGAAGAATACTTGGAAACGAAGCAAGTCCACATCAACCTGAACGAAGCGCCGATCGGCTGGTACTGAGTGAGTCCTGAGCCGTGAGTTAGTCCTGAGCGAAAAAATCCAGCCGCGCTGTGGCGGAAGAATGCAGCCCACGGCGCAAGCCGTGGGTTGGTCTCGAAGTTGAACCAGCCCCGAAGGGGCCGGAAGAATCAGAAAGTCGTGGTCCACAACCAACAAAGACTATTGCTAACCCGAGAGCTAAGATGTCCACAATCCAAATTCGGACCGTAATTCCCGGACCTAAATCAAAGGTGCTGCACGAGCGCCGCGCTAAAGCCGTGCCCCGTGGCCTTTCCCATGGGACGCCGATTTATGTCGCGAAAGCCGAAGACGCCTGGCTCGAAGATGTCGACGGTAACCGCTACATCGACTTCGCAGGAGGCATCGGCTGTGCGAATGCCGGCCATCGGCGCGAAGCTGTGGTGGAAGCGATCCAAGATCAGCTCGACAACTTTCTTCACACCTGCGTGCAGGTCACACCCTACGAGAGCTACGTTCGTCTTGCCGAGCGCATGAATGAACTCACGCCTGGCAAGTTCGCCAAGAAAACGATCTTCGTGAACAGCGGCGCCGAAGCGGTCGAGAACGCGGTCAAGATTGCGCGCGCCTACACCAAGCGCCCGGGCATCATCGCCTTTGAGGACGCCTTTCATGGCCGCACTATGATGGGCCTGGCGCTGACCAGCAAGACGCATCCTTATAAAGCCGGGTTCGCGCCCTTTCCTGGCGAGGTCTACCGCGTTCCGTTTGCCTATTGTTATCGCTGCTCCTATTCGAAGACTTATCCAACATGCGATCTCTACTGCGCGCGCCATCTGGAAGACACCTTCAAGCGTGTGGTGGCGAATGAAGAAGTCGCCGCTGTAATCGCAGAGCCGGTTCTGGGTGAAGGTGGATTCATTGCGCCGCCTCCTGACTACTTCAAGGTGCTCGTCGATCTTTGCCACAAGTACGGCATTCTGTTTATCGCAGACGAAGTGCAATCCGGCTTCGGACGCACTGGCGCGTTGTTTGCCAGCGAACGTTACGGTATTGAGCCCGACCTGATCGTTACTGCGAAATCGATGGGTGGTGGCTTGCCGCTTGCGGCGGTCACCGGCAAGGCAGAAATTATGGATGCGCCGGGCGTCGGTGGCCTGGGCGGAACGTTCGCCGGCAATCCACTCTCGTGTGCGGCGGCATTGGCGGTGCTGGATCTATTCGAGAGTGAGAACCTGCTCGCCCGCGCCAACGAACTCGGCCACCGATTCCAGAGCCGTGCCCGCGAATGGCAGCGCCGCTGGCCGATTATCGGCGATGTCCGCGGGCTGGGCGGCATGCAAGCGATTGAGTTAGTAAAATCGCAGGAATCAAAAGAACCGGCTGGCGACGAAACCAAGAGAATCACTCAGTATTGCTACGAGCACGGTCTGATCACCATCACCGCCGGCACTTACTCGAACGTGATCCGCGTGCTGGTGCCACTGGTCGCAACCAACGAGCAGATCGATGAAGGGATGGACGTTCTCGAGTCCGCCATTGCCAACGTTTGCGACCAGAAGGGCGCGGTCGCGCAGATGGTGTAGCAATTCTGTCATCCTGAGCAAGGGTTGGCCCTCGCCCAAGCTCGAAGACCAATCGCAGTCAGAGGATCCCTATAAGCAGATGTATCATTAAGGTTGTCCGAAGGAGTTTTGCAGACCGCACTTCGGCCTCCTGCGCACGACATTCTTCGCGATAGCGAAAGGGCTTTTCTATGAGCGTAGCAGCACTTCCCGTCACTCGCCTCACCAACTACATCAATGGCCAGTGGGCCGAATCGCGCGCGTCCGAATGGCGCGATGTGGTGAATCCTGCCACCGGAGAAGTTCTCGCCAGTGTTCCGCTTGCCGATGCCAGCGAAGTGAATGCCGCGATTGAGGCTGCTGCTGCCGCATTTCCCGAATGGCGCCGCACGCCGCCGGAAGACCGCATCCAACCGTTGTTCAAGCTGAAGATGTTGCTCGAAGAACACATTGACGAGATCGCCCGCATCATCACCATGGAAAACGGCAAGACCTTTACAGAGGCGAAGGCCGAGATGCGGCGCGCGATCGAAAATGTCGAGGTCGCGTGCGGCATTCCGATGATGATGCAGGGCTATAACCTCGAAGATGTCGCGCGCGGCATTGACGAAATGATGATCCGCCAGCCGCTCGGCGTGGTGGCGGCGATTGTGCCCTTCAATTTTCCAGGCATGATTGCGTTCTGGTATCTGCCGTACGCGATCGCGACTGGCAACACCTTCATCATTAAGCCGAGTGAGCGAGTACCGCTCACCATGCGCTACATCTATGAGTTGCTCGAGAAGACTGGCCTACCCAAGGGAGTGGTGAGCCTGGTCAATGGCGGCAAAGCTGCAGTCGACGCGCTCATCGACCATCCGAAAGTTCGTGCCATCAGCTTCGTCGGATCGACTCCGGTTGCACGCTACATTTATTCGCGCTCGGCCGAGCAGGGCAAGCGCTGCCAGTGCCAGGGCGGCGCGAAGAATCATGTCATTGTCCTGCCAGATGCCGACATGCCCATGGCTACACAGATCATCTCCGACAGCGCTTTTGGATGCGCGGGACAGCGCTGTCTGGCAGTCTCTGTCGCCGTGACCGTCGGCGAGGCGCAGAAGATTTTTCGCGACTCGATTGCCGATGCCGCGTCGAGGTTGAAGGTGGGTTACGGCCTCGAAGACGGAGTGCAGATGGGGCCGGTAATTACTCCGCAGAGTAAGGAACGGGTTGAGCAACTGATCGGCGTGGGCGAGAAGCAGGGAGCGAACGTTCTGCTCGACGGTCGCAATACGAAGATTGCAAGTCACGAATCGGGCAACTTCGTGAAGCCGACGATTCTCGACAACGTTCCCGCAACCAGCGACCTCACCGACACGGAAATTTTTGGCCCGGTTCTTAGCCTAGTGCATGCGGACAGCATCGATGCGGCGATTTCGTTCCTCGAACGCAGCGCGTATGGCAATCAGGCGTCGCTGTTCACGTCGAGCGGATCGGCGGCGCGTCGCTTTCGCTATGAAGCGCCAGCGGGGAATATCGGTATTAACATCGGAGTCGCTGCGCCCATGGCGTATTTCCCCTTCAGCGGATGGAAAAACAGCTTCTTTGGCGATCTTCACGGCCAGGGCCGCGACTCGGTCGAGTTTTATACCGACAAGAAAGTTGTCGTCGAGCGTTGGGCGAAAGAGCACAGCCGGAAGTTCTAACAGTTTGGAATTGTGGGAGATGGCCAGCCATGATGACTAATCGCCGCTTCATCTATGCTGGCCGTCTCCTTTGTCTGGCGATAGCTACGTTCTCTGGCGTTTGGTTTCTCCTTTGGCTGGGAGTAGTGATTTCGAACTATCGACAAATGCCGGGCATTGTTACGCAGTCAGATGTGACTACGACCGCCGTTCTCGGGACAGTATTCGTATCGTTTCTAATCGGCTATTTGTCTCTAGCGCGTGCGACGAAAAAAAGGTAGACGTACGAGGCGATGGCCTACTCCGTACCTTTGTTCTGTCGGAGTGAAAACTTTATAAGATTTGAATTGAGGATTTGATGACCACAACTCTTATTACTCCCGCCCTGTCCGGCCAGGAAATTGTCGATCTCACCCGCAAGCACACGCTATTCGAGTGGTCGGCGCAGTCGAAGGTCGATCCCATTCCGGTTGCCAAGGCCAAAGGCATTTATTTCTGGACGCCCGAAGGCAAGCGCTTCATCGACTTCAACAGCCAGTTGATGTCGGTGAACATCGGCCATGGGGACGAGCGCGTCATCAGCGCGATCCACGAGCAGGCACAGACTCTCTGCTACGCGAATCCTTTCATGGCGACGGAGCCTCGCGCGCGACTGGGAGCGAAACTCGCGGAGATTACTCCTGGCGACATCGACACATTCTTCTTCACCAACGGCGGCGCTGAGGCGAACGAAAATGCCATCAAGATTTCCCGCTTCTTCACCGGTCGCCACAAAATCATGGCGCGCTATCGCTCCTATCATGGGGCGACCGCGGGCAGCATTTCACTAACCGGCGATCCGCGCCGCTGGGCCGCCGAGCCGGGCATCCCCGGCGTCGTGCGCGTGCTCGATCCCTATCACGGCATCGAGCGTGGATGGGAATCCGCCGAAAGCTCGCTGGCAACCATCGAAGAAACCATGCAGCTAGAAGGTCCACACACCATCGCGGCCTTCATCCTCGAAACGGTAGTTGGCACGAATGGCATTCTCATTCCGCCCGATGGCTACATGCAGGGCGTGCGCAAGCTGTGCGACAAATACGGCATCCTCATGATTGCGGACGAAGTCATGGCCGGCTTTGGCCGCACCGGCGAGTGGTTCGCCATTGATCACTGGAAAGTCGTGCCTGACCTCATCTGCATGGCTAAGGGACTGACTGCCAGCTATCTTCCGCTCGGCGCGGTCGGCATGCGGCATCACATCGCGCAGCATTTTCAGGATAAGGTTTTCTTCGGCGGCTTGACCTACAATTCCCACCCGATGGGATGCGCGGCGGCTCTGGCCACGATTCGCGTCTATGAAGAAGACAAGCTGATCGAGAACACCAGAAAAATGGGCGCGGTCATGAAAGACCTTGGCGCCGAGATGCAGAAGAAGCACAAATCAGTCGGCGCCGTGCGCTCCATCGGATTATTCGGCATATTCGAACTGGTCCGCAGCCAGAAAACGAAGCAACCGATGGCTCCGTTCAACGGCGCTTCCGAAGAAATGGCCGCTCTCGGAAAATTCTTCCGCGAGCAAGGACTTTACACGCTGGTGCGTTGGAACACGTTCTACACGAATCCTCCGCTGTGCATTAACGAGCAGCAACTGCGCGAGGCGTTCGCGATCATCGACAAGGGTCTGGAGATTACCGACCGCGCAGTGAAAGACTAGATCCACTTGCAAATCAAAACGAGGCGGGGCCGGAGCCCCGCCTTGCGTCACGTGCGATCAGCTACGCCGCATGGCTCACCTTCTTCGCGCGTTCTTCCAGTTCCTTGGGCGATACATCCTTCACGTGCGTGGCAATGCCCCACAGGTGACCGAACGGATCCTGAATGAAGCCCGAGCGATCGCCATAAAACTGGTTTTCGACCGGCCTCAGAATCTTGGCGCCTGCGGCGGTCGCCTGTTGCACCACGCGATCCACGTCAGGAAGGTAAACGTAGAGGCTGATCGGGCTCGCGCCAATCGTAGCTGCGCTGGTGTGCCCTTGCCCCATGCTTGGGATTCTCATCGGCCAGCATGATGTGCGAAGTGCCGATCTTCAACTCCGCATGTCCGACCTTGCCGTCGGGGCCATTCATACGAAACAACTCCGTGGCTCCGAAAACTTTCTTGTAGTAGTCAATCGCCTGGGCTGCGCCCTTGACGATCAAATACGGGGTAATCGTGTTGTAGTCCTTGGGAATATACGAAACCTTGCTCATGATTTTCCTCCTGAAGATTTGGGCTGAAGGTTGGAGGTTTTGGCGCGTTTGCGGAGAGGTCACGCGCGGTCTTGCCGCTATCGTTATCTTTTATGAACACACAATCGGCGATTGATCTAAAGCCACCATTTTTCAAGCCACCATGTGGATGGTTCGCAGCCAGGATTCGACCAGCTTCGTCCATTGTGTGACGGGAAGCTCGGAGGGGCGCAGACCATAGCCGTGTCCGCCCTCTGAGTAGATGTGCAACTCGGCCGAAACTTTGGCGTTCTTCAGAGCAAGGAAGTACACGGTGGAATTCTCCACATGCACCGGGTCGTCCTCGGTCTGGACGATGAATGTCGGCGGAGTCTGCGCGGTTACGCGAATCTCTGCATTCGGCGCCATATTTTGCTCCGCAAGCGCAAGATAGCCGGGATAGACGACCACGGCGAAATCGGGGCGGCAACTCGTCTTATCAGAGTCATCGACTGGATCGTAAAGACGTTTCTCAAAGTGAGTGCTAAGCGCGGCGGAAAGATGCGCTCCAGCCGAGAATCCCAGAACACCGATGCGCGTTGGATCAATATGCCACTCGCCCGCATGGGAACGCACAATTCCCATCGCACGCTGCGCATCCTGAAGAGCCGCTGCCGACTTGGGATACGGCCCGGAATCCGGCACGCGATACTTCACCAGCACGCAGGTGATGTCCACTGAGTTGAGCCAGTCGCAAACTTCGGTCCCTTCCAGATCGATCGCGAGAATGTGGTAGGCTCCGCCCGGGAAGACTACGACCGCCGCGCCCGCGTTCTTTTTCGGCGAATAAACCGTCAGGGTTGGCTTTGACACGTTGCCAAGACGAATCACCCGTTTGCCTGCGACTAAATTGTCTTTCGCGGTCGAAACGTCAGCCTCGGTGGTAGTTGTAGCTTGAGCGCCCGGCGCTCCATGCGGCCACAACTCAATCGTCAAGTGACCCGCAGCGGGTTGCCGCGCGGGAGTCTGAGCCAATGTCACGAAAGTGAATAACGCGAGAGTGATGGGGAATAGGAGTTTGTGCATCGACCATCCTCGTTCTTCTGAATTGACCGAGATCATCGCAGCCCCTCCCGATTTGCGCAACCTTCGAATAATAGTAAAGTGTTGCCGGATTGGACATTGGACGGATGCGCTTTGCCGTATAAGATGGCCGTACGATTCGTCATGGGAACCCCAGTCGTCACAAGCGGCGCGCAGACTTCGGTGACGTACGGCTTCCGCCGAATGCGCGACGGCGCCCGCCACAATCTGCTCGCGGCTGCGGGAGCTGTGCTCGTGGTTGTGCTCGTGATTCTCGCCCTATTCGCGCCGTGGATTGCGCCCCAGGATCCCGCCGCGATTCATTTGCCCATACGGCTTGAATCGAGCTCCCACACACACTGGCTCGGCACCGATGAACTCGGTCGCGACATGCTCTCCCGCGTCATTTATGGCGCGCGCATCTCGATGACCGTGGGCAGCAGCGTCGTCCTGATCTCGCTCTCGCTGGGGCTGTTGATCGGATCGATTGCCGGCTACTACGGCGGGGGCATCGATCGCTTCGTCAACGTCGTGCTGATGAATGCGTTCATGTCTTTTCCGGGAATACTCTTGGCAATTGCCTTTGTGGCCTTCCGCGGGCCAGGGATTTTCAATCTGGTGCTTGCGCTCTCTCTCGGCGGGTGGGTGGGTTATGCGCGACTGGTCCGAGGGCAAGTACTCGCCGCACGCGAGCGGGAATATGTCGAGGCAGCGCGTGCGCTGGGTGCGGGCGATTTTCGCATCATCTCGCGGCACATCCTGCCCAACATCATTCAGCCAGTGATCGTGCAGGCTGCGATTGGCATGGCCGGAGCGATACTGGCCGAAGCCACGATGAGCTTTCTTGGTTTGGGAGTGCCTCCGCCGACCGCCAGTTGGGGAACGATGCTAAACGACGGCCGCGCACATTTGTTCGACGCGCCGCACCTGGTGCTTTTTCCGGCGCTTGCTGTGATGCTTGCTGTGTTGAGTTTCAACTTCATCGGCGATGCGCTGCGCGATTACCTTGATCCGCGCTCGCGCATTGAAGCGGGACTGTAGCTAGATTTTTGTGCAACTTTCTTCGGAAGCCGGTGTTGTCGGACTTGGAGGAGTGTATGCCACTAGCCAAAGTTACGTCCTTGACTTTGATTGTGCTTCTGTTTGCGGGATGCGGTTTCGTGCCTGCGCAGAAAAATATTAATGGCGAATGGTTCGCCCAACTAAACAATCCTGACCAATCGCAGGCGTTTTGGTTTTCCACCCAGCTGTCGCAGGCCAAGGGTGAAAGCGTCGGCGTTAGTGGCTTCACTTTCGCGCCGACGCCGCCGTGTTTCTCCTCCCAGACTAGCCAGACCGCCACCTTTTCCGTGAGCGGACACTCCGGCGGGTTTCAGACAGGGGCGTTCGCCATGACGATTTCCACCACATTCGGAACCGAAACGGAAAATGATCTGACGCTCAATGGCACTCGAACGAGTGATGGAACAATCTCAGGCAGTTGGACTTTATCTGGACTCTCCGGATGCTTCGGAAATGGATCGTTCAGCATGACACCCCCGCCGCTAGTGTGAGTCGCTTCATACGTTGTTTTCTTCACGGCGCGATTGTTGCTCCTAAGAACGCCTGCGTGGTCTTCATTGCCAATGTATCCGAGCGAAGGGCACGGCTTTCAACGTAATTGTCTGTCCTCAAAGAAGATATAACTCCGCAACATTTCTTGACACGGTGGGTTTCTTCTCCCTGTGGCCACAACACACAGAAAAACAAAATCAGAGGCACGGAGAGATCTTATGAAAAGCACGATCAAGACAGCGTTTTTCGCGGCAGCGCTATCTATTTTGGCGTTGCCAGTTGTGGCCCAGGACACGAACGCACCGGTCACAGGACAATCCATTCAAGACCGCAAAGAGAATCAGCAGGATCGCATTGCGAGTGGTGTGAAGAGCGGCGAGTTGACCGCGGGAGAAACAAAGAATCTGGAAAAGAAAGAATCGAGCCTGAACCAGGAAGAGCGCGACATGCGCAAGCTCGACAATGGCAAGTTGACCACCGCGGACAAGGCCACGCTGAATCAGCAGCAAAACAAGCTTTCCAACCAGATCTATAACGACAAGCACAACGGCGCCGTGCAGAACACGACTCCGAAGAGCGAAGTCGGCAGGCGGGAAGAGAACCAGCAGGATCGCATCGCGCAAGGCGTGAAGAGCGGACAGTTAACCGCAGGCGAAACCGCGCACCTCGAGAAGAATCAGGCGCGCATCAACAACGAAGTGCGCAGCGACCGCGCCGCCAACGGTGGCAAACTCACCGGGCAAGAAAAGGCGCAGGTGAATCGCCAGCAGAACCGCCAGTCGCGCCAGATCTATCGCGACAAGCACAACGGCCGCAAGCAGTAACAGAAGCTGTAATTCAACAAGTTCCACCACAGCAAACGAAGAGAGAAGTCGCATACCGCCCCCGGCGCCAGACCGGGGGCTTTTTTTGTGGATCTGAGCGATCAACCGCTAGCGCTAAGCGGAGCCAGTGTCGGAGCTCGTTAGTTCGGCAGCGCCCTTCCAAGACGCTGAAAAATAGGAAGATACAAATCTTGACATTTATCGCAAATTGCAATATAAATATGTCGATTTGAAATACGACTTAGGGCGGCCGTGAAGCTGGGCGAGAAAATCCGGTACCTGCGGGAAGTCGAGGGGTCTCTCCGGGGGCTGGGTCGCCCCATGACACAACTCGAACTGGTGCGCGCCATTCGCGCCGAAATCGGAAACAGCGGTCAAGGCAAGCGGAAAGGCGAAGGAACGGGCATCAGCCAGTCGTATTTGTCCCAGATTGAAAGCGGGGCACGGCCGCACATGACGCAATCGTCGCGGGCGCTGCTGGCGAAGTTTTTCAAAGTTCATCCCGGATTTCTGGTGGATGACCCGGAGGGCTATCACACCGAGCTGACGTCGGATCTGCGGACGGTGGAAGGGCAGATTGACGTCTGGCTGCTGCAGGGTTCGGAACGTTTCGCTAGTGATCCGGAGATAAGCAATGTGCTCATCAAGGCAGCGCGCGAGAAAGATACACGGCGGAGTCTACTGCTGTTGGGCGCGATCCTCGACACGCCGGGCTTGGCGGAGCGGTTGCTCGAAGCACTTCGGCCGGAGTTGGCGGCAGGGAATCATCGCCGGACGTCGTTTGGCGGACAGACTGGCGAGGGGAGTCCGGAAGGGAGGCGAATCCGATGACCACGACAGGTTTTGACTGGGCAGATCTTTATTTGATCTGTTTCGCGGTCGGTTTCCTCTTCAGCTTTTTCTCGTTCGTGTTCGGCAGCCCACGTTTTGGGCGGCTGCATCTGCCGCACTTTCATGGGCATGCGGCGCCGAGTGTAGGCGTGGGGCACGCAGCGGCGGGACATGGCGTGGCGGGGCATGCCGCGGCGCACACTCTCGGTGCCGGACAGCAAAGCCAGGGAGCGCAGCATGCGCCCCGCACCAGCGGAGTTTCGCCGTTCAATCCTCCGACGATTGCAGCCTTTCTAGCTTGGTTCGGAGGCACGGGATATCTGCTGACTCGCTACTCGGCGCTGCGCGTAAGCGCGGAGTTGACGCTGTCGATTTTTGTAGGGCTGGTGGGCGGGGCGATTGTGTTCATCTTTCTCAGCAAGGTGCTGATGTCGGAGAAAGAAAACATGGACCCGGCGGATTACGACATGGTGGGTGTACTGGGTAAGCTGTGCGTTCCGATCCGCCAGGGCGGTACTGGCGAGTTGCTTTATTCGCAGATGGGAACTCGCCGGGTGTGCGCGGCTCGCAGCGAAGATGGCAGCGTCATCGCCAAGGGTACAGAAGTTGTGGTCACCCGCTGCGAGAAGGGCGTCGCTTATGTGCGGTTGTGGAGCGAGATGTCGGGCGAGGAAGACGAAGTCGCGGACGAGTCAAAGCGTTGACGTGAATCGAGAAAAAGGAAATCCAGCTTGAAACGCGATTGGTACCAAGCGGTAATTGCTTTGATGTGGCTGGTGCTGCCGATCAATGCGTGGAGCTACTGGCAGGCGTGGGAGCAGTTGCCCACGCGTATGGCAGTGCACTTCGATGCGAACTGGCAGCCGAACGGATACACGTCACGCGAGGGGGCCCTGATGTTGGGGCTCGGCGTCATGGCGGTCACGCTGCTGCTGTTCACAGTGGCGGGATTGATTGCGCGCGCGATGAAGCCTGTGGCGGCGGTGCCGATGCTGATCGTGTTCTACGTCGTGCTCGGATTTTTGTGGTACGGGAATCATTCGATTGTCGAATTCAATTTGAAGTCGCGGCCGGCCCGCTCTGAGTTGGTGGGCCCAATCTCCCCGGCGGTGAGTGACTCTGAGGCGCAATTCTTAAGCTGAGTTGGCAGGAGGAGGCGTTTATGTTCGAAATGTCGAGGTGGATGGAAATCTGGGTGGTATCGGGTTTGGCCATCATGGTGATTCTGTTCCTGGTCGGGACCGTGGCCCGCCTCTACCGCAAAGCGGGCCCGCACGAGGCGCTGATCGTTTATGGATTTCGTGGAAGGCGCGTCATCAGCGGGCGCGGCACGGTGGTTCTGCCGATGATGGAGCTTTGCCGGGATCTTTCGCTGGAGCTCATGTCATTCGACGTTGCTCCGCAGCAGGATTTGTACACCAAGCAGGGCGTCGCTGTGACAGTCGAAGCGGTGGCGCAGATCAAGGTGAAGTCGGATACCGAATCAATTCTCACCGCGGCAGAACAATTCCTGACCAAGACTGACCAGGAGCGCGAGGGGCTGATTCGCCTGGTGATGGAAGGGCACCTGCGCGGCATCATCGGCCAACTTACCGTCGAAGAGATCGTGAAGCAGCCGGAGATGGTTTCCGACCGCATGCGATCCACCTGCGCTGACGACATGAACAAGATGGGCCTCGAAGTGATCTCTTTCACCATCAAGGAAGTGCGAGATAAGAACGAATACATCACGAATATGGGGCGGCCGGATGTGGCGCGCATCAAGCGCGATGCCGACGTGGCGGCAGCCGAAGCCGATCGCGATACGGCGATCAAGCGCGCATTGGCGCAGCGGGAAGCTGCGGTGGCCAAGGCGCAAGCCGATCAGGAACGCGTATTGGCCGAGACATTGTCGCTGGCCAAGCAGGCAGAATCGCAGCGGGACCTCGAGGTGAAGAAAGCGCAGTTCCTCGAAGTCACGAAGCGGCAGCAGGCGCAAGCCGACAAGGCGTACGACATTCAGACCAACATCATGCAGCAGCAGGTAATTGCCGAGTCGGTAAAGGTGCAACAGATCGAAAAAGAGCAGCAGGTGAAGGTGCAAGAGGCGGAAATCAATCGCCGCGAGAAAGAGCTGATCGCAACCGTGCTCAAGCAAGCGGAGATTGAGCGCCAGCGGATTGAGACCCTGGCAAACGCCGAAAAGGCACGGCTGATGGCCGAAGCCGAAGGGCAGGCATCTGCGATCCGGCAGCAGGGCGAGGCCGAAGCCGAGATTATCTTCAAGAAAGGCGAGGCCGAAGCCAAGGCGATGAACGTGAAGGCCGAAGCTTATCAGGAGTACAACCAGGCGGCAGTCATCGACAAGCTGTTTGCCAGCATGCCGGAAGTAGTGAAAGCGCTGGCGGCGCCGCTAGCCAACGTCGACAAGATCACGATCGTGTCGACTGGCAACGGCGATGCCTCCGGGATGAACAAGGTCACCGGCGACATCGCGAAGATGGCAGCTCAGGTACCGGCGCTGTTCGAGACGCTCTCCGGTATGCCGCTGTCGGAACTGCTGGGCAAGGTGCGGCAAATTGGCGACAAAGGGTCCAAGTCGCCAGAGTTGCCGAAAGCGTAAGCGAGGGGCGCGGGAACGGGTCCGGGGCCGTTCCCGCACACAAGGATGCGGAATCGGAGCAGCGAGTATGACGAACAAACCAAAGCACATGGGATTAGGCATCGCGCTGGGCGCGACGCTGGGCGCGGTGCTTGGAGTGACGGCCGGACACGTTGCGATCTGGCTGGGTATCGGCGTCGCCATCGGGATGCTGCTCGGCGCCACATTCCGGCGCAAGGAAACGGAATGTCCAGAATGCGCCGAGATGCATCGTGCACATGAAGCGAGGAAGGAGCTATGGCAACAAACAGAAAAGTCGGAGCCGCAATTGCGCTAGTCTGCACCAGTGCGGCGGCGCTCGGCTTGGTAGGAGGATTCCTCAGCATCACGACAGCAGTTGGCATCGCAGTCATCGGCATCGTGATTGGAACCGGCGTGGCGCGGGGCAACTTCTCGTCGACGCCAGATACAACGAAGAGAAACTAGACCGGCAGTGTGCGGCTTCAAGCTCAGAACTGACGGCTGATAGCTAGAAGAAGGGAGTTCACCATGGCATTACTGGAGCGTGTTTCAACGTTGGTACGGGCGAATCTAAACGACCTGATCGACAAGGCGGAAGATCCGGAAAAGATGATCAAGCAGGTGATCCTCGACATGCAGAACCAGCTTCTGCAGGTCAAGACACAAGTGGCCATTGCGATTGCCGACCAGCATCTGCTGGAGAAAAAGCAGAAAGAAAACGAAGAAAAAGTCGCCGAGTGGATGCGCAAGGCCGAACTGGCCGTTGACAAGAAGGAAGACGACCTGGCGCGCGCCTCGCTGCAGCGCGTGGAGAGCTATCGCGAACTGTGCGAAAACTTCAAGCAGCAGGTTGCCGATCAAAAGGCGCAGGTGGAGAATCTGAAGGCCGCGTTGCGGCAGCTGGAGCAGAAACTCACCGAGGCGGAGGCCAAAGCCGATGTGCTAATTGCGCAGCACCGCCGCGCCCGCGCCGTGGGCAAGGCCAGCGATGCGCGTATGGCTTCAGGCGATGGATCGAAGCAGGCCGCGTTCGATCGCATGAAGCGCAAAGTTGCACACTCCGAGGCGCTCAGCCAGGCGAAGTCGGAGATTGCCGCCGACGATATCGACGACCGGCTCGCCGCGCTCGAAAAGCAGGATCACATCGAGCAACTGCTGGCGGAGCTGAAGACGAAACGGGGCGCGTAGTGTGGGGGAGACTGAGTCGAAAACGAGAATGAGCAAAACCGACTCAAAGCCTGGATCCCGGTAAGCCAGAAAAGTCGGGTCGCCCGCGTTCATGGCAGGAGTTTTTTGATCTCGTTAATGGGCTGGTCTACCCGACGATTTTCTGAGAGAGCGGGATGACTCTCCTCCTCAGGATCGTGACTTCACAAATTTGAGAAGATCCTAGGGATCCTTCGGCTGCGGTTGTTGGTCGCGTGAGCCGCGACCAACAATCCGTCGCTCAGGATAACAAGACCCTGACGTAAATCGGAAGCTTCTGCCAAGTTCTACGCGATTCATTTCTATCTGGCAACTCCCTTTGGATCAGCCACTTACATCTTTCGCAACAATTTGTCAGGGATTGGGTTTGTATTTGCATTGAGGAAATCTTTGCGCGGTTCCTACGCCACCGGAATGCCGCGCCGAATGCGCCCTTCGGCAATTCAAATTGAGGGAACACAATGAAGCACTTTGCAGTGACATTGTTGCTTGTCGCAGCGCTCGCTCTCGTCGGATGCGGTTCGAATTCGTCGTCGACCCCGGCCAACATTAACGGAACGTGGAACGCTACGCTGGTCGACTCCAATAGCCAAACCTACTTCCAATTCGGTACTTCTTTAAAGGTTAACGGCGACAATTCGCTGACAATCAGCAATCTGACCATCACAGCGCCGTCCCCCTGTTTCGGCTCTGCTGCGACTGAGAGTGGATCATTCGTGCTCAGCGGCAACTTCAACGGCAAAGTGACGGGCACGTTCCAGTTTGTCCTGACGTCGGCGTCACCGTCGGGCAACACCCTAACGCTTAACGGATCGGCAGACGGCAACACGATTTCCGGCAATTGGAGCACAAGCGGATCGTTTGGCTGCACCGGCAACGGCACCTTCACGATGACGAAAATGTAATCGAGCCCCGGCGTGGGCTGCACAGAACCAGTCTTGTGGCGCGCACAGAGAAGCTTAAGATGATTTCTCGGGTTTGGCGGGCGGAGCCTCCGGTCTAGCCGAAGGCTCTTTTCTTTTTTCCTGCGTGTCAACCGAGTAGAGCATGTAGTGATCGAAGCTGTGGCGCCGATAGTAGTGGTGACGGCGGAAGTCGAAGTAAATCTCGGCGCTCTTCGGCAGCCAGAGCGTGGCGTTCTTCTTCTGAAATGGAACGGGGCCGTATTCTACAACTTGATGTTCGCTGAGTAACTGAATTTCGGGCATGGGTCCGATCATCTCAGCTTCGATGCGGACCATCTGGAATTTATCCGCCGTAATCCAGGCTCTCCCTTTCAGCTTGACCGCGTGAAACTGGTTGCCGACCTTGTAGCTGTGCATGCGGTTGGGGCGGTCATCGCGCTGGCGAAAATGGATGAGCCAGGCCGCCTGGCCGTGCCAGTCGCCTAGCCCCTCGCATTGCAACTCAAAACTGTCGCGCATATGCGGATGCAGGACAAGAGCGAGTGCGGCAAAGCCGGTGCTGGCGATGTTGTCAGGAAAGCCGGATAAAGAAAGTTTGTCGGCGCGGTACTCGTCAACCGCCAGGTATCCCGGTTCGGGCTCAGAGATCGAAGCCACATAGTTGAACTTGCGTGACTGGGTGCGGACGGGATTGCCGTATTCGTCGAGAGATTGGTGAAACAGATCTTCGATGGCGGCGAAGCGAGCCACGTCGTCCACAAGCTCCTGCACGCGTTTGCCCGACTCCTCGATGACTCTCTCGGTGGGGCAGGCCACGTCGGGCGCGATGTTCAACTTGATGTCGTCGACACCCGGAGGCTGCCACGCCTTGACCGAAAGCCTCGGAGCGGGAATCGCGGCCAGCGGATCGACGCCAGGCAAAATGGTTGCGACATTCGCGTCGGCAGATGTGGGATTGGAACTCCGTTCTTCCAGATCTGCAATTAGACTGCGCACCTGGCCGGCGATGGGATGCTGCGGCGATTCCGCCAAAAAACTATTGAGTGCCTCGATGCTCTGTTTCGAGTGGCCAAGATTGGCTAGGGCCTCGCCGAGGACCAGTTCGGCTGGACTGGCAGCGGCTTTGCCTTTGGCGATCGCCACCTGCGCTTCGTCGCGCGCCTTGGTGTAGTTCTTCTCTCTCAAATACGTGTCGGCGAGCAGATTGTGGGGAAGCCAGTTTTCCTCGTCGGCCAATACCGCCTGCTCCAATGCAGATCTTGCCGCCGGATAATCTTTCCTCTCCAGGCCAGTTCTGCCCAATAGCGTGAGAGCTTGCGGATTGTGCGGTCCGAGGCTCGTGGAAGTGGAAAGGTAGCTCATGGCGCGGGCATAGTCTTTCCGCTGGAAATAGAGATATCCCAGTAGGAAATTCAGATTCGGATCAGATGGCGATTCGCGAAAAGCCTGATCCAGATGTTTCTGAGCGGAGTCCAACTTCCCCGACTTGAGCGCCACGATGGCATTCCTGACTTCCTTTCTGACCTTGGGAGAGATGACGGCTTTGTCAACGTCGAGATCGACGGCCGAGGGATCGCGTTGCAGAACGACGTCAAACTTTATCTGGATGACGGTCGCCAAAACTTTCAAGTCCTTGTGCGTGCTGAGATAGCCAACCGCGCTCACCTCGACTGCGTAGTCTCCCCAAGGGATGTTGGGAAACACGCTTCCCGTTTTGTCGTCGGCAGTTTCCCAGATCGTGGCTTGTGAAACTTTGTCGACGATGCGCAGAACGGCTTGGCGGTCAAGGCGAACACCGTTCCGCTCGGAGAAAACGTTGACCTCAAGAACGGCCGTGCCCGGTGCGGTCGCGTATCGACTTGCCGTGAGGTCGTGCAGATTGTTCGGCCCGTTAATCATGTAATCGGTGGCGTTAGGATTCTGAGCAGTTACCGATGCCGCGAGCAAGCAGACGAGGGACAAGCCGGTTATCGCGAAATGTGGGAATGCGTTAGCGATACGGCGGTAAGTCATGACCAGGACCGAAAAGCAGTCTGGCACAGTCGCAGGGCAGGGTCAAACGGTTCGAGGAGCCAGTTCCTGGACGGACGAGATTATTCTTTTCCTTCGGGCTTTTTCTCATGACCCGAAGGCTTATCGCTCTCCGCGGAGGGCTTAGGGTCTTCGTTGGCTTCGTTTTTCATGATGTATTGGACGATGACCGAGATGCGGCGGTTGACGGGGTCGAGCGGAGCGTCTGGCTTCCGCAATCGCTGGTCGGCGAAGCCGCGAACCTGCGTCACCTGATCTTGGCGGATTCCGTCTTCCTGCATGATGCGGCGGGCGGCATTGGCGCGGTCGGTGGAGAGTTCCCAATTGCCGTACGCCGCGGTCGTTGCGTAAGGCTTGGAATCGGTGTGGCCTTCGATCGAGAGTTTGTTCGGCAGCTTCCCGAGTTCCTGGGCGAGCGTGTCGAGCAGTTCTTTCCCATCGGCATTGAGCTTGGCACTGCCGCTATCGAAGAAAGTGCCAGATTCCGATTCTGACAGCTCGATGCGAAGGCCTTCGGTGGTGACCGTCATTTCGATGTGGCTCTTCAGCTTCTCGAAGTCGCTCATCTGCTGCATCGCTTGCTGCAGTTGGTCTTTCAGTTTGGGCATGTTGTCGCGTGTAAGGACAAAGTTTTCTCCAGCACCCACCATGTTGGAGCCGACTTTCTTGGATGTGCCGGTCGGATCTTTGAAGTAGCCGCCCACTGCTTCCTGAACCTGCTTGCTGGTGTTGAGCAGCCACAAGACGATGAACAAAGCCATCATGGCCGTAACGAAATCGGCGTAGGCAACTTTCCACGCGCCACCATGATGGCCCCCGTGTCCACCTTTCTTCTTTAAGATGACGATGGGGCGATTTTTTTCCATGATGGCCTGTTCATTCCTCAGGCCGAGGCTGCGGCGGCTTCGGCCACCGGCTCAGCAGCGCGCCCGCGGCAGACCGCTTCCAGTTCTTTAAAAGAGGGGCGCACGTGGCCGGGGATCGCGCGACGAGCAACCTCCACCGCCATAATCGGAGCACTGCCTTTCAAAAAAGAAACCATCAGCACGCGCATTACATAGAGAAACGCGTGCTCTTCTTCCGCGGCTTTCGTCATGTTCGCAGAGATCGGTCCGATCAAGCCGTAGCAAAGAAGAATGCCAAGAAAAGTTCCCACGAGGGCGGCCGCGACTTTGTGGCCGATTTCTTCCGGCGGGCCGCCGAGCGCTCCCATCGTGATGACGACGCCCAACACTGCCGCCACAATGCCGAGACCGGGGAGGGAGTCGGCCATCGTTCCGAGCGCGGCGGTCGGCTGGGTTGCGCCGTGATGGTGCACCTCCATATCGAGGTCGAGCATCTGGTCAAGATCGAAGGCATCCACGCCCGTGATTGCCATGCGGAGAGAATCACAGACAAAGTCACAGACATGGTGGTTCTTGAGAAAGGCCGGATTCTTGGTGAAGACCTGACTTTTTCCCGGTTCTTCGACGTCGGCTTCCAAGGCCATCAGCCCGTCTTTGCGGGCTTTGTTCAGCAAGTCATACATCATCTTCAGTGCGTCAAGATAAATCTGCTTAGTGAACTTCGATCCGCCAAAGACAACTCCGATTCCTCCGGCGATTGCCTTGATGATGTGAAGTGGATTGGCGATCAAGACTGTACCGACAGCGGCGCCGCCGATGATGACAAGTTCTGCCGGTTGGATGAGAACCCTAATATTGCCGTGCTCCATCAGGTAGCCGGCCACCACACAACCGAAGACAACGACGATGCCGATAATGGCGAACATTTACTAACTCCGGGAAGATGGGCCGGCGCTCCAAGCGGCGGCACGAGTAAGTCCTGTCGCGGCAGCATCCAGCGATCTTTGCAGACGCTGCAAGAGAGACTCGACCGAATCCCCGGACAGTGCCGTGGCTTGCCCGATAGAGACACGTAAAGAACGACGCTCACCCCACCACTCGATGGAATCGTTCGCCAGCATGTGCCGAATGCGCTCGCGCACTTGGTGGAGCGATTGCTCCTGGCAGCCATTGAGAATCACGAGGAACTCGTCATCGGACCAACGGCCCACGAAGTCGGTCTTCCACAGGGAGCCCTCGAGGGTGTGAGCGATGACGCGCAGCAGAGCAGCGGCCGCCTCGGGGCCGAAACTGGAACGAAAGTGCTCCAGTCCTTCCAATCGGAAGCAGAGCAGTCCAAACGGAACGTGGACTTCGTTAAACGTGCCGAGCGTTTCGCGCAGATGCGACTGCATCACGATGCGGCTGGCCAGCCCGGTGACTTCGTCGATGTAGCCTGGAAGGAGATGCATTGTCTCCTCGCGATGGTCGAGACTGGCGGTCAGCTGCTCTTCAAATGTCTCGAGCGCCCCAATGATCGATCCGTGCGCGTTGCGCACCGGAACTGCGCGTATCCGGACTGGAATCTCGTGTCCGGCTTTGTGGTGCAGAAATCCGACCGCTTCGGCAGGATGCGCGGTTTTCATCGCACGCGCCAGGGCACAGTCCTCGGTGCAGAATTCACAGCCTGGTTGATCGCAATGCAGCAGCGTTTCGCCGACGCAGGAATGACCGATCACTTCATGGCGTAGATGTCCCGTCACTCGTTCAGCACCGTCGCTCCAAAAAACAATTTTTCGCTGGACATCGACTACGCACAACCCGACAGGTAAGCTTTCGAGGATGCCGCTTACGACTTCGGAGTCATGAAAATCAAACATGAGTGTCGACTGGTGTAGGGCGAACAACTGAGTTCATCGGCAAAATCCACAGAGACTTCAAGTGAGCAAAATCTGCAATGTCCTCTAAGTCATGGAGTATCAATAGGATGGCTAAGTGGCACTTTCGGGGTATGGATAGCACGGAAGTGCCATAGGCAGAAAGTCTTCACACGTTTAACTTCTTGGGTGAGCAGTTCTGGGGGAGGGCTGCCCGGGCGTCCTGAACTCGAAAGAGTTTCAGGGCGCTCGTTATTTTTTGCGGCAAACTTCTCACTCATCACGAACTCTGACCGGCACCTTGCGGTTTCCGCCCGAACAATATTTCCCTAATTAAAATAAAGAAAGGGACTGCATAGCCTTCATTCACTCGAGGGAGGTGAACTGTCCCGTGTCGCGACGTAGAGGGAGTCCTAGTTGGTGGAGATCGTGAAGTTCACCGTAATCTTGGCCTGAGTCTCGACGGAATCCGAGCCTTGGTAATGCGGTTTGAAATGCCACTGCTTGACAGCTTCTTGCGCAGCGTTCGCCAGGATGGGCGGGCCGCTGAGCACGCGCAGATCATCAATGGTTCCGTCGCGGCTGATGAACGCCTGCAGGATCACCGCGCCCTGCACTTTCATTTGACGTGCCAGAAGTGGATACGCTGGTTCGACGGACTGGCTGACGATCGCATCTGTGTCTGCCGACATCTGTACATGCTCTGCGACGTTCGCCGTGATGCCGGCTGCGGTTTCTTCGTTGCCCTCCGCCGGAGCTGGCGCATCGACGGCTGGCTGTTGATTCGGTTGCAAGTCTACATGGAGCGCTTTACTTTCCACGTGCACCGTCTGATGCACATCTCCGGCAACCACTTCGACTTCGAGCGGAGGCAGCACGGTTCTCTCGCTGATCGTAACGGGTGGCGGATCGGCCTGATCGTCGCCGACGGGCGGGGTCGCCGCCGACGGCGCTTGAGTCCGATGCTCTGCCAATGTCCGCCTCGGCTTCGTGGCAGTCGTCTGTACCTTCCGAATGCTTGTAGTCGGGTTGCGCGTAGTATCCGTGCTCGCCATCACCGGCAGGGTTTGGAGTACCGAGTCGTCCGCGTCATCTGTATCCGGAAACCAGAAATCCCGATCGCGATACAACACCAACCCCAGCGCGATCAAGAGCAGGGCAAGCGCGCCCATCATGAGGCGGTACTGGCGGTGTTCACCAGGCGGAGGCGGCGGTGGCGTCACCCACATCTGACGACCGGATCTGGAAGACTTGTTGTACTCGTGCATACAGGGGCCCAGATTACCAAACTCAAGCCGTGAAGCCACGGCCAACGCCTAGTATGCCTTGAAAATATGGCAAGGCCAAGTGCCCAGAGGCTTCAATCTGCCCTGGAATACCCGCTTTGGGACGTACTCCTTTCGTTCAGAGTAGTATGTGTTGCCGTAACTTTCACTTGCCTCCTGAATCTCATTCGAAGGTGGCCTGCGAAAAGACCATGGAACCAGAGGAATCCAAGCCTCAACCCGCATCCAAAGAAGCCGCTGCCGCGCCTGAGGAGACGAAAGGCCCGGAGCCGAAAATCTCACAGTCAGGCATTGACGCGCGGAGATTTCGGCGTGTTTCGCGCCGCGAATTACTGAAGCTGACGCCGTTGCTGGTCTTAGGGGCCTTCGCCGTTCCAAGTTGGCAGGAGGCATTGCTCAAGAAAGGATTGGGAGCCAGCGATTGGGCATCGGCGCGGCTGTTCCGTGCCGGGCATCTGGCAACGACGTTCGAAGACGCGGAACTGACTCCCTTCGATAAGTTCCCCATCAACGGATATGACGTGGAAGATCCGGGAGTGATCTTTGAGAACTGGTCCCTGACAGTAAGCGGCCTGCTGCAAAAGCCGGGAGACTACAAACTGGAGCAGGTGCAGGCCTTGCCGCGGTTCAGGCAGAACACCCGGCATGTGTGCGTGGAAGGTTGGGACGTGATTGGGCGCTTCGGGGGCGCCAGGCTCTCGGACTTTTTGAACTTGATCGGCGCGGATACCTCCGCGCGATTTATCACGGTCAAGTGCGCTGATGACTATTACGAGTCGCTTGATATGGCGACGGCACTACATCCTCAGACCCTACTTTGCCACGAGATGTACGAGCGTCCATTAACGCGCGAACATGGTGCCCCATTGCGTTTGAGTATTCCCACGAAAGTCGGTTACAAGCAGGCCAAGTATTTGACCGATCTCAAAGTCACGAATGTTCTCGATGGCAAAGTGGGGTATTGGGAAGATCAGGGGTATTCGGAGTTTTATGGGCTGTAGGTCAGAGTGGCAAGGTGGCATAGTGGCAAAGTTGCAAGCAGACAAGGTTCTAGGCATTAGGGCCGAAGGCATTCATTGTCTAACATTGCCACCTTGCCACTTTGCCACCTTGGCACCTGGAGAGCCAGAGGCAAATCCATGAGCGGCACTGTCATCGAAATTACGCGGGCGAAAGGCGACGAAACCGAAGTTGTGTCGCGCGCAGTGTACGAACATCCGCTGCCGGTGCGGGTTTGCCATTGGCTAAATGCGATTTCATTATTCGTGATGGTGGGCAGCGGACTGCAGATTTTTCGTGCATTTCCCAGCTTCGGCGCCAAGATTCCGCAGAAGGATTTGCTGAACTGGCCAAAGGCGTTTGCTATCGGCGGATGGCTGGGCGGCGCGCTGCAGTGGCACTTGACGTTCATGTGGATTTATATCGGCACGGGGCTGGTTTATCTCGGCTATCAAATCTTCAGCGGAAATTACCGGCAGGTTCTGTTCACGCATAAAGATATTCCCGGCGTTTGGCCGATGGTGCAGCATTATTTTTTCTTCGGCCCAAGGCCGCCGCTGCGCGAGGCCTACAATCCGCTGCAGAAGCATGCGTACACATCCGCGATAGGGCTCGGTGTGCTTTCGGTGCTGACCGGGCTGGCGGTGTGGAAGCCGATTCAGTTTTCGTGGCTGGCGTGGCTTATGGGCGGGTTTCATTGGGCTCGGCTGTGGCACTTCCTGACCATGTGGGTGATCCTGGCATTTATGTTCGGCCACCTGATTATGGTGCTGCTGCACGGGTGGAACAATTTTGTTTCGATGCTGACGGGTTGGAAAAAGGATCCGGAATACTAACGCGGCGGTTGGCTGGCGGACGAGATGGCCGAAGCGAATGCGGTCTTGCACAACCCGGAAGCAGGGAAGACGCGCGAGCAGGATTTGATCGCGCGGGTGCAGCGCGGCCAAAACGAGCTGTTCTACGAACTGGTCAAGCCGTATGAGAGGCGTGTTTATGCAGCGGCCCTGGCGATTCTGCGCAACGAAAGTGATGCGGAAGATGTAGCTCAGGAGGCCATGCTGAAGGCGTTTGCCAACATCCGGCAGTTTCGAGCTGAGTCGCGTTTCAGCACATGGCTGATCCAGATCACGGTGAACGAAGCGCTGATGCGGCGGCGAAGGGAGCGCACAGTGACCATGGAGCCGATCGACGATCGCGGAGAGGAACAGGCTGACTATGCGCCGCGCGAATTCGCCGATTGGCGCGAGATTCCGTCGGAGGCGCTGGAAAGAAAAGAAGTCCGGCAGAAGCTGGCTGCGGCCTTGGCGTCGCTTGACCGGAAGTATCGCGAGGTGTTCGTGCTACGCGACGTGGAGCATTTGAATATTCAGGAGACGGCGGAGGCGCTGGGAATTTCAGTGGCATCGGTGAAGACGCGGCTGCTGCGGGCGCGATTGATGCTGCGCGATCTGCTCGCCGGAGGGTGGGAGCGAGGATGGTTCAGTCGCCTGCCCTTCGAGAAGGGAGCGAAACCATGGTAGACGAAGCTGTGAATTGCGAACGGGTGTGGCACGAGGTTTCGAACTATCTCGAGGGTGAGGTCGATGCGACGCTGCGCACGGCGATGGACGAACATCTCAAAACGTGCTCGCGTTGCCGGTCGGTGCTGGATGGAATGCGGAACGTGGTCGAGTTGTACGGCGATGAGCGGATGATCGAAGTGCCCGCGGGATTCGGACGGCGATTAGAGAAGCGTCTTGCACAAAGCGCGCGTGTGAGCAGCAAACGCTGGTCAAGCTGGTCTGCGTGGCTGGTTCCGGTGGCGGCGCTGCTTTTGATTGCCGGCGGATTGCGCGTGGCGCAATCCTGGAGAGTGAATCCGCAGAGGAGTGAACACGCCCAGCCGCCGAAGGGAATTCCGCCGGATTTGACGGTCGTGGTGGCGGCCGACACGAAGCTGTTTCACGCTCCGGGATGCGACCTCATCCACAATGCACAGAACCTGAGAACGCTCACGGCGAAGCAGGCTTTGGAGGAAGGATTTACACCATGCCCGCGTTGCTTGCGGAAGTATCTAGAGACATCGAAGCTGGAGAAGTGGCCGCATAGTGAGGATGAGTTTCAGGAAAGCGCGGAATATGTGGATGATCTAAAGCACGGACGCTAGATTTGGTCTGCAATTTCCGGGGTATTGTGCCTAGGCTGACGCAGATGGAAGGGATGGGCGCGGGGGCGATTGTCCCGCGCCTTAAATTTGAGCCACGGTTCTAGTTCTGCTTCATCTGATCCTTCTTCTCGTCCTTCTTCATCGTGTCATCTTTCTTCATGTCATCTTTCATGCTGTCGTTTTTCATCTGATCTTTCTTGGCGGCCTTCTTTGTCTTGGGCTTCTTGGTTTTGTCTTTCTGCATGGAATCGTTCTTCATCGAATCCTGCTTCATCGTGTCTTGTTGCTTGCTGTCGTCCTTCTTCATGTTGTCCTGCTGCATCTGGTCCTGTGCGTAGGCGGACATCGAGGCGGCCAAGGCACACATCAGCATCAGACTGCTGAAAATCTTCTTCATGTTTAGCTCCTTAGAGAATTCGGGTTGTGCGGCAGGCTGTACCTGCGGGCAGTGATGGGATGTGCAATGTAGCAGGAAGTTACATCACCAGCCTGAAAACCTTTAACCACTAAGGACACGAAGGAACCGCCCCGGGATGAGTTTCTTGGCTAGCAGGCCAGTTGGTCGCGCGTAATCTTCAGGCCCGGCAGATTTCCCAAGACTGTGACCGCCACCGATTCCGTCTTGAAGAATTCGTTGGCCATGCTCGTCAAGTCCTCGGCCGTGACGGCTTCGATGCGTGCGATCAGTTCGTCGAGATCGTAGAAGTGATCGAAATACATCTCTTGCCGTGCGAGGTTGGACATACGCGCCGTGCTCGATTCGAGCGAAAGCATGAGACTGCCTTTGAGCTGCGCCTTGGAGCGGTTGAGTTCCTCATCGGTCACAGCCTCGCTCTTAAGCTTCTTGAATTCGCTTACCACCGACTGCACAACTTTCGAAGCCGACGCGAGCGACGTTCCTGCATAGACCGCGAGGCATCCGGTGTCGCGGTAGGGATTGAGGTCGCTATAGATCGAGTAAGCGAGGCCCTGGCGTTCACGGATGTTCTGAAAAAGGCGGGAACTCATGCCTCCGCCCAGCAATGTGTTGAGTATGTATCCGGCGTGGCGCTTCTCGTGCGCGATGGGATGCGCAGGGACGCCGAGGCACAGTTGTACCTGCTCAAGGGCTTTCTTGTTGCGCAGCGTGATGCGCGACACGATCTTCGGCGCCGAGGAGTGGAAGCCATTGCTCATTGGCTTCATGTGCTCGAAGTGCTTGATTACCAATTGGACGAAGCGGTCGTGATCAAGGTTACCGGCCGCAGAGACGATGATGTTGCCGGGCGCAAAGCGGTGCGCGTAAGCGTCGAGAATGGTCTCGCGCTCAAAGCGTTTGACGGTTTCTTTGGTTCCCAAAATCGGCTTGCCGAGCGGATGATCCTTCCAGAAATTCTGGGTGAAGATTTCGTGGACGAGATAGTCGGGGTTGTCCTCGTCCATTTTGATTTCTTCCATAATCACGCCGCGTTCCCGGGCGATGTCGGCGGCGTCAAAGACAGGGTTGAGCACGAGGTCGCTGAGAATGTCGAGTGCGGTCGGGACGTGTTCGTCGAGAACTTTGACGTTGAAGCAGATACACTCCTTGGCGGTGAACGCGTCCATGTTGCCGCCTATGGAGTCGACCTGGCGAGCGATCTGCTCGGCGGTGCGATGCTTGGTCCCCTTAAAGACCATGTGCTCGATGAAATGGGAGATGCCGTTCCATTCGGCTTCTTCGTCGCGTGAACCGGTTTCGAGCCAAATGCCGATGGACGCGGAGCGGATGTGGGGCATCTGCTCGGTGATGATCGTCAGCCCATTGGGCAGAACCTGACGGCGAATATTGCGGACTTCTTGGGCCATGGTTACTTCACTTCCTATAAAGTTCGCTGAAATTAATGCGTGGGGCCCTGACGAAGAACTCTTGTACTATTCTGACACAAGGGTGGCTTGCGACGGGGAATAGTTTAGTGATTTAGAATTAATAATTTACGAGCGCTGGCAGCCTTGGCGACGCTTCGGAGACGCCGAGCGTTCCCGGTCAAAAAGGCGGCCCTTCGATACATTGCATGACTCAAATTCCACTTCTCGGCATGGACCGGCAAGAAATAGCGGCGGTCGTGTCGGAAATGAGTGAAGCGCCGTATCGCGCGGCGCAGCTGACCGAAGCGGTTTATCGTCAGTGGGTCGAGTCGATCGAGCAGATTTCAACTCTGCCGCAGCAGATGCGCGCGAACCTGGTGGAGAAGTTCATGACAGGCCTGCCCAGAATTGAAAAACAATTCGTCTCGCAGGACGGCACGGTTCGCTATCTGATCGGATTCGCTGACGGGCAGAGCGTCGAGACGGTGTGGATGCCGGAAGGCGACGGCGGTGAGTCAGGAGATGGTGCGGAAGCGGGCGATGGAGCAAACGCTAACGGGCGGAGCTTCGATCGCGCGACCATTTGCGTTTCGAGCCAGGTGGGTTGTGCGGTTGATTGCCAGTTTTGTCTGACGGCGTTGCTCGGTGTGAAACGCAATTTGACTGCAGGCGAGATTGTGGGGCAGGTGTTGGCGGTGATCAATGATCGGAAAGTTTCGCCGCAGCACGACCGCATCAACCTGGTATTCATGGGAATGGGCGAGCCGTTTCTGAACTACGACAACTTCATGAAAGCGATACGCCTGCTGGTGCAGGAAGTGGGCCTCGCGGAATCGCGGATGACGGTTTCGACTGCGGGCATCGTGCCGCGCCTGCATGATTTCGGTCGGGAACAGGTTCGGCCCAGGCTCGCAATTTCTTTGAATGCATCAAACGACGAGTTGCGCAGCCGGTTGATGCCGCTCAATAAAAAGTGGACCCTGGACATGCTCATGGCGGCGGCGCGAGAGTTTCCGCTGCGAAATCGTGAACGCGTCACGTTCGAGTATGTGCTGTTGCACAAGGTCAACGATTTGCCGGAAAACGCCGCGGAGGTGGTGGACCTGCTGCGGGGAATCAAAGCTCGCGTGAATCTGATTGCGCTGAATCCGGGGCCAGGAATCGACTTTGAGACACCAGCCGACGAAAGCGTAGCGGAATTTCAGAAAATTTTAAGGGACGCCGGAATTCTGACCTTTATACGACGTCCTCGCGGGCGGGATATCTTCGCCGCTTGCGGTCAGCTTAAGCGTACGGTTGAGATTGCCACAGCACCGGCACCGTAGCCGGTTTTGTCTTGGGCAATGGACCTTCGATCGCGGGCATTTCTACGCATATCAGCGTAGCGCCGGTGCTCCCGATTTCTCGTGAAATATTGCCATTGTGTTCCTGGAGAATTCCCTGGCAGGCACTAAGCGCAACATCTTCCCGGGAATTGCCATTGGACGCATCGCTGTCAGATGTGGAGCAGCGGCGCTCATCGGTCTCAATGCGAAGTATGCACGATGAGACGCGATGCGACGTACTGAGCGTGAGGATTTTCCCACCTTGCTCGCCCATCACATGCAAACAATTTCCGATCAGTTGCAGGCAGACCTGGAGTAGCTGATTGGAGTCTCCCAGCACTTTCGGCAGAGCATTATCGAACTCCGCGCTCGGTTCGATCCGCAGTGCAAGAAATTGTGGTTCGGTCAACTTAAGTGCCGTTCGTGCCAACGTGTTCAAGTCAACCGCCGTTTTTGGGGCCGGAGCCTGGCGCGCGAAGCTGATGAGGCTTGCAACCAGCGACTTTGTTCGTCGCACGTGTTGTCCGATTTTTGCAGCCAGCGGATGGTGTTCGGGAGAGAGTGGAGTACTCAGCAATAAATCGGAATAGCCCAGCATTGCGGTGATCGGGTTATTCAACTCATGGGCGGCGCCGCCGACCAGTTGTCCGATCGAAGCCAGCTTTTCCGACTGCAGAATCTGAGCTTGAAGATGCTTGAGGTTGTCCACGGAATCGCGCGAATGGCGGAGCAACGCAATCAGTTCGCGATCCAGCAAGATCTGCCGAATGAAAATCATGGTGCCCATGACGAACGCGGCAATCAGCGTGAGGGCAAGGCGGAATGAGCGCACGCTGGTCGGAACTTCACCGTCGGCAAGCACCCAGGCGGCAAAAAGCGGCAAGGAGAAAACCGCGATTGTACCGAAGCGCGCGACCCACACGCCGTAGACGATGGAGACGTCGCGGCCGTCGGCTTGAGGTTCTTCGGCCTTGGTGCGCAAACCAATCCAGGTGACCCACGCCATCGCGACCTCGAGCGGAATGTCATAGAAGCTGCCGCTGTAATACGATCGGCGCGCAATCGCCCAATTGGCCAACGCAGAACTGGCAGAGTAACAAAGACTCATCCCGAACAGGCTGGCATAGAGCCGTCTCCAGTGGCCTTTGCTGCCGAACCAATTAATGGCTAATCCCGTCAGCAAGACGCCTTTTTCGGTGAGATAGACGGCGTTGAGATTCTGGCTGTAGGTCGCGACGTCCGCGATCGCGTACTGCCAGGGCAAAACGACCAGTACGTAGAGATAAAACCACCAGACAAGCAGCAGCGCGAAATCAAGACGTCCCAGCCGCGCGGAATATTCGTCGCGCGGAACATGCGGGCGCAGAGCCAGCGCCGCCATGAGCGGAACCAGATTCAGGAACAGAACAATGTCGCCAGTAAAAATGTCGGGCACTTCCCGGCGCAGGATTACTTCGTAATAAATCCACATCAACTGGTACGAAAGCCACAACGTCACGCCAAGGATGATTAAGGACCAGAACAGCCGCATGCGGCCACGCGAACGCTTGGCCAAGGGCACAAATGATGCAGCTCCCGATGCCAGCAGCAGCGCTCCCGAGATATCGCAGAAAGCGGCAAGAGCGAAAGATCGGGGCAAAAGAAGAGCTGTGGCGACAAAAATCGCCAATATCGCAGCCACGCCGCCCAGCCAGATTTTGGCACCTTTGTTCATCCGCCTGCCCCCAGCGAAACTATTCTAGATGCCCACATGCATCTACCATGGTTACTGTAGTAACCTTAGCCCACCGGAAGTGGGGCAACGGCCTTGCGGCGGCGCCTGCCCTTGCCGATAAAGTTTTCTTATTCAATAATATGCAGCAAAGCCGCGCGCCTCGTCCCTGGAGAGTGAGCGCATTGGATCCTCGGGTTGAGCGGTACCGACAATCGTGGAGATTGAGAATCCCCCCTGATCCGGGCGAGACTCGCCGGATTGAGCGGTGGCTCGCGACCGCGCGCGTCTTTCTGGCGGGTTCCACGCTCGTATCCATCCGCATGGATACGACCCAATTTGGCCATTCGTGGGCGGCTTACGGCCTATTTGTTTTTTACTTAGCGAACGGCATCCTGATCCTGATGCTGCTTCGCCGCCGGCAGCAATCGACTTCTGCTTTTCGTCTCTTGGTCCATGCCGGCGACATCCTGTGGCCGGCGGTGATCTCGATTTTTGCCGAAGGACCGCGTACTCCGTTTTTTCTTTTCTTCTTCTTCGTCCTGGCAGCCGCTGCCTATCGATGGGGCTTCAGGGAAACGCTGGGAACAGCCGCAGCCGAAGTGGCGCTGTTGTGGGCCGAGAGTTTCATTATTCGAGCCGTATGGCTGACGCCTGGCGGCGCCGCTCGCTTGCAGCAGTTTACCGGCTTGAACATCAGCCAAACTTCATATGAGCCGCAACGGCTCTTCATGCTCTCGATTTATCTGCTCGTGATGGGTTTGCTGCTCGGCTATCTCGCGGAGCGGCAGAAACATCTGCGTGCGGAAAAAGCATTGGTGACGGGAATGCTCTCGAAGGTTCGGGTCGAGGCAGGATTGACCGGGACGATGCAACAGATCCTCAACGAAACGATTTCGATGTATGGGGCGTCCCGCCTGGTAGTCGCCTCGCAGGAGGCGCACAGCCACAGGGTCTTCGTCGGAGAGATGAACGCATCGGCCAACGGGACGCCCTCAGACTTTCACTGGCTGGAATCGGTTCCGCGCGACGCCAAGACCTATTTGGAGGATTTTCCCGGCGAAGTCTGCTACGCCGGATTCGATGGCAACGCGTGGACGACCGTCGCGATGGATCACAACGGAATGCAGGTGCCGGTCGATAATCTTGCCTCACTGTCCCAGTTGCGCCAAATCCAGGCCTTCAATTCTTTGGTGACGGTTTCCTTTCTCTTCGGTGGAGAGTGGCGGGGCCGTGTATTCCTTTTTAATCCCTCTTGGCGCGGCGAAAAGCAGGAGGAGCTGCGATTCCTGCTTGATTTCGTGCGGCAGGTGGGACCCGCTGTCTATAACGTATATTTGCTGCACCGGTTGCGCCGCCGCGCCGGCGCCGCTGAACGGGCGAGGTTCGCGCGCGAGTTGCACGATGGCGCGGTGCAGTCTCTGATTGCCGTTGAAATGCAAGTGGATGTACTGCGCCGTCAGGCCGAAGCGGGCAAGCCCATCGGTGGCGAGTTGGGAAGAATTCAGGGTTTGCTGCGCGAGGAAGTGCTGAAGCTGCGCGAACTCATGCAACAGATGAAGGCGATCGAAGTCGACAAAGATCGCCTTCTCCGGGTACTCAACGATACAGTAGAACGTTTTCAACGGGAGACCGGCATCAGCGCGAGATTCGTGACCGATTTGGAAAACCTGGACATGCCGCAGCGCGTGTGCCGCGAGTTGTTGCGCATCGTGCAGGAGGGACTGGTGAACGTGCGGAAGCATAGCGGGGCGCGGCATGCGCTGGTGCGCCTGGGGTCCACGCCGAACCGCTGGAATCTCACGCTCGAAGATGATGGCAAAGGATTTCCTTTCACGGGCCGATTCAATCAGGAGGAAATGGAGCAAAGCGGCAAAGGGCCTATGATCATTAAGGAACGTGTACGTTTAATCGCGGGGCAACTCACGGTAGAATCGAATCCCGGTCAGGGAACGCGTCTGGAGATCACCGTGCCCCGAGATGGGGAAGTGCCGCATGAATTTTAGAAAATCGCAACCGGTTCGCCTTGTCATCGCCGACGATCACCCGATCTTTCGTGACGGCTTGCGGCGTTTACTGGAGGCGGAGGCCGATCTGAAAGTGCTGGGAGAAGCCTCCGACGGTGCCGAAGCCGTGAAACTGGCCAAGCAATTGAAGCCGGATATTCTCTTGCTCGATCTGGCCATGCCCAAGCACCCCGGTCTGGAGGCGTTGCGAGATCTCAGCGTTCCCGCCAATGCCACGCCAGTGAGGGTCATTCTTCTCACCGCAGCCGCGGAGAAAAGCCAGATCGTCGAAGCGCTACAACTGGGGGCACGTGGCGTAGTCCTGAAAGACTCAGCGACGCAGCTGCTTCTAAAGGCGATTCAGACCGTGATGGCTGGCGAATACTGGGTCGGCCGCGAAAGCGTGTCGAACTTGGTGCAATACCTTCGCACCCTTATGCAGTCCTCGCACGACGAGGCCCGGCAGAAGAAATTCGGCCTTACGCCGCGCGAATTGGAGATTGTCTCAGCCGTGGTTGCTGGCTATTCGAACAAGGAGATCGCCGAATATTTCAAAATCAGCGAAGATACCGTCAAGCACCATTTGAGCAACATTTTTGACAAACTGGGCGTTTCTACGCGCTTGGAATTGGCCCTCTTTGCCGTGAATCAGGCCTTGCCCCTGAAAAGCATTGCCTGACATAGACTTAGCGGGCTACCCGAAAGGTCCCCCCTCAGGGGCCCATCTGTGCCATTGGCAGTTCCCCCCTGCAAGCCTATGATTTCTTGAAAGGACAGCTTATAGCGACTTCCGCTGGCCGAGTGTATTTGCGGCCTTTGCGCGGAAGCGTCCAACAAACAGAAAGAGGGAGCCCGTGGCACACTTTTTAAAACAGCTTTGGAACGATGAGCGTGGTCAGGACATCGCGGAGTACGCCGTAATGCTGGCCGTGATTCTGGTGATCGTGGTGGGTACGATCCGACTCATCGGGTCGAACGCGAACACCGTCTTTTCGCAAGTCGGCAGCTCGCTCGGCTAGAACTCTTTCCGCCCTTTCCGAAATCGACTGCGCGGGTGGCATTACTCCGTCTTGCCCGCGCAGGCAGCAACTCCTGCTGCCGCGGCGGACTTTCCAAGACACTTTCTTCTACCGATTTGCGCCCGGATCTATTTCTGCTCCGGCGCACTTGGTGTTGACGTGGTCAGCACGGCCTTCTCCGTCCCCGACGACAGGCGCGTCAGGTAGGGGAAGAAGGGCGTAATCTCGAACTCCATCTTCTCGCGCGGCGAAGCAAGGGCAACCGCCTTTGCCTTCGACAGCTCCACCTGATCGCTCCAGGGATCAACTTTGATGCGGCCGCCGAGCGGCAACGCCGCAATCTGGTCGAGCTTCTTTTCGTCGAGCGCTGGAGCCGTGGCGAGCAGGGCTGACATACGCACACTCTTGCCATCCGAAATGCTGTTGCCCAGGTGCGAACGGAGAAGATTCGGCAAGTCGGAAGCTTTCGCTTGCAGTGCCTTCAAGAACAATCCCGCATTCCCGAGCTTGTCTTTGTAGGGCGAGTTTTTCAGCAACTCCACGGCCTTGGTGTCGGCAGATTCCTCCTCCGCCTGACTGTGACGGAAGCCAAGATGTTGAAACGAGCTTTCGTCAGGAAAGAACATGCGGTCGTTGAAGGCAAGTTTGGTGTCGAGACGATGACCGAGCACAATATGGCTGAGTTCGTGCGATAACACCATCGCCAGTGAAGCCTCGTCGGGCAGCACATCGAGCAAGCCGCGGCTCAGAACAATGGTGTGACCAATGGTGAACGATTCTAGGGGCGAGGTCAGCAACACTCGGCAATGAATATCGCCTTGCAGATCGATATTGTTGGTGACCAGCAGATTGTTAACCACCGTGGACAAAACTTTGTCGACTTCTCCGGGTGGCGCGAGCAGACCGATTTTCTGGATGCGTTCGACGGCGTTTTCTTCCGCCTGCTGCTCCCACATCCGCTCGGCGAGCACAGGAGTCGCATCAGCGGCAGCGTCGCTCTGATCTTTTACGGACTGTGGTGAATCGATCAGGATCTGCGTAAATTCTTCATTCTTGTTCAGACCCTTCAAATCGTATCCCCACAGCCGCGTCTGCGCTTTGAAATGGAGTGTTTTCGTCAGGCCGGTCTTGAGGTTTGACTCCTCGGTGTAAACGTAAGCTGGCAGCCAGAGTCCCGGCCGCAGGTTCAAACGCCAGCTGTCGAAGTGAAAGAAGAAATTGATTTTGGGTTGCGGCCAATATGTGCCGTTGAAGCGGACGATGTTGTAGTCCTGATCGTCAACCCAGATGCGCCCTTTGAAGCGCGCGACTTTTTCGGTGGGCCTGGGCTGAACATCAATCACGAGGCAACGAACCTCGCCAAGGAATTCTCGCCGCACAAAATTGAAATCGTAAAACCTCTTCTGGAAGTCGGTGTCAAGCACCACCATCTGGGCGAAGCCCATGGGCAGGAAGTGCAGCGAGTAGACGCCGGTGAGCTTCGTCAGCATTCGATGCCCAAATCCAGGCTGGCCGACGAACGAAATATCCTCGGGACCATCCGACATATCCAGCCGGCCTAGATAGTACTGGTCCCGCACCGGAATCATCTGGCCGGTGCCATCGTTCTTCAGGTCTTGAAGATACGTCTCCACCATGGGATGCATGTGGCGCATCTGCGCCATAAACATATGCTCGCGCTGCACGACGTGATCGAGAACATCGTTGAACGTTGTTCCGGTTTGCGGAGGCGCGGCCGCGGTGGTCGATGCCGGAGCTTCGGAAGATGGCGCAGCAGAAGAGGGGACGGCGGAAGACGGACTTGGAGACGCGGGCGCGCCCGCCGTAGTCGCATTCGCCGGGGCCGGTGCAGCCGCCGGGGCGGAATTCGGATCGACCACCGGGAGCGTACTCGGTGCATTTGTATTTTGCGCCACAAGCGGAAGGGCGCACGCCAATGCCATCAGAATCACTACAGAGCCAAAAACCACTTTTCGCATAAGAACCTTCTGGAATGGATCACGCTAACTGGAAAATAATATGCAACACGGCGGTCGAATCGGATGGTTGTCCGTCGCGCAGTGCCGGCTTGAAGCGGATTTGTTCGGCCGCGCGTACCGCGGCATCGTCCAATCCATGCCCCAGGCCTCTAACTACCTTCACCACATGAATCTTTCCGCTTGCCTCAAACACGACTTCCAATAAGACTTCGCCTTCGATCTTCTGAGCCTTCGCCTCTTCCGTGTAAATCGGGGTGGGTTTGGAGAGGATTTCCGCTGGAACGATCTTGGCCGCCGCCGCGGCCGCGGGACGCGACTGCACCGTCGGAGGGGCGGGTACATCGCTGTCGCCGAAACCGCCCGTGCGAACCGTCGCACGCGCTGCGCGAGGGTCGGCCGTGGCGGTGCCGCTGCCAAATCCGGCGCTGGCCACCACTCCCCGCGAACCGTTGGCGCCGGCGGTTCCGTTTCCATAGCCCGGCCCGGTCGGAAGATCAAAGCCACCTGCAGATGCGATGTTCACGGAAGCCTTGCCGGTGTTCAGCTTGGCCGGAACCCCATTGGGATCGCCAAAGCCCCCGGTCTGCACTTGCTGCGCCATTTTGTAAGTGGTCTGCGGCGCAGAACTGCCGGTCGAGAACGTATTCGTCACGATGACTTTCGGGACAATGGGATCCTTAGGTTGAGGCATCGTCTCGAGTTTCTTCTCTGCGATCTTTACCTCTGGCGCAGGTGAGTCTTCAACTTTTATCTTCGGGCGCGGCTGCGGAGCCGCGAGACGCAAAGCCGCTGTAGGCGGCGGATCGAGCTCGGCTAACAGAACTGGCCTGGGAGGCAGGCGGCGTTGTGGTTCGTGATTCTCCGGAACGGGGGTCGGAACGAGCTCGATTGCGTGGTAGTCCTTCTTGGGCCCTTCGAGGATCTCAGGATGAAGTACCGGAATCCATACAAAGACTGCGACGAGGACCGCCTGGGTACCGTAACTTAGTACGAACTCAGACCACGGAGTTCTCCCTTTCGGGAGCATGGAAAAAAGACTAGGGTCAGAGGCAGATGATCCCATACATGATTCCGTTTGTTGCCGGATCAAACACTGGTTACAGTCTAAAAGTTCCGCGATCTTTTCGAACGCTGGGAACCTGGGAAGTTAGGTCACCCTGCGAAAAGTCGTACTACCCCTACCCGGCAGATGCACGGCAGAGGCCATTCGTGAGGAGGAGGGCCGAGCCAAAAACCGAACCACGTCAGTATTTTACAGATTTTACGCCGACTACCAAGGGTTTTCTACTGGAAACCGTGCAAAAAACTACACCTTCCTGTGGATAGATTTCCCGCAAAATCCTGCAGTAAGGGGAATTGCCTAGCAGTGCACGATTTTGCTGCTTTGAATGCCTCGGGTTGCGTTGCGAGTATCCACAACCAACTGGGCCTCCTGCACGATCCCGGCGTAGTCGTAGTCGGAATGGTCGGTGACGATGACCACGCAATCGTACTGCTCGAGATTTTTCAGGTCGGCGCATTTCATCTGCAGGTCGTACTTTCTTCCCCGGCCGATAAAAGGGAAGTACGGATCGTGATAGCTGACCTGCGCGCCATCTTTCTGCAGCAGTTCAATGATGGTCAGGGACGGAGACTCGCGCAGATCGTCGATGTCTTTCTTGTAGGCCACGCCAAGTACCAGGACGCGCGCTCCGTTGACCGATTTCTTGTGCCGGTTGAGCGCTCCGCTCACTGAAGCCAGCACGTGATACGGCATGTTGGTGTTGATCTCACCTGCCAATTCAATGAAACGCGTGCGGAAGTCCCACTCCTTCGCCTTCCACGAGAGATAGAACGGGTCGACAGGAATGCAGTGTCCACCCAAGCCCGGCCCCGGATAAAAGGGATGAAAGCCGAAAGGCTTGGTGGACGCGGCATCGATGACCTCCCAGATGTCGAGTCCCATGCGGAGGCAAAGCAGCTTCAGTTCATTCACGAGCGCGATATTTACGCAGCGATAAATGTTTTCGAGAAGCTTCGTCATCTCCGCCGCAGCTGGAGAAGAGACCGGCACGGTACGATTGAAAATCGATCCGTAGAGAGCCGCCGCCAGCTGCGATGCCTGCTGGTTCACCCCTCCGACGACCTTTGGGATATCGCGGCGCGCCACGGTTGTGTTCCCGGGATCTTCACGCTCGGGCGAAAACGCGACAAAAAAATCTTTTCCCGTTGGCGACGCATTGCGCGCCGCCCGCAGGTTGTCGTGATTTTCCTGTTCGAGTATGGGCACCATCACTTCTTCCGTGGTTCCGGGATATGTCGTGCTCTCTAGAATGACCAGATGACCGGCTCGCAAATGCGGCGCGATCGAGTGGGTAGTGCCGGTGATGAAGCTGAGATCGGGCTCGTGATATTCGTCGAGCGGGGTGGGAACGCAAATGATGATCGCGTCCATGTCCGCGACCTGCGAATAATCGGAAGTCGCCGAAAATCCCTGCGCCCGCGCAGACTGAATCTCTGCGGGTGTAATCCGGTAAATGTAGGAGCCGCCCTTGCTGAGAGTTTCAACTTTACGCGCATCGATGTCGAATCCCGTCACCCGAAACTTCTGCTCGCTGTAGAGCAAGGCAAGAGGTAATCCGACGTAGCCGAGGCCGACGATTCCCACGCGCGCCTGGCGTTGCTGTATCTTCGCCTTGAGTTGATCAAAAAGCGTGTCTGCGGCAGAGTAAGTACTCATGAGATTTTCCGGAAGCAATGAGATCGTGCGCGTGGAGACGGCTTGATTTTAACATGATGAAATGGGCAGACTCCGGCGCAGGGCCGGAGGACAAATTAGAAGCGTATCCCAAAAGGATGAGAACAACGAGAGGCAGAAAGCGTCTTGGATTGTGCGTGTTAGCGCTCGTGTGCGTGCTGGCATTTGGCGCGACTGCGGGCAGCATGCTTATCATCGATGAGCCACAGCCTTCTGATGTGATCGTAGTGCTGGCTGGCGAAACCGATCGCCGGCCGGCTCGGGCGATTGAACTGCTCGACCGCGGATTCGCCCGCCACATTGTGATGGATGTTCCCGCCGACGCAAGGATCTACAACTTTACCCAGCTTCAACTGGCCGAGCAGTACTTTCAGGAGTTACCGCAGCATGCAGCAATCACGATTTGCCCGATCCGAGGCCTCTCGACGAAAGATGAATCGCGTGAAGCGGAGCAGTGTTTGGCGCATCAGGATGGGGATCGAATTTTGATTGTCACCTCGGATTTTCATACCCGCCGCACCCTGAGCATTTTCCGCCACGAAATCCCGAGCAGGCATTTCTCGATCGCTGCATCGCGCGATAATCAGCAGTTCGGATCGCGATGGTGGACCCACCGCCAGTGGGCGAAAACCTGTTTTGAGGAATGGCTTCGCGTCCTGTGGTGGAACGTAATCGATCGCTGGCGCTGAGCAGACTGCTTGACCAGAGCGGAAAAGGCTCGATGAGTTTTCCACCGCGATTAGCACAAAAGTTATTGACGGACAAGAACTAAGGAGGGTACGATTCCCAACAAGGTCACCAAAATAGTTATTAACGGAGTGTGGGAATGGGTAAGTTCGCTTACCGCAAGATGGCTAGTTGCGTGCTTCTGTTCCTGTTTCCGAGTTCAATATTCGCGGCGGATTCCAGCGCTGCCATGCTCTATACGAACGGTGCGGCCTGGATAAACGGCTCCCATGTCCCTCGAACTTCTTCCGCAATCTTCTCCGGTGATCTTCTTCAGACCCGTTCCGACTCCGTGGCCAACATCAACCAGTCCGGCTCATCCGTGACTGTTTTTGGCGATTCCATGGTGGAGTTCCAGAGTTCAGCGGTGCAGCTCGAACATGGCGGCGTAACGGTTTCTACCTCGAAGAAAATGTCTGCGGTCGCGGGGGATGTCAGGGTTTCTCCTGCATCCGATTCGTGGACCGAATTCAACGTCGTGGATAACGATGGCACGGTGAGAATTTCGGCCAAGAAGGGCGATCTTTTGATCGCAGACGGGAAAGAGACCTTCACCCTCCAGCAGGGCCAGGAAACCAGCCGTGATGAGACGGCCCAGGACAGCGACAACAACGGAAAAGAAGGTAAGAAAAACCGGAAGCGTCAGGCCGGAGCCTCACCCGCTGCGGGCGGAGGAATTCTGAGTTCTCCGTATGCCGTCGGTGCTGGCGCCGGAGCAGTGGCCGGGTTGACGATCTGGGTCCTGATTAAGAACGACAATCCCGCAAGTCCCAGCAAACCGTAGCGATCTTGATTCAACCTTTGGCGAAAACCGTACAGTTGTGTATTTGCTCCGCCACCGGGCCGCACGATGCTGGAGTTTTGTGGTTCAAGTTGCGTGACTGAAGCTTCGTGCCAACTCCCCGCGCATCGTTACTAGACAACTTCTGAAGCAGGAATAACCGGATCGTCCGTCGTAGCGGGCGCTGCGGGCTTCCGTTTGCGTGCGCGCTGGATCAGCGGCGGCGCCGCCGCCAGAGAGCAAAACACGTAGAAGAGAGCCGCGTTGGAGGGTATCTGCAAGTTGAAATCGACGATGCTGTGAACCAAGATTCCGCTCAGGCCGGTCAGGCAGGCAAGCGTTATGGCGCCGCTCACGTCCGACATCCAATTATCGATCTTCGGAAGCGCACTCCAGTAGGTCACGATCAGGAACCATGCCATTGTCGCAAAGCCGAGCAGCCCCATCTCCGCCAGCAACTGAGCGTAGTCGTCGTGTGCCGCATTCACAAAGAAGTTAGTGTAGAACGAGCGAAATTGCGGGTACACCACCGGAAACGTTCCTAATCCCCAGCCCAGAACCGGTTTGCTGCGGAACATGCGCCATGCATCTCGATCGATGGACGAACGCATTCCGCCCGAAATCTCTGTCCGGGTTTCGGCGGAGATGCTGGAAACTCGCGTCGTGAGTTCCTGTCCACCCAGCCACGTAAGCAAACCAATCAGGACGATCGCGAAAGCCCCCAGTCCCACAGCGGTCCGCACGCTTCTCTTGTGACGAAACAGAACCACGCCCAGAAAGGCAAGCTCAACCACCATAGCCAGCATGCCGCCGCGCGAACCAGAGAGGAACAATGTTCCCACCATGACCGCAGAGGCGACAGCAGCCGCAATGCGCTCTCGATCTTCGGCCAGACGGCTGAGAGCGAGCACCAGGGGAATCGGCACCAGCAGTTCCATCAGGCCGGCGTAGTGATTGTGGTTGACATACGGACCGTAGATCCACCCACCCAGCCGCGGCTCCCGAACCCAGTACAATTTGCCGTTTGGAGCAATGCCTTGCAGCAACGCGAACCCCGCCAGCAGAAAGCCATAGATGGTGAAGATCACCGCCAGTTTTCGCGCCTGTGCACTGCGAACCAGAACCTGGCGTGCCAGAAAACACAGCATGCCGTAAGCGCAATAGAGAAGGGCGCCCGAGACCGTGTCGTGTGGATACGCACTGATGCGGAAAGCGACCTGCACCAGAATCAAAAAAGCGAACGCGGCCATCGGAAGGAAGAGCGGATTCCAACGGATTACGACTTCCTCATCTACCCATTGTTTCGCGAGCCAAAGGACAATCAGGGAGGCAGCGCCACCTTCAAGAACAAAAATCGACCAGGGCTCCACTGCACCGAAAGCAAGTGGCCCGAACATCAGCAGGCCAAACGTCCCGTAGAGAAGAAAATTGCCGAGCCGCATGGACAGTGCTTTGCGATCTGATTCCGATTTTTCTTGAATGGGCATGAAATACGATGCGCTCGTCCGGCGGCACGGAGCCTTAAGACGGTTTCTTCGTGAGGCGAAAGTCGTCGACCCAGAGCTTACCACGGAACGGGCTCCCCGCCGGGAGTCGCCGCATGTGCAGCACAACCAACTTGCAATCCGGGCCGGTCTTGAATTCGCCCTCTGCCGACTTCCAGAATCCCGCTTCCTTCAGTTCGTCACTCTCGTAATACACGGCCTGCGTGTACATATCCTGAATCGTAAAATGAGGTCCACCCGCGCCCTCCATCTCACCGTTCTTGTAGAAAGCAGAGAATTCGTAGGTAGTGTCGGGCTGCACTGGTACGTACTGATAAATTCCCGCATCGACGATTCCCGGCCCGTCAAAATTGACGGAAAGGGAGCGACGTCCAGTGTGATGGTCTATGGGGTCAAGCATCAGCTTGACGCTCGACTGCTTCTGATATTGCCAGTCGAGTCCGGCGTTGAGCGGTTTCAATTCGAAAGTGCCGTTGACAACCAGATTATTCGGCGCCGGGAGGTAGGAAGACAGACCAAAGCGGTCCACCGTCTGTCGCCAAACCTGCAGGGCCGGATCCACTTCCTTGTGTTGGATCAGAAACTTGAAATAGTCGTAGGCGAAACGCGACTCGAACGGCTGGCGAGTCTCCATCAAAGCATTCCAAACTTTGATCGAACCCGCAGTTTCCTCTTTGGTCTGCAACAAGTTGAGAAATGCAATATAGGCGTCGGCGCTGTGAGGCACGACATCCTGTAGCAACAGGTCAACGTTGGGCATGACCCGCCAGCAATAGAGAATCGCGACATTTTCAAGCGACGGATCGTTGGCCATGACAACGCGAAATTCGTGCAGAGCCTTCTCGTTCTCACCTTGAACCAGGTAGAGGTTGGCTGCCTCCCAGGCAACGTCAGGCGTCATGGAATCGGCCTGAATCGCGCGCTCGAGCGCAGCCGTCTGGTTCACCGTGTCGCCCAGGATCTGGTAGGCACTGGCAAGGTCGAACCAGAAGCGCGCCGAGTGCGGGTTAAGCCGTACTGCTTGCTGGTAGTAACCGATGGCTGAGAGCGGGTCGCGTGCCACCAGGTCGTAATAGCGGCCGACATGATCGCGATAATCGCCATTGCTAGGATCGAGCCATGCCGCGCGCCGCAGACTGCTCAATTCCGCACGGCCGCCTAGCCATGAGGCCACAACCTCGCGTGCGGCAAGGCCCACATAGCCGATGGCCGCAACCAGCACGGCCACTGCGGTGAGTCGCTTTCGCGCTGGTGTGTTGAAGGCAATCTTCATGTTCGTGCTGAGAGGTTCTAAAGCTATTGCAGGTTTCTACGCGCTGCTGGACTGGGATGACTCTTCTTCCAGATCCTCTTCCTCGTCGTGTGACTCATCCTCGCGATAGTAGCCGGCATATTTGCCTTGGTACTCGTAGTAGTAATAGTAGTCAGGCGACGTGAGATCGACTGCATTCAGCAGCACTCCGACCACCTTGGCGCTGACCTGAGCGAGAATGTCCCGTGCGCGGCGCAGGGCCTGCTTGGTGGTTTTACCGGACCGTATAACCAGAACGACCGCATCCGCGCGCGGAGAAAGCACGACCGCATCAGTAACGGACAGCGTCGGTGGCGTGTCGATAACGATGTGGTCGTATTCCCCGCAGAGTTGCGCGAGCATGTCTTTCATCGTGGACGATGCCAGCAGTTCTGCCGGATTAGGAGGGGGAGTTCCTGCCGGCAGTATGAACAGGTTGGGAAGAACCGTGGTCAGCGAAATGGCCTGTTCCAGGGTGGTACTGCCCGTCAGAACGTTGCTCAATCCGCTGCGAGGGCCCATGCCCAACGTCTTGTGAATGCTGGGACGACGCAGATCGGCATCGATCAGCAGCACGCGCACGCCTTTCTGCGCCAGGACCACGGCGGTGTTGATGCTGGTAGTAGTCTTGCCTTCCTGCGGCAGCGCGCTGGTCACCATGATGACCTTTGGCGGCGCACCAATATTCGACAGCAGCAGTGAAGTGCGCAACGCACGGTAGGATTCGGCCATCTGCGATTGCGGCCGCGCCTGCGTCACCAGTTCGACCGCTTCTCTTGAAGAGGCGATCACCAGATGCTTGGTATTCGATCCTTCACGCGCCGACTTCGATCCAAGCGGGATCATGCCCAGCGACGCCAGCCCGGAAATGTTCTGCGCTTGTTCCGTTGTGCGAATCGTGTTGTCAATGCCCTCCAGCAGGAATGCCAGACCTACTCCGGAGGCGAGGCCGAGCAACACTGCGAAGCCCAGGTTCCGCGGAATGTTGGGTTCAATCGGAAACGACGGCGGCCGGGCGGTATCGATGATCCGGAAGTTGTTGGAGCGCAATCCCGCTGAAACGCCTGCTTCCTTCAGCTTCTCCAGAATGCCTTCGTAGAGCGCGCGATACGTGTCCGCGTCGCGCTTGAGCATGTTGTAATTGATGGCGCTCTCGTTGAGCTTGTTGGCTTCCTGCTTCTGTTTGTCCAGTGCATCGCGCAGCATGCCTTCTCGACGAAGTGCCGTCATGTATTGGCCGCGCACTTTGGCCGCGATTTTCTTCATCTCGCTTTGAATCTGCGCCTCGATTTCCTTCAGTTGATTGTTGAGTTGCGCGAGCTTGGGATACGAAGGCCCAAATTGCGTGCTCAGATCGGCAACCTGAATCTTTAAGTCGGCTTCCTTTGTGCGCAACGTATCAAGCAGTGCGGACGCAGACTGCATGCCGCTGCCGCTGTCGAGGTTGTCGCTGCTCGAAGCGATCGCATCGGGATCGCCGGATTCGACCAGTCGAAAGAGAGCTTCCTTGTCCATCCGCTCGCTTTCGGCCGCCGTAAGAACTTTATTCAGCTCGTCGAGCTTTGAAGTGATGATGTTCTGCTTTTCGTCGATGCCGAGAATTTCGTGCTCTTTCTGGTAGCGAACCAGCTTTTCCTGCGATGTCTCAACTTTCATCTGCAAGTCGATCAGCTGTTTTTCCAGCCAGTCGGATGCCTGCATCGTCGATTCGAATCGCGACTTACGGTTGTCCTCCACGTAGGTTTCCATCACCTTGTTGACGATGTTTGCCGCCAACGTAGGGTCGGCGCTGCGGTAGTACACGTCGATAAGGCGGGAGTTCTGCTTGAGCGCAACGCGCAGGCTGCCCTTGAAGCCGCCGAGCAAAGCGGATGCTTTTGCCGGATCGACCTGCAAAGGGTCGGGCGCAAGGTCAAGAGAAGGCGAGGACTCGGCTTGCGTCCCGCCAAATCCCGGCTGGTGGTCGAGGTTCAACTCGCGAATCACTTCCAGCGCCAGGACGTCACTCTGCAGAATATTCACCTCGGTTTCCAACTCCGAAGGGTCGTAGTAGTCCAGGCTGAAGGTAGTGGAGTTCTGGAAATTCAGGGAGTTGTCGGGTTTGTTAATGACAATTGTCCCGCGAGCCTCGTAAACCTTTGTCATGCGGAGACTTGCGATTGCCACCAGAGAAAAAATAGTGCCCAGGCAGCCCAGGACGATCCATTTCCGCTTAATCAAAACCCGGAGGTACTCGCCCACAACCGACTCGTGGGAAGGGAGTTGCGGATAGATCGGCGGGACCGACGGCCGGCCCAGCTCGAAACCTGCGGCGGGCTGCATTTCGCGAACGACCGGGTTATTCGCCGGTACCAGGGGTCCAAACTCCATGCCTGCTCCTCAACGGATCTGTGAATGCAACACCCGACACCGGGCTTTCGTGCACAAAAAACGAGGTCCCGGTTCGAAGAGGCTGGTTCGTCGCGCGGGGGAAGTTTTTCGCACAGCTGTTCTGGGATTTCGTCGGACATTCTAGCATTGGCAGAGGAGAACCCGAGCCGAAATTTACATCGAGTGTCCCATCCGGGATGATGGTGCGCCGAATGCAGCGAACTTCGTTATACTAGCGGGCAACGCAAAGCCAGCCGAAAGGCGCGATGGAACGGCCCGCGCGAGTCTCGTCGTTGAAGATGAGTGCAGCCGGGAACGCCAAGCAGCGCGACAATCTTGAGCAAGAGCTGAATCTACAGGGGTTCACAGTGAGGCGAGTGGCATGAATTGGTCCGAACAGGTGGTCCTGGTCACCGGTGGAACGGGTTCCTTCGGCAAGAAGTTCGTCGAGATCATGTTGAAGGATTATCACCCCAAGCGCCTGGTGATATTCAGCCGCGACGAACTGAAGCAGCACGATATGCGCGCTGGCGGACTGGACCATCCCAGCCTGCGTTACTTTATCGGCGATGTAAGGGATGCAACCCGACTGGAGCGGGCGTTTGCCGGAGTCACCATCGTGGTTCACGCCGCTGCGCTGAAGCAGGTTCCGGCCTGTGAGTACAACCCGTTCGAGGCGATCCAGACCAACATCATGGGTGGGCGGAACGTGATCGATGCCGCCATCAATCAAGGCGTCCGCCGGGTACTTGCCCTTAGCACCGACAAAGCCGTCAACCCGATCAATCTTTATGGTGCCACCAAGCTGTGCGCCGAAAAAATGTTCGTGCAGGCCAACGCGTACTCCGGGGTTCAGGATTCGCGCTTCAGCTGCGCTCGTTATGGCAACGTCGTGGGCAGCCGGGGCAGCGTGATCCCCGTTTTTCAGGAGCAGAAGCGCCGTGGCCGGATTACCCTCACCGATCCCCGCATGACTCGCTTCTGGCTGACGCTCGAACAGGGCGTGCAGTTCGTAGTGAGCAGCATCGAGCAAATGCACGGCGGCGAGATATTTGTCCCCAAGATTCCCAGCATGCGGCTGGTCGATCTGGCGGAGACGATTGCGCCCGGATGCGAAATCGAAACCATCGGGATTCGGCCCGGAGAAAAGTTGCACGAGGTTCTGGTATCAGAAGACGAAGCCCGGAATACGCTGGAAGTCGAAGATCGCTATGTCATTCAGCCTGCTCACGCGTGGTGGCGACGCGAGAACTGGGTCGACGCCCGGCCGCTACCCGAAGGCTTTCGCTATTCCAGCGACAACAACGAGCAATGGCTGACTGGCGAAGAACTAAGAGCGCTGATCGAACCGGCAGCCATCGAAGAAGATCCGGTCCCAGCGCGTATCCCCGCCTGAGTACAGACATGAGCGCAACTTCAGTTCGCCCGCACACGCTCGCCATCAACGGGGGATCTCCTGTGCGCGCCACTTTTCTCCCGTACGGGCGGCAATCCATCACCGAGTCGGATATCCAAGCCGTTGTCGAGGTATTGCGCTCGGACTGGCTGACGACCGGGCCGAAGGTCGGTGAGTTTGAAGAAGCATTTGCGTCGCGGGTAGGAGCGTCTCATGCTGTGAGCTTCAGTTCGGGGACGGCTGCACTGCATGGCGCTGCTTTTGCGGCGGGGCTAAAGGCGGGCGATGAGGCAATCACGACGCCGCTGACTTTTGCTGCCACCGCCAATTGCGTGTTGTATCAGGGGGCGACACCGGTTTTTGCCGACGTAACCCGCGATACGCTGAACCTCGATCCGGGACAAGTCGAACCCCGAATTTCGTCGCGAACCCGGGCGATTCTGCCAGTCGACTACTCTGGACACCCTGCTGATCTAGACGCAATTCTTGCCCTCGCGAGTGATCGGGGCATAGTCGTGATTGAAGACGCCTGCCACGCTCTCGGTGCGGAATATCATCACAAGACTGTCGGGGGTTTCGTCGACATGACAGTCTTCAGTTTCCATCCCGTGAAGCATGTCACGACCGGCGAAGGCGGAATGGTCACCACGAGCAATCCTGTGTTCGCCGAGAGTCTTCGTCGGTTCCGCAATCATGGCATCTCGAGCGAAGCTCGCGACCGCCAGAAGGCAGGCCAGTGGCACTACGAAATGGTTCTGCTGGGTTTCAACTATCGCCTGACCGACGTTGGTTGTGCGCTGGGAATCGAGCAACTTAAACGGTTGGCTGAGAATCTCACGCGCCGGCGTGAGATCGCGCAGCGGTATTTTGCGGCGTTCCAGAATGTTCCAGGCGTAGTCGTGCCCGCTGTGCGCGAGGAAGCAAATCCGGCATGGCATCTGTATCCGATTCGCCTCGACTTGGCGAAGTTAACCGCCGACCGGGCCCAGGTTTTTCGCGCGCTGCGCGCCGAGAACATCGGAGTAAACGTGCACTACATTCCGGTGCACCTGCACCCTTACTACCGCGATCGCTTTGGATTTCGCGGCGGTGAATTTCCCGTGGCCGAAGACGCGTATGATCGCTTGATCAGTCTGCCGATGTTTCACGGCATGACCGATCAGGACGTGCGGGATGTCATTGCTGCGGTGAGTAAAGTGTGCGAAGCCTACGCGCACTAATAGCTCAGACATGCAAACCAATTCTGTGACTGCGCCGGAGAAGAAATGACGGAGCCCACAGCTTTTCTGCGAGGGTCCAAGACGCACTTGCGTCCGCTCGAACGGTCGGATCTGAATGCGACCTATCTCGGTTGGCTGAACAATCGCGAGGTGACGCGCTACCTGGAAGCAGGCGCTTTTCCCGAGACGATGCAGGACCTGGAAAAGTATTACCAGGGAATTACAGGCTCACGCAGCGACGTGATCTTCGCGATAGCAGACGCAAAGTCGCACCGCCACATCGGCAACGTCAAATTAGGGCCGATCAACTGGGTGCATCGCCGAGCGATGTTCGGAATCATGATCGGGGAAAAAGAATTCTGGGGGCAGGGCATCGGCGAAGAAGTGACGCGGCTCGTCGTGGACTATGGTTTCTTTCGCCTCAATCTGAACCGCATCTACCTTGGGGTTGTCGTCGAGCATGAGTCGGCGATCCGCTGCTATCAGGCGGTGGGATTCCAAACTGAAGGCAAGTTTCGCGAAGAAATGTTCCTGGAAGGCACCTACAAAGACCGGCTTTGGATGGGCCTGTTACGTTCGGAATACAAGCCGAAATCCTCGTCTTCCCGCACGCGAAAAAAATGGCCGCTACTCCCGCGGTGAAGATCGCGCTTCTTTCACCGTTTGGGCGTACGCTCTCGCCCGCTCTTGAAGCGTGCGAAGGCAAAATTCCTCATCGTAAAACTTCTCAGCACGCCAGAAGGGAACCGTCACGCCTCCGAATCCTCGCTTAAAGCAGGAAATGTTCCAATCTTTCCTCGAACCAATGTCGTGTGCCTGAGGGCCAAAGTGCTGGACGCCCGATTCATAGAAACGAATACCGTGCGCCTTGAGCCACTTCATGGTGTGCCACTGCAGTAGGTGCCCGATGGGCAGGTGGTTGAATTCAGGGTCGTTGCAACTGGAACTGTAATAGGCGCCGTCCTTGTAGACGCTGAAGAGGGCGAAGCCGATGTCGTTGCCGTCCAGCATTGCGCAACTTAGGACGGCCAATCCCTCCTGAATCCATCGGAGCATCATCTCGAAGGTGCTTAAAGGGCGAGTTGTGCGTCCCGCGGCTTTGCGATGAAGCAGTCGATATCGCTCAAACTGCTCGCTCGTGATGTTGTCGCGGTCAAAGATTGCCGTCGAAAGAAGTTTCTGCGCGTGCTTGATATCGTTGCGGTGATCGTTTCGAATCTCGCGGAAGAGTTGATCCTCAGGCTTAGACAAGTCGACTACCTGGGTGAGCAAAGAAATGTCGCTGAACCCCTCGTGAAGCAGTGGATTCGCCAGCGGGTAGTTCGAACGCCAGAAAAACGGAGCAGGAGGCGGAACGCGAAAAGAGACCCGCTGAACACGGTGAGTGGCCGCCAACTCATCGATCTGACCGAAGACAGCACGCCGAGCCGCCTTTTTCGCTTTGGCAGACAATCCATCGGCAAAGGCCGGTGCCGGAACTGGATCGCCGCCGTACGAGAATTGGCGGATTTCGCGCCCTTCGTCCCGCGACGTCTCCAAAACCAGCGGACAGATCGCCGCCATCTTTCCGTCGATCGAAACCGAGAAGCAATAAGAAACCGGCGAACGTTCTGGCCGATAGTCGAGGGTGTAGTCGAGCCACTTCGTCGTGTGCCAGAACCAGGCCTCGCCGCTCTGCAGGCAGAACTCGTCCCAAGCCTCACGATTGCTCGGCTCAAGGAAATCGATAGTGAGTTTGTCGGCGATCTTGTTCGAAAGACTTGTGTGCACGCGAGTCCCTGACGGCATTGGCCCTGCGCGAGATTTTACCCTGCTACAATCCTTAATCACAGTCTTTCATTTCGTGGAGGCAACGGCAAAAAATGCGGGGTTTGGTGGTCGGAGCCGGTTCGATTGGAAGGCGCCATCTGCAGAACCTGAAAGTGCTTGGTCTGGAAAGCCTCGGCGTGGTTGAGACGGATACTGGACGCCGGTGTGCCGTTGCCGCTGAGATAAATGCGGTCGGCTTCGAAGAGTTGCAAGCCGGATTGGATTGGCGGCCCGATTTTGTAGTCGTCGCGACTCCGACTCATCTTCACGCTCAGCAGGTTTTATCGATCATTGAAAAAGGATTGGCGGTTTTCGTGGAGAAACCGCTCTCCCATAGCGTCGAACTGCTCGATGAGATTTGTCGCGTTGGGCAAAAACCCTCGATTTCACTCGTTGGATGCAATATGCGTTTTCATCCTGGTCCGGCAAGAGTCAAACAGTTGATGGATGAAGGGCAAGTGGGCAAGATCTTGTTTGCACGAATCCATGCCGGTTCCTATTTGCCAGACTGGCGCCACGGTTCGGACTATAGATCGAACTACGCGGCGAAAAAGGTGACCGGTGGCGGTTGTTTGCTCGACTGCATTCATGAGATCGATTTAGCCAGGTGGTATCTCGGCGAAATCGATTCGGTTTTCTGCAGCGCCGGACATTTGAGTTCCCTCGAGATTGAGACCGAAGACGTGGCCTCACTCATATGCCGCCATGCCAACGCCGCAATGTCCGAGATTCATCTCGACTATGTGCAACGCACGTACGAACGCGGTTGCCAGATTGTCGGTGAACAGGGTTCAGTGTTTTGGGATTTCAACGGCAAAGATGTTCGCTGGTTTAATGCTCACAGCAAGGAATGGAAGACATATCCGCAGCCGGCGGATTGGGAGATTAACCAGATGTACCTTGACGAAATGCGACACTTTCTCGACTGTGTGTCGAGTCGACGCGAGACGATGTTGCCCATTCCCGACGCCGTGGGCTTAATGCGCGTGGTGTTTGCCGCGAAGGATTCGTCCGAGCAAAAAAGAATGATCGAAATCTCCGGAGAACGGTCTCAGTGATCTTGGCGTTGATTCAGGCGAGAATGGGATCATCCCGCTTCCCGGGGAAAGTGCTGCAGGATCTATGCGGGCATCCGATGCTTTGGCACGTGGTTCATCGCGTCGGCAAGGCTCGCAGTATCGGCAAGGTTGTGGTCGCGACGACGGTCGAGTCCGTCGACGATCCAGTGGCGACATTTTGCGAGCGCGAGAGCATTGGCTGCTTTCGCGGAAATGAGCAGGATGTTCTCGACCGTTTTTACCAGGCGGCGAGAGTGAATAACGCCAACATCGTGGTACGCATCACTGCCGACTGCCCGCTGATTGATCCAGCGATCATCGACAGAGTAGTCACTCGTTTGCGGCAGGGGGATTGCGATTACGCATGCAACATTCTGCGTTACACGTATCCGGATGGATTGGACGTGGAGGCGTTTTCGTTTGCGTCGCTCGAAAAAGCGTGGCGGGAAGCGACAAAACCCTCCGAGCGCGAGCATGTGACGCCATACCTGCGGGCTGGCGGCTTTCGGACCGCGAACGTCGAGAGCGAAACCCCCGTTTCTCCGGCAGACTTTCGCTGGACGGTGGATCATCCAGCCGATTTGGAGTTTGTCCGAAAGGTATATGAATCATTTTCCGGCAATGGAGATTTCGGATTTCGGCAAGTGTTCGAATTATTGAAGGAGAAACCGGGTTTGGCGACGATTCAGGCGGAAACGATTACGAACGAAGGCTACTACAAGAGTCTTTACCAGCAGGCGCGGGCTGGAGCGGCTGCGAAGCGTACGTTGACGCGATCCGAGCAATGGCTGGAACGGTCGCGCAAAGTGATTCCGGGTTGCGCACAGACCTTCAGCAAAGGCTATACGCAATACGTGCAAGGCGTGGCGCCAATTTTTCTGCAACGTGGAAAAGGCTGCAGCGTCTGGGATGTCGATGGCAATGCGTACATTGATTACGTTCAGGGCCTGTTGCCTAACATTCTTGGATACGCGCACGAAGAAGTGAACGCGGCCGCGAGCGCGCAATTAGCCCAAGGGCACAGTTTTTCTCTTCCCCATCCTCTGGAGGTCGAACTGGCGGAGCGGTTGGTGCGCATGATTCCGTGCGCCGAGATGGTGCGCTTCGGCAAAAACGGCTCTGACGCCACATCCGGCGCGGTTCGCGCCGCGCGCGCATTCACTGGGCAGGATCGAATTGCCTGTTGCGGCTATCACGGCTGGCAGGATTGGTATATCGGAAGCACAACGCGCAACGCTGGAGTCCCGGCAGCCGTCCGCAATCTCACTCATCCGTTTCCCTACAACGATCTGGCGAAGCTGGAAGAAATTCTCGATCAGCATCCGGGAGAGTTCGCGGCCGTGATCATGGAACCGGTCAACTTTGTCGACCCTGCCCATGGATTTCTGGAAGGTGTGAAGCACCTTGCGGCTCGCCACGGGGCGTTGTTGATTTTTGACGAGATCTGCACCGGCTTTCATCTTGGCTTGGGCGGTGCGCAGAAACTGCTCGGCGTCACTCCCGATCTTGCGTGCTTTGGTAAGGCCATGGGAAACGGCTTTCCGATTTCCTGCGTGGTTGGCCGATCCGACGTGATGCGCACCTTCGACGAGATTTTTTTCAGCTTCACATTCGCTGGAGAAGTTTCTGCCATGGCTGCCACGATGAAGGTGCTCGACATTTTGGAGAAGACCGATGCGCTGGCGCGAATGGAATCAAACGGCCGCACGCTGCAGGATGGCATCAAGGCGATGGCGAGGGAGGCCAGACTGGAACAATGCATTCAAGTCTCGGGCCGTCCCCAGTGGTCATTGATGAAATTTTTTGACAAGCAGGGAAAAGAGAGCCTGCTGATCAAGAATCTATTTCAGCAAGAGGCCGTCAAACGCGGTGTTCTCCTGCTGGCGACGCACAATTTAACGGTGGCTCATGACACCAACGCGATTCATCGGACGCTGGAGATTTATGCGGAGGTTTTGAAGACACTCGCCTCCTGGTTGTCAGACCCAGATCCCGACAAGTTTCTGGAAGGGGCGATGAGCCAGCCAGTCTTCCGTGTCCGATGAATCTCTTAGTCCGCGCCGACGCCAGCATCGCGATGGGTACAGGGCACGTTATGCGATGCCTCGCGCTCGCGCAGGCATGGCGAGAAGCTGGCGGCGATGCGGCGTTTGTGATGGCGCAGAGCACGCCGGCCATTGAAGCGCTGCTTACAGCGGAGTCGTACCCCGTGAATCGCCTCGCACACACTGCGCCTGGAACAATAGAGGGCTCGCAATCCACGATTGAGTTGGCGCGCGACCTGCGAGCCAAATGGATTATCGTCGATGGATATCAATTTGGGTCGGAGTACTTGGGCGCGCTCAAAGCTGCAGGTTTTAAGGTTCTGTTCATCGACGACTACGGCCACGCTGGCCACTATGCGGCCGACCTGGTACTCAATCAGAACTCGTATGCGCAAGAGAGCCTGTACGAGTCGCGCGAGCCTTACACGCGCCTGCTGCTGGGCACGAAGTACTGTTTGCTTCGTCGCGAATTTGCTCAGTGGCGCGATTGGCGGCGGGAGATTCCGGCGGTTGGGCGGAAGATCCTCCTCACGATGGGTGGGAGTGATCCAAAAAATGTGACTGGGCTCGTGATCAATGCTCTCGCCAAGCTGAGGGGTATCGAAGTGATCGTCGTTGTCGGAGGCAGCAACCCGCATTTTGACCCGTTGCGAACGGCCGCATCGAGGGCGGAGAGTAATGTTGACGTGCGGAAAGACGTCAGGAATATGCCTGAATTGATGGCGTGGGCCGACGTCGCAGTGGCGGGTGCGGGTTCGACTTGCTGGGAGATGTGCTTACTCAAGTTGCCGATGGTGTTGATCGACTTAGCGGACAACCAGAAACCGATCGCTCGCAGCTTGGAATTGACAGGCGCGGGAATCTATGTCGGAAGCGCGCAGTCGGTCGAGGCCGAAGAAATCGCAAGACGCGTCGAGATCCTGCTCTCGTCTCAAAAGGAACGTGAATGTCTTTCAGCAGCTTGCGGCAAGCTGGTTGACGGACTCGGCGCACGTCGAGTCGTGAGCGAACTCAAGCAACACTGACATCGTATGCGAATCCTCTTTCTCGGTAACAATTGGCTGGGCTGGCAGTCCCTGAAATGGCTGCGCGAACGAGGAGACGAGATCGTCGGTGTGGCCGTTCACCCGGACAAACGGGCGAAATACCGAAGTGAAATCGTGCGCGAAATTACTGGTTCGTGCGAATTGTTCGACGGCTCGCAACTGAAGGATCCCGGTGTTTTGCAGCGAATCCGCAGCGTGCATGCCGACATTGCCGTTTCCGTATTGTTCGGCTATATCTTGGGTACAGACTTCCTCGAATCCTTTCCACTCGGTTGCATCAATCTTCATCCCGCACTGCTCCCTCACAATCGCGGAGCCTATCCGAATGTCTGGAGCATTGTGGACAAGACTCCATCCGGAGTCACGCTCCACTATGTTGATGCCGGTGTTGACACCGGCGATGTCATCGCGCAGAAGGAAGTTCCGGTGAAGCTCACTGACACGGGAGAGACGCTATATCGCCGACTCGAGACAGAAGCCCTCGAGTTGTTCAAGACGACTTGGCCTTTGATTTGCGACGGGACCGCGTCACGCACACGGCAACGTCCGGGCGAAGTAGGCAGCCATCGTGTTCGAGATGTGGAGATGATCGACAAGATCGATCTGCAGAAATCGTATGTGGCCGAAGATCTCATTAACGTCATTCGCGCCCGGACTTTCCCGCCCTATCGTGGGGCCTATTTCATTCAAGGCGCCAAGAAGATCTACCTTCAGCTTGAACTGAAGGAGGAAGAACTCGAGGGCGAGGGCGGCATTGAACTCTGATTTTCGAATTCATGGCAGATCGATCGGGCTCGGAGCGTCGGTCTACGTGATCGCCGAATTGTCGGCCAATCATCACCAGGACTTCAGTCAGGCGGTGAAGATTATTCACGCGGCAAAAGCCGCCGGCGCTGACGCCGTCAAGTTGCAGACTTACACGCCCGACACCATCACGATTGCCAGCGATCGCAAGGAGTTTCACATCGCCGGAGGAACGATTTGGGATGGCCGCACACTGCACGACCTGTACGGTGAAGCTTACACGCCATGGGAGTGGCAGCCACGACTCAAAGAAATTGCGAACGAAGCGGGCCTCGATCTGTTCTCGTCGCCATTCGACATCTCGGCGGTCGACTTTCTCGAGAAGATGAACGTTCCCGCCTATAAATTGGCTTCGTTCGAATTGGTCGACATTCCTCTGATTCAGGCGCTGGCGCGAACTGGCAAGCCCATCATCATGTCCACGGGAATGGCCACAATCGAGGAGATCGAAGAGGCGCTGTCGGCAGCCAGAAAGGCGGGAGCCAAAGAGGTCGCGCTGTTGAAGTGCACCAGCGCATATCCGTCGCCGCCTGAGGAGATGAATCTGCGTACAATTTCGGAGCTGTCACGCCGATTCGGAGTGCCGGTCGGCCTCTCCGATCACACGATTGGCACAGCCGTTCCGGTTGCCGCAGTGGCGCTGGGTGCCTGCATCATCGAGAAACATCTCACTCTGTCGCGGTCCGAACCCGGACCCGATAGTTCGTTTTCACTGGAACCAGCGGAATTCAAAGCGATGGTTGACGCAGTGCGTATCGCCGAAAAAGCGTTGGGCGAAGTGCATTTCGGCATCAGCGAGAAAGAGTCGGGCAGCCGAGTCTTCCGCCGTTCTCTTTTTGTGGTGCAGGATGTAAAACGTGGCCAGCGATTTACGCTTGAAAATGTCCGATCGATTCGTCCCGGCTGCGGGCTGCACACGCGACATCTTCCCGAGGTTCTCGGTCAGACTGCGGCTTGCGACGTTGAGCGCGGCACTCCTTTGAGTTGGGAGTTGATTGAACGGCGATGAGAATTGTCAGCCCATTTTTGAAGAGAGTTGTCTATCCCTCGCTTTCAAGGACGGGGATCCTTCGCCGTGCCTCGGGAAGAGGACTTGCGGTTGTGACCTATCATGGCGTTGTCCCGCCCGGGTACCAGCCAATCGATGGGATGTTGGACGGAAACCTGGTCACAGCTCATGAATTGCGCCGGCAGTTGCGCTTCCTCAAGTCTCGATACAACGTGCTGCAGCCGGAAGATGTTTTGGCATGGCGCGAAGGAGGGAAAGACCTACCCGAGCGCGCTGTCTTGCTCACATGTGACGATGGCCTATTGAATCACCTAACCTGCATGGCGCCGATCCTGCGCGAAGAAAACGTGAGTTGCCTGTTTTTCGTCACCGGAGCTTCGTGCGCACCGAACCGAACCATGCTGTGGTACGAGGAACTGTTTCTCCTTTTTCTTCGCTCACCTTCCGGGTTCTACCGCGTTTCCTGCGACGGTTTCGTCGCCGATTTTGAATTGGGCTCGACCGAACAGCGCGGCGCCCTCTGGTGGAGTTACGTAAAGAGCCTGTCGACGATCGACACGCAACTGCGGCGGAATTGCCTCGATGCGCTCGAGGCAGCATTGGGATCGAGGCCGCTTGAAGATTTGTCCAGCGAAAACTCCTCTTTCATGCAGCGGTTTGGTTTGCTGACTGCTGGCGAAGTGTCCTCGCTCTCTGCCGCCGGAATGACAATCGGCGCCCACACCATGAGCCATCCGATGCTCTCGCAGTGTTCGCCCGGCGTGGCGCAGAGTGAAATTGCAGAATGCCGCGAACGTCTCGAATCCATTGAGAACTCTCGCGTCTGGGCATTTGCTTATCCGTTCGGCGACGCACAATCTGTCACACCGGAAGTCTTGGAACTCCCTGAGGCAGCGGGTTACACGGCAGCGTTCATGAACCATGGTGGCGGTCTCGGAGCTGATCTTCGACCCTTCGCTCTGCCCCGAATCCACGTCACTGCGCAAACAAGCTTGGCGGAACTTGAGGCGCACGTCTCTGGCTTCTATTCAGGACTTCACCGGCGATTGGGGCGCAGCGCATGAGGTGCATGGCAACGGCGAGTCTCTAGCGTTGATAATATTGATCCATCACCCCATACTTCCGTCGGTGAGCTAAACGTTTGCGCCTCGTCCTGATCCACGAAATTCCGGAGGATACAAATTTGCGCCGGGAGTGGAACACTCTGGCCAGCAGCGTTCCCCAGCCTCAGGTGTTCTATACGTACGAGTGGTCGCTTGCCGTACATCGCGCGTACGGTACGTCTTTGCAGACCTTGCTGGTCCTGGCATATGACGAACGCGACACTCTGCGGGGAGTAGTGGCCCTGGCCATTGATGGTACTCGCAATGCACATTTTCTCTGCGGCACGACCGGCGACTACTGCGACTTCCTCAGCGAACCCGAACACAAGGCAGAGTTCGTAACTTCCGTGTTGGCTGAACTGAGGCGGCAGAGAATCGGCAACGTTACATTCACTAACCTCCCCGCAGACTCCGAAACGGTCGCGGCACTACGGAAGGCGGCACGGACGCACGGATATCAGTGCTTCGCCCGCACTGCATATTTTTGCGCGAGAATCGTCCTTGCCGATCTTGAGTGGCGGCCTGATAACCAGCCCGTTCTTCCTCGCCGCAAGATGGTTCGCCGATTCCTTGCAGCCTTGGGCCGCGAAGAACCAGTTCGGCTGGACCACGCACGGTCTTGGGCCGATGTCGAGCCGATTCTGCCGGCGTTCACTCACGCGCACATCGCGAGATTCCTCTTTACCGATCGGATCAGCAATATGGTTCGCCCCGAACGTCGCCTGTTTCTCTCCGAATTGGCAAAGTTGCTCGGCGAGTCCGGTTGGTTGACCCTGACCCGCATGATGTCAGGCCCGCGCACCTACGCATGGAACTATGGCTTTCAGTTTCAAGATACGTGGTTTTGGTATCAGCCTACGTTTGCCAGCGAATTGGAGAAGTATTCGCCAGGATTCTGTTCGCTCGTGAAACTCGTGGAGGAAGCGGCAAGGCAGCCTGAGCTTAAGGTCGTCGATCTCGGCTTGGGGGCCGAGGAGTACAAAGATCGTTTTGCCAACCAGACTCGAGAAACACTGTATGTGACTCTGAAGTCCTCACCACTTCAGCACTATCGTGAAGCTGTTCGCTTCTACGCGTCGGATATTGTCCGAAAATCACCAAAATTGGAGAAGGGCGTGCGCTCGCTCGTGGAGCGCGCTTCGCAAATCAGACAGCACATTGCACGGTGTGGGATCGTCGGCGCCGTTCCCTGGGCGGCTAGACGGTTACGCGAATTAATCTGGCTCCGCAGCGAAGTCTTTTTTTATGAATTCGAGAGCGTAGCTCGTTCTTCGAAGTGCAGACTTCATCCACTCGATCTTGGTGAGTTGGCATCAGCAGCAACTCAATATTGTGACGATCGCGAAACTTTGAGCTATCTGCTGCGGGCGGCCTCGCGATTGCGCGCGGGAGCAGCCACGGGCTACGCGTTGGTCGATGAAAGCGGCACGTTCCTGCACTTCGCCTGGACCGTTCCCTTCGATGGATTTTTTCTTTCCGAGTTAAATGCTAAGGTGGATGCCCCTTCGCCTGAGTGCGTCATGTTGTTCGATTGCTGGACGCCTCCTTCCGTCCGTGGGCACGGATACTACGCCGAAACAATTTCCCAAATCGCCGCGCAGGTTTGCGAAGCAGGCCGCAGGCCGTGGATTTTTAGCGCGGGCAGCAACTTGGCCTCGGTTCGTGGGGTGGAGAAGGCAGGATTCCGGCGCCGTTATTCACTCGTACGGCACCGAATGCTGGGCTGGCAGCGGATTCTAGGCAAGACGCCGGTCTCTCCTCGCGTGCCGGTCGAAGAAGTCTCTGCGCGCGTCTGAAAACCGGAAACTGTGCGATGCGGATTCTCTTCCTACATCCCGAAGATTCTCCCCGTCGAGGTCCATGGTCCACCGAGCGCTGGGATCTGATTGTTGACTTGGGGCGATCGTCTGCTTTCTCGGCCGGGGACTGGTCTGGACAATACAGCTGCCCGATATTGCGTTCCGATACTTTCAGCGAAGACATTGCCGACGCGAAGTTGGTGCGCCAGATTTTTTCGGCGGGACGAGGAACGTTGATCGATGAGGAAGGCATCGACTGGTGGGATTTGACGTCCCTGCTGCTCGTTCCAGAACTGATGACCGTGCTGGCGTTACGGAGAATGGCGGCCGAAATCAATCGTTCTGCGGAACTATGGACGACGCGCGCAGGAGGTCCGGCACGATTTCTCGCTCTCGTGCTCGATCGAGATATCCGGCCGATGGGCAATGACGCGGGTCTCTCCGCCCGGGCGAAGCACTATACCGGCATTCTGCGCCGTTTGTCGGCGCCGCAGATCAAAGAGATTCTGCTCGACAAGTACGATTCCGGCTACCGCTGGCGGTCACGGCTGAGTTCCACTGCGCGTCCGCAGAATGAACCGGTCGTTTTGTTGCCGAGCGCCTACGGCAACGTCTCGCGAACGGCGGCTGCCTATGCTAGTTTGCTCCCCGCCGAGAAGTTTCTCTTAGTGGCAACCAGGCCAAGTGCGAGGCGATTTGATCCGCCCGAGAATGTCGCGGTACAGGATCTGGGGGCTTATGCCAAACAAAGCCCGCCAGCCGCGGAGATCGTATCTTTGTGTGAGCGCTGGAGACACCTGCGAGCAGTCCTCAGCGCGACGGCTGAACTCGACATTCTTTTGCGAGCCGGAGAATTCCAACCGATACCGGATTGGATTCGGGATGGAGTCATCGCGCGGAACGCCTGGCGTGAAGTACTTCGACGTGAGCCCATTCGCGCCGTGTTGTGCGGCGATGACAGCAATCGTTACACCCGACTGCCCGTTTTGCTGGCCGCCAGCCGGAAAATTCCAACTGTCGACTTTCATCACGGCGCTCTGGATGGCCGGTATCTTGTGAAGGATCTCCCGTGCGATGTGTATCTCGCGAAGAATGAAGTCGAACGTGATTACCTTGTGCGCACGTGCGGGCTCTCGGAATCGAAGACTGCTCTGGGCGCGCCGCCGGAGGAAGACGCTCGTTCGTTGGAGACGACGGCGGCGGAAAGGAAATCGCCCGTCTTTTTTTCAGAGCCCTATGAAATCGTGGGCGTGCGCACAGAAGAGGTATACCGCGAAGTGCTGCCTCCACTGTGCGGGCTAGTCCGTGAGCGCGGCGGCGATGTCGTGCTCAAGCTGCATCCGTTTGAGAATCTTTCTCAAAGAGAAAGATTGGTTCGCGAGATCCTCAAGCCCGACGATGCCAGTCGCATTCGCGTAATCGATGGGCCGATCACGGCAGAATTGATGGCTGAAGCATGGTTCGGCATTACCGTGGAATCGACCACCGTGATCGACTGCCTCCGCAATGGCGTTCGCTGCTTCTTGTGCAGCTGGCTGAAATCATCCTCTTACGGCTATATGCAACAATTCGCGCGCTTCGGAATTGGGGAGGCGTTGCCGGACGCGATGCAAATTAAGAATATCGGTGTCTTGCTGGCGAAAGCTCCGCCGATTGCAGCTGCGCCGCTTCGTGTCCCTCTCAATCCATCGGGGCTGCATCAGTTATTGCGATCCGCATCTCGCGAAAGGGAATCTCTCAAGACGGTTTCATGATGCGCAAGTGTTCTTCACTTCGATCTGCCGCAATCGGGTAAACTGCCAAGTCAGCTCATTCCCGCAATGGGCCCGGAATAATAATATGACTCAGACCCGAGACGTGAAATTACCGGCCGACCTGTGCGCAGCTGCCGAGCAAAAATTCGGCCCCTCATTCGGTGGGGTCGAAGATCTCTTAAGTTTCGTACTTCAGGCCTTGCTGCAAGATCCGGGCTCAGAGTTGGATAAGGCCGAGCGGGAATTCGTAGAAAAGCGCCTGCGTGAGCTGGGCTACCTCTGAAGCCGCGATGAACCTTCTTCGCAAGCTCCGGCAACGTGCCCATGATTTGTTACCCATCGCCGGATTCCACTTTGACCACCCGATTGTCCTTCTCCAGAGCGACGATTGGGGTCGAGTCGGCGTTCGCGACTGTGAGGGACTTGAACAGTTGCAGTCTGCGGGAGTGCATCTGGGAGACAGGCCCTACGACCTCTATACGCTTGAAACGGCAGAGGACGTTGTAGCACTGACCACTCTTCTCAAGAAACATCGCGATTCAACCGGGAACTCTCCTTGCCTGGAAATGAATTTCGTGCCTTTGAACCTGGACTTCACCCGGATGAAGGCGGACGACTTTCGCGTGATTCATCTGCGGCCGGTGTCTGACGGTCTGCCGGAGGGCTGGAAGCGGCCGAGTCTTATCGATTCGTATCGGCAAGGAATAGCAGACGGAGTTTTATCGACGGCGCTGCATGGCGGTACACACTTCTGCCGTCAGGCTGTCGAGCGCGCGCTGAAACAGAATGATGAAAATGCCAAACTCCTGCGGACTCTCTGGCGCGCCGGTACACCGTATATCCACTGGCGCATGCCGTGGATCGGCTACGAGTATTGGGATCCCGGCCAGAGCGACGACGATCAATTTCTTCCGGAGGCGTTGCAGCGGGAATTGATAGGGCAGACAATCGGAGCATTCGCAAAACTGTTCTCCAGTTTGCCCCACTCGGCCTGCGCGCCCGGATACCGGGCCAACGACGACACCCATCGTGCCTGGGCGCAACACGGAATTCGAGTGGCGCAGAACGGCCCCGGCGCTGCCATGCCGCCTCACTTCGACCGGCATGAATTGCTGCACCTGTATCGCACCGTCGAATTTGAGCCCGCGACAGCCGCGGATTTCTCTGTCGATCTATGCGTGCGTCGGGCGGAAACCTGCTTTCAGCAAGGACTTCCCGCGGTTGTCTCGATTCACTCGATCAATTTTCATTCCACCCTTCGGGATTTTCGTTCGCAAACGTTGGGGTTCCTGGACGAGTTTCTTATCGCGTTGGAAACCAGGCACAGCGGGCTCCTCTACCTCCGTGACGAGGATATCTTCGAGCTGGTGACAAAGGGCAGCTGCGCCGGGAAATCTGGAACGGTGCAAGTGGGCGTGATGCGAAAGAACTTCAGGAAAGGGAACCTCGCCCCGCGCGGGGAAGCTTAGTGGAGACCCGGAAATCAATTCTGCTGGTCACCGTAGATTGCCTTCGTGCTGATCACGTCGGCTTCATGGGTTACCCGCGGCCGACAACGCCGTTTCTGGATTCCTTGTCACAAGAAAGCTTTCTATTTCCAAAAGCCATCGTCGTCGGCGCTCCGACTTACTATTCGCTACCCGGAATTCTCGCCTCGCGTTACCCGCTCGCCCTCGGCCGAGATGTGCTCGGCCTGGCGCCCGGGGAGGAGACCCTGGCTTCGGCTCTCGCCGCCGTCGGCTACAAGACCGCCGGATTTTCCGCCGCCAACCCCTACATCTCCTCAAGATTCGGCTACGCGCAAGGAATGGCAGAATTTCACGAGTTTCTTAACGACGATACAGCTTCAGGAACAGTGCCCGAGCCTCAGCTAACCAATGGTGGTTGGGCGAGCCGCCTGAACCGCCGACTGCAGGCTGCTCGCAACCGGCTCGGCCCGCTCGGAGTTGTTTATGACGAACTTTATTTCCGATACTGCCAGCGCGTTAGCCCAAGTGCTTCATCACTGGACGCGCTCAGGCGATTTCCGGCCGCAGATGAGATCGTGGATCACGCCTGCCGGTGGCTTTCATCGGTCGGCGAGTCCCCATTCTTTCTGTGGCTTCATTTCATGGACCCGCATTCTCCCTACTATCCAAAGGACGAAGCACTCGCATTGATGAATGACAAGCAGTTGCCACCCAATCGGGCCCGCTATTTGAATTCTTACTGGAACCGGTCTGATGTCGGCCCGCGGCGGTTGGGTAGCTGTCGCGATCAGATCGTCAAACTGTACGACGCGGGAGTTCGGTGGGTAGACGTGCAGGTGGCACGCCTGGTAAGCGCTTTGCGGAAAATGGGCCTCTGGAACAATTGCATGTTCGCTCTTACTGCCGATCACGGCGAGGAGTTTCTGGATCACGGCGGGCGTTTTCATCCGCCGTCACGCCTGGCAGAGGAGCTCATTCATGTGCCTCTTTTGTTGCGCGTCCCGAGAACTACGAAGAAGGAAGTGTCGAAAGACCCTTTTAGCCTGCTGCACCTGGCTCCCACGCTGCTCGACGCTGCGGAATCGCCGATTCCATCGCAGTTCCTGGGTGTCAGTCATTGGCCGGGGCTGAAGCATGGAGCATCCTCAAGCAGTACTGCGATCTCGGAGTGCATTGCCGGCTGCACGAATCCATTTCGTCCCGAAAATCGCCTTGGGCCGCGCATTCTGTCGGTGCGGGAATCGAGGTTCAAGCTGATCTTGTATTTTGATCCGCCAGCGGACTATCTCTACGACCTCGACGCCGATCCGGGAGAACAGGCGCCACTCGCGCCTCACGCCCAGAAACCGGTGCGTAATCGATTGCTCGAAGTTGCTCGGAACCACCTGCAGCACTCGATCAGCCAGCGTGACGAACATATGAGGTTGGGTGCGCGTTTGCGCGACCTTCGGCTAGAATGGTTGGGCTCCTTTCCACACCGCCCGGAAGCGTAGGCGTCGATTCATCCGCAGCCAATCCATGCCTTCCAAACTGCCCATGAAGCCGATTCGCATTCTGGTGGACAGCTTTGCCGACGCAGACGCGATGAATGCGCAGATGACGAATGCGCGCGACATCATAAGCCGGCTGGATTGCGAGCGCTTCCATGTGTCCACATTTGTCATGGGGAAGCCGGATCCCAGGATCGAAAACCGGCTGGCGACGAGAATGATCCGCTTGCCGCGGAAGCGCCAGACGCCGAGGATCCTCAAGGAGTTCGTGTTCGGCTCGCACGACATATTGTTTTATTTGAAGGCATCGCCGGCCTCGAGAGTGTACATGTCGTACCCGCGAAAATGGTTGGACAAGCGGGTCGTTATCGGCACGATCGAATCGCAATCGGACATGCGGAATGAGCCCACTATTAAGCCTTCACAGATCAGAATCTGGGAACAAACGATTCTGCGCAGCGATTTTCTGTTCAGCAATTCACACGCTGTGAAAGCCAGTCTGGAAAGGGAATACGGACTTCCGAGCGAGGTCATTCCCACTGGGGTGGACACGAAATTCTTTGCTCCGGCCGGGGACCGGCCGCCGAACCCGCGATTGCAAGTCCTGTTTGTGGGAGCGTTACGTCCATTCAAGGGGCCGGTTCTGTTACTGCGCGCGGCGGCGCAGTTTCCGGCGGTGGATTTCACCATCGTTGGCGAGGGCGTATTGGCCGGAGAGTTGGAAGACCAAGTTCGCGCGCAAGGTCTGACTAACGTTCAATTCGCGCGCGGATTGAATCACGCAAAATTGCGCGAACGCTACCGGCAAGCCGACATTTTTCTTTTTCCATCGCGATGGGAGGGCTCGCCCAAAGTAATCATGGAAGCTGCTGCTTGTGGCCTACCCGTGATTGCCCGCGGGGATTATCAGCCGGAAACCGTGGTCCATGGAGTCACGGGGCTTTTGGGCGCCAGCGACGATGAGTTGCTCAGCTTTCTGGCTCAACTAATCGAGCGCGAAGAACTGAGAATGAAGTTCGGCCACGCCGCTCGCGCACATATAGAACGCTTTGACTGGGACCGGATTGTCCCCATGTGGGAAGAAGCTTTCGAAAAGCTGTCATCACAGCGGAGAAGCCACAAGCCAGCATGAACTCGCCCCAGAACGTGGCTCACGACGGCGCTCGCCCGATTCGCCTGCTCACGCTGACGCCTTTCTATCCCAGCGAGCCGGACGATTCCCAGGGGTGCTTCGTCTCCGAACCGCTCGATGCACTCGCCGAGGTGGGAGTTGTGAACTCGGTCATCGCCGTACAACCGTTTTATCGAAAGCGGCTTCGCGACCCGAAGATAGGAGTGGCGGCTCATTGGCTTCGTTACTTTTCGCTTCCGGGCGGAAGTGGACTTCCCAGCGCCGGCGCATTTCTCTTTGCCCGCATCGTCGGCAGAATCCGTGATCTGCAGAGGTCGGGCAAAGTGGATCTCATTCATGCGCACGCGGCGTTGCCGTGTGGACACGCTGCGATGCTCCTCAGTGCAAAGTTGGGGCTGCCCTACGTGGTATCTGTGCATGGCCTTGATGCTTTTTCAACGGAGCAAGTCAAAGGACGCTCCGGGGAATGGTGCCGCAGAATTTCGCGCCGTGTTTACAGTTCGTCGCGGCGTGTGATCTGCGTGAGTGAGCGCGTCCGGGAGCATGTCCTGCAGGGTACCGGATCCTCTGGCCGCACCTCGGTCGTCTACAACGGCGTCGACGCCGAGATGTTCTCGCCGGCAGCGTCTCCGTCTGACGGAACCTCTTTGCCGTCGGTCGTGCTAAGTGTGGGCAACCTGATTCCAATTAAGGGACACGAGTTATTGATTGGTGCGATCGCCGCCCTCGCGCCCGAGTTCTCGACGCTGAAGTTAGAGATCATTGGCGATGGAGTCGAGCGCCAGCGTCTGGGAGATCTAGCCCGAAATCTTAATGTTGCCGATCGCGTCAGTTTCCTTGGACGCCGATCACGGCGCGAAGTTGCCGATGCCATGCGCCGGTGTACTGTATTTGCTCTGCCCAGCCGATACGAGGCGTTGGGTTGCGTCTATCTGGAAGCGATGGCCTGCGGAAAACCTGTGATCGGTTGCCGGGGGCAGGGAATAGCGGAAATTGTTCGTCACGGCTCGAACGGCATTCTGGTGGGCGCGGACAACGAGAAAGAGTTGACCCTGGCACTCGCGATGCTGCTTCGCGATGAATCATTGCGAAGCAATCTGGGCCGGCGCGCGCGCGAAACGGTTCTTGATCGCCTTACATTGCAGCAGGAGGCCGAATCGCTGTTGCGCATCTATCGGGAGTCGCTGAAATGACACAGCGTCTCATCATTGTCACCGAGATTATTTCTCCGTACCGCATCCCCCTGTTCAACGCGTTAGCGAAACAGCCGGGGGTGGATCTGCATGCGATTTTTCTGGCTGAGACTGATCCGAGCCTCCGGCAGTGGCATGTTTATAAGGACGAGATCACGTTTTCGTATCAAGTCTTGCCATCATGGCGGAAGCAAGTTGGGCACTTCAAACTGCTCGTCAATGGAGGCGTCGGCCGCGCCTTGAGGGATGCCGCTCCTGATGTAGTCCTTTGCGGCGGCTATAGTTATCTCGCATCGTGGCAGAGCCTCCTGTGGGCGAGGGCGAACAATGTCCCATTTCTGCTCTGGTCGGAGAGCAATCAGCAGGATCTACGGCGCGGTTATCCCCTGGTGGAGTTTGCAAAAGACGAATTCCTTCATCGCTGCAGCGGTTTTATCGTTCCGGGGCAAGCGGCTCGAACATATCTGCGCACGCGCAAAATAAGCGATGCAATCATTTACACCGCACCCAATGCTGTCGATAACGATTTCTACATGGCGGCTGCGGCGGACGCCCGCAAAGACGCGACCCGGCGTCGGCGAGAATTACACTTGCCGGAACGCTATTTTCTTTTTGTGGGGCGACTGGTTCAGGAAAAAGGAGTGTTTGAATTGCTGTCCGCTTATGCCACACTAAGCGAGAACAATCGGCGGCAAGTTGGTTTGGTGTTTGTCGGCGACGGCGTATGTCGACCCGCATTGGAACAGCGGGCTGCGGCCATTTCAGCCGCAAGCATAGTATTCTCCGGCTTCACTCATCGCGAGCAGTTGGCGTCATACTATGCACTTGCCGATACGCTGGTTCTCCCGACGTACTCGGATACATGGGGTTTGGTTGTGAATGAGGCGATGGCTTGTGGCTTGCCAGTAATTCTTACCGAGCCTGCAGGATGCGCGGCAGATCTGGTGAAAGACAATTGGAATGGACTGCTTGTTCCGCCCAAAGATCCGCAGGCCTTGGCTGCAGCCATGCAACAGTGTGTTGGCGAACCGGGGCGGTTGAGCATGATGGGCGCGAACAGTGCAGAACTCATCCGGGATTTCTCGCCCGAGGTTTGGTCTTTGGGAATTATGAAGATGATGGGAGCCGTGCTGGGGCATGACTGAGCGTATTCCAAGAATCGTGCTGGTCGCCGGGGCAATCGCGGTGCCGATCGTCCTCGTCCTTTTCGCCTATCTGCGCCCCGGATACGTCACCAGCGAACTCTATGTCGGCGGCCTGCTCTTCGTCGAATTCATGATCGCTGCCATCTGGATGTTCCGTGAGGTTTTCTTTCCACTGGTGCTCATGGCATTTCTGTTTTCAGGCTTGAATTTGCACGTAGGCTCGTTCTGGACGGTTTTGCGCTGGGTTATTCTCGCGATCGGGGCACTGGTGGGAATAATTGTGATGCTCAGGGACGGTCGCTATCGCCTGAGACTGTTCCATTTCGTTGCACTGTTCGCCGTGCTCGCTGCGCTTGTTTCGGCTGCGGTCTCCCGCTATCCGTCCTTCGCCGCACTGAAAGCCCTGAGCTTGTTCCTTTTGTTTGTCTACTGCGCCACGGGTGTTCGCGCCGCAGTTGCGGGACGCGAAAACCGCTTCTTTTCCGGCTTGTTGCTGGGCTGCGAAGTCCTGGTCTCAGGTATAACCGCCGGCCATCTGGTTGGTATCGAGGTCATGGGAAATCCGAACTCGCTCGGTGCGATCACCGGAGTTGTGGCCAGCCCGATTCTTCTCTGGGGAGCCATGCTGGAGGACTCGAATTTCATTCGTCGAAGAAGGCTGGTACTCTTCGGCGTGTGTATGTTCCTGGTTTTCTACAGCCTGTCTCGTGCCGGCATCGCCGCGGCGGTACTCTCGTGTACCTTATTGTGTCTGTGTTTGCGTCAATATCGAATGTTCATTCTGGCCGCCACAACTATCCTCATCGTCGCAGCCACCACAGCGATTTTTTGGCCGGAAGCCGCGTCTAACGGTTTCTCATCAGTGACATCATCGGTCGTATACAAGGGAAGAGACTCGGTTCTCGGAGTTTTCGCGTCACGCCAGTCACCCTGGCAAAACGCGATGGATACGATCCGCACTCATTTCTGGTTCGGAACGGGCTTTGGCACCACCGACAACGGCGCGCAAGCCAACGCTCCGCTGAGCGCGTTTTCGACCGATTCATCACTCAGCGTTGAGAATGGCAGCAGTTTTCTTGCGATCACGACCTGGGTCGGGATGTTGGGAGTGCTGCCGTTTTTCCTCTTGCTGCTTATTCTCCTGGGCAAAGTTTTCCGCACAATGGTCTGGATGCTGCAGAATCGAAGTCCACTCCACCCAGCGGTTCCCCTTGCTATGGTCATGATCTCCGGCCTCGTTAATGCGGCATTTGAAGATTGGCTGTTTGCGCCTGGCTATTACCTTTGTGTGTTTTTCTGGAGCATGGCCTTCCTGTTGGTCGACCTCGAGCCCGCAGCCCCGTTATTTCACGCACGTTTAAGCTGGAGACCTTCGCGGGTTGCCGAAGTGGCGGGCAGTGTCGCTCCGGGACGATGATTCACCTATTCATTAACGCCCTGGCGGCAAGCGCCGGCGGCGGGCTCACTTATATTCGCAATGTCGTTCCCCTCATGGCGAGGGATCCGCGTTTAAAGGTTACCGTCGCTTTGAGGCGCAGCCTCCACGACGAATTGCACGGGTTCTCGAATGTTGATTTTGTCGAAGCTGAAATACCACCGCTTCGTCGCTTCTGGTACGAGCAGACAACCTTACCCCTGACCATACGACGCTCTGGCGCCGATGTTCTTCTCTCTGCGGGAAACTTAGCAGTGAGGAAGAGTCCCGTGCCGCAAATCCTTTTGTCTCGGAACTCGCTCTACACTTCGCCCGATTTTCTCCGCGACCTGCGAGACCGTCATAAGTATGGAACTTGGCTCGATACTCACTTGCGAGGCTATCTGGCAAAAAAATCGATTCACTGGGCGGAGATCACCGTCGCTCCCAGTGAAGCATTCGCGGCCGAGTTGCGCCGCTGGTCAGGCGGCTCCGTGCGCGCGGTTCATCATGGATTCGATCGTGCAGGGTTCACCCACGGCCAGCCGCTGGAGCCAGGAATCGAAGACCAAATGATGAAGGCTGAAGGTGCTCTCAAGCTTTTGTTTGTGAGCCATTACAATTACTATCGAAATTTTGAAACGTTGATTCGCGCGCTTCCTATTCTGCGCAATCGCTTGCCGGAGCGACGAATCAGGCTTCTACTCACCTGCAAACTCCAGGAAGCGGCGAATCCGGGGGCGTACAGTCCCCAAGGCGCCGCCAGTCTGGTTGAAAAATTGGCGGTTTCAGATATGGTGGTCGAGTTAGGCAGCGTTCCGTACCGGCAGCTGTATGACGTCTACCGGCGTGCCGATATGTATGTAACCCCGGCCTATGCCGAAACCTTCGCTCACCCGCTGGTCGAGGCGATGGCCAGCGGACTGCCGGTTGTCGCCTCCGACCTCGCTGTCCATCGCGAAATCTGCGGCGATGCCGCTCGCTATTTTCCGCGTTTCTCACCTGAAGTTTTGGCCGAGAACGTTGCTCAGATCGCAGGTTCGCCGGAAACATCAAAGCGCATGGCCGAGGCAGGGCTGGCACGTTCCGGGCAATTTTCCTGGAAGCATCACGTCGAATCGATTATCGAGTTGGCGCGTGATCTGATCGAGCGCAGAAACGTACAAAAGAAGAGGTTTACTTGATCTGGTAGCCGATCCGCGGCGACCACTCGGTGGCCCGAATTCTTATCTAGTCTGTGCCTGAACCGACATGAACTCCTGCACGGCGCGGGTCACAGCCTCGATCTGCGCATCCGAGAGTTCAGGGTAGAGTGGTAACGAGAGTACTTCGGCCGCAGCTTTTTCAGACTCCGGTAAAGATCCTTTCCCATAGCCGAGATCAGAGTACGCCGGTTGCAGATGAGCGGGCACCGCGTAGTGGACGCCGGTCTGGACGCCCTCAGCCGCGAGCGACTGCTGCAAGGCGTCACGACAACCGCTTCGGACGGTGTAGAGGTGGTAGACGTGCCGTGCCCAGGGCATCTCGCGCGGAGTTTCAACACCGGAGTCAGCCAGGAGTTCGTTGTATTTTCCAACAACCATTCGCCGCGCTGCGGTCCATTCTTCAAGGTGGCGGAGCTTAACCCGCAAAATCGCGCCTTGAAATCCTTCCATGCGGTAGTTATAGCCGCGCAGCAAGTGATGATACTTGCGATCCTGACCCCAATCGCGGAGCATGCGAACAGTGCGGCCATATTCAGGATTATTTGTGGTCACCGCCCCGCCTTCGCCGTAAGCCCCGAGATTTTTTCCCGGATAGAAGCTGAAGCACCCGATATCCCCGATGCTTCCCACCGGGCGGCCTTTGTATTTTGCGCCGTGAGCCTGCGCTGCATCCTCGATGACAATGAGACCATGCCGCCGCGCGATCTCCATGATTGGATCCATGTCCGCCGACTGGCCGTAAAGGTGAACGGGCAGAATTGCCTTGGTGCGAGGAGTGATTGCCGCTTCCACCGCGTTGGGATCCATCGTAAACGAATGCGGGTCGATGTCCACCAGGACCGGCCTTGCACCCACGTAGAGAACGGCCGCAACACTGGCAACAAAAGTAAAGGGAACGGTGATTACCTCGTCGCCGGGGCCGATTCCAGCAGCGAGCAGCGCCAGATGGAGAGCGCTCGTACCGGAGTTGAGCGCGATGCATTCTGACGTCCCACAATACGCAGCGAATTCCTGTTCGAACGCGCCGACCTCTGATCCCAATACAAATTGACAGCTATCCAGAACCCGGGCGATGGCCGCATCAATCTCGGGTTTGATGCTGCGATACTGCGCCTTCAGATCCAGCAAAGGTATTTTGATGTCCGTCATTGACTCCTCAACCGATGATGCTTCGCAGCCTGTGCAGTATGTTGACGATTCCCAGCGCAGAACTTGCGGCCAGAAGAGGCATCACCACGCCGAGACCCCATAGCAAGCGGCGGTCTTTGGGGACCCAGCGATAGAGCGCCAGCAATACAAAGGGTAGAACAGGGATGGCAAAGCGCGCAAAGTTGCTCCTTGCCCACGCGGGGTAGTTGTAGGCGAAGAGGCACCAAAGATAACCGACGAGAAAGAATGCCTCGACGGAGTGTGCCTGGCAATATTCGCGAAATTCAGAGCTTCTGACCATCATGACGACCCCGCTGGCCACCATAGAGATCCAGAAGACGCTTAGCGCAATGTTTGTCCACGGAGCAGAAATGAAGAACCCTTTGATGATTGCCAGGAAAGGGACGCCGAAAAGCCAGCCGCCCTGCCACTCCTTGCTGTGATAACTGTTTACATTGGCTAGCGCATCCCCAAAGTGGAGCATTAGCGGCAGACAGTAAAGCGTGCCTATCGCCAGGCCGATGATCGTCGCCAATGCGAATCGTTTGAAATCCCGCCTCCACAGCAATGTGAGGCCAATTCCCACGAGGGCAAAAATACCAAGGGGGCGAACGATCGTCGCGTATGAGGCCAGCAATGAGGCCAGAAGCCATCGCTCGCGCCGCACGCACAAAAACGCTGCAAGGATTAAGCAAACAAACAAGGGCTCCGTGCCGCCCAGGCATGACCGTTGCAGCCAATCAAAATTGAGAATCGCGAAGTATCCGGCGACCCACGCATTCCACAACCTTCTTGCCAGCAGCGTTGCCAGCAACGATGGCACGAGCGACAAAACGAGGAGTGCAGCTAGATCGGGGATGCCGGTCAGCATCGACAGTCCGGCCATGGCATACGACAATCCCCAGAATTGCTTGATCACGATTCCATGGAAATTCCAATGCCGAATCGCAGCAGCCAGGTGGACGTAGCCGCCGCTGTCGCCAAACGTCTCGACGGCCGCGGCATAGTTCTTCGCAAAAACAATACAAAGGGCAAAGAGGGCGAAGCCTGTGCAGACCAGGCAGGCAAGCTCTCTGGACGAGGGCGCGTCCGTTGCCGCTGAAGCTGCGGGCGCGAGCGTTGCAGATCTTGCTGAGAACTGTGCAGTTTCTGACATGGGGCGACGAATTTAGTACCGCTTAGGAATTCTAGTCTTTCGAAGCTGGATTGTGAGGCGCGGTTGAAGCGCATTATAACTCACCTCGGACCGGCACCGGCTGGTGTTTAATAGTATGCACTTCTTGTTTAATTAATCGCGGATTAAACAAATCACGGCATGTGCGGAATCTTCGGCATTCTCGGTTTCAAAGCTCGCGTTGACCGGACTCTTCTGGAACGCGGGACGCAATCGCTCGCCCATCGCGGGCCAGATGATTCTGGCACAGTGCTGCTCTCCGACAATTCACATGAGCAAGTGGACATTGGCCTCGGCAACCGGCGCCTCGCCATCCTCGACCTCTCTCCGCTAGGTCATCAGCCGATGCACGACGCAGGCACGGGCAACTGGATCGTTTACAACGGCGAGATTTACAACTTTCGCGACATTCGACACGAGCTTGAACAAAGCGGGTCGGTTTTCCTCAGTCACTCCGATACCGAAGTCGTTCTAAAGGCATATGCGCGCTGGGGAGAAGCCTGTTTTGAGAAATTCCGAGGCATGTTCGCATTCGCGCTGTGGGATGCGAAGCGGCGCCAACTCTTGATAGCTCGCGATCCCATGGGCATCAAACCGCTCTATTATGCGCAAGCCGGTGATTATTTCTTATTCTCTTCCGAGGTCCGCAGTATTTTCGGAACCGGACTCGTACGCCCGCGACTTGATCAGGCGGGGCTGATTAATTATCTGACCTTTGGCTCGGCCTACGATCCACTTACTCCAATCGAGGGAATTCGCGCTTTGCCTGCAGGTCATACGCTGACCTGGTGCGACGGAAGCATCCGCATCTCGCCCTATTGGGATCTCGTTGCGAAAGATGCTGGAAGAGATGCTGAGGGTGCTCATGGCTCCGAAGGTGTATCTTCGCCAGCTGACGAAAAGCACGCCACCGCGAAATTGCAAGACATCCTGGAAGAGTCTGTTCGGATGCAACTCGTCAGCGATGTGCCTGTCGGAGTCTTCCTCTCGGGAGGCATCGACTCGAGCGCGCTGGTTAGCATTCTTACGCGCGGCGGCGTCAAACCGAGCACATTCTCCATCGTTTTTCGGGAGGCCGAGTTCTCGGAGGCCGAGTTCTCCCGGACCATCGCTCGACACTTCAAGACGGACCACCACGAAGTCAGCATTTCTCAGACCGACGTGCTGGACGCCATTCCCGCTGCGCTCGGGGCGATGGACCTTCCGACCATGGATGGGATTAATACCTATTTCGTTTCTCGGGAGGCACGAACCGCCGGGGTGAAGGTTGCGCTCTCCGGCTTGGGTGGAGACGAGGTTTTTGCCGGATATTCTAGTTTCCGCACTGTCCCTCGAGCCGAGCGATTCACAAACTTTTGGAAGCATATCCCCAGGCCCGTTCGCGGTTCACTTGCCTTCGCGTTTAATGCAGTCGCGCCGGCAAGCGATCAGAATCGCAAGCTCGCCATGCTCGCCACGCCGAACGGGCACACTCCGCATCCTTACTTCATCACGCGCATGCTGTTTACTCCGGCGCAACGAGCTTTGCTACTCCTTGGCAAAGACGCCGGTTCCGAGTTCGCTTCGACCGCTTCCCAGCTCGAAAACCTTGAGTTATCGCTCCAACTTGACGCCGTAAACCGTGTTTCCTATCTGGAGTCGCGCTGTTATATGCTCAATACACTGTTGCGCGACACCGATTTTATGAGTATGTCCCAGGGCCTGGAAGTCCGAGTTCCTCTCATCGATCATCATTTGGCAAAAGCCGTACTCTCGCTTCCCGGAGCATGGAAGCTCAACCGCACACCCAAGAAATTGCTCGTTGATTCCCTGGGCCTGCCGCTTCCAGCCGAGGTGGTTAAACGTCGCAAGCGCGGCTTCACCTTGCCCTTCGAGCACTGGATGCGTCAGGAACTGCGGAGTGAAATGGAGTCGGCGCTGTCGGCGAAGCAGGTTGCCGGCGGTCCGCTCAGCAACTTTGTGAACGCAGAGAGCGTTCAACAGGTTTGGCAGGACTTTCTGGGTGGCGCCGCTTCGTGGACGCGGCCGTGGTCTCTCTACGTATTGCAGCGCTGGTCCGAGTTGCATTTGTAAAATAGCTTTCCATTGTTCTTTGAACCGCATGCCCAGACTTCAAGAAAGAGTTCAGGAAATCGGCGAAAAGCTGTCGACCGTGGCCGGTGGCAAACTAACGGTGAGCGTGATCGTTCCCGTGCGAAACGAAGAGCGCAATCTGCCGGCTTGCCTCGCATCTCTCCGCGACGTCAGCGAGGTCTACGTCATCGATTCGCAAAGTACGGATGCGACCCCGGAGATTGCCCGATCATTCGGCGCTAAAGTCGTGCAGTTTTATTACAAGGGTGGATGGCCAAAGAAGCGCCAGTGGGCCATCGAAACGCTGCCATTCGCCTATGATTGGATCTTTCTCGTCGATGCCGACGAATCGCTGACTCCCCAACTCGCCGAGGAGATTCGACGCGCCATCCAGAATCCCGATGTGAACGGCTACTACATCTCGCTGCGAATGTACTTTCTCGGTCGTGTGCTGCGGCACGGCGGCGCGGGATTCTGGAAGCTGTCACTTTTTCGGCGCGGAAAAGGCGGGTACGAGTGCCGGCTCAGAGAACAGGATGCGAGCATGGCCGACATGGAAGTGCATGAGCATGTCGCGGTTGAGGGGCCAAAGGCCAGATTGCAGAACCCGCTGGTTCACCGCAATGTCGAATCCCTGTCGCGTTACATCCAAAAACACGACGAGTACTCGAACTGGGAAGCGCGCGTGTGGCTGGAGCAGGAACCCAACGACCAGATACAACCCGCGCTGCTCGGAACGCAGGCTCAGCGACGCCGCTGGCTGAAGAAGAATTTCCTCCGAATTCCCGGCGCGCCGTTGATGTTCTTTTTCGTTAAATACGTTGTGCATCTTGGATTCCTCGACGGTCTGTCCGGTTTGATCTATTGCGGCTTTCAGGCAGTGCAGGTGTTTCACGTGAAGTCGAAAATTTATGAGGTGCGCCGCACCGCCCGTTCCAAAAACGCCGCCGGATGGAGCGCTCGGTGAAGATGAGCGGGCTTTCGGAAAAGACCGTAGTCGCATGGCGTGGAGACTGCTGCAAGTACTGCGCGCGGCCGCCGTTCTCTCCCAGCCATCGCTACCCGGAGTATGCCTTTGCCAATATCGATCCGCATCCGAATCCTGCGTATGAAGCCGTGCGCGGCTGCTTCTGCCTCGCTGCTCTGGACGCGGCGCGCCGCGACACAGCGGCCTGGAATCCTCTCCAAGAACTAATTCATCCGGGCGAGACGGTGCTGCTCAAGCCCAACATGGTGCATCAGCGCCATCCCCGCGATCCTGAGGGCTGGCGTTACGTCATCACTCATGGAAGCGTCATTCGGGCCGTCGCCGACTATGTTTGGAAAGCGATTGGGCCGAAGGGAAAAATCATCCTCGCCGACGCCCCGCAAACTGACGCTTCCTTTTCCGAAATGACGCGCCTGCTCGGCCTTGACCGGATTCGCGATTTCTACCAATCGTACGGCCTCGCTTTTGAGCTTCTCGACCTGCGGCAGGAGGAGTGGACAGCCCGCGGCGATGTGGTCGTCGAGCGCCGCAAACTGCCCACAAATCCCTACGGTTCGATCGCGTTCGATCTGGGCCAGGCCAGCGAATTTGTCGATCATCGTGGCGCGGGCAATTACTACGGCGCGGACTACGATGCCGGCGTGGTCAATCGCCATCACAGCGGAGGCCGCCACGAATATCTGATCGCGGGCTGCGCCATCAAGTGCGATGTTGTCTTCAGCCTTCCGAAATGGAAGACACACAAGAAAGCCGGAGTCACCGCCAGCCTAAAAAATCTGGTTGGAGTGAATGCCGACAAGAACTGGCTGCCGCACCATACCGAGGGCGCACCTCACAATGGCGGTGACGAGCACCCCGATCCCAATCTTAAGCATCGCACCGAGCGCACCGTCGCGGCCGCAGTTCGCGGTCTTTCGCATCGTATGCCTGTAGTCGGACCGTGGGTGCATCGCTTGGCGCGCGGCGTCGGCAAGCCGATCTTTGGTGACACCGATGTGACCGTGCGTAGCGGAAACTGGTTCGGCAATGACACCATCTGGCGCATGTGCCTCGACTTGAACAAGCTTGTCTTTTACGGTAATCGCGACGGCTCTCTGCGCGAGCCGCAACTGCAGAATCGCAAACGCCACTTCGCTCTGGTCGATGGCATCCTAGCCGGCGAAGGGCGTGGGCCCCTCGATCCCGATCCTGTGAATGCAGGAGTCGTCATATTCGGCATTCATCCGCCGAGTGTGGACGCAGCCTGCGCCTATCTAATGGGCTTCGATCCGCAAAAGATTCCTATCGTCGCTCGCGCATTTCAATGCAGAAGCTATCCCCTGGCAGGCCACGATTGGCGCGAGGTCGCGATTCGCAGCAACCACGCCGAGTGGAACCATCCGTTGACCGACATTGCGCCGGCTGACACATTTCACTTCGCCCCGCACTTTGGATGGAAAGGGCACATCGAGCAGTCCGGCGTTCCGATCGCTTCGACCGGCGCTGCAATCGAGGTGGCGCGGCCATGAGCGATTCCGTTCTGGAGCAGGTTTATCCGCGTCTGCCGGTCTTTCTGCAAAATGCTGCCTGCTGGTACTACGGCAACAGGGAAAAACGTGTGCGCTTCGGAGCCGCGTTCGACCAAAAACTCCGCGAACTTACGGACTCTGAAAAGTGGAGCGCAGGAGAGATAGAGGCCTATCAGAACGAAAAACTGCACGCCCTTCTCCGCCACGCCTACGAAAACGTTCCTTACTATCACGAGTGTTGGAAGAGCCTGAAGATTTCACCCGACGACATCCACGGCCGGCACGACCTGTACAAGTTGCCGGTTCTAACCAAAGAAGACGTTCGCCAGAATGCGGACCGCCTGGTTTCGCAGAATGTGTCGAAGCGCGCCCTATTTTCACGCCACACCAGCGGCACGACCGGCAAGGCTCTGCATTTCTTCATGACGCGCGAGGCAATCGCTTTTCAGTGGGCCGTCTGGTGGCGACACCGTCTGCGGTTTGGTGTGGGTCCAGGAGCCTGGCACGCGAACTTTACCGGACAGCGCGTCGTGCCCATCACGCAGCAGAGACCGCCCTACTGGCGCTGGAACCGTCCCATGCGCCAGTTGCTCATCAACATGCAAAGCCTCTCGCCGTCGCGAATCGCCAGCATTGTCGAACGCCTCAACGCCCAGCATTTTGATTTCTATTGCGGATATCCCTCCTTCATTCACATGCTGGCTTTGAACGCGACCGACGCGGGCTTGCGCCTTTCGTCGCCGCCGCGCGTGATTTTTGCCGGAGCCGAGAACGTTCTGGATTTCCAGCGTCGCGACATCGAAGCGTTCACCGGCGCAATCCTGACCGACCATTACGGCTGCACCGAAGCCTGCGCCAATGCTTCGCGATGCCCGCAGTTCGTTTACCATGAGGACTTTGAGTTTTGCATTCTGGAAGGTCTAGAGCAGGAAGGGTTAGAGCAGGCGCCGGGCGATGCTGTGAAGAACATCGTGTGTACGGGCTTCGCGGGGTACGCATTTCCCTTCATTCGATACGAAGTCGGAGACAGCGCAGTCTGGACCACTGGCGAGACTTGTTCGTGCGGACGACAGTCAAGCACACTGCGGCGGATCGAGGGACGGCGCGATGACTACATCGTTACGCCCGAAGGCGCACGAATTGCGCGCCTCGATTACTTGTTCAAGGACGCTCTCAACGTGAAAGAAGCGCAGATCGTTCAAGAGAAACTTGGTGAGATCAGCGTTCTGGTAGTGCGACGCGACGCGTATGGCAACCGGGATGAACTCGATATCCGCCGCGACATCAAGACCTGGCTCAGTCCTAGCCTTGTCGTTAATTTTGAATATGTGAACGAAATTCCTAGAGGCGCGAACGGAAAATTTCGTGCGGTCCTATCGCGGCTGAATGCGCAGTCGAGAACAAGCGAGCAGGTGACCCACTGAAGCAGGTATTACAACACGCGCGTACGGGCGAGGTCACGGTCGAGGAAGTGCCCGCGCCTCGCCTTGAGCCAGGATGTGTTCTCGTCCGGATCGCAGCCTCAGTTGTCTCAGCCGGAACCGAACGCGCTTCCGCCGAATTTGCGCGGAAGAATCTGTTGCAGAAAGCCAAGTCCCGCCCGGATCTGGTCCGAGAAGTCATCAGCAAAGTGCAGCGTGACGGCGTTTTCTCAGCACTGCAAGCTGTCCGCAGCCGACTGGATCAACCGCAAAGTCCCGGCTACAGTAGCTCCGGCACTGTGATCGTAGCCGGCAAAGGCATTTCCGATCTTCAAGTAGGAGACCGCGTCGCCTGCGCGGGCGCCGGCATCGCTGTCCACGCCGAGGTTGCGTGTGTGCCTCGCCTTCTGGTGGCGCGGATCCCGACGCCAGATTCAATCAACGGTGCGCACGTCCCCTTCGACGAGGCGGCTTTCTCCACACTTGGCGCCGTGGCGCTTCATGGAATCCGCACCGCCGAAGCAAAACTCGGTGATCTGGTCGCCGTAATCGGCCTCGGATTGCTCGGGCAGTTGACTGTCCAGCTTTTGAAAGCAGCGGGCTGTCGTGTGATCGGCATGGATATCGACGAGTCGCGCGCCGAACTGGCGCGGCGTTTGGGCGCAGAAGCCGTAGCCAGCTCCTCCGGCGCTTTCCGCGATCTGTGCAGCGAAACTTCGCGCGGACTCGGCGTCGACTGCGTATTGATCACAGCTGAAACGTCCAGCAGCGATCCGGTCAATCTCGCCGGTGCCGTCGCTCGCGATCGAGCCATCGTCACGGCAGTAGGAACTGTGGGCATCGAAATCGAACGCAAAGCCTACTACGAAAAGGAACTCGATTTCCGTATCTCGCGTTCCTACGGGCCCGGCCGCTACGACACAGCCTACGAGCAGAAGGGACGAGACTATCCCATCGGCTATGTGCGCTGGACCGAGACCCGCAACATGGAAGCCTTCGTGCGCCTGCTCGCGGACCGAAGGATCGACGTAGCTTCTCTCATCACGCACCGATGTCCGATCGACCGCGCCCAGGACGCATACGACCTGATCACGGGCAGATCGCGCGAGCCGTTTCTCGGAGTCGTAATTGAATACCCGGAGAGCGGTACTGGTCCGGACGTAGCGCAACAGCGCACATTGACGCTGGTAGCTAATCGCGTTGCCGATGAGAGAGCGCCTCAATCCAGAGTTTCCGTCGGCGTTCTTGGAGCGGGAGTATTTGCCACGACCACTCTAATTCCGGCGCTGCAAGCCTCCTCCGCGACAACTCTAACCTCCGTCTGCGCAGCAACTGGCCATCATGCACAACATGCTGCGAAAAAGTTCGGATTCCGTTCTTGCACAACTGACGAATCGCAAATTTTGGCAAACCCGGATATCAATGCGGTGGTCATCGCCACTCGCCACCATCTTCACTCGAGCCAGACCCTGGCAGCGCTGGTCGCGGGCAAGTACGTATTCTGCGAGAAGCCACTCTGTCTGAGCGAAGCAGAATTGCAAGCCATCGTCCGTCAGGCGAAGCAACAGCGTTGCTCCGGTCTTATGATCGGCTTCAACCGGCGTTTTGCACCTATGACGTCACGTCTAAAGCAATTTCTCGCTCCGATCACCGAGCCGTTAGCCCTGCACTATCGCATCACCGCTGGCTACCTCAGCCCGGATCATTGGCTCAACGACCGCGAGCAAGGCGGCGGACGCATTCTCGGCGAATGTTGTCACTTCATCGATCTCATGATGTTTCTCGCGGGTTCTCCAATCGTCGACGTCGAGGCTCGCCCTCTGGCGAATGCCGGTCGCTACAGCGGCGACAATGTATTGATCTCGCTCGCCTTCGCCAACGGCTCGCAGGGAACGATCTCATACTTGGCCAACGGCGACCGTGCATTTTCAAAAGAGCGGATCGAGATTTTCGGTGGCGGCGCTGCCGCTGTACTGGAAGATTTTCGCAATCTGGAACTCGTGCGCAATGGCCGCAAAGAGACCCTGCGCTCGCGATGGCGTCAAGACAAAGGACACCGTGCCGAGTGGGACGCTTTTGTCCGATTCGTTCAAAACGGCGAAGCGCCAATTTCACTCGAAGATATCGTCTGCTCGTCACTCGCGACGCTGCGCACTGACAAATCCGCCGGCTGTGGTGAACGATTGCCAGTGGATGCGGCTGAATTCATCGCGGATGCTTTGCGGAACGCTGCCGGAGATTCCAGCCTGAACGAATGATCCTGCCGGAGTTTCATCACCTGAGGAGACAAATCTAGTTCATGCTCATTTTGGGCCTCAACATGTTTCACGCGGACGCGTCCGCGGCGATCGTTCTCGACGGCGAAGTAAAGTTCGCCATCGCCGAAGAGCGACTCAACCGCCGCAAACACTTCGGCGGATTTCCGTCTCTCGCGGTGAAGGCTTGTCTCGACGCTGTCGGCGCATCCATTTCCGATATTGAGCACGTCGCCGTTGGCCAGGACAGCAACGCAAACCTGGCGAAAAAAGTGCAGTACGCGGTCGCGAATCCCGCGAAGATTCTCAACTTTATCAATCTCCGCCAGCGTAAAGAGGCGATGCGCGACGTTCGTTCCCTCCTGTCGAAAGCGCTCAACGTCCACCCCTCCACGCTCAAGTTTCGCGAACACCATCTTGAGCATCACATCGCCCACATCGCCAGCGCTTACTATTGCTCGTCGTGGGACAAGGCGGCGGGCTTCAGCTATGACGGATCCGGAGACTTCGTCTCCACCATGATGGCTCGCTGCGAGGGCAACGAGATCGAAGTCCTCGACCGAGTCTTTCTCCCGCACTCGCTGGGCAGCTTCTACACCATGATCTGCGAATTCATTGGATATTCGCAGTACGGCGACGAAGGCAAAGTCATGGGCTTGGCTCCCTACGGGTGCGATTCGTTTTGCGGCGAAATCAGCAAGATGGTTGCGGAAACAAAATCAGGCTTCGAACTCGACCTAAGTCATTTCAAGCCGCTCGGCAGCAATCAGGGGATGCAGGTCCTTGCCGACGGCACGGTGCAGTTGGCGCGCCACTTCTCGCATCGCATAGAAGAACTCTTCGGTACTCCGCGCGCTCTCCATGCGGAAATCACACAGCGCGACATGGACTTGGCCTTCGCCCTCCAGCACCGCTTCGAGGAAATATTTGTTCATCTCTTGAATCAGTTGCATGACCGCGTAAAACTCGACGATCTCGCCATGGCCGGAGGGTGCGCCCTAAACAGCGTCGCCAACGGCAAACTCTTCGATCACACTCCATTTCGACGAACGTACATTCAGCCCGCGGCCGGAGACGAAGGTCTGGCGATCGGTGCGGCGCTTCACACCTATCACTCGGTTCTGAAGCAAGGACGACGGCACGAACTGCGAAGTTCATACTTAGGTCCGGAATTTTCCGACGCTCGGATTCAATCGTCGTTGCAGAATGCCGGACTCGAATTCCGCCAACTCGACCGCGCCTCGTTGCTCGAAAAAACGGCGGAAGAAATTGCTGCCGGAAATGTCGTTGGCTGGTTTCAAGGCAGGATGGAGTGGGGCCCGCGCGCGTTGGGCAATCGATCCATCGTCGCCCATCCGGGCCTGCCTGATATGAAAGATATTCTCAACGCTCGCATCAAGCATCGCGAGTGGTTTCGGCCGTTTGCCCCCTCGATTCTCGCCGATTATCAGCACGAGTACTTCGAGCACGATCACCCGTCGCCCTTCATGCTGCATGTTTACAAAATTCGTCCGGAAAAGCGCAAAGAGTTGTGCGCGGTGAACCACGTCGACGATACCGGCCGGTTGCAAACCGTCACGCGCGAGGAGAATCCGCTCTACTACGGTCTGATCGAAGCATTCCGGCGCAAGACCGGCATCCCGGTAATTCTCAACACGAGCTTCAACGAAAACGAACCGATAGTGTGCACGCCGGAAGAGGCGATCGAGTGCTTCCGGCGCACGCGCATGGATGTGCTTGCGATCGGCTCATTTCTTGCCGTTAAACCGGAAAGAGCAGAGAACGCAGCCCCGGCAACCTCTGCCACGCAGAGCAGCGGTAGGATGACAGAATAGCCAAAGCTTAGTGGATTAGAAAACCCGTTGCCGACACCGCTAGTCCAATCGCGCCCAGTGCGATTCCAAGGAACCAGAAAATCCTTCGTCCGGAAAGCAACGTGATCGACGTGATAACCAGTCCGATCTCAAGAAAAACTTCTGCCAGATCGAACCGGTCGGCGCGGTTTCTCTCGGTCGTCACTTCAGCTTCCAGTTCGTGAGCCTTGTCTTCGATTTCCTTCTGTTCGTCTTTGTAGCGCGAAGCTTCCTGCGAATACTTATCGCGCAACTTGGCCAGATGATCGGCATCGGTCGTGGCCTGCACCGAAGTGAGATCGGTGAAAAATTCGTCGACATGCCGCCGTATATTCTTGGCCTGGTAGTAAGCCCACTGGTCCGATGACTTTGCTTGCAGTACGACTTCTTCCGTATGGGCCCGGTGCCCAAGCAGTGAGATGACTGCCACTAGAACCGCCAGGATAGCCATCGTCACAGAAACGGGCGCCAGAGTGGGGTCGTGCTTCGCGTGTTCTGCGTGTTCATGCAGTTCGCCGAGTTCTTCGCTCATAGCTATTCTCCCATTACTTTTACGATCACGCGCTTGTCCCGTTGCCCGTCAAATTCGGCGTAGAAGATTCTCTGCCAGGTTCCCAGATCCAACTTGCCAGCCGTAATCGGAACGATCACCTCGTGATGAATCAACAAAGCCTTCAGATGGGAGTCGCCGTTGTCTTCGCCGGTCTCGTGATGTTTGTAGCCCTTGCGAAACGGCGCCAGATGCTCTAGCCATTGATCGATGTCTTCAATCAATCCGCTTTCGTTGTCATTGACATAGACGCCGGCCGTAATATGCATGGCCGAAACCAGCACCATGCCCTCCTTGACGCCACTGTTGCGGACAATGTCCTCCACCTGAGGAGTGATGTGGACATATGCGCGATGCGTTTGGGTATGAAACTTCAGGTATTCGGTCAGAGTTTTCATGTGCGAATAGAAAGCTTCCTTCGTTCGCTTTATCGCAGAGCCCGGGCCAGCGCTCCGCCCGTGATCATATCCCCAATGCGCGCTAGGTCGGCGTACATTACTCGGTCTTTTTCCATCGTCGGGCACACCGCGCGGATCGCAGCGTGCGCGGACTGGCCGCGCTTCGAACTCTTCAGCGGCGCCAGGAAGTCCAGCGCTTGCGCAACCGCCATGGCTTCGATGGCCAATACATTTCGAGTATTGTCCACGACCCGCTTCAGTTTTATCGCAGCCGTCATTCCCATAGAAACGTAATCTTCTTTATTTCCCGAGGTCGTGATCGAATCCACCGACGCCGGATGCGCCAGCACTTTGTTCTCGCTCACCAGCGCCGCGGCGGTGACCTGCGGCATCATGAATCCGGAATTCAAGCCGGCCCCCGGCGCCAGAAATGGCGGCAATCCTTCGCTCAACGCGGGATTCACGAGCCGCTCGATGCGGCGTTCACTGATCCCAGCCAGCGCGCTAAGCGCAATCGCCAGAAAATCCAGCGCAAAAGCCAATGGTTCGCCGTGAAAATTCCCACCCGAAATTACATCGCCATCCGCGGCGTCGTTGCCGGGAATGAAGACTAAAGGATTGTCGACCGCAGAGTTCGCTTCCGTCGCCAGGATACCGCGGCAGTGCGCCAGCGTATCGCGGACCGCTCCGTGTACCTGCGGGATGCAGCGCAACGAGTACGCGTCCTGCACGCGCCCGCAATCGCGATGAGACTCGCGAATCTGGCTACCCTCCAGCATCCGACGCAGGTTCTCGGCACACTTGACCTGGCCGTCGTGAGGGCGCGCTTTGTGAATGCGCTCGTCGAAAGCTGTGTCCGTTCCCTTGAGCGCGTCGCAACTCAGTCCGCCCAATACGTCCGCGGAATCCACCAGAATCTCCGCCGCCAGCAAGGCTAGCGTTCCTACGGCCAGCATGGCCTGCGTTCCATTGATCAGAGAGATCGTCTCTTTCGCCTCCAGTCGTAGCGGCGTGATCTGCGCCCCCTTCAAAACTTCGCCGCTCGGCACGCGAGCGCCCTTTTCATCAAAGCACTCGCCTTCGCCAATCAGGCTGAGCGCGAGATGAGCCAGAGGCGCGAGATCCCCGCTGGCGCCGACGCTCCCCTGCGAGGGAACTACAGGCAGAACTCCGCGATTCAGCATCTCGCAAAGCGTGTCGATGACGACGGCACGCACACCCGAATGGCCTTTAGCCAGCGAATTCGCGCGCAGCAACATCATGGCGCGTATCTCCGCAGCGGCGAGGGGTTCTCCAACTCCAACAGCGTGCGAGCGGACCAGATTTACCTGCAGCTCTCGAATCTGTTCGCCGGCAATGCGGACGTCGCTCAGTTTTCCGACGCCGGTGGTAATCGCGTAAGCCACGCGATTGCTCGCGACAATGTCTTCCACCACTGCCCGCGCGCTGTTCACGAGCGCACGCGCATCTGCGGCAAGAAGAACAGCTCGGCGCTCCATCGCCACCGAGCGAACATCTTCGAGAGTCAGGCTATTACCGTCAATATGAAGTGCGTTCAGAGGATTTCTCCGTCGACTACTGTGATTTCAACGTACTGCGATTCAGGTTCTCGCGACTGCTTCACTCAAGCTACTTTCCCATCGCCGTCCGGAATGCGCTGAGATACTTGTCAGGCAATGCTGCAATCTTCATGTTCGAGTCGGTGACGATGTGGGTCGTTTCGCCCTCAGCCAGCAGCGTTCCATTCTCGGCGCGGACTAGTTCATAGGCAAAAACGACCACGGATTCCCGCGCGCTGGCCAACCGGGTGCGCACTACAACCTCTTCGTCGTAATAAACCGGAGCGCGATACCGGCACTTCACCTCGGCGACGGCGATGAAGCGGCCATCTTCGCGCTCCATGTCGCGATAAGAAAAACCCATCTGGCGCATGAATTCAACGCGGCCCACCTCGAACCAGATTAAGTGGTTGGAATGGTAAACGACCCCCATCTGGTCCGTCTCCGCGTAGCGCACGCGCAAACGCGTTTCGTGAAATGCATTGTGATTCTTTGAGTTCATTTCCCGGTCCAGACGGGTTTGCGTTTCTCCAGAAACGAAGTAACGCCTTCGCGGAAGTCGGCCGTGGTGCGGATCGCGGCATTCTCCTGCACGGCAGCTTCGATCTGTGCGTCGAGTTCCGCACGGGCATGATCTGTAAGCAACTGCTTGGTCGCGCGCAGAGAGGCCGCGCTGTTCTCCATCAGCAAGGCCGCCAGAGCCCGGGCTCGTGGCATAAGATCAGCCGGTTGGACGATTTCACTGACCAGCCCCAGGCGCAGGGCTTCCTCGGAACCAAAAAGTCTTCCGGTCAACAGCAGGTCGCGCGCTTGTTTTTCTCCTACCTGCCGCAATAGAAATGTAGAGACAATGGCCGGCACAAAACCGATGCGCACTTCGGTGTACCCGAACTTTGCTTCCGGAACTGACAGCGTGAAATCGCACAATAACGCAAGCCCCGTTCCCCCGGCGATCGCAGCGCCATTTACAGCGGCGATCGTTACCTTGGGAAATTCATAGAGCGTGCGAAACAACTGCACCATCGTCTGCGAGTCCTGCAGATTCTGCTCCGGCGACCGCCCAATCAGCGACTTGAGATTGTCCAGGTCCATGCCCGACGAGAATGCCTTGCCCGCGCCGGTCAAAATCAGGACGATCGCCGGCGATTTCGCAACCTCATCAAACGCGCGTAGCAGATCGTCAATCAGTTCGAAGCTGATTGCGTTTCTTTTGTCCGGCCGGTTCAGCGTGATGGTGGCCACGCCGCCGTCATACTCGAGTTGAATTGTGTTGTAGCTCATTTCTCAAAGTCCGATCGACCGGCTCCGACTGAACGGTTCGCTCCGAACGCCACTAATCCGCCGCGTGCGAATCGGAGTATTTGGCGCCGATACCACCCGTCGCCCGCAACAGAGCGTCCAGCGGCTTCAGAGCAGGCAACTCGGCCTCTCGCTCCCCGAGGGCGTGAATCACTCTTTCTGTCGCTATATTGCCAACCAGCGCATCTTGCGCAAAAGGACAGCCGCCAAGCCCGCCCAACGCAGAATCAAACCTGCGGCAGCCGGCGTCGAAAGCCGCTAGAATTTTCTCCGCGGCTTGTTCGGGACGACTGTGCAAATGCGCCCCGATCTCAAGATAGTTATATTTCTCGAGGACGCTGCCCAAAACTTCGCTAATCTGCTGTGGGCTCGCTGCTCCAACCGTGTCAGCCAACGAAATCATGTGCAGGTCTTCGGCTTCGAGCAGCTCGATCGCGTCTACGACTTCGCCAACGCTCCATGGATCGCCATACGGATTGCCAAATGCCATCGAGATATAAACCGCCACATTCAACCCTGCGTCGTCGGCCGCCTTCTGAATCTTCTCCAGTTCGTTCAGCGCATCTTCTGCCGACTGGTTCTGATTCTTCCGCAAGAATGTTTCTGAAATCGAATAAGGAAACCCGAGCGTCGAAACCGCCTGCGTAGCAATCGCCCGTTGCGCTCCCTTCTCGTTGACGACTATCCCAATGATCTCAACATCATCGGGCGGATCGAGTTCCTTCAGCACTTCTTCCGAGTCCGCCATCTGCGGAACCGCCTTCGGAGACACAAACGAAACCGCATCGATGTTCTTGAAACCGGCGCTGATCAAGGCTTTCAGGTAATCCGTCTTCAAATCGGCAGGGATCATCCCCTTCAGCCCCTGCCAGGCATCGCGTGGACACTCGATGAGTTTGACCGTATCAGCCATGCTTCAGAAATATTGAGTAATTGGGACATTTAGTAATTGAGAAATTGAAAATCGAGTGGTCTAGCGAACCGCTGGCTCGTCTAAATTTCACGATTCCGCAATGACTCAATGGCTCAATCACTCAATGACTCAATCCCTCACGTCTGCAGCACGCCCACCTTGAACTCCGCCACATCCGGATTCAGCGCCGCCGCTTCGAGTGCCTGCGTGATCGCCTCGCGCGTCTCGATCGGATCGATAATTTTATCGATCCACAAGCGCGCAGCTCCATATCGCGGATCAGTCTGTTCATCGTAAGTGCGCTTCACCGACTCATACAGCTCTCTTCGTTCATCCTCGCTCAATTTCTTTCCACCGCGCTCGAGCTGTTTCACCTTGATCTCAACCAGCGTGCCTGCCGCGGAATCCCCACTCATCACCGCATAACGCGCCGTCGGCCACGCAAACACGAATCGCGGATCATAAGCTTTGCCGCACATCGCATAATGCCCCGCGCCAAACGAGCCACCGACGATGACCGTAATCTTCGGCACCACGGAATTTGAAACTGCATTCACCATCTTCGCGCCCGCTTTGATGATTCCGCTCCACTCAGCGTCGCGTCCAACCATGAATCCGTTCACGTCGTGAAAAAAAATCAGTGGGATCAGATTCTGATTGCAGTCCATGATGAAGCGCGCCGCCTTCTCCGCCGATTCCGTATAGATCACGCCGCCAAACTCAATGCGCTTATGGCCTTCGTGGTCAGTCTGCTGCGCGTGCAGCTTCTGATTGGCGACGATGCCCACCGCGAATCCGCCGATGCGGCCATAACCGCAGACCAGTGTTTTTCCGTAGTCGGGCTTGTATTCATCAAAGCGGCTGCCGTCGAGTACGCGCGCCAGCACTTCCTTCATGTCGTAAGGACGGGCGGGAGACGAATCGTAGATCCCGTAAATTTCTTCGGCGGCAAGAGCGGGCTCGACCGGTTTCTTGCGGTCCCACGGTGAGAGTCGGCGGTATCCCCATTTCTCCACAATCGAACGAATCCGCGCGAGGCAAGCCTCATCATCGGCCTCGCGAAAATCGACCGTGCCGCTGATGGCCGAATGCATCGCAGCTCCACCCAAATCCTCCGCCGAAACTTTTTGCCCGATCGCCGCCTGCACCAGTGCCGGCCCCGCGAGAAAGAGGCCACTGCCATCGGTCATGAGTACGTGATCGCACATCACCGGCAGATACCCACCGCCGGCGACGCACATCCCCATAATCGCGGCAATCTGCGGAATCCCCATCGCCGACATCACCGCATTGTTTCGAAAGACCCGTCCAAAATCGTCTGTGTCGGGAAAAACGTCTTCCTGCAACGGCAGGAAAACTCCCGCCGAGTCGACGAGATAAATCGTGGGGATGCGATTCTCGATGGCAATATTCTGCGCGCGAATGACTTTTTTCGAAGTCATCGGGAAGAACGCGCCCGCTTTCACCGTCGCGTCGTTGGCGATGATCATGACGAGCCGGGTGTGAACACGGGCCATGCCCGTAATGACGCCTGCTGCCGGCGCTCCTCCCCATTCCTCATACATGCCGTGCGCGGTGTAGAGACCGAGTTCAAAAAAGGTCTCAGGATCCGCCAAGAGCTGGATGCGTTCGCGGGCCGTTAACCGGCTCTTCGCGTGCTGATTTTCAACGGCTTTGGCTCCGCCGCCCTCGCAGATCTTCTCCTCCTCATTGCGCACCTGCGACATTAGGTCCGCCAGGAAACGCATATTCGCCTCGAAACGGGCTGAGGTTGGGTCGATCTTCGACGTCAGCACGGTACCCGGCGCTGGCGAACTTAGGGTGGAGAAATCGTTTCGGTCAGCCATCATTCAACAGATTCAGAGCTTCCAATGAAGTACAAGCGGACTGTTTACGGTATACCACGCGAGCGGAAGCGCGCAAACTCCAGATCGCCCTCGCATCAGCATTTCAGACGCCGCCAGGCCTCCGCCACCGGATCGTCGGCAATGGCGTCGATCAAACCGAACTCGAGAGCTCGGGCGGCCGAAAGCTTCTCCGCTGCGATCAGCATCTCGATGGCTCGGGCCCTGCCAACCAGGCGCGGCAAACGCTGTGTTCCGCCCCAGCCCGTGATCAAACCCAGCGCGGCCCCGCGATGGCCAAAGATCGAATGCGGTGAAGCGATTCGGGAAGTGCAAGCCAACGCCAGGTCAAGTCCGCCGCCCATGCAATACCCAGAAATGGCGGCCACGACCGGGGCAGGGAAGTCCTGGATCCTCGCCATCAGCTCTTGGCCGACCTGAGAGAACTCATACGCGGACGGACCATGCAATTTCGCAATCTCATTCAGATCCGCGCCAGTTGAAAAGAACCTCTCGTTTCCCGTGATCACGATCGGGAGATTTGCCCTCGCAAGATCTCGGATCGCGCCCGAAAGCGCCTCGACAAGGCTCCGAGTCAGCCGGTTTGTCCCATCTTCGGAATGGAGTCGCAACAGGAACGCGCTCGTCCCCCGCTTCACATCGAAAGAAGTTGCGCAAGCCACAACGTTCCCGATTCCGCTCCCAAGAGTTTTCGTGCGAATACATTCAGCTTGGGTTTCCGCAGACGCCAAATGCTGGCGCGGCGAAATTCCCGCGCACCATACTCCTGCGCACCAAGGTAACGCGATGTTTTCAGCCTGTCTTGCCGAAAGTCAAACAGTCGGTTGCCATCCCGCTCTTGAGTAACGCGGCGCGAAGGAGAAATTCAGTAAGGAGAAACTCCGTGCGGAGAAACAGATTCATGCCTCTGAACCTTACGCTCTCGCTCTCTGCGGCGCTGGCGCTCTCCGCATTGGGTTGGGGACAGGCGTCCGATCCCGCGGACCAGCCAACGATTCAGTCACTGGCTCAACAGGTTAAGGCCCTGCAGGAACAGAGCCGTGAATTGCAGGAGCGCATCAACGCTCTGGAAGCAAACCAGAAAGAGGCAATCCAGAACACGCCCCTGGAGAGCCACCAGACAGAATCGTCGGCCCAGAAGACTCCGCCAATTCAACAGACAGAGTCAGCTCCCGAAACCACAGCGTCGGCTCCCGCACAGGATGAGCCTGCGTCCTCCATCCCTGTGGCTGCGCCCGATATGCATTCCATCAAAGGCATTCAGTGGCGAGGCTTCGGAGAAGTCGATTACAAAGTTCTTGACCAGCGCACTCCCGAAACCGGCACCTATGGCTTCGTGCCGGGTTCGGCCGGCGCCTTTTACACCGGCGACTTTGGACTATTTCTCACCTCCCGGTTGACGGATAAGACCAGCGTTTTAGGCGAGCTGGATTTCGAGGAAGGCGATGCCCAGAGCTTTAGGATCGACCTGCGGCGAATGCTGCTCAAATGTGACCTCAGCGATCACTTCAAATTTTCCTTCGGCCGGTTTCAAACCACGATTGGGTACTACAACTGGGCCTTCCGCAGCGCGGCTTGGCTGCAGACGACCGCGGATCGCCCTCTGGTTATGGAGTTCGCTACCGACGGCGGAATCCTTCCCACACAAGCGGTCGGAGTATCCGTGACCGGCAGCATCCCCTCGGGCAAGCTGGGCATGCACTACGTTGCCGAGTACGGCTCTTCCGACACGATCCGGCCCGACATTACCGGCGACGGTCTCTTCAACGATGAGAACAATAGCAACCTGGTCAATATCGGTGCGTATTTTCAACCGGATTTTGTACGCGGACTGCGATTTGGCGGATCCATCTATCACGATCGCATCAGCGATCTGGTGATTAACGCTTCTGGAGCCAGCGTAAGTCTTCCCGGCGAGCCTGCTCCCGACACGCGCTGGGGACAGACAATCGTCAACGGCCATGTGGTGTATATCGCGAAGGAGATCGAATTCCTGAACGAAGGATTTCTCATTCGGCACGCTTTGATCGGTGGAAGCGCCCTCGACACCTTTCATACCTCAGCCTTCTATACGCAGATCTCAAAGAAATTTTCCCGCATTCGCCCCTTTGCCCGCTACCAGTACGTAAATGCCAGTTCTCGAAATCAGATCTTCGACGACATCGGATATCGCGCCGGCCCGTCGGTGGGAGCGCGCTTCGATCTGAACGACTATCTCGCCATCAAAGCTCAAATCGATCACACTTTGCGCCGGGGGCTGCCCGATATCGATGGACTCCACCTGCAGCTGTCGGGGACTTTCTGAATGAAGCGAGCACTCATCGGCGCACTGCGGGTTGCAAACGGGCGGGCACTCTTAGGCTGGCTCAGAATGTGGCACTTCGTCTTGCTAATGTCGCTCGTCTGGCCTTGCACCGCAATCGCCCAGGGACCCAGCCTGGATGTGGCCGTGATCGTGAATCCGAACAATCCTGTGGACAATTTGACTCTCTCGGAACTGCGGAGAATCTTCATGGGCGACAAGCACAACTGGCCCAACAAAGCTCCCATGAAACTGCTGGTCAGCGCTCCGGGAGCCCATGACCGCGTGGTGATGCTTAAACTGGTTGGAATGTCGGATAGCGACTACAAGCAATTCTGGACCGCGCAGGTCGTACGCGGCGAAGCCGATGCTGAGCCCGTCATGCTGCCTTCTTTCGGAATGGTAAAGGAAGCCGCGACCCTATACCTGGGCGCCATCGCCATGGTCGAATTCCGCGATATCAAGCCCGGAATGCAGATCAAGGTCGTAAAGGTCGACGGACATCTGCCGGGAGAACAGGGATACCCGCTGCATTGATCGAGCAAGTTGATCGATGCATATCGACGGGCAGATTTGTGTCGATTATGGCCGCCGTTCAAGCCACTCCGCAAGCCGGCAGCTGTCTTCTTCAAGCAGAAACGTTCCCACGCCAAAGCATTCGCCCACAATGCGCTGCGATTCCGGATCGCGCACCGCTCGCGTAATCCATTGCTGGCCAACTTTGTACTGCGCCGCTGTGAACCACCTCTGCGGTAAAACTTCCACAAGCCCCGCCTGCAGGTAAAGAACGAAAAGCGCAAATGCCGGATCGTCCTTCGACATGGCTTTGTAACTGGTCGGCACGATCAGTTCATCCACGCTCTGCAGTTCAGCCGGAACCGCGATCTTGTGAGTTCCCGGCGGCAAGGCCAGTGAAACTTCAAAATCGGCGACCGGCGCGCTTGCCGCATAAATCCGATCGGAGGACTGCTTGAACCATCCCGCCACCTCAGCCAGATCAAAGGACTTCAACTGATCCGGATCGAAACAAGCCAGCCGGATGCTTCTTCCCTCCGGGCACCAGACGCCAAGAAAATTCGGCTCCACCAGAAACGGCCGGCAATACGTATTGAGCGCCAGCCGCGCCGCGTCGGGCTGCTGTTCCAGCCCAAGCGTCACCAGATGCGCGATCGGCCCCTGCTCGCCATGATGCGCCCACACAAATTTCTGTCCAGCCAATGAATGGAAAGACGGAAAGGTCTTCCAATACCAGGGCGTGGGTCCGACTGTCTTGGAGAGGAACTCGCGAGCGCGAGCAGAATTGATTTCGGCCATCACCCGGCCGCCGGAACGCCCGGGCCTTTCACGTGCGTGCGGATGAATTGAACAATGTCATCCATGGCCGTGCCCGGCTGGAATATCGCGGCCACGCCGGCTTTCTTGAGCCCATCGATGTCCTGATCGGGGATGATGCCTCCGACCAGCACAATCACATCGTCCATTTTGTTTTGCTTCAAAAGATCCATCACACGAGGAACGATCGCGTTGTGAGCCCCGGAGAGGATCGACAACCCGATCACCTGCACATCTTCCTGCAACGCCGCGTTGACCACCATCTCCGGCGTCTGCCGCAACCCGGTGTAAATCACTTCCATCCCGGCATCACGCAGGGCCCGAGCAATCACCTTCGCCCCGCGGTCATGCCCATCCAGACCGGGCTTAGCCACTAGCACGCGAATTTTCATCTCAGCCATCGCAAAACCATTTAACCACAGAGGACACAGGGGATCACAGTGGCTTTCCTCTGTGCTCCTCTGTGTCCTCTGTGGTTAAAGGGTTTTGATGTCCAGGCTACGCCACAAATACCAGCAAGCCAGGCTACGGTAAGGCGCCCAGACCCGCGCAATCTTCTCCATGTCTTTCGGCGTCGGCATTTTTCTCTTGCGGTAGTGTTTCTTCATAGCGGCCTGGATTCCGTAGTCGCCGGTCGGCAAAATATCGGCCCGTCTGAGCGTGAACATCAAAAACATGTGCGCCGTCCACACTCCCACGCCCTTCACCTGAGTGAGATGCTCAATGACCTCCTCGTCCGAAAGCCCTGCGATCGTTTCAAAGTTAAGCAAACCATCGCGAGTCTTCGCAGCCAAATCTTTCAGATAAGCCGACTTCTGCTTCGACAATCCCACGCCACGCAGTTGCTCATCGGAGAGCTTCAGAATTCCCTCCGGCGTAGGCGGATCGCCCGCCAGCGCGGTAAACCGCTTGTAAATCGTCGCCGCCGCTTTCCCATTCAGTTGTTGATACAGAATCGACTCCGCCAGGCTATGAAACGCGGGATCGCTATATTCCATGCGGTACGGACCGACTCGCCCGATAATCGCGCACAAAATGGGATCGCATTTCTTGAGATGATTGATCGCCTTCCGCATAGGCTATAGCTGTATCACAAAATCTCGCCTACGACGAACAAAAAGCGAAATCGCGCGAAACGGTCATCGCAAGAGAAGCCCTACGATTCCAGCCGCAAACACAATCCACGCCGGATTCACCTTCCATCGAATCAGAATTACCAACGCGGCCGCAGCAATGATCCACGATGGCGGGCCGCGGAAGGCTTCGGTCGCCAGCTTGAACGTGACGCCAATCATCAGCGCCACAGCACAAACGTTTACCGAATCGAGAAACGCTGCCATCCACGACGACTGCCGCAGCCGGAAGAGAACCGGCGCCAGCAGTCCGACATAAAAAAACGACGGCAGAAAAATCGCTACGGTCGCAACCGCCGCCCCGCGCGCCCCGCCCAGCAAGTAGCCGATGAAAGTCGCAGTCGAGAGCACCGGGCCCGGCGTGAACTGCCCAATGGCCACCGCGTCCAGCAACTGCTCGCGCGTGAGCCAGCCATGCTGATGCACCAGTCCCTGTTCCAAAAACGCCAGCAGCACGTATCCGCCCCCATAAAGCACGGTGCCAACCTTCAGAAAGAAAAGTGCAATTCTGACCAGCGTTGGGTTCTCGGCGGGCGGGAATCTCGCGTAGGCCAGCGGTGCGGCTGTAGCCATGTTCATGTTCATCCGACCGAGCAGCCCCGGCCACAACGCTAAGGATTTCCCGCTCCGCCAGAACCTCGCCTTTCGTGCAACCATCCCGACCGCGCCGCCGCCAAAAAGAATCACCACAGGATTCACGCCGATCAAAAACGCCGCGAGCGCCGCCGCACCCAATACGGCGAGTCCAGCATCCTTCACCGCAGCCTTTCCCAATCGCCACACTGCGATCGCAATGATTGCGATGACCGCAGCCTTGATCGCACCCAGCACAGACTCCGCCCGAGGCAGCGCCCCAAAGCGCACATAAGCCCAGGCAAAGGCCCCTGTGATCAATGCCGCGGGCAGAATGAAACTTGCGCCCGCGACGCAGAGTCCCATCCAGCCCGCACGCGTATACCCAACGCTGATCGCAAGTTCGGTCGAGCTTGGCCCCGGAATCAAGTTGGCTGCACCCAGCAAATCCAGAAACTGCTGCCGCGTGAGCCATCGCCGCTTGCCCACGACCTCCGGCTCCATCATCGCAATGTGTGAAGCCGGACCGCCAAAGCTAGTAGCGCCGAGTCTAAGAAAGAGTCCGGCCAGCTCGAGCAATCGTGCAGCTTTTCCCTCGGAGTTAGTCGAGTCGGGTGTCATGAACCCGCTGCTCACGCGGCTTTGTGTTCGCCACGGCGGAAGTTTTCCATGAGGTGCTCCGACGTTCGTAGCGTGAAGGCAAGAATACTGAGAGTGGTGGTTTTGTCGGTGCAATTTAAGAACACGCTGGCGTCACATACATAAAGATTCGCGACATCGTGAGTTTGCCCGAAGCGGTTGGTCACAAAATGTTTCGGATCATTTCCCATCCGGCATGTGCCGGTTTCATGCAGGCTGAATCCCGGAATCTGCGGTTCATCGCCAGAGCCCTCGAAGACCGCCCCAGCCGCCTGCAACACATCGGCGCACACTTGCTTCGACTGCTCCCACATCTTCAGCACATTCTCATCCCACTCAAAATGAATGCGCGCCGCCGGAATGCCATAGGGATCTTTCATCTCGGGATCGAGGTCGACGAAGTTCGAATCCGAGCGCAGCGAAGGCGCCTGCACATAAAAATTCACCGGCGTCGGATACCGCCGCTTGATCTCCTTCTTCAAAGACGACCCGAAGCCATCGAGATCTCCCGCGTAGCCTGGAAACTCTTCGCATCCGCCGTCAGGATAGATCGAGTAGCCGCGAATAAAGTTTTCTTCGTGCGGATTCTTCAGGTTCTGCCAGCGCGGCATCCACGCGATCGTGCTGTCGCCAACATGATCGGGAAAACTCGGCTGCCCCAGCAACTGCGGCAAATATCCGCGGCCGGAATCACCGTAGAGATGGTCGCAAAGGTTCCGTCCCAGCTGTCCGCTCGAGTTAGCAATCCCGTTCGGCCAATGCCGCGACTTTGAATTCAGCATAATTCGCGCCGACTCAACACATGATGCAGCTACCACCACAGCCCGCCCATACACTTCGACTTCCTGCTTCGTCTTGCGGTCGATATAAGCAACGCCGTTCGCGTGCCCGTTCTCGTCGACTAAAACATTTTTTGCCAGCGCATCGGTGCGCAGCTCAAGATTCTTCGTCGCCTCGGCTTTAGGCAGCAAAAAATACGGCGTAGAAAAAAACGCTCCCACGTCGCATCCGGTCGTGCACTCTCCGCAAAGATGGCAAGCCGGATGCCCCTCATGCGGCTGCGTAAGTTGAGCACATCGATCGGGCAAGTAGGGAATACCGATTTTCTTGCACCCAGCTTCCAGAATGTAATCCAAACAGCGAAACTTAAACGGCGGCAAATATGAACCATCCGGATTGCTCGGCCGATTCTGCACCGTGCTCGCCACGCCGATCATCTTCTCCACGCGCGTATAGAACGGATTGATCTCTTCATACGTGATCGGCCAGTCCACGTCATATCCATCCAGCGAAGCGGCTTTGAAGTCGATATCGCCAAAGCGCGCCGAACTTCTCCCCCAAAAATTCGTCTTTCCTCCAACCGCTTTGCACCGCGGCCACATCCATTTCATGCCGGGCGGCGTGGTGAAGGGAATCTCGTGATCCCATGCGGCCTTGGTGTACTCGTTGTCCATGTAGCCGAACGATTCGCCGCGCCGCTTGGGATCGTCGAGCCCGCGAAACTTCATATCCCATGGCATGCGGTGATAGCGAAAATCCTTCTCCGGATCAAGCCGCTGTCCCGCATTCAGTGCGCAGACTTTCAGCCCTGCTTCGCACAGAGTCTTGATCGCCATGCCGCCGCCGGCGCCGGTTCCGATCACAATCACGTCGTAGATGTTTTTTGGCATGGAGTCGTTTCAGGAAGCTTTCGGCTGCGGCAGATGCAGATGCTCTGGATCGCCTTTGTGCGGGCACTCCGGAGATTCCGAGTAGAACTTCAGTGCTGGATTGTCCAGTTCTTTAAACCCAATTTCGCTCGTGTAAAAGCCGGTCAGCGTATATTCGCGGACCATCGAAAAGAACCGGCGGCCCTCTTCCTGACCCGGACGTGCTTTGTCTTTGAATCCCAGCGGTTCAAGCAAAGAAATTTGCTGCGCTGGCTCAAGGCTTGCGAATTTCTTACCCGACGGCTGCTCGCTATAAGCATCCAGCCACGCCAGGCCAGTTCGAAAACTGTATTGTGCGTCGGGATCGCTGAACACCATGAAATCAATGAACTCCGCGACGCCAGCCTCTTTCGCGCCAGGAGTTTCATCAGTGGGAATGATGATTTCAGCCAGCCGCTCGACAACAGCGTACTCGGCCCGGCTAAAAAACTGCGGAGCGTAAACCGCAGGCTTAATCTGCAGCCGAGCGTTGCCGACGTGGCCGCAAGCAAACGCCCACTTGCTGAATCCCGGAAACTGCCCCGCCGCAGCAGCTGTACCGAGAATCCGCAACATCGCTCGCCGCTGTATCCCCTGTCCCGCCATGGCCTTTCCGAAAGCTGTAGAGTTTCTGAAGCCTCTAGAGTTTTGAGTCGTGAGTGAATTTCGCTTTACAATAGCTCTGTCATCCTGAGCGGAGCCGTTCTTCAGGCGCAGCGAAGGATCTCCCGCTCAACTGGCCTCACACGCCAGCCAAACACCACTACCGACACTGTCATTCCAAGCAGCAAGCCCCAAGCCGACGTCATTCCTCACTGGGCGGCACGCCCGGTGAGGAACCTGCTGCTTCCCGCCTACGCCAAAGACTTCACAGTCAACTCGACCAACTCTGCCGTAGGTATGTAAGGATCGCCCGGCGAATCATATTCGATCGAGCAGTAACCCTTGTATCCATGGTTCTTCAAAATTTGAAACGCACGCCCCAGATTCACATGCACCGGCTTGTTCTGGGCGTCGAGTTCGGTTTCTTTCACATGGCAAATCCCATAGGCGTGCGCAAACATAGTCTCCAGCGCACGATTCTGAAAGTCCTCATCGTCGCGCGCGGCCAGGGAATTTCCAAAATCCGGCAGCGCACGGAGCCACGGACTCTTCACCTTTTCGATCACGCCGCTGATAAAAAACGGATCCTCGCTCACCGGATCATCGTTTTCTAAATGGATGACAACGTTTTTCGCGGCCCCATACTCCGCAACGCGAGCCAGGGTCTCAGCCGCGCGCCCCACGTCCGGCTTCGAGTCTTTCGAATCGTTGATGTGCACGCGAATGCTTGGCGAGCCCAGCACAGCCGCAGCGTCCACCCACTGCTTGCTCACCCGGATCGACTCCGCGCGCACCTTGGCATCCATCGCATACTGGCTGTGACCGGCATCGACCGCGATGTCCACCACAGCCGATCCGGCCTTCTCGATTGCGCCACGCAGCTCATTAAGGTACTTGCTCTCAAGCGAAGGAAAAATCGGGCTCCACAACTCAACCTTGTGGATGTTGAACTTTTCCACCACATGCGCGGCAAAGTTCTTAAGCTCCATCTGGTTCGGCGCAGTGTTTGGAGTCTTCCCGTCCCACCCTTTCCATCCCATAATGAATTCGCGAAATGGATAAGCGGCCACCGCCACGCGATCCCGCGCCGCAGAAGGGAACTGAACGGAGGGCTCCGAGGAAGCGCCAAAGGAACGACTGGGAAGAAGAGCGCCGGCGGCCAGTCCAGCGCCGATTCCGACAAAATGTCTACGAGTGATTGGGATCATTGCGCGAAAAGTTTACCAGAGAAGCCGGGATTGCCTCAGGCTGGGACGACAGCGAACGTGGCCAACCAGAACGTCTCCCTGGCAGTCGTCTCGTTTCGAATGTTCCTGCAGGAACATATCGTCATGGCGAAATCGGCTGTACGAAAGCGTCATGACAGTTAAGAAATTGAAAATGCGAAAGATAAAGGCTTCGGTGAAAGGCTTAGATCAGAGGCCCTTAGGCCTGACGCTTCGAGCCGCCGAACACTCCGCGGCGCCCAAAAACAACTCGGCCCACCGCATATCGCCGGTGGGCCGTTCATACCTCGTTGGAGGAGGGATTAGTCGCCGGTGCCGCAAGAGCAGATGCCCTTGCCGCTGCCGTCCAGAACGATCGCGTAGCACTCGTTGCGCAGGCGAACCACTTCCTGAGCGCTCAGAGTCGCATCCGAAGCAGCCGTCTCGGTGATCGCGAAGTTGCTGTTCTGGATGTGGGTCGTCCACGCGCGGATCGCAGGCTCGATCACGTCGCTTCCAGTGGTCTGACCGGGAAGCGGGCAAGTGTTGGCGATGGGCGAAACCGACAGGTACTTGATCAAGCCGGTGCTCAGCGTCACGCCCGTCAGCGGATTGCTGGTCAGATCGTTGTTGATGGAAAGAGTGGCCAGACCGTCTGGAGTATTCAGGCAGCCGCAGCACTCGCTCATTTCCTGGTACTGGTCAAACACGAAGATGTAGGAGCAGATATTCCCCGCTGCCGTACCCGGATGCGTGATGCGGACGGTTCCGTCCGGCGCGCCCGCGGTATTGGCGTTCGAGAAATAGTCCACTTTGAGGACATCGGTGATGCCAGTCGGCGGAGCCGTAGAAAGTGGCCCCGAACCCGCCCAGGCACTGAGTGTACAGGCAGCGATTACAACCAAAACGACAGTAAAGCGACGCATTTGCGCCTCCCCCGAAAGGTTAGAGTTTAGTCGGCTGGCGCCCTAAAAGCCGCGCCGGTGGCCGCGTTTCGAGGGCTTACTTTATCCTGATTCCATAATTAAACAACTATTCGCATGTGTTACGCCATTGCGTACTAACCGGATGGGTTAGGCTAGAGAGAACTAGCCCTTTGGGATAGGATTTCGCCTTGCTAACCAGGTGCCATCCGGCAAACCGGGTTCCGGCAGCCCTGGGGTGGAAGTCGCTAAAAAGAAAAGAGTTAGCCGCGTGATATGAAGCTCGCTTGTCGTATTTCGATATTGCAGAGAGCGACAAGTGGCGTGACCTGTCAGCTAAACAGCAATCGGCAGAGACTCAGCCGTAGGCTCGTCTTCTGCTGCCGTACTCTTTGGAACCGGAATCGATACTAAAACGCGTGTTCCTGTACTGTCGGATTCGATCCTTATCTCCCCCTTGAATTGGATCAGCCGTTCACGCATCCCGCGAATGCCGACGCCCGAGCTGCCCGACTGAACCTCTGCTAGTCGTTGAGCAGACATGCCTTGACCGTGGTCCTGAATCTCCACCGCGATCTGCCCGTCTTCGCGAGCGATTCGGATATGGGCTGTCTTGCTTCCCGAATGGCGATGGATGTTGGTCAAACACTCCTGCACCAATCGGAACACTACTAATTCCATATCACGCGGCAGTCTGCCAAATTCCTGCGAGATATCGAGTCTGATTTCTAGACTGCTGCGCTCCGCCAGACCTTGCGTGTACCAACTGAGCGCAGAGTACAAGCCGCTCTCGTCCAGTAGTGGAGGGTGTAACAGATAAGACGCGGTGCGGATATCTCGATGCAATTGTTGAACCGTCTCCTGAATTCTTTCCGCCTCAGTCGCAAGCTCAGGTGCAGTGCGCCCGGTTTTTTGGACGAGCTGCGCCAGGTTCATACCCAAAACCGTCAATGTTTGTCCAGCGCTGTCGTGTAGTTCGCGTGCAATGCGCCGGCGCTCCTCGTCTTGTGCGCGCAGCAGTCGCCAGGAGAGTTCTCGAATATGTTCAGCCTGCCTCAACATTTCGGCATTTCGCCCCTTCATTTCCGCTGCTTCACGGCGTACCTTGGCCATCGCCAGGTGAGAGCCGACGCGAGCCATCAGTTCCCGCGCAGAGAACGGCTTCACCAGATAGTCGTCGGCGCCAGCGTCCAAACCCTCAATTCGCGATTCCTCGCCAGCGCGGGCGGAAAGAAGAATGACGGGTACGTCGCGCAGATCTTTATCTTCCCGGATCGCGCGCAATAGGCCGAAGCCGTCCATCCGCGGCATCATCACATCGGCCAGGACCACATCAGGACGCGTTCGCCGCGCCTGCTCCAGTGCGACCTGGCCATCTTCACAAGGCATTACGTCATATCGCGGACTCAACAACGTTGCCAGATATTGGCGCATGTCCGCATTATCGTCGGCGAACATAACGCGCGGAACCCGCTCAGATTTCTTCTCCGGTGATAGTGCGGCTCTCGTTGAAATGTAGGATGCAATCTCTATTTCGCCAGAGAGTTCCGGCATGCTAGCCGCCCAATGCAGTGCTTCTTCTACATATGCTTCCGCACTTATTCCGGTGGATTCGCTAGAAAATGTCACATACTAGGTTGGGACCGGGGAATGGACGTTCTCTCCGGTCAAATACCGCAAATCTACTTCGACTATCTTCGGGGCGGTCCGCCCGAGCGACTCGTCCCCGTACTCAACCACAATCAGATGGACCTCCGGGGTCTGGCTGCATTGTCGAGCCGGATTCTCTCGCTTCTGAATGACGCTGAGAACTTAGGGCAGGACGGGCTAGAACTTTTTGGCGTATCTCGTATCTGCGAAAAGCGAGGGGAACACTCGCGAGCCCGCATGCTATATGGGAAATCGATTGCGTCCTTCTTGCCAACGGAGACAGATCGGGCTGCCCGGCGCTCGCTCGCGCGACTCGCCAAGCGAGAAGGCGACTTCCAGTTCGCGTGTGAGCTTTGGAAGGATGCGCTAGGGAATTCACGGCATGGCTATGACGCGTACGAGCAGCTTGCAATCTACTACGAACACAAAGTAAGGAATCCAGAACAAGCGCAACGAATAATCCGTCAAGCAATTAACGAACTTTGTCGTGCGCTTCAAACCGGAGACATCACGCCAGGCGCGTACCAAGAATTCAAAGTGAAATTTGACCGGCGGCTGGAACGGCTGGATCGTAAGAGCCGGAGGCCGTTGTTAGACACCCTGGTCATGCAAACTCAGTCGTGACGGTGGACACGATGGAAGAAGGACGGAAGCGGGTGCTGGGAATCATGGCTAGTATCCTAGTCTCGCGTCATCTAAAGAACACGGAAGAGCTTCATGACAGCCGGCCCAGTCCACGGACCGAATCGTTGGTCGCCTCAGCCGTGCAGTGGGCCGAGCGGATCATGAGAAGAATTGACAGCACATTCGCCGCTACGGATAACAAGCGATGGCCCAAAGCTTAGAAGAAATCTCATTTCAGTTTGGTACCGGTTGATGGCGGAAGTGGCTGCCTGTCATACAGGAAACAGCAGGTTCGGTCGACTTGATGGTGGCGATGGGAGGAGACAGACGTGTCGCCGCCGACAAATCGTGTTCTTGGCGAGATTTTTGTGGTTCAGTGTGCCAAACTCGATTACTTTGAAATCGCAGCTAACCAGCGACCTTTCGCGGGCTCGGGTCCCGCTGCTTCCGCCATTCGCCCGATTTCTTAAAAGTGTGTCGGGCGAGTCGTCACGCAGCGGCTGAAATCAGGCAGCATAGGTGTGCGACGCTTGTTCTGTTGCCAATCTCACAATATTTAGAGGGATCCGAACACGGCAGGACTGCCCAGATTTTCGTTCAACTGCGTCGACAAATACCACTTCATCGCTGATCACCAGAGGATCGCCGACCAAGTCAAACTGAGAGCCATAGAGCTTCATCTGACTATTTCGTGAGAATCCCAATTGCTTAAGCCGTTCGCAAAGATGAATCTGGATATCAGTCATGCCGTTACAAGAAACGATTCGTGGGTTCCAAGGGTGTTGAAGAACTACTAGATTGACAAATCCATTTTACCAGTTTAGCTACGCCTCCGTGCTGCTCGCTATACGCACCGTGAAATCGTTCCCACGTTTCCATCTGTTTTCTTGGAACTGCTCAAGGCCACCTGCACGAAGGACCCGCGTTTAACGCTGGCCTCACGGAAGCAGGGACATCTCAGGACAGAGCCCTAGTTCAGCCGCTTGCCAATTAGGGTTCCAAAAAAACCTCTCGAGACAGACGTGATGCTCTCCAGTGAAGTTATCCTTTCGGCAAAGAAACAATGCCTAAACGCGCCGCCATTTTCACCAGCGAAGCAACGGAGTCCGCTTTCATCTTGTGCATCACCTGACCGCGATGGGCTTTAACAGTGATCTCGCTGATGCCGAGTTCGCCTCCAATTTGTTTGTTCAGCAGGCCGGAAATCACCAGTCCCATAACCTGGCGTTCACGTGGGGTGAGTGAGGCGTAGGATTTGCGGAATTCATTTATTTGCTCTCTCTGCGCCATCGCTACGCGGCTACGTTCGAGAGCTTGACGAATAGCGTTCAGTAGCACTTCATTGCTGAGAGGTTTCGTCAGGAATTCAACCGCCCCGGCCTTCATGGCTCGCACTGTCATCGGTATATCACCATGCCCGGTGATGAAGATGATCGGCATATCATTTCGTTCCGAGGCCACCTGCTGTTGCAAGTCAAGTCCGTTCAGGTCCGGAAGAGAAACATCGAGGATAAGGCAACTTGGAAGAGTAACTCGCGGGCGATCGAGGAATTCCCGTGCGGATGCGAAGGTTTCGGCCTGCCAGCCTTCGTTCTGAATCAACAACTCGATCGACTCGCGCACGGAGATATCGTCGTCAACTACGAATACGATCGGTGATGCGGGCGGTATTGGCACTGATCCCAATTCACTGCTAAGTACATGCGCAAGGGTCACAGTATATATCCCTCCATAACGCGATCGTGGTACGCCATTCAAATAGGCGCAATTGCCTCGTTCAGCGCCTCAAGCAAGGTTGTGTCGCTGAAAGGCTTGTACAGGAACCTTATGGCACCTTGCTTAAACGCCTGTTCGCGAATAGTTTCGTCCTTCTGACCGCTTATAAAGACCACAGGAATGTTGTGACCACGACGCCCCAACTCTAATTGAAGATCAAGGCCGCTCATCTCTGGCATCGCCACATCCAGAATCAAGCACTTGGTTTGGCTGACGCTGTCGGAAATGAGGAATTCCCGCGCGGATGAGAAGGCGCGGGCGGCAAAGCCGAATTCATTCAGCAGATCAGGTAGTGACTCTCGCACGGATTCATCGTCGTCAACTACGGATACAAGCGGAGGCTCGCTCGCACTGCTTCCCTGATGGGCCCGCATCACAGCACAATGCTCCACTATGCTGGGGGCGTCCATAGTACCTTGGTATTGGCTTCGTTTCTTCTACGCTCCAAGGCTGGGTAGCCCCTGTTCCTCGTTGATTAGTCCGATTGACAGGACTTTCCGCTTTAGCTCGCGAAACGACTGGCGCTCCAAAGAGATGGCAAAAAAGAAGTGGAACTCTAAGCACTCCGATACCTTCGTCTGATTGTTCTTTATTCGCAACTCTGATTGCATAGCAGCGTTCGGATTTGATCAATCGGATCATCTTAAAAAGAGAAGGACGAGTGCATGGCGAGCTTCGACTATGACGTTGTGATCATTGGCTCTGGCTTTGGTGGAAGCGTTGCCGCCCTCCGTGCCGCAGAAAAGGGATATCGGGTTGGTGTGATGGAGTCCGGCAGGCGGTGGAAGGACGAAGCCATTCCCAAGACTCAGTGGGATCTGTCGCACTTCTTATGGTTTCCCGCAGCAGAGTTGTATGGAATCCAAAGAATGGAATACCTCGACGATGTGCTGGTACTCTCGGGGGCCGGCGTGGGCGGGGGGTCACACGTCTACGGAAATACTTTATATGTTCCTCCGAAGAAGTTTTTCGATGCTCCCGGCTGGGCGGGTATCACCGACTGGGCTGACGAACTGGCTCCTTGTATCGATCAGGCAACCCGAATGCTCGGAGTCGTGCGCTATCCGTACATGCCGACCGACGTTGACCGGGCTCTTCAGCAAGCCGCGATCGAGATAGGCAGAGGCGAAACGTTCAACAAGGCTCCGGTGGGCGTCTACTTCGGCATCCCAGGCGTCGAGGCCGATGATCCATACTTCGGCGGTGTCGGACCGCGGCGCAACGGCTGCATCTCGTGCGGCAATTGCTGTATCGGCTGCGGCCACAATGCCAAGAACAAGCTGACCACGAACTATCTCTATTTGGCCGAGAAGCTAGGCGCGGAGATCCATGAACTACACGAAGTTTTCGATGTCCTCCCGCTCGATGGTGGAGGTTTCGAAGTGCATGCCCGCCACCCCGGCTGGGCTCAGCGAGCGGTGCATCTCCAGCATCGTGCGTATACCGCCGAGCAGGTGATCGTTGCTGCGCACGCATATGGTTCGTCAAAGCTGCTCCTTCACATGCAGCACAAAGGAAATCTGCCAGGCCTTTCCAGCCAACTCGGGCAACGGGCGCGGACGAACTCCGAACAGCTTCTATACGTCACGCGAACCCATGGAGAATGGAAGAGCGATCCGGAGAAGGTTCACATCCAGCCGGGGTCGGTAGCGATCACCTCCGGCGTGTGGCCGGACCCGGTGACGAGCATCGAGCCTACATATTGGGGAGTGGGAAGCAATGTATTTGCGTTGCTCGGAACCTACCACCAGCATGGTGAGCAGACGCATCCATTCGAGAACTGGCTGAAGCAACTGGTCCAACATCCTGAAAATGTGCTCAGTTTCGATGATCCGCGGCACTGGTCCGAGCGATCCTTCGTCGCACTCTGCATGCAGACGACGGATACTTCGATCGATTTGTATTGGAAGGACGGCCTGCTGAGGAGCAGGCCAGGTCAAGGCACACCTCCCTCGGTGCACATCCCGGTCGTCGAATCATTCGTTGATCGGGTGGCAAGAAAGCTGGACAGTGGTGAGGGGGCGCTGCTGACCGAGGTCATCAATCGCAATGCCTCGGCACATTTTGTTGGAGGAATTCCGATTAGTGACAGCAGTGAAAACGGCGCCGTCGACCCATATCAGAGAGCGTTCGGCCAGCCAGGGCTTCACGTCATGGATGGTAGCGTCATGCCGGCAAACCCGGGGGTGAACCCGTCACTCATGATCACAGCCTTGGCGGGGCGCGCCATGTCACTCTGGCCCAACAAAGGAGATGCAGACGTCCGACCTCCTTTGGGCTCGAGCTACGAACCTCTGGACCCGATCATGCCGCACCGTCCAATTGTGCCCGCTGGCGCTTTGGGTGAACTGCGACTCGATGCCAAGAAGTCGGACATTATTCCCAACTACCCCTACTGAACCAAGGAGCAAGTAGTGTGAAAACCCAATGACTCAAACAATAACTAAACCTGCTACTGACGCGTTTCGCACCCTCGGGTCGAGCAAGGCGATTCCGAATGATTTCGTTGTTCCGTACTACTTGAGCGACAGTAAGTGCCGGATCGCGATCGCGCGCGTGAACGATCGTCTATACGCATTTGACGATCTCTGCACGTGTTCCGACGCGTCATGCCCACTCTCCGGGGGCTTATTGAACGGTACGACAATCATGTGCCAATGCCACGGCTCGCGTTTCGACATCACTTCCGGAGCCGTGATCAACGGCCCCGCAACGAAAGCGCTCAAGGTGTACGAGGTGGAAGAAGCTGGGGGCGACGTTCGAGTCCGAGCATGATCTTTCCGGAGATCAGGTTCGTAACTCACAACTGACGAAGTAGATTTCCGCGTTGGCCCGTCGAAACAGCCGGCCGTGGTCACCCTACGAGGTTGGATAGTCCCACACATCGGGCGGCAGCTTATCCTTGAGCGCTGCATACATGGCGTCGCGAAATAGCTTCAGCGCGGGATAAGGCCTGAGAGCAATCGTGCGTTCCGCAATCAACCCCTGTTCGTTGTCCACGATGATCTCCATACTCTCGAACTTGTGGCCATCCATGGTCCCGACCCAGCGCAAAAAGGTAGTGCGCTCATCGAGCTTGAACTCGGCAGTATAGGTACCGGAACCACGCGTCTGGCTCGACTGAGTGAAAATCGGTGCGATGAGCTCCCGCCCCTGGATCGGGCGTGCCAGGATCGGACTGTTGAATACGATGTTTTCGGCAAGCAGCTCGCTAATCTGAGCGAGTGTAGGCTTCCCGGATTCCCGTAGTTTGCGTAAAGGATGCATGTGATTCCTCCTCTGCAGTGCTGTTACGAATCGGTCGGACCGCACGATCAGAACAGACGTGGAGGGTGGGAACAATTGGACGTTAGTATTGCTCAGCTTGCCGAAGTATTCGGACAAGAGTGGAGCAACCGATATCTCTAATAATACGTTTGTTCCGGGAGTTGAGAGATTGGATCGGGGTCAGGCTGTCGGAGGTGTCTTTGGGGAGTTGCGTGATGCGAACCACGATATCAGAAGATTCTGCAACACCTGAGGCTGGTGCGAGGAGATCTGTTTGAGTAGTGTCGTCACGTCGAAATAGATGCGAGCGGCCGTGATCTGCCGATGGACAGGGTCGAATTCGTAGACCCCGCAACCGGGTAATTTCACGGCCGTGCCGGTTGCAGCAGTGCCAGCGAAAGCTCCTTTGTGGGCTGCTTCAAAGCTCCATTCGACAATCACGACGTTATTCCCAAAGGTCATGCTTTTCACGATGTGACGATTGCCAGGAAAGCCGGCGATGAAGGGGCGAACGAATTGATCCCGGAGAGCGGCCTTTCCCTTAATGAAAGTGCCTGGAATCTCCAGCAGCACATTTTCGGCGTAGTAAGAGAGAATCCGGTTTTCGTCGGTTCCTTCCCAAGCTTTGAAATACTCATCGATGAATTCCTGGACGTCTGTGTCACAAGCAATAACGCCAGCTGCAACCATAACTCCTCCGTTAGCTCAGACATGTTAACTCAGGCTTTTTGGACGTTGCACTTCGAACTACCGGTTCACCAAGTTCTAAACCGACGCTGGGGCCGAGGGGCCTGTCGAACTGCAAGGGATGGAAAATGAGAAGGTCGCGCCGGGGCCGTTATTTGGCTCGGCCCAGAGGCGGCCCTGATGTTTTTCGATGATCGAATGGCAAACCGACAGCCCGATGCCCATTCCGCCGACTTTGGTGGTGTAGAAGGCTTCGAAGAGCCTTTCAAGTTCTTGAGGGTTCACCCCGATGCCAGCATCTTGCACGTCCAGGCGCACGCGATGATCTTCTTCCCGCCGCGTTCGGATTAGGAGTTGCCGGGGGCGATCCTCAACACTAATCATCGCGTCAGAAGCGTTGCGGAAGAGATTCATCATTACCTGCTGCAACTGGATGCGGTCTCCGATGACAGGCGGGAGATCGTCGGCAAGTTCCGAACGCAGAACCACCTTATTTCTTTGGAGGTCACCCAACGACAATGCAATCACCTCTCGCATTGCTTCGTTCAGGTCCACCAACTCTAGCGTGAGTTCCTTTCTGCTATACAGGGTGCGCAACCGGGAGATCACATCCGAGGCGCGGTTGCCATCACGAAGCGTCCGTCGCGCGGTTTCGCGTGCACCGTCGACATTCGGCGGGTCGCCATTCAACATCCTAAGACATGTGCCAGCATTGGTGATGATTCCCGACAATGGCTGATTAATCTCATGGGCGACGGAAGCCGTTAAAGCATTCAATGTTGAGACACGTGACACGTGCGCAAGCTCAGAGCGGGCTCGATCCAGTGCCGCCTCGGCGGCCTTGCTCTCCGTCACATCCTGAAGGGCGCCGATGAACAATGGATGTCCGCCGACTTGCATCATCACGCGGGCCATGCCGCGTATGTGCTTCACGGCACCACGAGGGAGCACAATCCGAAACACAAAATCGACATCCGTACCCGACATCCCCCGCGCGATCACAGCATCGAACGTCGGCAGATCCTCTGGGTGGACGATATCCCGAATCATCTGAACGGTGACTTTGGTGGAGGGATCGAACTCAAAGATGCGGAACGCCTCTTCGGACCAGTCGTGGTTGTCGGCTAGCAAATCCGTGATGAAGCTGCCAGTCTTGCTTAACTGCTGGGCTTCGGCGAGACGAAGGTAAGCTTCCTCGCTTCGCGCCTCGGCACGTTTTCTATCGTCAATGTCTGTGTTTGTCCCGTACCACTTCACGATAGCTCCCGCTTCGTCGCGTACGGCGTTAGCTCGAATCAGGAACCAACGGTAATCGCCGTCGAAACGTCGAATACGAACCTCAATCTCTCCCGGTTCTCCGCTGACCATGATCGATCGCCAGTAATCCGTGAGATGGTTCAAGTCGTCTGGGTGAATTGCTGCGAGCCATTTCCAGTCCAACGCCTGCTCCGCGGAGAGGCCTGCATATTGAAGCCATTGATCGTTGAGGAAGTCTGCAGAGCCGTCGGGACGCGCAGACCATGCAAAAGTAGGCATTGTGTTAATAATTGAGCTCAAATTCCGCTGGCTCGACTGTAAAGCGTGCTCCGCCTGCTTACGGTCTTCAATATCGGTACTTGTGCCATACCACCGATCGAGTTTCCCGGTCTCATCACGGAACGGCTCAACGCGAATAAGAAACCAACGATATGTTCCATCGTACCGACGGAGGCGCGCCTCGATCTCGCCGGGCTGTCCTGACACCAGCAGCTCTTGCCATGTCTTCATCAGCGCGGGTAAATCTTCTGGATGGAAAGCGACCTGCCAGCCCCAGCCATGCGACTCCTCGGGCGAGAGACCTGTGTACTCGTGCCACCGCCTGCTAAGGAATTCGTTGGGACCGTCCGCTAAATTGCACCATGCCAGGGTGGGGATCGTATCGATGACCCTCCTCAGTTTCGCTTCCGATTTCCTGATTTCATCGAATGCACTCTGCAAAGCTGCTTCACTCTGCAGCAAACGCTCCTCGACCTTTTTGCGCGCAACTATTTCGTTTTTCAGTTCTTCATTGGTCTTGGCAAGGCCCGTAGTTCGCTCCGCAACCCGTCGCTCGAGTTCATTCGCAATCCGTTTCTGCTCGGCAAGGAGTCTTGCCTCTCCGAGCCCAATGGATGCCTGATTGGCGGCTACGCTCAGGAGAAGACTCTCTGTCTGCCCGGGAAAATCTAGTCGGTCAGACGCAACTGTCATTACGCCGAACTCACCTTGTAGTCCCAACGGGATAGGAAAGAGCGAAACGTCTTTGTTCCCGAGGCGAGTCCGCAGCGTTGGTGGCGTTCTTACGAAGTCACCTTGAATCCATTCCGAGACAATTTCACGGATTTCTTCTGGGGAGGCTCTCCATTTGTATGAATCAGCGGTCCTGAGGAGATCCGTAGCTGGTTGAGTGACTGGGTCGTTCAGCCTCACGTGGATAAAGTCCAGGGTGAGCATTTTGAGGAGTGCGTCCAGCAGGATCTCAACAATTTGTGATGGCTCACGGCCGCTCCAGACGGCGGGCAGCGCCAGCAAGCTGACCAGGTCGTTCACGCAACGCTGAAGGCGCTGGATCTCGTATTCCGGATCTTTGACTTGTAATTCCATGTCAAGCTGCCGGTGTTCTGTTGTTCCAACCTTTGCGGCGTTCTGAAGGCTCCGCCCGAGGCGATTGACCATCCAAACGTACGCAGAGGACTTTTAGTTTCTGAAAAAGAAGGATTCGGTCCTGTGAACAATAAAATCCCAAAGACTTTGGCAGAACCCCAATTGGCAGTAAGGATGCACCAATTTCGGGCCTATTGTCCAACCGATACTTTGGTATCGGGCAATACGTTCGTCTAATGGACTCGCCGCTGTTCATCTGGCTTAATTTCACCAATCTCGGACGCGACGTGGATCGGATTTAAGCACTTCGATGTTTTGGCTCGAAATCCTCATCCACTTCACGCTCGACGTGCGTTGCACGCGAACCAAAGGAATCATGAGCACCGCAACTATCGCCTCCACCAACCTGCTTAAACCGGAATTGTTGGGGCAAACAGTCGTGGTTATCGGAGGGAGTTCCGGCATCGGCTTCGAGACCGCACGCCGAGCGCATGCGGAGGGAGCCAAGGTAATTCTCACCGCGCGTAATCCTGAACGGCTCAAGCATGCTGCCAATGAGCTTGATGCATTGAGCACCGCGGCCTTCGATGCTACTGATCCAGTTGCCCTCGAACGTTTCTTCCAGGACTTGCCCGTGATCGATCACGTGATGGTCACTGCCGGACGCCCTTATTACGGCCGCCTCGTAGACATGGATTTGACGAAGGTACGCGACCTCATCGGCGAGCACCTTTCCCAGGCACTCTTCGTTGCCCGCAACGCCATCAAGAAGGTGAGACCGGGGGGAGCGCTGATCTTCATGGGTGGCACCGGTGGCCGCCGTCCAGCCATGGGCATGAGCATCGTTGGGGCAGTCACGGCTGCCCTCCCGGCGCTTATCGCGAACTTGGCAATTGAGATCGCGCCTATCCGAGTGAATCTGATCGCCGCCGGTTTTGTGGACACACCATTATCTGCGGAACTGCTCGGCGATCAGCTCGAGAAGCGCCGTAATCAGCTTCGCACCACGCTTCCCATCGGACGCGTCGTCGGGCCGGCCGATGTAGCTGCACTGGCCGTACATATCATGACGAACGCGGCTCTTACAGGCGCAACCTACGATATCGACGGCGGTCAGCAGTTCGTGGCCGCCTAGCGAAGAACCACTGAAGCGGTATCGATCGCGGTAGTGGAGACGAGACTCAAAGCCCGATCTTTTTGGGGTGCCAATGAACTAGCTGAACGCCTGGGAGGAAAGAAATGGCAGATCCCATTCTGGTTACCGGCGCGGCGGGCCGCATCGGGGCAGTGGGGCGCACGGTCACCGAGCTGCTGTTGAGACAGGGTAAAGCAGTGCGGGCAATGGTGCGAACTGAGGACGACCGCTCGCAGGCGCTGCGCGGTCTTGGTGCGGAGGTCGTGGTCGGCGACCTTCTCGATCTCGACTCGATGCACAGGGCGATCACCGGTTGCCAGACGATGTACTTCAGCATGTCAATTTCGGATGCTTACCTTGCCGCGACAGTCAATGCGGCGGCAGTAGCGAAATATCATGGCGTGAAGGCGTTCATCAATATGTCTCAGATGACAGTCTCTCAAATGAGCATTACCGAGACTACGCCGAGCCCACAGCACAAGCTGCACTGGCTCGCCGAGCAGGCCCTGAACTGGTCCGGTCTGCCGGTTGTGCACCTGCGGCCCACAGTATTTCTTGAAGGCTTCTTCCTGACCTTAACTCCAGATTCTGTCAGGGAATCCGATCAAATCCGACTACCGTTCGGGGAGGGCAAGACCTCTCCGGTGGGGGCGGAAGACGTTGCACAGGCGATTGCCGCGCTGCTCGTTAATCCGCAGCCGCACATCGGGAAGATCTATCACCTGACGGGCCCACAATCAGAGAATATGCATTTCTTTGCGGAGGAGTATTCGAAGGCGCTTGGTCGCCGCATTACGTATCAGGATATCCCGGTCGGGCCATGGCGGGACGAACTACTCAGGCGCGGCTGGCCGGTTCACCTAGTGAGCCACCTGACGGCGTTGGCCGATCTGCATCGCGCGGGACGCTTCGATCGGACGTCGGACGATGTCCGCGCATTGACAGGGCGAGGGCCGGTAAGCGTGCAGGAGTTCGTCCGAAAGAATGCGGCGGCATTTCCCGCGTCGGCGAAAGTAAAAGACGCTCGAGTATTTGCGGATGCCCACATATAAGAAATCTGATTCTCGAATCGTGAACTCAAGAATTCGGTGAGAGCCCGAAAAAGGAGAACGCATGTCCACAATCCATCTCCATCAGACAACGACCTTAACGCCCGAGCAGTACATCGCCGGGCTTACCGACTTTGGTCCAGGCCGTGCAAAGTTATTTGGCAACAGCACCGACGAGTACATGAAGGTCCATAGCCGGGGGACCACACAGGCCGACGTCACGGAGGGCTCGAGCGGCATTTGGGAACGGCTGCGCTACGACTGGTCCGATCCCAACCATGTCGTCTTGACGACGACCGACTCCAACACGTGGGGTGGGGCATCCGGCCACACGTACACTTTCACGCGACGTCCCGACGGGTTGACCGATATTGACCTCGTCACTGTACGCGATGGCAAGAACCTCAAGGGATGGCTGGTCGGCCTGGTGGTTGGAATCATCGGAAAGGGAGTTTTGGAGAAAGCGTTCAAGAACTCGGTCAAGGCCATCGAAGCTCGGAACGGCACGGCGAGAGTGGCGGGCGCAGCGTAGGTGCGCTCCGCTTACCCGAGTGTCTTGGGTCAAACAAGTCGCCCATGTCACCGCTAAGGCCTATCACAAGCGTTCTACCTGTTTGAATCATTGGGAGAAGAAAATGGCTACCTTGGCAATCTCTAGTAGTGACACGAATCCTGCAAACCTCGCAAAAATTGATCAGAAGATCGAAGTCACAATCTTCCCAGTCTCTGACGTAGATCGCGCAAAAGATTTTTACCTGAAGCTCGGATGGCGACTTGACGCTGACTTCAACTTTCCCAGTTTCCGCGTTGTCCAGGTCACGCCGCATGGCTCGACGTGCTCGCTGCAATTCGGCAGGAACGTGACATCAGCGGCACCTGGTTCGGGTAAGGGATACCTCATCGTGTCCGATATCGTAGCCGCCCGGGATGCACTGAATGCCGCGGGTGTTCAGGTAGGCGATTTCTTTCACCTTGGCGACAACGGTCCCGCATCCGGGTTGGATCCGGAGCGTCGCACTTATCGCTCGCGTGCCGAAGTTAAGGATCCCGATGGGAACAGCTGGGTGTTGCAAGAGATCACCAGCCGACTACCCGGGCGCGTCGAGCCTGGCCCGACTTCGTACGCTTCGGCAAGCGATCTTCAGAGCGCGCTGATCCGCGCCGCCACGGCGCATGGTCAGCACGAGGCACGCATCGGGCAACGCGACGAGCAGTGGCCCGTCTGGTACGCCCAGTACATGGTGAGTGAGCAAGCAGGGACAGAGCCACCCAAATAACGTGGCACGCCGGGCGATCCCAAGTGAAGGAGTTTGTGCATGCGCTCTGATATCGTGCCCGGAGGCATATTTCCAGACTACGAGCTGCCTGATCATACGAGCACACCGCGTAAGCTCAGTGACTTGCAGGGTGATGATCCGTTAATCCTGACGCTCGCACGCGGCCATTACTGCCCTAAGGAACACCAGCAGCATTTGGAGCTAGCCGCGTTCTATCCGAAGATCGCAGTGGCATACACCCAGATCGCCACAATCACTACCGACGATCACCACACCCTTCAAGAGTTCCGTGCCTCGGTCGGAGCGCAGTGGACCTTCCTCTCCGACTCTGACAGGAAGGTTCAACAGGACCTCGACATCCGGGAATACACCGATCCTGACCACAACCCGATGATTCCTCATACGCTCGTGCTCAGGCCAGGGCTTGTGATCTACAGCGTCTATAACGGCTACTGGTTCTGGGGCCGGCCGTCGGTAATGGACCTCTGGCACGACCTGCGCGCCGTAACAAGCGAGATACGTCCCGATTGGGACCTTAGTGCTCCCGGACTCCGCGAGGCATGGAACGCCGGCGACTTCTCACGCTTCCACGGTTGGAACAAGAGAGCCGATGCGAAACCACTCACTGCGAGCTCGGGCGAAGGATCGTGACTCATTGACGTCGAGGAGAAATCACATGCTCGGAACACAGATGACCAGTACGAAGGTATTGCTCATACCATCGTCTAATTGTCCCTCTTCAGTGCGTTTGCTTTGATGCTCCTATCGCACGCAGATCCTGATACGCGATCAAGACATGTGAAAGGACAATGTCATGGCTCAACCCCTTAGTACGTCAGATGTCAGCGGCCAGGCTGCTGATCGGAAGACGATTCGTCCATTCCCCAACTTGAAGGTCCCAGACGCGGAGCTCACGGAATTGCGCAGACGCATCCTCGCGACCCGGTGGCCGGAACGGGAAACGGTAACAGATGCTACACAAGGCGTTCAGCTCGCTACGACACAAGCGCTCGCGAGCTATTGGGCGAACGAATACGATTGGCGGAAAGTTGAAGCTCGCTTGAACTCCCTACCCCAATTCATCACGGAGATCGACGGACTGGACATTCATTTCATCCATGTTCGGTCAAAACACGAAAATGCCTTGCCGCTGATCGTTACGCACGGATGGCCGGGCTCTATCGTCGAACAGCTGAAGATCATCGACCCGCTTACGAATCCCACTGCCCACGGCGGAAGCGCATCCGACGCGTTCGATCTGGTAATTCCGTCGATTCCGGGCTACGGATACTCCGGTAAGCCGACGACGACCGGTTGGGGTCCCGATCGAATCGCGCGCGCCTGGGTCACCCTCATGAAACGCCTTGGGTACAAGAAATTTGTTGCGCAGGGCGGCGACTGGGGAGCTGTCATCGTCGATACGATGGGTGTGCAGGCAGCGACGGAGTTGCTCGGAATTCACACCAACATGCCGGGCATCTTTCCAAACGACATCGACGCTGCGGCTTTCTCTGGGAAACCGGCGCCACCAGATCTTTCCGCCGATGAGAAGGTAGCCTACGAACGTTTGCAGTTCGTATATCAAAAGGGAATCGCCTACGGGTTCCAGATGGGGCTGCGGCCGCAGACACTCTACGGAATCGCCGATTCACCCGTCGGCTTGGCGGCCTATTTCCTGGATCATGACGCACGCAGCTACGAGCTGATCGCGCGTGTCTTCAGGGGAGAATCCGAAGGACTCACTCGCGACGACATTCTCGACAACATCACAATCACCTGGTTGACGAACACCGCGATCTCCGGTGCCCGTCTTTATTGGGAGTACTTTGGCAACGGGTATTTCAACGCCAAAGGCGTCTCAGTGCCGGTTGCCGTGAGCTCCTTTCCCGACGAACTCTATCCTGCACCACAGAGCTGGACTGAGCGGGCGTATCCGAAACTCATCCACTACAACCGGCTCCCAAGGGGCGGACATTTTGCCGCTTGGGAACAGCCAAAGCTTTTTTGCGAAGAAGTGCGGGTGGGCTTCCGATCGCTGCGATCCGCCGTAGCTGGGAAACCAGTCCTGGCCGAAGCCAGCTAGTGTTGGCAACCACCAGGAGAGCCTCGATGGCTGAGGCTCTCCTGGAAGTCATCGACTTTCGTCCGCATATATAGAAAAGGTAGGAACTCGAATGAGACGAATCATTTTTCTGGTGGTTTCCGTTGTGGCAGTTGGCGGCACCATCGCTTCGATCGTCCCTCCATCGGGACGCGCTGCTGGAGAGCCCGATGCGGTCTGGGTTACACAAATTCCACCGGGGTACCGCGACTGGAAGTTGATCTCCGTGGCCCACGAAGGGGGCAACCTCCACAGTTTCGCCGCCGTCTTGGGCAACGATACAACGATCAAAGCCTACCGAGATGGGAAGCTTCCGTTTCCGGACGGCTCAATCATCGCCGCCTTGCATTTCCGTCACGTCCCGTCGGAGGAAAACAACAAGGTTTTTGGCCAAGCTCAATCCTTTGTTCCCGGTGAGCCCACAAACGTCCAGTTTATGGTCAAGGACTCAACCAAGTACGCCGCGACAGGCGGATGGGGGTTCGGCCACTTCAATGCAAGCGATGGGAAGGCAGGCAACGAGGCGTTGATGACAACATGTTTCCCTTGCCATGCACGGACTAAAGGTAGCGATCTGGTTTTTACACACTATGCACCTTAGAACTATGACGGCGAATGCCATCGTGGAGCGCTTTCTTTCTTAAACTCTTGCGCCGAGCCAATAATCGGACTCGTCGTTTGATCGATTCAGGCGAAGCTCGCCAATGGAGAACGAACCATGGCCGAAAACATCGATCTTGGCCGACGCCGTTTTCTGGGCATGACTGCGATGACAATTGCGGCTACCCAATTCGGCACGTTCGCCGTTGGGAGCGAAGGATTGGCGCTGTCGCCACTGGCTCGCGCGACGACATGGCTCAATTCGTCTCCACTCACCGCCGCAGAGTTGCAAGGAAAAGTTGTCCTCGTCGAATTCTGGACGTACTCCTGCATCAACTGGAGGCGTCAGCTTCCTTACGTTCGTGCCTGGTCTGCGAAGTATAAGGACAAGGGTCTCGTTGTGATTGGGGTGCATTCGCCCGAGTTTTCATTCGAGAAGAACATCGACAACATTCGTTGGGCCATAAAGGACATGCGTATCGACTATCCAATTGCAGTTGATAGCGATCACGCGATATGGCAGGGATTTCACAACGAGTATTGGCCGGCACTCTACTTTGTCGATGCAAAGGGAAAAATTCGGCATCAACAATTTGGAGAGGGCGAATATGAGCAGTCAGAGAGGGTAATCCAGAGATTGCTGGCCGAGTCCGGAGTTCCGGAAGTTCGGAGCGAATTGGTCTCAGTTGACCCCAGCGGAGCCGAGGCTCAAGCCGACTGGAGCCATTTGCAGTCCGGCGAGAACTACGTCAGCTATGAGCGCACGGAGAATTTTGCTTCGAATGCAAAGCCGGACAAACCTCACCTCTATTCCGCTCCTAAACACCTAATGCTCAATCAATGGGCGCTTGCTGGCGATTGGACCATGGGGAAAGAAGCACTCCTTTTGAATCAGCCGGATGGTCACATCGTGTACGAGTTTCATGCCCGGGATCTTCATCTCGTTATGGGGCAGGCTTCACGAGGCGCCTCGGCGCGCTTTCGCGTGTCTGTCGATGGCCGCCCGCCGGCAGACGCTCATGGAGTTGATGTGGATGGCGACGGGAACGGCACGGTGAGAGAACCACGCATGTATCAACTTGTCCGGCAACAGGTGCCCATCTCCGATCGGCAGTTCGAAATCGAGTTCCTCGATGCGGGTATTCAGGCGTTCTCGTTCACATTCGGCTAATCAATGTAGCGAGAGGACCCGGTTTAATGAACGAACACGAGTCATCTTCCAAGTCGGGTCAGTTTGCACCCTTATCTTCTAGTCGTCTTACAAAATCTGAGGAGGATCTATGGCAACGTTAAGAGTCGCACCGAAACCAGAAGTTGCAACCATGAAAAGCGCTCAGATCTCCAAACCTGGGGCAGCCTTCGAGATCGTCGAGCGCGCGATACCTGAACCCGATGCGGGTCAAATTCGCATTAAGGTGCTGGCCTGCGGCATCTGCCACAGTGACGTGCTCGTGAAAGAAGGACTGTTACCGGGAATTCAGTATCCGCGCGTTCCGGGACACGAAGTCGCGGGCGTTGTTGATGAAGTTGGCGCGGGCGTGACTACGTGGAAGGAAGGTCAGCGTGTGGGCGTCGGCTGGCACGGTGGCCACGACAATACCTGTCGTGAATGCCTCCGCGGCGATTTTGTTAATTGTCGTAATGTCAAGGTCAGCGGCGTCAGCTACGACGGCGGGTATCAGCAATACATGGTGGCTCCCGTAGAAGCATTGGTGCCAATCCCGGATGGCCTTACGGACGTCGAAGCTGCGCCTCTGCTCGATGCCGGAATAACCACCTACAATGCTCTCCGCAACAGCGGCGCAATGCCTGGCGACCTTGTCGCCGTCCAGGGCATCGGCGGCTTGGGTCACCTCGGCGTCCAGTTCGCCAACAAGTTTGGCTATCACGTAGTGGCGATCGGGCGCGGCAATGAAAACGCAGTGCTAGCCAAGAAGCTGGGAGCACACATCTACATTGATAGCCAGGCAACGAATGCCGCTGAGGAGTTACGAAGACTGGGCGGTGCACGCGTCATTCTCTCCACTGCTCCCAACTCGAAGGCGATGTCCGCAGTCATTGACGGCCTTGGACCGAACGGCAAACTGCTCGTGGTTGGTGCCGGACCAGACCCGATTGAGGCCACGCCGGCTCAGCTTATTTTTGGCAGCAAAACGATCCAAGGATGGGCTGCAGGCACTCCTGCTGCTTCAGAAGACGCTCTGAATTTCTGCGTACTCACTGGTGTGCGCCCCATGATCGAAACCTATCCGCTCGAAAGGGCGGCCGAAGCCTACGCACGAATGATGAGCGGTCAGGCACAGTTTCGGGTCGTGCTAACAATGTGAGTGAATGAGGGACGCGAAGAGGACAAGCAAGGCCATGTCCCACACAGGGCAGATGTCGTGTGTACCTTCCAGCAACACAGATGGTCAAATGTGAAGGGACGATATCAGTGCACTGAGTCCGTTCCACATGATCTGCACGCCGATGCAAACCAGCAGAAACGACGAAAGCCTTACGATTACGACCATTCCGGTCCTTCCGATCACACAGGCGAGTTGGTCTGCTAAGCCGTAGCAGAGCAAGACGCTGACGGCGACTGCTGCCATCGCTATGAGCGCGGCGAGAATTATTCCCATATGGAATCCATAGTGGCGAGTTGAGTTTGCGCCCAATGTCACCGCGACCGAGATCGACCCGGGCCCAACCGTCAAAGGTAGCGTCAATGGATAAAACGCGCTGTGGAGAGCATCCGAGCACCGCACATTTCGGCGCGTTGACTCAGGGCTCTCATTTTTTTCCAGCAAGACGCCCCATCCCATCGCTACAACTATCAGGCCTCCGCCAACCTGCACCACGGGAAGCGAGACCCCGAAGAAATTGAGCACATGCGCACCTACAAAATAGGAGCCGACCATCAGAACCAAGCTGTTCAAGGAGACGCGCCAGGCAAGTGCTCGCCGGGTTTCTGGCGGATAGTCCTGTGTCATCGCCAGAAAGAGGGGACTTCCGGCAAGCGGGTCGACGATGGGAAAAAGCGCGCTTAACGTCAGGAGAAATACCTTGACGGCATCGCCCACGAGTTCTCCTATTGCTGCCAGCCTCCACCGAGGGCTTTGTAGAGTTGCACAAGACTCCTGTATTCGTCACCGCGGGCGGATGCGAGGGTCAATTGAGCACCGTAGAGTGAACGTTGCCCGTCCAAAACCTCGAGGTACGTCGTCGTTCCACCTTTATAACGAAGCGTCGAGATATGGACCGTCTCCTCCAAATCCGCAACGCTATCCTGCTGGCGTAATCGCACTTCATGGAGCTTTTCATACCCGATCAGAGCGTCTGAAACCTCCCCAAAAGCGCGCTGGATCGCATGTCGGTAGACGATGAGGGCTTGTTGGTTCTCGGACTTGGACAATCGCAAGTTTCCGCGGAGGGCTCCTCCCGTGAAGATTGGCTGGCTCACTTGTGCGCCATAAGTCCAGATGCCAACTTGCGATGCCATGAGACTCGAGAAGGCGCTGCTTCGGCCAAAGGCGCCGCCGCCCGAACCGGTTAGGGCGATTTGCGGGAAGAACTGTGCCTTGGCGACTCCAATCTCAGCGTTGGATGCCACGAGGATTTGCTCCGCCTCGCGAATGTCGGGACGGCGTTCAATGATCGAAGAGGGAAGGCCGGGCGGAACTGCAGGCGGCAGAGCCTGTTCGACCAAAGGAAGGCCGCGCGCAACATCATGCGGGTAATCACCCAGCAGGATGCTGATGGCGTTTTCTTCCTGGGCAGTAGCCCGCTCGAGGTCTGGTATCTGCGCGTTTGCAGTATCGAGAACCTGCTGGGCCTGAAGCACATCCAGCTTTGTGGCGACACCGCGATCAAGGCGGAGTTTCGTTAATTTGACCGAATCGGTCTGCGTACCGACTGTTTGGCGCGTGATCTGAAGCTGAAGATCAAGTTGAAGAAGGGTGAAGTAGTCTGTCGCAAGGTCGCTGACGAGTGTCAACGTAACCGTTTGCCGAGCGTCTTCTGTTGCCAGCAGCTCCGCGCGTGCCGCTTCAGTGGCGCGACGCAGCCGCCCGAAGAGGTCCAGTTGGAAGGCGGCGTCTCCAACAAGGTTCAAGAAGTTGTATTTGAATTGGGTAGCACCATCCTTGCCGCCATTGAAATTGGCGTTGGCGGAAACCTGGGGAAACAAGTTGGAGCGGGTGATGGCAACCTGGGCGCGGGCAGCGTTGATTCGTTCCGTAGCCAGTTGCAAATCGTAGTTCTGTTTAAGTGCGGTACGAATGAGTTCCTGCAATTTCGGGTCTTGAAAGACCTGCCACCAGGGAAGATCGGCGTACGAAGCCGCTTGAGCCTGCTGCTGAGAATCTGGTGCGACATCACGGAAAGCGTTTGGAGCCTGCACCGCGGGCCGATGATACTTGGGCCCCACCGCGCAACCGACGAGCAACTGGCCGCATAAGACCGCGCTTAACAATTTCGATCCTTTCACCATCTGATTCATGCCCATCTCCGCTTGAATTTCGTCCACGGGAACATCTTTAGTCTCCCGGCACCGGCGAAGGCGATCCAGGCAAAATGCCTGACTCAGGTTCTTTGCCAGCGCCCGACCACTTCTCGACCATATAAAAGACTCCTGGCACGAAGAAAATTCCGATCGCGCTTGCCGCCACCATTCCACCGATTACAGTCGTTCCCATGATCTGGCGTGCGACGGCTCCGGCGCCTGACGCAGTCCATAACGGAACACAACCCAAAATGAAGGCAAAGCTAGTCATCAAAATCGGCCGCAGTCGCAGCCGTGCGCCTTCGAGGGCAGCCTTCACCAAGGGCTCGCCTTTCTCGTATCCATCTTTGGCGAACTCGACGATCAAAATTGCGTTCTTGGCAGCCAGGCCGATCAGCATCACCAGTCCAATTTGCGAATAGACGTCGTTTTCAATCTGGACCAGATAGGGCGGTAGAAAATACCCGAGCACGACACGACGCAGCCAAAGCACGGCGAACGCTCCAAACACCGCGACCGGTGTGCTAAGAAGAACGCTGAAAGGCAGGGACCAGCTCTCGTAGAGCGCCGCCAGAATTAAGAAGACAAACAGAAGCGAAAGGCCAAAGACGACCGAAGGCGGCACGCCTTGCCGAGCCTTCTGCTCCTGGAAAGATATGCCGGAATAATCAAACCCCATCTCTCGTGGCATGGTTTGCTTGAAAACTTCCTCGAGAGCGTTTGTCGCCTGATCTGCGCTGAACCCAGGTGCTGCGCTGCCATTGATCTGGGCGGATCGGTACTCATTGAAGCGCTGCGTGAATTCTGGGCCGACTCGAGAGTTGATTGTCGTGAGTGTCGAAAGCGGAACACTCTCTCCTTTGTTATTCAGCACGTAAAACCTGCCCACGTTATTCACGTCGGCGCGATCCTGCGCCTCGGCTTCTATATACACCTGCCATTGCCGTCCAAAGCGATTGAAGTAGTTGATAAAGTACCCGCCCATGAAGGCCTGAATCGTCCGATAAACGTCAGTGAGATTTACTCCCTGCTTCAACACCTTGTCACGGTCAACCTGGATAAACTTCTGCGGGACGCTGGGCAGGAACGTCGTGTTGATGGTGCCAATCTCCGGTCGCTTCCGGGCAGCTTCAAGGAACGTGCCGAGGTTCTTCGCGAGAAACTGCACATCCGCTCCCGAACGATCTTCGAGGAGGAATGTGAATCCTCCAGCTGTACCTACACCCGGAATGGCCGGAGGAGCAAAACCGAAGATAACCGCCTGGGGCACCTTGCTGAATTCGCGATTCAGGTTGGCTTTCAACGATTCGAATTGTTGAGTCCTTGTGGTTCGCGTGTCCCAGGGCTTGAAGTTCACAAAGAACGTAGCGTTGTAGGTCGTACGAACAAAACTCAGCAGGCTGAATCCCACAAAACACGTCGAGTGTTCCACTCCCGGCGTATTCATAATGGTTCTTTCGACATCCGCGACGACTGCTTTTGTGCGCTCCAGTGAAGCTCCGTTTGGAAGCTGAACAGACACATAGGCATACCCCTGGTCCTCTTCTGGTAGAAAGCTCGTCGGCACCTGCCGCGCGAAAAAACCGGCAGCAATACCAAATACCAGAAGGAGCGCCACCGCAACGGCGGTCTTCTGGACGAGCACTCCGCTCCAGTGGACATAACCGTCTGTGGCGCGCTGGAACACGCGGTTGAACCAATCGAAGAAACGCCGCAACAGCCCCTGACTCGGTTGGCGAGGGCGCAGCAGGAGCGCAGCTAATGCTGGGCTGAGTGTGAGGGCGTTGAACGCGGACAGAAGAACTGAAATAGCGATCGTAACCGCAAACTGCTGATAGAGCCGCCCTGTGATCCCCGGGATGAACGCGGTCGGCACGAATACAGCGGATAAAACGAGAGCGATTCCTATAACAGGCCCCGAGAGCTCTTCCATTGCCTTGAATGCAGCATTCTTTGGCGTCAAGCCTTCCTCGATGTGCCGTTCAACCCCTTCCACTACAACGATGGCGTCATCGACCACAAGACCGATAGCTAGGACCAGGCCAAAGAGAGAAAGTGTGTTGACGGAGAAGCCAAACAGCGGGAACAAAACGAACGTGCCCACGAGCGACACAGGTACTGCAAGAAGAGGAATTAGGGTGGAGCGCCAGCTCTGGAGAAAGAGATAAACGACGATAATCACGAGGACTAGTGCGATCAAGAGTGTATTAACAATTTCCTTGATTCCCTCTGTGACAGATCGCGTTGTGTCGAGCGCCACGACGAAATCCAAGTCTTCTGGGAAGCGCCGCTTCAATTGCTCCATCAGTTTCCTGACTCCGGCAGCAGCGTCAACCGCATTGGATCCCGGCAATTGATAGGCGGCAATAACAGCGCTCGGTTTTCCATCCAACCGGCCGGCCACGCTATAGTCCTGGGCGCCTAGCTCGATGCGAGCGACGTCTCTCACACGGACAATGCCCCCATCAGGTGTTTCGCGCAGGACAATCTGGCCGAATTGCTCCGGTGAAATTAGCCGACCTTGGGCCAAGACAGTGTAAGTAAATTCCTGGCCCTTCGGTGCGGGCTCGCCGCCGGCCTTGCCCGCTGGGTTCACGGTATTTTGCGCTTGAATGGCACTGACGATTTGCGGAACTGTAATACCCAGCTTAGCCAGCGCATCGGGTTTCACCCACAATCTCATCGCATACTGACCGGCACCGAAAACCTGGACGTTGCCAATGCCGGGCGACCGCAGGACTGGATCCGCGAGGTTGATGTAGGCGTAGTTCGCCAGAAATGTCGCGTCATAAGTTCCATGTGGTGAATAGACAGCAACGAGCAGCAATGGAGCAGTTACAGATTTGCGAACGGTGATTCCATAATTCGTCACCTCGATGGGAAGCTGAGAAGCGGCTTGCGTTTCTCGCGATTGCGCCAAGATAAAATCCGTATTCGGATCGGTTTTCTGGTCAAAATTGACGATCAAGCTGGTGCTGGAGCTTCCCGTGGCATTCAGGGAGTACATGTAATTCATGTTGTCCACGCCGTTCATCTGCTGCTCGAGCGGGGTGGCAACGGCCTGTTCCAGCGTTTGAGCATCTGCTCCGACATAAGTCGCCAAGATTTGGATTTCTGGCGGAGCGATATTTGGAAATTGTGCGACAGGCAGATTGAGAACGGTGAGTGAACCGACTAGGACCAAAACGATCGAGATGACGATTGCAACGATGGGCCGGTTGATAAAGAACTTCGACATGGGGTCACCTACTCACCGCTTCGCTAACGAATGGCTTCGGATTGACCTGGACGCCGCTGCGCACCTTCTGAACTCCTTCGGCAACAACTCGATCGCCCGGATTGAGTCCATTAGCGATCACCCAACGCCGATCGACCTGGGGCCCCACCGTCACCGACCGAATGTTCACCTTGTTGTCGGCGTCGAGGACTGCTACTTGATAGCCGCCCTGGAGCTCAGAGACGGCACGTTGCGGTACCAGCAGGGCTCCCGCTTCTGTCCTTAGTACCGCTCGAACTTTGGCGTAACCACCAGGCTTCAGAATATTGTTGGGATTCGGGAAGAGCCCGGCGAGCCGAATTGCGCCGGTGGCCTCGTTAATCTGCCGGTCTGAAAAATAGAAAGTCCCTTCGTGTGGGTAGGTCGAACCATCCGCCAGAACAAGCTGGAGGCGCAACTTCTTATCTGCCTCCCACCGACTCGCCTCGGTCGGGAAGCGTTTTCGCCAGTCAAGATACTGAGCCTCACTCACAGTGAAATAGGCCTTGATCGGATCCACTGTAGAAACGGACGTCACAACTCCGCTGCCTGGACTAACCAAAGCGCCTACTTGGAGTTGTGCCTGGCCGGCGACGCCGTCGATGGGCGCAACCAAACGAGTGAATTCGAGATTGATCTTCGCTGTTTCTACAGACGCCTCGTAAGTCTTGATTTGCGCTTTGGCCGTTTCGATCGTCGCCAGGGCGGCGAGATTATTTTGGATGGCGTTGTCGAGATCTTGCTGGCTGGCTGCTTGCTCCTTCACGAGGGGTGTATAGCGTTCCACGTCGAGTTCTGTCCGGCGTTGCACCGCCTGTGCGTTGGCCAGCGCTGCCTTGGCCTGAGCCAACTGCCCTTGGGTCTGGTCGAGAGCGGCCTGAAAAGGACGTGGATCAATCTGAAATAAGAGTTGCCCTTGTTTTACGAACCTGCCCTCTTCATATCCCTGCTTCAGCAGATATCCCGTCACCTGCGCCCTGACATCGGCGTTGACCAACCCGTCTAGGGTTCCGATGAATTCCCCATATATTGGGACATCTTGCTGCTGAACCTGCAGCACCTCGACCTCCGGCAAAACGACTGGTTGCGATCCCAAGGCATGTTTATACGGATGTACGGCTCCAACGATCAGCCCCAGTACGAGCAAAAGGAACAATCCGCCGCCTAGCAGATAACGCTTTGGCACTGCGCTCAAATTGATCTGCATCGCATCGCTCCCAAAAACATCGAGACGAATGTTGGTGACAGGTATCGATGATTAGGCCAGAAAGATCGAAAGAGAGTCTATTAGACGAAGGTATTGATTCACACGATACTTCTTCTGTCGTGGCGCGAGGATGCTACCGCGTTTCAACTCGGAACGTTCACGCCACTCAAGAATCCCCCCAGGTGACCCGTTGCCATCACTACTAGTACTGCGATGGCTTCAATCAAGAAACGGTAAGTCGGCGGATCCTCCATCTTTCTGCGGGGGCGGAAGTGCAACCACCACACAAGACAAATTAAGGCGGCCGACAAACTGCCGAGGAGCAAGTGTAGAAGCAAGTTGCCTTTGAGTTTCTGGCCTTCGAGTTGCAGTTGCCAGGCAATGATTCCGGTGGCAACGACCGGAACAGTCGCCAGCGCGGCAACCAGAAGGTTATAGTAGGCCGCGTCCGCGAAGGTGCGGCGCCTAGTCCAGTACGCGATGAGGTCAAATGCAACGGCCGTAATGAACAACGCAATCGGAAAATGGATCAGGACCACGTGTTGCGCGTGTTTGGTAAATATCACTGTCCTGATATCAAAAGGGTTTGGGCGCACCCACGCAAGTAGTGCCATGTGGAAGACCTCGAAACGTATCAAAGTTGCGCCTGTCATGATCACTCCCGCCGTTGTGTCTCAACCGTGGCTCTAAACAGGGCCGCATGGCCTGCTTTCCAAGTGGTTAGGGCTGCACGATAATCTTCCCGGTCATCTTCGGATGGAACCGGCAATTGAATGGATATTCGCCCGCCTCGGTAAAGTGAAATTCAAACGTGCTGCCGGTATCCAGCGCCTTCGATTTAAACTTCCCGGCCGTGCTGTCGACAGAATGAGGATCGTCATCACGGTTGATCCATGTGACGGTTGTCCCAACCTTCACGGTTAGGGGAACGGGGCTGAATGCATAGTTACTGATTGTCACTTGAGGTGCCGCATCTGGTGATGCGGCAGCCTGGACAATTTTGCCGGCGCCGTTCTCGTGCTGTGCTTGCAGGGCGGTGTCGGCCAGAAGCACTGCGGATGCGATAGCGATCAGGGCTGCCATGCTCCACTTAACAGGAACTACTCGCTTCATCTTCAACTGCTGCATAATTTGCTCCTCGTAGATTCAGTTCAAATCCTGTTGTTTTACCTTGTCCCGTAGCTTGTGAAAACGTAATCTCGCTTCTGCGCCTCTGTGTGGCACGCGTACCCGCACTTGGCGTCATGTGCTTGCGGCGGCCTATCATTTTCATTGCCGGGTCTGAAGGTGTTGGTCGCAGCGTCAAATTCGAACTCGGCGTAGCCCCATCCTCCACTGTCCGCAAACCTCTTGCTGTCCTTCACCATAAAATCCATGTCATGCTGAGGACCTCCCACCGTCGGCTTACCAGGAGCATCCTCATTCTTGATAGCGCTCCAATGGACCTTCGCCATCATGGCGCCATCGGGGAAGGGCTTACCGTTATCGGGAATGCCCGCCTTATAAGCGTCGATCATCGTCTGGTTCCCGAGAATCGCAGCGACGGCGGGGCCGCTATGACTGACATTGATTACCTGCCAGCTTTCGTATCCCCGAAACTCTGAGAACGCGAGCCCGCCGGGTACTTGTACCGAGTATTTGTCTTGGCCAGCGCTAACCGCTATCGCGGAAACGACGGCGACCAACACCGCAACACTCAAACTGGTCAGTATGGTTGTGCGCTTCATGTTTGCAGCTCCTTATTTGATTTGATAGAGACCGACGCGGCCGACACACAAGCCGCACCAACATGCCCTGGACTCGTTCCGTCAGCATCGCGCACTCTCTGAGGGACCACATCACTAACCGCTTCTGCCCTCGGCGCGACGCCATATACGACTGACTGCGTTGCATCACATCACATGCTTATTTGAGCTGCAATTAGACGATGGTATTAACGGTACTTTCGTCCAGGTCTGGTCGCGTCAACCGTATGCAGTGACTTACGAGGATTGTTCACCTGCACTTGAACAACACTTCGGCCTCCCACTCGGCAGGAGAGTTGACTGGCAAAGAGTTCGGAGGCCGCTTAAGCGGCGGCCTCTACGCTTTGCTTCAAGAAAGCTAGCAATTCTTCGTTGATCTGATTCTTAAGTGTTGAGACCATCCCGTGTGGGGCTCCAGGGATGACCTTTAGCGTTGATCCCTTGATGATCTCTGACGACAAGAGAGCCGAGTCTTTGATCGGCACGATCTGATCGTCGTCGCCATGAAGAATCAAGGTGGGCACATCGAACTTCTTCAGGTCTTCAGTCTGGTCTGTCTCTGAAAAGGCCTTTATGCAGTCATAAACCGCCTTGTGCCCGGCCATCATGCCCTGAAGCCAGAACGAGTCCCGCAATCCTTGCGACACCTTGGCTCCTGGGCGATTTGCACCATAAAAAGGAGCACTGAGATCCTTCCAGAATTGTGAGCGATCGCTGAGCACCGACTGGCGGATCTGGTCAAATACTTCGATTGGTGTGCCCAAAGGATTCGAAGTAGTCTTAACCATCAGCGGCGGCACAGCGCTGATCAGAACAGCCTTGGCCACGCGCTTTGTGCCGTGACGTCCGATATAGCGCGCAACCTCGCCGCCTCCCGTCGAATGGCCAACATGAATCGCATTCTTCAGGTCGAGCTTCTCCACCAGAGTTGCGAGATCATCGGCGTAGGTATTCATGTCGTTTCCTTCCCAGGGCTGACCCGATCTCCCATGGCCACGACGGTCATGGGCGATGCAGCGATATCCCCGATCAGCAAGGAAGATCATCTGGTCTTCCCACGCGTCGGCGCTCAGTGGCCAGCCATGACTGAAGACAACAGGTTGTCCTGTACCCCAATCCTTGTAATAAATCTGTGTTCCGTCGTTCGCAGAAAGCGTAGGCATAATATTTTCTCCTTAGGGGCTCAATCGCCCAGAGTCTCTGGTTTTTGTCTATGAAAGAGTGGGAGCGGTTCAATCTCTGAATCCGCTCTTCGTTGGTATTTCGTTCTAGGGGGTCACCCAGACCGTTCCGGGTGCCACGAGATCTGCATTCGGGACCTCCGTCATCAGGCGGATTCGCCGCCAACTAGGCTTCTTCGAGGGCTTAGCTAGGAAGGTGAGCATGTATTGATGTGACAACCGTTTTTCCACGTCATCCAGAAATGGAGTGAACGATACCGGTGACCCGGTGAAGCCTATGGAGTAGGCTTCTCCTCCTGTTTCTTCTGCTAGTTGCGAAAGATAGATCTGGCCCCAGTAGGTCTGCCAATAGCTGTGACCAAAATGTCCCACGCCGGGCGTGTATATCGCCGAAACTGCAATGCCGGCACGCAAGGCGCTGTCGATCGCTTCATCCAGATAAGGGTCTTGGAGATCCCCGGCACCATATAGACGGTCCACTCCGTCCGTTGCCATGACAACTGCTCGTCGCGCAGCGGTCACGGGCCAGCGCTTCACCAGGTCGGTCAGGGAGAGATATGGGCTACCGTTAATCCCTCTGAGTCCAAGCGGAAGGCGCAACGCTTTAGTCGCCAGAGAATGGTCGCTCGTAAAGTTCTGGACAACTTGGGCAACACCGTCGCGCATATAGGCGACGCCAACTGTCGTCGTGTCCGGCTGAGCGTTGATGAAGTTGCGCAGATCGTCGAGCTGAGAACCCAGGGTGGCGCTCGACCCATCGTCCAACAAGATCATCAGCTCAAGCGCAGCGTTTTCGCCTTGAGCCGGGACCCAGTCGACCACTGGGTCACGATCGCGCCCCTCATGCACCATCACATCTTCGCGGTTGATTACGGGTGCTTCATTTCCTTTGTGGGCTTCAACAGTGACCACTATATGCACGGGCACTCCGGCTGGCTGCTGCGCAAGTGCACCGACTACCGTGATTGCGAAAATGAATGTAGATAACGTGAACTGATGGTTCTTTTTCATGGCGTTCCTCTTTGTGCGAAGTTTCTCTACGAATTTCGGTCCTTTGCTCTTCAAGCGATCCACGTAGTTCTGTGTTCCGGCCTTTCCCGGTGTATGGGCAAGGTGAACGAAGAAGTGCTCCCATGACTCTGTTGGCTTCTGACTCTCAGTGAGCCACCATGAGCTTTGATAATTGCATTGGCGATGGACAATCCCATCCCAGTCCCATGAACAACGCCGCGATGGTTTTTCCCACGATAGAATCGCTCGAAGATCAGTTTCTGTTCTGATTCCTCGATGCCGCTGCCTCGATCAACGACGCTCACCGTCACAAAATCTCCACTCAAAGTGGCCATGATCGTGATCGGCTCATCGGGAGGTGAGTATTTAGTCGCGTTCTCGATCAACTGCACTAACACTTTCTGAGCTTTTTGTAGGTCGACGCTCACGGGCGGCAAGCCTTGATCGAATTGAATCGAAAGCGATCGGAATCGCAGCAGAGTTCTGCAATCTGCCGTTGCAGCGTTTACGATTGAAAGGATCTCCTGCGGCTTCAGATCAAGCTCCACTCGCGACTCAAGTCGAGATGTAGCTGCTGCCTCGCCGATCAGTAGGTTCAAACGATCCGCTTCTTCATTGATTATGGAGAGAAGTTCTTTGCGCTGCGAAAGCCGCAGATTCGAGTCTGTCAGGAGCGCAGTGATGGCTGCCTTGATCGCTGTCAACGGTGTGCGGAATTCGTGAGTCACCGAGTCAAGCAAGGCGGTCCGTAACGGGTTGTCTTCGCGGGCTCGTTCACCCGATCCAAGCTTTGTCAGATTGCTCGTCATTGTCGGATTCCCCTATCGTTCTTAGCGATCGCGATGTGCGCATCTCGATCGTTGAATTCGGTCGGCTTCCATCGCACGCCTCAATAGTCCTACTCGCCCGTGACTTCGCGAACGACGCGCAGGAAATTCTCGCCTAGAATCTTTTGCAGGTCGCTTTCTCCATATCCTCGTTTCAATAAGACCGCGACCAGTGTGGGCATCTTCGATATGTCTTCCAAGCCATTTGCCGTTGCCGCGATACCATCGAAATCACTCCCGATTCCGACATGATTGATACCTGCGATCCGCACCGCGTAATCAATGTGATCGGCCACGTCTTCCACGGTCGCTACCACAGTTGCCCGTTTACCGAATAACTTCTGCGCATTCGCCGCCGCATATTCGTCGAGTTCTTTACCGGTCAGCTTCGGCGCGTCCGCCTCGGTGTCCGTCGCTAAACGCAGCTTCTCTGCATCGCGTGGATTAATAAACCCCATGCCGAAGTTGATCCCGATCACGCCACCGTTCTTAGCTAGTGCGCGGAGCATATCGTCCGACACATTTCGCGGAACATCAGAAATTGCTCGCATCGAGGAGTGTGAAACGATTACCGGCTTACTCGTGACCGCGAGCGCGTCGTAAAACGTCTTGTCAGAGGCGTGAGCAAGATCAACAACCATGCCCAATCGGTTCATTTCTCGGACCACTGCTTTGCCGAAATCCGTCAGGCCGTAGTGCGCCGGTGTGTCACTTGCCGAATCCGCCCAGTTGGTGTTGCGAGCGTGGGTCAGCGTCATCGACCGTATCCCCAGCCGGTAGTACATTCGCAGGACGCAAAGGTCATCATCAATTGCGTGCCCACCTTCAATCGTCAGAAATGCCGAGATCTTGCCGGCATCTACGATCCGATTGATATCTGCCGCTGTCGTGGCCTGTTCGATTTCATCCTTGTAATCGTCCAATAGAGATTGCATCGCATCCAACAGGTCCAGGGTCCTTCGCACGGCCTCCGCCCCTCGGAAGAAGACGGGGACCCACAGTGCAAAGAACGGAGCGTGCATCACGCCCTCGCGCAGGCGGGGAAGATCTACGTGACCCACGTTGTGCCGTTGGCCGAGATCTTCGCCCATCATCACGCGTTGAATCGTGTCGATATGACCGTCAACTCCCACGGCCCTTGCCATTAATCTTCGTGCTTGTGAAAGCAGACCGCTATGGTCGACGCCGCTAAGGCTCTCGCCGGTTTCGTGGCTGGATGTCGTTCTTGTTTCTGCGCTCACAACTTCTCCTAACAGGTTCTGCAGATCGCACGTCGTAAAGTTCTCGAATGACACTCAGACTTGCCGAATGTTTCCTTGTATTGTGTCCACAACCTCATCGATATGCCCGGAGAGCACAAGTTTCATCATCGCTACACCAAAGCCTTCCACCTGGTCAGCGCTAATGTGCGAGGGCATGGAAAGCGCATTCGGGTCTGTGACTACATCAATCAACGCCGGGCCAGGGTAGTCCAGGCCTTTTTGGAGCCCGGAACGAAGCTCTGAGGGATCTTCAATTCTGATCGCCATTAACCCGATCGCTTCTGCAACTTTGGCGAAGTTCGGGTTCTTGTTGTCTGTCTGCCAATCAGGAAGCCCCGCGACCTCCATTTCCAGCTTCACCATCCCCAAGGCGCTGTTGTTGAAGACAACAATCTTGAGGGGCAAGTTGTATTGCGTAACGGTCAGCAGATCACCCATGAGCATGGACAATCCGCCGTCTCCCGACATGGAGATGATCTGGCGGTCCGGAAATGCCAATTGGGCGCCGATTGCCTGGGGTAACGCATTGGCCATGGATCCGTGCATGAAGGATCCGATGAGCCGTCGATCTTTTGTCGGCTGGATGTAGCGTGAAGACCAGACGTTACACATTCCGGTGTCGGCCGCAAAAATCGCGTCGTCAGCCGCGATCTCGTCCAGTATTGCGGCGACGGGTTCCGGATGCATCGGACGACGCTGGCCGATGTGCTCGACATAAACCTGTAACTTCTTCACTGCGTCTCGATGCTTGCTCAACATCTTGTCGAGGAACGCACGATCATCGTTTGTCGAGACCATTGGCAACAATGCCCGGATCGTTTCCCTCACATCACCGCAGAGTCCGAGGTCGATCTTGCTGCGTCGGCCGAGTTGCTCCGCTCTTATATCGACCTGGGCGATCAGTGGCTTGGTCGGCAGGAATTTGTCGTAAGGGAAGTTTGTGCCGAGAAGCAGCAGGACGTCGCACTCATGCATGGCTTCGTATGCGGCGCCATAGCCCAACAGCCCACTCATCCCAACTTCAAATGGGTTGTCGTAGGCGACATATGGCTTTCCGCGGTACGCGCACCCGACGGGCGATTTCAATTTCTCAGCAAGCGCAACCACCTCGTCATGCGCATCGGCACATCCGAACCCGCAGAAAAGACAGACGCGTTTTGCCGTATTCAGCACTTCAGCCAAGCGGATGATGTCGCTCTCGCAGGGACGCACCGCTGGCCGGTGGGTTAGGACGGACCGAGGAAGGTCGTTGACTGGCAGCTCCATTGCCGCCACATCGCCGGGGAGAACAACGACCCCCACGCCGCCCTTTCCCACTGCGCTTTGCATGGCAATATGCAGAGCGCGAGACATCTGTTCGGGGTTCCAGATCAACTCACAGTAGTGGCTGCACTCTTTGAAGAGGTTTTCGGGGTGAGTTTCTTGGAAGTAGCCAGTGCCGATCTCAGTACTCGGAATATGCGAAGCAATAGCCAGGACCGGAGCCATACTGCGGTGGCAATCAAACAGGCCATTGATCAGGTGCAAGTTTCCTGGGCCGCAGCTGCCGGCACACGCCGTCAGTTTCCCCGTTAGTTGTGCTTCGGCGCCCGCCGCGAACGCCGCAGTTTCCTCGTGACGGACATGGATCCATTGCAGCTTGCCGTTTCGCCGCACGGCGTCAGTGACAGGGTTCAGGCTATCGCCCACAAGCCCGTAGATCCGTTTGACGCCGGCTTCCACCAGCCGGCTCACCAACTCATCGGCTATGCGATACGTCATATTGCCTTCTTTCACCGGCTTGCGGGATATCTTCCCCACAACGTAGAGAGACTGAATAGTGCAACATTCAGTGTTTCCGTTATCTCGATTTCCAGCAGTGGTCCGAACGCCACAGTTCGCTGGCTGGCATCATTGCCTCGGCGCCGTATAAAGGGCATTAAGTCAGAAGTGCCCAATCGCGACAATTGGACGATGGTATTGGCGATACCTTGGTACCGCTTGCCGATGTGCCGACCGACTCCTGACGATGCAGTCAGCATTCAGGCGATTTGCCAATCGAGCCGATGCTGCGATCGTGACCGCGCGCCAATTTCGCAGCTCAGATCTAGGTGAACTGTCCATAAGTTCCGATTCTGCGATCCAGTCCTCCGCAGAAAGCTCGGCCTCCTCCTCACCGTACGATGCTTTCACGGCAGCGATGAACGCTGATAACTCGCGCTCGGCCAAGTGCAACTGGTCCGTGTACAACGAATTGGAAAATGATCCACTCTGAGTCATGACTTCTTTTCTCCGCTTCACTAGAAACCTTTCGATGAACCAGCCTGCCGTAGCACGACACGCGATGGATCGTCGAGGTCGGTGATAATCAGGAATCTCTGCGGCAGCGATCCTTTGATCGCTGCGTCGGGATGAGCGAGCGTTTTGAGCGGGCCCATCGTCTGGACGATCCCTGCGCCATCGGCATTCGCCTTGAAGGTCGCCAGCGGCTCGAGGTTCCCGTAAGGAGGTTGATTGTTCTGTGCAAGATACAAACGGTACTGCGCCCCAGAGGTCAGCCCTGTTGCGGCAATTTCCACGAGGTCAAGAAGCCCCAGCGAATTAACGGCTGCTGACGCCTGTGCGGCTGGTGATGACGTTCCTGCTGCTTCCAGGCGGATATGCTCGGTATTGCTTGCCTCACCGAGCGGGACGAGGTTGTCAGTGCCGGTGCCGGTTGGAACTGCGCTCGGAACATAGACGAGAGCTTGCGTCGTCTGCCCAACGGGGATGTTGCCGATGACCTTGTTCGTCAATGTGTCAATCGCGACCGCATGGTTGCCATTTTCCAGAGCGACGTAAATTCTTGTGCCATCACCCGAAGGCCAAATGCCGTGCGGCAAATCCCCGACCATAACAGTAGCGACCAGAGTTGGAGCCGCACCACGGCGATAGACCTTTACCTCGTTGGTGCCACCGACAGTGATGTACGCAAATTTGCCGTTGGCGTTGTCTGCGAGGTTCACGTGATTCGTGATCGCTCCCGTGTCGAGGAGCGCAAGCTGCTCGAAGGGCGGCTTCGCGTTGAACACTTGCACCTTGCCGATGTCCTTCAGCGTGATCCAGACTTCATCATTTTCCGGGCTAACTGCGATGTCCGGACAAAAGGGACTGGCCTGCGGAATCCTCTTGGAGATCTGGTGGGAAGCAGTCTCGATCACCGTAAGCTCAGGAGTGAAGCTTGAGCATACAAAGGCATATTTGCCGTCAGCTCCGAACATCGTCATGCCCGGGCCATTGGCCAGCGCTATACGGCGAATTTCCTTCATCTGATTTGGATCGATGACAGAGATATAGTTTTCGCCGCGAACGGTCACCCACAATTCCTGCCCATCGGCGGTAAAGAACGCCTCGTGAGGAGACCGGCCGACGTAGATAGTTCCTTTCACTTTGTTCGTCGCGGTCTCAATGAGCGTCACGGCATTCGAAGCGATCGATACAACCGCCAAGGTCCTTGAGTCCGGCGAGTAGCCGAGGCCGTGGACGAGAAGTTGTCCTTTATATAGCGGGGACAACGCTCCAGGAACGGGGTTACCCAAACGGATCACTCCTAGCAACTTGTTGCTGGAGGGATCGATCACCGAAACAGTATTAGAGGTCTGGTCTGCGGCGTAGACGCGGTCATGGGACGAAACCGGAATATTGGGGCGTCCCCATGGAGCCTGTTGCGCGACCGCGAACTCGACGAGAGGTAGGGTCACGACGAGATACAAAATCCGGCTGGCCACATTTCTATTGATTCTCATTGCTATTGTTCCCCTCGTGCTCCGGAGTCACTTAATTGACTTGGGTCTTATGGTGCGCCTTTTGGCGTTCAAGCCAGAGTTGCATCAACTGAATCTCGGATTCCTGGTCCGTAATAATTTCCTGCGCAAGCCGGCGCATCTGTGGGTCGTTGCCATATAGAAGCTCCGTCTTCGCCATGTCGACGGCAGCTTGGTGATGCGGCAGCATCAGGTTTGCGAAGTCCACATCTTTGTTGCCGGATGGTTCTGCGGCAGCCATGGCGGCGTGCATCGTTTCCATGCTCTTCATCAAGGCAGCCCAGTTTGTATCTTGCGCAGCCATGTGGCTCATCGAATGGTCTTGCGGCCACACGGCGACCGCGACTACCGGAATCATTACCAAATAGAAGAACCGTCTTCTGAAAGTCATTTTGTTTTCCTTTCTCTGCAGGTGCGTCTCGGCTCCGAAACTCGACAACTTACTCTTTTCCCATTCCCGGATCCGTAGCCGGAGAGATTGCCGTTTCGGTTTTGTCTTCTTCTGCTTTGATCGCGGATTTGAACCCACGAATGCCGTCACCGATACCTTTGCCTAACTCGGGCAGCTTTTTCGGCCCAAAGACAAGCAGGGCGATACCAAAAATAACCAATAGATGAGTGGGTTGAAACAGTCCTTCAAACATGTGTGCGCTCCTTAATCTCTCTTCTTCTACCGAGTGCCTCTGAAGTCTTTGTCAAGCTCATTGCAGCGGACCCGCTGCATGGCTTAGCTCACGAGCTCTAACGATTGAGGAAGGTGGGAGTCGCAGCCTGGTATTGCCGGAACTCCCACAGCGTAAATGCCAGGTTCGCTAGACTCCGCGTTGCGCAGCGTCCGCGGCTGTGGCCAGATTGGTCATGAACGTAAAAAACGCATCCGACTGGCCAATGAACAGTCCCATCGCCTTCAGTCCGTTAAGTGCCCCCGTCGCAGCGCCCGTCGTGTTGGTTGGCCGAATCACGGAGCAAGCTGGGAGGCTGGTGTTGATGAATGGGCACGGTTCGGGAAGGATCAGGTTCGTTTGGAACATTTCGCGGACACCGGGGCCTCTTTTGCCAGTGTTAGGATCCACGCCGCAGTTCAGGTCGGGAAATGTCAATCCATTCGTTGGGTCGGTCAGTGGCGGGACATTGCCATCCAATTTTGACCAGGTTTGAAAATGCATGAGCTCAATCGGTCCCATGCTGATGAGCAGTCTTAGAACTTCTACGCTTGTAACCCTTTGTGCCAGAGCCAGGCGCAAACTGCCGCCGCCTTGTTCGACGGTCGGGATATGGAAGGCCGCGGTGTTGGCAATGGCCTGGATGTGTTTCTCGGGGAACAGGTCGTCATCTGTTCTCGGAATGGCCGTGAACTGCCCATTGTTCAGATCGGGAACAGCCTGCTCAAAGGTAATGGGATTCACGTCGGGATTGTTTGCACTGCTGCGGTAACGCGTCCACCAACTGGTGTTGATCGTCAACTGCATCAGGTTCGTAAGCCGTAGCGTTCCGCTGGACCCTGTCGCGGTGCTACCCTGCAGCGTCCGAAACGGTTCCATGTCGACGGGATCGGCGCCATTCGAAACAAGATAGGCATTCAGGAAATTCTGATGGCTCTTCTCGTCGTCGGTTATGTCGTGAAGGTATTGAGGGAAATTGTGATCAATTCTCCTCAGTTTCTCGGTATAGGTTCGATTACCGCTTCCTCCCGACTCTTCGCTGTCTCGGATGCCGCCCAGTTCGTTATATTGTGTGTAAAAGTCAGCCCTCGAGAGCTTCTCCCGCAGCCAGGAACTGCAGGATGGCAATATCACCCGCAGTGAGGCTACTGCTCGAGCCTGTCTGCTGCGCAGCTGCCTTAGTGACGCGGCCGAGCAAGCCCGTCCCCACGGCCACTGCCCCGGCGCCCACCAATCCGGTCTTCAGAAAGCCGCGCCGATTCGAAGGATTGCTGATTACACTCTCGTGATTCTTCATTTTGTTTCTCCTTCTTCGTGTGTCCACGCCTGTCAACGCGGCACAACAAATAAAGTTGTCTAAAGCGCTCTCATCACATCACGAGAGTAGATGCGCGGCAATTGGACGTTCGTACTGACCGTACCTTCGTATTGTTCGAGTAATACGTCGCGCGTCGGAGTGTGCGGATGCTTCACTCATCCGCACCGGACCGAGGCAACTGTAGTTGCCGCAATTAATACGAAAGTATGCTCAACACCATCGTCTAATTGTTCCTCCGTGGAACCTCTGGTCTTATGTCGTCGAAGTTAGAGCGCTTTCGCGTGACCAAGGAATCGAATGGAAGCGGCGTAGCGAGACTTCTGGCGGAGGAAAAGAGAATGCAAACACGAGAGCGATATATTGGCGCCGGCGAGTGTGTCGGACCTTCCGGCCTTCAGGACGCAACGAAAGCATTCGGCCGCATCCTTTCTAGCGATTTGCCCATGCTTTATCGCAGGGCATATCGGCTCTTGGGAAATGCGGCTGACGCCGAGGATGCAGTGCAAGATGCCCTGGTCGCCGCGTATACACACCTGGATCAATTCAAGGGAGAATCTCGAATGTCTACGTGGATGACAGCCATCGTGCACAACAGCGCGAAAATGCAGATGCGCGCGCGGCGCCATCATGTGCACGTGCCTCTCGAGGGCAGAAACGATGACGAACAGCCGTTGTGCGAGCGTTTGGTGGATCATCGGCCTGGTCCAGAGCACGAGTGCAGCGACTTGGAATTGCGCAAGCGATTGAGACGTGTTCACCGTCAACTCTCTCCTGCCTTGCGTCGAGCATTTCAGTTACGAGACATTGATGGGTTATCGATTCAAGAGGCTGCGAATGTTTTGGGGGTACCCACTGGAACAGTGAAGGCACAATCGGCACGTGCACGCAAGAAAGTACTGGAGCTAATGCGGCGTACGTTACTGCGGCGAGGCATTACAAATCGCATTCCATTTCTGTCTGATCGGTCTCATAGAAACGAATAAGGATGCGATCGAAAGATGACAGAGTGGAAACCCTGAAAGAAGCGTATGACCACGCGATCGCCTTCTACGTTGTTGATTGAAGAAGGCATGCGGCGGAGGAGCCGCAACAAGACATCCTTTCGCTTCAAGCCCAAGTGAATTCAAGCAATCCGATTTCGTAAAATGCGCGGATCGACAGACTCACTGAACACGTTAGTGAGGAGCTTTAAGGCCGAGTTTAACGTTGATCTTTACGAGATGTGCGACGGAGTTGGCCTTCATCTTCTGCATAACCTGGCCGCGGTGTGCCTTTACCGTACTCTCAGCGATCCCAAGTTCGCCAGCTACCTGTTTGTTGAGCAGACCGGCAACGACTAACGCCATGACGTCCCGTTCGCGACGAGAAAGTAACGCATAACGTTCTCGGAGTTCCTGCATCTTGAGCTCTTGAGCGAGAGCCGTGCGGCTTCGTTCTAACGCCTGCCGGATCGCCGTCAACAATACTTCGGGATCGAAAGGTTTCGTCAGGAACTCCACCGCCCCTGCTTTCATGGCGCCGACTGACATGGGAATGTCCCCGTGTCCTGTAACGAAGATGATCGGCATCTCGGTGCGCTCAGCCATGCGCTTCTGCAACTCAAGGCCATTGAGTCCGGGCAGGGAAATGTCGAGCACGAGACAATTTGGAGTGAATTCCCGCGGGCGATCGAGAAACTCTTGTGCGGATGCGAAAGTCTCCGGCTGCCAACCTGCATCTTCTATCAAGGTCTGTAGAGATTCGCGCACCCAATCGTCGTCGTCAACAACGAACACGATGGGTCTGTCAGTATTCATTGGTGAGAACCCCACTTCTGGACCAAGCGTGCCGACTGAAATCATTGTAATCTCCCTCATTTTCCAGAGAGTGCCTCGTTAACAGCATCAAGCAAAGCGCTGTCGCTGAAGGGCTTGTAGAGAAAACTTACGGCTCCCTGTCGGAAAGCTCGCTCCCGGATTTCTTCGTCCTTCTGACCAGTGATGAAAATTGTCGGAATCGAATACCCGCGGCGCCGCAATTCTGACTGTAAGTCCAGTCCGGACATTTGTGGCATGGCGACATCGAGGATCAGACAGCGTGTTTTTTCAACATAGCTAGACGAGAGAAACTCTTGCCCGGAAGAAAAAGCTCTCGCCGCAAAGCCGAACTCTCTGAGTAAGTCGGGTACAGACTCGCGCAGCATCTCATCATCATCGACCACGGATAAAAGTGGACGTTCCATAGGGTCCATTTCGCAGATTCCATCGTCGACAATGCACTATTACGCTGTTGAGTTCAATTCGACTTTAGTACTGCTTCTGCCCGAGCGAGGAGACTCGGGAAGTCATATCACGAGGTTTTGCCCCCGGCCCGGTCTGCACCAAAGCGATTTCCGATCCTACCGGTAATGCTCAAGTTCTGAAGGAAGCAGCGATGTAGCCAGTGAGGTGCATGATTGGCGAAGGCCACCTACGCTTGCTAAAGCGCGTTGACTCTGCCCATCTCTACGCAATAGAAGCCTGGGCCCCCTCAGGACTGCAAGGGATAGAAAACGAGAACGTAATTCCTGGGCCATCATTCCGCTCGGCCCATAGGCGGCCATGATGCCTTTCGATGATTGAGCGGCTGACGGACAATCCAATACCCATGCCTGTCTTTTTTGTGGTGTAAAAAGCCTCGAACAGTCTCTCAAAATCTTGAGGATTGACGCCGCACCCGCTATCCTGCACGCTCAGGCACACACGATCGAGTCCGTCTCGCTGAGTCCTGACAAGCAGTTGTCGGGGGCGGCCCTCAACAGTAGTCATTGCGTCCGAACCGTTCCGAAGCAGGTTCAGGGTCACCTGCTGTAATTGGACTCGATCGCCGATAACGGGCGGGATATCCGCACCGAGCTCCGAGCGTAGGATGACCTCGTTTCTTTGAAGATCGTTCAACGACAAGGCAATCACCTCGCGCGTTACCTCGTTCAGATCAAGCGGCTCGAGCTTGATCTCCTTCTTGCTAAACAAGGCACGCAACCGGGTGATCACATCGGTAGCGCGGTTCGCATCCCGAATGGTTCGTTGCACTGTTTCACGCGCACCATCGACATTCGGTGGTTCAGCATTTAGTCTCCGCAGACAGATGCTGGCGTTGGTGACCAGACTCGCCAGAGGCTGGTTAATCTCGTGGGTGATCGATGCGGTCAGAGCGTTCAGTGTCGTCACTCTCGACACATGGGCAAGCTCGGACCTGGCCCGGTTGAGGGCTTCTTCGGCAATCTTACTATCCGTTACATCCTGGGCAGCTCCGATGAATTCCGGCTGGCCATCGGCACCGCGCGTTGCCCGTGCCTTTACGTGAACGAATTTAATGCGGCCGTCAGGCAGCAGAACCCTAAATGAGTGCTCATAATCGCTGGCAGATTGCAGGCCCCGCGCCTGTACCTCGCGGACCGAAGAGATATCGTCGGGATGAATACGAGTCAGAGTTGCGTCCAACGATATTGGCGTGCCTGGCTCAACCTCAAAGATACGGTAGAGTTCTTTTGACCACGTAATTTCGCCCGTATGCGGGCGCCAGGAATAAGTTCCGGTCCGGCTCAGGCGTTGGCCTTCCACGAGAAATGCTTCGCTGCGGTGAACTTGTTCTTCAGCGCGTTTGCGATCGTCGATGTCTGTATTGGTCCCGTACCATTTGACGATTGCCTCCGATTCGTCGCGCACAGCGTTGGCACGGAAGAGAAACCATCGAAACTCACCATCAAAGCGCCGAAGACGGCCCTCGATCTCAACTGGTTCGCCTGTTTCGATTGCTGCTTTCCAATAACTTATCATTCGATCCAGATCATCGGGATGAATCGCAACCTTCCAGCCCCAATCTTCGGCTTCCTTAGACGTGAGGCCCGTGTAGTCGTGCCAGCGCTGGTTGAAGAATTCTGCAGCTCCATCGGGGCGAGCAGCCCAGGCGAGTGCGGGAATGGTGTTAATGATCCGAGCGCGTTCGTTCAACCGCGCTTCCAGGCTTATGTTGAACTGACGCCGCACCTGCTGGAGTCGCATCCAGTACAAGCTCCACAATAACGCGAAGAATGCGACCACACAGAAAGTACGAAACCAGATTGTTTGGAACCATGCTGGGGCGATGCTGAACTGCAGCGATGCCTCCTGTGTGTCCCATACGCCCTCTCTATTGCTGCACACTAGCCTGAACCGGTATTTGCCAGGCTTCAGGTTGGAAAACGTGGCTTCTCGATTGCCGGTGACTTCACTCCATCCCCGATCAAGACCTTCGAGCCAATAGCGATAACGGACTCGCTCAGGATTAGTGAGCGTCAACCCCAGATAGTGAAACACGATTCTGTGCTCGCCAGATGGAACCGGGATCGTCTGCTCCGAATTGACTTCGTTGCCGTCCACTGTAATCATCTCGATGCGCAACACTGGTGGAAATGAGTCAACCGTTCTTCGATCAGGATTCACTACCGAGAGGCCATGAGTTGTAGAAAACCACACATTTCCCTTAGAGTCTCCAAGGAGAGAACGGAAGCGCTTCACTCCTTCGGTGCCTTCCAGGCCATTGTCCCGCCCATATATCCGAAAAGCTGAGTCGTCGAGCGCTTGATTATTCGTCAAACTATCTCGCTTTGCTCGTAGCACTCGAGCGCTCGTTGCTATCCACAGCGATCCACTACCATCCTCCGCTATTCCGAAGATGGGCTCGGTTAGCCAGGATTGATTGCTCTGAGGGGTTTGAATGCGCCCGTCACGAAGAAAGGCTAGGCCTCCCGCAGTGCCAATCCAAAGCACACCGCCGGAGTCCTCGAGAAGACAGTTGATGTCTGGGGAAACGAGGCCATCGTGGACGTCATAAGTTCGCCATTGGTTCTTCGAGAAGTGGCTGAGACCATTAGGAGTACCGAACCACATACTTCCGTCGGCCTCCTCGGCGATCGATGAGACGGTGTTGGAGGCGAGACCGTCGATCGTTGTGTAGTTCGTGAAGCGTTCTTCTTTCAGTTTGCTGACACCGCCGCTCAGGGTACCGGACCATACCGTGCCATCCTGACTTTCGTAAACAGCGTAAACGCTGTCTTGTGCCAAACCGTCCGCCTTGGTGTAGGTCTTGGCGATAAATGAATTGCCGGAGTACGTCAGATGGGTGAGCCCACCCTTTTGTCGTCCCACCCAAACATCCCTATCAGTGCCAGCAATGGAGTAGACGACGTCGCTGGCTATCCCATCCGCCGTGACAGCTCCATTTGTTTCTCCCTTTAACCATCGTAAGCCGCCCTCAATGGGCGCAACCCAAGCGCGGCCCCGCGAGTCAACGTATACGGGCCCCGTGCTTTGCGACTTCAAGTTGGGAATGGAGTACGTAACAAAGGCGCTGTCGCGCAGTCGCTCAAGGCCGCGTGCGGAACCGAACCATATATTTCCTTCTCGATCTTCGAAAAGGGCAGTTACCGGCCCAATGCCTTCGTGAGTATTGAGTAAAGAAACCCCATTAGCGTTGTATCGAAAGAGTCCGCGGCTCGTGCCAATCCAGATATTCGAGTCCCGATCCCGAAGAATTGAGAGCACGTCGAGATTGAGGAGAGATGAAGGCAAACCTTCCGAACTAAGCACTTTTCCATTCCAACGAAGGATGCCATTCTCCGTTCCGACCCACAGCTCCGAATTTTTATTCGGCAGGAAACAGTGAATCTTCCGATCAGCCGGTCCTTTTGGGACGCCCGAAATGCGGCCCTGCTGAAGGTAGAAGAGCCCTCGATGCTCTGTGGCAAGCCAAACCTTTCCATCGTCGGTCTGCGCCATCGAAGTGACCAGAGATGTGGGTGACGCCAGACGATCAAAGAAACTGAAGGGTGTTGCTCGTTCGTCAGGAGTTCTGGCAGCGTCGGTAAGAAGAGTCGCGGACGACAAGCTCCGAAAGCCATTCCCGCTGAATGTCAGAGTTCCCGCAGCTGACGATGAGAGCAAAACGTCACCGGATGTTCCCCGTGCCATTGCTGTTGTACCGCCCTCAGTCCAGCCGCGGATAGGCTCGAAGACCCCGTTGTGGTAACGAAAGACTTGGGTGTTTTGCAGCAAGATCCAGAGGTTATCGCTTGAATCAACCACCAGCGTGCGCACAGGACCAATCTGGATTGGATCAGGGTGGGCCACCTCAAACTCGTGAAAATTGAAACCGTTAAAACGAACGAGGCCTTTATCTGTTCCGATCCAGAGATAGCCATCGGAAGTCTGCGCGATGGCCGTTATTGAGTCGCCCGGGAATCCTTTCTCCGCTCCCCACGACTCATGGAGATATTGCGACACGTCTCGGGCAGGATCGACCGCAGTCGCTGAAACAGTGAAGCAGAGAGCCGCGAGGACGGTAATAACACCCCTGAATAGCAGGCGTCCTCCCGAAGCGTTTTCATGGAAGGTATTCGAACTTATCAACCACGACCTCGCTCGGCTTCTGCATAGGATTTTTGTCGCTCGCAACGACATAAAAGATCAGACGGGGTACTGCCTTGCCCGGTACCGGTATCGCAGACCTGAACTCATGTTCGGAAACGAGTTGACCTCCGGCGTCTGCAGAGCTTTTGCGAAATGTCTTGAAAATTGCATGCCCAGGTTCCCAGTTCAGAACGAATGTCAACGTGCCTGTGGGCACCGCAAACGCGAAGAGGTTTCCAGGAATATAAAGCGGTTGGATCGTATACCTTGCATTATTCCGATGTGCAGCGTCCCGGCCTCCGACCTCTAAGTCCATTTCCCGAAAGTGCTGCTCGCTATCCGAGTCGTCGAAAGTAAACATGCTGAAGACCGCAGCCGGCTCTAAATGTGAAGTGTCACGTATAGTTACCGAATACGTCCCGTACCCAAGCGTGCGGTTTAAGAATATTTCTGCACAAGACCACTTGTCCGATTTCCTTGTGATCTGCATGTGAAGAGCGCCCTTGGCATCGGTCCAAGCATTCTTCGGATCGTAAAGGTTGCTTATGCCGCCCTTGTCACTCTCAATCGTGCGAACAGCCCAATCATAGCCGCTGAACTTAAGCGATCCCGTGGGGGCCAATTGGGGTGTTCCGGTACCCTTAACAATAGTCACGAGAGCAACGGAACCGCCTCGAGTTGGAACTACATCGATTTCAGGCAACGGATGATAGTCCGGTTCTACCAGTAACGCAGCATAGTCAAATCCCAGATGAGTTTCTGTGCTCCACGTTGAGTCCGCATTGATGGGGATAAATGGATGCTCAGGCCAGGGCTGCACCCACCATTGTCCACTGTGCGCATAAATTACAATCTGTTGCCCTGGGTGGGCGTTCTTGACAAGGCCGGCGATTGTATCGACCCTCTCTCGGCCACCCTGCGCCGCGGGAGGAATCTTCGTAAACTCAATGGTTGGGCTGGAGTCGGATTTTCGCGAGTGACAACCCTCAATTGCGATGAACCCTGTAAGAATTAGGACTGACACCAGCGTCTTGCGTGCCACCACAAGCCGGCGGGAACGCAGCCTTACTGTTTGAAGAGGGTGTCCCATTTTAAGACTCCTCTGCCAGAAGTCTTCTTCCCGATTCGGGGAAGGATGCATCACTCAAACTCCTGATTGTCCCGAAAATAGGAACTGACCGCCCGCAACGATTCCCAAAAATACACAGATTGTATTCACGGAAGAGCCGTAAGCACGGTGCTCCTGCCCATGGCAGCGGATCGACGAAGAGTCGTACATCTTGCGCAAGCCTCCTCGTTTCGGAATGACTCGCAATGATGCTTGATCATTCCGTTCGAGCGTGACCTCGCTGACGTTACGACTTGCCACTCAACCTGTCGATTCGCTCACCCAAATGCCAATTAACACAGCACAGGGGAGAGAAGTCTATTAGACGAAGGTATGAATCGATACCTTCGTATCACTTGGCACGGGGTTCACCCATGTAACGGAGACTAAATTAGCAAATCGGATGAATCTGAGTAGCAGGGAAGACGCACAAAGTTTGAGCATCAACGAAAATTGATGCAAGCGTGAGATGCCGGCGCCGGCATCAGCTCTGCTGGATCAGAATCTCCCATCTACTATTCAGAGTTGACATCAGAATAGCTGGAATTGTGATCCGGAGACCCGCGATGCGGGAACGTGCTGGATTTCTCACTTCACCAGCGGACGCGGACGTGCATATTTGAGCAAGGGTCAGGCGAGAGGTTTGTGGACTGGCGAGTGAGCCACGAAAACCTTGATCGAAATCTGATCCCACGCGGTCTAGCTATAACCGCAGGGAATAATGCAAAGACGAAAAGTTATTGGACAAGAATACCAGCGAGGACTCAAATGAGTTAACACTTGAACGCTTGGAAACACGATCCGCGTTACGGCCGATCTAGCCTGTGTTCCTTGCGGGAAGGCTCAATATGGCAGAACTAGCTCGAAAATCGCCGAGCTCGGCTCACATTGAGTCGTTCTCTTCAGCCCCAGCTGATTTAGCCAACGAAAAACAACTATTCCGTAATCGAAATCTCCGAGCTTTGGGCACTAAGCCAGAAAACAGTACGCCGGATCTTTGAAAGAGAACCTGGAGTGATTCAGTGGGGTTCAACGGAAACTCGCCACAAGCGTGGTTACCGGACTTTACGTGTACCTGAAACAGTTTTACTACGGGTGCATCGGAAACTGCGGCGAGCGAGTTGAAATTAGCAACTCGTACACCTTTAAGCTGTCTTTACCCGCTGCGTTTGCTTCCGGCGTGACTTCTTGCCGCCGTTTTGAAGGACAGTCCAGGCCTTGCGAACATTGGCGGCCAGCAACTCTTGTCGAGCCTTAACCCAAGGCGCGTAATGCTTCTCCGTGATCTTCACACTTTTGTGACCAAGCAGGATTGAGACCTGTTCGAGAGGCACGCCGGCAAGTAGCATCTCAACCGCGAATGTGTCGCGAAACATGTGCGGATGGCAGCGCTTTGGCGTTCCATCTTCTCGCCGTAGATGGGATATCTTGAAGAGCCGGCGAAAACTTCGCTGCCAATTGCCAACCACTGACTTGGGCGAACCGTTACCAGACCAAAAGAAATATCGGGGATTGGGAGTCGGACCAGGTGGAATCGTCCGCAAAGATTCCGCAACATCTGGGGGGAGCGGAACGTAAACCGGATTGCCGGTCTTCGCTCGATACAAGAAAAGCTCGTCTTTATCGTTCAGGCGCCGCCGCTCTAGTGTTACCGCATCGCGGATGGCGAGTCCGCTCCAACGCATCAATAGTGTCAGAATTCGAAGCCGTGTCGCTTGATTTCTGCACTCAACCCAACCTTTGGGCTGGTAGATGTACGTGGCATCGATGATCTGTTCAAATTCGTGCTTCGGGAAGTAGTCGGTCGGGGGGCCGTCCGCTCTGATACGACCTAACGAAACAGCCGGATTCGATTTGATCCAACCAAGTCGCAGGCAGTAGTAGAAGAAACCAATCAACCGCTCTTGCTTTTTCTTCTTCGCGAGAGGCCCGTCCTCCCACGTGTCGCGAAACGCCTCCAGGTCCGCCGTCGTGATCTCTTCGAGATGTATCAATCGCGACTCACTAGCCCACGAGAGAAACTGTTTTTCAAAAATGGTCTTGAGCTTGTCAATCGTTGATTCGGCAAGATTCTCGTTGCGCTTGCTTTTGAGAAAGCGCCCGACTGCATCCTTTACGGTGACTTTCTCCGGCTCGTCGGCAATCGCTTCACCTTCGACGTTTTGTGTCGCCGCGTAGTCGGCTTCCAACTCTCGTTTGAACTCTTCTGCCTTCTCCCAGCTCCGCGTTTTCGCACTCCGCCGAATGAAGGGGCCGTCCGATCCCAGGACGCCATTGATCCACTTTGGGCATCGGCAACGCTTGTAATTGATGTCGTCAGAAGAGCAGGGAGGGTAGTGGCGAGAGTAGACAGAGAGCATGAATTCAGCACCTTTGCCGAATCCATTGTACGTTTATTGTACGATTTTCTCTATGTTTTAATAACTGTCTTATTATCAATAGGTTATACTGGTGGAGGCGGCGGGAGTCGAACCCGCGTCCGAAAATGTTACTGGTCAAGAGCCTACATGCGTAGTCCAGTTCATGCCCCCGGCATTACCCGGGGACGTTCGCGACCCGCGCTCAGAACGGACAAGAAACGCGTGCCGCTAGCCTGTGGTCTTAGCCTCCCGCCCCAGACGTAGACGGAAAGAGCAGCTCGCTGTGCGACGTCCTTTGGAGGCCCACGAGCAAAGCCTCCTCGGACGGCTGCCTAAACTAGTTAGGCTGCGTATGCCATCTGTTGATTGGCAATTATCATTTTGCACTCGATTACGGGTGTGTGCACCCCGGCATGCCTCTTGGCCGCAAGCATCCCCGTCGAAACCGTGACGCCCCCACTGGTGGGATTGGCCTGAAAAAGATCTGATACCAGACTAGGGTCGACCGGAACCGAAGTCAAACCCCTTCGGTCATTTGATGCCGATTCTTCACTTCACGCTTCAACGTGAGAAGATCGCGATATCGAAGAGTCGATGCAATCCTTTCGGATAGTTCAGATTTATTCTGGGACTTCCCATTCATAGTCGAGCCAGAAAATTCTTGACAAGCAGAAGCCCCGGCGTAATATTGCGCGTAAGTCTAGCCGTTTTACCTTCCTATTCCCCAGGGAGTTTCGACTGACTTGACCCGGTCTTGGGACCCTGAGCCATCCAGGCTCGCTGTGGGGGGTTCGCATGGGCAAGAAAAAGAAACATCCCCCCGAGCAAGAGAATCTTGTCATCACTCCCGGCGGCCCCAGGCCGAAGGAGCAGGTACGCACAATCAAGCCTGGTGAAGCGCTCCGTCGCAACGCCGACGGAAGCTACACCGTCGTCCGCATTGAAAAACCCTCAGAGAAGTGAAAAAGGAGTGTCTATGAAAGAACAGCTCGTGCTTACACCGGGCGGATTCCGCCCGAAATCGCAAGTCCAACATATTGAGCACGGCCATGTGCTGCGCATGTCGGCCGCCGGTACTCTGCAAAAAATCCACCGGTCGGGAAGAGTTGTAGCCGATTTTGGCCCCATTCCTCACCGTCCCGTGAATGAACCCAATCTACCGAAGAACGTTCATGTGCCCGCACCGCCGAAAGGGGCGACACTGCCGGCCTTTGGCAGCGGTTGGATCTCGTATGCGTACTGGAATAACACCACCGGCAATGCGATTACGTCGTTCGCAACCACCTGGGTCGTCCCCCCGGAGCCCGGGAGCCACTCCGGGCAAACGATTTTTCTCTTCAACGGAATTCAGAACTCGTCGATGATTTACCAGCCTGTTCTGCAGTTTGGCCCGTCAGCGGCCGGAGGCGGCAACTTCTGGGCAGTCGCCAGCTGGTATGTGGATGGGCAGGGCGGCATCGCCAACCACAGTACGCTGGTGCAGGTGAATCCCGGCGATGTGCTCGTTGGAGTCATGACGCTTACGGGCAGCAGCGCGTCGGGCTACGACTATGAGTGTGTCTTTGAGGGAATCGCCAACGCAAGCCTCGCGATTCAGAATGTGCAGCAATTGACGTGGGCGGCGGAGACTCTCGAGGCCTACAACATCACCCAGCCTTCCGATTATCCCGATACGCAAGAGACCGCGTTCACAGGGATCAGCATGCAGACCGGAGGAATTCGGCCCACGATTGCGTGGACGCCAGTCGACGCCGTCACCGACTGCGGACAGAGTTGTTCGATCGCCAGCAACTCGAACACGAATGGCGAGGTCGACATCTTCTACGGTGATTCTGCCGCGATCGTTCTGGGCGGAGTATCTACGGTTGGAGTGAATGCCGACGGACGCCTCGAGGTCTTCGGTACCGGTACCGATCACGCCATCTGGCACAACTGGCAAACCGCGCCAAACAACGGTTGGTCCGGCTGGAATAGTCTTGGCGGGCTCGTGACCACCGAGGCTGCGGTGGGGCGCAATCACGACGGCCGTCTGGAAATTTTCGCCCGCGGCGCCGACGACGCTCTCTACCACAACTGGCAGAACTCGCCTGGAGGTGGCTGGTCGGGCTGGAACTCCCTGGGAGGCATCATCACCAGCGATGCCAGCGTCGACAACAACCTGGACGGGCGCCTCGAAGTATTCGCCCGTGGGACTGACAACGCGCTTTGGCACAACTGGCAGATGAGTCTTCCTTTCGGAATTACGGTCTGGTCGGGCTGGAATTCGCTCGGAGGCATCATTACCAGCGATCCGATCGTTTACCACGATGCCGACGGACGGCTCGAAGTTTTCGCCCGCGGCACCGACGGAGCGGTTTGGCACATCTGGCAAACTTCGCCGGGCGGCGGCTGGTCGGGCTGGGCATCTCTCGGCGGAGTGGTGACGAGCCTCTGCGCTGTCTACCAGAATGCCGACGGCAGGCTGGAGGTGTTTGCGCGTGGTACCGACAACGCGCTCTGGCACAACTGGCAAGTCGTCCCGAATGGTGGCTGGTCAGGCTGGTATTCGCTCGGCGGCATCATCACCAGTGATCCGGCCATCGCGCGCAACCTCGACGGCCGGTTGGAAATGTTTGTCCGCGGCACTGACAACGCCGTGTGGCACATCTGGCAGGTCGCTCCGAACAGCGGCTGGTCAGGCTGGAGCTCGCTGGGCGGCGTGATCACCAGCGACATCAACGCCACAAGAAACGCCGATGGACGCCTCGAAATTTTCGCTCGCGGCACTGACGACGCGCTGTGGCACAACTGGCAGACTTCGCCGGGCGGCGGCTGGTCAGGCTGGAACTCCCTGGGTGGAATCTTGACCACCGATCTGGAGGCTGCGGCATAGCAACCAGCAGTAAGTCAGAGATGCTCCCCATCGCAGCAACGCCAGACTCCGGTCTGGCGTTGTTTGTTAAGGCCTTTTGATGGGGTTCCACTCGATCACGCTCCCGGATTCGCCACCTTCTGCCCGATCAGCACGGCGTCCTGCATCTGCTTGTAAAGATCGCTGACCGCTGACGGCGCATGCGGCATGAGAATGGTATTGCTCTTGTCGTTGCTTCCAATTTCCTTCATGGTATCGAGATACTGCGTGACCAGCACCAGCATCATCACATCTCTGGGCGACGATCCCTCCACCGCTTTCGAAAACGCCTCCACTGAATCCTTCAGTCCCTCGATGATCGCTTTGCGCTGATTCGCGATGCCCTGGCCCTGCAGCGCCTTGCTTTCGGCTTCGGCCTCAGCCTGCTTCACTTTCAAGATTTTTTCCGCTTCACCCCGTGCTGTCGCTGCGACTTGCTCGCGCTGCGCGGCATTGATCTCGTTCATCGCCGCCTTGACCTTGTCGTCCGGCTGGATGTCGGTGACGAGCGCCTGGTCGATGGCATAGCCATAGGTCCGCATTACATCATCGAGACCCTGCTTGATCGCGACTGCGATATCAGATTGCTGCAGAAAAGCGTCGTCCAGATTCATCTTAGGAACATGCCCGAGGATGACGTTGAAGACGTAGGACGAGATCTGCTGCCGCGGATTGGCCAGCTTATAGAACGCCTCGTAGACGTGGTCGGCAATCACGTGATACTGCACCGAGACCGGGATTTTGACGAAGACGTTATCTTTCGTCTTGGTCTCCACATCGAGCGCGAGTTGCTGCACCCGCAGGTCGATGCGGCCTGCTATCTGGTCGAGCCAGGGTAGCTTGAAATTGATGCCGGCTGTGGCCACGCGCTCGAACTTTCCCATGCGCTGCACGACGACCGCCTCGGCGGTGCGCACCTGGAAGAACCCGCTCAGAATTGTTCCGAGCGCGAAGATAGCTACGATTGCGAACAGGACCCACTCGACGCCCTGTGATGCATCCATCGGGAGCCTCCGGTTGCGAAGTGTCTGAAGGAGTTGCCTTGCGAACGGTCGGCAACCACAGAGAATCATAGCGAGGCAGGGTGTTGGCTACTATTATCCAGTGTGGGGCGTGTACGGGATTCTCTGCGAAGGAGCGCGATTATTTTTCCGGGCGCGCTCGCGCCATGCAAGCCTCGAGCCGCAATCTCACCGCCGGCCATTCGTTATCGAGGATGCTGAAGTAGACGCTGTCGCGCACGCGGCCCGTCCAGGTGATGACGTGGCGCCGCAACGTGCCTTCTTCTTTCGCGCCGATCCGCAGAATCGCGTTGCGGGATTTGTCGTTAAGCGCGTCTGTCTTCAATTCCACGCGGAAGCATCCCCATACTTCAAAGGCATGCCGGAGCATCAGGTATTTCGCCTCGGTGTTCACGCCGGTTCGCTGCCACGCCGGAGCGATCCAAGTGGAGCCGATTTCCACCCGACGATTGGCGCGGTCAATGTTCATGAAACGGGTGCTGCCGATGGCACGACCCGAAGTGCGTTCGACCGTAGCAAATACTACCGACTCGCCGCGTTCCTGTTCGGCGAGTGCTTTGGCGATCAGATTCCGAAAGTCACCCGCCGTCTTCATGGGATACGGAATCCAGCGAAAAATGTCTTCCAGGTCGTCTTTCGCGACCTGCCAAAACAGATCCGCGTGCTCGCGCCGGATCGGTTCCAACCTCACGACAGAACCCTTAAGCACTACAGGCGTGTCTATGTTGAGCGGCGCGGTTGTGACGGACATTTGGACTCACCCCCCATTTCATCCCCTGTTCTTCGTTGCGCCTTTATTTGCTCCAGTTTCGCATCATAACTTGCATCCTGCGGGTATTTCAGGCATCTCTAGTAGAACGCGAGAAAATGCCCAGCGGTAGTGGGCCTCAGGAACCGGGTCTACCAAACTATGAGTTGGCACGTCCAACTAAGCGCAATGCCATCATCCGACGCAGCAATTTGTCAGGAGCACTGTCAGTGAAGGCGCACTGTCTTCCATTCTCGCAAATCCCGCATACTACACGCCTTTTCACAGATTTATTGGCTTATTCCCCTAAAGTTCAATCCTTCTATCCGCGGTCTCCTTTTATCGGCGATTGGCTAAAGGATGCGGGTAGCAATGCTTCTTACGATTCGTCGCGCCGTGAGCGCGTGGTTTCCATTCTCGATCGCCAGAACAAATCATGGAGCGCCTCGGCCCAGACGGTTACCAACCTTGACCGCCTGCGCAAGGGGGCGCTCGCCGTCGTCACCGGACAGCAGGTCGGGCTTTTTGGCGGACCGATGTTCGCCATCTACAAGGCGTTGACCGCGGTCAAGCTTGCTGAAGAAGCGACGAAGGCTGGAGTGGATGCCGTTCCGGTTTTCTGGCTCGCAACCTACGATCACGATCTGGCGGAGGTGAATCACGTTTCCATCCCGTCGGCCGAGGGGGCGCCGCAGCTTCTCGCGACCTCGAGTCGCAGCGTTGCCGGTGCGCCCGTGAGCGCGGTGCGTCTGGGAGAAGAGATCGTTCCGGTGGTCGAGCAGGCCGCAGCGCTTCTGGGCGAAACCGAAGTGACCGCGATCCTGCGCGAGTGTTATCGCCCGGGAGAAACTCTGGGCACCGCCTTCGCGCGTCTCTATGCCAAATTGTTTGCAGAAAGCGGAGTTATCGTGCTCGACGCCTCCGACCCGGAACTGCACCGCGTGGTCGAGCCGATTTATCGAGCCGCGGTGGAGCGCGCCGGCGAACTGGAAACCGCGCTCCTGGCCCGCGGAGAAGCGCTGGAAGCGGCGGGCTACCACCAGCAGGTGAAGGTCACGTCATCGTCGGTGTTGCTGTTCACTCTGCAGAATGGCGCGAGGACCGCGATTCATCGGCGGGGAAATGGCGAGAACGCGGAATTCGTAATCGGATCGGACGCGTCGGCGGAAACGTTGACGCAAGCGGAGTTGCTGGCGCGGATCAGTTCGTCGCCTGAGCTGTTCAGTCCCAATGTGCTGCTGCGCCCGATCGTCGAAGACTACCTCTTGCCCACTCTCGCCTACACCGGAGGCGCAGCCGAGGCTGCCTACTTCGCGCAGGCTGGAGCCGTCTACGAGCATTTGCTGGGACGCGTGACCCCGATCATTCCGCGTTTTTCGGCGACGATCGTCGAGCCCAAGGCGCAGCGCATGCTCGAAAAATTCGGCATGTCGGTGCCCGATGCTTTTGCGGGGCCAGATGTTCTACGCCGTGAACTCGCCGCGCGCAGCTTGCCCGGCGATCTGCAAGCAGCATTCGATTCGGCGAAACTGTCACTAGAGCAGAATTTTTCTACGATTAAACAGAAGCTGAGCAAGCTCGATCCCACTTTGGTGGATGCCGCCGAGACCGCTGGCTCAAAGATGCAGTATCAGCTGGAGCGGCTCTATACGCAGGCCGCGCGCGCCGAAGCGCAGAAAAGCGAACTCGTCACCCGCAAGGCGGAACTGTTGAGTCACTCCCTGTATCCGGAGAAAGGTCTGCAGGAGCGGGGAATTGCGGGAATCTATTTCATTGCGCGTTACGGCCGGGAGCTGCTCGGCCAGTTGCAGGACGCAATCCACACCGACTGCCACGACCACCAGATACTGGAGTTGTAATCCGCGCTACTTGCTTTCGCTGGTCGCAAGGTACGTTCCCAACCCAATCATGATGGCTCCGGTTACGGTGCGTTGTCGGCGGCGGAACGTCGCCGATGAGCGAATCTTGTCTCCCAGCGGCCCGGCCAGCGCGATCACGAGCAGATCAGCCGATGTGTTCAGAATGACCGAGATTGTTCCCAAGGTTACGAACTGAAGAAATACGTGACCATTGCCGCGAACCACAAACTGCGGAATGAACGACAAAAAGAAAAGAGCGGTCTTGGGATTCAGCACCTCAGTCGCGACACCCTGCCACAGCGGATTGCGCGCGGGATGAACGTTCTCGGCGATTGCGGCAGCGGCCCCATCTCCGTTGTTTCGGTGGGCGTCTACGATCATGCGCACGCCAAGAAAGCACAGGTAAGCCGCACCAACATATTTGACGGCAGCGAAGGCCGCCGCCGATTTGGCGAGAATGATCGAAACCCCCAGCGCTGCGGCGAATACGTGCACCATGCCGCCCAGAAATGTGCCAAATGCCGAGAGCACGCCTTCGCGCTTGCCTCCCGCGAGACTGCGAGCGAGTACGTAGAGCATGCCGGGTCCGGGCGCAATGGCCAGCAACAAAGCAGCTGTCAAAAAAAGAAAAAACCGAGTCGAATCAAACATCCATCGTCCTCCCACTGTCATGCTGGGCGAGGATTGAGCTCCGGCATAGCCGGAACTCAACCGCAGTCGAAGCATCTCTGCAATCGCTACGGAACCCAGGAGTTCAAGCTTTCAGCCAGGCCTCCAACTCCTCGAGCGACTTCACCCGCGGAAATTCGCGTTCACGATAAGCCCCAGCCACATCGAACAGCACGGCATCCATGCCCGCATTTCTCGCCCCGACGTAATCCACCGAATACACATCGCCCACGTACAGACTCTCGCCAGGATCAGCCTTCATCCCGCGCAAGGCCGCCTCGAAGATCGCCGGATGCGGCTTTTCATGTCCCACAATGCCGGAGTCGGTAATGCTGACGAAACATTCCGCAATGCCGCAGCGCCGCAGCACGGCGTCGATTCGGCCGTCTGCATTGGAAATCACAGCGATCGCATATTCACTCGCGATCCGCTCCAGAGCTTCGCGCGTGCCCGGCAGAATCTGGTCCCAGTTGGCAGAGTTCTGGGTGTTCACAACGAAGGCATCGCGCATAGCATCGTCGGAGACCTGGAGGTCTTGCAGGAGGTAGGTATGAAAGGTCCACCAGAAGCCGTGGTCGACCTTCCCGCCGATCATGCCGGCGTCGAACTCGTGCTTGGTGCGGCGCTCGAGCGCCTGCCATTGGGCGAGCGTGGGGTGGCGATCTTGCGAAAGCGGCGCGAGCATCCGGGCCCGATTCGGAAACAGCAAAGTATTGCCGACGTCGAAAAAAATAAAGCGGCGCTTGGCCATGAATTCATATTACCGGATAGGCGGTGGCGGATGGACGTGGATGGGCTACCCGCGCTGGTGGCCATCCTTTTCGCACTCTTTAGGAAAAGGGTGGGGGAGTTCCGTGAAATTTATCCCGCGAACGATGTAATATCCATTCTTCGGCTGTGGCCGGAGCCTTTGCGGGCGCGGCTTTCGCCGGATGAAATCATGCCTGACTTCTTTTCCAGCGTTGCCCGCACCGCGCGCGCAGCGGCTGCAGTCTATGCAGTCGCTCGCGTGCGCGCGGCACTGGCCTTCAGCCTCGCCGCGGCGATGCTGGTGCGCGGGCCACGCCGCCAGGATATCTACAACATTCTGTGGGCGGTGGTGTTCGGCTTCGCCACGCTGAACATACTGAGCTTGGCGGCCCGGCGCTTTGAGCCTACGCGGCGAGGGCTTTCGTTTGGCGAAGTGCTAGCCGTGATGGTGGTTTTGATGTCGGTGGTTCTGCTGGGCTGGGAGATGCTGAATCTGTTTCATATCTTTCCATTGCAGATCCGGCGGTGAGCCTGGACAGCGTGTTTTTGAGATATGATTCGCTCAGCATGATTCGCTAAGAACATGGCCAAGAATCCCCCAAACTTTGAAGTGACCTGCCCGTGCTGCAGCGCGGTGCTGAAGATCGATACCGCGACGCGCGCCGTGATCGCGCATACCGCGGCAGTGAAGCCGAAGACGTTCAGCGACATGGAGGCTGCGGCCAAGGCGATGCGCGAGCAGGATAGCCGCCGCGAATCGATTTTTCAGCAGTCGGTGGAGGCCCAAAAGCACGCTTCGGACCTGCTGGAGAAAAAATTTCAGGAAGCGCTCAAGAAAGCCAAAGAGTCGCCCGACACCGGTAAGCCCATCCGCGATTTCGATCTCGACTGATTCCGCATGAGCCGTCCTCTGCTGCTCGGCCACCGCGGCGCCCGCGCCCGCAAATCGATTCGAGAAAATACGATTGCTTCATTCGATCAAGCGCTGGCCGACGGTTGCGATGGTTTCGAATTCGACGTGCGCCTCACAGAAGACGAAGAAGCGATCGTCTGCCATGACCCGAAAATTGCCGGATACGACATCTCCCGCACAATTTCAAAAGATCTGTCCAAGTTGCCCAGACTGCGCGATGTTCTCCTGCGCTATCGCGAATCGTTCCTCGACATTGAACTCAAAGTGAAAGGCCTCGAACAAATCACTCTCGATCTCTTCCTGCGCCATAAGCCGCGCCGCGGATTTGTCGTCTCATCGTTTTTGCCCGCGGCGCTGAAGTCCCTGCACGCGCTCGATGATACGGTTCCACTCGGCCTGATTTGTGAGTTTGAAAACCAGCTTCGCCTGTGGAACGAGCTTCCCGTCGAATATGTGATCCCTCATCATGCGCTGGTCGACGCGGAGCTTGTGCGCAAGGTCAAAGGAGCAGGGAAGAAGCTGATCGTGTGGACCGTCAACGATTCTGCCGCCATGAAGCGCTTTGCGGATGTGGGAGTCGCGGGCATCATCTCCGATGACACCAGGCTGCTGTGCGAGACGTTAGGCGGCGATTGATGAATCGAGCGTCCCTGCGAGCCGCGTGACATTTTTCAAGTTCATCCGTCTCTCAATCTTCACAAGTGTCGACCAACCATGACCATGATGCGAAGACGAAACTTCCTACAGACCAGCGCGTTGGCGCTAATAGGGCTCACCCATCGCGGCCTCGCCATCCCCGCCGAAGCGAAGGGAACGATCCATCCCCCAAGCAAGAAATTCCTTGCCACCTTGCCCCACCTGATGGAACTCGCGAAGCTACCGGGCCTCGGAATCGGCGTAGTCGATAACGGAAAGATGTCATGGCAGCACTACGCCGGGGTCTCCAGTGCGGCCACTAAAGCTCCCATAGCGCCGGACTCGCTGTTTCCTGCCGCCTCCATGGGCAAACAGCCCTTTGCTTATGGCGTGATTTTGCTCGCGCAGCAAGGCAAACTCGACCTCGACAAGCCACTGCGCGAATATCTCGCCGACGGAGCTCCGACCGGCAAGTGGTCCGAGAAAATTACGGCGCGCCATGTGCTCAGCCACTCGTCGGGACTGCCAAACTGGCGATGGAACAAGGAGCAGGAACTGACACCAGCATTCGAGCCCGGTACGAAGTTCCGCTACTCGGGCGAAGGATTTTATTTTCTGCAACGGTGTGTGGAGCACATCACCGGCATGGGCGCAGAGCAATGGATGCAGGATCAGGTTCTGAAACCGTTGGGAATGACCTCATCCACCTATCTATGGAACGCGAATGCCGACGCGCATATTGTCGCCGGTCACCAGGGAGACGAACCGTCATACAATACCGAGTTCGCCAAGCAACTGTTCTCGAAGATTCAGGCGAGCGGCAAACCGCTGGCCGTCTGGCATCACGAAGAAATCGTGGCCGCGATGCTCAAGGACAAACCGCCAGGCACCACACTGCTGCCCAACGACATCAGCCCGAATGCTGCTTTCAGCTTGCTGACGACGGTTGCCGATTATTCTGCGTTTCTAGCCAACGTGGTCTCGCAGCACAGCGAGCTGACTTCTGTCATGCGAGGGGCCATCAGCAAACCGATCTCACACATCAACAGCGCTCTGGGGTGGGGCTTGGGATTCGGCGTCGAGCAGGAAGGATCGCAGCCGCGCTATCTGTGGCAATGGGGCGACAACGGCGGCTGGAAAAACTTCTTTCTGGCGCATCTGGAAACGCAATCCGCCATCGCGGTCTTCACCAACGGCGAAAACGGAATGCACATCAACGAGCGAGTCATGCGCGCCGCTACGGGAGAAGACCAAGCTGCGTTTATGTGGGTGTAGATCGGGTCGCCGTCGGAAAGCGGAGACGCGGGTTGCGATACATGGCGCCCCCGCGCCGCTACAAACTGAAATCTTTCTAGCTCACTTCAGTTGCGGGTTTCTTCTTTCCTCCAGATCGAAAGCCCACTCGATCCGGTTGCGAGCATCCCAAGCGACGCTTGCTCCACGGGAACTTTCTCCTCGAGGTACCCTGGGGCCAGCAAATCCGCCTGTTCCGCCGGTCCGCTGGTATGGCCGGCGAGGATTGCCTTGCCCGGGATCGTCTCGTAGGCGTAGCCCGTGATCGTCGCCTGGTAGCCGCGGGCCAGAGTCGTGAAGGTCACCCGCGCCCATCCGTAGTGGAACATGTTGCCCACTTTAAATTTAAAGCCGAGATATTTGTTGGTGACACCATGGCCGTCGTTTGCCCATGGGCCCTCCCAACGCTGCGCCGTATTCGATCCGGAGTAAAAGACGCGCGCCCCCATGCCCACGGCCTGGCCTTTTCCTCCCCACTGCTCACCGGGGCCGATTTTGGCGCCGAAGGGAAGCGCGGCCGCGCCTGAAGCCGTTTCCCGGACTTGATTGTTGGCGTTGGCCTGCAGCATCGACGACGATTCGACGCATCGGCTGGCGCCGATGTGGCAGACATCGAGGTAGGAGATGCGGAAGGAGCCAGCAATGCTCGCCGAGCCCCCGTTCATCAGGTAGAAGTCGATCATGCCGTCGGCATTAAGATCGAGCGGATATGCGTGACCGATCTGTGCGTTCACGGCCGTATACACAATCTTCGCCTCGGCAGACTGCGGGGCCGCCAGCATGGCCACTCCGGCGGCAGTCGCCGTCGCGGCATAAGCCATCAATTTCTGCTCCAGACTGGATTTGACCTGGGCGCGCTGGCGCTTCGCGGCGGTCGCAACGCCTTCAGATTTCGGGTCTCTCATAGGTCACCTTTAGGGATGGAGAATGGAAAGCTGCTTCAGTGGAGACAAGCACTCTGACACGGTTCCAGAGAACCTGTCAACGGAGTAGACCTTCTCGTATTTGCCATCGCGATGTTCAGTCAGCAGAGACCCGAAAAGTTCAGGAATCCGGCAAGGGAATTCTCTACTTGCGCAAGGTCAAGGATAGGAAGGCTCATATCGCAGAAAATTTCAGGACGAGCGTGTGAAATCGGAGCAGGTCAGACGGAAGACTCTTGCAACACTCGAATCTGTTACTGCGCGCTTGCCGCCGCGGCGCTGCCGGAGGACATGGCAGCCTTGGCCTCCTTGATGCCGCTCTGAATCAGTGTCTCCCAATCAAGATGAGGAATCGGCGATGCCGCTGCCGCCTGATAAAGCGCCAAGGCATCCTGCGGGCGGTTTAGTTTCTTCAGGCACAGGCGCGCCGCGCTGAGTTGCGCGGTCAGAGCCTGCCGCTCAGCCGGATATGCCGCCGCCAGCTGCTGATACTCCGCAAACGCGCGTTCGAATTCCTGCTTTTCCTCGGCGCCCTTGCACAATTCCAGCCAAACTACGGCAGGCATCCTGCCGCCGCCCGCGTCGATGAACTCGGCGTAGTCCTGAAATGCGGCTTCCACCTCGTGTGCCTTCAAGCGCAGGCTGCAGGTCTTAACGCTCGCGTCGCAATACAACTTCGTGTCGTTCTGCCGATAGTAGATTTGCCGCAGCAGGTTCCACGCATCCAGCGAATTCGGCTTGGCGGCGACGTAGTTGTTCAACAGCACGACGGCCTCACCCAGCTGGCCGTGCTCCATCATGTCGTTGGCCTTCTCGATTTCCTGATCCGTCGTCCAGCTCAGCTTTTCTTCGATTGCTTTGTTGGCCTTCTGCTCCAGTCCGGAATGCTGAATGGCAACGGCAGCTAGCGCGCCGAAAAGAAATCCGCCAACGTGCGCCCAGTGCGCGACGCCGCTTGAGGAGCCGAGCAACGATCCGTAGAAGATTTCGCTCAGCAGCCACAAGGGCAATAGCCAATAAGCCGCCGCCTTGAAGCGGCGGAAGCGGAACATGAGCAGGTATCCCAACTCAATTTTCATCTTGGGGAAGCGGACCAAAAATGCCCCCATCAACGCCGCGACCGCGCCGGACGCGCCCAGCGTGGGTGTAATGCTCCCCGGATTCGTCCACGAATAAAACTGCAGCGCCGCTGCACCGGCGACCAGATAGAAAACCGAATAGAGCCAGCGCCCCCACACGTCTTCCAGCACAAATCCTGCCAGCCATAAGAACCACATGTTTCCGATGATGTGCATCCAGCCGCCGTGGAGAAAATTAGCAGTGAGGTAGCTGATCGGCTTCGGATTGGCGGGAACGAAGGCGTATTGTTCGAGAATGGACGACGCCGAAAGCTTCACATACTGCGTGTTGAGGGAGTCCATCTCATCCTGCAGCTTCGAGGTGTCCTCCATCATTTTGAGCTTGGCGTCATACGCGTCGATGATGTCGCGGTACGGATCCTGCACGTGCTTCCACTGATCGGGATGGCTCTGCTTGAATCCATCGACCAGCCGTTGCGACTCGGGCTGCATCTTCAGTTCAGGATGCAGCGCGGCCAGGATCAAAATGTGGCTCTTCACCTCGCCCAGTTCGGGCGCTTCGCTGTCCATGGCGGACATGGTGAAGAAAAAGACGACAACATTTAATGCAATGAGGGTGAGAGTGACGACCGGCCAGCGGCGGGCCGCCATGTTCTCGTGCTTCAGAGGAATCAGCATCGAACTACCTTCGCGACGAATCGCACCGTTTCCGAGATAATCGCACTACGTTCCGGGCAAGTTTAGTTTTGTTGGATGGGACTTCACAGATGACGGTGGGTCTTGACCAATCTTTGGTAACGTCGCGGGTGTGCCTGGTGGCGGGGGTGGAGGCGAGGACCGCCGCCACGACAGCCGGCAGGGCGCTGGCGCTACTGTACTTCAGTTAGTCCGCTGCGGCTTCAAGGGCGGAGGCGCCGCGCGAGGGCCGATGCATAAAGGCTGCGCGCTCCGTCTCGAACGCTTCGAGGTTCGCACCCAGGTCGTGCTCGTTCCAGCCCATCACGGCTCCGACGCGCAGCGCGGCCTCGCGGCTGCAGGACTCCGACCAGCAGGCTCCGAGGGCCACGGGAACGCGGCGCAAGAGCACGTCGCCCAGAGTCATGGCGCATTCGCGGCGATAAGCCTCAACGACCTCGGCGACAATGTGTGATGTATGTGGGCAAATAGGGGCGCGCAGTTCCGCGCTGACGAGCGCCATGCGCGCCATGTCCATGGCACGTGCGCCGTGCCATTCCATCATGCCGCGGGCAGTTTCTTCGCTCACCGAGCCGGCGCGAGCGATCTCGAGAACTTCTTGATCGAGCATGGGATCCAAAGAACTTCCCGGTCCCACCGTGACTGCCTTCGGTTCCTCTGCGTTCAGGCCGATCTTGCGCGCGCATTCGCGAGCCAGCGACGCAGCGGTGGTCAGCTTTCCGCCGATCACCGAGATGAGGCGCGCCGCGCCTTCGTCGGTGTGGTCGTGCAAGAAGTGGCGCCGCGTCACGGCGGAGGGCTTGTTGCCCGGCGAGTTCGGCAGCGGACGCACTCCCGCAAAGGCGTACTTCACGTCGTGCATCGACAGCTTTGATCGGACGAACAACTGCCTCGCTGCCTTGAACAGGTAATCGATTTCATCTTGCGATGGCGCGGTTTTGCCGGGATCGCCGCTGTCAGCCACCTCCGTCGTCCCGACCAGAATCTGCTCATTCCAGGGGAGGAAAAAAATGGGCCGGCCGTCTGCGGCTTCCGTATAGAGGGCCGCCGTGGGAGCGCCCGGGAATCTCGGCAAAACAATGTGCGATCCGCGCACGCCGCCGAGCATGGGCGTCTTCATCCGCACCGACGAGCGTTGGCAGACACGGTCCGCCCAAGGCCCGGTGCAGTTCAGAATCCATCCCGCATCGACGCGCGCATCTTTTCCCGTCATGCGGTCGCGCAGCAGCACGCCGCGCGCTCGCCCGTGAGTGACGTCGACGGCCAGAACCTCAGTGTGGTTGCGGACCACTGCCCCGAACTCGATGGCCTCTGTCAGCCATTCGGCGACGAGCCGCTCGGGAAATTCGCACTGCGCATCTTCATAGTTGAGCAGCAGCCATTGGTGGCCGGCGTCGAGCGCTCGCAGAACGCGCGTAGTCTCGATCTCTCCGACCGGGGACGACTTTTTTCCCGACAGCCGCTGGTAGAGCCAAAGCCCGGCGCGCACTTTCATGGCGCTGCGCTGACTGGTTTCATTCAACAAAAATAAGAAATGCACCGGATGCACCAGGTGCGAACGTTCGCGCAGCAGGTGCTCCCGCTCGCGCAGCGATTCGCGGACCAGGTCAATCTCCCCGTGCTCCAGATAGCGGAGTCCGCCATGAATGATGCGCGTGGACCGGCTGGTAACACCGGAAGCGAAGTCGTTTTGTTCGATCAGGAGGGTGCGTTTGCCGGCGCGGGCACACTCGCGGGCGATTGCGACCCCGTTGATGCCCCCACCGATGACCACCACTTGAAAGTGCTGGCTCTCCAACGATGAGCGGGGTTTGATGGCTAGCGTCATGCCTTAAAAGAGGTGAGAGCGGCCAGCGCGATCGTCAGATCGCCGTCCGGACACACTCATCCATCTATCCCGATTTTGCGCCTTTACCGAAAAGAAATGAAGTGACGATAGTCCACTTTGGCAGACGCTAATCTGGGGCCCAGGCTCGCACGAAGCGATCACGAAAGTAACCAGCCCGGATTTCTCATCTGGCAAGAACTACGCAAGAATGGAGCACCGGACGCATTCGGGAGGGCGCCCCATCTCTCAACTCTTGAATTTCTGCCGCTCCTTGGGCGGACGAATGCGTCCGCCCTCCACAAATCAGCGCGTTGCTTCGTCCGTCTGCCCTCATTTACATTGGTTGCCGAAATGCCCACTACAGGAGAGCGTTTTGAACGTGCCGTCGGTATCATGGAGCGCCTGCGCGCCCCCGGCGGCTGTCCATGGGACCGCGAGCAGACCTTCGATTCCATCAAGCCGTACACGCTGGAAGAGACTTACGAAGTTCTTGAGGCTATCGACAACCGCGACTGGCCGGAGCTGGCCGGAGAACTGGGCGACCTGCTTCTGCAGGTACTCTTCTATGCCGAAATGGCGAATGAGCAGGGCTCGTTTTCGATCGATGACGTTTTGGATCGCCTGTCGAACAAGCTCGTCGACCGGCATCCTCATGTGTTCGGCGACGTGAAGGCCGATACCTCCGCCGACGTCAAACGCAACTGGGAAGCGCTCAAGACAGAAGAGCGCAAAAAACGCGCCCGCGCGGAAGATGCACAGGGCGAGAAACCAGCCGGAAAAGAAAAGCACTCGCTTCTGGCCGGAGTCACCTCCGCCATGCCGTCTATACTCGAAGCTCACAAGCTTAGCTCCCGTGCGGCCCAGGCAGGATTCGATTGGCCGAACATCGACGGCCTCTTCGACAAGCTACGCGAGGAGAGTGACGAACTGCGCGAGCAACTGGCAAAATTTCCCGCGCCCGGCCCGCGTCCGCAGAATCGCGGCATGGCAAGTTCAGGCCGCACCGTGCTTCCCGCCGAGCTGCAGGAAAAGCTGGAAGAAGAAGTGGGAGACCTGTTTTTCGTCCTCGTGAATGTTGCGCGCTACTTGTCGGTCGATCCCGAATCCGCGCTGCGCAAGACGAACCGCAAGTTCAAGCGCCGCTTCCAGTGGATGGAAGGCCAACTCGAAGCAGTCGGCAAATCGGTCGAACAATCGTCGATGGACGAACTCGAAGCGCTCTGGCAGCGGGCAAAACAGGCCCAGCGACCGGGCCGCGAGGCCAAAGCGTGAGCCAGCAATCCGTCGTGCTGCGGCGCTGTCACGCCATCGAAGACTTCCGCGCCTGCGTCGTGCTGCAAAGGGAAGTCTGGAATTTTTCCGACGCCGAACTCGTTCCCCTGCGCATGTTCGTCGTTGCCGACAAGGTCGGCGGCCAGGTGATGGGCGCATTCGACGGCAACGAGATGATCGGCTTCGCGCTCTCCGTCCCAGGCACACGCAGCGGCCAAATTTATCTCCACTCCCACATGCTCGCCGTGCGTAAGGAATACCGCAACGGTGGTCTCGGCCGCCGCATGAAGCTGATGCAGCGCGAAGATGCGCTAGAGCGCGGCATCGAACTCATCGAATGGACCTTCGATCCGCTGGAAATCAAGAACGCCTACCTCAACATCGAAAAGCTAGGAGCGATCGCGCGCCGCTATAACATCAACCAGTACGGAATCACCTCGTCCCCGCTGCAGGGTGGCCTGCCCAGCGACCGCCTGATCGCCGAGTGGTGGCTGAAATCAAAGCGAGTAGAGACGCTGCTGGAAACAGGCAAGAATCCATCGATGAAGATCGAAACGGCAATCGAAGTCCCAGCGCAAATCTACGACTGGAAAGCCGCACCGGAAACGCGAGACAAGGCAAAGCACGTACAAGAACACAACCGAGAAGAATTCCTGGCGCACTTCGCCAAAGGCCTGGCTGTTCTCGACTACGAACGAGACGCCGCGGGAAACGGAAAGTTTCTGATCGGCAAGTGGGATGAGACCTGGTCGTACGCATCGGAGTAAAAGTGGCAAAGTGAGACGGAGCAGGGTTTCAAAGTTTCAAGGTTTCGAAGTGGCAAGGTGGCAATGTGACAAAGTGACAAGGAGAAAACCTTGCGCCCTCCGAACGCTCAGAAGGGAGACAGGAAAGCGTGACGTGTCTGCGACACTTCGAAACTTTGAAACCTAGAAACATTGTCACCTTGCCACTTTGTCACCTTGTCACTTTAAAAACATGAAAATCGAAGCAATCACCCTGCGCGAAATCCACCTGCCGCTCGTCCATTTTTTCGAGACGAGCTTTGGCCGCACCTACAGCCGCCGCATTCTGCTGGTCACCGTCCACAGCGAAGGCATTGATGGATGGGGCGAGAGCGTTGTCGGAGAAGATCCGTTTTACAGCAGCGAATGGATCGACAGTGCCTGGCCGACGCTGACGCAGTACCTGATCCCGGCGCTCCTCGGGCAGAGCCTGGACTCGGCTCGCGAGTGTCCGGCGCTGTTTGCAAAAGTGCGTTCTCATCGCATGGCCAAGGCCGCGCTCGAAAACGCTTTGTGGGACGCTGAAGCTACGCAGCGCCAGCTGCCGCTTTGGAGGCTGTTGGGCGGCTCGCGAGGGGAGATCCCGTGCGGAGTTTCCATCGGCATTCAGGATTCGGTGGAACAACTGCTGGAAAAAATCCAGACCGAGTTGGCCGCGGGCTATCGCCGCATCAAGATCAAGGTCAAACCCGGCTGGGACATCAACGTGCTCGAGCGCATCCGTTCGCGCTGGTCTGACATCACGCTGAGCTGCGACGCGAATTCCGCGTACACGCTCGATCAGGTCGAGCACTTGCGCAAGTTCGACCAGTTCCACCTGCTCATGCTGGAGCAGCCGCTCTGGAACGACGACATCTACTATCACGCGCGCCTGCAGAAAGAGCTGCGCACCGCCATCTGTCTCGACGAATCGATCGAGAGCGTGCACAGCGCGGCCTTCGCCGTTGAGACCGGCGCCTGCCGCATCGTCAACATCAAAGTCGGCCGCGTCGGAGGATTTTCCGAAGCGCTGAAAGTTCACGATCTCTGCCACGCCCACAACATTCCGGTCTGGTGCGGTGGAATGCTCGAAACTGGCATCGGACGCGCGCACAATATCGCGCTGTCGAGCCTAGAAAACTTCAGCCTGCCGGGCGACGTGTCCGCCTCGAAGCGTTATTGGAAGGAAGACATCATCGACCCCGAGGTCGAAGTTTCGCCGCAGGGGATGATCGCCATCAGCGACAAACCTGGTACGGGGTATCGGGTCAAGACGGATCTGATTGAGAAGCTGACGGTGCGGAAAGAGACGCTGCGGGCAGGCTGAACTATGAGGAAGCCATACTGGACTCGCGCTTTGATCAGCGGTTTCGGGGCGGCGGTATCTAGCAGCAGATTCCTTCGCTACGCCTGAAAAGCGGTAGCGCTCAGGATGACGTCGCCCGGTTGAACTCGGCAGCACTTGCCCCTTGAAACGATGCCACTTTGCCACCTTCCCACCTTGTCACCTGATTTCTAGTGCGAATTTTTCTCCACTCCAGATGCTTCTGCACCCAAGCCGCGTGCCATTCGTTGCCGTTCTGCCGCCAATGACTCGGCGCCCTGGGCGAAGGTGAGATTCGAGGGCATCCTGCGAAAGTCGCTGAATGTCTCATCGGACTCGTAGCGCAGAGTCTTGAACAAAAGGATCTTGCCGCGAATCGAAAGTTTCATTTCGGTGAGGCCCCAGGAACCATCATCGAGCGCGGCCTGCGTCACTACGAACTCTCCACCCTTGTCGAGGTGACCGATGATCCCCCAGCCGAAGCTGACGTCGCGTATTAGAGTGCCATCAATCTTCGCCAGCCGCCGGCTGGCCGGGTCGATCAAGAGATAGCCTTCCATTCCGCCCAGAGCCTGCTCGACCCGGGTGGGTGGCGAATAAGAAGGGTTGGCCTTGAACTTCAGTCGAATAAGCGTTGACCCGGGCTTTCCCATGGTCACGTCGCCATTCTCGGTTCCCGCGTATTCGTAAAGAAATGCGTTGGGCAGTGCCCTGACGATGCGCAAACTCCGATCGGCATCTTCCTGTTCGCGCGCGTGTTTCTTGCGCAGTTGTTCCGGGTTGCCGCTCAGCCACGCCAGATGATTGGTCTCGTTCTGTTGCTGTTGGGCGGTCAAGGGATGATCGTCGATGGCGATCAGCATCGCGGCCAAGGCATCGTTCGTCTCGACATAAAGGCGCGTCTGCGATCCAGTGGGCGTTTGCTTGCGCGAACAAAATATATGCTTGATGTCATCATTGTTCGCTGCCGCGAGTTCATTCTGTACGGTGAGCCGCACCAGTTCTCCAGCCGGCATATCTGGAAACGAATTCTGTGCCGCGATCGCTTGCAAGATGAGCAAGGTCACGCCAACACAAAACCAAATTCTCGGCCGCTTTCGCTCCACAGTACCCATTGAGTGTTAGTGTAGCCTTTTCTGTGCGACCGGCACTGCCCTCCACGGCGCGGTTGCCATCCTGAGCGCAGCCGTTTTTCAGTTGGAGCGAAGGGTCTCTTGCACCCACGGCCTCTTGAATAAGGGAGATTCCTCGGCCTCTCGTGAACGCGCGGTCCCTCGGGATGATGCACTTCAGTCATACAACAAGCGAAGTGAGACTCGGACTTCGCTTGCCGCGTTCTCAAGAACTTGGGTATAGTCGAAGAAAGCGATGCGTCCGGTTTTTCATTTGCCGGCCGCAGTCTCCCATTTTTCTCCAAGGAGAACATGCATGAGTGCTCCGTTAACTGGCGAACTGGCGCAGATCGGCAAATCGGTTGTCATCAAGGGCGAACTGTCGGGTAGCGAAGATCTGTATGTGGATGGTCAGGTGGAAGGAAGCATCGCACTGAAGGGAAACAGTTTAACCGTTGGCCCGCATGGCCAGATCAAGGCCAGCGTTGAGGCCAAGGGGATCATTGTGCAAGGCAAACTGGAAGGCAATGTTCAGGCGAGCGACCGCGTGGAGCTGCGCAAGTCGGCGGTTGTGACCGGGGACATCAGCACGCAGAGGATCTCCATCGAAGAAGGAGCCTACCTCAAAGGCAAGGTCGACATCCAAGGGAAAGCAGAGAAGGCAGCAGGGAAGTAACTTCTGTATGCGCCGCACCGCAGGTTAAAGTATTGGTTCAAGGTGGGGTCGCAGGCCAGGACCAACCAGGCGCCTTCAGACGTATCGAACACCGCAGGAATTTCGTCGAATGGCGTCGGTAACGCAGAATTTCATGAAGCTTTTTCGCGGCTCATCGGGCGGGGCGCAGGCGGAAGTGCCGCAGGCCGCTCAGAAACTCACTCGTCGCTCCAGCGGCTTGGGCGAACTCGCTCGCCTCTGGGATACCGACAATTCGCTGTGCGTGCTCGACCTCGGGTCTACGTCTCCGTCAAATATTCGCTTCTTCACCGAGCGCAGCCACAAGATTTACAGCGAAGATTTGCTGGTTTCGTCTACTGACCCGGCGCTGGTCACGAAAGACGAAGAAGGCAAACCCGTTCTCGATAGCCGCAAGTTTCTGGCCGACAACCTGGTTTATCCCGCGGCACACTTCGACGTTGTGCTGTGCTGGAATCTGCCCGACTATCTCGACGAAAGCCTCGTGCGCCCGGTCATGGGGCGTCTCTGGTCGGTGCTGAAACCGGGCGGCATGCTGCTCGCTTTCTTTCACACTAAAGATGCCGGGCCGGATTCGCCTTGCTATCGCTTCCACATCATTGGCAAGGACGCGCTGGAGATGCAGCGCATTGTTCTGAAGCGCGAGTCACGCCGCGGCCCGACCGGTGCCATTCACACTTCCATCAACGACGGATTCCGCCTGCAGCGCGTCTTCAACAATCGCCACATCGAAACTCTCTTCCGCGACTTCGCGTCGATCAAGTTCTTCCTCGCCCGCGACAATGTTAGGGAAGTGCTGGTGGTGCGGTAGTCTCTTCTTCTGCGAATCCCCCAACAAAACATTTGCGTGGCGTCATCCCGAGCGGAGCCGTTTTTCAGGCGGAGAGAGGATCTCCCGCTCCCACAATGCATGGGTCGGGAGATCCCTCCGCCCGCGAAGAAAAACGCGGGCTGTCGGGATGACGCCACCTAGGTTTCGATACTGCCCATATGCGTGTCTGATTCCGGACACTCCGGTCCATCCACGGACAGTCGTAATACTTTGAATCCAATGAACATTGTTGCAAATGCAGCACTTGAACCCAAGCGGTCGGGCTGTGGTAAGGCACTCAGTTTGCTTCCTTGGCTCGTTGGGAGAGTGTCGACGATGAAAAAAACTGAGCGGGTACGCGAGGAAGTTTCAGGCTCCTTGTCCGAGGCGGATATTCGAAGAAAGGCGGAGGGCGGCTGGAAGCCGGTCGCCGTCGAATGGGAGCGGGAGGTCGAGACTGACATCCCCGCAGCAGCTGCGGCGTCGCCGACGCCCGAACTTCCGGCCAGGGTGCCGTTTGGCATGCACGTGGTTCCCGAGTCGGCGCGGCTGGAAGAGAATCCTGCGGAGCGGGAAGTTCTCTTTAACCTGATGGAGTTGATGATGCAGGAAGGCTCCTACGCGCGCATTGCCGAGGAGATCAACCGCCGCGGCTTCCGGACCCGGCAGGGAACGCCCTGGAGCCCGGTATCTGTGTTTGAAATGCTGCCGCGGCTGATCGAAGTCGGCCCGCATGTATTTCAGAGTCCGGAGTGGCAGAAGCGCAAACGAATTTCGGAGCAGGCGCGCTGAGTGTTTCCGGTTAAGGAAGCTCAACGTCACCACGGAGTCACAGAGGCACGGAGAAAACCATTTTTATTTTCTCTGGGTCTCCGTGACTCCGTGGTGAGGCCCTTGCATTTCGAAATCACATTCGATAATTTTCGAAGCAAGAATGGCGAACAATCTATGACGAATATTCTGCAGGATGTCCGTTATGCCCTACGCCAGTTCCGCAAGACTCCCGGCTTTACCGCGACTGTGCTGCTCACGCTGGCGTTGGGAATTGGAGCCAACGCGGCGATCTTCACGCTGGTGAACTCTCTGTTGCTGCAGAATCTTCCGGTCGCCGATCCCAAAACGCTGGTGCGGCTGGGCGACACGAATGACTGCTGCGTGAACATGGGAACGCGCGATGACGGGAATTATTCCTTGTTCCCGACCGAGACTTACGAGGTGCTGAAGAAGAATCTGCCGGAGTTCGAAGACCTCGCCGCCATCCAGGCGGGATATGCGTACCGTCCGGTGACCGTGCGGCGCGACGGCGCGCAGAGCGAAGCCCAATCGCTGATGGGCGAGTTCGTCTCCGGCAATTATTTCCATACCTTCGGACTCCAGCCGCGCGGCGGCCGGCTTTTCGTCGACGCCGACAATCTGAAAGGCGCTCCCATCACCGCCGTCATGAGCTATCAGACCTGGCAGCGCGAGTTTTCCGGCGACGCGTCGGTCATCGGCTCGGAGTTCTGGGTGAATACCAGGCCTGTAACTGTTGTCGGAATCGCCCCGGAGGGCTTTTTCGGCGACCGCATGAGCAGCACGCCGCCGGATTTCTACCTGCCGATCGAATCCATGCCTGGGATCGCCAACGCACCTTACGTGCATGAGGCGCGCGCTGCCTGGCTTTACATCGTTGGGCGCGTGAAGCCAGGCGTGGCCCTCGCGCCGCTGCAGGATAAGGTCAGCGCGCTGGTGCGCGAGGAGTTTTCCACGCTCAAGGATTATCAGTCGGAACAGGGCAAGAAGTTATTGCCCAAAGTGCACGTCGTGCTCGCGCCCGGAGGAGCCGGCATTCAGGCAATGCAGGAGCAGTACGGTTCGCATCTGCGTTTGCTGATGTGGGTCGCGGGGCTGGTGCTGCTGATTGCTTGCGCCAACATCGCCAATCTTGTGCTGGTACGCGGCATGGCGCGGCGTGCGGAATTATCGGTCCGCACTGCACTCGGCGCGATGCGCGGACGCATCGTGCGGCAACTGCTCACCGAAAGCGTTGTACTCGCGCTGGCCGGCGGACTCATCGGCATCGCGGTGGCTTACGTGGGAACGCAGATGCTGCTCCGACTGGCGTTTCCTGGCGAAGCCAACGTTCCCATTCACGCCGCACCCTCGCTGGAGGTCATCGGCTTTTCGTTCGGACTCTCGCTCGTCACCGGCATTCTGGTTGGCATTGCACCCGCGTGGATTTCGGCGCAGGCTCACCCGGTTGAAGCTCTGCGCAGTTCGCGCACTACCGCCGGAGGCGCTTCCAACCTGCAGCGCGGGCTGGTCATTTTGCAGGCGTCCGTTTCTCTCGTGCTCCTGGTCGGCGCCGGATTGTTTTCGCAGAGCTTGAACAAACTGCAACACTCCGATCTGAAACTCGACACCCACAACCGCTACATTGTTCACATCAACCCGCAGGCTGCTGGATACGCAACGACGCAACTTGATGCTCTCTACCGCACGCTGGAGCAGCAATTCCACGCGCTGCCCGGAGTCGTAAACGTCGGCATCTGCACCTACACGCCCATGGAAGACGACAACTGGGGGCAAAGTGTGCAGGTACTGGGCCAGCCGAATAAAGGCAAGGGCGCCTCCTGGGTGCGTGGCAGTCCCGAATACTTCAATTCGGTGGGAACGCATGTGCTCATGGGCCGCGGCATCGGCGTGCAGGACACTTCGACTTCGCACGCGATCGCGGTGGTGAACCAGACGTTCGTAAACCAGCTCTTCGACAAAGGAGCCAATCCGATCGGGCAGCATTTTGGGTCGCCCGGACCGGAGTCATCCGGCGATTTCGAGATTGTCGGCGTGGTGGAAGACACGGTCTATACCAGCCTTTACTGGAAAGATCACGCCATGTTTTTTGTGCCCATGACGCAGCGCCCAGCGAGCTCGAAAGGTCCTGTAGAAGAAGATGAATCGCAATACGCGGGAGCAATCGTGGTGCAGACCGCACAGCGCGCCGATGACATGGAGCGGCTGGCGCGGACGACACTTTCGGCGATCAATCCGAACCTGACGATCGTGCGCTTTCAGACGTTTGAGCAACAGATTGCGGGGCAGTTCAATGACGAGCGCCTGATCGCGCGGTTGACCATGCTGTTCGGCGGGCTGGCGCTGCTGCTGGCGTCGATCGGGCTTTATGGCGTTACGGCATTCACCGTGGCGCGGCGCACTCCCGAGATCGGGATTCGCATGGCCGTTGGCGCCGAGCGCGCGAGCGTGATCGCGATGGTGTTGCGCGGCGCGGTTCTTCAGATTGCGGTAGGCCTAGTGATCGGGATTCCGGTGGCACTGCTCTGCGTGCGATTTGTGAAGTCGCAGCTTTATGAGATCACCAGCGCCGGGCCTGGGATCGTTCTTGGCTCGGTCGGCGTGTTAGCTCTGGCAGCTTGCATCGCGGGGCTGATTCCGGCGCAGAGGGCTGCGTCGATTGATCCGGTGCAGGCGCTGCGTTCGGAGTAGTTTGTATCGGGAAAGGCTCCCGCACTGACGCGCATGAAAAGGGCGTCATCCCGACAGCCCGTGTTTTTCTTCGCGGCGGAGGGATCTCCCAAGCCCGTGCAGCATTTGAGCGGGAGATCCCTCTCTCCGCCTGAAAAGCGGCTACGATCGGGATGACGCCGTCGGTAATGGCCGCGTCTTGCTGAACTCGAAAGAATCACTTGCCGGCGTAGGTTTTGGGCGTGCCGATGCCGGTGCATTTATCGAATCCCACCGTGCATCGGGAATCGCCCTGCGTGATGTCGTTGAAGTCGGCGGCGTACTGGGTCGAATTCGCTAGCTCGCCGTACATCATGGTCAGCTCGGCGATGCTGCCTGCCGCTTTGTGTCCGGCGGCATTCACGATTCCGGCGAAGGTGGGCGATGCCCAACTCGTACCGCCGACCGAGAACCATCCACCGTTGAGATAGATCGGCGCGCAGCAGAAGTCGGAAGCGACATCGGGATATCCGCGGTGAGTTCCGACCACAGCGGAGACGCCGTTCTGGTATTTCGGGCGCGGCTCATAGGGACTAATGTCGCCGCCTCCTCCGTTAGTGTAGTAAACCTCGTTCACGAAATTGCCCTGCGAGTTGCGGTTGAAAAACGTGCCTCCGACCGAGACGACATTGGGCGAAGCTCCGGGATAGATGCTGACGCCCAGTCCACTGTCGCCGCTGGCCGCGAAGAAGACGACATTCTTCTTGACGAAAAATTTGTCCCAGCTGAGTTCCTGGCTCACTTCCGGATCACCCCAGCTCATGCTGACGACTCCGCCTCCGGCCGCGTTGACAAGGTTGGCGGCCAGTTGCACCGCTTGAAATGTCGGGTCGGTGTTGACCTGAACGGATTCGACCAGATAAATCTTCGCCTGCGGCGCCATGGCGTGTGCCCATTCGATGTCGAGCGCTTCTTCCACTTCCCAGTCGGAGTAGACAGGCGGCTTCTTCGATCCTGGCCAGGTCACGGTCAGGTCAGCGGGAGGCAATCCATACTGCGCTGAGAACGCTGCCAGGTCGCTGGCCGCGTTCGGGTAGTCGCCCGCATCCACGATGGCGATTGCGCCCCATCCGCCAGAGGGCGTGGTGGTGCTGGTGGCGATTGGACAGCCGCTCGGCCCGCTCACCAGGCCGTATACGCATGCGAGCGATCCGGGGGACTCAGCTCCTGCAGGCGGCTGATTCGATGGCTGGTCGGAGTCGACAAAGAAATAGTTGGTGTGATGGCGGCCCACCTGAGGAATGCTCGACTGGGGATATATGATCCGGTGTCCGTTAAAGACACCTTCGATTCGCTGGGCCGAAGCCGGGGCAGTTGCCACGCCGAAGAAAAGAGCGGCCAAAGTAATGACCGCGGCCAGGGTGGTCGCGGAAAAAGGGAATGATTTCCTCCTGAAGCTCATTTCGAGAATCCTCATTTCTGATGTTCTGATCGGATGTGTGACTCAGACCGCAATTTTGGGCCCGGTAATGATGACGGCAGAGCGGCCGAAAAGCAAGGCCCGGCGCCAGGTTTGTGGCGATTTCCGCAGAATCATTTCCATACAGTCATTTCCACACAATTACACCCATACGGAACAAGAAGTGGCGCGAGATTTCCACGCGATGTTCATTCGGAAAAAATCCATGTATCTCGTCCGGAACATAGGCTCGCTTCACCGACGCTATGCCATCAAGCCGCGACACGTGACTCCGCATTAGCGGCCAGCCGGCATAGACCAGCGCAAGATGCAGCGGGTGTCGAATCAGGTCGTTGATTACCAACCCGACACGGCTGACCCGCAAGGCCTCGCTCGCAAATTTCGTTAGCTCGTCGGGCTCCAGATGGTGAGCGAACAGGCTGCATCCGACCAGATCGAATGAATTGTCTGAGAAGGGAAGCGCCAGCGCGTTCGCAACCACCGCGCGACCACCCGGCAACAAGTGCGAGAGTTTGAGATCGAGTAAGGTTACGTCGAGGGTGATTCCTTTTCGTGCCAGCTGCTGTGCCGTCAGGCGCGGCACTTCGCCGAAACCTGCCGCGACTTCGAGCAAAGAGAATCGTCGCTGGCTCGTCGTCGCTGCTATGCGCTCGACCAGGGCGCGCGTAGTCGCCACGCCTCCAAACCAGCGGTTGATGCGTCTCAGGTCGTGCAGCGATGCGGCAACCTCTTTCGCCGGGCAGTCGCCGGAATCGAGGAGTTCGGGAATGTTGACGCGTCGCATGGATATCGATGCCGGCGAACAGTGTAGAGGAGTTGCTGGGGTGGGTTGTCAGAATTTGTGGAGTTCGTTTTTCGTGGAGCCCCGGACGCCCTCGTCCGGGGAGGGTGCCACAGATTCTCGTTCTTTTGCGTTCGCGGCGCTTCCTGGGCGGGCGGGGGCGCCCGCCCCTCCACGAGCTTTTTAGACTTCGGCTAATTCTTCTTCCAGCAGTTGCTTGCTATACAGGTCGCTGTAGTAGCCGTTCAAGGCCAGCAACTCGTCGTGCGTCCCCAGTTCGACGATGCTGCCGCCGTGCAGCACGGCGATGCGGTCCGCGTTGCGCACGGTCGAGACGCGATGCGAAATGAAGATCGTCGTGCGCCCCTGCATGACGTCGCGCAGGTGGTTGAGGATTTTGTCTTCGGTGTGGGTGTCGACGCTGGAGAGCGCATCGTCGAGGATCAAAATTTTCGGATTGCGGATCAGCGCACGCGCGATGGCCGTGCGCTGCTTCTGGCCGCCGGAGAGCGTGATGCCGCGCTCGCCGACCGTCGTTTCGTAGCCCTCAGGAAAGCCTTCGATATCGCCAGCGATGTTGGCGGCATCGGCGGATTGATGAATCTCCCCGTCGGTGGCCGAGTCTACGCCCAGCGCGATGTTTTCGCGGATGCGCTCGCTGAACAGAAATGTCTCCTGCGGAACGAAGCCGATCTGCTTGCGCAGTGACTCGATCGAAAATTCGCGGATCGGCAGGCCGTCGATCAGGACCATCCCCGGATCTGCGTCGTAGATGCGCGGGATCAGGTCGACGAGCGTGGTTTTTCCCGAGCCTGTCGGTCCAACGATGGCGAGACTGCTTCCCGCCGGTACACGAAGATTCAAATCACGCAGAACCGGCTGCCCGTTGTAGGCGAAATTCAATCCGCGGAACTCAATTTCGCCGGCGATCTCACGAGCCTGTGCGGCAGGTTCGTCGTGAATTTCCGGCTCTTCCAGCATGATTTCGTTGATGCGCCCCAGCGACGCCGTGCCGCGCTGAAAAATATTGATCACCCATCCCAGCGCGATGATCGGCCATGTCAGCTGCATCATGTAAGTGCTGAAGGAGACGAAATCGCCGACGCTCATCGAGCCCGAGAGATGCAACGTGGTTACGATCGCGGGCCCGAGCGTTCCAGCCGTGACCAAGGTTTTCGTGAGCAGGCCCGCAACCACCTCGCTCCCGCCCAGCCACAACACCAGCGCCACGGCGCAACCCAGCATGAATTCCAGCGTCGGCCACAACATGCCCATGAGTCGCACAAGTTTCAAGCTGCGCCGAATGTACTCGTGATTCTCACTCTCGAAGGCGCGAATCTCGGCTTCTTCCTGAACGTAGGCACGGATCAGCCGCGCGCCCGAGAAGTTTTCCTGGGCGCGAGCCGAAATGTCGGAGAACATGGCCTGGATTCGTTCGAAGCGGTCGTGAATCTGCCGCCCGAAGTACTGGATGACGATGCTTACGATCGGCAGCGGCAGAAACGTGAAAAACGTGAGTTTCGGGCTGATCGCAATCATGAATGCGAGTGCGCCCGCGGTGTAGACGAGCGTATTCGCCGAATACATGATCGCCGGGCCGAGCAGCATGCGCACCGCATTCAGATCGTTGGTGGAGCGCGCCATGATGTCGCCGGTGCGGTTGCGCTGGTAATACGAGTAGGAAAGCTTCTCCAGCTTCGCGAACAGATCGTTGCGCAGGTCGAATTCGATGTCGCGCGAAATGCCAATCACGATCCAGCGCGTAAGAAACTGAAAAATTCCTTTTAGTAGCGCCACCGCCAACAGCAGTCCCGCGTAGACCAGAAGTTTGCGCGGCGTGACGCCGGAATGGAGATCATCGGCGGCGCGGCCGATCACGAGCGGAAACAGAATCCAGATGCCGTTGGTGAGAAAAACGAAGACTGTGCCGGCGGCGTAACTCCAGCGGTAGCGCTTCACGTAGGGCAGCAACGGGCGCAGCTTCTTCGGAAACATTCAGGTCAGTAGATGAAATTTTAGCAGGCTGGTTGCAGATTGATTCGGGTCGTTCTGCTCGGTCGTGCTCGCCTCTGCGTTCTCTGCGGATTATCTCTGCGCCCTCTGCGGTCAAAGGCTGTTTTCAGCCATCAGCGAAAAAAGCTCTTAACCGCAGAGATCGCAGAGAAAATCCCGGCCCGCTGGAGAAAACACGGGCGCTTCGGGATGACGCCTCGAAGGAGTGCGTTCCAACTGAGGTATTACGGTCTACTCACTGCGGCTTTTGCACCGATGCGGCGTGCTCTTTCGCATGCTCGATCAGACCCGCGAATTGCGGATGCGAATGCAATGCTTCGAGGTCGGGGTCTTTGTCCATGCCGAGCGCGATATTGGGCGCGAGGCCGTGATCGACGGCGCTGCGCAGCATCGTGATGGCCTCGTCCGGTTTGCCCTTGTGCAGCGCGATGCCGCCCAGGTTGTACATCGACATCGCGGTATCCGGATTATTTGGGCCTAGCACGCGTTGCTGAATTTGCAGCGTGTCGCGCTCGAGCTTATCTGCTTCAGGATAACGGCCTTCGATAAACAACATGTTGGCCAGATTGTTCATCGACATCAACGTGTCGCGGTGGTCGGGCCCGAGAACGCGCGTGCGGATGTCGAGGGTCTCGCGCAGCATTTTTTCCGCTTCGTCGTTGCGGTGCTCCTGCGCCAGGGTGGTCGCATAGCCATCCATCAGCGCGAGCGTGTCGGGATGATCGGAGCCGAGCAGGCGGCGCCGGATTTGCAGCGCCTCGCCATACAATTTTTCGGCTTCCGGTAAACGGTTTTCGTCGTAGTACACGCTGGCGAGAATCACCATGGCCCAGAGCGTGTTCTGGTCTTCCGGTCCAACCAGCCTGCGGTGGATGTCGAGCCCTTGCTGGGCAATCTTTTCCGCCTCCGCCGACCGGCCTTCATCGTAGAGGATCATCGCCAGCTGGCTCATCGCGATGGCGGTGTCGGGGTCTTCCGCGCCGAGGATTTTCTGGCGCCCTGCGAGCGTTTCGCGCTGCAGCTTTTCCGCGTCCGCGTATTGCCCCTCTTCGCGCAGCACGCGCGCCAGGCTCTCCATCGACGAAAGCGTGTCGGGACTCTCCGGCCCCAGCACCGCGCGGCGAATCTTCACAGCATCGGCCAGCAGCGACTGCGCCTGCGGATAAAGTCCGAGATTGTCGTAGACTCCGCCCATCACCTGCATCATGCGCGACTGCACTTCCGGATCGTTCGCGAGCCCGGTGCGAATTCCCTGCGAGGCGCGGTCAAGAATTTCGCGCGCCGTGACTGTGTTGCCTCGGTTCTCGCGCGGATCCGAAAGCTTGAACATGCTGGTCATGAATTCCGAGACACGTTTTGAGGCCGCAGCTTCGCGATTGGCGCGGTCGCGCTCTTTGGCGATGCGATGCGCCTGGAAGGTCATGGTGACGGCGAAAGCAATCAGCAGAAGCAAAGCAGCGCACGCGACCGCGGCTCCGAAGCGGTGACGATAGAGAAATTTGCCGGCACGGTACGCCGCCGAAGGTGGACCCGCCAACACTGGCAAGTCATGCAAGTGGCGCTGAATGTCTGCCGCCAGATCGGATGGGGAACTGTAACGGCGCGCCCGGTCTTTTTCGAGCGCCTTCATCGTGATCCAGTCCAGTTCTCCGCTTAAGTGCCTGGCCAGCGACTCGGGCGCCTCCCTGCGTTTTGTCGCCAGTTCGTGCGATGAATCGCCCAGAGATCGCGCGCGGTGGCTGGGGCTGAGCGGCTCCTCCTGGCGAATCTTCCGCAGCATGTTCTCGAGACCCGCGCCACGAAACTCCTCCGAAGCGAATGGCAACGCTCCCACGAGAAGCTCGTAAAGAATGGCTCCGAGCGAATAGACGTCGGTTCTGGTGTCAATGTTCTGCTCATTGCGGTCCGCCTGCTCGGGGCTCATGTAATCGGGAGTGCCGACCACTCCTCCCACTTCGGTGAACAGCGTCATGTCGGTGAGCCGCGCGCCCATGGCCTTGGCCAGCCCGAAGTCGATGATCTTCGGTTCAGCCTTGCCATCAAGTTCTTCCACGATCACGTTGGAGGGCTTCAGGTCGCGATGGATGATGCCTTTCTGGTGCGCGTGCTGCACTCCCTCGCAAACTTTCATGAACAATTCCAGCCGCTGCTTGATGCTGCGCTGGCGATGGTCGCAATAGTCGGTGATAGGGCGCCCGGGCACGTACTCCATGACGAAATACGGCCGGCCTGTGGATGTGATTCCGGCATCGAAAACCTTCGCAATGTTGGGGTGCTCCATCAGGGCCAGAGCCTGACGCTCGGAGTCAAAACGAGCTACCACCGTGCGCGTATCCATGCCCTGCTTAATCAACTTGAGGGCGACCACGCGATGGAACGGTTCGGTTTGTTCCGCGCGCCACACCTCGCCCATGCCGCCGACTCCAACCATTTCAATCAGTCGATACGGGCCGATGCTCGATGGATTCTCGCCACTGTTGCTATCGCTCGCGCTCAGGGTATTTTCGTCGGGAGAACTCGGCATGCACACCTCCTCCAGGGCTCCAGAGTGGAGATTGAGGATCCCCCTTGCAAACACAAAAACTGAAGAGCACACCCCAGAAAACTTGGTCCATGATAGAGAAGGGGGGCGGCGATGGCAAACGCAGCAACCCTATGGATAGTGGGCTTGGCCGGCCATTGCGTTTCGTGTTAAGCAGGACAAAATCACCCAAGTAGGGGAAAAATTGCGGTGGAGCGCGCGATTCGGCGAGCGTTAGCTCAGACTCTGGGGACGGGATCGCGCCTTGCGATTGGGTCTGTTCTAGAAAAGTCGCGGCTCGATTCGAGCCGTGTGGCGGCGAGAAGATCGTTGCCGAAGACGATCAGGCTGAAGACGACGACGATGGCCGTCCAGGCTGCAAGCAGGAGCCATCCGGCATCGAGCAGATACCAATCGTTCGTCGCCATGGGTAAAACCTCGAAAGCGCGCAGCGCGAGGCTCTGCGGATGCTCGATAGGCCTCGCGCCGCCAGCTAACAGAACCGTCTCCCGATGGTTCCTCTCACGACAGCTGTTATTCAGAACTGCTCGCCAGTTCGACTAGCGCTTAGTCCTGGGCCGGAGGAGCAGGTGCCTGCTGCATGTGCTGCTGCATGCGCGCCTCGTGGCGGGTCTGCATGTCTTTCAGCTTGTTCTGCTGATCGGTGGTGAGCAGCTGGTACATCTCGTTGTGGATGCGCGTCTTCTGGACGGTCATTTCCACTTCCACCTGCGCCTTCTGTGTGGCAAGCGCGCGCACCTTGGCTTCGTCATACGTGCCCTGCACGTATTGGCGCAGCTGCTGTTCGATCTGGTGCGACTGCTGGAAGAGCGGCTTCATTGTTGGCCCTTCCTTCTGCATGATGGTCTTCATCTGCGCTTTCTGGGTGTCGGTCAGATTGAGCGCGTGCGAGAAGAATCCCATCTCATGTCCCATGCGATAGCCATGGTGCGGATGCGACGGTGGCGGCGCAGGCGTTTCTTCGGCCGTCTGCGACTGCGCCATTACTGTGCCCAACAGCACCGCCATGGCGGCAACAAGCAGGCGAAAACGAATCGATTTCATATGTGACTCCTAGTTGGTCCGGAGACTCCGGCTTTTGCGTACGCTTATGGAAACACGAGCGCGCCGGAAAAAGCGGTAAAGAGTCGGTCAACCAGAGTAAAGTTTTGTCAATAGTTTCAAAGTGGCAAGGTGGCAAGGTAACAAGGTGACAAGGTTTCAGAGTTTCAAGGTTTCAAAGTCGCGAAGTGTCACCGGGATTGCAAGCCAACGTGCCTCCGGTAAGCGCGAGGATTCCCTCCTTGTCACTTTGTGACCTTGCCACTTTGCCACTTGAGCAAATGACAATTCTTTACTACCTGCGGTTTTCCAACTGTTGCAGAATAGAAGTGCAATGGAGCGAATCTTAGTCATCGACGACGATGTGGAACTTTGTCACCTCGTCGGGGAATATCTGCAGGCAGAGGGTTTCGCGATCGAGTGCGTGCATGACGGCGAAAGTGGACTGAAGAAAGCGACCGGCGACGAGTATCTGCTGGTCGTGCTCGACGTCATGCTTCCCGGCATTAATGGATTCGAAGTCCTGCGGCGCATCCGCGCCACTTCGCGTCTGCCGGTGCTGCTGCTGACCGCGCGCGGCGAAGACGTCGACCGCATCGTCGGACTCGAAATCGGCGCCGACGATTATCTTCCCAAGCCGTTTAATCCGCGGGAACTCGTGGCCCGCATTCGCGCCATTTTGCGGCGCACTCGCGCCGAAGGCGGCGGACTGCCGTCCGCGCCTGACATTGTTCGCGTGGGAGAAGTGGAACTCGATCCGGCTACGCGCAGCGTGAAGCTCGACGGCAAGCCTGTCGATCTGACCTCAGTGGAATTCAATCTTCTCGAAGTGCTTCTGCGTGAGGCCGGACGGGTCGTTCCTCGCGAACGCCTGGTGAACGCCGTCCTCAGCCGCAAGTTCTCTCCCTTCGACCGCAGCATCGACATGCACGTCAGCAAGGTGCGCAAAAAACTGGGCGACACGGAAAATGACGAGCACATCAAGACCGTTCGGGGTGTAGGCTATATCTTTGCGCGGCCGCGGGAGAAGGCCAAGGCCTAAGCGCGCATATCCTCAATTTCAATGAAGAGCGTCTTTCTTCGCATCTTTCTGTCGTTCTGGATGGCGCAGGCACTGTTCGTGGTGCTGGCCATACTGGTTACGCTCGCCTTCCGTCCCCACGGCTCGTCGTGGGAAACGCTGCGCACAACCGTGCTCACTGATGCATTGAATGCCTACGAGCAAGGCGGCGCCGCCGGAGCCCGCGAGTATCTCGACAATCTGCAGGCCAACCAGCACGTCCGCGCGTTTCTGTTTAACGATCAGGGCGAGGAAGTGTCGCATCGCGGCGCGCCCGACTGGGCTGTGCGCGTGCTGAATAGCGGTTCGCCCACGCCGCGCGACGGATTCATCATTCCCGCGCCCAAAGTGCTCAGAGAATCCCGCGCCGGAGCCAATGGCCATCAATTTACGCTGGTCATGGGATTGCCTCCCGGGCCACGCGTATTTCTCGGGCCGCGCGGCATGCCGATCCCGGGCGTCATCATCGCGGTCATCACTTCCGGATTGATGTGCTATTTCCTCTCCTGGTATCTGACCAAGCCAATCGTGCGTCTGCGCGCCGCCACGCGTCAGTTGGCCGCGGGCGACTTGACCGCGCGGTCTGGCGTTCCCGTGAGCAAGCGCCGCGACGAAATCTCCGGCCTGATGCGTGACTTCGACGCCATGGCCGAGCGCCTGGAAATTCTCATGAAGGCGCAGTCGCGCCTGCTCAACGACATTTCCCACGAACTGCGCTCGCCTTTGGCGCGGCTGAATGTGGCGCTGGGTCTCGCCCGCCAGCGCACTGGCGTCGAAAGCGTCGATATGCTGGAGCGCATTGAGCTCGAAGCCAGCCGCCTCAACGAATTGATTGGACGGATCCTGACTCTGGCGCGCCTGGAAGACGGCGAGCAGGAAGTGCCGCAGACGCCGGTTCCGCTCGACGAACTGGTCCAGAACGTCGCCGAAGATGCCGAATTCGAAGCGCAAGCCCGCCATTGCCACGTAACCACCGATATTCCCGAAGGCCCGTGGGAGGTTCGCGGCAACGCGTCGCTGCTGCACAGCGCGGTCGAAAACGTGGTGCGCAACGCCATTCGCTACACGCACGAACGTACATCAGTGGAAATTGAACTGGAAAGCGTGAGTGGCTCCAAAGGACCGGAAGCTGTTTTGAAAGTCAGCGACGCGGGCCCCGGCGTGCCGCCCGATGCTCTTGATAAACTCTTCGAACCCTTCTACCGTCTCGACGATGCCCGCGGGCGCCTCACCGGCGGCGTGGGTCTCGGCCTCGCGATCACCGAGCGAGCCGTCCGCTTTCACGGCGGCAAAGTTGCGGCGTTTAACCGCGCCGAAGGCGGCCTGCGAGTAGAAATTCGCCTTCCCCTCATCTCCGGAGGCCAGGGAACCAGGAAAAAACTCGAAGAAATTCCCGCGGTCCGCGAAGCGTAAGAGCGGGCGTCGGGCTTCAGGCGTCGGGCGTCAGACCGTGGGCTTTGGCCTTCCTCAGCTTTCCCGGAGTTTTGGCATTCCGAGCGAAGCGAGGAACCTGCTTTTTCTGTGTGGCGAAAGATAAGCAGGTTCCTCACCACCGCTTCGCGGCGGTTCGGAATGAAATCGTTCCAAACCAGAATCCTGTTTCTCACCAAGCCCAAGGGCGAAGCCCGAAGTCTGCGTTCCGAGGTCCGACGCCATAAGCCCGACGCCCAACGCCCAACGCCCGCCCTAAGACCCGCTATACTGTCCGGGCAACTTCTTGGCGTGCACAAGGTTCCAATAGGACTTTGAGGGCGTTTGCTCTTCCCGGGCATTCCTGATACACAAATGGGTTGAGTTTCCCCCGGCTTTTTAAACAGTCAAGACTCCCGGCCTGCGGGTGCCGGGAATGTGTGTGCGCGCAATCCTCATGGAATGATGGAGATCAAGCAAAGAATGTCGACTCGATTTGCGTGGCTGCTTGGGTTGGTCGTGCTGGTTTCTTTTGGGGTTCTGGTTGCATGCGGGACGAAATATTCGTCTTCCTCGGACGGCCTGGTGATCGTCGGCAGCCAGGGCTCGGCCACAGTCGAAACCTTCAGCTTCAACCTCTCGAACGGCCATATCTCCGGCATCAGCAACACACCGGGCGATACCGGGACTCAGACTTGCCTGCTGCCGGGACTGCCTTCCTCCATGGTGATCGACCCTTCCGGCACCTACGTTTACGCCATCATTAACCAGACAGATACGTGCGATGGCAGCCAGACGGGAATTACCTCGTTTAACGTGAAATCCGACGGAACCATCGGAGCGGTAGGCAGCATTGTCGCGGACCCGAATCCGGTCGCGCTGGCGATAGACTCGTCAGGGAAATTTCTGTTTGTCGCCGAAGGGTTAGCTTCGACGGCCCTGAACAACTACAACGCCAAACCAAGCAACTTCCCCTGCACTCAAAGCAATGATCCGCTCGTGCTGATTCAGTACGGCATATGCGTATATTCGATTAATGCGGGCACCATAACTCCAGTGCCGCAGACGTTCGCAACAATCCTGCCGTCCGGCGCTCAAGTGCCGAATTTCGCAGCGCTCGCGCTAACGCCGACCGTCTTCCCGAGCAACGGGATCAATGGTCAGCAGAGTGCCGTCTGCTCCACGAACGGCATCACTCCGCCCTCGAACGAATTCCTCTACATCGCTGACTCGGTCAACAACGTCGTCTATGAGTTCGTCGTGGATATGTCGACCGGAGTATTGTCGAATCCACCGAATCCCGGTTTCCTCGCTGCTGGAACCGTGCCCTCCGGTGTTGCCGTCGATGCCTGCGACCGCTTCGTTTACGTCTCGAACCAGACCAGCAACAACGTCAGCGCCTACACGATCTGCAACGGGATGACGACGCAGTCGGCGACTTGCCCGGCCACTGCCGATGGTAGCCTGGTTTCCGTACCTGGCTCCCCCTTCAGCCTGTCGGCGGGAGCCAACGGCCCGGGGCCGATCCTATCCGATCCTTTCGGTAAGTTCCTGTACGTTCTGGACCAGAAGTCCGACATGGTCTCCCCATTCAAGATCGCGCAGGTGACCGGCGCCCTTACCAGCCAGGCGGTGGCCTCGACCGGGCTGGCACCCACCGGGATGGCGATTCGCGGCGACGACAACTGGCTCTTTGTGACCAATTTCAACTCCGCCACCATGTCGCAGTACGCCATCACTCCGGCAACCGGCGCGCTCTCGCCGCAACCCACCGTTGCGACCGACAACTTTCCGTGGGGAGTAGCAGTGAAGTAAGTGGTCGGTGGTCAGTGGCCGGTGGCCAGAAAATGCTGGCTGATTCGGACGCGTGTGGTGGGACGGCGAGGACCGTGCACTGAACGGTGAGTCGAATTTCTGACCACTGATCACCGGCCACTGCCCACTGCTCCTACGTCGGCACTTTCAGAATCAAATACCCGCCCACCAGCATGAAAATCAGATCGGGCGACCAAGCAGCGAGCGCGGGCGGCAGCTGGCTGAGATCTCCCATGGCCTCGAACAGCCGTGACACCACCGTATAAAAAACCGCGATGCCCACCGCCACGGCGACTCCGGTGATAGCGCCTTTTTTCCCGGTCGAAAGTGAAAACGGAATCGCCAGCACCGCCATGATCAGCGTGATCACCGGATACGACAGCTTTTTGTGCAATTGCACGCGCAGCCGCACGACATCAAATCCGCTCTGCTGCAGGTCGCGGATGTAACGCCGCAGTTCTTCGTAGTTCATCTCGGTGTACTGCTTTACTTCCTTCTTGAAATACGACGGCGTCTCCCGCAACTCCGGGAATGTCGAAACATCGAAGGTGCGATAACCGTCAGGTGCGATCGCCGAGCCGATCAGCGCCCGCTGCCAACCCTGCTCGTAAATCCATCGGTTCAGGTTTTCCGCCCAGTGCGCGCGCTCGGCGTGGATACGCTGCGTAATGGTGAAGGTGGCGCGGTCCAGTTGAAATACGGTGACGTTGCCGAACTGGTCGCGGTCGGGATCGAAAAACTGGTAGTAGTAAATATCGTTGTGCTGGCCAAAGATCCACTTACGGTCCGGCCGCAGATAGGTTTGCGGCGGCTTGCCCTTGATCTGGTTGTGCAGCGCCTCCTGCCGCTGGTTGGTGCGCGGCAGATAAAACTGGTCCGCCAGGAAGAGGGCAGTAGCCAACACCCCTGCTGCCACGATCACTGGCGTGACGATCCGATAAATGCTCACGCCCGTCGCCTTGATCGCCGTGATCTCGTTCGCGCGCTGCATCAACCCGAACGTAACCAGCACTGCCAGGAGCATCACCAGCGGTGCCACGTTGTAGAGCAAATAGGGCGCGACGTTCAGCAGGTATGCCGCGACCACGGTCGCCGGAACCTGGTTGCGCAAAATGTCTCCCAGCAACTCGAACAGGGTGAAGACGATCACCAGCACCAGAAAAGTCGACAGAATCATCCCCAGATAAAGCAAGAAATCCCGGAGCACGTAGTCATCGAGCAGCGTGGGAAAACTGGCGCTGAACATGCGCCGCCGCGTGGAGGCGCGCTCAAATGCATTCTCGCGCCTGCGCGCCAGCGGTGTCCGGCTCGGGCTCAGGGGGTTGGCAATGGGACGAATCGCGCCAAACTCGAAGGGCCGCTTCTCGGACTGCCGGAGCAAGAACAGGGCCAGGGCAAGAAACACCAAATCGGCGAGCCAGGCACCAAACCACGGTGCAACCTTGCCCTGGCGCGCTAGAGAGACGCCGATCAGCGAGATCACGTAATAGCTGAAGACGAGCAGGATCGTCAGCACGAATCCGCCCGATTTTCCGCTTTTTTTCGACGACAGCCCCAGAGGAATTCCTACCAGTGCCAGCACCAGGCACGCGGTCGGCAGCGCGAACCGGCGATGAAACTCGATCATGTACCAGCGAGCTGTGGTCGCATCGGTGCGCGCGGCCCTCTGCGGCAGGTCCCACGTATTCATGACGCCCGCGGGCAGCGACTCTTCCGGCTTGTTTTCGGTCGAAGGTAACTCGATGGGAATGTCGGTCTGCTGAAACGTGGAAATCTGGTAGTGTGCGGCATCTTTCGGATCGGTCTCGTGCGCCGAGCCATCGATCAGATGCAGGTGCAGCCGGTCCTGCCCTTCGCTGACCACGATTCCTTCTTTGGCCAGCGTGATGCGCGGGTTCGAGGCGTCGGTCAAATCGGCCATGAATACGCCCTTCCACACGGCTGCTCCCTGCGCGCTCTTTACGTCCTGCACGTAGAGCACGTACTTCGGAAATCCCTCGTAAAAGACGCGCGGCTGAATTTCGAACGAAACCTGCGAGCCCTTGAGCCGGTCTTCGAGGTGACCGAGCGCCGCCTGTGAGCGCGGCGCAATGTAGATTCCATTGGCGAGTGCCAGAACCCACGCCGCAATCACAAAGATCGAAAGCGAGCGGAGAAAACTCCAGATTCCCATGCCGCTGGCCCGCATGGCGGTGATCTCGCTATCGGCAGCGAGGCGGCTCAGCCCGATCAGGATCCCCAACAGCACGCTCATGGGCAGTGTGTAGGTCAGGGCAAGCGGGATGGTAAAAAAGAATATCTCGGCGACGCTGGGCAGCGGCGCGCTGGCCCGCACCACCAGTTCGAGAATGTGGCCCAGGTCGCGCGTGAACAGGACAAAGGTAAAGATCGCCGCGCCGATCAGCGCCAGCGCCGTCACTTCGCGGAGGATGTAACGGGTCAGAATTCGCATTGCAGCCGCTTAGGGCGAGAATAGCATGGGTAGCCCACTTCTTTTCCGCAGATGAACGCTGACTACGCGGATTCAAAGCCGCGCGGCTTGTGAGAAGCGTGCAGGATGAGCGAAATCAGTTTTCGTATGATCCGCGTACATCCGCGCGATCCTCGGAAAAGAAGTTCAACGCAATCGAATGCCTGCCAATTCGCAACCGCTCGATCGCACTACAGCCGTCGACACATGGCCCCTGCTGGGCATTGCCGCCGCCGTCGCGCTCGTCCATATCATTACCAACGGCCGCTACGGCTTCCACCGCGACGAACTGCAATTCCTCAGCGACGCGCGCCACCTCGATTGGGGATTCGTCTGCTACCCGCCGTTCACGCCTTTTGTGGAGCGCATCTCGATGTCGCTCTTCGGGCAGTCGCTGATTGGCCTTCGACTTTTTTCGGTCATCGCACAGGCGATCGCGATCGTCGTCACCGGCCTCATGGCGCGCGAACTCGGTGGCGGCCGCCTCGCGCAAATCATCGCTGCACTCGCCATCGCCCTCTCGCCGCTGCCCATGTTCGAAGGCACGGAATTTCAATACACGACCTTCGACTATCTCTGGTGGACGCTCATCGCGTACGTCGTCATCCGCCTGCTCAAAAGTGACGACCCGCGCTGGTGGCTGGCGATCGGCGCCGCCATCGGCATCGGCCTGCAAAGCAAATACACAATGGCCTTCTACACCTGCGGCATCGTCGGCGGAGTCGTGCTCACCCGCGCGCGGCGCTATCTGCTGAATCCGTGGCTCTGGGCGGGCGTTGCGATCTCGCTGCTTGTTTTTCTCCCCAATCTGCTCTGGCAGTTCAAGCACGATTTCATTTCGCTGAAATTCTTGCAGCACATTCACACGCGCGACGTCGGCGAGGGACGCTCCCAGGGCTTCGTCAGCCAACAGTTCTGGCTGTGCGCCAATCTGATCGCCGCTCCGCTCTGGCTCGCCGGACTCATCGGCTATCTGCGAGACCGCCGCTACCGCATGCTCGCCTGGATGTATATCATTCCGTTCGCGCTCTACATCGCCGGCAAAGGCCGCAGCTACTATCACGCCGGCGCGTATCCCATGCTGATGGCGATGGGCACGGCCGTGGGAGAGCGCTGGGTGTCGAAAATGTCGACGATACCGCGCCGCGTGATCACCGCAATCTTCGTAACCGGCGTGGTGGGATGTGGCATCGTTTTCTCATGCGTGCTGATTCCGTGGGCAACAAGCGGCCCACTGCGCGCCTTCGCGCTCAAAAACAACGGCGATCTCCGCGAAGAAATCGGTTGGGATGAATTGGTGAAAAACGTCGCCGCAGTCCGCGACTCGCTGCCGCCTGAGCAACAATCAAACTACGGAGTGCTAGTCGGAAACTACGGCGAGCAGGGCGCAATCGAAATCCTCGGCCCGGCGTATCATCTGCCTCCGCCCATCAGCGGCACGAACTCAGCCTGGCTCCGCGGATATCCCGACCCTCCGCCGGCAACGTTGATCGTGATCGGTCACGGACAAGACTATGTCAACCGCATGTTCACCGCCTGCCGCTGGGCCGGACACAACGGCAACTCCGAGGGCATTCACAACGAAGAGAGCGAATCTCATCCGGACATTTTCGTCTGCGGCGCGCCGCGCCAGCCGTGGCCGCAATTCTGGAAGGAGTATCAGGCCTTCGGTTAGCGCTCACTAGAGATGCATTACCTCACCACGGAGACACAGAGGCACAGAGAAAAGCCCTCCTTCTGATTTTCTCCGTGGCTCCGTGTCTCCGTGGTGAGATTTACGCCGAACACGCAAGCTACTTCTGCGCAGGTTTTGCCGGCGGCGCGGTCTGCTCGCTGCTGGGCGGAACAATATTTTTGATCCGCATATAAGTCACAAGGTTCCCATAGTGCTCCCAGTTATGCACGCTATTGAAGTTCAGCACGCCCAGCTTCGGCGTATCGTTGCCGAACATCTTGATGATCTGACTTCCGGTGACGTCGGTCATGCCATCGTAAGCCTTATCGCAGTAGGCGAATGCGCCTTTGAGCGCTGCAATCAAATCTGCCTTCGAGGTTTTCGTCTGCTCAATCTTCAGATCGGGCGCCTTCTCGTCGAGCGCTTTGGAGCAAAACAGATACTGCGCGTCGGCCAGATGTCCGATGATCTGGCCGTAGCTGCGAACCGTGTCGGCGGGTTTGAAGCTGTAATTTTCCTCAGGCATTTTTTCAGCGGAACGCAGCAGGATGTCTTTCTGGAATCCGTAAACGCGTTTGGCAAACGCGCTCTGCGGATTCGCAGGCGTTTCCTGCGACCAGGCAGCAACAGCAAACACAAGCAGGCAGAAGCCGATCAGAAACTTTCGCATGAGTGATCCTCCGCGCACAAAGATACACGAGGAGAATCGAGAAGTTTTCGACAGCTCCTATTTTTTACAATTCTTTTTCAGAAACTTTCAGCCGCACGAGGGAACACGCGCCAAGGCGCAGACAAAAACCAGGCACGGAGAAGTGAAAGACGAGTGAATTGAAAAATCAGAAGGCGTCATCCCGACAGCCCGCGTTTTTCTTCGCGGGCGGAGGGATCTCCCGGCAGATGCTCTGTGGGTAGAGGTTCTCCGCCTCAGTGACTCCGTGGGGAATCCGCTCTACGTCGCCTTGAAAAACAACGCCGCCAGCGGCGGCAAAGTCAGGTTCAGTGAGAACGGCCGCCCGTGCATAGGAGTTTCCTCTGCGTGCACGCCGCCCAGATTTCCCATGCCGCTGCCCGCGTATTCGCGCGCGTCGCTGTTGAGCATTTCGCGCCAGTAGCCGCCGTGCGGCACGCCCACGCGATATCCCACGCGCGGCACCGGTGTAAAGTTGCAAACTGCCAGCACCGTGTCCTGCACCGACTCGCTCCGGCGCAGCAGCGAGACTGTGCTGGTCGCGTTGTCGTTGGCGTCGACCCACTCGAAACCCGAGGAGCTGTTATCCAGCACGTGCATGGCGGGCTCGCTGCGATAGAAGCGGTTCAACTGCTCCAGCCACGCCTGGACTCCGCGATGAACCTGGTACTGCAAGACGTGCCATTCCAGGCTGGTGTCGTGTGCCCACTCGCGGACCTGGCCAAATTCGCCGCCCATGAAGAGCAGCTTCTTGCCCGACTGCGCATACATGTAGCCGAAGAGCAGCCGCAGGTTGGCGAACTTCTGCCATTCGTCGCCCGGCATCTTGCCGATCAGCGAGCCCTTGCCGTGCACCACCTCATCGTGCGAGAGCGGCAGCACGAAATTTTCGTGCCACGAATACAGCATGCGGAAGGTCAGCTGGTTGTGGTGATACTTGCGATGAATGGGATCCTGCTGGAAATACTTGAGCGTGTCGTGCATCCAGCCCATGTCCCACTTCAAGCCGAAACCGAGCCCGCCCAGATACACCGGCTTCGAAACCATGGGCCACGAGGTCGATTCTTCCGCGGTCGTCTGAATCTCAGGGTGCTCTTTATAAGCCTCCTGATTGAACCTGCGTAGAAAATCGATCGCCTCAAGATTCTCGCGTCCGCCAAACTTGTTCGCGATCCACTCACCTTCTTTGCGCGAATAATCCAGATACAGCATCGATGCCACCGCATCCACGCGCAGCCCGTCGGCGTGATACTTGTCGAGCCAGAACATCGCGCTCGACATCAGAAAGCTGCGCACCTCGGCGCGGCCATAATTAAAAATGTGCGTTTTCCAGTCGGGATGAAATCCCTGACGCGAGTCGGCGTGCTCATAAAGATGCGTGCCGTCGAAATAAGCGAGCCCGTGCCCGTCAGAAGGGAAGTGCGAGGGTACCCAGTCAAGAATCACGCCAATGTTGTGCTGGTGCAGGTAGTCGACCAGATACATGAAATCCTGCGGCGTGCCGTAGCGCGAAGTGGGCGCAAAGTATCCAGTCGTCTGATATCCCCACGAGCCGTAAAACGGATGCTCCATGACCGGGAGAAATTCGACGTGGGTGAAACCCATCTGCCCGACGTATTCCGCAAGCCGCGGTGCGGTCTCACGGTAGCTCAGCGGACGATTGTGTTCTTCCGGCACGCGCATCCACGATCCCAGATGCACTTCATAGATCGCCTGCGGCGCGCGCAGCGAATTGCGCTCCTGCCGCTTCTGCATCCAGTCCTGATCGTGCCACTCATAACTCAAATCCCACACAACGGACGCCGTCCGCGGCGGCTTCTCATGCAGCACGCCGACCGGATCGGCCTTGTCCACGCGATATCCGTGTTGCCGCGACTCGATGTGAAATTTATAGAGCGCCCCATTTTCCGCGCCCGGAACAAATCCCTCCCAGATGCCCGACGACCCGTGCGGACTGAGCTTGTGCGTGTTCGGATCCCAGCTGTTAAAACTCCCCACTACCGAAACCGACCGCGCGTTCGGCGCCCACACGCTGAAGATTGCACCTGTCTGCCCGTTGTGCGAGGCCAGGTGCGCGCCCATTTTGTCGTAAATGCGGTAGTGGCTCCCCTCGTTGAAGAGATAGAGGTCGTGATCGGTAAGAAGATGCGGGGCGGCGAGGGCGCGTTCGGGGCTCATGTACGTTTATTAGTGTACAGAACTGAAGGACGGGTCGGAGAGAAGAGTTCGAGATCTGCGATGGACAGAAAGCGACGAATTTGCAGGCCGCGGAAAAAGGCAATATCTGGTGTAAAATCGCCGCTGCCGCTCCCGTGCCTGGCTTGCGGACCCGGCCCTCCACTTGACCGAGCCAACACTGATCGGACGCACACTAGCCCACTACAGGATCAACGCCGCTCTCGGCGCCGGCGGCATGGGAGAGGTGTATCGCGCCACCGACACCAAGCTCGGACGCGACATCGCGCTCAAAGTTCTGTCGTCTGAAATGGCGCATGATCCTGATCGGCTGGCCCGCTTCCAGCGCGAAGCGCGGGCTGTCGCTGCACTCAATCATCCCAATGTCGTTACGCTGTACTCGGTCGAAGAAGCGGATAACGTCCACTTCATCACCATGGAATTGCTCGAGGGTCAGCCGCTCGACCGGCTGATCTCCGCCGATGGCCTGCCCGCCGACCGCATTGTCGAAATTGCCGGCGCGATCGCCGAAGCGCTCGCCGCGGCCCACGAAAAAGGCATTGTGCACCGCGACCTCAAGCCTGCGAATGTGATGGTGACCAACGAAGGCCGGGTCAAAGTTCTGGACTTCGGTCTGGCCAAGGATGTAGGCGCCGAAATGGCGAGCGACGCAACCCTGACTTCGGCGGGCCACACGCAGGCCGGAGTCGTGATGGGGACTCCCGCCTACATGTCGCCGGAACAGGTCTCGGGCCGCCCGCTCGATCACCGCTCCGATATTTTTTCTTTTGGAGTGGTGCTGCACGAAATGGCAACAGGGCGTCGTCCCTTTGAAGGCAGCTCATCCGCCGAGTTGATTTCCTCGATCCTGCGCGACACTCCGCCATCGATCACCGATGCGCGCCCGGAATTGCCTTCCGACCTCGCCCGCGTCATTCGCCGCTGCCTCGAAAAAGATCCGCGCTATCGCATGCAGACGGCACGCGACGTCAGCAACGAGTTCCGCGATCTGGTGCGAACCACGCGGCCCACTCCAATTCCTGCGGCGGCCTCGCGCGCTGTAACGACGCCGGCTTCCGGCCAGGCAAGCAGCGACGAAGGCTTCTGGGTCGCCGTGCTGCCGTTCAAGCATGGCGGTAGCAACGGAGATCTCGCCGCCCTGGCAGATGGCCTGACCGACGACACCATAACCGGCCTCTCGAAGTTTTCCTATCTCCGCGTCATTGCCCGCAGTTCCTCGTCACGTTACGCAGGCCAGTCGGTGGATGTCCGCCGCGCCGGCAAAGAACTGAATGCGCGCTATGTGATCGAGGGGACTCTTCGTCAGGCTGGCGGCCGGTTACGTCTTGCCGTGCAGTTGGTCGAAACGGTTTCCGGAGCGCACCTTTGGGCGGAGAACTATGAGCGCGCGTTCCGTGCGGAAACCATCTTTGAGCTGCAGGATGATTTGGTGCCGCGAATTGTTTCCACCGTCGCCGATATGAACGGCGCCTTGCCGCGGAGCATGAGTGAAGGATTGCGCAGCAAACCGGCGGAACAGCTCAGCCCCTATGAGGCCGTGCTGCGCAGCTTCGGGTATTTCGAGCGTGTCACCCCGGAGGAACTCGACGCCGCGATTGCCGCCATCGAGTCTGCGCTGACGAAGGTGCCGACCTATGGCGACGCTCTGGCCATGTTGGCGCTTTTATCGACCCAGGGATACGCGCAAGGTTTTCGCCCCGCCGCAGATTCGCTGGCGACGGGAGCAACCGCCGGCCGCAAAGCGGTGGTGGCGGCGCCCGCCAACCACCTCGCCTGGTTCAGCTTGTCTCAGGCTCTGTTCTTTCAAAAAGATTTCCAGTCTTTCCGCAACGCAGCGGAACGGGCGCTCGCGCTTAACGCGATGGATAGTAACTCGCTCGCGCTGCATGGAGAGATGCTGGCTTTGTCCGGTGAGTGGGAACGCGGTGTTGCGCTGTCGGCTCGGGCTCGCCAACTGAACCCGCACCATCCCGGATGGTATTGGCACGGCGATTTCAACAATGCCTACCGACAACATGAGTATGGCGCGGCCCTCGAAATTGCAAAAAAGATGAACCAGACCAGCAATTGGGGAGCATGGGCGCTGACTGCAGCGGCCTGCGGACAACTCGGTGACGGCGACGGGGCTGCCAAAGCGGTGCGCGAATTGCTCCGGCTGCGTCCAGACGCAATTCCCAGGCTGCGCGCAGATTGCGAGAAGTGGTTCGACGCCGAGCATGCGGCGCATGTCATGGAAGGCTTCCGCAAGGCAGGGCTCCATGTTTCCGGCGAAAGTGTACCCGCGGCTCCCAGCTCAAGTGCTCGCACACCAGCCGCGACACTGTCATCCGGCGCTCGCGCCGCCATCCGTGAGGACGAAGGCTTCTGGGTCGCCGTGCTGCCGTTCAAATACACGGGAAGCAATGCAGATCTGAAAGCCTTGGCCGAAGGTCTATCCGAAGAAGTCATCACCGGCCTCTCGCGCTTTTCTTATCTGAGTGTGATCGCCCGCGGCTCGACCGCAAAGTATTCCAGCGAGTCAGGCGACATCCGCGCCATCGGCAAGGAACTCGGCGCGCGTTATGTCATGGAAGCCAGTCTGCGCCAGGCCGGCAGCAAGTTGCGTCTCGCGGTGCAGCTCGTCGATGCGGCCACGGGCGCGCATCTCTGGGCCGAGAACTTCGAGCGCAGCTTCACCCCGGAGTCAGTTTTTGAACTGCAAGACGATCTGGTGCCGCGCATCGTCTCGACCATTGCCGATATGAATGGCGCTCTGCCGCGCAGCATGAGTGAAGGATTGCGCAGCAAACCCGCGGAACAGCTCAGCCCCTATGAGGCCGTGCTGCGCAGCTTTGCCTATCCCCAACGCGGCACACCCGAGGAGTTGACGGCGGCCCGCTCCGGTCTCGAAGCCGCGCTGCGTAAATCGCCCGGATACGCCGATGCCTGGGCCATGCTTTCATTCCTCTCCGGGCAGGACTATATCCACGGCTACGAGCTTCACGCGGACGCCTACGAGAGCGCGGCAGCGGCGGCGCAGCGCGCGGTCGAACTGGCTCCATCGAATCATCTGGCGTATTTCAGCCTCGCGCAGTCGCTCTGGTATCAGAAGGACTACGATTCCTTCCGCGACGCAGCCGAGCGCGCCGTAGCGCTGAATCCCATGGACGGCAACTCCGTTGCCTACATGGGAGAGTTGCTCACCTACACCGGCAGCATGGAGCGTGGCATGCAACTCGCCGAGCGCGCCAAGCAGCTCAACCCCAATCATCCGGGATGGTACTGGTGCACCGATTTCTACACGGCGTTCGCGGCGGCCGACTACCGCAAAGCGCTCGTCTTCGCGCAGAAAGCCAAGCTGCAGGGCTTTCCGCTCTCGGCCATGTTTATCGCCACAGCCTGTGGCCATCTAGGCGACGTCGATGGCGGAGCCAAAGCCGTTGCCGATCTGGTCCGGTTCCGCCCGGAACTTGCGGCGATCATGCGCAAGCAGGTGGCAAAAGTCTGGAACGCTGAGTACGGCGAACGCTTCCTCGATGGCTTGCGCAAAGCAGGCCTCGAAATTCCGGAAGCGGGAGCTGAGGCGAGTCAGAAAACGCCCTCATCGCGTGCCGTGGCCGTGCGCGATTCTGGCGCGGCTCGTGCCGCAGTTCGAGAAAACGAAGGTTTCTGGGTCGCCGTGCTGCCCTTCAAATACACCGGTGACAATCGCGATCTCAAAGCGCTCGCCGAGGGATTATCCGAAGAAGTCATCACCGGCCTCTCGCGCTTCTCCTACCTGCGCGTCATCGCTCGCGGATCGACGGCAAAATATTCCAGCGAATCAGGAGACATACGCACCATCGGCAAGGAACTCGGCGCGCGCTATGTGATGGAAGGCACGCTTCGCCAGGCAGGAAGCAAGCTGCGCCTCGCGGTACAACTGGCAGACAGCGTGTCCGGAGCCCACCTCTGGGCGGAGACCTATGAGCGAGCGTTCGTGCCGGAAGCAGTCTTCGAGTTGCAAGACGAACTGGTGCCTCGGATTGTCTCCACCGCGGTTGACCGGCACGGCGTCCTGCCGCACAGCATGGGCATGGTAGTTCGAGAAAAAGGCGTTGAGCAGTTAACTCCATATGAAGCGGTGCTGCTCAGCTTCAGTTACGCCGAGCGCATCACGCCGGACGAGCAGATCGCAGCCAAAGCATGCCTGGAACGGGCGGTGAAGCAAGTGCCGGATTACGCCGACGCCTGGGCGATGTTGGCGATGCTTTTTTGCGATGAGTATGGCCTCGGCTTCAGCCGGGATCTCTCCCTGCTGGAGCGCGCGCTGGACGCGGCTCGGCGCGCCGTAAAAGCCGGCCCCTCCAACCACCTCGCCTACCAGAACCTGGCCTACGCGCACTTCCTTCGCCGGGAATTTGGCCCCTGCAGAAGCGCCGCCGAGCGCTCGCTGGCGATCAATTCCATCGACGGCAGCAATGTCTGGTTCATGGGCCTGGTGGTGGCTTATATGGGGGATTGGGAGCGGGGCTGTGCGCTCGTCGAGCGAGCCATGCAGCTGAACCCGAACTTCCCCGGAAAGTATCGCTATCCCTTGGTGGCCAACGCATATCGCAAAGGGGACTACAGGGGCGCATTGGACGAAGTGCTGCGCATGAACCTTCCCGACGTTTCTTACACGCCATTGCTGGCCGCCGCGGCCGCCGGACAACTCGGAGAAAAAGAGGTAGCCGGCAAGGCGTTGCACGAATTGCTTGCATTGAGGCCCGACGTTGGAACGATTGTGCGCGACGACCTTCCCACCTGGTTTCAGCCGGAGCTCGTGGCGCATTTCATCGAGGGTCTCCGCAAGGCCGGGCTGGAGATTCCGGATGAGCCGGCGAAGATTACCCCTCAAGTTCTCGGGACCGGCAAGGCAAAATCCGGCGAAAGCCGCGCCGCCATCCGTGAAGACGAAGGTTTCTGGGTCGCTGTTCTGCCCTTCAAGTACGCCGGTGACAATCGCGACCTCAAAGCGCTCGCCGAGGGATTATCCGAAGAAGTCATCACCGGGCTTTCCCGCTTTTCCTATCTGCGAGTGATCGCGCGCGGCTCAACCGCAAAGTATTCCAGCGAGTCAGGAGACATTCGCACAATCGGCAAGGAACTCGGCGCTCGCTACGTGATGGAAGGAAGCCTCCGTCAGGCAGGAAGCAAGCTGCGCCTCGCGGTGCAGTTGGTGGATGCAGCGACGGGCGCGCACCTCTGGGCGGAGACCTACGAGCGGGCGTTTATTCCTGAATCCGTCTTTGAGCTTCAAGATGATCTCGTTCCCCGCATAGTCTCCACGGTCGCCGATCAGTACGGCGTTTTGACCCGCACCATGAGCGACGCGCTGCGCGGCAAGCCCGCAGAGTCGCTCACTCCCCATGAGGCAGTATTGCGCGCCTTCAGCTTCTTCATCCGCGTTACGCCCGAGGAGCATGCTGAGGTTCGTGGCATTCTCGAGCACGCCGTCGAACAAGCCCCGGACCACGCCGACGCCTGGGCCATGCTGGCCATGATGCGCAACGTCGAGTTTGCCGACGAGTTCAATGCGCAGCCGAATCCTCTCGACCGCGCCATGGCTGCGGCTCATCGTGCCGTCGCGCTCGCACCCACGCACGCCCTCGGCCACCAGGCGCTGGCCCTGGTTCATTTCTTCCGCAAAGAATTCATCCCCTTTCGTGCGGAGGTGGAACGCGCCGTCGCTCTCAACCCCATGGATGGCTCCGTGCTGGGCTTGCTGGGAATTGTGATCCATCACGCCGGAGAAGAGGAGAAGGGCGGCGCGATGGTGGAGAGGGCCATGCAGCTCAATCCAAACCATCCGGGAGTTTTTCGCTTCGTCGCTTTCAACCGTGCCTATCAAGAGCGCCGCTATCAGGAGGCCCTTGAAGTCGTCGTGCGGATTAACCTGCCGGGCTTCTTTCACTATCACAGTTCGCTGGCGGCCGTTCACGGCCAGCTTGGACATCACGAAGCTGCGCAAAAAGCGGTGCAGGACTTGCTTGCCCTTCGTCCGAACTTCCCCGCCGAAGCCCGCCGACACTTTCTCAAGTGGTGGAATCCGGAACCAACCGAGCACATGATCGAGGGCTTGCGCAAAGCCGGGCTCGACATTCCGGATGCGGATGCACCTTCCGCGACGATTTCTTCTACTTCCACAGCGGTTCGAACCTCCTCTGCAGCAAGCGGCAGCGCCGCCGTTCGGGAACCAATTCGAGAAGAAGAAGGCTTCTGGGTCGCAGTGCTCCCGTTCAAATATTCGGGCAGCAATGCCGACCTGAAAGCTCTAGCCGAAGGATTATCCGAAGAAGTCATTACCGGCCTCGCGCGCTTTTCCTACCTGCGCGTGGTCGCGCGCGGCTCGACGGCAAACTATTCCAGCGAGTCCGGAGATATTCGCGCCATCGGCAAAGAACTCGGCGCGCGCTACGTGATGGAAGCCAGCCTGCGCCAGGCTGGGAGCAAGCTGCGTCTGGCCGTGCAACTCGTTGACACTGTGACCGGCGCGCATCTTTGGGCAGAGACCTATGAGCGCGCCTTCAGCCCCGAATCGCTCTTTGAGTTACAAGACGATCTCGTCCCGCGCATCGTCGCCACAGTCGCGGATCCGTTTGGAGTCTTGCCGCGCAGCATGAGCGAAGTTTTGCGCGGCAAGCGTGAAGATACTCTCACGCCGCACGAGTCCGTGCTGCGTGCCTTCCGCTACTTCACTCGTATCACGCCCGATGAACATGCCGTGGTGCGCGACATCCTGGAGCGCGCCGTCAAGGAAGCGCCTGACCACGCCGACAGCTGGGCCATGCTTTCGATGATGTATCGCGGCGAATTCGCCCAGGGCTTCAATCCCCGGCCGAACTCTCTCGACCGCGCCCTGGCTGCGGCGCGCCGCGCGCTGGAACTCGCCCCCACGCACGCACTCGGTCACTACGCGCTCGCGACCGTTTGTTTTTTCCGCAAAGATAAAGTGCAGTTCCGTGTCGAGGTCGAGCGTGTGCTGGCGCTCAATCCGAATGATGCGGCCGCGCAGGGCTATCTTGGCTTCCTGTTGGCCGCGTCGGGCGAATGGGAGCGAGGCTGCCAGATGGTGGAGTCCGCCATGCAGCTTAACCCCAACTGCCCCGGATATTTTTATTTTGCCCGTTGCCTGAACAGCTACCGCCTGGGCAAGTATGACGAAGCGCTCGAGGGCGTGGCTCGCATCAACATGCCGGGATATTTTCACGTTCCGGCGATTCAGGCAGCGGCGCTCGGCCAGTTGGGCCGTTACGACGACGCGCGGCTAGCCTTGAAAGATCTGCTGGCGCTTCGCCCCAACTTTGCCGTTGAAGCGCGCCAGGAATATGCCAAGTTGTACGACGATGAAAATGTCGAGCTGATCCTAGATGGCTTGCGGAAAGCAGGGCTCGACATCCCCGACGAAACTTCGTCTTCGGAGGCTGCTCGAACGCCCAGCGCGTCGATCCCAGCGAAGACGATCTCTACGAAGACGCCGTCCTCCGGCGCGCGAGCCGTTCGCGAAGATGAAGGCTTTTGGGTTGCCGTGCTGCCGTTTAAATACATGGGGTCGAATGCCGACCTGCATGCGCTGGCCGATGGCCTCACGGACGACATAGTCGCCGGCATGTCGCGGTTTTCTTACCTGCGCGTGATCTCGCGCAGTTCGACGGCCCGCTATGCCGAGAAGGCAGTTGACGTTCGCGTAGCCGCCAAAGAACTGGGCGCACGCTATGTGATGGAAGGCAGCATCCGCCAGGCAGGTGCGAAAATCCGCATCGCAGCGCAACTGGTCGACGCCACGTCTGGCGCAAGCCTGTGGGCCGAAACCTACGACCGCGCCTTCACTCCCGATACGATGCTCGATCTTCTCGACGATGTCGTCCCGCGCATCGTCGCGACCGTCGCCGACACGCAGGGCATTCTGCCACACAGCATGACCGAGTCGCTGCGCAATCGCGATCCCGAATCGCTGACGCCCTATGAAGCCTTGCTGCGCAGCTTCGGATTTCATCAGCACGTCAACGCCGCCGAGCAGTTGGCCGGACGCATCGCGATCGAGCGCGCCGTCAAACTTGCACCTGACAATGCCGACTCCTGGGCCACGCTCTCGTGGCTGGTTCGCGCCGAGTACTCGCATGGATTTAATCCTCAGCCCGACGCCATGGACCGATCGCTGGCGGCGGCGCGCCGCGCGGTAGACTTGGCACCCTCGAGCCAAATGCCGCACGCTGCGCTCGCTTCGGCCTTCTTCTTCCGCCGCGAGCTCGATTCCTTCCGCACCGCCGCCGAGCGCGCCATTCCCCTCAACCGCATGGAAGGTTATATCAATGCCTTCTTAGGCATGCTGACCGCTTTCTCCGGCGACTGGGAGCGCGGTTGTGCGCTGGTCGAGCGGTCGACGCAGCTCAATCCGAATCATCCGGGATGGTACTGGCTGCCACTCGCCCTCAACGCATATCGACAGAACGATGGCAAACGTGCTCGCGAATTTGCCCTCAAGGTCAACATGCCCGCTCTGTGGACTGCCCAGGTCACGCTCGCGATTGTCTACGCCCAACTGGGAGAGCTGGACCGCGCGCGCGCCGTAGTGCGCGATCTACGCGCCGCGCGGCCGGAGTTTTGCGCGAACATTCGCGCCGAGCTTTCGAAGTGGTGGCTGCCCGATATGGTCGAGCGGATGGTTGTCGACCTGCAAAAAGCCGGGCTGGAGATTTCAGGCGAGAACGACGTCAAAAATTCCTGACGCGGGCAACTCGAACGAAGAGTGCACCGAAAATAGGGCAGGCTAAGGCAGGTACCTTATTTCTGAGAGAGTTCAGGACGGCGAATGTTGTGGAAAATAATCTTGATAAATCGTTTATTTTCATATATTTAAAAACGAAAGTTAAATCGATTTAACGGTCGATTCCAGCCCCGCAAGTTCCTCCCGACCTCTGGCTCGACCACTGACATCTTCGTCCGCGAGCGCGCCGCCAAATCGCCGCGTTCGGCATCTTAGAATCCGACCACGATGTCATCCTGAGCCCGGCGGCACGCCGGGCGAGGGACCGTACGACGGTCTGCCGCCACGATGCAGTGAACGGGAACCACTACGCTGCCGACAGCAAAGCTAAAACTTCTCCACCGCATCGATACTTCCGGCTGACGTAAGGTCCCTCGCGCCGGCTTCGCCGCCGCTCAGGATGACATCACCCCCATGCTATTCTGACCTTTCCAGCCATGCCCTCTCTCCGCGTCATTCTCCTGTGGCATCAGCACCAGCCCTTCTACAAAGACCTGGTGACCGGAGAATATCGCTTGCCCTGGACTCGCCTGCATGCCCTCAAGGATTACTACGGCATGGTCAAGCTGTTGGATGAGTTCCCCAACGTTCACCAGAACTTCAATCTGGTGCCGTCGCTTATGTTGCAGATTCAGGACTACGCGGCCGGAACCGCGGAAGATCCGTTTCTGACGGTTGCCACGACTCCTGCGCGCGATCTCACCGTCGAGCAGCGACGCTTCGCGTTGCAGTATCTGTTTCAGGCGAATCCGCAGAATGTGATCGGCCGCTACCCTCGCTACAACGAACTTTTTTACCGCTTTCGAGAGCACGGCGACAATCCGGAGCGCGCCGAGCGCTACTTCCAAGCGCAGGATTTCACTGATCTGCAGGTTCTCTCGCAACTGGCATGGTTCGACGAATTTTTTCTGGAAGAAAGAGACATCGCGGCCTTAGTCGCCAAGGGCAGTCACTTCTCACTCGATGACCAGAAGCTGGTGATTGCGCGCGAAAGGGAATTGATCGGCCGCGTGTTGCCTGCCCACGCCGACGCCGCCAAGAAGGGTCTGATCGAAATTTCCGCCACCCCGTTCTATCACCCGATTTTGCCCCTGCTGTGCGACACCAGCGCCGGAGGGATGTCTTCTCCCGGCCTGCCGCTGCCGCAGAATCGTTTTCGCCATCCCGAAGACGCGCGCGAGCAGCTCACCCGCGCGCTGGATTTTCACGAGAAAGTGTTTGGCATTCGCCCGAAAGGCGTCTGGCCGTCGGAAGGCAGCGTCTCGGAAGAAGTGCTGGCCATCGCCGCGAGCATTGGTATCAACTGGATGGCGACCGACGAGGGCGTGCTCGGACGCAGCACCGGACTGTTCTTTGCGCGCGACGGAAACGGACGCCTGCCCGCGCATCTCGCCGAGAAGCTCTACAACATCCATCGCTACGAAAATGGCTCGACCGCGATGCATCTTGTCTTCCGCGATCACACGATTTCCGACCTCATTGGTTTCGTCTACTCCGGCATGCCGCCCGCCGATGCGGCGCGCCATCTCATCAACAACATCAAAGACGCGGCGCGGCCCGTGCTCGAGCGAGGGCGCGACGCGGTGGTGCCGATCATCCTCGACGGCGAGAACGCCTGGGAGTACTACCCGAAGTCGGGGCGTGAATTCCTGCGCCGCTTTTACGATGAGCTGCAGCGCGAGCCGGGCGTGGAAGCTGTGACGATTTCCGAAGCCATCGCTCGGCACAAAGATTTCAATAAGCTGACCTCGCTCACGCCCGGCTCCTGGATCAACGCCAACTTCAACGTATGGATCGGCGCGGCGGAAGACAATCGCGCCTGGGACTATCTGCATCACGCGCGCGAGTTTTACGCGCAGAATGCGGCGCGCGCGAACGAAGCGCAGCGCAAGCTGGCCTTCGAAGAGATTCTGATCGCCGAAGGCAGCGACTGGAACTGGTGGTATGGGCCCGAGCATCACTCGGCCAACGATCGCGACTTCGACGAACTCTATCGCAAGCACTTGTCGAACGTGTATCAGGCGCTGGGTGGCGTCCCGCCGGATTATCTGGCCCAGCCGATCGCGGGAGGCGAAGTTCGGCCGTCGTTTATTGCGCAGAGCGCATATATTCATCCGCGCATCAGCGGCGACAAGGTGCGCTATTTCGAGTGGATGGGCGCGGCTGTCTACACTGCTGATCATCGCGCTGGAGCGATGCATGGCAAGCAGTTCCTGCTCGACTCGGTCTATGCCGGAATCGACTCGACGCATGTCTACGGGCGGCTGGATTTTTCAGGCAAGCCGCCCGAGGAAGACTTTGATGTGGTGGTGAACCTGGAATCATGGGCCCGGGGCGAGCCACGTCCGCGGCGGACGGTGCGCCTGGAAACCTCGGCGCAGCAGGGAAAGCTGAAGAGCTGGAAAATCGACGATGGCGCAGCGGAGCGCGTACTGGCCTCGTCGTCTCCTCATTCTTTGCAAGCCACTGCTCAACCCGGTTCTCAATCCAACGAGCAAACCAAAGTCGCCCTGGTGCGTAACTTCGAATTCAAACTGCCGCTGGTATGGCTGCTGGCCACGCCCACTGCTTCTTCGGCTCACGACAAGCCGGGAGTCGGCGCCACCAGCCTGCTGCGATTGCGCTTCAGCCTGTGGCAGAACCGGCTTCCGGTGGATTCGTTGCCGGTGGAAGGTTGGATTGAGTTGCAGGTGTTAAGCGAGGGGGATTTGCTGTTTGGAGCGTGAGTTTTCTCAAGGCTCTTTTGGAGGTGTAGACAATCCGCGTGCCGTCCCCAGCGGGACTCGTGCCTCCCGATGCCTGATTCCCACCGCTTACGCGGTGGGCTAATGAATGCCGCCCCTGCGGGGCTTGCGTCTGAGGAAACTCGACCACCTCTATGGGAAATCAATCAGCTCGTAAATCTTTTCATTGTCCAGGTAGAGCGAGCCCGGCCGCTTTGACGGAATAGTTGGAGGCTTACGTGGGCTTGAGGAGCCGCTATGCCGCAGTTCTTTCGTGATTCCGCGCAAAATCAATTCCTTCATCGTCGTGTTTTCGCGTGCAGCTCTCTGCTTTAGCTGAACATGCAGCGGCTTCGGGATATCGATTGTGACTCGCATACTCTGATATTCCAGCTGGAGCGCTCCCTAGGTCAAACCAGAAGCGTTTAATGAATTGGGAAGCAAACAAAAACGCCGGAGCCAAAGAGCCTCCGGCGTTTGCATCAGCTTTGAAAGATCTATTTGCTTCCGCCGCTTGGGGCGGGCAGGGTCGTCGGCGCTGTGAAGGTCATCGGGCGATTTAGTTCCAAAGTCAGCTGTGTTCCTGCCGGCATGGTCGCCGAGCGATGCTTGCTGAGCCAGTGCACGGTCGTCGCCGTAGCGCCGATGGCGCCGCCGACTGCTACTCCGACAGGCCCTCCGGCCAATCCGCCAATCAACATGCCTCCAGCGGTGCCGCCGCCGGTTTCAATCTGATCGCGGCGATCATGCCCCGCGCCTTTGAACTGGCCTTCCGAGCTCACATCCGTTCCCGGAATATTCGTATCGGTCAACGTCGCATCGAGATAGTAGCGCTCGCCCGTCGGCATGATCACGGCTTCGGGAAGAAGCCCGATGCTCGGTTTGCCCGAGATGCGCCGTGGCTCGTTCACTTTCGTGACGCGGCCTTCCACCGTCGCGCCCGCCGGAATCAGCGTCTGCCCATTCACCACCACCGCCTGCATAATGCTTCCGCGGAATGGATCGCCGGCTTTATTGCTGAACGTGGCCAGCGTTGTATCCAGCCGGACCATCAGCGCAGTGCCCGCAGGCACCGGAGAACTGGTTTGAGCAGCCAGCAATGAGGCGGCGAGCAAGGTGGGCACGAATAGCAGTCTTTTCACAGCATACCTCCTGAAGTGCACGTTCTATTGACTCTAGACCACTCCTAAACGTGAGCACAACCAGCAGCAGGTCAAGGGAACCATTGGAGATAAGAGGCCAACGGCATTGTCCAGATGGACAGGTGGCAAAGGTGCAAGGGGCAAGTTGCAAGGTGGCAAAGTGACAAGGTTGTAGGTCTCAAAGTTTCAAGGTGTCAAAGTTTCAAAGTTCTTGAACTCTACATTTCAATTGGCGCAATTCGGAGAGAAGTCCACAAAATCTTCGAGTTTTCCACCTTGCCACCTTGCCACCTTGTCACTTTGCTACCTTGCACCTGCTGTGACACCCGTCACTGACAGCCGGCGTAGGACGGCCCACTATTTTCCCAGTAGCGCGGGCTGCGTCGTTTCCTTTTCCGGCCTCTGGGAAAAGTCCTTGGAAAAAGGTCCGCAAGAAGCGTTTGATACCATTCGCAAACACCTGCAGGTCATACTTTTGCGCGCGGAACTCTGCCAAACTCCCCAACAGTGCGAAGCCTGCGCCGGCATGGTGTGCGAGATCGTGAAGGAAGTTCGCGCGCTCGAGGCCTTCGTGCGGGAAGCGGCGAAAAAGCAGGATTCGTGAGCGTGGGGCTCACGTCGAGTTCCTCTCCATCCGATATAATCGAAGGTTTTCTGTGAGGCAAGGTGGCAAAGTGGCAAGGTGGCAAAGTGCCAAGGTTGCAGGTTTCAAAGTTCCAAAGCCTAGGTTTCGTTCGCAATCTTTAGATGTTTTTCACCTTGTCACGTTGCCACTTTGAAACCTTGAAACTTTGAAACTTTGAAACTTCTAGCCCATCATTCCTAACCCTAAAGAAAGAGAAAATACTCATGTCCAATATTGCAGCCATACATGCCCGCCAGGTGCTTGATTCGCGCGGAAATCCTACGGTGGAAGCGGAAGTTTTTCTTGCTGATGGAGCTATGGGGCGCGCTATCGTTCCCAGCGGCGCATCGACTGGAGAGCACGAGGCCGTCGAACTGCGCGACGGCGATAACAACCAATATCTCGGCAAGGGCGTGCTGAAGGCGGTTGAGAACGTGAACGGCGAAATCGCCGAAGCGCTGGCTAACTGGGATGGATTCGATCAGCGCGGCCTCGATGCGCGCATGATCGAGCTTGACGGAACAGAGAACAAGAGCCGTCTAGGCGCCAACGCGATTCTGGCTGTTTCTATGGCAGCGGCGCGCGCCTCGGCATTTTCCATCGACATTCCGCTCTACCGATATCTCGGCGGCGCGGGCGCGAACACGCTCCCCACGCCGATGATGAACATCCTCAACGGAGGTGCCCACGCCGACAATAACGTGGACTTCCAGGAATTCATGGTGATGCCGGTGGGCGCGCCCAGTTTTTCTGAGGCGCTGCGCTGGGGCGTGGAAGTGTTTCATACGTTGAAGGGCGTTTTAAAGAGCCGCGGCTACAACACCGCCGTTGGCGACGAAGGCGGATTTGCTCCGTCGGTGAAGTCGAACGTGGAAGCGATTGAAGTTGTGCTCGAAGCCATCTCTAAGGCCGGGTACAAGCCTGGGGAGGAGATCGCCATCGCGCTCGATCCGGCGGCGAGCGAGTTTTATCAGGATGGGAAGTATGTTTTCAAGAAATCCGACAAGTCGATGAAGTCGTCGGACGAGATGGTGCAGTTGTGGGCGAAGTGGGCGAAGGATTATCCGATCGTGTCGATTGAAGATGGATTGTCGGAAGCGGACTGGGACGGCTGGGCGAACCTGACGCGCGAACTGGGCGGGAAGATTCAGCTGGTTGGCGATGATATTTTCGTGACCAATATTCAGTTTCTGCAGGAGGGAATCGACAAGGGCGTGGCCAATTCGATTCTGATCAAAGTCAACCAGATCGGCACGGTAAGCGAAACTCTCGACGCGATCGACCTGGCGCGCCGCAATAGGTATACGTCGATCATTTCGCATCGCTCGGGCGAGACGGAAGATACTTTCATCGCCGATCTTGCTGTGGCCACAGGCGCGGGACAGATCAAGACGGGATCGGCTTCGCGCACGGACCGCATTGCGAAATACAATCAGCTGCTGCGGATTGAGGAAGAGTTGGGGGGCACGGCGAGATTCTTGGGCTTGAAGGCGCTGAATTACAGGGGATAGCGAGTCAGCGATTGAAAGGAGACGCTTATGAGGAGACTGCTTGGGCTGGCGCTTTTTCTTGGGTTGGTGGCGATCGGTTCGCTGCCAGCGCAATTGGCGGGCGATGACGCTCCCGCAACGAAAGAGGATGTTCAACAGCTGTTCGCGACAATGCACATCCGCGAGATGATGCGCAACCTGATGGAAACGATAACCAAGCAGCAGAGGCAGATGATTCATGATGCGTTGAGAAAGAAGGTTCCCGACATCAGTCAAAAGGATCTTGATCGCATCGAGGAAATGTCCAACCAAATTTTCAAGGACCTTGATATGGATGGCATGGTTGATGACATGATCCCCGTGTACCAGCGTCATTTGACCAAGGTCGATGTGGCGGCGATGAGCGCGTTCTACCAAACGCCCACGGGACAAAAAATGCTTCGGGAACAACCGCAAATGACAGCCGAAGCCATGCAGGCCGTACAGCCACGCATGGAAAAGATGATGGGTCGCGCTATGGATCAGGCCGAGAAAATGGCGAAAGACATGGCTGCCGAATCCCAGAGCTCAGGCAGCAAGACCAAAGACTAAACTGAGTTTTAATTTCAGTGACGAAGGGTAGCTACCGGAACATCAAGGAAAACTCATGATCAGAGATCTACTGCTCGCAGAATTCGATGAAGAAGCCAAGAAGACGCGCGCGATGCTGGAGCGCGTTCCGATGAAGGCGGATTTTGTGCCGCATCCGAAATCGATGCCGCTGGGCAAGCTGGCGCCGCATGTGGCCGAGCTGCCGGGCTTCGGACACACGATTCTGACCACGCCGGAACTCGATTTCGGCGCCGGCCCGGCGAGGCAACGCCCTGGATTCGAGTCTCCCGAGCAGTTGGTGAAGGCATTTGAAGATGGTGCCGCTAAGGTGCGCGAGGCACTGAAGAGCACGAAGGAAGAATCGTGGACTGAGCCCTGGAAACTGAGCTTTCAGGGCAAGGCGATTTTCAGCGGGTCGCGGTTTTTGGCTTACCGGCAGATGTTTTTGAATCATCTGGTGCATCATCGGGCGCAGCTTGGAGTTTATTTGCGGTTGAATGATGCGCCGCTGCCGGCGACGTATGGGCCTTCGGCGGATGACCGGATGGGATTTTAAGGTTCGCCTTTTCGTTGGTGTTGAGTAGTTTCGCCACGTTGTGGATGCACCTCAGCGGCTAAAGCCGCGAATCTAGGCCCGTGCTTGACGGCGGGCTGAAGCCCGGCTCTTCCACGGAAAGCTTATGGCGCGGAAGTAAGCCGCGACGTCTTACATCCGCCATGGTCATTTCGCGGCGAACGCGGCGATCCTGCTTCACCCGCAAAATATGGGAAATATTCGAGATAAAAGGATGCTAATGAGTCCTCTGCGGTGAGTTGCGTTTTTCAATCCAAAGTTCCTTCTGCTGAATCTAATTGCTCATGCGCCGTCGATTCGGGATTGCTGGTTTCATTTCCATCGTTCAGACTGTTCTCTTTCTCACGCACTACTTCCTCTATCAAACTTGGACGTTCTCCGCGCCGGGTGCGGGATCGCTATGGATCAAGCTGACGCTGGGGGGGCTTTCCGTCAGCTTCGTCGCGGCGTCGCTGTTCGCGTTCCGCTATACCAATCCGGCGCTACGGGCGTTCTATCGAGGTGCGGCGGTGTGGCTCGGGCTGCTGACGTTTCTGTTTGTGGCTGCGGTGGCCTCGTGGGCGATTTTTGGGGTCGCGGCAATCGCCGGTGTTCGCCTGAATTTTCACCGCATGGTTGAGTGGTCCTTCGGTACGGGTCTGGCTCTGGGAATTGCGGGAGTGATTAACGCCAGCTGGACGCGCATCACGCGGGCAACGATTCGCCTGGCCAATCTGCCGCAGGCGTGGCGCGGGCGCAAAGCGGCGCTTATCAGCGACGTGCATCTTGGGCACGTGCGCAATGGAAATTTTCTGCGGCGCATGGTTTCGATGATTCTTGAAGAGGGGCCGGACGCGATTTTTATCGCGGGTGATTTGTACGACGGCACTTTCATCGATGCCAGGAAAGCCGCTGAGCCGCTCAGCCAGCTCACGGCGCCGCACGGCGTGTATTTTGTCGCGGGGAATCATGAGCAGTTCGGCGATGACAGCAAATATCTGCAGGCGGTCAAGGCTGCGGGCGTGCGCGTGTTGCACAACGAAAAAGTTGAAGCTGATGGATTGCAGATTGTGGGCGTTCCTTACAATCACGCGACCCGCAGCGAGCATCTGGCTTCCGCGTTGAAAAGTGTCCGGCTGGATCGCGAGCGGGCCAGCATTCTGCTGCTGCATGCGCCGGATCATCCGGAGGTCGCCGAGGCTGCCGGCGTTTCGCTGCAGCTTTCCGGGCATACGCACCTGGGGCAGTTTGTGCCTTGGAGTTGGTTCGCGCGAAAGATCTATCGGCAGTTCGTTTATGGCCTGAGCCGCATTGGCAAGATGCAGGTGTTTACTTCGAGCGGAGCCGGGACCTGGGGACCGCCGCTGCGGCTGGGGTCGAATCCGGAGATTGTGATGCTGCAGTTTGAGTAGCGGCTATGGTCGGGCTCGCCCCAAAGAGCACTTGCGCCGAGATCCCTCGCTCCGACTGAAAGGCGTCTTCGCTCGGGATGACTCCCCGAAATGGGATAAGCCTCAGCAATTGAGATTGAAACTTCAAGGCGCAACTGCGCTCCCGTCGGCTCAAAAATATATAATTGTTGCGTTTCTGAACTCACGCTCAACGTGGATTCCACTCGCGATCCGCGTTCATCTGCGGAAATCTGCGGCAATATTTTTTGATGTAGCTAGAAGCCAGGAGCTAGAAGCTGAATTATGTCCCGTCCGAAACCGCTTGTACTGATCATTCTCGATGGCTGGGGATACCGCGCTGAATCGAATGCCAACGCGATTGCTCTCGCGCGCAAGCCGACTTATGACCGGCTGCTGCGGGAGTATCCCAATACGCTGATTCATACCAGCGGGCCTTTTGTCGGTCTGCCTGAGGGGCAGATGGGCAACAGCGAAGTGGGGCATCTCAACATTGGGGCTGGACGCATTGTGCATATGGACATCACGCGCATTGATGAACTCATTCGTACGGGCGAGTTGACGCGGGATTCTGTGCTGCTGGAGGCAATGAAGGACGCGCGCACCGGCGAGCGGCGGCTGCATCTGTTTGGGCTGGTCTCCGATGGTGGCGTGCACTCGCAGCAGGCGCATCTTTATGCGCTGCTGAAGATGGCGAAAGAGAATGGGCTGGAGCGGGTGTTTGTTCACGCATTTATGGATGGGCGCGACACGTTGCCGACGAATGGCGCTGGATATCTCGAGCAATTGCAGCAGAAGATGCGCGAGTACAACTGCGGTCGAATTGCGACCGTCAATGGGCGTTATTACGCGATGGACCGCGACCGGCGCTGGGAGCGGATTGCGAAGGCTTATAACGCGATGGTGTTTGGCGATGGGGAAGGCGGTAGGTTCGCCGATCCGGTGCAGGGGATGAAGGAGTCTTATAACAAGGGCGTGACTGACGAGTTTGTCGTCCCATTCGTTGTGGACGACTCGAAGAACGCGGGCGGGGGCGCCCGCGCCACATCCCGCGCTTCATCGTCCGCTGCATCAACCATTCGCGAGGGCGATTCTTGTATTTGTTTTAACTTTCGCGCCGATCGGGTGCGGCAGATTACGCGGGCGCTGGCGCGCAACAGTGGATTGAATGCGCAGGGTGGGCGCGATCTGGTTGGGGCGGATGATCTGGATGCGGCGATTCCGCGCGACCGCGTGCCCAACAATCTGCATTATGTTTGCATGACGCAGTACGACAAGAATTTTGCGCTGCCGGTGGTGATTCCTCCGGAGTCGATGAACAACATTCTCGCGAACGTGATGGCCGGGCTGAATATGCGCAACCTGCGCGTCGCCGAGACGGAGAAGTACGCGCACGTCACGTATTTCTTCAACGGTGGAGTGGAGAAGCCGTTTCCCGGCGAAGACCGCGTGCTGGTGCAGTCGCCGAAAGTTGCTACTTACGATTTGAAGCCGGAGATGAGTGCTGCGGGAATTGCCGATGCGGTGGTGAAGGCTACTGAGGATGGAGCGTTCGATGTGGTCATCGTGAATTTCGCCAACGCCGACATGGTTGGGCACTCGGGCAAACTGGAGCCGACGATTAAAGCGGTCGAGACTGTCGACTCGTGCCTGGCTCGCATTGAGAGCGCTGTGCGCGCTAAGGGCGGAGCGATGCTGATCACCGCCGATCATGGCAATGCTGAATTGATGGTTGATCCGGCGACTGGCGGGCCGCATACAGCGCATACGACGAATCCGGTGCCGTTTATCGTGATCGCGGAGAGTGCGAAGCAGTTCACTTTGAAGCCGAACGGTTCGCTGCGCGACATTTCTCCTACAGTGCTGGGAATGCTGGGAGTGGATGAGCCGAAGGAGATGACCGGGGCGGATTTGCGGGTTTTGAAGGGGAAGTAGGATTCGCCACCTACTGCTCTGTGTGCCTAGGATGAGTGCAAAACATTTTCACCACAGAGGACACAGAGGAACACAGAGGAGGCGACGCTTACCTCGCAATTGCTCGTTCGACGTAGAAATAGTTGACTACCGCTGAGGAGTCATCGGCCATGGCCAGAGCGAGCCAAACTTTTGCAGTGCACCCAGGTGAAATTCTGAAGACAGAGTTCATGGAGCCGATGGGCCTGAGCGCCTATGCCCTGGCTAAGGCGCTGGCGTTCCCCGGGATTTATTACGTAATTCGCCGTGAGCGCTCCGTCAGCGCCGACACCGCTATTCGGCTGGGAAAATATTTCGGCTTGCCGCCGCAGTTCTGGTTGAACCTACAGAATGATTATGACCTAAGGATCGCGGCTCATAAAAGAGTGGGTAGAGCAATTAAACCGCGCGCCTTGGTGTCGGGACATAGCGGGGAGCCGTGGGCAGGTGCGACTCGGTCATGAGGGGAGGGCCAGCCGTAGTGCTATTCAGTCCAGCGTGCGATTCACTTCTGTATAAATACATCCATTCCAAGGCCCGTCTGAAATACGAAATCCAGCAGGCCGTCCGCATTAAAGTCGCCTGTGACAATTCCAAGCTCACCGAATGTGATGCCAGTCTCGACAGTTTGCACCGGTTGAAAAGTACCGTCTCCGTTCCCGAAGAGTACCGCGAATGAGTAGTTTGTCACCCCGGGGTACTGTGAAACCAGCAGGTCTTGTTTTCCATCAGAATTGATGTCACCTATAGCGTATGTGAATGAGCCTTGCGGGCTGGCCGTGTACAAAACAGCAGGCTGAAACGTCCCATCGCCGTTACCCAGCACAACTCCGATTTGCGTATTGGTACAGAATGCTAGGTCCAGTTTGCCATCACCGTTAAAATCGCCTACTTGAATATTTCCCTGAAACTGAACTCCGCCTGTGCACCCAAGTACTGCTGGGAAGCTGCTGATCTGTTTTGGTGTCTCGAACGTTCCATCGCCATTGCCGAGCAAAACCCACAATGCAATACCGGTGTTCGTGCCAAAAATGGGCGACTCGAAGAACGCTAGATCAAGTTTGCCATCGTTATTGAAATCGCCGGCTACAACCTGAATAGCGATGTCGCGATAGGCATAGTCTTTGAAGTGTTGAAAGCTTCCGTCGCCATTTCCTAGAAAGAGCGAAAACTGTTTGGCGCCACGCGTCACCAGATCGAGCTTGCCATCCCGGTTGAAGTCGCCTGTGATGGTCAATCCGAAACCAGCGTTATCATTAATATGCGAGCCCAGGGTGAAATTGCCCTTTCCATCCCCCAACATCACGCCCATCTGTGTCGGTTGTTGGCTGCCTTGCGCCTGTACAAATGCCACATCGACATTGCCATCGCCATTAAAATCTCCGTAGACCGGTGGCAATATCCCCTGATACGCACGGCCCGCTATCGATCCAAAATGAAAAGTTCCATCACCTTTGCCAGAATAGTAGTCGAGATAGGGACTGTATGCCCCAACCAGATCAAGAACTCCATCATGATTGAAGTCAGCCGCCATTAGCGACCAAAAGCCGATATTGTAAGGTCGCCAGTGCGGAAGATTGATCGACGTGACTGGGTTATGCACTTCGACCTGTGCCCAGCTTGCACTGGAATTTCCTCCTCCCGGTCCGGGATTCGTCACTGAGATTAGGCCTGCCGAATTTTGCGCCACATCCGATGCCGGGATCTGTGCCTGTAGTTCGTGCCCTGATACAAAAATCGTGGAGCGCGGTGAGCTATTCCAATTCACAACAGCACCTGCCACGAAATTTGCCCCGTATACGCTAAGCGTAAAACTGTCAGCGCCCGGCGCGACTGCCGATGGTTTTACAGGTCCTACGATCTGCGGAACAGGACTCTGGGCCTGGCCCGCTCCAATTGCAACGACAACACACAGAGTTGCGAAAAGGATTAGACGCACCGACTTGTTCCAAGACTGAGTCATGGAGTGATTCATAACCGCGCGACTTCTTCTTCTACCTTTGTTTCACTTACACGACGGGAACTTGAACGACACTACTCTCGTGCTCCAGCCTTCTAGCGAATCGGTTTTGTAGTACTGATTCGTGTACCAGAAGGTGCAGTCGTCGGTCGGATCGATCGACATGCTGTCGTAATCTCCCCAGCGGTAGTTGCTGGGCTGTTCGGAGCCGTTGCCGGTGACTACGTTTACTTCGGATTCCATTGTGTTCAGCGGATCGGTGACCAGGCGGCCGGTGAAGTTGATTCCGGGGTGCTGCGCGGCGGACGAGATGCTGTAGCCGAGAGCCATGTCGCCGACTTTGTCCATGGCGATGGAGCCCATCCAGCGATATTTGTTGTCGGGCGCGTAGGTGCCTTGCTGGTGAATGGTGGGCGTGGTGAACGGGCTGCGGATTTCATACCAGCGCAGGCCGGTGCTGCTGCCTGCAACCACAGAGTGCGTTACTACGACCGACTGAAACGTTCCGTAATTGCGGAATGCGAGGCGGAACATTAAGCGGTCGGCTAGCGAGTCGAGAACCTGCGACGTGTCGGCTTGCGGAATGCAGTCGAGGCCGCGGCAGGCTTCGCTGTAGGCGGCGACTGGGATCGCCGTGGGCCCGCTGAAGACGGACTGCGACAGGTTCGTCCAGTTCACTTTGAATTTGAAGAGCTCAAGCGCGGTGGCGCCTAAGCCCATAAAAATTTCAGGCGAGCCGCTGGGCGGGGCGGTGGCCCCGTCGATGTCTCCGGGGAGCAGCGTCTGGTATTGCGAGGTCTGGAAGCAGACATTCTGCGTGGTTGCCCCGGCGAGCATCTGCGTGCGGTTGAAGGCGCAGACCTGCGAGGCGATGAAGCCGAAGTTGGTCAGGTTCTCGAGATTGGACGAAAGATAGTAGCCGTCGCTCCAGATGCCTAGCTTGGGATAGTCGGGAAAGTTATTGCTCAGTGGGAATGCGTAGAGGTAGTAGGCGCCGGTCGCGTCGGAGGTCTTCGAGATGGCAAAGCACTGGTAGAACGGACCAGTTTTCACTACGGCGTGATGCGAGAGCACCCAGCGGTTGGCCTGCTTGTCGTAGAGCACGATGATGTCGCCGTCGTTCGACTTGCCGCACGGTCCGCCGAGGGGAGCAAAGAGCGTCGCTTCCGCGGTCGGGCCGGCAACTTTTGCGCCGGTGGACTTGTTGTAAACGGCGAAGCGCCAATTGGTGTACTGGACGTACTGCGTGGAGCCGACCGAGCCGTTCACGTCAGAGGTGGTATAGGTCACGCCAGGGACGCCGTCGAAGTTGACGCCCATGGTCACGTTGATGGTGGTGGGCTCGGTGAGTTGCAGGGCTGCGTCGAAAGGATAGCCTGCGCGCTCCAGGTCGACGGCGTGCGGGAAGCGGCCTTCGCGCTGGTTTTCGAGTTCTTCTTCGTCGGCTTGCTGAGTGGCCGCGGTGGCGATCGGCAAGTCGCGGACTGGCAGCGAAACCGCACGCCGCGCTTCATGCACGATAAATGGTCCGGAGATCTGCTGTGCGGCGGAGAAAGAACAGAAGCCGGAGAGAAGAAAACTCGCGGCCACAATGATCAGCCGGAATTGGGAGTTTCGCATGGGGGTGCTCCTCCTCCTTGTGACTTGTGACGAACTGCCGTTGACGAAGCAGCAGCAGGCGTGACTCTGTACGACGAGTCTTTTTGTGAATGGCGTCATCTCGAGCCTGGGCGCCTTTTTGGTGGAGCCAGGGATCTCTCAACCCATGGTTGCGGTGTTCGGGAGATCCCTCGGCCCGCGAAGAAAAACGCGGGCTCTCGGGATGACGCCGTTCTAACTTTGTAACGCTTCCAGACGTTCTAACTAGTTCGTGCAGCTCGGGAAGCGGAACGAATTGATCTGCGTCTTCCATCCGCTTTGCGAACTGGTGGCGTAGTACTGGGTGGTGTAATAGAACGTGCAATCGTCCACCGGATCGACGGTCATACTACTGAACGAGCTCCAGTTATGGTTCGTGCCGGTTTGCGCGCCGCCGCCAACCACCGCGCTGATCTCCGTTTCCATGAAGCCCGTACGATCGGTCGAGGCGTGTCCGGAATAGCTGATTCCGGGGTTCACCGTGGAACTCGACACGTTGTATCCCACCGCGATGTCGCCGAACTGGTCTTCCGCGATGCCGCCATTCCAGCGATAAGTGTTGTCGGGCGCGATTGTGCCCGACTGGAAGATGACCGGAGTCAGCGGTGTGCGGTATTCGTACCAGCGAATGGCAGCGTGCGCCGCGGTTCCGGTTCCGCGAGTGACGGCGTGCGTCATGACCACCGACTCATAGGTACCGAAGTTGCGGTACACCACACGGCCGTTCAGGCGATCGCCCCAGCCTTGCAACAGGTTCGTCGTGTTGGGCTGCGGAATGCACGGCTTGAAGTTGTTGCAGGCGTCGGTGTAAGCGGGCAGTGCATTGGCCACCGGACCGGTGAACGTGTCATTGTTGATATTGGTGAAGTCCACGTGGAACTGGAACGAGTTCAGGTTGTTCCTGCCCACACTCGGCCGCTGGTCAAGCTGCCAGAAGAACGCGGGTTCTCCGGTGGGTGGCAGGGTTTGACCATCAAGCGTGGTCACGACGAACGTCGGCAGGCTGATGCTGCCCTGGAAACAGACCGTGAGGGCGAAAGTACCGGCCAGCATCGCGGTGCGGTTCAGCGCGCAGGCCTGCGAGCGAATGAACGTCTTGCTGGTGGGATCGAGCAGATCCTGGCTGATGTAGTAAGCATCCGGCCACACGCCGAGCCGCGGCTTGTCAGGATACTGCATGGTCAACGCGAAACCGTACAAGTAATAGCTTCCAGTCGCATCGGACGAAGTCGAGACCGCCACGCAGTTCAGGTACGGACCGCCGGTCGGCACGGCATGATGCTGGAGCACCCAAACATTCGCCAGTTGATCGTAGGTGACGGTGCCATCGCCGCCCACGGCGGTCTGGCAGGAGCTGCCGAAGGTCGACCATAGGGCGTTTTCCGCAACCGGGCCGGCGATCACAGCGCCCGTAGTTTTGTCGTAAACCGTGTATTGGTCGTTCACCAGCTGGACATACTGGGTCAGTCCCACAGCGCCGCTGGCGTCAGAATACAGAATGCCCTTCGCGGCAGATTGTCCGGCGAAGCTCAGTTCGCCGCTAACCGTGGGAGCGATCCGCGACCCGAGTTCGGGGCGCACCAGCGGGGAATACTCACGCAACGGCCGCGAAACAGAATGATCCACTTCGCCGCGCATCACCGGCTTGAATTGTTCTTCCGCCGTGGCGAATGAGCAAACCAGCAGCATCAATCCAGCTACCGCAGAAGTAAAAATCTTCTGGGATTTCATCAACTCCTCCATATCGATGCACGCTTCGGCAGGCAAGCGCAGGCTTGGCCGTTGGCGAAAGTGCATTTTTCTTTTCCCGATTTTTAGAAACCGCCTGAAAGCCTGGGCCGAATCAAACCGCAGCGCCGCCCATGCCATACACAGTTGTTTCGGTCTGTCTTGAACTGTGATCGTGCCAGGGGAGATGAAGTGACGGCGAAACAGATTTCCCCGAGGGAGGGATGGTTAAGTATGCCAGCGGCACTATAGCGCGTCAAGGCGGAAAACCTGCGTTTCCGTGGAAAAGTGGCGTAATCACAGGCACGAATGGGCCATTTTTCGCGCGATTAGAGACGAAAGGATGCGGTTTGCATCCCTTCGTGTATTTGCACAACGCCACAGCATGCAAAACGGCTGCGCAATTTCCTTCATCTTGACACTCTTTGACAGTCGGCTATGATTCGTAGGCCCCTCCCCCGCTTTTCGGCTGGCATTGCTGTTAACTGCGTTGAAGTCTCCCCAACGGCGGCAAAATCTATATTTTCTGAAAGAGTCCTCCATGCTCCCAAGTCTGTCCTGTGGTAATCGGAAGTGTGTTCGCATCGTCCTCCTCTTGCTGATCTTCTCTGTATTCGGCAGCCTCGCTTCGGCGCAAACCGACAACTGGGTCGGCACGAGTGGCAACTGGAGCGATGGCTCGCAATGGGATAGTGGCGTGCCCATCGCCGGAGACAACATCGTCATCAGCACCGCGACGGCGAATTCCACTGACGACATGAGCCTGGCCATCAATGGCTTGACGCTCGGAAATTCTTCCGACGTGCTGATCATTGGCGATGGCATCGCACTGAACGTCTCGGGGCCGATCAGCAATGCGGGCTCGATTCAGATGGGATCGGCAGGAGCCAATACCTTCCTGCAGATCACAGGGAATGTGTCGGCGACGGGAAGCGGGAACATCACGCTGCCTACGACGGGGCCGAATTTCATCACGGGAGCATCGGGTACTGGCACGGAAGTTTTGACCAGCGCGAATACGATTCAGGGCTCGGGCAACATCGGCAATGGAGCCATGGGATTCGTGAACTCGGGCACGGTGATCGCACCGAATACGGCGGCGAATCTTTTTATTAATGTGAGCAGCGCGGGCTTCAGTAATACGGGAACGTTGGAAGCCGTTACCGGCGGCAACCTGGTGATTCAGGGGCCGGCGAATTCATTCACCAACTACAACGCGACGACCGGCACGCTAACCGGCGGAACCTATACCGCGAACGGCGGAAACATTTATTTCACGGGCAGCAGCAAGGGCATCACGACGCTTTCGGCGCGCGTGACGCAAGAAGCCAACGGCCAGATCATCAACGCGGCCACGGGCACGAATGCACTGGGCGGATTGCAGGCCATCACCGCGACTGGTGTATTGACTACCACTGCTGGGTTCACCGCGCCTCATGCTTTCAATATGGCAGGCGCGCTGAACATTCTGCCGAACACGGTGGTGAACGTTGGATCGGTGACGCAGATCAAGACCGGTTCGCTCACCGGCGGGCAGTGGGTTCTGGACTCCAGCCTCAATATCACTGGCACGGCGCAGCACCTCACCACCAATAACGCCACGGTGACGCTCTCGGGCGGAACATTCAAGAACGTGGCTGACGGCAGCGACGCGTTCGCGACGCTCACCACGAACAAGAAGACGCTGCGCATCATGAATTTTGCGCACTACACCACCACCGGCACGCTCACCAACACCAGCCAGATGCTGATCCAGAAGGGCTGCAACATGACGATCGGCGGCACGAGCACCAGCTACGCGCAGACCGCCGGCAAGATGACAATGGACGGCATGCTGAAGGGTGCGGTTAACGTGACCGGCGGATCATTCCTGGGCGCGGGATCGGTGACGGGAAATTTCTCGCTCGGCGGCGGCACCGGCAACGCGACGTTCAGCGTGGGCGACGCCGGCAAAGCGGCGCAGTTCAAGATCACCGGAACCTATACGCAGCTGACCAATGGAATTCTGTCGGTGAATATCGGCGGAACAACTGTGGCCACACAATACAGCCAGGTGAAGCCGACGCTCGCCGCGACTCTCGGCGGAACACTGACTGCGCCGCTGATCGCGGGCTTTACGCCGACCGTGGGTCAGGCGTTCACCGTGGTTTCGGGGAAGAGCGTGACCGGAACGTTCTCGAACTCGACGATTGCGATTAACTCGTCAGAGCACTTCGCGATTTCCTACACCGCGACCGGCGTGGTGCTGACGGTTGCGTCCGGGCCGGCAGCGGAGTAGGTGGATTTGCAACGCAGTTGATCTCGAACCGCAATTGGTCTCGAAAGTGTGAGGCTGCCCCATCCATCAGGATTTTTCGGTGGGTGGGTTTTTTTCGTTGTCATCCTGAGCGAAACGAGTCTCGCGCGAAGCGCGAAGGCCAATCCTCGCTCAGGATGACAAACTGAAAATGAAAAACTGAAATAGATCTGGTTAGCTGTTGAGCAGTGCCGGAGCGGTCGACAGCAATCCGGCGGCGAGCTCCAGATCGTGCAAGTCCTCGCGGCTGAAGTCTTGCGCGAATTTCGGGTCGAGACCCTTGCGCGAAACCTGGATAACGCCGACAACGTTGGAATCGCGGTCCATGATCGGCACCGACATCAGCTTCTGAATCGGCGAGGGTGCAGCGGGTTCATCGGACTCGCCGGCGCCGGGCTTGATCGTCTCAAAGATGCTGGCGTGCTTCACGCGCGCGAAGTTGTTGAAGATTTCGGCCTTCTTGCTCATCGCCGTATGGGCAGCCACGGCTTTGCCGTTCAACGGAATCGAGCCCGTAGTGCGCAGGTGATCGGGAAAAATGAAGCGCAGCAGGCCACCTTCAAGGCGCAGCAAGGCGACTTCGGTATATTGCACGCGAAAAATTTTGGCCAGGACCATGCACAGGTCCAGCGCCGTGACTCCCTGCCCTAAGACTGAACCCAAGGGGAGAAGATTTTCAGGAAGGACAACCTCTTCCATGGCACCGTGTTCAATGTTTTGGCTCATATGGACTCGCAGTGCACTCCGCAGAGCGAAGCACACTGACTGTATCGCACTTGGCGCACCAGTCGGTACTTCCTAAAGTAATAGACCTTCCGCGCAGAAGTCGTTTGTTTTCATTAGTGAATTTCAGGATGGGCGGCGTTTTGAGCTGGATTTTCGCAAGGTAACCAGCCGGAAAGGTTCATGGGGGTGACAGAAAATGTCAGTTAGTCCTGAGTCCTGAGTCCCGAGTCGTGAGTCCTTGGAGCGCATCGCCGAAATCAACTAAACAGATCAAACCTGGAAGGCTCGGGGCTCTGTACTCACGACCCACGACTCGGGACTCGCTGACCACCGACCACTGGCCACTGATACACTGCATGCCTATGAGCCTACCTTCGCAACCGAATGTGAAACTGTCGAACTCCCAGGACTATCGCGAGAACTATGCCAACAGCGTGCAGATGCGAGTCAACATCTGGGACTTCTTTCTGGTCTTCGGCACGCTGCAGCAGCAGACCGAGACCAATGTCGAGATAAGAAATTTTCAAGGGATCTATCTGAGCCCGCAGCAGGCCAAAGCTTTGCTGGGGCTGCTGCAGCAGAACGTCGGGGGATACGAGAGCGCATTTGGCGAGATCAAGCTCGATCCGCGCATGGGGCCGGGCGGGCCGGTGCATTAGGGGCGGGCGTTGGGCGTCGGCCCTCGGGCGCAAGATGTGGCGAGTTACTTTTGGGTTTTGTCATCCTTCGTACCGGCGAAGCCGGTGCGAAGGATCTTACGACCGCTTGTTGCGCCGTTGTTGCTGAGAGGGCACTGTGACGCTGCAGCCAGCGATGTTCTTATCGGCTGCAGCCTCGCAACTGGCGGACGTAAGGTCCCTCACCCGGCTTTTGGCCGGGTTCAGGATGACATCTCTTTGTTTCTGGCAGTTGTTAGAATTCCCACTCCATGCGCGCTAGTCCGCATCCTGCGTTTGTGTTGGCTGTCATTTTCGTTGCGATCTTTTTGCTGCACGCGCCGCTGCTGGCGCTTCCTTACTTTTGGGATGAGGCGGGATATTACGTGCCGGCTGCGCGCGACATCCTGCTCAGTGGCAGCCTGATTCCGCATACCACGCCGTCGAATGCGCATCCGCCGCTGGTGATGGCGTGGATCGCGCTGTGGTGGAAGGTTGCAGGCTACGCGCCGCTGGTGACGCGATCGGCGATGCTGGTGGTGGCTGCGTTTTCGCTGGCGGGATTGTTTCGGCTGGCGCAGCGGGCTGCGAATGTCGAAGTTGCTGTAGCAGCGACGGCATGCACTGCGCTGTATCCCGTGTGGTTTGCGCAGAGTTCGTTGCTGCAAGTGGATCTGGCTGCAGCCGGGCTGACCTTTTGGGGATTGTGCGCGTATCTAGAAGATCGGCCGGTTGCGACGGCGGTGTGGTTTTCGCTGGCGGCGTTGGCGAAGGAAACGGCGATTCTGGCGCCGCTGGCGCTGGCGGGGTGGGAGATTGTTCAACTTGTTGCTGCCCGGTCGCGCCCGGCGAAGCTGTCGAGCTTTGCTCGACCGGACAGCCGGGGGCGGCTGTCCCTACATGGGTTTGCTTCGCTCGTGATCCCACTGCTGCCCTTGGCGCTTTGGTATGCCTATCACTATTCGCGGACAGGATTTGTCTTTGGCAATCCGGAATTTTTTCGCTATAACGTGGCGGCGACGCTGAGCCCCCTGCGCATTTTGTTGGCGTTGCTGACGCGGCTGTGGCAGACGTTCGGCTATTTGCATTTGTGGGTTCTGACTCTCGGAATGCTGCTGGCCCTGCGCCTCGTTCCCGTCAAAGATGACTCGTCATCGGGGAAAATTGAGCGCGAGCGGATTGCGATTCCCGTGCAGATGATTTTTTTTGTGGTCATCGCGGCCTATGTAGTCGCGCTGGCGGTCATCGGCGGGGCGGTGCTCGCCCGCTACATGCTTACGGCGGTGCCACTGGTGATCGTGCTTGGCGTTTCGACGCTGCGGCGGCGATTGCGCCTTTGGATTTTGGCAGTCGGCGTGATTGGTGCGGCGTTCATCGTGGCATGGTTCTGGAATCCCCCGTACGGATTTTCTCCCGAGGACAATCTGGCTTATCGCGACTTCGTCGTGCTGCATGAAGATGCGGCGCGATTTGTGGAGGCGCGCTATCCCATGGCGCGGGTGCTGACCGCTTGGCCCGCGTCGGGTGAGGTGACGAATCCGTGGCTGGGCTACATTACGCGCCCGATGCGAATCGTGAAGATCGAGGATTTCTCGGTCGATGAAGTCATGTCAGCGGCGGAGCAGCGCGACAAATATGACGTGGCGCTGGTGTTCTCGACCAAGTACGAGCCGCCGCATTCGCTCCTCGATCGGTGGAGCGCCGGTTCACGGCAAAGTTGGGAGGCGACCAAGCAGCGCTTTTTCGGATTTCACCGCGATGTGCCGCCTGCGGCCGCGGCGCAGATTTTAGGCGGGCATATTGTGTTTGAAGAGCGGCGCACGGGATTGTGGGTCGCAGTGATTGAAATGCAGCGCGGTGGGATTGAAGAGGCGCGGTTTTGAGCGTGGCATTGAGTCTGAATCTCTCTAGTTTTTGTCATCCTGAGCGGACCAAGTCTCGCGCGAAGCGCGAGACTTGTGGAGTCGAAGGATCCCTGCAATCGCACCGCTTGCGAGCATTCGCTCAGGATGACAACGCTTTGGAGAAGAAAATTACCTCTGCATCAAGTGGCACGAGTGAGTCTTGATCACCAGCCAGACCTCTTTGGCTGGTTCGAGTTGCAGAGCGTCGCGGGCAGCTAATGTGAGATGGACTTCCATTTCGACGCGGGCATTGATGCGTGCGCTTACGATTACGTCGCGCTGAGTGAGTAATGTGATGCGACCGGGGAGGATGTTGCGGGCGCTGAGACCGACCGGCGGCGAGGTAGCCAGCAAAATATCGCCTGCGCGAATTCCAACTTGGAGAGTTGCCCCGACGCCTCCGCGCACCAGCGGAGTTTCCAAGACAACCGGATTCTGATTGGGCGAAGCCAGCAGTCGGCAGGTCATGGTGCCGCGGTCGGGCCGAACGGCTTCGACGACCGCATCAAAAATATTTTCAAAGCCAATGAGTTGCGCCACGGTTTCGTGCATAGGCGCCGACATGACTTCGTGCGGCGTACCCTGAGCGACGATGCGTCCTGCGTCTAGAACGACGACGCGCTCGCCGAGGGCGAAGACCTCTTCGCGGCTGTGAGTGACGAAGAGAATGGGGACGCGATGCGTGCGATTCCACTCGCGCAGGTCGTCGATGATGGCGGATTTGGTGGGCGAGTCGAGCGCGGCGAGCGGTTCGTCGAGGAGCAGAACCTGTGGGTCGGCAACGAGCGTCCGTGCCAGGGCGGCGCGCTGGGCTTCTCCGCCGGAGACGGCGCGGGCGCTGCGCGAGTCGAGCGCGGCGATGCGGAAGGAGTCGAGAATACTTCTGGCTCGTCTGGCCCGTTCGGATCGAGGCAGATGCGCCAGGCCATATTCGACATTTTGCTGCACGCTGAGGTGAGTGAATAGTGCGAGGTTTTGAAATACGTAGCCGATGTGGCGTTTGGTGGTGGTGAGGTTGCAGCCTTGAGCGGAGTCGAAGAGTGTGTGATCGCCGATGGCGATTCGGCCTGAGTCGGGCGTGGAGAGTCCGGCGACGCAATCGAGCAACGTGGTTTTTCCTGCGCCGGAGGCGCCGAAGAGGATGGTGAAGCCGGGGCCGGCTTCAAAGCTGACGTCGAGAGTGAAGTTTGGGTTGAGTTCCTTGCGGAGGGTGGCGTGCAGCGCGCTGGCCCGGTCCGGTTGGCTGGCGGGGTCGGATGAACGGGCTAGCGGCATCGGTGGCTATTGTAGGGATGGGCGCGGGGGATGGCAAAGTGGCCGCCTGTTGCCGGTATATTTTTTTTTACCGCTGGCGAGACCTCCACTTCTCGCAGAGGCGGCAAGAAGTGGGGCACCCCTTCCCAGTGTTTCGTGACTGAAGGGATCCTTCGACTGCGATTGCTCAAGATGACAGATTAACCGGGGCTTTAGCGGCATTGAATTCGGAAAGAATCCCGGATTTGCGGTTGAGCGAGTAGACGATGGTCAGCAGGACGAAGCAGAGTGCGAGCAGCAGCAGGGCGGTCTGGTTGGCGCCGGCGTAGTCGGAGGATTGGACGCGATCGAAGATGTCGATGGAGACGGTGCGCGTTGCGCCGGGAATATTGCCGCCGACCATGAGGACGACGCCGAATTCCCCCATGGTGTGGGCGAAGGTGAGGGCGGTGCCGGTGATGAGTCCGGGGATGGAGAGCGGGGCGATGATTCGGAAGAAGGTGCGAAGAGGCGGAGCGCCGAGAGTAGCCGAAGCGGCGATCAGTTTGCTATCGACGGCGGCGAACGATGCGGCGAACGGCTGCACGGCGAAGGGAAGGCTATAGAGGATCGACCCGAGCACGAGCCCGGTGAAGGTGAAGGCGAGCGTGTGGCCGGTGAGGGAGATCCACCAGCGGCCGAGCGGGCTGCGCGGGCCGAGTGCGACCAGCACATAAAAACCTAGCACGGTTGGCGGGAGAACGATGGGAAGCGCGACCACGGCTTCGACCAGGAATTTCCAGCGGCGGCGGGAGAAGGCGATCCAGTAGGCGATGGGCAGGCCGAGGATCAGCAGAATCGCGGAGACGGTGAGGGCGAGCTCAAGGGTCAGTCGGAATGTTTGCCAGTCGATGGGCATAGGGTTCAAAGTGGCAAGGTTGCAAAGTTTCAAGGCTTCAACGTTTGAAAGGCCCAAAGATTGGAAGCGGTGGCATTGGAAGGGGTGGCAAACGGTAACGTTTCAAGGTCAGAGGCTCGAAGAAAGGGCGTCGAGGCAAGTTGCCAGAAACTTGTACGATGCAACTTTGAAACCTTCGAAACTTTGCAACCTTGAAACTTTGAAACCTTGCCACTTTGTCACCTTGCCACTTTGAAACTTATTTCTCCGGCCGTGTGAAGCCATACTTCTTGAACACCTCTCCCACTTCCTTGGACTTAATGTACTCCAGAAGGTCTGTCGCGTCTTTCTTGTGCTGCGATTTTGCCAGGACTATGACTCCTTGCGCCAGCGGCGGATATGCATCCGCGGGAACCTGCCAGTATTTGCCTTTGCCCTGCATTTGGGGCGAGGCGGCGTGGGCTAGAGCCACGAATCCGGCCTGGGCATTGCCCGACTCTACGAATTGGGCGGCCTGCGAGATATTTTCGCCCATCACGAGCCGGTCGGCGACGCTGTCGTAAAGATTTTCATGCTTAAGGGCGGCAATGGCGGCGCGTCCGTAGGGTGCGTGCTGCGGATTGGCGATGGAAATTTTCTTGACCGAAGGATCGAGGAGGATGCCGAAACCTTTGTGCTCAGGGTCGAGCGGCGAATCGGCCGGCACCCAGATCACGAGGCGGCCGGTCGCGTATTGGTAAAGGGTGGACGTGTCGGCAAGGCCCGAGGCGGCGAGTTGGCGGGGATAGTCCATGTCGGCGGAGAAGAAGATGTCAAAGGGCGCGCCGTTTTGAATTTGCTGGGTGAGCGCGCCGGAGGCTCCGAAGGAGAGCCTGATTGCGACTCCGGTTATCTTCTGGTAGTTCTCGGCGACCTCTTTCAATGCGGAGCTTAAGTCGGCGGCCGCGGCGACAGTGAGTTCGGTTTGGGATTTGTTGTCTTGTGCGCGCGTGAAGCTGGGGACGAGAAGTAAGAGAGCGAGCAGGGCGGTGGTGATGGAGCTTAAAAGATGCTTTATACGATTTTTTCCGCGCGTCATGTACGAGATTGTACAGGTTGCACGGTTTTGAGTCTGTGGTGCCTACCGGAATCGCTTTGTGGTGGGAAACAGCAGGTTCCTCACCGGCGCTTTGCGCCGGTTCGGAATGACATGAAAGGGAGAAGGCGCGGATGTTCGTTTTCCCAAAGTGGGCCGACGATCAGCATTTATGCGCATTTTGCGTTGCATCGGCCTCGTTGCCTTCTGATACTGGCAAGGTTGCGAGACCAGTATGCTTCGTCTTCCAGGTTCTTCTCCTCTTGCGGTCTCGGCGGCCGCACGGTTTCTGTCCATACTCTGTCTGATTGCTCTCTCCACTCCCGGTTTGCGCGGGCAAGGTGCCAAGCAAGCGCCACCAGCCGGCGAAGATGCTGACGGTGATCACAGAAAAGAACGCAATGAATGGTTCTATCGCGGGCGCGTGATTCGAGGAAAGGCCTCAGCGGAACTGCGTGGGCGGGCGTATCAAGCGAAGTTGCGCCTGAGAGCGCAGCGTGCTGCCGAGAGAGCCTCGTCACACGCCGCCGTGCCCGGGCTCACCACAACGAATTCATGGATCCCGCTGGGGCCCGTGCCCCTGGCCTCGGATGCGAGCGGAACCGGGCTGCAGGATTATCACCAGGTGGCGGGGCGGGCGACGGCTGTGGCGATCGACCCCGCGGATCAGACGGGAAATACGGTTTACATCGGCGGGGCGCAGAGTGGAGTGTGGAAAACGGCGAACGGCGCGAGCGTTCCAGCCAGCGGAGTGATGTGGACTCCGCTGACCGACGATCAGGCGACACTCTCGATCGGGGCGATCGCGATTCAACCGGGAAATTCCGATCCGACGAAGAGCGTGATTCTCGCGGCCACGGGCGAGGCCGACAATTCAGATGATTCGTATTTCGGGCTGGGCATATTGCGGTCGCCCGATGGAGGAAACACCTGGACGCTGATTCCTAACGCGAATGGTGGCTCGCTTTCGTTCAGCGGTCTGGGCGGCACGCGCATGGCGTTCAGCACGGCTAGTGCGCAAACAAATACCGTGGTTGCGGCAATGGCGACCACGTCGGAAGGAATGGTCGACGGCGCGGTGACTGCGAATACCACGCGCGGGCTTTACACCTCGCCCGATGCAGGGCAGACGTGGAATTATGACGCTCTGGTCGATCCGGGCGGCGCGACCGACGCCACCTCAGCGACGTCGGTCGTCTACAACGCGAGTGCCGGACTTTTCTTTGCGGCGGTGCGATATCACGGCTTTTATTCTTCAGCCGATGGTGTGAACTGGGCGCGGCTGGCGAATCAGCCGGGCGGAAGCGCGCTGAGTACGACGGCGTGCCCGCCGCTGTCGACGTCGAACAACTACGCGTGTCCAATTTACCGCGCCGAGATCACGGTCGTCCCTGGCCGCAACGAGATGTACGCGTGGGTCGTGTATTTGTCGGGGGGCGAGGTTGTGGAGGGTGGAATCTGGCAGAGCATGAATGGTGGCGCATCGTGGAACACGCTTTCCGATTCCGCGATTGCGAATTGCGGAGATGCGATTGGCTGCGGCGTGGATCAGGGCGACTACAACCTGGAGCTGCTGGCCATGCCGAGCCTGTCGGGAACGGATTTGTACGCGGGCGCGGTGAATCTCTACAAGTGCTCGATCAATTCGCAGAATCCGGCTTGCGTGAATGCGCCGTTCCTGAATCTGACGCACGTTTACGGATGCAATCCGATTGCGGCGCCCGCGCACGTGCATCCCGACCAGCATGCGCTGGCGTACATGATTCCGAGTGCCGGAGAAGATCTGGGTTACGGACTGATGTATTTCGCGAACGACGGCGGAATTTACCGAGCGCTCGACGGTTTTGGAGGTCTCTACATCGGGAGGTGCACGGGGACGAACGCCTTCGACGATCTGAACCAGAATCTGGGATCGATGACGCAGTTCGTTAGTTTTTCGGAGCATCCGTCTGATCCGAATACGCTGCTGGGCGGAACGCAGGATAACGGGTCCCCAGCGACCGGCACGGCCACGACGAACCTGGGATGGGGCAACGTGCTCGGCGGAGACGGTGGCTATAACGCGATCGATCCGAATACGCCACTGAATTTCTATGCCTCGAATCCTGATGTTCCGCCCGGAGGACTTGGCGTGCAGCTTTGCACAAGCGGGGCCGCGTGCGTGGAGACCGATTTTGGTTTTGTGGCCACGAGCAACAGCCTGGGTGGTGATGATGGCGCGTTCTATTTTCCTTACATTCTCGATCAGCAGTCGGCGTCCGCATTGCTGATCGGTACGTGCCGCGTGTGGCGTGGTCCGCGCCTCGGGGGAGAGTTCACTGCGATCAGCCCGAACTTCGACACGCTGGGATCGAGCATCTGCTCCGGCAGCGAAGTGAACCAGGTGCAGGCGATCGCCGCCGGCGGACCAACGGACGGAAACGGTTCGCAGGTAATCTACGCGACCACCCGTGGGCTGGGGCCTATCGAGGGAGTGCAGAGCTCGCCAAGCGGCGGGCATGTCTGGGTGACGACGAATGCGACGGGTGGAGCCTCAGCGTTCAGCGATGTGACGAATAATGGTCCGGCAGGGAGCATTAACCCGAATCAGTATCCGATCTCCGGAGTGGCGATCGATTCTTCGGATGCGCTTGGCGGAACGGCATATATGACCGTGATGGGCTTTACCGGTGGACCAGGGCATGTGTGGAAGACGATGAATTCCGGAGCAAGCTGGACGGACTTCACCGCAAATTTGCCGGATTCACCGGTGAATGCTGTAGTGGTCGATCCGAAGAACGGGGAAGTCTACGTGGGTACTGACGTCGGTGTGTTTGCGAGTCCGACTTCCGCCGCGAACTGGAGTGAGCTGGGGCCGGATTCGGGCCAGACTGGATTTCTGCCGAACGCCGCGGTGACGGCGCTTGCCCTGTTTAATTCGGCCGGCGAGGAGCTGCTGCGTGCGTCAACCTACGGGAGAGGCATCTGGCAGTATCCGATTCAGGCGACGCCCGACTACCAGATGTTGATTCCGAATCCAATGCAGACAATTTTCTCGGGGCAGCCTGCGGGTTTCGATGGAACGATCAGCGCCATCAATGGTTATTCCGCAGCAGTTACGCTAAGTTGCGTGGCTGGAACAACCGCGCCGCCGAGTACGTGCAGCGTTCCGCAGTCGCCGATCACACCGCAGATTGCGACGCCGTTTACGGTCTCGGTGGGAGGAGCGGACGGCCATTATGTTTTCGCGGTGCAGGGAGTCGGGTCGGACGTGAATGCGACGACGCATAGCGTGCCCCTCACGCTGGATATCGTCAGCTTTGGGCTTACCAAGCCCGCGCCTGCCAGCGTGACTGTGCCGCGGGGAACAACCTCATCGCCAGTGACGTTTCAGGTGACGGCGGGAGCTACCTTCACGCAAAGCGTGACCGTGAGTTGCACTCTGCCGGTGAGCGGCGCAGTGTGCAACCTTGCGCCGGGGACGATTGTGAATCCGAGTTCTACTAATCCCGTGAATATGGCGGCGACTGTCGCAGTGCCGGCGGGAACGGCGACCGGAAGCTATCTTGTGACCTTGCAGGCTACGGCTCCGGGAGCGTCCGCGTCGATTGAAACGTCGTTCACGATTGAGGTGACTACGAATCCGGATTTTGTTCTCAGTGAGACGACGGCGTTTCCTGAAGTGAACGCGGGGAGCACAGGGACAAATGGGCCGATCTCGATTGCATCGCAGGATGGATTCAGCGGAACAGTCAATCTGAGTTGTCCGTCGACGTATGGCGCTGGCAGTTGCAGCGTCAGCCCAACGTCGGTCAGCACGTTTCCTGCGACCGCGACGCTGACCATCAATGGCGCGAGCTTCGCTGCCGGAAGTTATTCGCTCTCAATCACTGGAAGTGCGGTGTCGGATACACACTCGCTACTCGTGCCGTTTGATGTGGGCGACTACACGATAACGGGAGCGGCTAGCGTTGCGGCGAAGCAGGGGGCGGCGGCTGTGGAACAGATGACGCTGACTTCGACGTTCGGTTACACCGGACTGATCAGCACGAGCTGTGACGCCACTGCGATACCGGCTGCGACCTGCACGCTCACACCGGTCAGTTCCATAACTTTGGCGAGTTACGGTACCGCCAACCTGACAGCCAGTGTGAATGTTCCGACCGATGCCGCGAGCGGACCGTTCCTCATCAAGGTGAGCACGCACGATTCAACCGGCGCGCCGAGCAACCAGTTCACCTTTACGGTGAATGTGGCCGAAGACTTCACTCTCACCGCTGTGCCCACGACCCAGACGGTGACTGCGGGGCAGACGACGGGAGCGTATGGGCTGACGATCGCTCCACGCGGCGCGTCGTTCGATTCGGCGGTGACGCTCTCGTGTACGTCGGGCTTGCCGCCGCTGTCGCAGTGCATCTTCAGTCCGTCTTCGCCGCAGACGCCGGGCGCGAATGCAGTGAACGTGGTGATGACGATTTCAACGACTGGGAACAGCGCGGCGGTCTTCGGGGAACGAATGGTGTTTTATGCAGTCTTGCTGGCGCCGGGGATTGTTGTTCTAGGGAGGCCGCGGAGAAGGAGGTTCGGACTTCTGCCATTCGTGGTGTTGGGGCTGTTGGCTGCTTTGCCGGCGTGCAGCGGAGTAAGTTCGGGCGGCGCAGGGGGGCATCAGGGGACGCCGCCGGGAACGTATGCGGTGACCGTGACCGCGAGCTCATCGGGAGCAACGGCCGTGACACACAGCATTCCGGTGACCCTGGTGGTGAATTGAGGCTGTCTTTCTCTCAAAGGCGGAGAGGCATGGAGCGCCCATTGTGACTGGCTACGGTTTGGGTCGCGTGGGCGGAATCGGTTAGATTCTCTGGTGCGCCGCGGACAAGCATCCGGCGCACCGGCATGATCGATTCGCGCTACAACGTTATCGTCATAGGTGGAGGCATCGTCGGGCTCGGGGCGGCGCTCGAGATTACGCGAAGATTCCCTCAACTTCGATTGGCGCTGCTTGAGAAAGAAGGCGGCGTGGCTCGCCACCAGAGCGGCCACAATAGCGGCGTCATCCATTCGGGGATTTACTACAAGCCGGGATCGTTAAAGGCGAAGCTCTGCGTCGCCGGGGCGGCGGCGATGGTGGCGTTCTGCCGCGAGCACGGAGTGCCGCACAGCGTCTGCGGGAAAGTGATCGTAGCCACGCGCGAAGAGGAGTTGACGCGGCTTGAGGAGTTGCGGCGTCGGGGCGAGGCGAACGGGCTCGCAGGACTGCGGGTGATCGGCACGGAGGAGTTGCGCGAGATCGAGCCCCATGCGAATGGATTGCATGCGCTCGTGGTGCCTTCGACCGGCGTGACTGATTATGCGGCGGTCAGCGGCAAGTATGCAGAATTGATTTCGGCGCACGGCGGAACGATTCTGACTTCCGCGGCTGCGCGCGGCATACGCCGGATGGCCGACGAGATTGTCGTGGAGACCTCGCGTGGTTCGTTTTCCTGCGGGGCGTTGATCAATTGCGCGGGGCTTTACAGTGATCGCATTTGCCGCATGGCAGGAGATGATCCGGGCGTAATGATTGTTCCATTTCGTGGCGAGTACTACGATCTGAGCGCTGAGGCGGCGGCGAAGGTGCGGGCGCTAATCTATCCCGTGCCTGACTCAAGATTTCCATTTCTGGGCGTGCACTTCACCCGGCGGATTTCGGGTACGGTCGACGCCGGTCCGAATGCAGTGTTGGCGCTGGCGCGCGAAGGATACCGGCATACGGATGTGAATGTTCGCGATCTGGCGGCGTCGCTGGCATTTCGGGGATTCTGGCGCATGGCGCGGCAACATTGGCGCTATGCAATCGATGAGTGGCACCGGTCGTTGTCGAAGGCGGCATTTGTGCGGGCGCTGCAGCGGTTGCTGCCGGAAATTCGCGAGAGCGATCTGGTGCCCGGCGGATCGGGCGTGCGGGCGCAAGCGCTGCGTCCGGATGGGACGCTGGTGGATGATTTCCAGTTTGTGCAGTCCGGGAAAATCTTGCATGTATTGAATGTGCCCTCTCCGGCGGCGACGGCTTCGTTGATGGTGGGGAAGGCGATTGTGGATATGGCAGCGGGCATGATCGGGGGCTGAAGCCCCCTTTACTCTCGGATGCGCGTTATGCGGCCGTGAAAGGGCCGCTCTTCCACGGTCGTGGCGAGGTGCGGTACAGCGAAGGCTCTGTTTCCCCGCATGGAGATAGGGCTACTAATTTCCACCCAAAATTTTCGCGGCGTCCTCGATGACCTTTTGATACTCCTCGTGATGGCGCGGGTAGGCGGGATTGTATTGGTCGTAGGCGACAAGCCAATCCTGCGGGTATAGCTCAAAGATTTGAACTTTTTGCTCAACGGCGAAGGGCAGCATATCGACTAGCGACCCGATTTCGCCGGAGCGATCGGGTTCCGTGGGGTGTCCGGTCTGCAGAACTAGTGGAACTTTGGTGCGGTGCTCGCGGAAAATCTTGCACCAGTTGGCCATGCAGGGTTTGCCGTCGGCGTCGTTACGGGGATCGCTGGCGGTGAGACCCTGGTTGCCGATGGCGATACCATCCTGCGCGGCGCGCGCGGCAACTGCCGCGGCGAAGTCGAGGTGCGGCGGTTCGCCGTAGGCGTTGATTCCGACGGCGAGTTGCTTGGGCGAGTTCAGGCCCTTCTGGAAGTCGAGCATGTCGAAGATATATTTCTGCCAGGTCGAGTCGGAGAATCCCTGGTCACGCATGAAATGCATGCAGGCGGGGAAGACTTCGCCTCCGGCACCGAGTCCGAAACGAATGTAGCCAACTGATGGATTGTTGGCGAAATGGTCGACGACTGCTCGCATGAACGCCTGATAGCTCTGCATAAAGCCAGGGTTCCAGAAGACCGGAACGTGGCCGAAGGACGGACACGTCACCGATGGAACTTTCGCGAAGACGTATTCGGGCGTGGCACTATCGCCTTTCTGATAAGTCGTGGCCCAGATGATGAAGTTCACGCGCTTCTTTGCTGCGACCCATGGGGCGATCTGGCGGTCGACGGAAGACCAGTCGTAGCGAGGGTTGGCAGAGGGGCCGCGGTCGATCTCCTTCCAGACGAGATAGAAATTCGCTCCGCAGACGGCGGGGTTGTGCAGAAGGATGTTGGCCTGCGCGTTGACGCGCGCGCCGGGGAAAAGAATGACGAAGAGTCCGTGCGGAGCATTTGGAACGGCGACGGTGGGAAGCGGGTCGGTGCATTTCGGAAGGGCGTCGGTTGATTTTTTTGTTGGTAGTGCTCCAGCTTGGGCTGATGCATAACATGTGAGCGAGAAGATTCCGGTCAGAAGAGCTGTGATGAGTCGGTGATTCATGAGTATTGTTTCCTTCGAAGTTCGAGCCTTGAAAATAATTCTAACCGGAGGCGAAGAAAGAAGTTGCGGTGAGGAGCAGGGAAAGTCGTGGTTTGCGCAGCAGCAGACGGATCTGCTCGCCCCGAACAAATGCATAGGTCCTTCGCTTCGCTCAGGATGACAATGCAAAACTGGTCTTTTGCGAAGGGGCGAAAAGTAGGAGTTCCCGCGCCGGGCTTTCCTACCCCGCGCCTAGCAAGATGTCGATGGTCAACTGGTCGAGTTGCTCGTAGGGCAGACGCTTTCTCAGAATCGCATCTTTGTCGAAAACGTGCGAGAGAAGCGCCGCCGATCCTTTTTTCGAATATTGGTTCGGAATGTTCTTCGCCGATCCACCGGAGATTTCTTTCAGGATTGCCTGAATCTGACGGTTGGTGTTCCAGCGTGCGGCCTTATCTTTAAGAATAAGATAGGTGCGCATGCAGCCGCGGGCGAAATCTTTCACGCCAGCGCAGTCTTCGGTTCGATAGGCGTGGGCGTCGAAGTGGCGCGGGCCGTCGTAGCCGACGTCTTCCAGAAACTTCACGAGCCAGAATGCAGATTTGGGATTGGATGACCCGAAACGCAAATCCTGATCGTAACGGCCGGGCATTTGATCGTTGAGATCGATATGAAACAGCTTGCCGGCTTCCCACGCCTGAGCCACGCCGTGCATGAAATTCAGTCCAGCCATCGTTTCATGTGCGACTTCCGGATTGACGCCGACCATTTCCGGGTGATCGAGCGTGGGAATGAACCCGAGATAGTGGCCAGTGGTGGCCATGTAAATATCGGCGCGCGGCTCGTTGGGCTTGGCCTCGAGGGCGAAGCGGTAACCGTATTTTTGCGCGATGTTGTATTCGCAGAGATAATTCACGGCTTCGCGCAGGCGCTTGACGGCGTCGTCGGCGCGGCGGCAGGCGTCGGTTTCCACGCCTTCGCGTCCTCCCCAGAGAACGAAAATCTTCGCTCCGAGTTCAGCACCGAGATCCATGGCGTGCATGGTTTTTTGTAGCGCGTAAGCGCGGACCTCGGGATCGTTCGCGGTAAAAGCACCATCGCGGAACACTGGATGAAAGAACAGAGAGACAGTGGCCATAGGAACCACGACACCGCTGTCCTGGCAGGCCTTACGGAATTCCCGCACGATCCGGTCGCGCTCGGCGGGCGTGGCGTCGATGGGGACGAGGTCGTTGTCGTGCAAGTTGACTCCCCAGGCACCGATTTCGCCGAGGGTGGCGGCGATGTCATTCGGCGCCCAGACCGGGCGCACGAAGTCGCCGAAGGGATCGCGGCCGCGATTTCCGAGTGTCCACAATCCAAAGGAAAATTTGTGTTCAGGTTTGGGCTGGTAGCTTCCGTCTCCGTTGCTCATCATTTTCTCCTTCGATCTTTTCCTTGGATCCGGGCGAGGGCTCATTTCATTTCCGATGGATTGAGTGCGGGAGGAGAAGAGGTCATCTTGCCTACCAGGGTCTCGTCCGCTTTCTGGTGAAGTTCTTTTACTTTTGCGAGTTCTTTTTCTGCCGCGGCAGCGTTACCCGTGCGCTGGTAAAGACGCCCGAGTTGATAGTGAGCGTCTGCCTGCGATGGATCCAGCTCGACGGCGCGTTGCAGCATCGGTTGCGCTTTCTTGTATTCCTTCTTCTGCATGTAGATCGCGCCCAGATCGACGCACGCGATGCGCAGATCGCGGTTGGCCTGCAGGGCGCGATGGAGTAGAGGGAGGGCCGAATCGGGGCGGTCATTCTTCCATTCCATGTCGCCGAGATAGGCGAGGGCTTGCGCATGGCTTTGGTCGACCGATAACTCTTTTTCGAATTCTGCCTTAGCGAGTTCGTACTGCTGGGATTTCCAGTAGAGATATCCGAGGCCAAAATGAACATTTGGTTCTTGAGGAGAAATTTTCGCGGCCGCTTCGAACTCTGCGATCGCCTCTGAAGTGCGGCTCATGCCATCGAGTGCTTCGCCGGCCAGAATGTGCGCGGCGGCGGAATCAGGAGTCTGCGCCAGGAGCTGTTGAAATTGTTGGAGGGCGCAGGAGTAGTTTTTTCCCCACAAGCAACTTTGCGCCAGCAACTGGTGGAGTTCTGCATTGGTGGGGTCGGCTTGGGAGGCAGGTTCGAGGTATTGCACGGCGAGCGCATATTTCTTCTCACCGTAGTAGCTCAACCCCAGCAGCGTGCGGATCTTTGTGCTGGACGGATCGGCGGCCAGCGCCGAGCGCAGGGCGGCGACCGCGGCAGGGAAGTTGCCCTGCTTGAACTCCGCCAAACCAAGATTGAGCTGGATACCGGGTAGCTTTGGGTTGATGGCGAGGGCCTGCTTGTAAGCAGTGGCCGCTTCGGGATACTTCTGCTGTTTGGAGAGAACGACGCCGAGGCTGGCAAAGGCTCCGGCATCATTTGGACTGTTGCGGGTGACAGCTTTCCACGCCTCAGCCGCTTCAGAAAACTTGCCTTGCTGCTCGAGAGACATGGCGTACGCAGGCGAAGCGGTTTGTCCCAGCGCCGGCGCGCAGAGCAGGGCTGCAGCAGCGATGATGGGTAGCAGCTTCATAAAGACCCGCGAGCAGAAGCTTGCTCTGATGCCCGATCGATCAGCGATACCTGGCTGGGGCACGCAAACACGATGGGGGGCCGAAGCATCAAAGGTAAGAAATCCGGTAAGAAATTCCCGCCCGCATCAGGTTCGATGCGGGCGGGGGGATAACGAAGCACGAGAAGCCGATTTAGAAAATCAGCTTCAGCGCGAACTGCCACTGGCGGGAGTCATACGCATTCTTCACTTGGCCGAAGTCGCCTGCGCCGAAGTTGGTGCTGATGCCTCCGGTGTTGGCGTTGCCTTGGAACTCGGTGTGGTTGAATGCGTTGAACGCTTCGGCGCGGAACTCCATGCGGAACCGCTCGGTGAAAGCGAAGTTCTTCAGGAGCGACAGGTCGAAGTTGTTGCGCCCCGGGCCACGGATCGCGTCAAAGCCCAAGTTGCCGAAGCAATCAGGACCAGTGGCGCAAACGGGCGCACTGAAATTACCCGAGAACCAGGAGGCGGCGGTCTTGTTGTAGGAGATCGATCCCGTGAGATCAGGACGGACGGCCGTGTTACTGATAACGCTGGCCGCTGTCGTTCCGTTCACACCTAGATTGATGGGCGCGCCGGATTGTTCGGTAATGATGGCCGCCAGTTCCCATCCGCCGAGGCCGCCCTTGAGCAAGCGGCTGGTGGCGTTGCGGAACAAGGGCAGTTCGTAAACGAAGTTCGCAAAAAATACATTCTTGCGGTCGAATACGGACGGACCCCAGTCGTTGTGCCATCCGAGATAGGGATTGGAGGCGTTCTGCAGATCGCCGCCGCTGCCCGAAGCGGTCGTCGCATCCATGGCCTTCGCCAGCGTGTAGGAAACCTGCAGGTGAAGGTCGTGGTGCACGACTCCGGTTAGCGATGTTTGCAGCGAGTTGTAGCTCGAGTTCGCGCCGTTGAAAGCCAGGCGCATATTGCCGAAGCCTGGGTAGGTCAACGTCGTGATGTCGAGCTTTCCTGCTGCAACCTCAGCCGGCAGCGATGCTAGCGGAGGGAGATTGACCGCCTGATAGTAGTTCTCGCGACGTCCCTGGCTCCCGACATAGGAAACGTTTAATACCGTGTGGGTACCCATGGCACGCTGCACGCCCGCGCTGTACTGGTAGCTGACCGGAGTCGGGTAATGTTCCGCGATTCCGGTAACGCCCAGGGCGAGGACAGGCAGCTGAGCCGCAGTGATGACGTTACCTGTGCTCAGATTCAGACCGGGGTTGTCGATAGAAACGCCGTTGAGGGTTGGGTTGGGATCTCCCGGGGGATTCACGGCGCCGTTGTACATGTCGTTGCCCTGAATGCGGTCGTAGGACATACCAAAGCCGCCGCGGACGACGGTCTTGCCGCTGCCGGTCAGATCGTAGGCGAAGCCGAGGCGCGGTCCCCAGTTGCTCCAGGCGTCGTGAACCAGACCTTTGGGAATGCCGTTGACGCCGCCAATACCGATGCCGTTCAGATAGAACTGGTATCCGCCGAGTGTCGGATTGGTGCTGGCTACCAAGCCCGGGCTCGGACCGCCGGGGCAAGCCGGTACGGAGTTGCTGCTGCAAATGAAGCCGTTCGAATCGAACGTGGCTGCGTCCGCAGGGTTGTAAAGGTTGGGATAGAAGTTGGAAGAAAGGTGATTGGCTTCGTAAGTGTGCGGAATGCCGTCCCAGCGCAAGCCGAGGTTCAAGGTCAAGCGGTTGTTGACGCGCCAGTTGTCCTGAATGTAGGCCGCGGGAGAGATGTTGTTCCACTTGCCACTGATCTTCACACCATCTTCTGTGTATTGCTGAGCGAATCCCATGAGGTAGTCAGCGAAATCGAATCCGCACGAAAACGTCGACGTATCGCATTGGCCGGGTCCGGTTCCGTGCGGCAGTGAAGTGAAGGAACCATCGAATTTGAAGTTTCCTTCCGTGTTGGCGAAGGCGTCCTGAACCTTCTTGTAAAGCGCCCAGCTAAAGCCGAACTTCAACTGGTGAGCCCCCCTGGTCCACGAAACATCATCGCGGATTTGGTAGTCGTCGGCCTTGTTCACCCATGGCGTCCAGTTCGCGGTGTAGTTGCTGCCCGTTACGCCCGCCAGTTGGACGGAAGGGATGCGGTTGTCGGCATTGGGTCCCGTGAAGAGGCGGTTGAAAGTGAACCCGCTCGGCGCCGAAATCAAGCCGTCTGGAATAATGTTGATGCGGTTGCCGTTGTAGTTGAACGCGACCTCGTTGAGCAGTGTCGGGCTGATCACGTACGTTGCATGAACGACCGCGCTGTAGGAGGGGTTGCCGAAGGTGTCGGCGATCGAGGGTACGTTGTCGCCGCTCCACTGGGTGGTGCCGTAAGTCTGCGAGATCTGCTCGGAAATCCAGTGACCGAACACCGAAAACTTGGGGGAGAACTGGTGATCGACTCTGGCGATCTCTTCGCGCAGGGTGGTGGGCGAGTTGTTGCCGCCAACGAAGTTGACGCCGTTAGTCGGCGTAGGGAAGATGCCGCCGTATTTTCCGCCTGCAACCAACAGTGCTGCCGCGTTGGGGGAGATCAGGCAGTCGGGAATGGTGTTGTTCGGGAAGGCCGAGCCGGGAACAAGCGATGCCTGAGTGGCTGCGTCGCAGTTTGAGGCAAAGTTCGCCACTCCAGTTGGTACTACTGCCTGGATCGGTTTGCTAGTGCCGTAGGTTGCGGGAATGACCGCGCCAGTTCCAGCGCCGTTGGCGTCAGGATAGGAACTGGCCAGCGGCACCGGGACGTTGAGCGTGCCGCCATCGATCTCTTTGCGCCATTCCATGTTGTAGAAGAAGAACGTGGGATGGCTCTTGGCGATGGGCAGCTGGCCGCCGACGTTGAATCCGTAAACGTCGTAGCGCAGATAAGGCGGTTTGCCGGTGAAATAGTTGCGCGCGTTGAGAGCGTCGTTGCGGAAGAACTCCCACGCCTCCGCGTGAAACTGCTTGGAGCCGGACTTGATGACGGTGCTGATCTGCGAGGAGCCCGCCAAGCCGTATTCCGCGCTGTAGTTGGAGGTGATGTTGCGGAATTCGGCGAGCGAGTCAATCGAGGGCATCACGCTGCCGCTGCTGCCGCCGCGGTCCAGGTTCTCGCCGCCATCGATCAGCTGCAGGTTGTGTCCGGCGCGTTCGCCGTTGATGCTGACGGTGCTGTCGCCGCTGACTGGCGTGAAGTTGATTCTCGAGCTCTGCAGGCTGACTGCGCCAGGGGCCAGAGCGAACAGTTCGTACAAGCTGCGGCCGTTGGTGGCGAGCTGAGTAATCTGCTGGCCGTTGATGACGTTGCTGACTTCGCCGCTATCGGTTTGCACGGCGACGGCGTTGGCCTCAACCGTGACTTGCTCCTGCGCGCTACCGACTTGCAGCTTGAAATCGACGCGCATGCGGTCTCCAACCGCTAGCACCAGGTTTTTCTGCTCGGCGACTTTGAATCCAGAAGCCGAAACGCGCACGTTGTAGTGTCCGATGTGCAGATCCGGCGCCACATACTGGCCATCGCCGTTACTCGGCAGAGTGCGCTCGACACCAGTGTCAATGTTGGTAATGGTGATGGTCGCGTTGGCGACTGCGGCGCCGGACGGGTCGGTAACGGTTCCGACAACGGTAGCTTCCTGGGCGAATGCGCACACGGCGGACACGGCCAGGAAAACACAGGTGAGGAGACAAATGACTGTCGAACGCTTGTTCAGAAAGCGTCTGGCAATCAGGCCCAAACTCCCGGCATACGTGGGCGAGAGAGATTTCATTGTTGCCCTCCAAAGGGTTCCACATTCGTCTCGGAAGCGTGCAAATACGCAGACCAGGGAGCTTCGCGCGACCCGAGACCGTAAACGTTTACGGTTTATATCCCCACCAAGAGCGTTGTCAAGAAGAAAATCGATTTTATTCCCTTACCAACAACCCCATCAGGACGGAAATCTGGATACTTCCGACTTCCCCGGAGAGTTATACTCGCAGCCAAGACGTGGGATTTAGTGGGCAGGAGTTCAAGTCATGCGGTCTTTTCGGGCTCGGTGCAATCGCTTGACAAGATTGTTCACGCTGGCGGGCAGCGCCACCGTATTAGTTTGCGCTTCGTCTGTCACAGGTCAGCAGGGTCCGCCATCGCCAGCAGCCTCCGTGGCGCGCGAATTTCCGATCGTCCTGCAACAGAATGTCGTTGCCGGGAAAACCGCCGTCGGCGCGAAGATTCAAGCCAAACTGAATCTGGCTACGCTGGTCAATGGCACCGTGATTCCCCGAAATGCCGTGCTCAGCGGAGAAGTGGTGGAGTCCAGCGCGAAAAGCGAGCAGGAGCCTTCGAGGCTCTCGATACGCATGGATTCTGCACAATGGAATGAAGGATCGATGCCGATTAAAGCGTATTTGACGGCTTGGTTTTACCCTACCGTCATCAGCCCCGGCCAGGACCTGCAGTACGGACCAATGCAGCCGGCCAGCAGAACCTGGAATGGGGAAGGGCAGTATCCGGACGCGAATTCGAAGGTCTATCGGCCATTTCCCGGCGGCGACTCGAATCAGAATTCGGGCGCGCCGGATACCTCCAGCGCAAGCACCTCGCACAATCGCGTCGCAATGAAGAACGTGGAAGCGGAAGCCGGCGCGGACGGCGTCATCACCATCGTCTCGCGACATTCCAACATCAAGCTGGATAAATCGACCACGTACATACTTTCGTCGGGCGAGCTACCGGCTGCGAAGTAAATCGGTTTTGTAGGCTCTTCCGCGGCAAACGCTCCGGAAGCGGACCTTGACCACACTGTTTCACGTGTGTTACAAGCGTGCTTTAATCCGTAAACGTTAACGACAATTGTGTTCGCCATTACTACTACTTTGGTATGACCTCGTGTCCGCTCGGGGCGAGATTGGGAGGAGTGTCATGGGTTCACTGAGATTAACGCGGGTCAACGTGCTCTCTATTGTTCTTGTGTCTTGTTTAGCCTCGCCGCTGTTTTCGCAAACGGCAAGCGGTCCTGTCTACCTCGACCCGTCCCAGCCGGTCGAGGCTCGCGTCAACGATCTCATCAGCAAGATGACTTTGGAAGAAAAAGCTCAACAGTTGGTGAATCAGGCCAGGGCGATTCCGCATCTTCAGGTTCCCAATTACGACTGGTGGAGCGAGGCGCTGCATGGCGTGGCCAATGCGGGCACGGCGACGGTCTTTCCCGAGCCGGTCGGGCTGGCGGCGACTTTCGATGACAAGGCCATTCATGAAATGGCGGTCGTGATCGGTATTGAAGCGCGCGCCAAGCACGAGCAAGCGGTGAAAGCGGGACGGCGCGACATTATGGAGGGTTTGGATTTCTGGTCGCCCAATATCAATATCTTTCGCGATCCGCGCTGGGGACGCGGCCAGGAAACATATGGAGAAGATCCGTTTCTCACCGGACGCATGGGCGTAGCGTTCGTGACCGGGTTGCAAGGCGACGATCCGAAATATTATCGCGTGATTTCGACGCCGAAACATTTTGCCGTGCATAGCGGGCCCGAGCCGACACGGCACACGATCGATGTGCAGGTTTCAAAGCATGACATGGAGGACACGTATCTTCCGGCATTTCGAGCGACTGTGACCGAGGGCAAAGCCGAATCGATCATGTGCGCCTACAACCGTGTGAATGGGCAGCCGGCCTGCGCGAGCGATTTTTTGCTGCAGAGCCAGCTGCGCGGCGCGTGGAAGTTCAACGGCTATGTCGTATCGGATTGCGATGCAATCGTCGACATGTATGAGGGACATCATTTTGTGAAGAGCCAGGCCGAGGCGGCGGCGGCGGCGATCAAGACCGGCATGGATAACGAGTGCGCCGATTTTTTTACCATCACAAAAGACGATCACGACTACAAGCCGTTCGTTGATGCGGTGAAGCAGGGGCTGCTGACGGAAGCGGAGATCGACACTTCGCTGCGGCGGCTTTTCACGGCGCGCATGAAGCTGGGGATGTTCGATCCGCCGTCGATGGTGCCGTACGCCAATACGCCGGAATCGGAGATCGACAGCGCGCCGCACCGCGCGCTTGCCTTGAAAATTGCGAATGAGTCGATGGTGCTGCTGAAGAACGACGGGACGCTGCCGCTGGGAAGCTCGTCGAAGAAAATTCTCGTGGTTGGTCCGTTGGCGGAGCAGACGCAGGTCCTGCATGGGAATTACAGCGGCACGGCTTCTCATCCAGTGAGTGCGCTGGACGGGATTCGCAAGCAGTTTGCCGGAGCACAAGTGACGTATCAGCCGGGAACGGATTTTCTGCGCGAGCACCCCGTTGTTCCGACGGCAGTTCTAACGACCGAAGACGGCAAACCAGGAATCAAGGCCGAATATTTCGCCGGTGAAATCTCAGGCACGCCGCAGTTGGTCCGCGTCGATCCATACGTGAACTTGCAGACGTCTCACCCCGATGCGATGGCGCTTCCCAAGCCCGCCGACATGGGCGATTTCTCCGTGCGCTGGTCCGGGTTTCTGACGCCGACTCAGTCGGGCGCCTATCACCTCGGGCTCATGGGCTCGATGCAGCAGCTGTGGCTCGACGGCAAGCTGATCGTGGACGACATGGCGGGCCATGATCCGAACCCGCAGCTGGCGACCGTGCAACTGGAGAAGGGTCACCGCTATGCCGTGAAGGTCGAGTACCACGCGGGTGGGCGCGTCAGCAAGCTGATCTGGTTGCCGGTGACGGGTGATCCGCTGGTCGAAGCAGTGAATGCAGCGCGCCAGGCGGATGTTGTAGTCGCTGTAGTCGGGATTACGTCGAAGCTGGAAGGCGAAGAAATGAAGGTGGATATCCCGGGCTTTCGCGGCGGAGATCGCACCAGCCTGAACCTTCCGGCCGAGGAAGAAGTACTGCTGGGAGCGATGAAAGGGACCGGGAAGCCGCTCGTCGTCGTGCTCATGAATGGCAGCGCGCTGGCGGTGAACTGGGCCAACGACCACGCGAACGCGATTCTGGATGCATGGTATTCCGGCGAGGAAGGCGGAACGGCGATCGCGCAGACGCTCGCGGGAGTGAATAATCCGGCGGGGCGTTTGCCGGTGACGTTCTACAAAGGCACGGAGCAGTTACCGGATTTCGACGACTATGCGATGAAGAATCGTACGTATCGTTACTTCGCTGGGGAACCGCTCTATGGTTTCGGCTATGGGCTGAGCTACACCACGTTCGAGTACAGCGGGATGAAATTGTCGAGTCCCGAGTTGCAGGCGGGGAATCCGCTTGATGTGGATGTCGATGTGAAAAATACCGGAAAGCGCGGGGGGGATGAGGTTGTGGAGTTATACCTCACGTTCCCGAAGGTACCGGGGACACCGTTGCGCGCTCTGCGCGGATTTACGCGGGTGCATCTCGATGCGGGAGAGCAGAAGCACGTGAAAATCACGTTCCAGCCGCGCGACCTGAGCTACGTGAATGAAGCGGGAGATCGCCATGTGGGCGCGGGCGAATACACCGTCACCGTCGGTGGAGGCCAGCCGGGAACCGCGGCCGCACACGCAGATGCGAAGCTGACGATTCAGGGAGATCAGGCGTTGCCCGAGTGATGCCGAGGATGCGACTTGCAGAGTTAAGATGAAAAGACGCGCGGCAGCGCGATCTTTGCCATGGTCATCCGCAAGTTCTCCTGGTTCCTGAGCTTGGCACTTATCATCGGCTCTGGAGTTGTGTCGGTTCCGGCGCACCCTGGTGCCGCGCAAGCCAAGTCTCCGAATGATGGTGCGATCCGTTTTTCCTTCCAGCCGATCGATTTCAGGCTTGACAGCGACGAGACGCCCGAGCGCCACGCGCCAGAAACGATGGCAGGCGGAGTCGCCGTCTTCGACTACAACAACGACGGCAAACTCGACATTTTTTTCACCAACGGCGCCGATATCAAGACGCTGAAAAAAGATTCTCCGAAATATTCCAATCGCCTTTTTGAAAACGACGGGCACGGCAACTTTACCGACGTCACTGCCAAGGCAGGGCTAGCTGGCACCGGCTATGACGTTGGCGTTGCGGTCGGCGACTATGACAACGATGGCTATGAAGATCTGTTCGTGGCCGGTGTGCATCACAATACGCTCTATCACAATAACGGCGATGGAACTTTCACCGACGTCACCGTCAAGGCCGGACTGAACAAGCCGGATGCAGAGTATGGCCCGCTCTGGGCCGTAGCGGGAGCGTGGATCGACGTCAATAACGACGGGTTGCTAGACCTGATCGTCATCAATTACTTGAAATGGGATGGGACCGACCCTGATTGCGAGGCCTACGGGCATCGCGAGTATTGCCATCCGAAGTTTTACAAGCCGACGCCGAACCAACTTTTTATCAACAACGGCGATGGAACCTTTCGCGATGCTTCGATCGAGGCGGGATTCCGCGCACATCCGGGCAAGGGGATGGGAGTGGCTGCGGCCGATGCGGAACTCTCCGGCAAGATGGACCTGATCATTCCCAACGACAAGCTGATGAATTCGTACTTTTGTGCCAAGGGTGGCGGAAGATTTGAAGAAGCTGGCTTCGACGAAAATGTGGCGCTGCGCGAGGATGGGACATACATCTCCGGCATGGGCGTGGACTTTCGCGATCTCGATAATGATGGCTACCCCGATATTTTCGTCGTAGCGCTCGATGGAGAAACCTTTCCCCTCTACCGCAATACCGGGAAGGGAAGTTTCACGGAAGTTACACGCGAAAGCGGACTGACGAAGCTGACGCTGCCGATGTCAGGATATTCGCCGAACATCGCCGACTTCGACAATGATGGCTGGAAGGATATTTTCGTCTCTCGCGGGCATGTGCAGTCGCTGCTGGCGGAGCCGAATATCTCGGTCGCGCAGCCGAACACGGTGTTCCACAATCTGGGTGGAATGAAATTCTCGGCACTGACGGCCGAGGCTGGGTTCGCTGCGCGACCTCCGTCGCGGCATCGCGGCTCGGCAATCGGCGATCTGAATGGTGACGGGAAACTGGATGTCGTGGTCACGGCGATCAACGCTCCGGCGGAAATCTGGATGAACCAGAGCTCGAGTGAGAACCATTGGGTCGAGTTCAAGCTGCAGGGAACGAAGAGCAATCGTGATGGAATCGGGGCGCGGATTAAAGTGGTGACCAAGTCAGGGGCGCAATACAACCACATGACGACCAGCGCGGGATACGCGTCGTCGAGCGCGGGCCCGATGCATTTCGGCCTGGGCGCGAATCCTTCGGCGGACATGGTTGAGATTCGCTGGCCGTCTGGCCTTGTGCAGCAGTTGAAGGACGTCGCAGGCGATCAAATTGTCGCGGTAAAAGAGCCGGCAGCAGGGAAGTAATCGCCCGGCTCGCGAAATCGCACGAAAGGTCGGGGTAACTGCAGCTTCAGTGTCCATTCGTAATTTGCCGTCCCCTCTGGCGCGTAGTGAAATCGACTTGCGCGCCACCTCACTCAGCAGTCTGTTTCCGATCGCTGGAAGCTCCCCGCTGAACTCACAGTTCTGGCCGAATGGGATGTGCGGTATGTCTCGGCTCAAAGCGACGATTCTCTGCATCGACGACCACTGGAGCGGCCTGATCGGACGGAAAGAGTTGCTGGAGCAGTGTGGCTATGAAGTGTTGGAAGCGACTTGTGGCGACGATGGGCTCAAGCTGTTTCTTTCTCGCGAAATCGATGCAGTCATTCTCGATTACCAGATGCCGGGCATGAACGGCGATGTGGTCGCCGCAAAAATGAAACACCTCAAAGCGGATGTGCCGATCCTGCTGCTATCGGCTTACGGGCCGCTGCCCACAAGAAAATTGCGCTCGATCGATACGTTCCTGAGCAAGTCCGAGAAGCCCTCAGTCCTGTTGTCGACGGTGCACGACCTGTTACAGAGTCCACACAAATCGTTCTTCTATCGCTGGCTCGATCTTTGGAAGAACCGCAATCAGGTGGTGACGCAATGAAAATACTCGCCAAACTTCTCGGGCGCGGATGCCCCCACCGTTTCTCCTGGCCTCGCACAGATGCCAACGGCTGCCAATACCAGATTTGTCTGGCCTGTGGGGCGGCCTATGAATACGATTGGGTCGCGATGCGGCAGACCGGACGGCTATTGAAGACTCCGGCGCCGCATGTGCAACAAGTCATGATTCCGCATCACTGAGGAAGTCGCGTGTCCTTCAGTGCTTGAGTCGTGGGTCGAGTTCAAAATCCACCAGAGCGTCGCGATAGTCGATTTTGATATCCAGCATGCGCAGCGTGGTGAATCCCAGGAAACCTGAAACTTCTGTTCCGGTATTATCGCTAATGCCCGTGGTGTCGAACGCAGTCATGTCCTGATTTTCCTGTTTCAGGTGGCCAAACTGGAGCACCGCCTTGTCGGCGCTGTAAACCTTATCCATGCGGCCGCTGATGCCTTCCACGATCATGTCGGAGTCTCCATGAATCTTGGTGACTTCCCGCGCGGCTGCGGGGGAAATGAAATTCGTCAGCGCTCCTGTGTCGAGCAAGAATAGTTTTGATGGAACATTTCCGATAGTGGTGGGAATCAGTAGGTCGTGACCAAAGCGAAAGACGCGCGTGAATTTCTGCATTTCGGATGCAATGTAGCGATCCTGCGGGCCGGCATAGGCTGGTTTCTTTTCTGCCGGCTTGCCCTCGCCGCTCTTCGCATCACCGGTCTTTGCTTCGGCTGACTTCACTTGCCCTGAGCTTGTTTCACCCGCTTTCGCATCGCTCTCCGGTGTTTTGGCTTCCGCATCTTCGGAGTCGTCGTCATCGTCTTCGCTTTTGAGAGCAAGTTCTCGCTCGGACTCGCCTGGCCGGCGGGGTAATTCACTGAGTTTCATTTTTACGTTAGGCAGGTCGAGTTCGACCAAAAAGTCCTCGAAGACATCGGTTCCGATCAGTCCCTCCTCTCCGGCAACGGAACGACTCTCCATGACTTCAACCGGGCAGTTCTGGAATTCCAGTTCTCCGATCTTGATGGAATCGGCAACGCCGATGTAGGCGTCACGGCGTCCTTTTTTGCCGATTCCCGTCACCTTGGTTTCAGTGATTTTGGAAATGCCCGCGCGTTCAGCTACTCCACGCCGCACTAGGATTCCGCTGGCACCGGTGTCGAGCATAAGCGAACTCTTGTGGCCATTCAGGAAGACGGCGAGGCCAAAGCCACGCAGATGCCTGGGATCTTCGAGCAGGTTGACCATCGGGGTTTCGGTGGCCTTTACTTTGCTCACCAGACGGCAAGGGCTACGTTTCTGCTTGCTGCGTTCCTCGAGAAACTTCAGGTAGTTGGAGATATCCGATCGTTCGTCGTCGCTCCAGTTGTTTTCGCCCGCGAGCGAATCCTTGAGATAGTGAATGCGCTCGCTGCGTGACAACGAGTCGATCCACTCCTCCCGAATGTCAGGGTCGCCCGGATCGAGAGCATACGCCTTATCGATCATTGTCTTCGCCGTCTTGTACATGGCGATGGCGTTGCGCACCCGAGCAACGCCAAGGTAAGCGCGAGCTTCGGGATAGCCGGAATTGATGACCTTTACCCATTCGTTTTCGGCGTCAATGATGCGCCCCTGGCGGAACCAGATCTCGGCCTGTGCCACCCGCAGCCGAGGTGAACTCGTGTTGGACAAACCTTCTTGCGCGACTCGCGCAGCTTCTTCGACTTTTTTCTGTTTCAGGTAGACGCGGATCATGCCGGCATACATATCGGGCGAATGAGGATGTTCCTTCCCGAACTCGCGGTATTTCGCGATGGCGCCGTCAAAATCCCTTTTGCGGTAAGCCGCAAGGGCGTCTCCAATCAGGTTGGTCGTGGACGATGACGTGAACGCCTGTTGCGCGGGGACTTCCGTGGGAGCTTGCGCAAGTGTGAAAAGTGCAACGAGGCAGAAAAGCAGGTTCAGGCAAATTGCCCGGAACATAGTTCTTCCCCAGGCCACGGCCAGCAGACTAGGGGAAGTGCGGCGACGTGGCGCATCCATTTTTGCACGGCATTGCTCTCCGTTAAATGCGAAAAGTGAGGACGTGCATTGTTCGAAACGTGATTTGCCGCACCAATCGCCTACGTGCCTATACAATAGGGGTTTACCCATCCATCGCTTACCGACAAGGCAGGCCCCTCATTGCAATCCGGCATAGGTATCCTGATAGCTTTTGCAGTGGCGATAGCTCGACCCGCGATGGCGGTCGATCCGGCGACCGACATCAAGGCCATAGCCTCTGCCGTAGACGCTCGCTACAACCATCTCAAGACCTTACAGGCTGAGTTTTCAGAGATTTACCGTGGGGCCGGAATGGAGCGGACCGAATCCGGAACCCTTTGGCTGAAAAAACCTGGCAAGATGCGTTGGGAGTATCGTTCTCCCACAGAGAAGCTGTTTGTCTCGGATGGGAGAGACGCGTGGTTTTACGTCCCGTCGGACCGACAGGCTCGCAAAACGGCGGCCAAGAAGCTGGAAGATCTGCGGTCTCCCCTGGCATTTCTTCTTGGTAAAACAAAGTTGGAAAAGGAGTTACAGGGGCTGTCGTTGGCGGCGGATATGCCTCCGTTACAGGCTGGAGACATCGTTCTGAGGGGGGTGCCGCAGGCTCTGGCCGACCGGGTCAGCGAGATCTTGCTGGAGGTGACTCAGGACCACCAGATTTCGCGAATTATCATCCAGGAAGTGGATGGATCGGCCACGGAATATCGCTTTAACCAGCAGAAGGAAGGTGTGGCCCTCGGGGATGCGAAATTTGAATTCAAGCCTCCCGCTGGAACGGAGATCGTCGAGGGGCTGGGTCCGTAGCTGGCTCAGCAGATTTGGTCGGGACGTTTGGAAGGCAAGAGCTGACGCGGGCGATCGGTTCACGCGTCTGTCGGTGGCTTGTGAAGCAGCAGGTTAGAAGCAGGTTACTTGAGTACCGCGCGCGAGCCTTGTGGTGGCCATCACGCGCATAGAATGTTAAGAGGGAATGTTAGACTGAGGCGATGAAGCGTAGTCCCGTGCTGATGCGGGAAAGACTCGGAAATGGCGGAATTCGTTGTAAAAATCGCAGACGAACGGGGTAATGTCCACCAGCACGTCGAGCAGGGTGTTTCCGAGGCTGAAGTACGCGACCGTTTCTCGGCCCAGGGTTATCACGTTTACTGGGTGAAGTCGCAGGGGCTGATGGCGGGCGGCATCTCTCTGCGGCGCCGCAGGAAGCTGAAGCAGGCGACGTTTCTGGTATTTAATCAGCAGTTCCTGACGTTGATCCGGGCCGGGCTACCGATTCTCAACTCGCTGGACCTGCTGATCAAGCGGCAGAAGGACGCACAACTCAAGCAGTTGCTCGAGAATGTGCGCGATCGCGTCAAGGGCGGGGAGTTGCTCTCGGATGCGTTTGCGGCGCAGGGGGTCATCCCGAAGATTTACACGACCACGCTGATGGCGGGCGAGAAGAGCGGCAACATCGATGAGGTGCTGACGCGCTATGTCAACTTTCAGCGCATGGCGATGACGTTCCGCAAGAAGCTGTTTGTTTCGCTGATTTATCCGACACTGTTGGTGTCGGTGGTGCTGATCATGGTGACGTTTCTGTTCACCTACGTCGTGCCGAAATTCGCGGAGCTGTTTAACAGCCTGGATGCCAAGCTGCCATCGATCACGGTCTTCATGCTGGCGGTGGGACAAAACGCGCAGAAATACGCGCCGTTTGTATTGATTGGGCTGGTAGTTTCAGGTTTTGTGTTTTGGCGATGGAAGGACACGGATCGCGGGGCCGACCGCATCGATCGCGCGATTCTAAGCATGCCGCTACTGGGAGATATTCGCCTGAAACACCAGGTGGCGAGTTTTTCGCGCATGCTTTCGACCCTGCTGCAGGGCGGCTTGCCGTTGGTTCCGTCGATGGAAACCGCAGGTTCATCGATGAGTAGCCGGCGCATTTTGAAAGGCGTGATGCGCGCCGGGGTTCGAGTGCGCGAGGGTCAGGGGCTGGCTGGTAGCTTAGAAGAGCAAAAGATTTTCCCCGAGTTGGCGGTGGAGATGATCGAAGTAGGGGAGTCGACCGGAGCGTTGCCGGCGATGCTGAACTCGGTAGCCGAGTTTTACGAGGAGGATGTGCAAACCGCGCTGGGGGCGGCAATGGCACTGATTGAGCCGCTCATCCTGATTGTGATGGCAATTTTTGTCGGCGGTGTGTTGATTTCGTTGTATTTGCCGATCTTTACGTTAGGGGTGCGTTAGCGAGCTGCGAGCGATGAGCTACGAGCTACGAGCTACGAGCTATGAGCTATGAGCAAAACCTGATTCGGTTCCCTCATTGCTCAGGGCTCATTGCTAAGGTCGATTCAGGAAAGTCATATGGCAACGGCGGATAAAAAATCGCTTTTTGTGGGCGGCGGAAATGGCGCGCCGCTCAGCCCTACGGGGAACGCCGTCACCGACCTGGAGCGCGCGCAGGACGTGGCGCGGCGCTACCGCTGCGAGTTCGTCGACCTGACCGGCTTCAGCCTGCATCATGAGCTTTTCAAAAAAATTCCAGTCGACCTGATGTTCCGCTACCACTTCGTGCCGCTCGAAGAGACGCAGGACGGGCGTCTGGCGATTGCGATTGCCGATCCCAGCCAGTTGATGATGATCGACGAGATCAGCCTGCTGCTGAAGCAGCGCATCATCACCAAGGTTTCAACCCAGAAGCAGATCGCCGATATTTTGGCGAAGACTGAGCAGTCCCAGCGTGTGCTGGAAGAGGCCAGCGAAGGCTTCCAGATCATTCGCGAGGACGAGAAGACCGGCGCCGAAGAAACGCTGAGCATCGACAAGTTAACCGGGGCCGCGGCCGACACGAGCCCGATCATTCGCCTGGTCGACACCACGATTTTTACTGCACTGCAACGGCGCGCCTCCGATATTCACATCGAGACGCGCGACGACTCGGTCGTGATCAAGTTCCGCATCGACGGCGTGCTCACGCAGGCTATGCCGCCGATCGGCAAAGAGCATCACTCGACCGTGATCTCGCGTATTAAGGTCATGAGCGAGCTCGACATCTCCGAGCGCCGCGTGCCCCAGGACGGCCGCTTCCGCGTGAAGTACAACGGGCGCGCCATCGACTTCCGCGTCTCCATCATGCCCTCGATTCACGGCGAAGACGCGGTGCTCCGCGTGCTCGACAAAGAGTCGATGAGCGAGAAGTTCCGCACGCTGACTCTCGATGTGGTTGGATTTGACGAAGAAGACCTGAAACGCTTCCGCCGCTACATCAAAGAGCCGTATGGCATGGTGCTGGTGACCGGGCCGACCGGTTCGGGCAAGACGACTACGCTTTACGCCGGCGTCAATGAAATCAAAACCGACGAAGACAAGATCATCACGATCGAAGATCCGGTTGAGTACCAGCTGAAAGGCATCACGCAGATTCCGGTGAACGAAAAAAAGGGCCTGACGTTCGCCCGCGGCTTACGCTCGATTCTGCGCCACGACCCGGACAAGATCATGGTCGGCGAAATCCGCGACGCGGAGACGGCGCAGATCGCGATTCAATCTGCGCTCACCGGCCACCTCGTGTTTACGACCGTCCACGCCAATAACGTAGTTGATGTCATCGGGCGATTCCTGAACATGGGCGTCGAACCCTACAACTTCGTTTCGGCGCTGAATTGCATCCTGGCACAGCGACTGGTGCGTTTGATCTGCGATTCGTGCCGGACGGAAGTGCACTACTCTCCAGATGTGCTCGAGGCCAGCGGGCTCGACCCCGTGCAGTGGGGCAAGGTTCCGCTGTATGAGGGGCCGGGATGCATCGAGTGTGCAGGCACTGGATTCCGCGGACGAACTGCGATTCACGAATTGCTCGATTTAAGCGACCGCATCCGCGAGATGATTCTGGCCAAGAAGCCGACGTCGGAGATCCGGCGCGCGGCGCGCGAAGAGGGCATGCGCTTCCTGCGCGAGTCGGCATTGGATAAGGTTCGGCTGGGAATGACCACGCTGAAGGAGATCAACAAGGTTACGTTCATCGAGGCAATGAGGTAAAGCAAGTTTCAAAGTGGCAAGGTGGCAAAGTTTCAACGTTGCGTGCCTTTGAACTCAGCGGTGACTTGGACGCCTGAGCCTGTGAACATCGTGCAACTTCGAAACTTTGAAACCTGAAACTTTGAAACCTTGCCACTTTGCCACTTTGCCACCTTGAACCCCGCTGTTCCCATTCAGCTATTGCAATTCTGTCCGATACGGTTTCTGATTTAAGAAGGAAAGTTTTCTCTCAAAGGCGTTCTCGGGTATGAGCTCGAATTCCAATACACCCAAGCCGAAGCTGGCCTGCGAAATCGCGGCGGACCGCGTACTTGCCGGGCGATTGACCGATGCGGGCGGCGGCCTCGAAGCTTGCGCCGCGCGCGAGCTGGCTCCCGGCAGCGTCGTCCCCGACCTGGTCGAAAACAATCTGCGGCAGCGCGATGCCGTGCGGGCGGAGATTGAAGCCACGTTGGGCAGCGTGGCGGGCCGGTCGAAGGATGTGATCGCCGTTGTGCCGGACGCTGCTGTGCGCGTGATGCTCGTCGAGTTCGACACTCTGCCCTCCGATCAGGAGGAAGCGATCGGGGTTGTGCGCTTCCGGCTGAAGAAGTCCCTGCCCTTCGATGTCGAAAAGGCCAAGGTTTCGTTCCACGCGCAAAAGGTGAAAGACGAAGTGAAGGTCGTCGCCGCAGTGGGCCTAGTCACGGTGATCGAAGATTACGAAACTGCATTTCGCGAAGCGGGATTCAATCCGGGCGTGGTGCTGCCCTCGATGCTGGCGGCGCTGGGCGGAGCCGAAGGGCGCAAGCCAACTTTGGTGGTAAAGGTCGACGCGCATACCACGAGCATCGCGATCTTGAATGAAGATCAGCTGCAGCTCTTCCGCACGCTGGAGAACTCGCGCGGCGTGACGATTACAGGCGAGCAATTGGCCGAGGAAGTGTATCCGTCGGTTGTCTTTTTCCAGGATACGTATCATCTAAATATTGAGCGGATTTATGTGGCGGGCCTGCCGGAGTCGGGCGGGGCTGCACCTGCGTTGCGCGCGCAGACCGGGGCCGAAGTGCAGGAACTGGTCGCGTCGTCGCAGCTGGGAGCGAATACAAATGGCCCCGTGCCGCGGTGGAGAATGGCTGGGGTGCTAGGAGCGTTAGTGTCGTAGAAGCAGGGCTAGAGGCTAGGAGTAAACGGTCAGCAGGGGCCTGATCACTAGCCCGAACCCCTCAAACCCTGAATCTATGCGTTTAGATATCAATCTCGCGAGCCAGCCCTACCAGGATGCGCGGCAGTTCTGGATGCGGTGGGGCACGGCGGTCGGAGCCGTCGGGTTGCTCACACTTGTCCTGCTGACGATGACCGTCACGGGTTGGATGAATGCCCGCCGCGATCACGTCGCGATCCGACAGAAGAAAGCACTGATCGCCGAGCGCGAACAGAAGCTGGCCGAAGCGCAGGCATTCTTGAATCTACCGCAGAACCGCAGCACACGCGATGAATCCCAATTCCTAAATGACTTAATCGAACGCAAGGCCTTTTCCTGGACCCGGGTGTTGGAGAATCTGGAGAAAGTCATGCCGCCGCGCGTGCACTTGGTGACGATCAGCCCCGGACTTGACGAGGACAATCAACTCTCCCTGAAGATGACTGTGGCCGGCGATTCGCGGGACCGGGCGATCGAACTGGCGCGTCGCATGGAAGAGTCTAGGCGATTCTCGCAAACGAATATCGTTCATGAGAGCCATGCGGAGAGCACCACGGGTGATACCGAGCGGATTGAGATGGTGGCCGTTTATATTCCCGAGTCGATAACAGCAATCGCTGACACTCCGAAGTCGGATTCATCGACCGTCGACGGCAAAGACTCAAAGGGCAAGGCCGATACGCCGAAGTCAAAGACGAGCGTAGCCAACCCGAAAAAGGCGCCGGTGAAAGGAAGCAAGCCCTGATGCCCGATCTGCGGCAAACCCGGAAGAAGTTGACGACAGTGTTGGCGATCATGGCGGGCGTCGACCTGCTGGCCGCAGTGATTTATTTTTCGCCGCTGGTTGGTTCGGCAGACTCGCGGCGGCAGGAATTGTTGCAGCTACAGGCAGATCTGACATCCAAGAACAAACAAGTCGCGCCGCTGGAGAATTTGCCGCAGAAGGTCGTGCTGGCGAGCCATCAGATCGGCGACTTCTATAAGGCACGCTTCCCTTCGCAGAACTCCGAAGTTCCGACCGAATTCGGCAAGCTGGCAAGCGCCAACGGAGTCACCATCGAACAAGCCAAGTACACCGAAAAAGGAGAAGGCCCGGGCCATCTGCGGCCAGTAGAAATTGAAGCGGATCTGGGAGGGAATTACACTTCGTTGGCGAAGTTCATTAACGCGTTGGAGCGCGACCAGATGTTTTTTATCATCAATAGTGTGACCCTGGGCGGAGAGCTGCAGGGCCCGGTTAAACTGAACGTGAAACTCGAGGCGTATTTGAAGGCGGCCTGGTAGTGCAACTGGGACTGGAAAATAAGAAGAAGACGATGTGGGCTGCCGTGTTGGGAGCGGTAGCCTTGCTTGTTTTCGTCTACGAATTCGGGTCCATGTTCACTGGATCGTCGTCGGAGCCGTCGTCGAGTGCGCAGGCGGCCGCGCCGGTTTCGGGCCCACGCACGCCCAGCCCACGGGCCGGGCAAAAAGGCCGGAAGGTGCGAGCGGAGAATCTCGATCCGACCCTGCGGCTCGATTTACTGGCTTCGAGTGAGCAAACGATGTACGAAGGGAGTGGCCGAAACATTTTCGTTTCCCAGGCGGACGTGGTGATTCCCAGGCCCGGCGCCCCCGGCGTCACCGATCAACCCAAGGAGCCTGAATACCACACCCCTGCGCCGCAGCCTGCACCGCCCATTCCGCTGAAATTTTTTGGATTTGCCAGCAAGCCGGGAGAGCCCAAGAAGATATTTTTGCAGCAGGGAGAAGACATTTTCGTTGCCGGCGAGGGCGAGATCGTGAACCGGCGCTACAAAGTCATTCGCATCATGCCTACAGCTGTAGAGATGCAGGATGTGGTGAACAGCGGGCCGCCGCAGAATATTCCGCTCACCGTGGGGCAAGGGTAGCGGTATTGAGAAATTTGGTAATTGTTTAATTGTGCAATTGAAAAGAGTGCCGAGCGCTTTTCAATTCCTCAATTATCAAATTTCCCAATTACTCAATCAATCCCGATGAAACTCCAGCGCCAATTGCGAAGAAGATCCGGCCACAGTCGCCAAGAGGGCTACGTCCTTCTGACGCTGCTGTTGATGGTCGCACTGATGATCATCGCCGCCGCAGCCATGGTGACTTCGATTGCATCCGACATCAGGCGCGAGCGGGAAACAGAGATGATCCACAGGGGAGTTCAATACTCGCGTGCCATCAAGGCCTACTACAAGAAGTTCGGACGCTATCCCACCAAGATTGAGGACCTGGAGAATTCCAACAATCTCCGCTTCCTGCGCAAGCGCTACAAAGACCCCATGACCGGGCAGGATTTCAAGCTGCTGCACTTCGGTGACGTAAAGCTGTCGATGAGCGGCGGCATGGGCGGCACGATGATTCAAGGCGCGAATCCGATCGGCGGCAATGGGGGATTGAATGGGGCAGTCACTGGAGGATTGAACGGGCCGGGCGGGTTCGGACAGAACTCGGGATTCGGCAACAACTCGTTCGGTACTGCGAACACAAATCAGCAGTCACGCTTCGATTCGTCGGCGAATGATGCGGCGCAGGGCAATACCCAATCATCCTCGTCGACCCCACCGACCGGTGACAACAACTCCAGTTCTTCGAACCCAGGCCAGAACAGCCTCGGCAGCACATCCCAGGATCAGTTGTCGGGTACGACATTTGGCGGCGGTGCGATCGTGGGAGTTCTGAGTGACGCGAAGTGTCCCCCGAAGCCAAAGGAAAATTGTGAAGGCTTCCGCGAGTTTAATCACAAGAAGAAATACAACGAGTGGCAGTTTGTCTACGATCCCATGATGGACCGCGGCGGGCTGATCACGACGCCGTATCAGCCGCAACTGGCGGGTTTTGGACAGCCCAGCCAGATCGGCAAACCGATCAACGGTTCACAGACTCCGACTGGCGGATACGTCGACACAGGCAATCCGCCGCAGGGAATGCAGAACGATCCTGATTTGAATCGAACTGCGCCGCAGAATCCGCCCCAGAGTAGTTCACCGCAGCAGCAATAGAGCCGGTTCGCTGAATGTCCGAAACAGCTAGGGAATCGCCTTCACGGATTTCACCGAAATAATTTTTCCATCCTGCGATTCCGTTCCCGTGACTTCTACCTGTGCCGCCGACTGTTTCTCGAGCACATCCAAAAACGCCTGATTGTCGGTGTCGAGCGCGTAGACCTTATCGCCGACTATGAGCCCGTAGCGCGATCCCTTGCCAATGCACTGGCGGATGCATTCCACGGCGCTGACCGGCATGGAATGTTCCACGCCGCACAGCGCGTCTCCAACCGTGCCGCGATACGTTTTGGCTTTTGACGATGCAAACGACACCATGGCTACAGCACACAGGAACGAATAAAGGAGTAGTTTTGCAGGCCGCATATGTTTCCCTTCGAAATAGACCAGGAATCAAAATCAAATGACAACGGCCTCATTCTGGCAATGAGGCCGTCGTTAGCAATTTAAGCAATGCTTCACTCAGCAGCGAGCTCTAGACGCTGAGCTTAGACGTTGAAAGAAGAGCCGCAACCGCAGGTGCTCTTCACATTCGGGTTCTCAAACTTGAAGCCCGCGCCTTCAAGAGTCTCGACATAGTCGACCGTGCAGCCGTTGAGATACATAACAGATGTAGCATCGACATATACCTTCAGGCCGTCCATGTCGAAGGTTTTGTCCATCATTCCGGCGCCGTTCTCGAACTGCATCGAGTAGGAGAAGCCGGAGCACCCGCCTCCCACAACCCCGATGCGCAAGCCGGCGGGAACCGGGTTTTGCTGGCTCATGATCTCTTTCACCTTGGCGACAGCATTGGCGGTTAGCGAAATGGGGGCCTTCTTGGTAACTTCCGGGACGGTTGTGGTGGCCATTCGTATCTCCTTGGCTTTAAAGCTGTTTGATTATAGCAGATGTCGTTTCCAGAAGCAGTTCATGGGCCTGGAACGCTCAAATTATTAGATGAGAGTTGCTCCCGGATGGACGCATTTGCCGTCTCTTGTTACGGCATTCGGAAGGGGCCGTTATTCCGTCAGCCGGGCTTGCTAAACAGGCATATAATCATCTGCGAAAAGGCCTTCCCCGGGGACTTGGGCTGACTTCACTGCCCATCGACGATGCGGGAAGCCGCCGGGATGGAATCTGCCGAGGTGGCATATGACGATGATTGAGATAGTCGGGGGCTTGTTCGGAATCTTCGCCATCGGTCTGATCGTGCTGTTGATCTACAAGAGCACGCTCACGATGCACGAGGACGACCAACTATTTCTGGATGAAGCCAATTCACACATGCAGGAAGAACAAACCGAACTGCTGACCAAGGTAAACCGTCTGACCGTCCCGGTGCGGGTCTTCGGTGTTGGGTCGGGGGTATTTCTCCTCGCGTTCCTGGCGATGTTGATCTATCAAAAGCTGAACGAAGTGCAATAAGGCCCGGATAGGCTTGCGTCGGCGGCCAACTCAGGCGACAAGGCTGTCCTTCGAACGGGCCAGGTTCATGGAGCGCGATGCCGCAACAACGAGGGCGGTCGCGCTGCCTCGGCTCTTCTTTTTCACGAGAGCGAATCTGGGTCCGCGTGGCGATAGTTTGCGTTTGTGTTCCCGACAGCAAAAAAGATCAAATACCTACGCAAGAAGCGTGGGGGATTGTCGATCTAGTTGCAGGCGGGAACATTAGCGGCACCTGATCTGTCCTTAGGTAGTGGCGAGGCAACTTTTTCGTACTAAGCTCGATTCCTACAGCTTGAGTATTCCTTTCCAATGCACTCCGCTCCTGCGACTGTGACTCCTGACGCTGACTCTACGCCGGATCAGACTACGCCGCTTTTTCAGCCCCAGGAACCAGCCCCCCGCCCGAAGCTCTGGCTCTGGATTTTGATTGCCCTGGCGGTCCTCATTCTGGGAGTCGTCCGTCTGGTAATGACTCGCGGAAAGGGCCCTGCCACCTCAAGCCAATCACATTCGATGCTCGCAGCGCCAGGGCAAGTTCTTCGCTTAAAGGGAACGACGGAAGCGGTGCAGTCCCGCGCCATCCTGGCGCCCCTGCTTTCTGGCCAGCAAGTTGGTACGCTGACGATCGTTCATCTCACACCCGCGGGAACGCGCGTGAAGCAAGGAGATCTGCTGGTCGAATTCGACCGTCAGGCGCAGATACGCGACTTTGTCGACAAGCAGGCCGAATACGCCAAACTCGTGGATCAGGTCTCCGAAGAACAGGCCAAGGAAGCCGCGGCGCGCGCCAAAGACGAAAGCGAGTTGAAGGCCGCCGAGGACAGCCTGCTCAAGGCGCAGCTGGAAATCCAGAAGGCGGAAATCGTTTCGCGCATCGACGCGGAAAAAAATCAGGAGACGCTCGAGGAATCCAAGGCGACTTATGACCAGCTGAAAGAGACCTTCGATTTGAAGCGCAAAGCGGCTCAGGCCGCGATCCGCATTCTGGAGATTCAGCGCGATCGCACGCAGCAGACGATGATGCACGCGCAGGCGAACGCCGACCTGATGCAAATACACTCTCCTCTCGACGGCGTGGTGGTGCTCAACACGATCTGGAAAGAAGGTGTCATGGGAGAAGTGCAGGAAGGGGATCAGGTGCGGCCGGGCGTTCCCTTTATGCAGGTGGTCAATCCTTCCGCCATGCAAGTGCGCGTGCTGGCGAACCAGCAGGATTTTCCCCGTTTGCAGATTGGCCAAGCGGCCAAGGTCCGGCTGGATGCTTACCCGGAGATGGTATTTCCCGCCCGCATCGAACAACTCGCACCGATCGGTGAGCGCGGCAGTTTTTCCGAAAAGGTACGCGTCTTTGCTGTGATCGTTTCGATTGAAGGCACCGACCCGAAACTCATGCCCGATCTGTCGGCGGCCGTTGATGTGGATTCATCCGGGCAGAAAGCGATTGCGCAGGCCGGAGGCGGCTTGTAATGGTGGAACGATTTCGCCAACTCTGGGGTCAGCGCAGGATCGTGGTGATCGCGGTACTTTTGCTGGCGGGAAGCGGCGTGGTGCTGGGCGCGGTCCGCCTTACCCACCGGTCGCCGACTGTTCCCACCATGGAAGTGAAGCGAGGAGAGTTTCTCGACACGCTTCAGTTCCGCGGCGAGGTTAAGGCGCTCAAGTCTGTGACTATCAGCGCACCCGCGGAGGCCGGCGATTTGCAGATCGTCAAGCTGGCGGCGGATGGGAGCGCGGTGAAAGCTGGCGACTCGGTTGTGGACTTCGACAAGACGAAGACCGAGCAGGACCTGGCGCAATATAAATCCAGCCTCAAGTCGGCGGAGGCTTCGATCGAACAGTCGCGCGCGCAGGCACGCCTGACCGAAGAGGAAGACAAAACCGCGGTGCTGAAAGCCGGCTATGACGTTGAAGCAGCAAAGCTCGAGGCCAGCAAACAGGAAATCGTCTCGAAGATTGAAGGGGAAGAGGCCAAGCTGAAACTAGCCGACGCCGAACAAAAGCTGCGCGAGGCGCAGACAAAACAAAAATCGGATGAGACCCTCAACAAGGCGACGATCGAGAGCTCCGAGCAAGCCAGCCGCAAGGCGAAGTTCGACATGGAGCGCGCTGAGCAGGCTCTTTCAAGAATGAGCGTGCGGGCGCCCTCAGCCGGGACGATCAGTATTCTTCAGCACTGGATGGGGTCGGGCGAAGCGCCCTACCGGGCGGGCGATCGCGCCTGGCCGGGAGCGGCTATCGCCGAATTGCCGGATGCTTCCACGCTGCGAATTTCGGCGCGTGTGGACGAAACGGAGCGCGGCCGCCTCGACTTGAAGCAACCGGTGACGGTTCAGTTGAATGCTCTGCCGGACCGGCAATTCACCGGTCACATCGAGCGCATCAGCGCCATCGCCAGCCTCGATTTTTCGAGCGGCTGGCCCATTACACGCAATTTCATTCTTGAAATCCTCCTCGACCAGACGGATTCCCGCTTCAAGCCTGGCATTTCCGGGCAAGTGAACGTCATCGTCGATCGTGTGCCCGATGCGATTGTCGTCCCGGGGCAGGCTTTGTTCCAGAAATCAGGCCAGAACGTTGCCTACGTGTGGCAAGGAACGCAGTTCGAAGAACGCACAGTCGAAGTAAGCCGAAGAAGCGGCGAGAATGTGATGATTGCCAAAGGACTGAAAGCAGGAGAACAGGTGGCTTTGAAGGATCCTACGGTGAAGGAGTAACGAGCGCAGTGCGAAGCAGGAAGACCATTGTATGGAGTGTGGCGGCGGTTGTGTTGTGCGCCGTGGTGGGCGTTGTGGCGGCAGTACGGCGCGCCGCGCCGACCTCGACGCAGAGTGACATTCCCACGGCGCGGGTAAAACGCGGCGACCTGGAGATGAAAATCTTTTCGAATGGCGAGCTGCGCGCCAGTCACATGGAGACTCTCACCGCACCTCCCATCGGAGGAGGATCGCTGCAACTCACGCATTTGCTGCACACAGGCGCCACCGTAAAGAAGGGCGAACTGGTGATGGAGTTTGATCCGGCAGAGCAGCTTTATAAAGTCGATCAGAATCGCTCGGAGTTGTTGCAGGCGGAGGAAGAAATCACCAAGGCCAAGGCCGACGCAGCCGTTGTGGCCGCGCAGGACAAAGTGGCTCTGCTCAAGGCGCGCTTTGACGTGAGGCGCGCGGAACTGGATGTTCAGAAAAATGAACTGGTCAGCACAATTGACGCGCGCAAGAACGATCTGGCCCTAGAGCAGGCGAAGCGTGTTCTTGCCGAACTTGAGCAGGACGTGAAGTCGCGCAGCGCATCCGGGAAGGCTGCGATCATCGTCGCCCAAGAAAAACGCAACAAGGCCAAGCTAGCGATGGATCAGGCCCAGGACAACATCAAAAAGATGCGCGTCTCGGCGCCAATCGACGGGTTGGTCGCGCTCGAAAAAAACGAAGGCGCGGCGGGGGGATTTTTTTTCGGAGGCATGTCACTGCCCGAATATCGCGAGGGCGATCAGGTTGAGGCTGGAAGCACCGTGGGGCAGGTAATCGATCCCACTCAGATGGAGCTTTCGGGCAAGGTCGGCGAACTCGAACGCAACAACGTCAAGGAGGGGCAGTCGGTTGACATTGAACTCGACCCGCTGCCTGGCCAGATTTTCCACGGGACGGTCAAGACGGCGGGTGGCATGAACAGCCGGCACTTCTGGGAGGCCGACACCGGAGCCAAGTTTGAAGTGACGGTCGCGCTCTCGGGCAAGGATGACCGTCTGCGTCCTGGAGTGACGGCGCAAATCGTGATTCATGGCGAACCACGCAAGAACGTGCTCTACGTGCCTCGCCAGGCGCTTTTTCTGAAAGACAACAAGCGCGTCGTGTTCGTGCGCGGCAGCGGCGGCTTTGAATCGCGCGAGGTAAAGATTCAGGCAGAAAATGAGAGCCGTGCGGCCATCGAAGGGCTTGGTGTCGATACCGAAGTCGCGCTCATCGATCCCACGGCGACGCAGAAGCGGGCCAGTCCGAGCGCTTCACCCACGCCTGGCGGAGGTCCACTCTGATGCAAGGCCTTCGCTCCGTGATGTCATGGCGAACCTGGCGCGGCTACCAGCAGTGGCTTCCTGACCTGCAGCTGGGATTTCAAAATCTACTGCTGCATCGCCTGCGCACGATGCTCACCATGCTGGGCATGATTTTCGGAGTAGCGGCAGTAGTTTCGATGCTGTCGATCGGGGCGGGTGCGCGACAGAGAGTGATGGCGCTCATCGAGCAGATGGGCGTGCACAACCTCATCATCGAAGCGAAGGAGACGCTCGACTGGCAGGCTTTTCGCAAGGTTCGCAAGATTTCTCCCGGCCTCACATTCGAGGACTATCGGGTGATTCAGGATGACGTGGGGGACGTGATCGCGTCGAGTCCGCGTAAGCGCCTGACGCCGACCAAGACGATTCCAAAGTCGCAACAGGATCCGCCCGTGGTGTACGGAATCAATCCCAACTACATGAAGATTGCCGGGCTGCATATTCTGCAGGGCCGATTCTTCACTGACGCCGAGGAGGCCGATGGCGCTCCGGTATGCGTGTTGGGAGCGGCCGCGCGCTCAAGCCTGTTTGGATCGGCGGAGCCTGTCGGCCAGTATGTAAAGGCCAACGAGCAGTGGTTTCGAGTGATTGGCGTTGCCTCGCCACAGCTCAGTTCGCAGGCGGATGTCGCTGGAGTTCCCACGCAGGACCTGAACAACATTCTCTATATTCCGCTCAACTCCGCCATCTTGCGGCTGGAAGATTCGTACAGCGACCGGCGCGACGAAATTGACGGCATCTACTTGAACATCCGCGACGGGGCAGACATGGGAGCGGTGGCGCAACTGGTGCGGGCGATTCTGGATTCATCGCATCATTCCGCCGGGGATTTCAGCGTGATCGTTCCGGCGGAGTTGCTGGCGGAGCAGAAGCGAACCGAGCGGCTCTTCAGTGCAGTAATGGTCGCGATCGCCTCAATCTCGTTGCTGGTGGGCGGCATTGGAATCATGAACATCATGCTGGCCAGCATCCTCGAGCGAACGCGGGAAATCGGAGTTCGCCGTGCTGTTGGCGCGCGTCAGCAGGACATCATCCGGCAGTTTGTGATGGAAGCCATGTTGATTTCGTTTGTGGGTGGAAGTTTCGGAATCATATTTGGCTTCGTCATGTCGCGATTGATTGCTTTGCTGGCGGGGTGGTCGACGATTGTGACCCTGAGTTCCATCGCTCTGGCATTTGTGGTATCGATCACGGTTGGCTTGGTTTTTGGAATTTACCCGGCAGTCAAGGCCGCCCGGCTCGACCCAGTGGAAGCAATTCGTTACGAATAGCCGGCGCGGCCCATTTCAAGGCACCACCAAACAAAACCTGGAGGATTTGAGGAATGAGACACTCTCGCCTGGGGCTTCTGCTCTGTCTGTGCACGATCTTCCTGCTCGCCGCGTCGGCGCAGAAGAAAAATGAAAGCTATCGTTCCTTTGCGACGGCACAGGTTCGATCTGGAAAATTAGCCGCGCCCGAACATTTGCGGGACTATGTGGTCGAGGGAAAACTCCGGTTGAGCCTGCGCGATGCGATCGTTCTTACACTCGAGAACAACAGTTTCATCCGCATTCAGGAGACGCAGGTGGATTTTTCAAAGTTCGCGCTGCTGGGGGCCCACTCGCCGTTTGATCCACTGTTGACCAGTTCATACAACGTGACCAGCACCACTACTCCGCCGTTCACGACGTTGCAGGGAACCGGCGGAACGACAATCTCCAAGAGCACCACGCAATTTGCCCAATTCAACTACGCGCAGACCTTCGAGACCGGAACCAATGTGCAGGCGTTCCTTAACAGCAGCAACAATTTCGTCAACAACTCCTTCGACATCTTTAACCCGTATATCAGCTCTACTCTCAGTTTTCAGGTCACTCAGCCGCTGCTCAGAAACGGCTGGCTGTTTACCAACCGCGCTCCACTTATCATCGCGCGGCGAAATCTGCAGCAGTCCGAGGCGAGCTTTGCGGCGGAAGTAAACAACAATATTCTGCAAGCCATAGGGCAGTACTGGTCGGTCGTTGAAGCACGCGGCAATCTGGATGTTGCGCGCAGCTCAATGGATGCAGCCGAAGCGACCTATAAGCGCGACAAGCGCGCGCTCGAACTGGGCGCCCTGCCTCCGCTCGACATTTACCGCTCAGAGTCGCAGGTGGCGTCGCGCCGGGTGCAGGTGATCCAGAGCGAATATGCGTTGAAAGAGACCGAGGATGCACTACGCATGACGATTGGAGCCGATCAGGATCCGAATATTATGGCGCTCGATCTTCAGCTGACGGAAAAAGCGGAACCGGAAGGCGAACTGCGGACCATCGATGCCGCGACGGCCTTGCAACAGGCGCTGAACAAGCGACCGGAACTGGACGCGACGCGGGCCGCTCTCGCCAATGACGAGACCCATATTCGTCTGGCGCGCAATCATCTGCTCCCGGAACTGGACTTGACTGCACTCTATGCCAGCAATGGCCTGGGAGGAACGCAATTCAACAGCACCGGCCAACGGCTCACCAGTTCATCGATCAATCAGCTTTTTGGCTTCAACTATCCAACCTACGAAGCGCAGCTGTCGGTCAGCCTGCCGCTGAGAAATCGCGCCGCCAAAGCGGAGATGGGAGCGGCGCTTGTTGGCCGGCGCAACGACTTGTACGGCGAGCGGCAGCTGCGCGAGCAGGTTATGCTCGACGTCAGCAACGCCGTTCATCAACTGGAGCAAGCAAAGCTCAGCATTGTCGCCGGCAAGGATTCGCTCGATCTGGCGAAGAAAACCATGGCGGCCGAGCAGCGGAAGTACGAACTGGGATCGGGGACGATCTTCTTTGTGTTGGAGGCGCAAACGGAACTGGCCGCGGCCGAGCAGAATCTGCTGCAGGCGGAGGTGGGTTATCAGCTAGCGCTGGCGGGAGTCGATCATGCTACTGGCGATCTGCTGGAGCCATACCATCTCCAGTTCGCCAGTCTTACTCATTAGCGCGGGTTTGCTGGGCGGCACAAAACAGAAACGTGGAACTAGGCAATCTTGGTGCGGTCCTCCATCAGCCACAACTCGGGTTCGACGGGTACGTTCCACGTCGTTTCCACAGCAGACGAGTACTCGGGCAGAATTTCTTTGATCTTCGCGCGAATGCCGTCGGCATTGTTCATGAAGAGCGCTGCTTCGAGCTCATCCAACTTTTGAGCCAGCGTCTCCCAATTGAGCAACTGGCCCCGTGCCCGCTTGATCTTGGAAAACGAGGTTTCATCCACTTCCTCATCTGCGTAGAAGAGTTCTTCCGCAAGTTTTTCGCCCGGTCGCAGGCCGGTAAAGCGGATCTCGACTTGATCGTCATCCTTGCCGGAGAGCCGAATCAACGTACGGACAAGTTCCAGGACAGGCAATGGTTTTCCCATGTCGAGAACAAGTGTGTCGCCTTTCTCGCCAATCACCGATGCCTGCAGCACCAGTGAAACGGCTTCGCGAATCGTCATGAAAAAACGCTTCACGTGGGGATGCGTCACCGTTAAAGGTTCATTCCGTGACAGTTGTTGTTGCAGCGTCGGGATCACACTGCCGTTTGAACCCAGCACGTTTCCGAATCGCACGGAGAGACAGCGCATTCCGTTGGTGGGTCGGCAAGCGATAATTCGCTCGCCGAGGCGCTTCGTCGCACCCATGACATTCGAAGGATTTACCGCCTTGTCCGAAGAGATCATGACGAATCTGGTGCAGCCGCTTTCGCACGCCACCTCCAACAGATTCATCAACCCGAAAACATTATTCTGCACAGCCATTTCCACGTTCGCTTCCATCAGGGGCACGTGCTTGTAAGCAGCGGCATGGAAGACCGTCTCCGGTCTGGCCTGCTGAAAGACTTGTTCCATGCGTTTTTGATCGCCGGCATCGGCGATGTGGCATTGCACGACAGCGGCGCCGGCGCGGCGCAGGAGTTCCTGTTCGAGGTAGAACATCCCGTTTTCGTTTTGATCCACGCATACCAGCAGGCTGGGCCCGTGGTCGAGAATCTGGCGGCATAGTTCGGAGCCGATGGATCCGGCAGCGCCGGTCACGAGAATCGAGCGTCCCTGAATCGCTCCTCCCACTGCCTGCAGGTCGATCTCAACCGGATCGCGGCCGAGCAAGTCATCGACATCGACATCGCGGAAATCGCTGATGCTCACGCGTTGTGCAATGACGTCACGCAAGGCAGGAACCGTGCGGAACTTCACCTTCGCCCGCTCACAAATTTCTACGAAGCGCTGCATTTGCCTCGAGGACGCGGAAGGAACCGCAATCAGGACTTCATCGATCGGAAATTCGGCGGCCAGTTCCGGAAGCTGATCGACTGTGCTAAGAACCGGAATGCCCTCGATTTTTAAGCCCAACTTCGAACGGTCGTCGTCCACGTATCCGACCGGCGCATACTCGCTGCCCGACTGCCCAATTTCGCGGACCACAGTTTGCGCTCCAACGCCGGCACCGATCAGCAGAACCTTGCGTGCGGCGCTCAAATCCTGCCGTACGGATTCGGCGAGGACGCGGGAGAAGACCCGCACTCCAATCAGAGTTCCCGCTGTAAGCAACGGCTCGAGCACATAAACGGTTCGCGGAAAGCCCGTGGAACGCGCCACTGCCAGCGTGATTACGACGAAGGGGACAGATCCCGCCACGACGGCGCGAATCACGTCGAGCGTATCGCTCAAGCCGGTGTAGCGCCACCATCCATGCAGCAGGCCAAAATAGGCAATGGCGACCATACGACTGGCAATCAACAGGCCTGCTGCGAAAAGCAGTAACCTGCGATCCGGCAACGTCAAGTTGTGCGTCAGAAACCAGGCAAGCACCAGCGAGACGAAAATCAGCAGGGCCTGAAAAGCAGCGACAAACCATGAGTGCTTGCGCAGAAGCGTTTGAGCCAGGTTAATGATCTTCATTGAGCTGATAGGGATCGTTCAGGGAAAGAACATCGATGCACGAATGCATCGGGACGTATCGCCATTGTCATGCGAGAGCTGCTGTTGCGGCCGCTACTCAGAAGATGAACAGCCTGGGGTAGCGGTGACAGTAGCGCAGGCTTCCGTTTGGCTAGCTTCCAGCATGATTCTCCGTATTGCGCCACAAGCGTCGCGGATATCTTGGTCAGACAAGGTCGGATGCACGTTGAACATCAGGCTGGTCTCCCCCAGTTCTTTTGCGACCGGCAATCGCTCCATTCGGCCCCACAATCGAGCGAATGCTGCCTCCAGATAAATCTCGCTGCAGCTGCCGACGGAGCAGGGAATGCCAGCGTCATTGATGCCCAGCATGATCCGATCGCGGTCCCAGCCTGCCCGGAGTGCCTCGGGACGAACGAATGCGTAGTACTTGTAGTAGGCATGTCCGATGTTCGCAGGGGGCCGCGTGATTCGGAGCGCGGGAATCTCAGCAAGGCTTTTGTTCAACATGGAGGCGAAGCGCTGCCGCCTCTCGATCCACTGGGGAACCTTCCTCAAGACGACTCTTCCAATAGCCGACTGCACCTCGCTCATCCGCCAGTTCGTGCCAAAAGATTCGTGAACCCAGCGGAATCCAGGCGGGTGCTGCCTTCCGTAGACTGCGTCGTAGTCCTTACCGTGATCCTTGTAGCTCCACGCGTGCCGCCAGATGTTCGGGTTGTTGGTGGTTAGCATGCCGCCCTCGCCAGCCGTGGTCATGATCTTGTCCTGGCAGAAAGAGAATGTTGCGACATCTCCCATCGACCCCACGGGACGTCCCTTATAGGTCGCGCCCTGGGCCTGGGCGCAATCCTCCACCACTTTCAAACCGAGCTCCTGGGCCAAGGCGAGAATCTCGTCCATATCGCACGGCCATCCTGCCAGGTGTACGACGACTATCGCCTTTGTCTTCGGAGTGAGCACGGCGCGAATCGCTTCAGCGCTGATGTTTTGGCTGTCGCGATCCACATCGGCAATCACCGGTCGCGCACCCAGGGCGACCGCGGAACTGGCGGAGGCGATGAACGTTCTTGAGGTCGTGACTACGTCATCGCCCGGGCCCACACCCACCGCTCGCAACGCGGCTTCCAGAGCAACCGTGCCGTTTGCGAGTGCGATTGCGTATCTACAACCCACGAATTCAGCAAATTCACGTTCGAACAGCCGGCCTTCCTCGCCTGTCCAGTAGTTCACCCTTCCGGAGCGTAAGACGTTCGTTGCCGCCTGAATTTCGTCCTCGGCGAAGAAAGGCCATGGAGCGACTAAATCAGTCTCTGATTGCCTCGACGCGCCGCGTATCGATGGCAGAGCGTCTTGGGATAGCGCAGGTGTGGTCATCGCTGTGGTTCCTTGGGATGATTTTCTGGGTTACTGCTTCGGAGAACTGGTCGTTGGAACTGGTATTTGGACAGGCGGACGTAGCAGCAACACTCGTAGAGTCGCGAACAAGATGGTGAGATCGGTGAGAAAAGAGCGCCGCCGGATGTACTCAAGCTGCAATCGTGTTTTTTCGGGCCGGATCACCTCCTGATACATGCGTTCTGGGTCGGGACTTCCAGCGAGCGCCTTGGCCTCGTCGCGATCCCATATGGAGGCCCAGTCAGTAATGCCGGGACGTACGCTCAGGATTGCCCGTTCCTCGGCTGTGAACATTTGCACGTACTCCAGAACCTCCGGACGCGGGCCGACGAGACTCATCTCCCCGGCGAGGACGTTAAGGAGTTGTGGCAATTCGTCCAGTTTGAATTTGCGAAGCCAAATTCCGGTTCGCGTGACCCTAGGATCGCCTTCATAAGTGCAGGATCCCCCGAGTTTCTCTGCATCCACCACCATGGTACGGAACTTGTGCATCTTAAAAATCCTGCCCTCAAGCCCTACCCGATTGCCGGAGTAGAGGGCTGGGCCAGCAGATGTAACTCTCACAACAATCGCGATTATCAAGAGAATCGGCGACAAGAGAACGAGGCCGATTGCAGCAATCGTGAAATCAAAGAGTCTTTTCATGTGCCCGACCGTGAGGTGGGATCAGACTATGGCGTGGCAGAGACTCGTCGAAAGTAAGATCGGACGCCAGCGGCACGTAACAGCCCAACGATTGAGCCCAAACCATACACAAAGTGATACGACGGCATGATGAGAGCCACGAATGCTATGTATCTCCAGCCGTTACGCGCCCCGATCGCAATCGCAGTGGCCATCGTCACAGCCAGGTAGATCGCGAGTCCTGCGAGTCCGGCCCAGAGAATCGGCCGGTAGAGGAGGCCGATGAAAACACTGGACAAGAGTCCGGCTGCAAAGCCAAGCGGGGTCGCGTGTCTCAAGCAAAAGCTGCCGGGGCAGCAGGCCCACATGCGAGGCAGCCATATCCCGTTCATCCAGGCCTGCCGCATGAATTTACGGAACGTTGCAGAGTTGTAGTACACGTTCGAAATCTTGCTCGACAGGTAAATCGCGTAACCGGCGCGGCGAATGCGGGCGTTTAGTTCGAAGTCCTGATTTCGTACCAGTTCTTCGCGATACAAGCCGATTTTCTCGAACACTTCCCGCGGAAAAGCGCCGAAGGGCACCGTGTCCACGTAGCGGTCGCCTTCGCCCAGACGATAGGAGGCGTTGCCTACGCCGACACGGGTCTGGGTGAAGAGCGCGATTGCCTTCGCCATCAGCGAATCGCTTCCGGGACGCGTGATCCATCGCCCACCCACATTTCCGGCGCCGGTGCGCTCCAGTTCAGAGATGCAGTTCTTTACGTAGTCCGGCGGATATTCTGCGTGCGCATCCATGCGGATAATGTAGCGTCCGCGAGCCTGGCGAATACCAATGTTCATGCCCGAGGGAACGAACCGCCCAGGATTGTGAAGCAGATGGATGCAAGGATGGTGCTTCGACTTTGCCAGCGCGACTTCGCGGGAGCGATCGTCCGATTCTCCGTCGACCACCAGAATCTCATATTGGTCTTCTAGAAGGCCGTTGGCCAAAATGCTGTCGAGGCAGGTCCCGATATATTTTTCCTCGTTGCGCATCGGTATGATGACGGACACAGCGAGCATCCGGCTGCTCGCACCGCCGCAGGCGCTATTTTCGCGCTGCACTTTGAGACCAGCCAACATCCGAGTGTCCTTCCTTCGTTCTTCTGCGTTTACTTCAGCGGAAAGTACGCGTCGGCACAGTAGGCGGCGGAGGATGCGACGACGCGAGCTAGCTTGCGCGACTTTACGAATCGGGTGGTTTTATGTTCCTGATGAATGACTTCGAGTGACGGTTCGTAGACGGCATCCAACCCCACCCTTCTGAGGGATTCAGCAAGATAAATTTCTTCACCGAAAAGGAAGCAGGGAAAGTCGAGATTGCCACCGGCGCGAAAATACTCGTTCGAAAAAATCAGAAAAGCACCATGCGCAGCGTAGATGCTCTTGCCGCGATCCTCGCGCAAGTAGGTCGGCGCTACTCGCCGCGTGCTGGAGGCGCTTCGGAGCTTGTGATACATGGCGGACACCAACTCGTAGGCATTCAGCAAGAACCAGCTCCGAAACATCCACTTGAACGCGTGCATTCGCGCCGCGGACGGACGGCTGCGCATGAAGGGATTCTGGTCTCTCCCGGTCAAAGCGGACCGGATGCTCGGAGCTACAACTCCCAGCCCGGGTCTTCGAAGCAAGGCGAGCTTTTCGAGAAACTGCGAATCCGCGACTAGCAGGTCGACATTGGATACGATGACCCAGTCGGGCAGAGGATGTTGCCGCAGATGGTGGGTCAGTCCGCTCCGTGCGCCCCCGAAGTAGCCGAGATTCTCCTCCGACCGAACAAGCGTGAGATTGAGGTCCGTTGGTAGGCCGCGCGGGTCGGCACCAACGGTGTTGTCCACCACAATCACTCGCAGGTTCCGCTGTCCTCGCAACTTGCCAAGGGACTCCAAGTATTGAGCTGTCTCGGCGTCCGCTCCGTATTTCACGCAGATCAACAAGACGGAGGGCAACTGCTGGCTCCCGGACAGTTGTGCCCTATGAGCCGCGTAGGCTTCGACTATGTTGTTCGCGATCATTGCTTCATGATCCGTGCACGGACGTCGTTCACAAGACCTCAGCCTCCCGCGGGCTGGGCGGAACAAACGGCAACAACAGCGGTCGAGGTTTTCTTCTTAGCACAAACCAGGCGACGATCCACGCGAGGGTGGCGCCGTTAAAACTGAACAAGGAGACCAACGGACTGAATAAGAAGAATGCGTAGAAAGCCGATAAGCAGAATAGCGAGGAGCGAGCGTTCTTGAGACGCGCTGCAAAACTCATTTCCACAACGGCGCCAATGCCAGCAACGATCAGCACCGCACCCATTGCACCAAAGTCTTCGATAAGACCTCGGAATAATGTATAGACATTTGTGCTCTCAGTGCCGACGACATTCGTCATGTCAGAATACGCGCCGACCGTTCGGGTTTTGAGGCGCAACATCTCGAACTCGCCTGCGAATGTTCGCGCTCCCCATTGCAGCTCGGTAGTCCCGGCGTGGGCATACCAGTCGGCGAAGGCTGCAGGCGAGCCGAACATGTAATTGCTTAGTCTTTGCCCATGAAGCTCAAATGTGAGCGCCTGGGTCCATTTGGCATCCCGGATGGCGTCGATCGAGCCAAACATGCCCACCATGGAGACTGCTGCCAGAAGAAGAAGGGTGATACGCCTCGCGCTGAACAATATCAGCGGACCCGGATTCCTCACGCATTGCGCAGCAACGTACCCGCCAATCCAGCAGGTCAACCCGAGAAGAATCGCAGCCCTCGCGCCTGTGAGCACGCCGTACAAGACGGCTGGCAGCAGTGTCGTAACACCAATCCAGTGGTCGCGGAGTTTTCGACTGCATACGAACAGCACGCCCCCCAATAGTGCCGCCGGGTGAAACCATGTAATGAGCACGCGTACCGACCAGGGTTCGACGGCGTCGGCATATCGCAGCAGCGTCCATTTGGCGCCCACTTCCAGCACACCGATCCAGGTGAGAGGCAGTCCGAAGTCTTCCAGGCTGCTGAACAGGAAGTACATGCATCCCGCCGATGCGACCACGGTGCAGAGCAGGCCATAGCGGCGGCAGGGAGCAATCCAGGACTCGAGTGTGTTCTCCCCTGCGGGGCTCAGAGCAGGACTCAGGGGCCGAATTTCGTGAGCGACGAGCCCGCCCAACTGAATCGCAATGATGAGCAGCACTAGCATCCATAGGCCGCGGCCGGGCACAGGATAATCGACGACCAGGAGGGAAGCTCCTGTAAAGAACGACCACACCAGACCGACAAAAGCCGCTGGCGCGAACCAGCCTCCGCAGCGCAATCGCGAATAGCCGGTCACTAGCAGCAGGGCCGCGTAGGCCAGCCAGGGAGATCCGAGGGCGTCAATCACAAGCCATCTCCGCAGGGGTGTCAGGCACCGGCGTGTATCCTCGGAAGGCGCGGAAACCCGTCAGACAAAGAATGAGCGCGATGTAGGAGCAGGAGGAGGCGACCACGATGTATCCAGCGGCCTGATATCCGTAGCGCGGAATGAAAAACACACAGCACACGACGTGAAACGTCAGGGCGGCAGCCATGGCGGCCAGCATCGCCGGAGTGCGATGCGAAATTTCCAACGGCTTGTGCAACAGCAGGGCGAGCTGCCATAGAAATCCGCCGAGGAGCAGGACGGGCAGAAGACGCGCGGCGGTAGGATCGTTGAATCCCAGAATGAGCCGGACGATGCGGGGAGCGAGAACAACGACACCACCAAAAACGGCCACAAAGATGCTCACTTGAAACAGCAGAGAGTAGCGGATGATCCGGTAGGACGCGGCGAAACGGCCTTCATTCCAGGCACGCATGATCCTGGGGTGCGCCGCCTGAGTCAACGGAAAGGCAAGAAACGAAAAAGATCGAACCGCAATCTCGTAGAGCGATGCGTAAACGCCCGCGCTAGCGTAGCCTGCAAACCGCTGAATGGCAGTGCGATCAATCACCGGCAGAACCTGCGAAAGCAGCAGCCACAATCCCACGGCCCAGCCGAAATGCCAGAGTTGGCGGCTGATTCCGCGCGTGGGCGGAGAATCGGCGGGAACTTCTCGCGCAGCGCTACTCTCCAATTCGATTGCACTTGTGTTGCGGCGGCTTCCCAGCCAGAAAGCGCATGTGTAGCCGAAGGCTTGCCCTAGTAGCAGCAATTCGAACTGCTTGTGGCGTGTGATCGCCACCAGGATCAAGGGAAATACAAGGCCCCCGATCGAACGCACGATCTCGCGTTGCAAAATTGATACTGGCTGCAGTTGCGCCTGCAGTTTCGCAAGTGTAACTGTGTAGCTGAGAAGAGAAACGCAAAGAGCCAGCGCAGCCAGCGAGGTCAAAATCGAATAGCCCATGCCAGCCAGCACCGCCGCGGTGGCAACGACCGTGACCAGCGCCGATACAGCGGTGCACCCGCTGACGGCTCGGTTGAAAGCACTCTGCCGCGTGGGCGGGTCGGTGGAGACAGGGTGAAAGCGAAGCACTCCTTGTGCAAGCCAGCCTGAACTGGCGCTCGCGATCGCCATCAGCACAGGGACAAAGACAGCGAAGCGTCCATATTGATCCAGCCCGATGAGGCGAATGTAGACGGGGATCGAGACAAGACCCACCAGTCCGGGCACAACTTTGCCGCCGAAATAGGTGCACGAGTCCCAGAGCAAGGCCGACCGGGACGCTGAAGCGCCTCGGTCGGCGAGCGGGAATCTCATCGGTGCGTCTTGCTCAGACTCGGCCGCTTCCAGGGTGTCGCCCATTGGGTTCGGGAAAATGCGAAACTTTGTCAGCTGTAACGCCAATCGATTGCAGCTTAATTCGGCGGGCGCCGGAACCAGAGAATCTTGTCGCGCATGTGCGAAAAGCGCCTGCCGCGTTCCGAAGTAAGCCGCAGGTCTCCCTTGATCTTTTCGGCGGTCTCGGACACGAGAAGTTTTACTGGGTGGTCAGGTTCCAGTTCCTGCCAATTTGCGTTTCCCAGCAGCCACATGCTGCCGATCGCCACGGCGAAAAAGCTGCCAAGAACCATAATGAGCAGACGAGGAGGAAAGGACTTCCTTTCCGGAACCTGGGGAGCATCCAGAATCTTGACGCTGGGCGTTTCCTTCGCTTCCTGCACCTTCGCCAACTCGCACTGTTGGGTCAGCATCTCAAAGAGCGTTTCCTGAATTTTGTTCGTGCGATAAAGATCGGAGTAGGTGACTCCCAGCAAAGGTAGCTTGCGAATGGAGGGATAAACCGAACCGGTATCCGCACCGCCCGGGGAAGACTTCAGATCCTCGCCTCCCATCTGGTCCAACCGCTTCTGAAATTCGTCGATGCGCGCACGTACGGCTTTCACCCGCACATTGCTATCGGCATAGATCTGCCGCAAACCCTCAAGTTCAGATTGCGCGGCGATCAATCGGCCCTGCAGCGTCGCAGCCGCCTCCACCATCGCGCGGCCCTGTTCCTTGATGTCGATAGTCGTATTCTTGCTCGAAAACTCGCTCAGCGCTCTGGCTGAGGCATCCAGGTCCTGCTTAACCGTCTTCAGCCTCTCCTCGAGAAAAAGACGCTCTCTGTGCACTGCTGTTGTATTAAGTTCGAGCACCAGGCGATTGAGTTCGGAGATATACGCCTGGGCGATGGCTGCCGCTCTTTCGGGGCTGTGATCCGTGACGGAGATGGCGATGATCCCGCTCTTGCGATCCTCACTGATCTGAGTGTTCTCTTCAAGCCGCCGCCGCGCGTCCTGCATTCGCCGTACGCCGTACACGGACTTCAAGTTGAAATTGTCGATGACGCGATCTTCGACGGTGTCACTTCGCAGGATGCCAATAAAAAGAGATCCCGTCGTTTTCAATCCCATGAGATCGCTGGCGATCATGCCCAGACCGCCGCCGCTGCTACGACTCAAGGCCAGCAGAGATGCCAGATCTGCGCCCCCGCTGCCGTCAGGTGGCATGAGTTGCGTGCGTGATTCGTAGCGAGCGGGAATCAGAAAGGCCAGGAGGGTCGAAAGCAGCAATCCATAAGCCGCAATTCGCAGCAACACAAACCGCTGATCCACGAGAAAATTCAAACGGCGGATCATGCTGTACCGGCTGCTTTCCTCGTACATGCCGGCACGCCGAGGCTCGGCCAGAACCGCGTCAACGCCTTCTTGCTCGGGGCTTACTCGAACTGAGGATCGAGGCATAACTGGTTACCGAAACTGCGACGTGCCGGTTCTTATTTCAGTCGAGGCTGCGGCCACCAGCTGAACTGAAACATGGCGCTCACGTTGGACTGGCGACTGGCGGCCAGTAGGGGGATCTGCCAGTTCTCATATTGAAGGGCAGCTGAAAATCGAAAGCCGGACTTCAGAAGAAAATCGGAGTTCACCGCGACGTCGGTTTGGCTCCCGCCCTGCGGCAGGAATTGCCGATCCACTTGCCGGTGCCGGAGTTCGATTCCGATTCGCCGGGTTGCGCTCAGCCAATAATTGCTGTGAATGGCCTCACCCTGCGCCGCCCGGCCGATCCATGTGCCCATCAATTGGCCGTCGTTGGTGTATCCATTCACGTATTGGAAATTGTGATAAAAGCACCCAGTGCAGGTGGGAAAGTCAACCGGGCTTGTCGTGCCGCCTTCCACCCGCAGGTCAAGCCGCGACAGTTTGGGCACTCGCGCCAGATAGAGTCCGCCCTGCCACGCTGACTTTCCGGGTTTGGCGATGGGTGACAGTTCATCTTCGGTGAAGCCTTCGCCGTAGAGCGTCAGCCAATTGCGCAGTTTTGGAATGCGATAAGCAAAATCGATGTCGGAGCGGCCATCGCCCAGTGCCTCGCCATTTACATGGATTCCAAGCGCGCTTTCCGCCAGTGTCTTTGGCGTCAAGGGATTTCCCGGACCTCCATACAGTGTCGTCTTCGACAAATTAAACTCAAAGTTCTCCGTGAACTTGAAACTGGCTCGGGCTCCGCTGAGGAAGGGTTGCGGTCGCAGGTTCTGGCCGTACTGCCCCAGGTCGCGTACTCCCTTGTCGCTCAAGTTGAGGAACTCCTGCCCGGAAAGCTGACCCAGGAAGAGGTCGAGCTTTATGTCGCCCAGATAGCCAAGAATCCCTGGCAAGCGAAAGGGGCTGACTCGATTCAGGCGCAGCATATTCAGTGGCGCGGCGTTGTTCGTGAACGCCAGGGTGCCCGATTCGCTGGGTCCCCACCACAGGCTCTGTCGGCCGAAAGAAATTTGCCAATTAGTAAAGTTCATCCCGACATAGGCGTCCAGCAGGCGTAGACGGTGAGAGGCAGCAATCGGCGTGGATGGAGCGTTCGGTGGCAGCTCATCGGCGTTGCTAATAAAGCTGAGAACCGCCGCCGAGGGAGCTGCGGCCGGCGCCGCAGATTGATACTCCCCGCGGGCGTAAAAGACGAACGGCCCCGCGACCGCCCATCCCGACATGCCGGCAGCCATGTTGAAACCTTGCTGGAACGGTCTACCATAGTCGTTCTGAACAGTTTGACCGAAATGGTAGCCATCCGTCAGCGGACGGCCTGCAATCGCGAGAGACTGCTGATACACCGACTCCAACTGTGCCTGGATGTTTCTCTCGCTACTCATGCGAGCGGCGTCTGCGCGAAACTCGTCCGCCAGGACGTGAATAATCTCCTGCACTTCGTCCGGCGCGGACTCGTCAGGCGATGACTCTTCCGCTTCATTCAGCAAGCGAACACATTCGAGGCGAGTCCAAGGGCGGATTCCGAGACTATTCGACTTCACGTATCCGAAGGCCGCCAGCCTCTCGATTGCCGGATAGACCCAGCTATCCAGCGGTACATAGGGCGATCCCATGTGCGACGGCGTCTGCATGTGTGGTTGGCTGACAAACTCATGAGGCGACTCCCACGAACCGCTACCCAATTCAGGATCTTGTCGCCGCCGATAGACACTCTGCGCCACCAGATATCCAAGCGTGCTCCCGATCAGAACATCAGAAGGAAAATGCTGTCGCGAATGCACGCTGGAAAAGCTCACCGCCGACGCCATGCCGTAAGCAAGCAGCTTCGGGAGAGCTCCCGAGTATTCATGAGCGATGACGCCGGCGATCGCCCACGCTGTGGCGGAATGTTCCGAGGGAAAAGAATCGCCACCGTGGAAGAATTGCCCGCTGCCCGAGTTCTGATAAGGCCGCTCGCGGCGAAGGGAATACTTCAAGCTCTCGACCGTGACGAGAGTGGTCAGAGCCGCGCGCCCTGCAAGGAGGCCGGTCTCGCGCCAGTGGTCGTTGTGAGTAGGGAAGCTGAAGAGAAAGAGCCCTGCACTTGCGCCCACAAGTCCCGCGACTCCAGCGTTGGAAACGTCGCGATAATGCCGCAGAGCTGTGGGGTTCTGCGACAGCGATTGACTGTATTGGCGGTCGGTGCCGAACAGGCCAGCGGCAATCCCGCCGAGCGGTACCAGCCACGTCGCGTCCGACATTCGTACCCGTGCCGGACTCATGACAACTGCTTTCTGATCCTCAAAGAACCCCGCAAACTGGCGGGAGAATTCGCTCCGCGAGCTTCCATTCGAAGAGACGTTGAAGCCTGCGCCCTGCATAATCTCTTGCATTGATGTGGACCTGGCTGAGCTGCTTTCTGCAATGCCAGCGGCAACACCCTTTTCGTTCTGCCTCTCACCCTGCTTCGCATCCTGCGAATGCATTGGGCCGACCAGGCAAAGCGGTAGAACAACCATTGCCAGGAATTGTTTCTTCGCGTTCACCTTCGACCCAAGCTTCACGGATGCAGATAGCCAACGGTGAGGGCAACGGTGGATGCCACTTGGGCGGCCTGCACAATTGACGCCCAGTTCCGAGAAGCAATCTTGGGAGCCTTCTCCGGAACCACGATCGCATCTCCAGGCTTCAGCACCGCGTTCATTGGATCACCAGACCAGAATCCGGAGTTGTTTTTGCCAGAGAGAACAGATCCGTCAGCGCGAACCACAAACACGGCGCTCTTGTCGGCGATTTGCGTTACACCTCCGGACTGGCCCAAGTACCACTTCGCGCTTTTTCCCGGCTGGTAGCTGACTGCAGTCGGATTGAAAACCTGGCCACTGACCACCACGTAGTTCGCTCGCTTGGGAATGATCAGCACATCGCCGTCGCGCAAGGGAACATCTGCCGCGGTTTTTGCTAGGCGGCTGATGTCTGGAGGAATGTGAATCACGACCCGACCTACCGGCGCGGTGGCCTCCAGTTCAGTTAGCGCGGTTTCGGTCTGAGCGATGGCGGTGAGTTTCGCGTTTTTCTGGTCGGCATCATTTTCGGGCAGAGTCTTTAGATATCCTTCCTCCGCTTTGACCCGATTCACGAGTTCCAGATGCGACTTGAGTTCGAGTTCGCGGACTTCCTGCCGGACCAGCACCGCTCCGTAGGGATAGGCTTCCGGTGTGAGGCCGTTGCACCGCGCCAGCACAGAACTCAGGCGCTCGCCCGGCTCGATCCCGTACGTGGCTGGATGCTGTACTTCGCCCTTGACCGTGACCGATGCCCCAAGATCATTCCACTGCGGAATCTGCCGCACTGCGAGTACGTCGCCGTTGCGCAGCGGTACGTCTTCGTTGATGTCTCCTGAGAGCGCGGAGGCAAGCTTCACCTGCAGGCGCTGGCTCGAGGCATTTCCGGAGGCGAATCGTGTGAGGTCGGCGTCGTCGGCAAATGCGCTTCGCTTCAAGCCGCCCGCAACCCGCACCAGATCGGCAACATGCATGTTTGTGGTGAGCGGATAGCGCCCTGGCTTGGCGACTTCGCCAGTCACATTCACGGTTGGCGCATCTACTTTCTCGAACTTGCGGTGAATCAGCAGGCGGTCGCGCGGCTGCATGGCGATGTTGTCCACAGGATTGCCGGCGAGTGCCTGGCGCAAGTCGACGCTGAGAATCCGCAAGGTTCCGTCAGCTTGCGTGCGGAAGAGTTGTGCAGAATCTTCGGCTGCATCCGGGGTGAGTCCGCCAGCCAGAAAGATGGCATCGCGTAGATGAGCTTCGCCCGATGTGCGGTAGTTGCCGGGAGCACGAACCTCACCGCCCACGGATACGTCCGGCGGACGCTCGAAGTCATATCGGCTGAAGATTTTGATCGTGTCCAGGCGATTCAATGCTGGGCTCGCGGATGCATCGGCGAGCGCGACCGAAAGGTCGAAGCTTTCGACGCTCGGATGGAAGTCCGGTGGGTTCAGGCGGATGATCTCGGCATAGTGCGGAGCAGGTTCTGGGAGGACATCGGTGGGCGTGATGATATCCGAGAGTTTCATTCCGGGCTTGTAGGAATAACGCCCCGGTCTAAGCACATGTCCCTGAAGATAGACGGAGTCTTCGTTGTAAGCCGCGATGGGGAAGATATGAATCTGATCACCGTCGCGAACTTTGAAGTCCTGCAACTGTTGATCGACTTTGTCGTGATCTGCGTTGGGCGTGAGATCCAGCGTCAACATGGTGCGCTTCTCGTGCGCTTCAACCCGCTGCACTTCGACGTGACGTAGCGATGCTGTGGGCAGGATGCCGCCAGCCAGTGCGAGCACATCCGTCAACGAGTTCTCATCCAGGAGTTCGTAGATGCCAGGCCGCCGGACCATGCCGTCGATCGTCACCTGCGGACCAAGCGGTGGAACCAGGAGCGTATCGCCATTTTCGAGTCGCTTCAGGTCTGAACGAACGCCGTGGAGCAGCAAATCGTAAGCGTCAACCTGCTGCACCAACTGTATTCCGCGAGAGTGCTTCAGTGTACGCAGAGATCCCCGACCGGTTACGCCGCCCGCAGCGAACAGAGCGTTCAGCGGAGTTGAAAGCGCGCTGATGTCATACGCTCCCGGTTCGGCCACGTCTCCGACGATGTAAACGCGCACCGTCCTCACGCGGGACAACGACACGTCGGCGGAAACATCGCGGAATGCGCTGCGCAGGGCTCTCTGCACCTCCAATTGGATTTCTCCGAGATTCTTGCCACTCACGAGCAGCGGCCCCGTCTCCGGCAGGGAAACTCGGCCTTCGCGATCGACCAGCCGTACCAACCTTTGCGAGACGCTTCCCCAGAGATCGATGCTGAGAGTGTCGCCTGTTCCCACGACGTACTCCGGGCCCACCGGCAGATCCATAGGAATCAGGTCCGACTGATAGGCAGTGTTGCGAAAAATGCTTATACCGAAGCGTTCGGCGGGACGCTGTGTTGCATCCGCTTGCACGTACATGTCGTAAAGAGATGGGATATCAGCGTAAGGATTCGCCGGGTGCACCATCGTGACCGGGGATGATTCCACGTCGGGTCGACTACTGGGTTTTGGCTTTCGCGGCTGGTTCCGCGATTGACTAACAGGAACATCGTTTCGCGCAATCGTATCGCTCGATGCCGACCCAGCTGCGGCGGGCTGAGTTTCCCGGGCATCGTTCAAATCGTCATTGGCGAGAGGGTCGCGAGTCTGTGGGGTGAACGGGCCATCGCCGCCGGATGAAACTGATTTCGACGCCAGCTCGAGTTCCACGGAGGAGGCCGGTGTGGGTAATTGTCCTGAAGTGTAGTCCGTCATGAGCACGCCCGAAGGAGCCGTTTGCCGCGGGGCGTTTGATGGAGCGTTTGGCGTGGAGTCCGGCTCCAGACGGTTCTTAACGGGACGGTTGCTGTGACTGTTCCGTGCCGCCGGCCTGTCGCACTCTTCATCTTCCCGCGGATCGCAGTCCGCACTTTGTACGGCGTTCTGATCTTTCCTCGCCGCCTGCAGTGTTTCATTGTCTTCCTGCTCCTCAATCTGGACCAGTCGGCGCGCGCGTTCCTTGAGTACGAAGTCCTGCTCTTTGGCGAAGGTCGAATCTGGGTTGGGTGTGGGCAGCAAATACCCATAACGTTGCAGCAGACGAGTCGCGATGGAACGGAACAGTATGTCCTGGTCGATGCGGTCGAAGATGGCCTGATCTGTGAGATCTGACTCCGGTACGACTTGACCGTTGTCGCTGGCCTCTTTTGCCACCCACCGCTTCAATTCGACTAGAAGCCCCGCATCTTTCGCAAGAATCGTGCGGATCTGAATGGAAGAGGCAGCCACACGGCCCAGATTCTCCTTGCTGAGTTCGGACATGCCGGCATTGGCGCGTGAGTTTCCGATGGTCTGGCCATGCGAGGCTTGGCTCAATACGGAGAGCACGAGGCAGGATGAGCTCGCTTTGACGAGTCGCTTCAGGATCAGAGCTGAGTATGTTGGCATATTCTTCTCCCTTCTCGCTCGGCCGGAACAGTGGGAAATCTAGGCAATGAACTCGAGTTGTTCTTCGCCGACTTCGACGGCGATCGAACGCATGAGCAAATCAATGGAGAGGATGATCCGGAAGCCATCCTTCTTGCGGCGGATGATGCCTTCGAGTCCTTGCAACGGGCCCGTCCGAACGCGCACGCGGCGCCCTACGCGGAGGTAAGGGTGTGGCTCGAGATTGGCCCCGGATAGGCGAGTCCGTAGGTTTTCGATCTCGTCATCGGGCAAGGGTGTTGCTTGTCCGTTGGATGCAACAAAGCGCACCGCACCGGGCAATTGCAGCACCTGCAGGCGATGAGTAAGTTCGATTTGCACAAAAACGTAGCCGGGGAAGAGCACAAGTGCCAGCTCTTTGCGGCGGTCTTTCCAACGGCGCATCGATCGGTAAAGCGGCAAAAAGCAATGAATGCCTCGCATGCTGATTTGCTCGGCAAGAATTTTCTCGTGGCGCGGTGCGGTGTACAGCGCGTACCACCTGGCATTCCATCGAACGGACGAGGCCGGGATCTGTGCAGGAATTTGTGTTGCTACGCCCATAAACCTTTTGCGCGACGCTGGATGCAGCTTCGCCCCCTCACTTACACGGGGCACTGTCAGCTAAGCCCCTTCAAACACAGCTACTTACAGCCAGAAGCTGCTCTTGCGGCACTTGTGTTGTGGACCAACTCGATCGGAATACGCGCCGCGCATCGAAGCCGGAACTGCCTATCGGAAGAGCTTTGAAGTGAGCCTCGAGAATTCCAAGACTTGGGAGCAACACTCCGAGGCATCACTTCGCATCTCGTTCAAACATTTGATCGACGAAACGACATGGGATGCGCTGCGGACAAAATTAGACTCCGGGCAAGGCCCGGAATTGTCCCGGAAATGTAAATAAAGTGTCATAAGGAACCTTCCAAAATGGCAGGCAGGAAAGGTTTGAAAATTCCTTATGCAATTGGCGGGACTATGCGCTGCATCTGGCGTAAGTGCGGATTTTCTGCATTGTGCACAGCCCACGCTTTTTTCTTTTGCGACTCAAAGCCGCCCGGAAACATTTACAAGTTATTGACAGAAAGGTGACAAGACTTTCGCCGTCGTTGGAGGAACATGAGAGCGGTTTGTGAAGGATCTGAGTGCTCGCCAACGCTGCCAATGATTCAGCTTCAGTCGATGCTTTGCAACCGCATGACTTCCTGCGCAGAGATGCGCGAACCCATCTCAGCGAAGACTACTGTGTGGCGGGGGCTGGCTGCACCCTGTCGACGAACAGCGAGGAGATCATCGCGGCTGCCCGCACTAGCTTTCGACGAGTCACAAAACTCGCGACGCTCGATTTTTCACTTCGCTTTTGGGTCGAGGAGTCGGCGCAGTCGCAATCGCCTTGGCCCAACCCGTATGTACGCGGACTCGATCATCTTGTGTTTGCCGGATTTGATTGCACCAGTTCGATTCTCGCCGATTTGCAAACTCGCCAAGTGATCGGAAGGTTTTCCGCAGCCATGGCCGCTGATGCCGCTCATTGGCGGAACGTGATTTTCCCCATCGTGGTGTCCATTCTCGGCGGTTCGCTCGGTTTCGTGGAGTTGCATGCCTCCTGTATTGCGAAGGATGGACGTGGACTGCTGCTGATCGGACCTTCGCGCTCGGGCAAATCCACTCTGGCCATGGCTCTGAATGCGGCGGGATTCACAGCACTTTCCGATGATCGGGCATTTTGTTCCCGGGTAGACGGCAGATTACAGGCATGGTGCCCTTCGAGGCCGGTAAAACTTCGGCCGGACGCGGCGCGCTGGTTCGACGAATACCGTGGTCGTGAACCCACAGCCGTTCAGAACGGAGTAAGAGTATTTCACTGCGAGCCTCGTGGTTCGAGGTCGCAGAGCATTCGAGAGTGTGTTCCAGCGATGATGGTCTTTCTTGAAAGGCAGGACACTCCCTGTTTTTCACTGAAACCAATTCTGCGAGGCGAAGCCGCATTGCGTATCGAGAGGGAATTGCTGGCGGAGTCTCCCGAAGCGCTGCAAAAGCAGTCGCGAACCCTCGACCAAGTATTATCGCTACCCTGTCGGATCCTACGATATGGAGGAACGCCGCAAGCCGTTGCCGAAAAATTGGCCGGGTTATTCTTATACGGATTCGAATGCCTGTCACCCGATGGAGCGGCATAAGAGCGTGATTTTTACCCGAACGGAACTGCCTTCGTTCCCAGCCAGCATCGAATTTGCGGTGTCTGAGCGTCCAGATGTGCTGCGCCGCTTTGTCGAGACTCCACAGTGGATCGACCTGGTTTTGATGCAAAGGATTCTCCGACTGCAGACGAATAGCGCCGCAGTTCTGGCGCTGGCGCAGAAGTTTTTTGAGCGCCATCAGAATGGAAAGGTGGGGGCACCCGAGTTCACTTGGCGCATCGTATGCGAGCCTGATCCGCAAGTGCAGTCACAGGATCCGTCCCTGTTTGCCTTCTCAGATTTCGGGCTGCGATACGTCAGCGTAGGGCAAAGAAGTTTCCTGGCAGTCGACGTGGAGAGGCGCGAGGCGGTCGGTTTTCTCGCCGATCGTTTTATCGAGGACGAAAGCACAATTCGGAACAATCGTCCCCTTGATCTTTTGTTCTGCATGACAGCTCCGAGTCTAGGTTTGACTTCCTTGTCTGGGGGCTGCGTCGGAATCGGAGATCGAGGAGTCCTGGTTTTTGGTCCGCCGAATTCTGGCAAGACTACCGCTTGCTATCTCGCGGCAGAAAGCGGAATGGAATTCCATGCTGATCAGATGGTCTTTCTGGATATGCATCGCGGAGTACCGTGCGTTTGGGGTGATTTCTTCCCGGCTGTCTTCCGCCCCAAAACTCTAGAGTTCCTCCCGGAGCTTCGGCGATTGGTGCGGCCTTCTTCGCATGCTGGTCTTGACTTTTATTACTTCGATAAGGCTCCATTGCAGAAAACCTCGGCTCACCCAGTGCATCCAGTTTGTAGTCTCTTTCTCGACCGCGGCGCCGCATCCGAAGCGCGGCTCAAGCAGATGTGCCGAGAGGACGTCCTCTCTCGACTGAATGCCTGCCTTCTATTCAGGGAAGATGCACGGTTTGAAACGCAAATCCAAGCAGCCCTGGATGCTCTCGCCGCCCAGCCGGCGTATTGTTTGCAATATGACAACGATCCTAAGACCGCGGCTGCTGTGATTCAGAAGCTGCTGCGATGAATTGGCTCTTCAAGCTCGTTTCCCTTCAACGGAGAATTACCTCAGAAGGGTCATCCCACGGATCGCGTGAATAACTGAGGCCAATTGATGATTATCTGAGGAACAAACAAAGCGGACAGGGTGAGTATCCAAAGGAGTCGCTCGGCACCCGAGTCGGTCACGGGAGCAAGAAACGGAATGGCCAGCACAATTCGGGTGAAGACGAAAATAAGAGTTATCGCATAGCTTCTCATCATCCATTGCCGATGAATGTCGAAGTTCTTTCTTCGGACGGCGAGGAACGCCATCAGAGTCGTGAGCGCCCAAAGCCCAGCCTGCACGCTGTTTTCAACCGCGAACAGTGCGTGCGTAAGACCAAGATAAGCCGCCATCACAGCTCCGACCAGAACGCCGCCTATATAGAGGTATCCAAGGGTACGGTGAACCCCGGGATGGGATTGCCGCAAACGCGCGGAAAACTGCAACGCTCCAACCCCCAACGCAGTTGTACCTCCCAGCACGTGAGCGAGCAGCTTCCAGCGAACTGGGTAAAAGTATTTCCACGTGCCCGAATCGTGCTGGAAGACGAATCGTTCGTTGTGATAAAGAATGAACAAGACTGCAAGGCCAAGAGCGAAAAAAAACGCATGCTTGGCAGTGAAGCGTCTCTTGATCCGTAACAGCTGGCTAGTCGTAGCCATCAATGCGGCGGCAACGTTTCTGAAAGTTTGGTACTGCTAACTTCTGGTAGCCACTCCGAAGAGCGTGCTCGAACAAACCTCGCAATAGCTTGCGCAGCCAGTTCGTTTCCTCGCGGACCAAGATGTACCTCATCAACGTAAACGGGCTCGTGCGTCGAATCAAATAAATACCCCAAGAAAACAAAGGCACCATCGCGGGCGGCATGAAGCTCCGCTTCGCGGTACACTGCCGCATTCGTGAGGAACCATGCGCTCTCGTTAGTGTCACCCTTCACGTCACGTGTTGCCATTTGCTGTTCAAAGGGAACAAATGGCTTGTGGCCGTATACGAGCATAGGTTGCCAAAAACAATAAACCTTAAACTTGTAAGTGTCTGCCAGAGCCCGTGCCAGCCGCATGTTTTGTTCGTAGTTGCTCAAAGTAGCCAGGACGTTGGGCTGTGCCCTCGAGACGAGCGATGCGAACGAGGTTGCCGAATGACGGCGCTCCAGGAGTTCCGCAACCAAGCGCACGGCGTGTGATTTCTGAAGGAAGTCAAGCCTACCCGAGGTAGTTCCCTCAACCCGAGCCTTTATTGATCGGTACATAAAATGGGCGATGGGAGGCGCCGTCGGAGGCCACGCCAGGATGGAATCGTTGACGCCATCATAGAAGACCACAAGATCAGGGCGTCCTCCTGCTTTTAGTTGTTCTTCGAGCAGGATCAATTCCTGATCGGTGACGTAACCTTCGACTCCAAAATTTGTGACGAATATGCAATCCCGAGACCCAGCGTTTAACTCACGAGACAGATACGATGGAACCGTTCCCCAGTCCGGCACTCCGGCTCCATACATCGTCGATCCACCGAAGGTCCAGACGTTTACGTTCGGCCTGTTTCCACAGTTCGCGGGATTGATCGTTCTTCTTACGAGCCCTCGGGTGGTTTGATCGTTATTGATGTACCTGCTGTGCCAACTTGTCACGCCCCAAATGCGGAATGGGACATAGTCGGTGGCCTTCTTGCGCCGCATTGACTCTTCCCGCCAAAATTCCTGAGCCCAATCAGCCCCGGCGTAGACGGGACTTTCAATCTGATTTTCGAACTCCGCCTGCCGCGTTAGGGGGTGGATCGACCAGATCGCCCAGGAGGCGAGTTCAATTAGAAGCGTGATCACCGTTGCGACGAGGATGATGTATCCCAACTGAGAGCAAAAGCGATTTAACAAACGCAGACCGGACGAGGCGACACGAGGCCCGCCGCTGCGGGCCTTCAGCGCCATGGAAGCTGGCAAGCTCCGCTGGTCAGAGTCAGCGAGCCTGTCGTCTTTGAGTACATCGGTCATCGTGAGTCTGGGTCAATTTGGAAGAACGACACGAGCAATCGCGCTCAGTCCTACTCCCCGCCCGCAATCAGTCGCGTACAGCAGGGTTCGATCATTTTCCCAGGACGGTGAAATTGCGTTGCACGACGCGTGGGTCAGCTGTTCCTCGCGCCCGGTCGCGAGAGTCTGCACCATCAGGTGCCAGGACCCGCGATCGCGCCGGCTAAAGGCAATTCGTGTGCCGTTCGGAGAGATCGATGGATACCTGGCGGGATGCGGAATGGCCGCAAGTGGCGCAATCTCTCCAGATAAGCGCTGCACCAGCAGCAAGCGAGGATCGCTCACGTCTCCGGCCGCGGCGATGACATCGCCGTCATCCGTGACTGTAACGTCAAGAGCGCGATCCGTGCTGGGCAGAACTACTTTGGCTGAATTCCTGGAGTCAGTCGCCATCAGGCATGCCGAGACTCTTCCGTCTCGTTCCTCGCGAGTGAAAGCCAGCCATTTTCCGTTGGGCGAGAGCGTTGGATTTTGGCCTTCCGCGACTGTCTCCATGCCAGCACCCGCGAGTGGAAGCCGCACGATGAATGACTTCCGTCCGGTCATTTCTCCGTAAAGAAAGGGCGCCATCTTTGAGCCGGCTACGGCAAGGATGTCGCCCGGCGCATCGACTTCGTGGCGCTCTCCGTTCACCAGAACAGCAGCTTGATATCGTTTCGGTTGCATCTCAGTGAATGCGACTCCGTCGGCCGCTGGCACAGGATTGGCGAAGCGGAATCCAACCGATCCTGTCGCCAGACGGCGGCTGAAATCCTCGTCGCGACTTCGAAGGCTGTGGAGGTTGTAGAAGGCCAATATCGACACCAGCGCCAACCCTGCGGTCAGCCACGGCTTAGCTGAAGATTCTTTGTGGACGGAAATGGAGGTGTACAGCAACAATCCATAAAGCACGGTTGTGCACAGCAGTCTGTAGAGTGGGAACCAGTGCTGCATCCTGTCTGGTATGGGCGCGGCTACACCCGCATACAAGACGAGTAGAGTGAGGGCTGTTGTATTTTTGCCCATCGCCAGCAGGACATCAAAGCCAACGATCGCGGTGAAAATTAACAGACATGAATGATCAGGAGCGGTCGAGGTCGAAAGTAATAAGAACATTGGAACAATCAATGCCCAATGCAGCGCGTTTGCGCAAGGTGTTTCGTCAGCGCTGACGGACCATAGAAAAGCCAAAAAAACGATGGCTGTGGTCGTCGCGAGAGCGACCGCATACAAAGTTGGGGAATTGATCCAGGGGCTAGGGTTGAGCTCGGGCTCCAGCAAGAACAAATGACTCCACAGCGTTATGAATGAATTCTGTGACAGCGCATAAGGCCCGAGCCAATCACCGCGCGATGCCTGACTTAGGACTTCACTAAAGAAGACGCGGTGGACTTCAAGCCCGAAGATCAAGAGTGAAGCCGATGCCAGCGTCGCCGCACCCAGCAAGAATCCGGCCGCAGTCCGCCAATCTTTTTTGCGAAGAAACAACAATAACGACAGAGCGGGAAACAACTTCATCGCGGCAGCGGCGGACCATGCCAAACCGGACCCCCACCGACGATTGCGCACGGCCGCGAAGTAAGCGATGCACACAAGCAACAGGAGAAAAACGTACGGCCGGCCAAAAAGGAAATCCTCGCGAAGAGGACGCAGACACAACAAGGCAATCAAAAGAAGTCTCCGCCATCCCAAGGCGGTAGTCCGCTGCAGTATGCCCAACGACAAGGTAAGAAAGCAGACACTGAGAACAAGCCACACGCGTTTGGCTGCGAGCGGCTGGAGCGCCGTTAACGCAAGAATAGGGAATATGGACGTGGGAGGGTTCGGTGCAAAGCTCACCAGGCCTTCGCGCACGCCCAAGTGATCGTTCTGACGCTGGAGCCACGTCCACTCATAGATACGATCGAGCGGGATGTTGTAATGGTACAACTCGGCCGCCAAATAATAGTCGGGGAACTCGCTTCTGAGAGTTTGCCAAGCCGGGACAAAACTGTTCCCCACGAAGATGAGAATCAAACCAACAACGGCGCACCATTCGAGAGTGGACAGCCATCTGTGCAGGCTTTCCCTCAAACCCGGCGCCACGCCGTCCGATTCGGAGACCAGCGACTCTTCACGATTCCGGCTTGGGATTGCATGGCTCATGCGGAAAGGGATCGTAGTTCGTCGCCCACGGTCACGATGTTTCCACTCCAATCCGGCTTAGCGAACTACGTGCTCGGCGCTGTTTCCGGCTGCAACCGCTTGGCGTCGACGCTCGGCTTCGGCAGCTTCACGATGTTCTTAAGCTGACGGTTGATCCAAAGCTCGACTGGAAAGTTGTAGAAGTCATGGTTCAGCCTTACCCGAGCGGGATACGCGGTGAGATGTTGAATGGCTGTGGCGAACCAGTTGTGGCCCTTGGTGGCAATCGGAGCGCGATCGAAGGCAATCCGGAGATAGTCGCGCATAGTCTGCACGCGTTGATGGTCGCTGCCTTTGAGCCATGGCAAAACCGTGTAACGCGGGAAGTAGTCGGCCCAACCCTCGAGCGTCGTGGGAACTTCAATGCCCAATTGCGCCGCCTGATTAAAAATCGGCGATCCGGGATACGGCGTGAAGATATTCGTCCAGAACTCGGCTCCGGGAAACTTCTGGCAGATGTCCATCATGAAGTTCACAGTCTCACGCCGCTCCTTCGGGCCTTCCCCTGGAAAACCGAAAATAATGTTGAAGGATGGTATGACGCCCGCCTTGATGCACCGCTCGGTCGACTGGTAAATGTCGCCCAGAACCTGGAAGTCTTTGTTCATGAGCTTCATCACCGTCGGGGAGGCGGTCTCAATGCCCTGGCAAATCTGATGTAGTCCGGAGCGGCGCAGCAGGGATAATTCGTCGATGCTCAGGCGTGCCGTCAGATTCGTAGTTGCCTGAACGCTCCATTTGAAATCTGCTCCGGCGCGGATGAGTCCCTCTGCAATCTTCAGCGACCGATCGAGATCGACGAGAAAGTTATCATCCGCCATCCACAACAACTCGAGGCGGTAGCGGCGCGTGAGCTCAATCGTTTCCTCGACCACTTGTTCGACAGGAAGACAATTCCACTTGCGGCCATACACGCCGGCGTTGGTGCAATATGCGCAATTGAACGGGCAGGCAAGGCTGGAGACGTACATGGCCCATCGGCGTCCACAGATCTTCTCGTAAGCGTCGAAATCCGCCAGTTGATAGGCTTTCGCGGGCATCTGGGTAAGCTGCTTCAAGGGACGCTCGGGGGTGAAGTGCAGCTTTCCGTCGACCTTGTATCCAATGCCAAGAACGTCATTCATTGGCGCATCGTCGCGAAGTCGCTCGGCGACCGCCAGCATGCTCTCCTCGCCTTGAGCACGCACAATAATGTCGACGTAAGGAGCCTCCAGTGTTTGTGTGGGGAGAAGCGAGGGGTGCCATCCACCAAGAATTACGGGAAAGTCGGGATCCCACTTCTTAATCGCCCGAGCCACTTCCACCGTTTCACGGATCATGGGCCCTGTCACCAGCGAGATTCCCACGCAGAGCGCGTCCTTGATCTCCTCCATGATGCGTTTCTTGTAGTCCGGAGTAATGGAGGCGTCGATGATGCAGATTTTGTAACCGGCTTCGAGCAGCGGCGTCGAAATTGCCAGGATTCCCAGCGGCGCGGTGGCTTCAATGCTGGAAAATGAAGCGACAAAGAATACGATTTTTTTCGATGATTTCACCGCAGTGCCTTTCACTCTTTGCATGTCGCGCTCGTGCGGAGTTCTTACGGCGACCAGGAATCCGAGACTCAAAACGTAACAAACCGGAGTCGAAGGGTTTGTCTCAAAATTGTCAAAACTCTGCAAAATCCCCGAGTCGCTTCGGGTGGCCTGATTGCGGCCTGAGTGCGGCGATACTCGTGACAAAAGGCTGACATAGTCGATACTCACTCCACCACTACTTCGGTTCCAATAGATGAGAAAGAACCTGCCATGACCGCGGGCGCTTGCTGTCGCTGAACAGGACGCCGGCCAACGGTATGCAGTAAGCGAGGGCGCCAACCGCAACCTGCAGCATGAGGCCACCGTAGTTGTGAACTGAAAATTCATTGCTCAGGACTACCAGAAGTCCAGTCATTGGCGCGCAGAGAGCCAGCGGCATGCCATAGGACTGTTTGAGAGATCGAGAGAGGGGCAAGTCAAGAACTTTGCACAAATGCCAGGGGAGAAAGAACAGGCTCGTGCATGCCAAGGGAATGGCGGTTCCCAGTGCGACGCCGATGACTCCGAAGCGGCGAACCAGCAACACGCTGAGAAGCAGATTCGCAACTCCCTCGCCCACCAGGATTGATGCGAGGACGCGGTGCCGGCCCATGCCGAGCAAAATTCGGATTGAGGACGACTGAGCAAGATATAGGCTCCGGGGAATGATCAGGAGTAGCAGGATGGGGTAGCTCGACAAATAGCGCACACCAACCCAGGATTCGATGATCACTTTGCCCAACACGACGAGCAAAATACAAAGCGGAAACGTGACCAACGCGCAGGCACGATTGCCGGCGATGAAGGTGCGTTGCAAACGTTGAATATCCCCAGTCGCGTGAAACTGGCTCGACATTGGCGTAAAAATCTGCGACATGCTCCGGACCGCGTAACTGGCGTATTCCGTGAGCCTTGCGCCGATCGAAAAGGATGTGATTGCTGTCGCTGAAAGAGACACACCGATCACCAACGCGTCGGACTGGAAGCGCAACTTCTCCGCGCCGAGAATCGCCAAGGCAAAGAATCCATAGGATGCCATCCGGCGAAATGCAACTCCCTCGACATTCCGCAGACTCAGACGCGTTGGGAGCAAACGGAGAGCCATGCCCGCGAATACGACATAGCTCAAGACGCTCAGGATGACGGAGATCGCACCAATCGTGACCAATCCGCGTCCGGTCTCGAGAGCGACGACGACCAGTCCGGCTCGCACCAGCGCTACGACAACCTGACTGAGTTGCAGCCAGGCAAACTTCTGCAGGCCTTCAAGAGCACCCGCGAACACACCGAGTGGGAAGGTCAGTGCCACGCCAATGCCTGCGAGCAGGAACAACATGCGAGCAGTCTCAAGCGTCGAAGCAGGGATGTGAAACAGAGTATCCAGCCGAAAAAAGATGATTCCAGTTGAGATCAAGACCGCGATCGAAACTAACCCATAAAACGCGAAACTCGTGCTCAGGTAGCGCGATAGTTCCTCAGATTCGCATGTGGCGGTGAATTTCGCCGTGTACTTGACGATCGACGACCGAATTCCAAAATCGAGCAAACCGAAGTATCCCGTGACCGCGAAGACCAAAACCCACATGCTGAAGGCTTCGTCGCCCAAGTGCTGGAGGATGAAAGGTGAAAGAAAGAATCCGACCGCAGCCTGCACGAAGAGAGCAAACCATGTTGCGGTGACATTCTTGACGGCTTGGGCCCTTAGGCTCATGGCATCGATTTGCAGGGCGGAGCCGCCGGGTCCGGACCTGGCCGCAGACTGCGTGTCGCACCTGCCGATCCTCGTTGCCTATGGTTCATCCATAGCCAGCGAGGAATCTCACTAACGTATCGGACCCTCGCGAGAGCATGAAATGCAGTTCTCCGAAGCAGCATTTGGCGCTTCCACCAGGCGCGATCGAGCGCGCGTGAGGGAGTCTTTATTAGGGAAGAGGCAATTCTCATAAGGCGAGATCGAGGCGCGGTTTGCACAGCCACGCCGGTGCTTGTGGTGCTCACCACTTTCGGAGTTTTGTACTGCCGGCGAAGAAAGCGTACGAGGTTCGTTGCAGGCAAAGCTTTAAATTGATAGGGAGGAAATTCGCAGAACGCCCACTCTGTCGAATAACTCTCAAGCCAGATGCCGGGAGCCGTGCGAATCTCACGACCCCACTCTTGAATGACCGAAGGCAGAGGAGCCGCAAAAAGCCGGGCGGCAATTTCGCTAACGATGACTACAAATTCCCGCAACTGTAAATTGTCGCCGACGTGTTGCGCGACCCGGGCCCACAGCACGTCGTCGAGAGCACACCGGTTAAGGAAATATGCAATCTCCAGAAAACATGACATGCGAATCCACTCGGCGAACAAGTGGTGGCATGCGTGCATCACCTGCCCGAGGAATGCTTCATCAACGCTCAGGCCGTGGAAGAAGTGGCCATTCCAATTGCGCGAGCATGCCCGATCTGTCGAGATCAACCCTCTCGGAAGATGGATCCCGTGATAATGCCCGTCCCAAATGTCCAGATGCAGTTCGACGGCATATGCTGCATCCGACGAATACTGCTCAGACGTGTGGACCGGACTCGCACCCGCACCCGGCAGCATGAAAATGAACTCTTCACTTGAGGGCGAAGGCTTCGCGCGATATCCGGCATCAAGGAGGGCTTGCTTGGCTGCCGACAATGATGGCTCATCAACGAGATAGTCGATATCGCCCTGGTAACGCAGGGAAGCATCCGGGCAGAAATCGGGAACCAGAGAGAAGCCCTTGAACACTGCGTAACGCACGCCGGTATGGTTGAATCGTTGATTGAGGTCATTGAAACGCCGCGACATCTCCCGGACTCGCAACTGATTCGCGGCGAAGTTTCGCTCGAGATAAGCGACAACCCAGGAAGGAATCACATCAGCCGAGCGAGAGTTCTGAATTCTTCGAAGAAAGTAGAAGGCCAATCCCGCGTCGTCAAGCCATTGCAGCGTTCGCTTCCAAGTGTGTCCATTAAATTGCCTGAATCCGGCGACCGAATCGCAGGCATCAGGCGTTAACCGAAGCGAAGCGGCGACAAGTTCCAACGGATTCTTCTGGGCCCGCATGCCGGGTTACTCCACGTGCGCTGTGTTGCAGTGACTCTGCGCGGGGCGCCGCTTGAAATGGCAGATGAGGACGGCGGGAATCTGTTTCGCGGTCGCGTAAGAACCGATCTTGCCGGCAATTTCAAACAGAGGCATTTCCGGTTCACCGAGTTTGAGTTCTTCGCAATACACACATTCGAACTCGTGTGCGCAAAAGGTGTCGACGATTTCTAACACTGGACGTGCAATTGTTTTGATTTGAACCGCAGCGGCGTGGTCCCGGAATCCTACCCGCCACCCGTGTGCTATAGAGTCAGGGTGAAGCTCGCTTATGTAGACATCGGCTCCCGCTCGCGTGACCCGCGCTAGCTCGCTGGCCATCGCGTCCAAATTGGAGATGTGCCCCAGCGCAAACGAACAAATGGCGAGATCGAATGCACCGCGACGACAAGGCAGGCATTCGCAATCTGCCGCAGCCAGCCGGGACGCAGCAGGTTTTGCTTTTGCCATGTGCAACATCGCGAGAGACAAATCGATTCCCATTCCGACGGCACCGCCTTCCACGAGTTTTGTCAGCCATCTTCCAGTTCCGCAAGCCAAGTCAAGGGCTCGACGGTCTCGAAGGCGACTGAGCAGCGGCGTTAGATAGCGCTCCTCACGCGCGAGAAGCGGATTCGGATCACGATCGTAGTTCGGAGCCCAACGCTCATATCCCTCGGCAGGCGTGACGGCCTTAGGACTGCTCCCGCGAAAGTCTTCGCGTGGAGGACAACCCGATTCGACCCTGGCAATGCTGGTCACAGGCTTTCCGCTTTCGGCTTGCGCAACTCGATGACCTGCTGCAGCCACTTCAACTCGAATGGAACTGCGTAGACGCCGAGTCGATAACGCCAGCTGCTTAATGCTTTGAGTGTCATCCGGCCCCAACCCGGCAGGCGAATATCCTGCACCGTGGGCCAGCGGGATGAGACGACCAGTTCGAAGTTGTCGATCAGCTTTTTCGTGGTTGGCCGCAGCCACGGAGTTTGCGGGTCTTTCTGCGTGGCGAAGCGCTGCCACGATTCCGTCGCCCACTCGTCGGGAGTCGTCGGAAACTGCATCTTGTCTTCGACGCCGCCATACATCCGGTTGCGTTGGGGAACAGGAGTGTAATGCTCCACGATGATCTCTGCATCAGGATTGAGCCGCTTCAATTGCCGGATGAAGCCGATGCAATCGCGCGTGTCGCCTTCCGGGTCCTTCGGATTTCCGAAGATGATCGAGAACTCCGGAATAATTCCGAACTTCCGGATGCGCGAAGCAAGCGCCAAGGTGTCTTCGGCACAGAGATCTTTGTTCATCTCCTTCAGGTTCTCGTTGGAGCCGGATTCCGCACCAAAAAAAATCATGGTGCAGCCCGCGCGGCGAAGCGCCTCAAAGGTCTCATCTGAGTAGCGCATCATGATGTCGGTGCGCCCCTCGCACCACCATCGCAGGCTGAGCGGCGCCAGTCGGTCGGCGAGTTCGCGGGTGTGATCTTCGCGCAGGAAAAAATTGTTGTCGTAAAACTGGACTGCATCTACGCCATAGGTCTTGGTGAGGTGCCGCAACATGCCTTCGGTGCGCGCCGGCGATTCCATTTTTTCGCGGCTTCCCGAGAAAGTGACCACGCCGCAGAAGTTGCATCGATACGGACATCCCAGGCTGGCTTGATGTACTGCGGTGCGGCGACCAAGAAAGGTTGGCAGAAGATACCGATCGGCGGGAATGCTGTGATACGGATACCAGGGGAAATCATCCAGGCTGCGCATTGGGCGCTCTGGATTGTGGCAGACTGCGCCGTCGGCAGTTTTATGAGAGAGTCCGGCAATCGTTCCCAGATCGCGGTGACCGCGGATCGCATCAAGCAAGTCAAGAAAAGTTTGCTCGCCCTGTCCGCGGACCACATAGTCGACATAATTCGCGTTCAACGCCGCGGCTGTGTAATTGGAGGCAAAATAGCCACCCCACACAATTGGCAATTGAGGGAAGCGCGAGCGAATTTCGCGACAGCTTGCCACCGCTCCCACCGTTTGTGGTCCCGGCATCACCGTGACGGCCAGCAGTTCCACCGCATTTTCTTTGATCAGGGCGACGAGGCTTTCCGTGGGGTTCGGATCCAGATTGCCATCCACGATCGCATATTGCTCTTTGCCCTCCACCACGGCGGCAATGGCGAGAATCGACAGCGGGAATCGCCGATTCCGAGGTCGAGTGGCTTTCGGATTGTAGAAAAGAATCATCTCCGTCACCCGGCCCTGTCCAAGTGCAGGGGCAACTCTTAGCGACCGCAATGATCTGGAGCGCGAGTACGGCAGCTAACGTACCAATCCACGCATGTCCGTTTGTCTAAATCTTGTCAAAATTCTGCAATATCACGGGAACGCTGCGCGCAACATCAGCAATGCGAGAACAACCAGTCGCAGTGCGCCGATGAGCGCTCTGGAAGTGACAGAAATTTGACATCCGTCTGACAATTCGCACGCCCTCCGCAACCTACAGTGCAATAGCTGAAAACCTCGCGGCGAGAAAAATGTCAGGCCTCGGCAAAGTCGTTTTGTTTTATCCCCCGTACGATGGGCCGCCGCTGGGTGCGCCGCTTTCGTTGCTATGCCTAGCCTCTCCGCTTCTGGAAGCCGGCTTTGAAGTCAAGATTGTCGACAACCTGATTTCGCCCGACTACGAAACAGCGATTCTGCGGGAAACCGAAGGAGCGATTTGTCTCGGAATTTCCGTGCTCACAGGGCCACACATCGGCGCCGCCGTAAGAATGTCGCGGGCGGTAAAGAAGTTGCGGCCGGATCTACCCATAATTTTCGGCGGATGGCACGCGAGCCTGGCGACAGAGCAAACCTTGCAGGAGCCGTTCGTGAACGCTATCGTGCGTGGCCAGGGTGAGTTGACCCTTCTGGAAACCGTGCAGCGTATGGCTCAAGGCGAAGGACTGCATGGCGTGCGCGGCCTTTCCTTCAAAGACGGTGATGGAAAGATTGTGCACGAGCCTGAACGACCTGTTGCCGACATTAATATTCTGCCTGCCCCGGCGTATCACCTGGCACAGCCTGATGTTTACGCAGCCGCCTCAGGCGTCCGACAACTGGCCTACACCAGTAGCGTGGGTTGTCCTTACCAGTGCAACTACTGCACCGATCAGGTGTTCTACAAAAGGCGCTTCAACGCTTACCGCGTGGAACGTGTGGTGAATGAACTCGCCGATCTTGTTCCGCGCTACAGCATCGAGCATGTTCCTCTTTTCGACTCAAACTTTCTAGTCGACCGAAAGCGTGCTGTCGCCATCGCCAAGGGGATCATTGCCACTGGAGTTAAGTTTCACTGGGACTTTCAGACCTCAACGGATTTTCTCGCCTTGATGAACCAGGAGGACGTCAACGCTCTTGCTGAGAGCGGTGTCCACCACATTGGATTCGGAACCGAATCTGCCTCGCAGGAAGTCTTGATGTTCATGAACAAGCGCTTCCAGCATGTCGAGCAGATGGTAGAGACTGCACAAAAGACATTCGTCGCTGGAATTCACGTCGTATTCAACATCATCCTCGGCTATCCGGGAGAGACCGAGGCCCATCGTCAGCAGACTTTTCGCGTGATGAGCGACATCGCCAAGGAGTATCCAAATGTCAGCTTCTCGCCCAACATCTTTACTCCCTATCCAGGAATTCCGATCTGGCCGCAACTCAAGGAACTGGGCGTACCGGAACCGCAGTCACTCCGAGAATGGGAGACGTTGGCGCTCGGCGCGAATGTGCTGCCCTGGCTGCGTGGCGAGGAACTCCGGCGATTGCGCCGCAGCCTGGAATACTTCCTCTTGAACAATCAGATTCGCAAAGTAACCAAAAGAGTTCCGTGGGCGCGAAGGGGAGTGCGAAAACTTCTGGGTGCGCCAGTTCGCTGGCGCATTGGAAAAGGCCGCTATTCGTTCCCGTGGGAGTTGTGGCTATCGAGGACTGTGGAGAAAGTCGTGACGCGCAGATCGCTTTTGACCGGGCAGGCTTTGGCCCAGCGTACGCAGCAAGTGTGCTAATTCGTCGAATTCGAATCGCTCGAGGCAACCCGACGTGGCTGATGTCCTGCTGACCCATTCTTATCATCTCTACTATGACCGCAAACAAACGCGGAAGATGCAGCCCTATCCGCCGCTGGGCACTCTATACGCCGCGGCCTTGCTGCGCAGCGCGGGAATCTCGGTCGCGCTCTTCGACACGATGCTCAATGATCCGGAAGAAGGATTCGGCGAAGCGCTAAGGCAGCATCGACCGAAGATCGTGGTGGTGTTTGAGGACAATTTCAATTTCCTCACGAAGATGTGCCTGACCCGAATGCGCGAAGTGGCCTATGACATCTTGAAATCGGCGCAGCGGGCAGGAGCCACTGCCCTCGTAAATGGCTCCGACGCCTCGGACCACGCTTTGGACTATCTGCAAAAAGGGTTTCGGTGCGTGTTGCTCGGAGAGGCGGAATGGACACTCTTGGAAGCAGTGTCGCATCTTCTGAAGCAAGATGAAGAGGCTCTGGAGCGTACGCCGGGCCTTGCCTATCTTGATTCATCGACCGGTGAGATGGTGAAAACTGCGGGCCGGAGCCTGATGCGCGACCTCGATCATTTGCCATTTCCTTCACGCGATCTGATCGATGTCGGGCAATACCAGAAGGCCTGGAAACAGGCTCACGGTTACTTTTCGCTGAATTTAGTTGCCAGCCGCGGCTGCCCCTACCGGTGCAACTGGTGCGCCAAACCGATCTACGGCGATTCTTTTACCGTGCGCTCATCGGCTCTGGTTGCGGAGGAAATGCGCCAATTGAAATACGAATTCGGAGCTGAGCATCTCTGGTTTGCCGATGACATTTTCGGGCTGCGCCCCAAATGGGTCCGTGAATTCGCGCGCGAGGTCGAACGTCTGGACGCGGCCGTCCCCTTCAAGATGCAATCGCGAGTCGACCTTATGTCTGCGGACACCGCATCCGCTTTGCGCCGCGCCGGCTGCGCAGAAGTGTGGATGGGCGTCGAGTCGGGGTCGCAGAAAATTCTGGATGCCATGGACAAGGGAACGCGAGTCGATCAAGTGGCCAAGGCGCGGGAAAATCTGCGCAACGAAGGAATTCGCGCCTGCTACTTCCTGCAATTTGGATATCCGGGCGAGAGCTGGCACGACATTCAAAACACGATCCGCCTGGTGCGTGATACGCGACCGGACGATATCGGAGTTTCAGTTTCCTATCCGCTGCCGGGGACGAAATTCTTTGATCGGGTACAGGCGCAGCTTGGAGACAAGAAGAATTGGTCCGATAGCGAAGACATGGCCATGATGTTTCAGGGCGCTTACACGAATGAGTTTTATCATGCACTGCACGATGCCCTGCACGCCCAGGTCGACTGCTGGAATTCGTATTCCGGCCCGCGCGTCGAGAACACCAAGACCGTTCACAGCAATCCCGACGAATTGTGGATACGCGTGATGCATCTGGAGAAAACCTGCCGCAATCCGCGGCCGACTGTTCTCAATTCCTATTCCGCTGACAAGCTGGTGCAATTGCACGCGCCAGTATATGCCAGCAGCTTCGACGAACTGTTGAACGTCCTCGCCGGTTGATTCCTCGTATGGATATTTTGCTCACCCACGGCTACTTTCTTTATGAAGATCCCAAGGAGCTTCAGATCATGAAGCCCTATCCGCCGTTGGGAATCCTGTACATCTGTTCTCACCTGCGAAAGAAGGGGATTGACACAGAGGTGTTCGATTCGACGTTTTCATCGCGCCAGCAGCTCTGGGATTTGCTGCGGAAAGGTCCGCCGTCTGTCCTCGGCGTCTATGCGAATTTGATGACGCGGCCCGCCGTAGTCGAGATATTGCGGGTGGCCAAGGAAACGGGCTGGCAAACGGTGGTGGGCGGCCCCGAACCGGGTGCCTATGTTGAAGAATATCTGACGGCTGGAGCCGACGTGGTTGTGATCGGCGAGGGTGAGGTCACGCTCGAGGAACTTGTCCCAGCTCTTCGCGAGCGCGCATCTGATCTGAACGGGATCGACGGAATCGCATTTCAACGCGGGGATGGCTCTGTCGTACGGACCAAGCCGCGCGAACAAATCAAAGATATTGACGCTCAACCGTGGCCCGCGCGCGAGGCAGTCGACGTGGCGCGATATGTCGAGGTGTGGCGCGAACATCACGGCATGGGTTCCGTCTCGCTGATTACGGCGCGCGGATGTCCTTACCACTGCCGCTGGTGCAGCCACGAAGTCTTCGGCAAGACACACCGCCGTCGCAAGCCAGCGTCTGTGGCCGATGAACTGGAGTGGTTGATCAATCGCTACCAGCCGCAAATGGCATGGATGGCCGATGACGTGTTTACCATTCATCCGGGCTGGCTCTTTCAGTATGCAAACGAGTTGAAGCGTCGCGGAGTGAAACTGCCCTTCGAGTGCATTTCACGCGCCGATCGGCTCAACCATCAGGTGGTTGAAACACTAGCTGCGATGGGATGTTTTCGTATATGGATCGGTTCAGAGAGTGGCTCGCAACGCATTCTCGATGCCATGCAGCGCGGCGTGACCGTGGAGCAAGTCCAGAGCGCTGTTGCCTTGTGCCGATCTGCTGGAATTCAGTCCGGCATGTTTCTGATGTGGGGTTATGAGGGCGAAGAGTTGTCTGATATCGAGGCGACGGTCGAACACGTGAAGAAAACCGATCCTGATATTTTCTTCACCACAGTGGCATATCCGATCAAGGGCACGCCGTATTTTTCTGAAGTCGCCGCGCGGGTAGACAATCCCAAAGCCTGGAGTGAGGGATCGGACCGTGACTTCCGCATTCGTAATCGTCACTCACGTCAATACTACAAACACGCGGACAAACTGCTTCGCAGCGCGGTGGAACTGAAACGTCTTGAACAGTCGCTGAATCCCGACGCCGCCACAATTGCTGCGCTGCAGAGTGGAATCTCCGATGCGCGCCTCGGGTTACAAACCACCGCTGCAGAAGTCGAGGCCTAGTCCATGGCCGTCACGCAACCATCGATTTATTCGGCGCCGTTTGACGCGATCGCCACACGTTACGATGAGACATTCACTTCGTCGCTCATCGGTCAGGCCCAGCGCGCGGCTGTGTGGCGAGAACTGGAGAAAACATTCCAGGCAGGAGATCGTGTCCTCGAGATTGGCTGCGGAACGGGAGTCGACGCGTGTTTTCTTGCGGAACGTGGCGTAGAAGTGTTCGCGTGCGATAGTTCCGCTGAGATGATCACGCAGGCCGAGCGGAGGATTAGAGACAGGGGACTGCGATCGCTTGTGCATCCACGACAACTGCGTGCAGAGGAGATCGTAAGTTTGGCGACGGGTAGACCGTATGACGGCGCATTCTCAAACTTCGGTGTGCTTAACTGTTTGGAGAACTTGGCCGAGGTCGGCCGAATGCTGGCCGGACTCATGAAACCTGAGGCTACTTGTCTGCTTTGCTGGATGGGCCCGCTCTGCCTCTGGGAGATGGGATGGTATCTGGCTCATGGAAATCGATCCAAGGCTTTTCGCCGTTTGAAGCGAGAGGGAGTCGACGCCAGACTTGCTGACGGCGCATTGGTACACGTGCGATACCCATCGGTGAAGGCTGTGGCTCACGCATTCGGCCCGCACTTTCGCCTCAGATCCATAAAAGGGATCGGCATTGCGATTCCGCCCAGCTATCTCGAAGGCTGGGCGCGGCGTCGTCCTGGCTGGCTGCGCGTAGGAGAGAGAGCGGACTCACTGTTAGCGCTATGCCCAGGGATTCGGCTGATGGGAGATCACGTGCTGGCGCGATTGCAACGCGTGCCGCTTTCGCAGGCTACGCAGTCCAAATGACCACCCTCGTATCCATTTCGGCGCCACAGGGCGCAGCATCGTTAGTGCACCACATTCGATCACTGCCGGTCCTGGTGATCTTTCCGCACAATCAATGCAACTGTCGCTGTGTCATGTGCGATATCTGGCGCATTCGCGAAGCCAGGGAACTTACGCCGCAGGATCTGGACCGGCAATTGGGTTCACTGCGAAGCCTGGGTGTGCGATGGGTTGTCTTTTCCGGAGGCGAGCCGCAACTGAATCAGAAATGGAGCTATCTGGCAGCGATGCTCCGTGCGGTTAAGATCCGCGTAACGTTGCTGACCGCCGGATTGTTACTCAAGTCGCAGGCGCACTCTGTAGTCGAGAGCGTGGATGATGTGATTGTCTCGCTCGACGGACCGCCCGCCGTCCACGACAGCATTCGCCGTGTACCCAAGGCGTTCGAGCAACTAGCCGGTGGAGTCGGTGCTCTGCGCTCGCTGCGCGCTGAGATGCAGATTCAGGCGCGATGCACCGTGCAGAAGGGTAACCATCAAAGTCTGCGGGGGGCTGTTCAAAGCGCAAAGGATATAGGGCTGAATTCCGTCTCCTTTCTTGCTGCAGATTTAACCTCAGGTGCTTTCAATCGTCCTGACGGCTGGTTGCCTGATCGTGCAGGACGGATCGAGCTAAATCTGGAGGAAGTGGAACATTTATCGGCAGAGGTAGAACAGTTGATTATTGAGCAGAGTGCGAGGATCGCCTCTGGATTTATTGTTGAGGGCCCGAACAAACTAAGGCGCATTGTTCAGCACTTTCGTGCCCATCTTCATCAGGCGGAGCACGTCGCGCCGCGGTGCAATGCGCCATGGGTTTCCGCGGTCATTGAAGCTTCTGGCGACGTTCGACCGTGCTTTTTTCATCAGGTCGTGGGCAACATTCACGGACATACACTGGCAGAAGTGGTCAACGGCCCTGAAGCTCTACAATTCCGTGCGAACCTTAATATTGAAGACAACCCAACCTGTCGGCAGTGCGTGTGTTCCCTCCACATCCCGCAGCAAGCGGTTTAGAGTCGGGAGACACGCGGTCTTCGATATAAGACTGCCGTCGATTCCCGTGTTTATTGCTTGAACGAAAAATCCAGCGTCTTGGATTCTCCAGTTCCCACGGTCACTTTCTGGGTCTGCGTGCCGAGCTTTTCCTGCCAGGCTGAAATCGTGTAGTTTCCCGGGGGCAAGTTCTTGATCTCGAAGTTCCCCCCTTTGTCGCTCACACCAAAGAATGGGTGCTTGAATACGGCAATGTAGCCATGCATCCAGGGATGCACGTTGCACTTCACCGGAATAGCAACTTCAGCTCGCGCGAACGTCTGTTCGAGCGGGATCCCGTGTGGCTGGGTCATGTTCCACTCGCGATTGTTGTTGGGGCTGGGGTGAATATTGTGCGTCGTCTCGTCGCTGTTCACTATGCTCAGCTTTTGACTTGCCTGCAACGCCAGCACGTGCGGCTTGTACTGGCACCCTCTTTGCTCCAGCACTGCGGGCTGTTGCGGAGGTTCATAGCTACCAGCGGGAACGCCTTCTGAAACATAGACCACCACGTTAGCAAGTGCCCCTCCGCTCCCCACGACAACATCTTCGGTTGTGGGCGGCGTCGAGTGTGCTTTGGCACAGATAGGATCCTGAGACATGTCGATTCGAGTCGGTTTCGGAGCGGTCCCCTCGAACCTTACTGTGCCCTTTAGCGATCCGGTTGCATCAGGGGGTTTAGCCCAGCCGATCGAGAGGTATCCGCACAAAGAAATGGCCGCCAACGTAAGTATAGGGATGATTCCAGATTTCAATCTCATAGTATTCCTTCTTTCTTTTCTCCAGCTTTCTGCGGAGAACAAACCAAGTCGGGCTGTTTCCACAGTCCCTTACTTCTCATCTGTTGAGCGGAGTGTCGATTTATTGCCCTTGCGTCTCGCTCTTGAGTTCGATGCTGTGCTTCTTTTCGTGCAATGTCCGGATGTAGTGAACGACATCCCACATGTGCTCGGGTTTCATGGCAGAGGCGAATGAAGGCATGGGTGTGCCGTCGAGACCAGTGAGCAGATCGCGAAACATTTCCTGATTCGTGTCTCCGCACTTGAAGTGGGTTCCGCTCGTAAAGTCGAAGGGTGTAATCGGGTAACCCTTGCTGTCGGTCAATGATGCCGCGGATGGTCCATGCCCGCGGCCATCCTTCCCATGGCACGACCAACAATTCATGCTTTCGAATAATTCAGCGCCACGCTTGATGCTGTCCACCGAGTCAGGGGGCTCAGGAGGAATCGTTACGGCTGTGCCCGGCTGTTCTTCCTGAAATGATGAAGAGAACGTCTTGATGTACGCGACCAGGTCGGCCCGCTCCTGGCGCAGCAATGGCTTCCACGATGGCATGCCGCTCGCGTGAACGCCGCGGCTGATCGTGTTGTAGAGGTCGCTGTCAAGCGGCAATGTCCCACTTGGTGTGGAGCGGCACTTGAAAAGTGCTTTGGTAAAGTCGCGCGGCTTGGGGTCGAGGTACGGCGCACTCTCTCCGCGCCCGTCGCCTTCGGGGCCGTGGCAAAAGATGCAATAGCGCTGGTACAGCTCCTTTCCACGTTTTGCGTTTCCCACCAGCTTTCCGATATGGCTGTCTTGCGAGAAGGCGCACGACATCATCGCCATCACGATCACTGCGGTATTCGCTAATCTGAATTGGATGCGCACGACTGCTCCTCAGAAATCGAAATCAAATCCCATCAGATACGAGCTGTGCATGTCGTCCCTGCCGGATAGCGGCGCGGTTCCGGCGTTGAGAACGCGGGAGTACTCCTGCATCCATGCCAGACCGGCACGCGGGCTCATGATTGGGTAGTACCGATAGCCCACAGTCCAGGTATCGAGATTTCCTGCGTTATCGCGGATGCTCGGATTCGCCTGGCGCGACATGCGAGTCAATTCATAACGCCCGACAAAGATCAATCGCGGATTGGGGTTGTAATGTCCTTCAACGAATCCGCCATTCCACAACGGTCCGACGGCGCCAAGCGGCAGGTTTTCGGGATGATTGGCCGCCACCGAGTTACCCAGGAATACGTTGTCGTACCCATGCAGAAAGAAGGTGTAGAAGTCGAACTTATTCACATACCAGTGTCCGTAGGCGCCGATCCGGGAAAAGCTGCGGTTGCCCTGACCGGTTCCGGGAATCGGAATTCCTCCGCTGGTCTGGTAGTACGTGGGCGATTGCCCGAAAATACCGAACACGCCGACTTGTTGCCTTCCTAACCGCGGTGCCTGGAACGCCTGATTGAAATTTGCGTAGACGTCGTAGGCCTGATTGGAGGGCAATCCGGTCTGGCCATTGCTGTTCGTCACTACGGCTACTGAGTAACGGGTTTGGTCGTCATCGGAATGCCCGAGCAGTTCGACGCCCAGTTGATCGAAACCGATCCCGGCAAAGAAATTGTTGTCTCCCGGCGGCGTAAAGAAATAGTTGTAGTAGAGGCCACCCGTGTTGTTGAGTGTCAGCAGCCGCTCTTGAGAGATGGGTTCATCAAGTTCGAATTTCCCCATTTTTACATTGAGCCAGGACGAGCCCCCAAGGTTGTCAAATCTGGCCCACGCTTGGGAGAGACTGACTCCGCTGTTGCCGAAGAAGGGCTGAATGAAAAAAGAAATGTTCTTATAGAGTGTGCCGGCAGTAATGGCGTCGATGCCGGCTAGGTCAAAACCGGATGTCGTCACGCTCGATTCCACCAGTCCGCTCCCACTATTTCCTGCAATCGAATCCACGGCCTGGCGGTTATTGTTTTCCCGATGCCACAGCGGCGTCGTGCGAAACATGATTGGCCAGTAAGACGGATCCTGGTAGATCGGTGCGTCCCGGCCGTTGCCTAACTGGTAGCCATTGTCTTTGAAGGTCTGGCCAAAGTTATTCAGCATTGGCCAAGCCTCATGGCATGCCGAACACGGCAGCCCGTACTTGCGCGCGAAGGCAGGAATCCCGAAGGCTTGCGGCACGCCTGACAGAAGACTGACCAGAATCAACAACCGTATTCCGATTCTCTTTGTTCCGCTCTTTACAGATATGAGTCCCATGCTCTTCTCCTACGCTTCTGGTTCACCAAGAGTCGGCCAGAAGGTTTGCATTCCCTCTTCAGGAACGAACTTGTAGCCCACGCCGTGTACGGTTCGAATAAAAACAGGGCACCCAGGATTACTCTCGATCTTCTGCCTCAACTTCGCGATGCAATTGTCGACGGTGCGAAAACTGGCTCGCTTGCGCTTGGGCCATGCCGAACTGATGAGTTTTTGGCGCGAGATGACCACCTTCGGCCTGGACACCAGAAACCTCAGTACTTTGAACTCTCTCAGCGTGATCTCAACCGGCTGGCCGGCCCGATAGAGTTCCATTCTCCTGAAATCCAGGGAAACCTCTCCGAACTGCGCCACCTGGCTGACCGCTCTGGTTGCAAGGTCTGACATGTCGGTTTTCCGACGCTTGGACTGAGCCTCGCCGCTTACCTTATCGGTTGGCGAAAGTGTGACTTGTCACAGAAGCGTCACATTCTTGTTAAATCCATGCATCAAAAAATTTGTGAGTGGAAGATTTGCTCAGATGATCGCGCTTGATACCGAGAGTGCGGTTGCAGACGAGTAGAGATGTGGGCCGAAGTGAAAACGACACCTGGGAAAAATATGGCCAATCATCTCGGGGCCATTGGACATCGGTGAGCAACTCTGGCCGTTTGTGGTGAGAGGACCGGTTCTTAACCAGCGCTAGGTGTCCGACCACGAAAACTGTCCTGACTGCAACAAAACGCGCGGCGAGACTCCACAATAGGCGCCCATCTAGATGATTCACCTGCGGCGCTGTATTGCCAGTAATCTCCCGGGTCGTCGGAGAATATAATGCACGCCCATGGGGTCTGGGGACCATCTTTCTGATCGGCCGAAGCAGCAGCACGATCTTGCTTCACGCCTGGAAGTTCTCAACGGTCTTCTCGACACGCTTACGGACGTTCTCGATATCCGGGGGGTGTTCGACCGAGTCTCTCAGGTGGTACAGCGCGTGTTGCCACACGACCTCATGGGAGTTATGGAAATCAGTGAGGCAGGCGACCGCATTCGTCTGCATGCGGGTTCGGGGAAGACAACATCCCCCTACGAAGTGGCTGTGCCGGATCCCCAGATCCTGACCGGACCAAGGGCTGCATTGATCATCGACGACTTTCCCAATCATCCCCTTGCCAAAGGCAGCCCGGCTCTGAAAGCCGGCATGGTAACCCTTCTCAGCGCACCAATACGTTTTGGGGGACGGCTACAGGCTGCTGTCAATTTCTTCTCGCGACAGCCGGGTTGGTTCAGGCATGATGACCTTCCGGTTGCCGAGCGCATTGCCAGCCATATCGCGCTTGTGATGTCGCATCACCGGCTGGCGGAGGAGGCCCGTCAGCGGCAGGAACTCGAAGCCTACGCCTCGAAACTCGATCTGCTAGACCAGTCGCTGGCCTCGCTGGCCGACACCGGACAGCTACAGGATCTGATTCATCCCATGTCGAAGATTGTCCGGCAAGTGCTGCCACATGACGGCATTTCAGTGGCAGTCTTCCTTCCCGGTAGAAACCTTGCCCGGCGTTATGTCTTCAGTGGCGAGAATATCCTCCCAATTCCAGAGCTGATGGAGATTCCGCCGGACTTCCACGAGGCGGCAGCGAAACTCAAGTACGACATCGTTGATGACACGACCACGCGCTCCGAGTCCCTCAACGTTGCGCTTGCGAAAATGGGATTCCTGTCCGTGCTTAGGATTCCCATTTTCCTGAATGGGAAATTCTCGGCCGGAGTGGCGTTCCTGTCGAACAGCAAGTCATCGTACAGCCTTCGCGATGTTCAAGCGGGCCGCCGCATCGCCGACCGCCTTGCGTTAAGTCTGGAACGCGAACATGTAGCAGAAGCCGCCAAGCGAGCCAACGAGGCCATTGCTCGAGCGGCTCAGCTAGAGTCACGTGTACGTCAACTGACCGACGAACTCGACGCGCGTACGGGATACCGTCGTGTGATCGGCGAATCGGTGCCTTGGCGGGAGGTGCTCAAGAAAGCCGCACAGGTTGCCGCGGTTGAGACGACTGTGCTGTTGCTGGGTGAATCGGGGACGGGAAAGGAGGTTGTCGCGCGCTTCATCCATCGCGGGTCGGCTCGCCGTGATGGTCCGTTCGTCGCACTCAACTGCGCAGCGCTGCCCGACAATCTTTTGGAATCCGAGTTGTTCGGATACGAACGCGGCGCCTTTACTGGTGCGGTTCAGTCCAAGCCGGGTCTAGTCGAACAAGCTGCTGGTGGAGTCCTCTTCCTCGATGAAGTGGGCGAAATGGCTTTGTCCGCGCAAGCCAAGTTTCTGCGCGTTCTCCAGGAGCGGGAATTTCAGAGACTCGGTGGCACACGCGTTTTGAAAGCTGACGTACGCGTTGTGGCAGCAACAAATCGTGATCTGCGCAAAGCGATCGAGCAGAAGCTCTTTCGCGAAGACCTATATTTTCGCTTGAACGTGTTCGAATTAAGACTGCCTCCGCTAAGAGAGCGACTCGACGACATCCTTCCTTTGAGCGAAGCCTTCATGCAGGAGATCGGCCGCTCGATCGGTCGCCCCCCTGCGGGCATTTCCCGCGATGCCAAACAGGCTTTATCGGATTATCACTGGCCGGGAAATGTTCGCGAGCTGCGCAACGTTCTGGAACGCGCCGCCATCCTCGCCGATGGTGGCCTAATCGTGTCTGAACACTTGGCGCTGGTGCCCCCTCATAGCGCTCTTAGGCCTCCGACGCAGGCCGCCTCTTCAATCGCAGACGAAACTGAGATTAAGTCCGACGACCTCGCAGCGACGGAGCGCATCATGATTCAAAAAGCGCTCCAGAAAGCCCGTTTCAACAAATCCATCGCAGCCAAGACACTCGGCCTGACTCGCGCCCAGCTATACACACGCCTGAAGCGTCACGGCCTGGAATAGTCATCGACAACTTGTCGATCAGAATCGACAAGTTGTCGATTTCTCCGCAAAACGGAGTTACAACCGGCTTGCAGGCTTTTCGTTCCTTCCTCGCATAACTCTCGGCAGATCAGTCTCTTAATGACTACTCCCTGATCTCTCGCAGGTTGGCACATGCGTTGCCTTATCTACCCGCGAAAGGCAGGTAAATGTGTCGCAGAGAAGCATTGAAATTCTGATTGGACGGCTGATCACCGACGAAGCCTTCCGCAACTCGTTCCTGCACAACCCGCGCCGGGGGGTCACGGCCTTCGTCGAATCGGGCCACGAAGTCACCGCCGTCGAGATGGACGCGATCGCGGCCGTGGCCCGCGAGTTCTGGCATTACGCGGCTGCCGAGATGGACCCGCGCCTTCAGAAGGCAAGTCTCTCAACATTGAAGCAATAGCGAAAACGGATAGGAGAAAAGTCATGCAACCCAGCACTCGTTGGTTCGGATGGATCGCCCTGATAGCGCCGCTCCATATGTGCGAGCAACTCATCTTCGGGATCGGCGAACTTGCCGCGCTCAAGCGAATTCTCGCGCACTACTACGGCTGGTTTCGGCAGCCGGATTACGGCACCGTGTTGCTGGTCGCGCTCTTCGGCAGCCTGATGTTCGGCTTGACCTACGGCATTCTCGCCGGCGGACTGTTAAAGGAGATCTCTCTTTCAGTCTGGGCCCTGATCGCGATCGGCGAAGTCCACCACATTATTGAGAGTCTGAGTGCGCTCCGCTATACGCCCGGTGCGGCAACCGCGATTCCGTATGTAACGTTCGGCGTTCTGCTGATGGCCAGCATCGTCAGAGAGCATCGAGCGCGCGTAAGAGCAGGGTCCTTGCCTCATCTGCAGCAAATCTTGGCGGCGTTGATGGTTTTAGCGCTGGGCGGATCGTCGCTGGCGCAGGCGCCCAAGTCCCGAGATTTTGTTGTCCGCAATGTGCGGATCTTCGATGGCAGGCGCGTGATTCCCAACGGCGATGTGTGGGTCGATAACGGAGTGATCAAAGCGGTCGGCGCAAATGTGGCGACGCCTGACGGCGTGCTGACGATTGACGGCCGCGGCAAAACCCTGCTGCCAGGGCTGATCGACACGCATGTTCACACCATGGGAAACGACCATTTCCTAAAATCCGCACTGGCCCTGGGTGTGACCACGGAACTCGACATGGGTTCGGCGCCGAAATACGCCGACCAGATCGAGCACGAACAGGCCGAAGGCCGTCGTCCGGACCTCGCCGATCTGCGCAGCTCGCGGACGCAGCCCACCGCGCCGGATGGTCATGGCACGGAATACGGCATTCCAATTCCGACGATCTCTTCGCCCGAGCAAGCGCAGCCACTGGTTGACTCGCTAATCGCGAACGGAGCTGACTTCATCGGCGAGATCGTTTACGACGATGGCAGCGAATACGGCCTACAGCTTCCAACGCTCGGCAAAGAAACTCTGCGCGCGGTCATCGACGCTGCTCACCGGCGCGGCAAGCTGGCGGTGGTTCACGTTCTGTCACTGCAGGGCGCAAAAGACGCGACGGCTGCGGGCGCCGACGGCCTCGTGCACCTGTTCGCCGATCGTCCCGCGGATGACGAATTCTATTCGCTCGTGGCGCAGCACCACACATTCGTGATTCCTACACTCTCGGTGTTGGCGCCGATGAGCGGGGCTTCGGCGGGTCTGACTCTGGCGAACGATCCTCGGCTCGAGCCGTACCTGAGCGCGGAGGCGCTCATCGACTTGCGGGGCGACTACCCACGTCACAGCGGCAGCTTGAGCTATGTCGAGGAAGCGGTTCGGCGGCTGCAGGCGCAGAACACGCTGATCCTCGCCGGCACCGACGGGCACAACCTCGGCACCGCGCACGGGGCGAGCCTGCATGGCGAACTGCAGATGCTGGTGAACTCCGGCCTGACGCCGATCGAAGCGCTGACGTCCGCAACCTCGATCAACGCGACCGCTTTCGGCTTGAATGATCGCGGAGAAATCGCGCCCGGCAAACGTGCAGACCTGTTGTTAGTGAATGGCGATCCAACGACTCAAATTTCTGATATCAGCAACGTGGTTGCGGTCTGGAAAAAGGGCGTGAAGTTCGATCGCGAAGGTTATCGCGCAACGCTGGACGCAGAAAAGCATGCCGAAGAGGCGCAACGGCACGCGGCTCCTCCGGTGGGCTCAGAGTCCGGCCTGATCAGCGACTTCGAAAAGGGAACTCCCACGGCTTCGTTCGGACTGGGCTGGATCGCCAACTCTGGCAGCCTTCTCGGTGGTAGTAAGCCGGAAGCCAACATCAGCGTGATCGATGGCGGTGCGAACAACAGCCAGAAAGCTCTCCAGATCACTGGAGAAATCAATCCTGGCGTTTTCGGCTGGGCTGGCGCGATGTTCTTCCCCGGCTCGCGCCCAATGAGTCCGGCGAACCTGTCGGGCAAATCGGCAATCAGCTTCTGGACGAAGGGTGACGGCAGAACCTATCAGCTCATGCTGCTGTCGAAAAGCAGGGGTCCGATGCCCTTGACGAAAGCTTTCACAGCCAGTTCTGAATGGAAGCAGATCACGATCTCTCTGGCCGAACTGGGAACCGATGGCAGCGATCTTCAGGGCGTCATGTTCGCCGAGTTGGCTGTTCCCGGTCGCTTCTCATTTGAAATCGACGACGTTCGCTTGGTATCGGCTGGCTCACCTTCGTCAATGGACTCGGAGCCCCTTGCAGAAGGCAGGCGCGCGACCGGTGGCCCATCGCTGGGCAACGCTGAGGCCGTTCGTCCAACGAGTGCCTTGGGCAAGCCTGCTACTTCCGCGGCTTCTGGTGGCTGGTGGATCGACACCATCACGTATCTCTGGATGCAGGGTGTTCACGGAACCGTGGGCGCGCTAGGTCACCAGATCGGCTTCAAGGCAAGTCCGGCGGATCTGATGACGCGCGCAAAACCTGGAATCCAGCAGCTCTTCATTGCGCAGCATGGGCGGCTCTCGATCACTGGCGATGTCCTCTGGACGCCGATTGAGGTAGAGAGTAGCAACAGCTTGCTCAACCCCGCACCGGCGATGTTGTCCAAAGCCAACTACAGCCCGGTGACGGCTACACCCGAAGTCGGCTATCGAGTGATCGACGGCAGCCGCATCCAGATCGATGGCCTCACCGGCTTCCGATACTGGCATGTAGGAGCGGATTTCACGCTCGCACCAATCGCAGGTGGCGGCAGCCTGAGCAAGCCACTCAGTTGGATCGACCCGCTGGTTGGAGCGCGAATCAAGTTCCCGATCTCGCACAAGCTCACCGCCGCAATTCAAGGTGATGCAGGCGGCTGGGGCGTGGGTTCGCAACTCGACTACCAGACGCTCGGCGCACTCAGCTACCGAATTAGACCCCGGTGGGCTCTCGATGCCGGCTGGCGCTACATCTACACCGACTACCGCGACGGCCAACTCCACTCGCGGATTGCGCAGAGTGGGATTGTCGTCGGCGTGACGTACCGAATTAAGAGCAGTCGATCAACTTTCTAGTTCACCGCGCTGAAAAACGAGAGATACAGGAGAGACTCAGATGGAAAGCGTACAAGAATTCGCGAAGGGTTTAAGCAACACTGCAGCAGGTGCGAAAAAATCTGCTGCCTCAACCAGGACCAGTTTCCTGAAAAAGCTTCTGGGCCGCGATGACATCGGAACCGGGCGGTTTTTCAAGAACCAAACGTACCACCACGCCGTGCTTCGCGCGTTGAACCAGGTCGCCACCCACGGAGCGGACATTTCCGAAGTCCTGCAGGCCACGACCAGGATGCAGGGCGGCGACGAACAGAATTGGTTTGCCGAGTGGACCGCGCTTGGCGACCGCAACATGGCCCGAGCCAGATCCATCCGCAACCGGCAGAGCCGTGGCGAAGCCCTGCTGCGAGCGCACACGTACTACGCGAGGGCTCAGTTCTACTTGCCGTGGAACGACCAGAAGCGGCCCGCGACATTCGATCTGACTCGCGAAGTGTTCTACGAGGGTTTGGATACTCTCGGTGTCGCGTACGAAAAGATCGACGTTCCTTACGGCACAAGTCAACTGAAGGCTGTCTATTACCCCGCGCCAAAGCCCTCCGCAGGACCGCTCATCGTGTTCTGCGGTGGCTATGACACCATCGTCGAAGAACTCTATTTCTTCCTCGCAGCCTCAGCGACATCACGCGGGTATTCCGTTCTCACTTTCGACGGACCGGGGCAGGGTGCGCCACTCCGAGAGCAAGGACTGCAATTCACGCCCGAGTGGGAAAAGCCCACGTCGGCGGTGCTGGACGCATTTCTCGCGTCGCACGCTCGGCCCGAGAAGATCGTGCTGATCGGGCTAAGCATGGGCGGCTATCTTGCGCCTCGCGCCGCTGCGTTCGAGCCTCGGATCGACGGGGTTGTGTCTTACGACAACGGCTACGACATTCAGGCTGCATTCATGGCTGGCGTGCCCAGCTTTCTAAAGCAGCTGCAGCGCATGGGGCTCAGCAAGCTCATCGATAAGCTCGCCACGTTTGCTGCCCGCTCGAATCCGAACTTGAGGTGGGCGCTCTCTAACTCTCACTGGACGCTCGGATCAACAGGGCTACAGGAGATGCTCGACGCCGTTGGCCCTTACACATTGGCCAGCGTAGCCGATCGTATCCGGCAGGACGTGCTGATACTTGCCGGCGCGGAAGACCAGTTCATTCCTCTGAATCAGGTCGAAAAGTACAAACGAGCGTTGGTGAACGCACGCAGCATCACCACCAAGGTCTACGACCGGGCATCCGGCGGACATGAGCATTCCCAGCTCGGCGCCCCGACACTATGGCAAGCGGACTTCTTTGACTGGATCGAGGAGAAGTTCGGAACGACCGCCAGCCCGAATCTTGAGATGGCAATGGCAGACGGCAATTGACGTTGCAGTTTGGCCGCAATCACAAATCGAAACAAAAGGAGAATTCCCATGACGATGACGAACGCAAGTGCAGTTCTAGAAGCGGGCCCCGCGCAAGCGGTTAGCCCAAGAGGCCGTTTCTTCACCAACCAGACATTCCATTTCGAAGCATTGAGGAATGCTGGTTACACGCTCTCGGAATGCGCCGACATCGGCGAAATGCTGGAGACGACGAAGCAGATTACCGAAGGGGACATGCAGAGCTGGTACGCGGCGTGGGCAGCCACTGCCGATCGCGTAGAGGCATCGGCCGAGCACACGCGGGACCCGCGCAGCAAGGGCGGAGCCTACATGCGTGCCTCCACCTATCAGCGGCTCGGCGAGTTTCTGCTGCCGCCTGATGATCCCAAGCGCCCGGCTTCATTTGAAAAGACAGGCCGCTTATTCTTCCAGGGTCTGGATGCACTCGGCATCCGCTACGAATACTTCGGAGCGCCATATGAGAACGGACGTCTGCGTTCGTTGTACTTGCCCGGCCCGGCAGGATCCGAGAAGAAGCCGCTGATCGTGCTTGTCGGAGGCTTTGACTCAATTTTGGAGGAAATGTACCCCGTTCTGGGTAAGGCGGCACTCGACCGTGGCTACTCGGTGTTGATTTACGAAGGTCCCGGACAAGGCGAACCGTTGCGCAAGTACGGCATGAAGTTCACCCACGAGTGGGAGAAGCCAACTTCGGCGGTGCTCGATGAGTTCCTACGCACTCACGCAAAGCCGTCCAAGATCGTGCTCATCGGCATGAGCATGGGCGGGTACTTCGCGCCGCGCGCTGCCGCCTTCGAAGACCGCATCGATGGCGTCGTGGCCTATGACGAGGCATTCGATCTTCAGGAGATTGTGGGCCGGGTTGTGCTCGCTGCGAAGAAGAATCCTCTGGCTCTGCAAAATCCTGATGTGTCCTGGAGTTTCAACACGGCGCACTGGACGCTAGGGACGAACGGTTTCGACGATACGTTGGAGGCTTTCGCACCCTACAAGCTGGCGGCCGTGGCCGACCGCATTCGACAGGACGTTCTGATCCTGGCCGGTACTGAAGACCACTTCATTCCGTTCCACCAGACGGCGGACTTCGAGAAATCGCTGGTCAATGCCCGCAGTGTGACCACGCGCATCTTCGATCGGCCTTCAGGTGGCGCCGAGCACTGCCAGGGTGGAAATACCTCGCTGGTCCATGCGGCCGTCTTTGACTGGCTGCTGGAGAAATTCCCCGGAGATTCACAAATTTAGGCGACCGAGTCGCAGAAAAGGAGAAATTCCAATGGCAACTTCGACCACGCTCGCACCTACCCCCTCGGTCAGGCATTTCGAGGGATTTCCGGTCGGCTTCTACGACGACCTACACCCCAACGCAAGCCTGAACTACGAGATGAACCGCTTCTCGACCGGCGAGCCGGACATGATCGAGGAGATGCGGTCCGTCAGTCCGAGGATACATGACCTCACCGACTACACGCGCGAATTCGTTGCTCTCGGCGAGGCCGCACTCCAGCGCGGAGAAAGGCTCAAGGGCGCGTACTATCTCCGGTCGGCGGTGTTTTTCATGTTCGACGATGACCCGAGAAAACAACCCACGCGGCGGCGATACATCCAGCTGATGCGCGAGCATTTCGCGGTTTCGGAGACAAACCACTTCGACGTTCCTTATGAAGCAGGGGCCATCTCAGCGTACAGATTGACTCCTCCGTCCCAACCTAAGGGAACGATCGTGATGTTTGGTGGCTTCGACACGTACATCGAAGATTGGTTTCCAACGCAGCGCTATTTCGCCCGCGCCGGCTATGACTTCGTCATGTTCGACGGGCCCGGGCAAGGAAGCACCGTCGAGGACCACAACCTCCCATTCACCCGCGATTGGCACAAGCCAGTCGGAGCCGTGCTGGACTACTTCAAGCTCGAAGGCGTAACGCTGTGGGGCATATCGTTCGGTGGATGCCTGGTGATTCGAGCGGCGGCGCACGAGCCTCGCGTGCATCGAGTCGTGTGTGACGACAGTTGCACGGACTACTTCGAGGTCACGCTGACTTCGGTGAAGCCATCGGTCCGAAAAGAGCTGTCCGCGCTCCTGAAGGTAGGAGCGGACCATATCGTAGATGCCGCAGTGGAGCGCGCGATGAAAGAAGATCCGTTCGTCAATTGGGGCGTCCATCACGGGATGCAGGTGATGGGCAGAAAGACCCCGAGCGACTATCTCGAGAAACTTCCCCAGTACCGCACCGATGATGTGTCGCACCTCATCGAGCAAGACGTCCTGGTTCTTGGCGGAACTGAGGACTTCTGCATACCGCTGCACCAGTTCCACGACCAGATCGGCTTGCTGACCCACGCCCGCTCACTCACGGCACGCCTCTTCACACGAGAGGAACAGGGGCATCAGCATTGCCAGATTGGCAATCTCGGTCTGCAGCACCGCGTGATCAAAGACTGGCTCGAGATCATGCAGGAACGAGAACAGGCAGCCAAGTAGCCTAACCGCCTGACCCGTGTTGAACATGACAATCCGACTACGGAAGGTTCATGGTCAACACGGGGTCCCGGACTCCCGCGCCGGGCGCGAGCCAACCAACCGTGCGCGGCCCTTTTTCCTAGCTTGCCTGTAATAAACAGCGCTAACCGACGTCTTTAGTGATGAAACGGAGCTAGAGGAGGGGTACCCTGCTTAGCGTACTAGAGGAAGCGGCGATCGCGATTCCCGACGAACTCGAGCAAGCCTTTCGGGTGCACCACGGTCTTGTGTTCCGGACCGCGTACCGGATTACCGGCAACGCAGGGGATGCGGAAGATGCATTGCAAACCGTCTTCCTGCGATTGCTCCGCCGAGGCCGGAACGCTGACCCTCTGGAAAACCTTGAAAGTTATCTACGACGGGCGGCTATCAATGCTGCTCTGGATGTTGTACGCGCGCGACAGTCCGACCAGACCGTTCCGCTGCCGGAAGAATCATCGGGGCAGGCCCTCGCGGCGCCTGTGCAAGCAGACATCTCTGGCCTCCGGCAGGGACTGGCGCGAGCCATGTCACAACTCAAGCCGCGCCAGGCGGAGGTCTTCGCGCTGCGCTTTCTCGAGGGACTCAGTAACCGTGAGATCGCACAATCTCTTGGCATTTCACAAGTTCTAGTTGCAGTCATCGTACACCGCACTCGCCAACAGCTCCGCAGGGAGCTTCGCCCGTACCTAGGCAGATCAGGAGACAGATCATGAGCGACAACAAGTTCGACCGGCTAATTTCTGAGATTCGAAACGAACACGTCGACGATCAGGTGGTTGCTCGCGCGGGCCAGCGGGTCTGGAGTTCGATGACTTCGTCTCCAGCGATCGAACTCAGCACACAGGCGCTGCGCAGCTGTGAGGATTTTCAGGCGCTGATCCCGTCCTATTTGACAGAGGATCTGCCGCAGGCGCGCAAGTTACTGTTCGAAGATCACGTGCACGCATGTGTGGCGTGCCGTCGCGCCGTCGAACAGGTCCGCAATGCTGAACGGCAGCCGACATGGCAAGTAAAGCCTGTATCTCGCAGCTTCGGGCTGTGGAAATGGGCCATGGGCGCGGCCGCGGTGGCAGCGGTCACAGTCGTTGCTCTCTCGCTGGTCAACGGCATGTTCCCCGGCCAGCACTCCGTCCGCGGCAGTGTGCAGAATGTTGATGGATCCCTGTACGCGGTTTCTGACGATCAGGTTCGAGTGCTTCCGGCAGGCTACCAGATCAGGAGTGGAGACGAGATCCGCACGGCCAAGGGCTCGAACGCAGTGGTTCGCCTGCTTGATGGATCGCTGGTCGAGATGGGGGAGCGATCCGACCTTTCGGTGTCTCGCGAATGGAGGGGTACAACCATCCACCTCGACGGTGGCCATATTATCGTGCAAGCCGCAAAGCAGCGCACGGGCCGGCTTTACGTTGCCACCCCGGATTGTCTGGTGTCGGTGAAGGGAACAATCTTCTCCGTCAACCACGGGACGAAAGGTTCCCGCGTGGCGGTCATCGAGGGCGTTGTTCGCGTAGCGGCGGGCGATGAAACCTCTGATCTGCATGCCGGCGACGAGCAGACTTCGGGGCCTGGCGTTTCCAAGGTTCCAATCCAAAACGAGATTGCATGGAGCCGCAACTCGGCGAAATACCTCGCGCTGCTGGGAGACTTCGCCGTCCTGCAAAAAAGATTCGAGGAGATTCCGGGCCCCGGATTGCGCTACAGTTCCGAACTTCTGCCTTATGTTCCCGACCATACTGCGATCTATGCCGCGATTCCCAATCTCGCGCCAACATTAGGCGAGGCCAGCCAACTCTTTGAGGAACGCTTGCAGCACAGTCCGGCGTTGCGCGACTGGTGGAAGGAGCAGCAGCGCGGCAAAGGGCCGAAGCTCGGCGATCTGATCGAGCGCTTGAAGACCTTCAACAGCTATCTGGGAGATGAGATCGTGCTCGCAGTGCCCAAAGAGGGGGCGAGCTTTGGCGCGCCGGTAGTCCTCGCGAAGGTTCGGCAACCGGGTTTGGATGCTTTCCTGCAGAATGAAATGAAGCGCGCCAATCGTGGCAGTACTCAGGCCGCGCTTCAAATCGTGCGTAATCCAGCGTCGGCGACGTCATCGGCGGAGCGCCCGTTCCTCGTTTATGTCAATAACGGCATGTTCGTGGCCAGCCCCGACGCTGCAGAATTGCGGCAGGCGGTGGCTCGAATGGAAGGCTCCAACACTGGGCATTTCGCCGAAGCGCCACTCTACCAGCAAGTGCTCCATTCCTACCAGCAGGGTGCCGGGTGGCTTTTCTGCGCAGATATGGAACAAATTGTCGCGCAAAACGTATCCGATGGAAGCAACAGGCCGTTGCCCCCAGGGATAGGAGACGTCCGGTACCTGATGATCGAGCGGCGCGAAGTCGGAGGAAAGACGGAAAATCGAGCTGCGCTGACCTTTGCCTCCGAACGGCGTGGCATCGCCTCCTGGCTGTCCGCACCGGCTTCGATGGGCGCACTGGAGTTTGTTTCTCCCGATGCGAGCCTGGTCAACGCCGTGGTCATCAAGAATCCCCGAAGCATCATGGAAGACCTGTTCCAGATCATCGGCAGCAGCGATGCAAACTTCTCCCAAGACCTGTCAAAGTTCGAAGCGAAGACCGGTGTCAGCGTGCTGGACGACATTACCGCGCCACTCGGTGGCGAAGTAGCCTTCGCCTTCGATGGTCCGGTATTGCCCACGCCGAGGTGGAAGCTGGTGTTCGAAGTCTATGACCCGGCAACGTTGCAGTCGACGATTACGAAACTGATCGACAGTTTCGACCGCGAGGCCGGCCCGTCACAGGGATCGCTGGTGCTCTCGCAAAAGCAGGTCGGCTCGCAGGTTTATTACATCGTCCGCAATTCAAAGCACCCGGGCGTTGAGACGGATTACACCTACGTCGATAGTTATCTGATCGCAGGGCCGGATATCGCCACGCTCTCAAAAGCGATTCGTGATCGCGAAGCTGGCAATACACTCACGCATTCCTCGACTTTCCAGGCGCTTCTGCCCAACGATGGATACACGAATTTCTCAGGGATTTTCTATCACAACATCGGCCCCGTGGTTGGCCCGTTAGTCGATCAGATCAAATCGGTCGGAACACTTACACTGCAGCAGCAGCAGTCGATCGCGACACTCCAGGCCAACACGGCGCCAGGATTGATCTACGCTTATGGAGAACCCGACCGAATCGTGGTTGCCAGCAACACTGGCTTCATGGGCTTCGATCTCGGTACTCTGATGACCATGGGCCACGGCGGAGCATTCCTGCCGCAAATGTTTATGGGAGGAGCCATTTCGGTGCCGGGTTCGACCCAATAGCCTCGACTTGTTTTCTATGAGTACGACGATTCAACCCGGAGCAGCAGCGGTCTCGAACAAAGAACACGCTGCTGCTCCGCCAAAGCCCATCATCGAACTGCAAGGCCTTTCAGTCCGCTTCGGCAACCGCGAAATCCTGAAGAATCTGGTCTGCTCGCTGCGTGGGCGGGCTATCGGTTTGCTGGGCCCGAATGGTGCCGGCAAGTCTACGCTTATCAACACACTTCTCAGTTTTTACAAACCATCTTCCGGTTCGGCGTCCGTTCTGGGATACGACATTCGAACCAATCGCAGGGAGATTCTCAGCCTGGTCGGCTACATGCCAGAGAATGACGCGCTTATCTCGAAGATGAGCGCTGTCTCGTTTGTGCAAATGATGGCGGAACTATCCGGCTTGCCTCCGGCGGCAGCGCTGGAGCGCGCCCACGAAGCACTGTTCTGCGTGGGTTTAGCCGAGGCGCGATACAGGGAACTAGGAACCTACTCGCAGGGCATGAAGCAACTGGCGAAGTTGGCGCAGGCAATTGCCCACGGGCCCAGACTGCTGATTCTGGACGAGCCGACGAACGGTCTTGATCCCTCGGCGCGGCAGCGAATGATCCGGATGATCCGCGACATCCGCGACAGCAGGCAATTGCAGATCGTGCTTTGCTCGCATCTTCTGCGCGACGTCGAAGACACGTGCGAAGAGGTTTTGATTCTCAATCGAGGCCAAATTGCGCACTATTCGAACCTGGAAGAAGAGCGCAAGGCGAACAAGAGATTTCTTGAGTTAGAGCTCTACGGCGCCAACGGCGATTTCACAGAGGCGATTGAAAAGCTTGGCTGTGAATGTGCTACGACAGCCAACCGGCTGAAGATGATCCTTGCCGACGGCGTCGAGGTTCGTGACATCTATCGCATCGCCGCCGAGCGCGATGTCCGGATCCGGAGACTCAATTTCCGCCGCGACACGCTGGAGGATATTTTCCTGAAAGCGATGGGAAGCTGATATGCGCTCAGATCCTGCCGACAAGGTGAACTCAAAGATTCCGGAGCGCCATCATGGCTGTCTATAGGCGCAGTTATACGTCGTACTCCGGTAGGCTTACGCCCGCGTGGTCGCGATTTCTCGTTCTGTTTCGCTATTCCAGGCGAAAGATGTTCCGTTCGAAGCTCCTGACCGCGCTCTTCGTGCTCTGTTTCTTTTATCCACTGGCGTGCGTTCTTATCATCTATCTCGCTCACAACTTGAGTTTTCTCGAGCGATTCGGGACTCTCGGTGGACCCTTTGTCACCATTGATAACAAGTTCTTCCTGAACTTTATTATTGTGCAGGGAGTGCTGGCATTTGTCCTCACCGCCTTCACGGGGCCGGGGCTGATCTCGCCCGATCTCGCCAATGGCGCACTGCCGTTGTATTTCTGCCGTCCGTTTTCGCGAGCGGAGTACGTGCTGGGAAAGGCTTCCGTCCTGGTGATTTTGCTCTCGCAGATCACGTGGATTCCGGGCCTCGTTCTCTTCGCCATTCAGTCGAGCCTCGCCGGCCCGCGATGGGCCTGGGACAATCTCTGGATCGCCGGCAGCCTCATTCTTTCTTCGTTGCTGTGGATCGCAATCCTCTCTCTTCTCGCGATGGCGTTGTCGGCGTGGGTGAAGTGGAGAATCGTTGCCGGGGCACTGCTGCTGGCGGTCCTGTTCTTTGGAGCAGGCTTCGCGCAAGCCATTAATGCCGTGCTGCAGACACAGTCGGGGTACTTCCTCAATCTGTTCTATCTGATCACCACCGTTTGGACTTCGATGCTGGGAGTGGACAGCGACCGTTCCATCTCTTCCGCGGAAGCGTGGATTGCATTGCTCATTTATTGCGCAATCTGCCTCGCTCTTCTCGTGCGCAAGGTGCGAGCTTATGAGGTGGTCAAGTGAAAGAGGCGACCAGGGTTATTAGCACGACCGACCGCATAGTCTTCGAAGACGTTTCGAAATTCTACGGCGAGATTCTGGGAGTGAACCGCATCAGTCTCGCCATCCCTCCCGGTGTTACAAGCTTGGTCGGCCCCAACGGCTCCGGAAAAACCACGTTAATGAACCTGATGACGGGCTTGGTGCGTCCAACGCGCGGGCGAATTCGCGTGCTGGACTGCGATCCCGATGAACCGGAGAAGCTTTTTAAGTTCGTCGGCTACAGCACGCAATTCGACTCTTTTCCGAAGGGTCTGACGGGATTTCAGTTCGTCTATTCCTACCTTCGGCTCGGAGGCAGCGACACCCAGACAGCGCAACAAATGGCCTGGCGCGCCATCGAGCGCGTGAATCTTGTCGAGGCGGCTGCTCGCAACGTCGCCGCTTACAGCAAGGGAATGCGCCAGCGCATCAGGCTGGCCCAAGCTTTGTGCCACAACCCTCGCGTTCTCGTACTGGACGAGCCCTTGAACGGTCTTGACCCGCTGGCTCGGGCTGAGATGATCGCCCTGTTTCGCTCGGTGGCTGTCGATGGTTGTTTCGTGATCATCTCAAGCCATATTCTCCATGAAGTCGACGCCATTTCGGATCAGGTGATCCTTCTAAGCAATGGGTACGTCGTAGCGGAAGGCCAGATCCATAGTGTGCGCAATGAAATCCACGAACATCCGGCGCAGATTCTGATCCGCTGCGACCGGCCGCGCGATCTCGCGGCCAGGATCATGGAGTCGGAGCAGACCATCGAAATCCGCATCCACAACGACGGTCATGGATTGCTGATCAAGACAAAAGATGCAGACGAGTTCTACCTCATGATGAACCGCATCGCGATGAATGGAGTCGAAATCGAATCCGTTGCCCCCGCCGACGACGATGTGAATTCAGTCTACGAGTATCTTGTGGGCAGCGATGAGGTAGTACGGTGAAAAGTCCAATGAGAAGTGCGACGGCCAAACTCTGGTGGGAGCAGATCCAGTCCGTCATTCGCCTGGAAATGAAGAAGACGCTTTTCGCGCGGCGTGGCCTGTGGATATACGTCCTCGCACTGTTGCCGGTCGTTCTTTTCGCCATCAATGCAGCCGTTGCATCTCATGATCGGCATCGAAGCGACAACATCGTAAGCGAGGGTACGAAGAGACTGACCAACCAGGACCTGAACTCCGTGAAACTGGGTATGACGAGCGACGAAGTATTCGCTCTGCTGGGAAGGCCACCCGTTCACATTCGGTGGAAGGAAAGGAAACGATCCGAGTCGGGCGAAGTCTCGGTCATCCCTCACGATCAGTATCGTTACTCCGACGGGTCTCATGATCTTCTGCTCGATTTCGTGGATAGCAAGGTAACGAGCATTCAAATCGGAACCGGCTTTACCCAGCCTGATGGCGCCAAGGTATTCGCCGGCGTGTTCCAATTCTTTTTTCTGCGTCTTGCGATATTCTTTGGCTGCCTGGGCGTCTTCATGAACCTGTTTCGTGGAGAGGTTTTAGATAAGAGTCTCCATTTTTACTTTCTGGCGCCGATTCGCCGTGAAGTTTTAATGACCGGAAAATTTCTGGCCGGGTTGCTGGCAACCTGCATCATCTTCGTCACCAGCGAAGTACTGCAGATTGTGGTTTTCACATCGCAGTTCAATCCGGCTGCGCGCGATCTCTACCTCTACCAGAACCATGGATTACAGCAGGCTGCGGCGTATGTCGGGGTCACCGCCCTTGCTTGCGTCGGCTACGGAGCATTCTTCCTTGCAGCCGGAATCTTGTTCCGCAATCCGATTCTGCCTGCTGCTTCGATTCTCATCTGGGAGTCGGTGAATCCGTTCCTGCCTGCTCTGCTGCAGAAATTCAGCGTCATTTATTATTTGAAGTCGCTTTGCCCGGTGGATATCCCCACTCCCCCCGGAACTCCGGCCCTGCTGGCCCTGCTGGTCTCCAATCCTGATCCGGTTTCTGCACCCGTTGCGATCTTGGGCGTCGTCGGCGTCTCACTTTTGGCCTTGTACGTTTCCAGCGTCCAAGTCCGACACATGGAAATCAATTACACAACCGAATAGCCGGACCGCGGTCGGGCTCTGCCACTGCAAGGGCCACCGACGCGCCATCTGCAACAAGTCGGAATAGTGTGGCAGTCATTTATGATGTGTTCTGCGATGAGCGAAAGTGGCGGAATGGGCAGACGCACCAGACTTAGGTTTGCACTTAGGGTCGTGGGGTTCTCAGTTGGATTAACCTATTGTTCTGAGGAGTTAGTGCTATGAAGAATCAAATTCGAAGAGTGCTGCTTTGCACTGCGGTCATTGTTTTTGGCAGCTCGCTGTATGCACAAGAAGTGCCGCTATCCGCTCAAGTTCACCAACGTACAGACGTTATTGTAAATGGCAAGGTCGTTGAGTCGCTTGCAGCAGATGAAACTTTCTACCGCGATTCCGACGGCTCGACCCTATCCCTTCCTGCAGAAGGTCATGGCAGCAATGGGACTTTGTGGGACAACAAGTCCGGTACGGCATATCGGTTGAACCGTGAGAATCTGACCGCTTACGAGAATCCCGATTCGCCACACAGGCCGAATCCAAAAGGTTACCCACCAGCCGCTAAGTGGCCGGACGATGCGGTGGAGGGTATCCCGTGCAAAGTCGTTCCGGTAAATGTCATAAGCGCCCCGGGAACGCCATATGCGAAATCGACCACTCCGGGCAGTGCTTGCGTATCAGGCGAGTTCGACTTGGAATTGAAGTCCGATTTCACGATTGAAACAGGCCCGGGAACTACGCAACATCACGTAAAGGAACTTCACAACATCAAAGTGAACGCGGGCCTTGACCCGGCTCTGTTTGATGTTCATAAGTACACCATTCACAGCGCCAGAAACTAAAGGCAGAATAAGCTGGCGCGGGCCTGAGCACCGATTGCAAGTCGGCCCAGTGGGCTAACTCATAGGCGTTACCCGGCAGATCACTGGTGCGGGGCACAGGGGTCGAACCTGCACGGCCTTGCGGCCACTGGCTCCTAAGGCCAGCGCGTCTGCCAGTTCCGCCAGCCCCGCTTAGACGTTGATCTCGCCTGTCTGGACAGGTCGCAGTGGCTCCGATATTAGCACGTCGAGCAGGCGGATCGCAGACTGCTGAACCTCTGCGTCCGAGTGAACGTACTGCTGAGAAATTGTGATGCTGCTGTGCCCGGCGAGCTTCTGGATCGTGAATGCGTCAGCGCCAGCCTTGCCTAGATTCGTGCAGAATGTGTGCCGCGTAGAGTGCAGCACGCAGTCCTGATCCATGTTGAGTGCATCGCGGATCACGCGGCCCTTTACCGATTGTGCACACTAGCCGATCCCCTAATCGCGAACTGCGCATCGGCGAAGGAACGGTGGGATAGTATCCACGCTCGCATAAGAGATTCGTGGAACGATCTTGGCTAAATTGTGGGCTAGCTACCGCACCAAAACGAACATTGATCCGTGCTGGCGAGCTTCTTCAAGATCGAACTCTCGCTCAGCACATGATCCAACAAGGGGTTGTGATAGAGGACATAAACCGGTCTGCGCTGCGCGTGCAACGACTGCCGCAGATTGGCCATCACTTGGCGCAATCCCGGCTCTGGAAGCGGATTAAATAAATAAAGGACCAGAGGATCTTCGGGAAAATGAAACGCAGTGGCATCGACGCAGATGGATTCCAGCGCAAAGCACTCCTGAGAATCGCTTTTGTACTTCGCGAGATTCTCAGCAGCAATCTGGTGCAACGCCGGCAAGAGTTCCACGCCAATGATTCTGCGAAACGGATAATCGGACGCCATCAACAACGTGCGGCCCTTGCCCGATCCTAGATCGACGAAGGTGAAGTCATGAAAATTGACCTGAGCTTGCGCTTGAAGAAAGTCGAGCATTTGATGAAAAGCGCCAGGCTCGGTCGGCTGATATTCGGAATGGAATTGTCCCAGCAGCCGGTCCCGCCACCCAACAGCACCGCTGGTGGTATTCACTCGATGGTCCCAATCGTAGTCGGCGTCTCCGAAACGGCTACGAAGCCGCTCGGGCGTTGAGTCGCGCACAAACTCCCACAGAACACTTAGAAGTCGGAGCGTCGCGCGCATCGATCCCTCGCAGGAAGCAGCCTGCACCCACCATTGCCGTGCGGTCTGTATCACGCTGATTTGTGGGGATGGGCCCATACGAGAAATTCATCGAGCGTGCTTAGTCGGGCTGCCAAGTCACGCAGGATCGGCGAACACCGCACGAGCGACAGCCATGATACGGCATTCTGAAAGTCGAGCCGCTAACCCTTGGTGTGGAATCTCGGAAGCGCGGAGGGTTTGTATCCGGGGGGCAGGCCTTTCGTGACGAACGGGAAGTCATCCGGCTTGGCGAGTTGGATGCGGCCCTCAGGAGTCAGCAAATAGGCATCCCCATCAGGATCGGCAGGAATTCCATTCCCAAGCTCAGCTTCGACCAACTCCTGCATGCTGAGCGGCAAACGCCCGGTACGTTCTCCGAAGCGCGTAACCGTTGCCTGCAGATGAATGACATCTTCGTCGACCTGAATCGCGCGCAGGTGTTCCAGGGCATTTCGCCGGATGTCCTTTTCCGTGCTGGTCTCAAACGTCGCGCTCCACAGCAGGCGAGCCGTACTGAGATCGCCGGCATGTTGTGCCATCTGTGCCGCCAGCACTTTCATGTAGGGATGCGCCCCGGGAATCTGTGAGCCCCGCTCAAAAATCTGGCTGGCCTTTTTGTAGTCCTTCAGTTCGGTGTAGTACAAAAAGCCCATGTCGTAGTAGAGCCGCCAGTTCTGAGGGTTCTGTGCGATACCGTACTCCATCAGCTGGATGGCGCGGGCGGGGTCGCCGGCCCCATTGGGTGGACGCGGCGCCAGAAAAGTGGCGCCGAACTCGTACGCGGGAATCAGTTGTGGGTCAAGAGTGGTGGTGATCTCGAGCAGCGGCGCCAGTTCGTTATAGCTCTGTGCCCGATCATAGTGGCGGTGCCCAAAGTACTGGACGGTGCGTGTCCAGTAGATGCAGGCCATGAGGCCGTCGAATCCGAGGCTGGCGCGCTTCGCCATCTTCGGCGAACTGATATAGAGAACGTCGTCAATGGTTGCCTGTGGTCGAAGCCGATCAATATGCCGCAGCAGCAACACGCACGCAGTCATAGAAACCGCAAGGCAAGTACCCGCGAGGATTGTCGTGCGGCGTCGCGGCTTCATCGGTCAAACTCCGGCTGCGCTACCCAAGTCATTGCAAATTCCAGCTCATTTCAAATTCCTGCGCTCGAATATCAACACTGCGCCGCTCAAAGCCATCGCTGAATAAAAGAATGCGTAAAGCGTGTTTTGCAGGACGAGTTGTCCGCTCAGCGCATGTTCGTGCGCGACCGCACTGATGATATTGAGAGCCGAAAAATTCGGCACCAGGTAGGCCGCTCCCGTGGCGAACCAGCGCGTGAAACCATGAGTGAGGCTGGCGAATCCCCGCAGATCGTCTGCGAAGCTGCCAATCACGAAGAGCGAAAACGCGAAGACTGCGGAGAGCAATGGAGACGAAAACGACGAAAACAGCAGCGCCACGGAGCAGATGATCAGAAATTCAAGAATGATGAAGTACAGCGCAACAAAGATCATGCGGTCGGGCGCTGTGAATTTGTGCGCAACATAAAACAGAGCACCGAATACTCCGATGGCCATGAAGAACGTGTTCACAACCAGCGTCCCCGCTAGTCCAAAAAACTTGCCGACGATGAACTCCCATCGACGCACCGGACGCGAGAGAACGGTATAGAGCGTGCGCTTCTCGATCTCCTTCGAAACCAGCCCGATTCCGATAAAAATCGCAATTACTACTCCAAACAACGACACTGCCGTGAGGCCGAGGTTCACAACCACCAGTCGTTCGATATCGATGGAAATCTGGCCGACGAAAATCGCCGCCCCAGAAAGCAGCAAGGCAAAAGCAATAAGGTTGTACAGGACGCGATCGCGCACAGCTTCCCTGAAAGTGTTCGAAGCGATGTAGGCGATCCGTGCGCTCATCCGGCTACTCCCGCAGTCGTTTGTGCGTGCTGCAACTTCTCGACGAAATACTCCTCAAGCGAAGTGCGCAGTGGCGTGAGGGCGATCAAATGAATTCGTTCCCGCCGCAGCGCGTCGATCGCGGCGTCCTGCTGCTTTTCCGCGAGCACGGCGCGTACAGTGTCTCCGCTGACATGACACTCGGCGCCAAGAGCCTTCATCGATGCCGGAATCTGCGTGCCTTGCCAAATCACTTCAATTTTTCCTTGAACCGTAGAAGTCAGATCCTCGACCGCTCCGACGCCGCGCAACTCGCCTTTATGAATAATGGCCACGCGGTCGCACAAGGCTTCGGCGTCCGAGAGAATGTGAGTCGAGAAAAAAACTGTCTTGCCTTCCTGCTTGAGTTGCTCCATGAGGTCGCGCACTTCGCGCCGTCCCAGCGGGTCGAGCCCTGACATGGGTTCGTCAAGAAACACCAGCTTTGGATTGTGCAGAATCGCCTGCGCAATTCCGACTCGCTGCAGCATGCCCTTTGAAAACTTGCGCAATTGCAAGCCTTTGACGCCAGTGAGTGCCACGCGGGACAGTACCTCGTCGATGCGGCGCTTTCGCTCATGGCCGGGAACGCCGGAGAGTTGCCCGTAGTAGTCGAGCAGTTCATGAGCTGTGAGGTAATCGTAGAAGTAGGGCTGTTCGGGAAGAAATCCGATTTGAGCCTTGACCTGAGAATCGGTCCAATCGCAACCCAAAATCCGGGCGCTTCCGGCTGTCGGGAAGACCAAGCCCATCAGGATTTTCAGAGTCGTAGTCTTTCCCGCGCCGTTCGGGCCCAGGAAGCCAAAAATCTCGCCCTCTTCGACCGTCAAATGAAGCGGGTGCAACGCCCGCTTTGGGCGTTTGTGCCAGAAGCCCACCATGTAGGTCTTTTCGAGACCCAGAATTTCGATTGCGGCCATCGTGCCCAGGGAACCTGCTTCCAGAGGTGTTGCTGAAAAAGATTATAAGCAAGATAGCGCGAAACTGTGCCGCTTCATGCAGTTACGAGAGTCACTGCTGGGTTGCGAGAAACAGAAAGCAGATCCGGCGGAGGAGCAAGAATCTCCGCTGGATCCGCAGGGAGTCTCAGCCTGATATGAGACTGGCTATTGCGCGATGGGATACGCCTGGCAGGCTGCAAGGGCGCTGGCTGGCAGATCTCCAGTGCTTCCCATTTGCGACCGCAGAACTCCATCGTTAGTCGAGCAGAAGTCGCGGTTGCCGGTTGAGTGGGCCACGATTGGCGCTGCTCCTACAACGTAGGCGGTGTTATAGGTTGCGCCGCCCGTCATGATGCCCGTCGCGAGGTAATAGTAGCCGCTCTTGCCTACGCCGCCGGGTGTGGCAGTGGCCAGAAAATTGTCGATGATGCAGGCCGTACCCGAAGTCGGCGTGCAAGGGGATACTCCGCCAAGCAGTGCAATCGAATCTGCATAGCCAACCGTCGGATAAGCGTTGTAGTACGTAATCTCGGCGCTCTGCAGCGAATGCAATGAGCCCGCCGCAGACGATTCATTCGCCGCCAGCCTGGCTTGCAGCAAGTTCGGGATCGCGATGGCGGCGATGATGAGGATAATCGCCACAACAATCAGCAACTCGATCAGCGAGAATCCTTTTGTTGAGCGCATGGAACCCTTTCCCCCAAGTCTGTTTCGAAAAAGTCGATCCGTTACAAGCCTACTCAAGCTATTGCAGTTTCACCGCCACTTCCGCTCCATTCCAAATATCTTAGGTAATTCCTTCATTCTGATGCAGATGAGGAAGTTAGACGATGCTCTAGGTACCCGCGGGTCGCCAAACGTTGAATCGTATCCGCCTGGATTGACACAAAATGTCAATTTCGAGGTCAGGAACGTCGCTTGCATCTGGGCTGAACCAACTATTCCCAAGAAACTGGGGCGGCGAGCACCAGCTCGTCGCCCCAGAACGTCAAGAAGCCTCGACTACTGGTTCAGAGGCAGAAGCGCCTGGCAGGCCGCTTCGCTAGCAATCGCGCCACCTGCAGGCTGAACTCGAACCACAGCATCTTCGAATGAGCAGAAGCTGCGGATACCGGTCTGGTTCGCCGTAACGGGAACGCCCGTCGCGTAGTACGTCACAGCCGGAGTACCACCCGCGCCTGTCGCATGGAAGGTGTAGCCACTCTTGGTTCCAGCTGCCAGAACGTTGTCGATCAAGCAAGCGGTGCCCGAGGTTGGCGTGCAGGGGCTGGCGCCACCCAGAGCCGTCAGCGTGGCAGCGAAACCAACCGTCGGATAGGTGGAATTGTACGTAATCATGCCCGTGTTGATGGTTCGGATCGATGCGACCGCAGACGACTCATTGGCCGCCATGCGGGCGCGCAGCAGGTTCGGAATTGCGATAGCCGCAATGATCAGGATGATAGCCACAACGATCAGCAGCTCAATTAATGAGAAGCCCTTCTGTTTCTGTGTGCGCATCGAGAATTACTCTCCGTCTGAATGAGATTGGCTTACGAGGGGGGACTATGATGTCTTGCGTCCCATGTGGGAGCACCTTGTCAGGGGCATTTCATGGGCCAACATGAAGATCGACTTAGAAACAGTAAACCGTTTCTTTTCAGCGGAAGGAAAGGGAATTCGCGGCTGGCACATTACCGAAGTCTTGCCGCTTTGTGTGGGTTCTGACAGTTCGTGTCAGCTGGACAAACCGAACTCGAGAGAGGAGCAAAAGAGCGGGCGGTGCAGCGATGATGGTTAAGAAACAAAAAGAGCAGCGAACTTGCGTTCGCTGCTCTCTGGCTCGTACCCTCCCCCGAGTACTTCGCCAAATCAACTAGCTTACTGGTTGAGCGGCAGAAGCGCCATGCAAGCCGCTTCGCTGGCGATCGCGCCACCCGCGGGCTGAACGCGAACCACAGCATCTTCAAACGCGCAGAAGCTACGGATACCAGTCTGGTTCGCGGTAACCGGAACGCCCGTCGCGTAGTACGTCACAGCCGGAGGACCACCCGCGCCAACTGCCGCGAAGGTGTACCCACTCTTGGTTCCCGCTGCCAAAACGTTGTCGATCAAGCAAGCAGTACCGGAGGTCGGGGTGCAGGGGCTGGCGCCACCCAGGGCGGTCAACGTCGCAGCAAAACCAACCGTCGGATAAGTGGAGTTGTAGGTGACCATACCGGTGTTGATGGTACGGATGGAGGCGACAGCAGACGACTCGTTAGCCGCCATGCGGGCGCGCAGCAAGTTCGGAATCGCGATAGCTGCAATGATCAGGATGATGGCCACCACGATCAGCAGCTCGATCAGTGAGAAACCCTTCTGTTTCCGCATCTCTTTTTCCCTCGTTGTCTCGTTCTTTTGAATTTGTCTGGTCACTTTATGACGCAGTCGTCACGATAATTGCACTTGCCTCTCCAAAGGCCCAGGTTACTTTCGTTCCGATCGCCTTTCGAACAACAGCTTTATTTTCAGCAGTAGACGGCACTTCGGAGTCGTTCTCCACTATTCCTGTGCCTGATGTGCACCCCTAGTCTGGCAAAACCTGTCGCTGCCATTGACAATTCGTGGCAACCCCCAAGCTGCTCCAAATCGCCAGACTTTCCCCAGTCACAAGGAACGTCGTTCCCCCATCGTCGTTTTCCGGCTCTAGGATCGGCGCAAGGATACGAAGACGAACATGGCGAGCCGTGCCATCGCAGGCTCGAGCATGCATTCGAGCCTTGCCCATAGGTGATAGGTGAGACCTGGCATTAAGCTTCGCAGCCCCACTCCTCCAGAGATCAGGTAGCGAAAAGGCATGAAGGGACGTATCCGCTCGATCGTCAATTCTGGGAACAGGGACTCAAACTTCTGGCGATCTCTTAGGAACAAAATCCAGGGCAGGGCAGAGTTGCTGCCCGACAGCGGACCACTCGAAGAAAAAGACCAATCCTTAGCTTCGGCTAAGAACGGTTCATGATGCAGGCGAGTGTAGACAAAGCGGGACCAAGGCGTCACCCAAGGTTCAATCATGATGATTTTTCCACCCTGGCGAAGGCACCGCGACGCCTCTCGAAAAAAAGATTCTACGTTGGGCATGTGATGCAAAACGTCCGTCATGATGATGGCGCGCAACGAGCCATCGGCGAATGGTATTTGCTGCGCGTCGGCAACGACTCTTGCCCTGGAACAGTGAAAGATTTCGGAAGTGATCAAACCCGGAATGAATTGCTCGCAGTACCCCGCGCCCGATCCTAACTCCAAAACCGGCCCGTCTCCGGCCGGGAGTTCGTTGGATAACATGCGATACCAATCGTCATAAATCGATCTTAAGAACGGCTTGGATGCGATGATTTGGTTTCGCAGTTCGGTGGTAGCTGGATCATCCACCGCAAGGGCAGAAGTGAGGGGATGTGCCAGGCAGCGTCGGAGAAATGCGCCGATCACAGGGACTAGCCTTCCAGCCGTGTCCAGGCGTGCCAACAGATTCGCAGCATACGCATTCCGTTGGAAAACACTCTGGTCATTTTTGTGACCCCATGAATTCGTTCCTGGTAGTGCACGGGGACTTCTACAATCTCGAGATGCAGTTTGCTGGCGCCGAACAGCAGTTCGTAGTCACCCCATAAATCTTTAATTCCCCAGGTACCCAGACTTGCCTCGATGCGTTGCCAGTCCTTGCGCCAGAGCACTTTGGTTCCGCAAAGCGTGTCTTTGATGCGCTGATCCAGCAAGAACGAGAAAACACGCGCGAACAACTTGTTGCCGATCGTGTTGGCAGCTTTCATGGCAACGGGCGGGACGGGGTAGACCAGGCGACTGCCGTTGACAAATTCGGCCTGTGAAGCTACCAGCGCACGGACAAACACCGGCAATTCTTCCGGCATAACGGTCAGGTCGGCGTCGAGAATCACCAGGATGTCTCCCCTGGCGGCACGGAAGCCAGTCCAGACATTGTCGGCTTTGCAAATTCCCGGTCCTTCGACCAGGCGTATGTCCTTGTCTGGATTGAGTGCTGTCAGTCGACGAACTTCGTCGGCAGTTCCATCCGTCGATTGGTCGTCACAAAAAATAATCTCTGTGTGGTCGCCCATCGCCGGGATGCGTTCTACCGCCTGGCGAATATTACCAACTTCGTTACGGCAGGGTACTATCACAGATACGGTGACGTCCTCTTCGTGTTTGGGCTGGGTAACCCATCGAGCCACCATGATCTGCATCAGGCCAAGGTTTCGCAAACCCGGCAGTCTGGCGACTACCCGATTCAGCAATTCCGAGAGCCCCGGAATCCACTTCGGAAAAGTCATGAACTGATGTTTCCGAACTGGCCGGAAGCCGGCCAATTTCAGGAAGCCGCGGATGTCGTTTTCGCTGACCCAGTTCGGCTCTACGAATTGCGCTCGCAGCCCGACTTTGCTGGCAAATTCCAAGATCGGCGCCCACAAATGACTGTAGTTAATGATGACAATCCGCGTTTCGGCCGTGCAGTGCCGTTTGATCCGCTCCAGGGTGCGAAGAATGTCGACCGTATCGAAGATGTGGTTGAAAAGAACGTAGTCGAATGTTTCGTTCAGTTCGAGGTCTTCCGGGTCGCTTTGAACGAAGAAGAGATCTGGATGCAGGCGTTGCGCGCACTCCACCATGGCATCGCTGATTTCAACTCCAACCCCAAACGCGGGCCGAACGGAAGCGAGAACATCGCCTGTCTCACAACGAATATCGAGCACGCGTTTGCCCGGCTCGACAATAAATTGCAGCACTCGCTTGAGATAGTCGTAAAAGTAGCGATTACGCTGAATATACTTCTCGCGCTGCGCAGCGATCGTCTCCTGATGTTTGCGCCGCGCATCGCGGACTTCGGCAAGCGCATCGGGGCCCCAGGCCTTCGGGATGGCAGTCTCGGTCTGGGTACTGATCATAGTGAGTCAACTTTCGTAGGGCCGCAAAGCGACCGTTTGTCGAAATTCATTTACGGCCAACATCCAAGGGCACAATCCCAAGGAGCTTCCAGGTGCGCCATTTGCGGATAACAGCGCACGAAGACCACCGCTGCGGCCAGTAAAACCAGCAGGCTGATGCGCAGACCGAAGATGCGACCGGGTAGGCTGCGCAAAGCGACAGCAATGCTTACCCCGAGCATGATCACGCTGGGATAGTAGTAGTAATAAAACAGACCTTTTTCCGGAGTGACCGCCCATTGCAGATAGTTTGCTGCAAAAAGCAGAAAGACCATCACTTCCGGGAAGGAAACCCTCTTCCACAGGCGCCGCAGACAGAGCGTCATCGCCGCTAGGCCGCCCCATGTGACGACAGGATTGCCGAGCAAATAAGAAAGGCCACGCTGTGGGCTCAAATTAAGCGGCCATTTATACCAAACCAAAGTAATGGCACGATTCCATTGGTTGGCAGTGTGGAAATGCCAGATTGATCTGTGCATCGCCACCAACTCAGCCACACTGAATGGACGATGAATAGCCCGGCAGAGAGGCCAAAAAGTTAGGGTGTAGGACGTGATCGGAGCAACGATCAAGCCCAGGATAAGGTGAGGGAATCCAATCTCTTTAACCTTCTTTGCGCAAGCTGAGAGCGCCGGGTCCGCGCCCGCGATCGGGCGCAGGGCAGCGTAAAACAACCCGAATGTGACGAGAACCATGACCGCTAATGTATCGATTGCATTCCATTTGCACGCTCCCGCCAGCCCCACCAAAATACCGGATGTACAAAACAGCAAACGCCGCAGGCCAACCGTTACATCCAGAACGAAAGATGCGGTAAACGCAACCAGACTCCATATTAAGAAGATCATCAGAAACGCATCCAGCATGCCGATGCGCGACATGACGAACAGGAAATTATTGAAGAGAGCTAGTCCCGCCGCGAGTGAGGCAAGCTGCAGATCTTCCAATAACAGGTAACTCCACAGAAACACTGCAACCACAGTCAGGGCCCCACACACAACCGCAGAAGCGCGCCATCCCAATGAGTTGTCGCCGGCGGCTTTCATCCCCATCGCCAGGATCAGCTTCCCGAGAGGCGGTTTCTCCTGAGCAGGATTCAGCGTCGCCGGACCTTGAATGAAGACTTTTGATTCCGGAACGAAGTAGCCTTCGTCATAAAACATTGCTCGAGGATTCCTTACCCCAAACGCCAAAATCGCGAGCGCCACCAGGCCGAACAAGATTGCAATCGCATATGGTTTCGGACGAGCGCGTTCAGAAGCCGAAACACCCTCAGAGTAAGTAGCCGCCGTGTGCGGATCTGCCGAGATTGGTTGAACTGCCGGGCTGAGCACGGCAGATTGTGAGCGGAATGGATCTGGCAATTTGTGACCTTTTTATATCGTCGCTGTTGGTTTCATCCGGTTTCAGGCTTTCGACGAGCCTTGCAAACTCGTCTACAGACTTGCCGCAGCTTGGCGTGACTTCTTGGACCCGACCATTTCTTCCAGGATCGTGTCCAGTCCGCAGGTGATCTCCCATTTTGGGAAGTGACTCTTAAACTTGCTCAAATCGGAGATGTAGCAAATGTGGTCGCCCTTGCGTGCTTCCTCGACGTAATGCCACCGAAGTTTGTTCCCCGTCAGCTGCTCGACCCGATCAATCGCCTCCAGCATCGAGACGCTGTTAATCCGGCCACCCCCCAGGTTGTAAACCTCTCCTGGTCTCGGGTTGGCCGCAAATTCTTGCATTGCGCTTACCACATCGCGACTGTGGATGTTGTCTCGAACCTGCTTGCCCTTGTAGCCGAATACCGAATAAGGCAATCCGTTCAGCGTGGCCTTCACTAGATAAGAGAGGAAGCCGTGAAGCTCGACGCCCGAATGCGAAGGCCCGGTGAGACATCCACCGCGAAAGACGCCGACATTCATGCCGAAATAGCGGCCGTACTCTTGTGCGACGAGGTCGGCTGCGGCCTTCGACGTGCCAAATAATGAATGCAGTGATCGGTCAATCCGGCAGGTTTCGTTCACTCCTGCATGGTCTTCCTGCCGCAGATAGTCGTAACGAGTCTCGAGTTCGACTAATGGAATTTCATTGGGAGCGTCGCCATATACCTTATTCGTGCTCATGAATAAGAAAACGGCTTCCGGGCGGTGCTGCCGCGTTGCCTCCAGCAGATTCAGGGTGCCCAGCGCATTGACTTCAAAGTCTACAAGCGGGATGTCGCGCGCTCTGTCATGAGACGGTTGCGCCGCACAGTGGATAATCAAATCAAAACGATTCGATTGAAACAGATCACCAATCTGCGCTCTGTCTCGTATGTCGAGATCGACGTGCGTAAATTGCTTGGTCGCTTTCTTCAACCGCTCCAGGTTCCAGAGCGTATCGCCGGCCGCGCCGAAGAACTCGCGGCGCATATTGTTATCGACCCCAACCACACGGTGCCCCTGCCGATCGAACCGCTCCACGGCCTCCGATCCAATCAGTCCACTGCTTCCTGTGACCAATATCGTCTGCTGCTTCATACACATTCCTGGCAGGGCTCGGCACAGTAACCTGCACCTGGGAAAAGGGTAGGTCGGTGCAAGCTCTAGAGTCACCTTACGAAGGTCACTGACGTGTGGGCGGACAGCGACGGAGTAGCCCTTTGCGAGAATTCCTGACCAGTTGGGAGAGAACTCGATCTGCATGGCTGCCGTACAATGATTCGCACGCTTGAGATCAGCAAATGAGAACGTTGAAAGATTTGTGGCAGGTCGATTCTGAAATCTCGCGAGCCTGGACCCTCGATGCCAGCTTCTACACTTCGGCGGAAGTTTCAGGCATTGAAAAAGAGAGAATCTTTTCCCGTACATGGCAAGTTGTTGGCCATTCCAGCCTGGTGGCACGACCCGGCGACTATTTCACGACCGAACTGATCGGCGAGCCGTTGGTACTCGTTCGCGGATTGGATGGAGCCCTTCGTGGCTTCTATAACGTTTGCCGCCATCGTGCCGGGCCGCCGGCGGAAGGATGCGGCCATCGCAAGCTCTTTCGCTGCGGCTACCACGGATGGACCTACGATCTGAACGGCGCACTGCTCAGCGCCACCGAGATCGAAGGCGTGGAAAATTTTCGAGCTGAAGATTTTGCGCTCAAGCCAGTCCGGACCGAAGAGTGGTTCAACTTTGTTTTTGTGAACCTCGATCCGCAGGCGTGCCCTCTCCGCGAGAGCCTCGGAATTCTTCCCGCGCAGGCGGAGAAATTTCCATTCCCGGACATGACGCTGTTCGAGCGGCGAACCTATGACATGAAGTGCAATTGGAAGACCTACGTCGACAATTATCTTGAGGGATACCATCTGCCCAGCGTGCATCCCGGCCTGAACAGGGAACTCGACTACAACGCCTACACCGTCGAGCCGTACGCGAATCACGTGCGCCAGTCCAGCCCGATTCGTGGAGCGCAGCCCGGGGATTCCACGCCGCGCCGTTACGCCCAAACGCGTGAAGATCTCACCACCGACTATTTCTGGATTTTTCCCAACTGGATGCTGAATTGCTATCCCGACAATGTTTCCCTGAACATCGTCCTGCCACTCGAACCCCAACGCTCGCTCGCCATCTTCGAGTGGTATTTGCCGGAGAAGGATCATGCATCCGCTGCGGCAAAGGCCTCGGTCCAATTCAGCGACCAGATTCAGATGGAAGACGTCGCCATCTGCGAAACCGTGCAGAAAAACTTGAGCTCACGCAGCTATTCGCGAGGCCGTTTCAGCGTGAAGCAGGAGAAAGGCGTCCACGCCTTCCACAGAATGTACGCGGAACACATGAAGGAGTGACGGCGGCGCGATTACAAAAGTACTGCAGCGGCGCGCATCGCCCCACGAGCAGTCGATTCCTCGAAAGCTATAATCGATTTTTTCCAACGGAGTAACCTTTGCCTGCGTCCGCGCCAAAGCTGACGAAAGACGATTCAAACACGCGTCCGGATGGCGGAATATTGTCTCCGCAGAAGAATATCGCCATCGCGTGCCTGCTGCTGGCGGTCGTCACTCTGGGCTTTTACAACCCGATCTCGCACTGCGGATTCGTTTACTCTGACGATGTCGTGTATATCATGCGCAACCCCGCAATCCGCGCGGGTTTGAGCTGGGAAACAGTAAAGTGGGCATTTGTTGGAGTTCACGCTGGCTTCTGGCATCCCCTAACATGGCTTTCGCACGCGCTCGACTATCAACTATTCGGTCTGAATCCGGCCGGTCATCATTATGTGAACCTGCTGTTTCACGTCGCCAATTCGATCCTGTTATTCCTGCTTCTGCTCGAAGCCACAGCTGCAGGCTGGCCAAGCCTGATGGTGGCGGCGCTTTTTGCCCTGCATCCTGAAAATGTGGAATCCGTAGCCTGGGCCGCCGAACGAAAAAACGTGCTCAGCATGTGTTTCTTCCTGCTTGCCTTATGGTCGTATGGACGCTACGCGCGCCGTGGAGGTGCCGGCCGCTATGTAAGCGTCACGATCTGCTTTGCCTTGGGACTCATGGCCAAGCCCCAAGTCATCACACTACCGTGCGCGCTCTTGCTGTGGGACTATTGGCCGCTCGGCAGAATGTTCGCCAAGGCTTCGAGAGCTTCAAACCCGCCCCGATCGTTCTCTTACCTGATAAAAGAAAAAGTCCCGTTCTTCCTGATTGCCGCTGCTGCCTCTCTGATTACTTTCTGGACGCAGCGAGTCGGCAGTGCTGTGCGGACAGTCGGAGAATTGCCCGTCACGGGGCGACTGGGAAATGCACTCGTCTCTTACGTTCGCTACATCTCGCACACGTTTTGGCCTGTCCACCTTTCGCCCGAGTATCCACATCCCGGACTCGGCCTACCCATTTGGCAAGTCGTAGCTTCGCTTCTGTTTCTCATTTTTGTCACGGCAATAGTTCTCTTTCAGCGCAGCCATCGCCATCTTCCGGTTGGCTGGTTCTGGTTTCTCGGGACACTGGTGCCGATGATCGGCATTGTGCAGGTGGGTGATCAAGCAATGGCTGACCGCTTCGCCTACATCCCCATGATCGGTTTGTTTGTAATGCTGGTCTGGACTGCCGCAGATCTGGCCGAACAAAAGCCCATTCTTAAGTCTGGTCTTGCGATCACTAGCGCGATTGTCCTGATCACGCTTGGCGTCCTTACTTATAGGCAGCTAGCTCACTGGCGCGATGGCGAAACGCTCTGGAAATACGCGCTGAGCGTCACCGACCGCAACTACGTCGCCCACGATAATCTTGCGATGGTCTTCGACGGAGAAGGCAAGCCCGACGAAGCGATTCAGGAATTCCGTGCCTCAGAAGAAATACACCAGTATCCACCAGACCAGATTTTGAAAATTGGCATGTACGAGCAGCGGAATGGGCACTTCAACGGAGCAGTCGAACAGTATCAGAAAGCCCTGCAGGCTTCGTCCGATCTGCAGCTACGCGCTGCTGCCTGGACACAGGCCGGCGATGCATACGCACAAATGGCAGACTATGCCCAGGCAAAGCAGAGCTACCTGAACGCTCTGCAAGTAAACGTGGACAACCCAGCCGCCCTCGTGGCAACCGCCATGCTTGCCGAACGCGAGCGAGATTTTCCCCGCGCGGTCGACAACTTGACGCATCTCGTCAAAATCGCGCCGAGCGATATTGGCTATATTCTCCTCGCTGACGCTTTGAAGCATGCGGGCCGCCTGCAGGAATCGCAAGCCGTGGAAGAGACGGCGCGACGCGCTTCGCGAAACTTTTCCGAAGCGGAAAAAAACGCAACGCAGACGCAGCTTTTCTTTGGATACAACTCGAATTGAGGTACCGCGTTAGACCGCCTTCAGCAACATGCAGGTGACATCGTCATGCTGTGGCGTGTTGCCGACAAAGAGATCGAGTTCACTCATCAGTCGCTTGAGCATCGCGGACGGATCCTCGGAACTGCCCACCGCAATCGCATTGAGCAAACGTCCTTCGCCATATTCTTCCTGACGGGCATTCTCCGCCTCGACCAGGCCGTCAGTAAAAATGATCAGCCAGTCCCCCTGGGCAAGCGTTACGCATCCCGCCTGGTAGGTAGCCTCGGGCATGATGCCAAAAGGCAATCCGCCGACATCGAGCCGCTCGATCGCGCCATTCGCGCGGCGCAGGATGGGATTGTTGTGCCCGGCATTGATGTAGTCAACCGATCTTCGCGCGGGATCATATTCTGCGAGAAACGCCGTCGTGAACCGCAGCCCTCCCTGGCTGTTCGAGCAGGCATAACGATTCATGTTGGAGGCGAGTTCCGGCAGCGCAACTTGCGCCGTCGACAGCGTCTTCAGGCTGGCTTGAAAGGTCGCCATCAGCATCGCCGCTGGAATGCTCTTGCCCGCAACATCGGCGACGGCAAGCACCACGCGGTTCTCCTCACTGGTTCGCCCCGGTCGCGGAAAAACGTCGTAATAGTCGCCGGCCACCGTGTTCGCGGGCCGCGTCGAATACGCGATCGTCAGCCCCGGAATCTGCGGCGGAACGCCCGGAAGCAGCCATGTCTGAATCTCCCGTGCGATCTGCAAGTCGCGCTTCATCACTACGCGGTCGGCGATTTCCAGGATCAGCAGCAACAGGAGAATCAGCGCCGCCCAGAAGTGAAGGTCGAATTCGACACTGTAAACCTTGCCGCCTTCTCCCGTGTAGTCAAACGCGCTATGGGGAATCACAAGGAAAATCAGGGAGAGCAGAAGCAAGACGCGCCGGGCGGGCGACAGTTTCTCAAAGACTGCCCAGAAAAATTCTTTAATGACGTGGAGGCGGCGCCCCCGGTCGGTCAGTCCCTCGGGCGTCTTCGCGGCAACATCCTTCGAATAAAGGCGGTAGCTAGTGCGCGCCTCGGTTTCAAACTGGGACCAAAGCTGGCTGACTTCCAGTCCTTCGGTCACGCGGTGCCAGAAGGCGTGCAGGCGCACGCCAAGCGGCACGTGCTGTGCTGGCTGTCCGGCAGGAGGGGAGGCGGTGGCCATGGCGCTCAGCCAAGATTATAGAGGAGAGAAGACGGGCGATTGAGTCATTGGGCGATTTGGCGATTGTGGGTTGAGTGGTCGGGAATCAGCCTGTCACTCAGATTGCAATATTTCAATTGCTCAATTGCTGTCAATCACTCAATCACTTAACGACTCAATGACTCAATTCCGTGCCCCTCAATCTTCTCAAAACAGCTTCATCTGCTCCTCAAATCCCTGCATTGACCACTTCGTCGCAAACGATGATTGCTGTGCCCGGTCCGCGCGGGTCAACTTGTACTTCGCGCGAAGGCCACTCATCAGTGCGGAGATACGTTTCAAGTATGCCGAATCGAGAAATGCCCGATTCTGATAGCGTTGCCGGTAACTTTCAGCCAGGTGAGGGAAGTTCTCTTCGAGGAAGGGAAGAAACACAGCCGCAGAGCAGGGCTTGAGAAACAGCGGATTCGCGAAAACATAATCGGCACCGGCCTCTGCCGCCGCGCGCACTACATCTTCAAGGCCGGCAGGAGCGTCCGTGATTCCCGGCACTACCGGACAGCAACTCACGCCCGCGCGCAATCCGGCGGAACTCAGAGCACGAACGGCTTCCATCCGCAGGTCCGGACGCGGCGCCCGAGGTTCAAGTATGCGCGCCAGTTCTACATCCAAAGTCGTGATGGTGATGTGTACTGACAGCCGGTTCGTCTTGGCCACATCTCTCAGCAGATCGAGATCGCGCACGATCATGTTCGACTTGGTAACAATACCCAGCTCGAAGCCGCGATGCTGCGCAAACTCTTCAAGAATCCCGCGCGTCACTTCGTACCGCCGTTCGGCAGGCTGATAAGGGTCGGTCGCAGTTCCCAGCGCAATCGATTCCCCCGGCTTCACCCGCCGCAGTTCCTGGCGTAGCAGCTGCGCTGCATGCTCTTTGACATAAATCTTCTGCTCAAAATCCATGCCGTCGCGCATCTCCATGAACTCGTGCGTATAGCGCGCGTAGCAGTATCGGCACCCGAACTCGCATCCGCGGTAGGGGTTGATCGTCCAGGTGAAGGGCATCTGGCGCAGGCTGACGCACTTGTTGAGCAAAGACTTGGCGGGCAGCGTGAGGTACTCGACGTTGTGTCCCTCGCGCAAGGACTCGCCTTCCGCGGCAAGCCGGGCGATTCCCACCAGGCCGGACGTTTCGGGCAACGGAATCAGGGGAAGAGAAGACATGGCAAGTTCGCCTTTTGTTCGCCCAATATAGCGAAATCTCGCATCCTTTGCAACCATGAGAATAACGGGGCAATAAAACTGGCTCGTCAGTTCTTCAGCCCGTAGATGTCCAGCTCGCCGGCGGGATTTGTCGCGGTGACCGGATCATGTCCGGTGACGATAAACACCTTTCCATTGGCGACAACTGGCGACGTGAACTTGATACCGTATCCGGGGATGTCTGAAGACGCTTGCGAACTGTCATAAATCTCCATCGTGAGATCGCTCGCATCGAAGGCGCAGGATCGCCGATGTCGCGGTTCCAATCTGGATCGGCAGACCATAATCAATCATCCATACCACTGCATCGCTCGTTCCCGCGGATGAGATCACCGGCGTCGTGCCATAGCTGCTTTGCAGAATGCCTTGACTGCTGTAAGCGCCAGCAGTCAGGGTTCCGGAATAAGAAAACTGGCGCAGAGGTGCAGGAATTCCCGGCGCAGTTGGAGTGATACCCAGATATACCGTGTTGTTGAAGAACGCCGACGTCGCAAAAATTTCGTACGAGTTGATGTCGCTCGTATGCGTGCCCAGGCTGTCCGCGCAATTCGCCGAGTAGGGAGCCGTCAAGTCGGACTCGAACCATAAAGTTTGAGTCGCCCCGGCATCGTTTGCCTGCTCGCCACCGAGTTGGGTCGTATTCACCAGGTAGAGCTTTCCGCTTTTTCCGCCCGCTAACGCCTCCGTTCCTCCAGGGATCAACATCAATCCTCCGGCGCCAGATCTTTGTCGGAGCAATCCATAAATTGATAGTCAAATGGGGTGAAGTGGTCGAGGAGATTCAGTTTCGAATCGAATTTCAGGACCGAATCGCCGAATGCCGTTTTGCCGTCATACGGGCCATTCCCGGTCGTGACGTAGATGTTGCCCTGACTGTCTGCGGCAGGGCCGCCGCCGCCCATCCACACGCCCCCGGCGCCTCCAAACGTTCCTTCGCCATTGAGATTCGGGCTGGAATTGAAAACACCGGTCTGGGTCAGCTTCTGCGCATCATAGGAAACCAGCCACCCACTGTGACATCCGCCGAACCCGATGTACACCGATCCGTTTGCCAGAAGTAATGACGCGCGCTGGATGCAGGAGGTCGTCAGATAAACGATTCCATTTACGTTTTCAGAGTTTGTTCCCGGTACTTGCGCCTGAATCAATACCGGGCCGCCGAATTTTTCTGCTCCGGTGGCGAGATCGAGGGCATGGAGTCGAAACGTTCCGCCGGCCGAAGTCGATTCGGTGGTGACGACGTACAATGTCTTCGAATTCAAATCAATCGCCGGCGTGGAAGTGACGCCAAGGTATGGCTGGATGGAAGCATTGGTGGTCGGCGTCTCTCCAAATTGCAGCAGAGACACTTGCCAAAGCGGAGAACTGCTGGTGTAGTTGTCGGCGTCGAACGCGTACACGCCGTCTTTTTCCGTGGCGACAAACACCACGTCGTGTGCGGCGCCATTGACCGTGAGATTCGAGACGAAGACCGGTTCGCCATAAATGTAGCCGTCGGTCAGGTAAGAATTCAGCTTCCCAAAAGTTTTGGAGACGACGTTTTGCGGATTCAGCGTGCCTTCCGCGGCATTCAGGCCGGAGCGCCACGAATCGTTGTGCCAGGTCACAACGTTGGTTCCGACTGCGACCGTGGAAGTGCCGCTCCGATTGCTCGAGCGCGCCGTGATCGTCGTGCTTCCGGCCGCGGCGGCGCTTACCAGACCGCCGGGGCTTACGGTTGCGACGGTTCCGCTCGAGCTTGACCAGGTCACCGTGCTCGTGATGTCGGCGCTGGTTCCATCGCTGTATGTTCCTGTGGCGGTCAGTTGCTGAGTGCTGCCCGCGACCATCGACGAAGTTGACATGCTGATGGAAATCGACACCAGCGTCTTAGTGCTGCTGACCGTGACTGAGGCGCTTCCGGTCTGGCTGGTGAAATTCGCGGTGATGGTCGCATTGCCATCAGCCATCGCAGTGACGAGGCCACTCGAGTTCACGGCTGCGGCTGCGGAATCCGAGCTCGCCCACTGTGCTGACGTAGTAACGTTCGTTGTTGAGCCGTCGCTGTAGTTGGCGGTCGCCATGAGTTGTTGCGACCCGCCCACACTCAACGGAACACTCGAAGGAGCTACAGAAACTGACGCCAGCGTCTTCTGGCCGGTACCTCCACCAGCGCCGCCAGTGGCGCATCCGAAAGTGAACAACAAACAGCAGGGAACTAGCGTGACCACACAGCCACGAAGACGCAGCAGCATTCTTTTTCCATTCCGGGGGAGAACGAAGTTCCATTCAGTCGAGCAGACGTATTAGGTGCTGAGCGCGGCTCTGAGGTTGGTATTAGCCCTACTGAGTGGTTTCCTGAGCCTTACTACAACCCTTTTTCTTTGACACTAGGGTGAGTGCTGTATACACTCAAGACCTCCGCTCATAGTTTTCCTCTTTACTTCCACATTTTTTCGGAAGCCGAAGGGTCTTGAGAACTATTCAGGGTTTCCTGCCCGAAGTTGGTGTGATTCCCTCTGTTTTCAATAATTGAAAAATTTCTCGGACTTAGTCCAACAGGAGAAAAGCGCTCATGAGAAAGCACTCCCCCCTGTGTCTTGCGATTGTTTGCATTTCGATTTCAGCGTTCGCAGGCGTCACCGTTACCAGCCCCTCTAACGGGAGCACAGTCAGCACAAACGTGAATTTCGTTGCTTCCGCCACTACTTCCTCCTGCTCCAAGGGCATCGGCTCTATGGGGATTTATCCCGCTCCTTATCAACTTGCCTATGTCACCAACGGCGCCAGCCTGAACACGACCTTGCCTTTTAATCCCGGAACGTACAACGTCGTGGTTGAGGCCTGGGACAACTGCGGCGGAGCGTCAACGACCCCGGTTACGATCAGCGTCAAAACTGGCAGCAGCGGCGTATATGTCACGGCGCCTGCTAACAACAGCACCGTGAGGTCATCGGTGAACTATGTCGCGACCGCTACCAGTTCATGCTCGCTGGGTGTGGCTTCGATGGGAATCTATACATCGCCGGGACAACTTGCGTATGTGGTGAATGGCGCCAGCCTGAATACGATCCTGAATCTGGGTCCTGGAACATACAACACAACGGTCGAAGAGTGGGACAAATGTGGAGGCGCGGCTACTTCACCGATCACTATTAATGTCGGATCATCGGGCAATACACTTTCCAGTCTTCAGGCAGAAGGTGGCTGGAACGGCTACGCGCAACAGCCTCCTAGCTACGCTGACTGCAACAGTTGTTTGCCTTCGGGGCCGGGCACGACATGGGCAATGTATCAGGGAGTCAAGAACCCATCTCTTTCTGGCAATGCAACGCAGTTCAACATCGGCGGCAACATGGCCTATTCCGATGTGCTGTGGAATAACCACCTGATCGGCGATCTTTCGTCGCAAGGTCTGCCCGACACGAATCATACGCTGGTGCCGCAATATCACAACTTCACGTATGACGTTTTTTTCTACGGAAGCCAAATCGGAAACTCGCAGGCGCTGGAGTTCGACATCAATCAATTCTTCAACGGCATGGGATTCACCTGGGGCCACGAGTGCCGCATCGCCGGCGGCAATGAATGGGATATCTGGGACAACGCGAATGCGAAATGGGTTTCCACGGGAATCTCGTGTTATCCGCTGCAGAATCAGTGGAACCATCTCACGATTCAGGTGCAGCGTACTTCGAGCAATCAACTCCTGTATCAGTCGATTACTTTCAACGGCGTTACCTCGACGTTGAACAAAACGTACGGGCCATTCTCCGCTCCGGGCTGGTGGGGAATCACAGTCAACTATCAGATGGACGGCAATTTTGGGCAGTACGCCTATGACATCTACGTGGACAATCTGAACCTCACTTATCAGTGAAGACCCAAGAAATCCGTAGAGATGTTGCAAGCGGCGTCTCTACGGATTTTTACTTTTGCTCCCTTATTTTTTTCAGCGCGTCGATGCCATTCTGATTTTGAGGGTTAAGCTCGACTGACTTCTGATAATTCTCCATCGCCAAATCCTTCTGACCGGTTTTCAGATATGCCTCTCCCAGGCAGTCATAACTATTCCAGTACTTGGGATTGTCCTGTACTTCCAGTTTGAATGTCTGCACGGCGGCGTCCGGCTGACCGCCAAACAGGAAATGGTAGCCCAGTCCGACGAGTGTGTTTTCGTCCAGCATGTACGGCGAAGATGCTCCCGCTTTCTTGAGTTCGGAGTATCGGATAATCGCGGCCTGTGGTCCCTTGAGGTTCGCCACCAGCATCAATAAATCAGTCGCAGACTGCGGTTCGGGTGTGTAGTTCCATCCGTATTCTTTGGCTACGCTCTGCACTACATAGTTCGCCACGGCGATGCCGCTATCGGAGTTCGCCATGATCGCGACTCCCTTGCCGGTATCGGCAAGCATGATCAGGACGGCCTGAAATCCTTCGTCGGCGCCGTTATGGCCGAACTCCTGCGGGTTCTTGTACTCGCCGAGAAAAAAACCGAGACCTACTTGCTCGATCTGCGGTTTCAACATTTCGCGCGTCGTCGTCTCCGAGAGGACATGGTTAGCCTTGCCCTGTTTCGACAGAGCGGTTTCGATGCCGAATTTTGCCAGGTCGGTCGCCGTTGTCCACAACCCTGCTGCCGCCATTTCAGGATAGATGTGCCACTTGCCGGGAATCGTTGTGCCGTCGGCTCGCGTGCCGGTGGCCGTCGCAGCCGCGCGCGCTGGCGGTAGTGGCTGCTCGTACGTGCTGTCGCTCATGCCAATTTTGTTGAGAACAGTTTCTTTCATGAATTGGGGAAAGGGCCTGCCGGTCACGTCAATGTCGAGTTGCTGTTCAATCGTGACTCCTCCCCCGGAGTAACGATACTTCGTCCCCGGCACCAGGTCCACGCGTATCGCCGCCGTGTTCGCCGGAGGCTCGCCGTTGAAAATCTGCACCAACGTTGGAATTGGCTTGCCAACTTCGTAGCCCGGAAAACCGTGCACGGTAAGTCCGGCGCTGTGGCTCAGGATTCTGCGCAGCGTAACTTTTTCGTCTTTGGTGAAATCGTTATCGGGAACTTGCCACGATTTGAGCTTCTGGTTGACGTTCTCGTCGAGCGAGAGCTTGCCATGCTCGACCAGCGCCATTGTGCCCGTCGCCGCCACCGGTTTGCTGATGGATCCCGCCTGGAAGAGCGTATGCACCGTCACCGGCGTACTCGAACCTGCTTCAATGACCCCATATCCCTTGGCCCATGCGATCTTGAAATCGTCGATTACCGCGATGCTCATGCCTGGTACCTTGTAGAGTTGCATCAGTTTCTCGATGTTGAGCCGAAGAGGCGGTTCTTCACCGCTGAGTGGGATGGAAGGGATTCCATTTTCAACGCGCTGAATGCGAGGGGCTTGATCTGCGTTCTCTGACGCTCGAATCGGATTCGGGCGCGCACAGTAAATTGCGATCAGGCCAAGAACTGCAATGCAGGCGATAGAGCGTGCCGACAGGATTCTCATGATCCCTCCATCAACGCGAACTTTACCATTTAAATGGACGGCAATTGCCGGATGAAGTTAGCCGCGTCTAATTGGATACATGCGGCCCGGCGTCTTCCCCGGTTTTCGTGACCATCGTCCAGGGATTTGGCCCGATGTGCATCATGAAAAATCGGTCTACCGTCAGGTGCTCGCGTTCCACCGCGCTTTGCAATTCAGAAACCGTCTGCGGATAGAAAATCTTCCCGTCTTCCATTTGTTGAAACGGGTCACTCCCGTAGAGCAGCTTGTGGTCAGGGAAGTAGACCATCATTTGCCGTTCACTGGTTTCGCCGTGAATGGGATAGATCTCCAGCCGATTCGCGCCGGTTCCAATGGTCGTCTTGCCGGAAACTGCCCGCAAATCCGCCGCACGCGGAGACTTGGCGAGGCTGTCTGGAATTCTCTTTCGCGGCGAACGCAGGAATCGTTCGATCAGCGGAGCCGTTCGATCAAGACCATACACGGGAATGCCGCGCGCGACATATTCGCGCACGCCGCCAATGTGCGGCCATGAATCGGAAGTCGTAATGACGGCTTTAACAGGGACGCCTGGAAACTTCGTCTTCGCATAGTCAAGAACTTTTGCCGAATATCCGGAGGAAATTGGCGCTTCAAGAATCACAAGGCCGTCCTCCTGCCGAACCAACGTCGTATTCCAGCTCCCCGCGATGAAAACCACGCCGGGCACAAGTTCCGAAGCTCCTTCAAACCTGGGTGTCCGGTCCTCGACGGTTTTGTTTCCTCGTGCTGCAAATTGCTGGCGAATTTCCGAAGTGATCGTGAACGCGTCGGAAGGCAGTGATGGATTGAAATCTATCTTGGTGATTGTTTCCGTAAAATCCGGCAGCCCGTTGCGAAAAACGTCTTTCTGCAGTGGATAGTGAATGCCATCCTGCAACCACCAGAACGAATAGTACACCCGCGTCGTGACGTCTCCCCAAATGCTCCAAAACATACTGAATGGATAAGGCGCCACCCACTCCACCGCCGTTGGCAGGTGGGTTTCTGCATTCAGAAAAATGCGTACGGATGTTTTATGCCACGTGAATTCCACCTCATGATGAGGAACGCTCTGCAGTGTAAGATCGGGCAGTCGATGCAGATCTCCACCGTTGAGCGCCGTCAGTAAAATTCGCTCTGGGCTGAGTTCGATTGCCTCACTGGCGCTCTGAAGTTGGTCTCCCGAGCCCGGTCCAAAATGGCCGCCGAATCCGGACGCAGCCGCGCCATCCGACACGATCTCGATCGAATCGGACTCCGGCTGCATGGCGGCGTGCATTTTCACAGATCTCTTTCTGCTGTTGTGAGCGAGATCGCGCCATTCCTCGACCTGATCGTTCTCCAGAAAGTATGGACCCTCTGGTCGCTCCGATTCCTCCAGCATGTTGCGGATCATCGAAGCTTCCATGTGCAGCGCGGCAAGCCCGCGAATTTTCTGTTCGCCACCCATTGCGTCAAGTCCAGCGTGCATCAGGTCAGCCGCTGATTGTGTTGCCTGAGCGGAAGCCAACATCGGAAGCGCCATCACGAAGCACAACAATCCCCGAACTTTCATCTCTCATCCTCCAGATTAGTCGGACATCGGGCAGGGAAAAAATCCAACGCAAGCTATTTCAGTAATCCATAAACGTCCACTTCGCCGCGCGTCCCAAAATAGACGCGCCCGCTCACAACGACGGGAATGACGAAACGGGCGGCCAGCCCGGCGCGGTCGCGCTGGCCGTTCTGTTCTGACGTGTAAATCGGGTCACCGAGCTTGGTGGCGTCGAACGCGTCGAGGGTCGCAGGCTTATTATCAGGACCGTTCCAGGTCTTCGTGGCGACGGCCCACACGATAGCGTTCTTCGCGCCATCGGCTGAGATCGATGGCGTTGCGCCGGATACTGCGAACTTTATGCTGGAAGATGCGCTCGGTCTGAGTTGGCCATTCTTTACGACATAGCTGCGAAGATAGTCGCCGCTGGCGGCGAAGAAAGCGTGGCCGTTCCAGTAGGCCATCGCGCCTAGACCGACTCCCCGCAGGTGAATGATCTGGACGAGATCGTCGCGGTCGCGATGATAATTGCCCATGTTGTCCCGATCAACCACGTAAATAGTGGAGTCCTTCGTCGGCTGCAGAAGAAGGTGGCGATGTGATCCGGGCTGATCGGGCAGGAGCGTGGGGCCGCCGGAACCGACGTCTGTGTCGGCATTGCTGATGCGGTCCTGATCGTGCGGCGTGAAGTAGTCGCGTATCGCGAGCGTTGAACCGTCCAATCTCAGAACGGAGTCTCCGTAGTCACGGCCTCCAGAATCCGCGTCAAACGTGCCGTTCCCTGTCGGAACGAAGAGATCTCCGCTGCTATCCACAGCAGGGCCCGTATCGCTTAACCAGATGCCAGCCTGGGTTCCGTCCGGATTTACATTCAAAACTGCCTTCTGCGCCAGCGTTTGGGCATCGTAAGCAATGACCCAGCCGTGATAGGGATCGACGTCGCAGGAAGAAGCCCACGCCAGATAAACGGTTGTGTTGGCGAGCGTGAGCGCGGCGCGCGGATTCTCTCGCAGCGCATCGAATGAAACTTGTCCTTTATTGGCGCCAGCGCCCTTGCCCGCAACAGATGCGGTGATGAGCTTAGGTCCGCCAAACTTCTCGGCGCCAGTTGTGATGGCGAGAGCGTGCAAGTGTTGGAAGTATTCATCGTCACCAACCGTGTGGCGGATCATAGTTCGCGCCAGCACGTAGAGCGTCCCACTCTTAGGATCAATCACCGGAGTTGAGGTGATGCCTACATCAGGCCGGATGAACGGGCAAGCCACAATATCTTCGGACAGCACGGTTACACCGCGAGCCTTATCGAGGAAGCTCACATGCCAGAGCGGAGGATCGCCCGGCCGGTTGGCGTCGAAGGCATACACGCTGTCATGTTCTGTAGCGACGAACAAAACGTCATGCCGGCCCTTGCCGGGCACTTCCATGTCGTGAAGAACAAGCGGCTGCGCGTACACCGCTCCATCCACCTTGAATGCGCCGAGTTTTCCAAATTGCTTACTGTTGACGTTCTGCGGCGCGAGAAGTTTTTCGCTTAGCGTAGCTCCACTGCGCGAATTGTCGTACTGCGACGTGGTGACCTGGGCCGCAGCCGGAATCACGGCGAGCACCAGCGCGAAAATGTTTCTCAGGAGTCGCATCATGGCCTCCCCGCTATTTCTGATCGGCCGGCTTCTCGGCGGGCTTTTCGAACAATTTCGGATCGAGTGCCGGATTCAGTTCAACCTTCTTGAATTCCGCCGCGCCAATGTCCTGTCCGTTTTGTTTGTTCTTGTGCAGATATGGCATGGTTAATCCATCGGTTGTGCGCCAGTCGCTGAGGTCGCTTTCTCCGTCAACCATCCCGGACTGCCCGAGGCTCTTGTATTTCTCCCGTAAAACACGGCCCGTCTTCGGATCGACATACCACCGCACCCACGGAACGGCTCCTCCCACATCGACGACCGCGGCATCGACATCGCCAATCTTTTCCGTGCCATCGGCATGGAACGTGAATGCGGGATCGTCAGAATGCTGCGCGATATATACAAGTTCGTGATGCAACTGCGCGTTGGTATCGTCGCGCTGCTCAGGAGGGAGGCTGCGGCTTCCTCTGCCCGCCATGCTCATGAAAGCCGTACTGGGCGAGGTCACGATCGTCAGCAATCCTTGTGGCGTGTGCACTTCGACATACATCTCATCGGGAAATGCCATGCTTACATCGATGGGTACGGACTGTCCGCTTCCGTCGCCTTCATCCATCTGCACGTGCATCGTTTTGATCGACTTCAGCTTCGGCAATCCGCCCATCGCCTCAGCCACCTTGGCCGCCAGCGCTTTACCTTCGGTGTTCGATGCAGAGGGCTTGGCCTCCTCTTTTGCCGCAGGCGGAGCTGGAATCGTGATGTCGACATTTTTTACGGTGCCCAACGTCGACAGCGGCTTGTCGAACTCTTTGTTGTTTCCAACAACCAGCACCGCAAGCTGATCTTTGTGCAGATATTTTGCCGCGACTCGATTCACATCCGCGGCCACCACTCTCTTGATCTCGGACTGGTACTTGTCGAGCCAATCGGGAGGATATCCGTAGTACTCATAAGTCATACGCTCGCCGAGTATCTTGTCCGGCGAATCGAGCCGAAAAATGAACGCATTCAGAATCGCGTCCTTGGCGCGCTGAATTTCATCATCGGTGATCGGCTGCTTGGCGAGATTGGCGATATCTTCATCCGCAGCCTGGATGGCCTCGACCGTACTTCCGCTCTTCGTGTCAATTGAGATTTGCAGGATTCCCTGGTGACCGAAGTTCGCTCCGATACCGCCGCCCACTGCGTACGCCAGGGTGCGCTGGGTCCGGATGTCATTAAACAGACGCGACGAAAATCCACCACCGAACGCTTCGTTGAATACGCTGATGGCGTAGTAGTCCAGATTGTCGCGTGTCACGCCCAGCCCCACCATGCGGATGTTGCTCTGGTTGACGTCATCTTTTGCCACCAGGTAATAACCCGGCTTCGCCGGAGCGTACTTGATTTCATTTTTCGGCAGCGTCGGTCCCTTGGGCCAGGCGTCGAAGGCCGCGTGCAGCCTGGCTTCCATGGCGGATGAATCGAAGTCTCCGCTGATACCTAGAATGATGTTGTTGGGGTGAACGTATTTCGCGTGCCAATCCAGCAAATCCTGCCGCGTAATCGCAGCTACGGTTGCATACTCCGGCTGACGTGCGTATGGATTCTCCGGGCCATAAGCCAGCTTGGTGGCCTCGCGCGAAGCAATATCTCCCACCTGATCGTTACGTCGTGAAATGCCGTCCTGCTCTTCCTTGACGGCAATGTCGATCTTGTCGGCGCGAAACTCTGGATTTTGCAGGATGTCAACGAAGGCCTTGAAGACGTCGTTCAGATCGCCCTTCAGACAAGAAAAACTGATGGTCGCCGAGTCGGGGCCACCGCCGGTTTCTACCTTCGCAGCACGGACTTCCAGAAAATCATCGAGTTGGTCGCCGGTCTGAGATTTCGTTCCACCGGTGCGCCACACCTCGCTGTAAATGTCCATCAACCCGGTCTTGTTCGCGGGTTCGTTTACCGATCCGCCACGGATGCGCGCGATGCCGTCAATGAGCGGCAGTTCGTGATCTTCCTGAAGAAAGATCACCATTCCATTCGCCAACTGAATCCGCTTGGGTTGCTGTGGCTTGAAGGCCGGAAGCTGGGGAATCGGAATCTGTTGCCAGTTCGCCGCCTGGGCCGACGCGCGGAGTGAGGGCCTGGCCACGATCAACGCCAGCAAGAGTGCGGGGAAGAGTGCGCGCTTCATTGCCCACCTCCCGGATGTCCAGCATCGTCAGAAGCTGGCTGACCTGGCGCTTCCTCGTTTCCTCCTGGAGGTCCAGCACCGGTCTCAATCACGCCAATCGTTCGATTCGTGTCGACGAAGATCTCGTTGGCCACCCGTCGAATATCCGCCTTGATTACCTGATCGATGCGATCTACGGAACGGAACAACTCCCGCCAGTCGCCATAGCGCATTTGATAAGTGCCGAGTTGCACCGCGAGTCCCTGATTGTCGGCCAATCCGCGGATGAGTCCAGCCTTCGTGCGCGTCTTGATCATCTTCAATTCGTCGTCGGTGATGTCTTCTTTCTTCAACCGCTCAATCTCCTCGTGAATGGCGTCCGCCACTTCCTGCGTTTTATGCCCCGGCAGCGGAAATGCATAAAACGCGAACAGATGCGGATACTTGGTTCCCGGCAAGCCACTGAATCCCGCGGAGAATGATGCGATCTTTTTGTCCCGCACAAGCGATCGATAAAGCCGCGAGGTTCTCCCTTCCGAGAGCAGATCGGTGATCGCGTCGAATACGGCGTCATCCTTGCTGCGATAGTCGGGCCGGTGGTAGCCCTCGAGATATAGCGGCTGCGACCTCTCTTTCAAGACAACTCTTCGTTCTGAGTTCTGCGGGGGTTCTTCCGTAGTGTCTTCATCTGGTTTCGGATGAGAGAGCAATCGCCCAAAATATTTCTCCAGAATGGCAATCGTTTCAGCGGGTTTTACATCGCCGGCTACGGCGACGACCATATTCGAGGGCACGTAGTACTTGTCGAAGAATTTCTGCGCATCGGTGGCCGAGAAATGATTCAGATCATCCATCCAGCCCACGGTGGGCCGATGGTAGGGATGCGCCTCGAATGCCTCAGCGGTAAATTGCTCAATCAATCGGCCTATTGGATTGCTGTCGGTGCGCAATCTTCGCTCCTCGATGACTACGTTGCGCTCTTTGTAGAACTCCCGCATCACAGGATGCAGAAACCGCTCCGATTCCAGATAGGCCCACAACTCCAACCGGTTTTCGGGAAGAGAATAGTGGTACTCGGTCTCGTCGTAATTCGTGCTGGCGTTCATATCTTCGCCGCCATTTTGCTCGACGATTTTCCCGAATTCGTTGCCCTTTACATATTTATCCGCATCCGCGATGGCATCTTTCCACGCCTTTTCGAGTTTCTTGAGTTTCGTCTCGTCCCGCCCGACGCTTTTGTCACGCTCAGTAATGTAGGCGGCGTAAGTGCTCTCCACCTTATCAAGCGCTGGTTTTTCGGCTGCGTAGTCGGTGGTGCCGATCTTGTCGGTTCCCTTGAAGGCCATGTGCTCGAACATGTGAGCCAGGCCTGTCGCTCCCATGGGGTCCTGCGCCGAGCCCGCATCGACCATCGTAAAAAATGAGAACACAGGTGCTTCCGGCCGTTCGCAGACCAACACCGTCAGGCCATTGGGCAGGGTCTTCACCGTAATGCGTTTCTCAAACGAGGCAACATCCTGCGACGCCGCCAGAGCTGACCACAGCAAAATCAGAACTCCGGCTATCATGAATCGGCTTTTCATCGAACCTCCACGCGTGAACGGGCCTGGATCAGGCATAGTTTGGACGGACGAGCAGGGCAGAAGTTTGAAAGTACGTGGGCGAGCGGGAGCTTGTCAAACGGGTCCGCAAGCGCCGCCTACCCGCCGGCGATCGCTCCCAGCACAATGAAAGGCTCCTTACCCTCGACGACGGGATCGGGCAGAGGAGTGTCAGGGGATTGGTGAGTCAGGTCTTCTTCGCATGCGAAGAACCGGAGAAACGGTCGCCTTTGCAGCGTGTCGTGGTCGCGAATAGCGCCGCGCAGCATGGGATATCGAGCCTCCAGCGCATCAAGCACACGACGTTGCGTGACCGGGGAAACCACGTCGAGCGTGACCTCGGCTCCTACATGAGCAAGCGTGCGCAGATGCTGCGGAATTACAACACGAATCATTTCGTCTTCAGTCTCGCCATCAGCTTTCGGGCACGCGCTTTCATCGCCGGAGTTCCGTTGCGCAGTGCTTTCTCCAGAAAGCCTACCACTTCGGCCTCGATCTTCCGATTGCCTTCAGCGAGGTCTGCCATCCCCTGCAACGCGCACGTTCTGACAATGGAACTGGGGTCGTCTAAGTAAGGCCGCACCGTGCTCACGGCGCGCATCCTCTCAGCCGGCGTTAGATGCAATCGCGGTAGCATCAACGCCAGATGCCAGCGTAGCTCGGCCTGAGTCGCTTCGTCCGCCAGCCCCAGCAACTCCTCTTTGAACGCTTGCAGCAATTCAGGTCGTTTGACGCTGACTTTCTCGACCGCGTCGGCGGCTCGCATGCGGACGATCGGATCGTTGCTCCAGAGATGTTCAATCAGTTTCGGAAAAAGTTCCGGGCGCTGCAAGACGGCGGCTACCAGCTCATTCGAGTTTCCGATCGATCGCCGGTCTCCTCCCGCGAGCTTTTTGCTGAAGTTAATCATTCTCACGATGCTGCATCACTCGTGTGATGTTTTCATCCTCGACCTCAGGCTTCTCTCCTGCTCATCGCTCCAATATTTGCAATCCAGCCGGATGAATACGGACGTGTAGGGAATCGTCATCGTAGTCTTCAGCACTAAAATGTGAAAGGTTTTTCCAGCCTCATCGATCTGGGAAATGATCTTCTCGTGCCGCATCGACTCCAAAGGATACCCACGAAGTAACTCTCCCACCTGAGCGCGATACGCTGACGCACCGGGTGCATCCGCGTCCGAGATATAAGGCAACTCAGCATCCATGAACACAACCGGCCGTACCTGAATGGAACGCTCGATCGCGGCAAAGGCAGCCCGCAACACGTCCATTTGCGACGCGTTCGTCTCTATGGTTTCGATTCCGGGCGCAGTCTGCAGGGGATAGGCGGAATCCACAACCAGGATCCAGTTCCTGTGCCCGAGCAGAGGCATCGCCTCATCAAGCTTCTTGTTCCAGTCCGGCGCCGCCGCAGTCGACCATTGCGGCCCTATAAGGATGATTAGGAGCAAAAACGACCAAGATCTCGACATAGAAAGTGCGCCTCTTTCAAGTGTTGTACTGAATTGCGCCGCCCGAAGCAATCCGTCCAGGTGTATCGCGCTTGGGCCTAAAGAATGGGCGTGCCTTCAGAAAGCGGTGACCTCAGTAATCCGCTAAAAGCATTTGAGCATGGCCCGGTGGCGCAACTTCCCAGACAATAGTCTTTTCTCTCTAGTCGAGTGAGATTGTTTTCTAAGACCCAACATAGCAGTGGTGTGCGAAAGATTTCCTCTCACACAGAGGATTGAACGCCGTCATGAAGACCGTCGAGCCCTTGGCAAGAGCAGCAAGGGATCTCTTCTATCACGTGGCGAGAAACATCTGCACGTCAGGTTCGGATGTTCGAGGCTAAGAGCGCTTGGAGAAAAAAAGCGACCAACAGACCCGCGCCGAGTCAAAGTCGGGGCTCATTGCGCCGATTAATCTCTGTCTGCGATCGGGCGATTATTCGCACGCTATGGATTTGTTGCGAGGCGCGACCGCGAAATTTCCCAATGACGCGGAGCTATCTCAGCTCGAAAGGACTGCCCACGATGGCGTGAAGCGCGCCGCCGAAGCCAACCGACTAATCACTGAAAGCCAGAACCTGTTCGCGCAGCAGAAGTCCGTCGAAGCAATTCAGTTGTTGCGTCAGGCCTACGAGCTGGATAAACACAATTCTCTCGCTCGCGCCATTCTCGCGAATGCCCTGGTCGAGCACGCGAACTCCATGGTTGAAACCGATTGGCGGGAGGCCGAGGCGTTGGCCAAGCAGTCGCTCGATGTGAACCCTGCACATCCCACGGCCAAGAATATCCGCAGCCTTGTCCTCGAGCGGAAGAAAGCAAGCTCCGTCGAGGATTGGGTTGCACAGGCACGTAAGCTGCAGTCCTCCGGCGATATGTTCGCAGCCTTGGCTTGGGTGGAAGAGGGAATGGCCTTTCACCCCGACGACCCCAAGTTGATTCAGATCCAGGATGCAATCCTGCGCGACCAGGCCGCTCAGCGGCGCCAGTCCCGCCGCCGTGACCTGGAAGAGTTGAGACGGATAGAGAGCGAAATCGATAGGGGCGCGGACGCTGCTGCAAAACAAACATTAGCCGAGCATATACAAACCGTGGCCGCCAAGTATTGGACCGATGGAGAAATCTTAACCGTCGCCAACGGCCTTCTACACCGACTGGGATTGGTCCCGCAAGAGGGTTCAACCGCGTCTCCTCACGGCAAACGCGCTGCCGTCATTTTTCACGTGCCGCGCCACAGCGCTCCAAAGCCTTCACGCGTCGAGGCCAGCCTGGTTCCACGCAACCCGGTTCCGCCAAGCCCGCTTCCGGATGTTCCCGCCGACATTGTCGCGCCGAGCGAAGCAACACTTATCCAAGCTCCGCGAAGCATTGCGCTGCCGGTCAAAGTCCCGAGCACTCCGCTTCAGCCGGCCCCCGCTCCGGCGCAAGCCGTCACCGTTTCCGCCGCCGAGCCTTCCGCATCTGCGGTCGAAGTGAGACGCCCGTCACCTCAGCCAAAACAGAACACGAGGTCGAACTCCACAACGGTGATCCTCCTGTCTGCAGCCGCGATCGTCATCGTCGCCGTTGGGGCGACCTTCTTCTTCACCCGGAAACATTACAGTCCGCCAGCAGCAAAGACTTCATCAGCCGCTCCGACTGTCTCGACGGTAGCCCCTGCCCCAGCCCTTGCGCCCACGGTCTCAGTACCCACTGCCTCCGCCCCGGCAGTCTCAGCGCACCCACAAACAACTCCCGAACCATTGTCGCCCGTTTCACGGCCGTCTTCCGACACAGCCGCAGCGAAAAGTGCGCTCGATGATCACCCCGCGGAGTCCAGTCACAACATCGGCACGCTCGTTGTCGTTGCCGGTCAAGACGACGCAAGAATTTTTCTGAACGGAAAGCTTCAACCGCAATTCACTCAATCCGGCCAGTTGCGCCTGCCCAATCTCGAGCCCAGGGACTACGTTGTACAAGTTTCAAAGACCGGCTTTCAGGATCCGGCCCGGCAGAAGATCCGCATTCGCAAAGGCGAAGAAGCCAGGCTCGTCTTCCATCTCCAACCGCAGCCCACCATGGCCTCATTGACCATCCAGGGCGGAGCTCCCGGAACCACGGTTCTCGTCGATCAAACTCCCATCGGTACCATTCAGGCCGATGGCACGCTTTCTGTTGCCACCGTCAATCCCGGAGACCATACCGTCGAACTGCGCAAAGAGCGGTTCAAGCCCCGGCAGTTCAAGAAGCATTTCATTGGGGGTGGGGCCATTTCTCTCGTTGCGGCGGATGCAGCGCTGGAAGCCGCTCCCAGCGAATTGAAGATTGTCTTTACGCCTGCCGACGCAAGAGTTGCAGTCGTGAAAGGTGACCTTCTTAAAATGGTAAGCAGTGGTGTCCCGCTCAATCTTCCCGCTGGCACTTACACGCTTAGCGCGCGAACCGCCGACGGGTTCACGCGTTCGTCCACGCTTGAAGTCATCGCCGGTCAATCCAGGATTGTGGATTTGCCTCTCGCCCCGAACGGGATGTCGAATTGGGATGATCCGGGGGCGTGGAAACCGGACGGAGATTCTTTCATCCGCAAAGCCGGAGACTTCGTTCTTTACCGAGACGTTCCTGCCTCAGGCACCTTTGTTTTTTCCGCGATGCTTATTAAGGGTCACCTCCTGCAATGGGTCCTTAACTACACCGACCCCAAGAACTACGTTCTCCTGCAAATGGACGACAATAATTTTTACCGCACTGTCATTCGCAACGGAGAGAAGACCGACGCGGTCAAAGTTCCCGATAAAGCCGACAAGAAGAGTTTCCGTGCCCTCCACATCCGCGTCAGCCCCACAGAGATTGTCCATCAGATCAGGCACGGGAACAGTTGGACCGTCCTGGATCGCTGGCCGCAGCCCGGCGCTAATCTTAGCCCGGGCAAGTTTGGCTTCTACATACCCGGCAATGACCAGGTAGCGCTCTCCAGCTTCGCCCACTACGTTGACCTGAATATTCGCTAGCAGCCTGCAGCCGAGGCCTGCCTTGACTGTCGCAAAACGGTTAAGGCCACTTGAAGAGCGCTGATGTGAGCCAGGTGACTCAGATCATTTTGATGGCGGGGGCTCCAGGGCGGAGTGTGCTTTTCCATTCAAGCTTCCGGGTTCGCGTGCCGTCAGTAAGCACTAACTTCTCTAGTGGCAGAACTCCTTCCAGCAGTTGAACGCGGAGCTCGTGATCATCGAGTTGGATCGTGCCGCAGCCCAAGGCGGTGCTGAAAAAGGTTTTGAAGGGGCGAATCGCGAGTTGCGGACCAAACCACAGCGTTTGCTCAACGGCGGAATAGCGGAATCCAGCCAGCGCACCAAGTAATGCATAGCTGGCCATGGCACGAGCGTAATAATTGCCACACTCGTATTCGTTCCAGGGATTGCGGATGCGCCCGTCGTAGCGGCTGCGCAGGGCTTTCACGATAGTTAACCCTTCCTTTGCGAAACCTTCCGCAATGAGATGCGATGCTACCTGATACTCGATGCCGGTCCAGACCTCGTCGGAGTATACGAACGGCAACGTCGGCTTGTCGCCCCGAGGCCAACTGCATAACAGCAAACCGGGCTCGTGTCCCATAGCATAGCCTGGGCGCTGTGCATTGGCATGCCGACTAAGGTCGGCCTCGAAATTGTGTTTGAAGATGGCCTGCAGTGTCTTTTGCACCTTGTCGCGAGCCAGCGGAGTATCAATTCCGTAGATTCGGGCCATCCAGGCGCCAATGACCCCGTCCGACAGGCATCCGCTTCCATATTGATATTTGGGGCCTTCGCGCTTCAGCAGTCTCTGCATTTCGCTGCTGTGTTCGTCGACTTGGGACACAATGGCGGCGAACGATGTGTCGCGCAACCCAATGTGTTGCACGTTCTGCTGAAAGTATTCGCCATTAAAGAGTTGTTCTTCCATGAAGCGAGCGCAGCGACGGGCCAGATCGTCGTAAAACTTCGCGTCCTGCGTTTGACCGATGGCCTTCGCCATCTCGGCAAATGCCGAGAGCGCGCCCAGGTAAATGCTCGTGCACATCCCGTCCGGTCCCCAGAATTCAATGTCGTAAGTGTTGTGATGAGGCTCAAACAGGCCTCCTTTGTGATCTGGATCCCAGGTTCGAATGCAGTAATCCAGGCTGCGTTTGGCCAGGGGATACATCTTCCGGAGCCAGTCCGTGTCCCCGGAAATTTGCCAGTCGCGAAACACTTTCATGATTCCGCCCAACTGCCCGTCCGACGCGGCATGGAAATCATGCTTGACCGGGCCTTCGGGAAGTGCCGAGCGGAACGTGACATGACCGTTTTCATCCATCGAGCGGATTAATTCCAGTTCACGCAGGGTCTGCTCCAGCTTAGGGTAAAGGTGAGCAAAAGCCTGGGCGTAGTTCCATACGTGTGTGCAGGAACCGTGGCAGCAACCGGCGTCGGGGAAACATCCCTCCCAGCCCCACAGGTCGCCATTCTCAAGACGGAGCACGGTAGGGGATTTGAGGATGGCTAGGTTCGCAGAAACAGCATCTAGTACAAACGGCGGAAGTGTAGAGGAAAACAGTGCTTCCTTGAATGCAAGCGTGCGTGCTCGCAATGAGCCGTAGTTCTGTTCGACGTAAATAGCGACTTCGCGCGCATCGTTCCAGATTGAGGCGTAGTAGGGCCGCCAACGCGGGGATCCTCCATCCGGAAAAAACCTGCATCCGGGTTCGCCGGAAGGCTCAGCCTGCACAGCGCCGCCAACTTGTAGATAGCAATTCGGAAAATGCCAGGCGATCAGGATTGGGTAGGTTCGTGATTCACCCGGGCCCAGGGTCCCGGCTAGTAGAATCGATGCGCCATTCCGTCCTCGGGTGTCGGTTTCGTTGGATCCGTCGTTGGCAGTGAAGGTTCCGGTTGAAACTTCGCGCCAGAGCGCGGACAGGGAATCGAACTCCCACCCCGGGCTGCGCAGCCACATGCCCTTGATGCGCGGCTTGCTGCCGATTGCGGTCAGGCAGGCGCTTCCGTACCCTTCGGCATTCGGCTTCTCCGCATTGTGAAGAAACACACCGCACTCAGGAATCACAGTATTGCGACTCGCGGATTGATCCTCGTCGCACCCCGGCGCTAGGTGAGAGAGATGGTAGGACAGTTCATACTCCACCGTTCCGGATGAGGCGTTGTGAAGTGTGTATTCCAGGATGGCGCACGGTATCCCCGAATCTTTGTCATCGAGCGGAATGAAAGGATTCCACGCAAGAATTGAGATCTGCAAGGGAATCGACGAGTCGCTGATCTGGACTTCTCCAAAAGGGTATTCCCCCTTGAACACGGACTTCTGAAAGCGCGGGAACCCTTCGAACCCACCGCGACGATATCCCTCTCCTTGCAGTCCCTGATCGTAGATTTTCAAAACTGGAAACGGCCCCTCGACGAGTTTTGTGATCGGAGTCTTCCCCTTGATATGAACAATTGCGAAACCGGCTTGAGAAGGAGCAAAGCCTTGGGGGAGTGCTGTGGTCGAGGGATGGTTCCAAATGGAGAAATCCTGCAGTCCACCGTAGCCGTTGAAACAGATGCAACCGGATCCGATCCCCCCTATGGGCATCGCGACTTGGGTGGTTCTTTCGCCGCTGAAGGTACGCTGGGGTCCAGTGCCGAAGAGCTCTTCCGATGAGTAGGGAATTTTTTCAGAAATGGGGGCCGAGTGAGGATTCGATGCTGGTGTGTCCTGCTGGGCAGCGGCCACAGGCACCGCTGCACCCAACGCAGCCTTCGAAGAGATGGCCATGAATTCTCTGCGGGTGGACTTGTCTAAGGGCGACATCTAACCTCCCATCGAGCATCTGTTGAGTTGAACCGCCTTCGTCTCGCCATTCTGATTTTGTACTCGGTCCGCTGTATGGGGACCGACTTGCAGGTCCGCTCATCGAAATCTCAGGTCGCGAAGCTATGGGCGTCGCGATCTGTCGGGGCAAAAATGCATCTGAGATGGACAGCGGCGCAGAGGCTCCTCTATCTGCGGGCAGACTGCAGCTTCATGGCGACACCGGCTTGACGAGCGATCAGAACGAAGCCTTTCGCTTGCGCGTCCTTTTGCAGTTGCTCGAGGTGGGCACGCCCGGCTTTCGTCCTTCCATTTTCGATTTCGACTTCTCCCAAACGCAGGCGGGCCTCCATGGCAAGGCTGGCATAGCCCATTTGATCCGCCTTCTCGCGCACAGCCTCCAAGATCTTCGCCCCGTCTAGGGTCTTCGCATCATTGGATGCTTGCCGCGATTGCGACATCCCGGCCACGTAGCCGTCATCGATTGCGACCTGCAGATGAGTCAATTGATCGATCGACTTGGCCAGCAATTCTTTTGATTTTGCGATTGCCTGCAACGCCTCCGGTATCTTCTTTTGTGCCACAAGGGCCTGCGACAGCAAGTCATAACTCAAGGCCTCGTCGTCGAATGCTCCTTGCGCATGATAGACTGCACTCGTATTGCGCGCTCCTGTTTCCGCGCCTGCTGCATCGCCGGTATTGAGCTGAAGTTGCGCCAGCTGCAGCTGCGTTTCCGCCTCGGTAAACTTTTCGCCCAGTTCGTGGCGCAATGCGAGCGCCTGCTGGTATTGGCTGCGCCCGCCGGCGACGTCCCCTTGCCAGCTGAGTACCAAGCCGAGTTGGTGCCGAGCGTACGCCTCGAAACTCTTGTCCCCAACTTTGCGGTGAATCGCGATTGCATCCTCGCTCGCTTTTTTCGCCGCCTGCAGACGGCCCTCTCTGGTGAGCAGATCTGCAATGTCAGTGAGCGCGACGCCTACACCCTCCTCATCTCCCATCTCGCGATTTAGCCGCTGAGCGTCATCGTAAGTCTTCTCTGCTTCCTTTAATTTTCCTTCCTGGACCAACATGTTCGCGAGATTATTGACTGCCGTGGATTCGCTTCTCTTGGCTCCAATCTCGCGGCTGCGTTGCACGTTGTCCTGGAAAGCGCCGACCGAGTGAGCAAGATCACCCTTGAGATAGAAGACGTTACCGAGACTGTTCTCCGCCTTAATAATGCCGAGGGTATTACCGGTTTTACGCGAGATATCCAGTGCGGACTCCAGATGCTTCTGCGCCTCGTCCAGATTCGACTGGTGGATCTCGACAATTCCGAGGTTGATGAGCGCCCGCGCCGCGCTCTGCTGATCGCCCACCGCTGAGAAAAATGCTTGCGCCTCTTGCAGCGCCGGGATGGCATTCTTGTTGTCTCCTAACCCGATTAATGCGCTGCCGCGATTCAGCAGCGCGCTGGCGGTGATGATCTTTGCGCCCTGCCGACGTCCTTTCTCTTCAGCCCGTGCCGCCGCGGCTTCTTCGCGGTGCAAATCCCCAATCTGATCTGCGGCCAGTACTTCAACCAAGTCGATTCGCGGATCAGTTCCAGCGGGAGGCGGAAGCTTCGCGAGCGTTTCCACCGTAGCAAGCGCATCTTTTCCTGACCCTCCCGAGGCTTGCGCTCTCGCGAGCTCCAGTCCGTAGTCGAGATTGTCGGGAAAAACTCCCCACAGCATGCGATAAATCTCTACTGCTTTCTGCCACTCATGGGTGGTTTCGCGGTAGTGGCCCTCAATCGAGAGCTGATCTTCGCGCAGAAGGTTGGAAGACAAATCGACCGCTTTCTTCGCTTCCTCCCTTGCTTTTGCGTCGTAACCCAGAATCGACCAGCACCGAGCCAATGCTGAGTGCGATTGAGCGTGATTAGGATCGATGGCGATAGCCTTCTGCAAGAGATCGCGCGCCCCCAAAGCATCGAACGTCTGCAGACTGGTTAAACCTTCTGCGTAGAGCCGAGCCGCCTCGGGATTTGCGGGAACGGCACGCGCCACATGGTGGACATCGTCCTGCGAGACATTGGCCACGCCCAGCTTCTGCCGCAGGGCTGCCCCTCCTTGCGAAACCAACTCCGCCAGCCCTGCTTCCGTGCCGTCGCTCTGCACGACGCCAATGGTTTCTCCTGCGCGAGCGTCCTGCAACTGCAGATCGATCCGGACTTTGCCGTCGGCATCTCTCCCCATGGCCAGGTAAGAACCGAGAACCACAATATCGCTGCCGGCGTAATTCCGGATCTGACGCAAGGTGTCTCGCCCGTAGTTATCGGCGGGCGCCAACTGAAGGTCGATCTTCATACGCGAGACATCCTCGCTGGGGATGACGCGCAGCTGCTGTCCAGCCGACAAGTCGGAACTGAGCATCTCTGACAATGCGGTTGAAATCCATGCCTGATCTTGCCTGCCGGAAAGATTGCGGAAGCCGAGAACGGCAATCGAAGGCCTGGTCTTAAATCCCGCCGTGGATTTCTCGGGCGAGCTTCGTTCAAAGAACTTCCGACGAATCCCACCGGCATTGAAGGCCACGACTGCCAGCAAAAGAACGAACACGCCGACCGCAACCCACGTCCTGATCGAACGCGGTTTGGCTTGCGGCCGAACAGCGCCCGCGCCCAGCCCCAACAAATCTGCACGCATCTCCTGGGCGGACTGATAACGCAAGTTCCGATCCTTCTCCAGGCTCTTGCCAATGATTTTTTCCAATCCAATCGGGATATTCGCGCACGCTTGCCGCGGCGGCATCGGCGGCGAATTCAAAACGGCATCCCGGATGACCCTGACGGTATCCCCGGAAAAGGCCTGCTTGCCTGTAGCCATCTCATAGAGAACCAGGCCGAATGAAAACAGGTCCGTCCGCGAATCCAGCTTCTCGCGGCGAATCTGCTCAGGCGAAAGGTAGGAAGGCGTGCCAATAGATGCGCCGGTCTGCGTCAGATGAGCATCCGTTGGCTCGGCCAACGCTTTCGGGTTACCGCTCTCGCCAATCTCATTATCATCAAGGAACTTCGCCACGCCGAAGTCCAGAATCTTGACCTCGTTCCGGCTCGTGATAAATATGTTGGCGGGCTTGATGTCACGATGAATGATGCCTTTCCCATGAGCGGCGTCCAGCCCGTCTGCGATCTGAACCGCAAACCCTACGACCTGAGCAAGCCCCGGTGACGATATATCCCGGCCGGACGCAATCCATTCTCGGAGGGTTTGCCCCTCGAGCAACTGCATGGCGATAAAGGGCTGCCCCTCATGATCGCCCAGTTCGTAGACGGCGCAGATGTTGGGATGGTCGAGCGCGGAAGCAGCCCGTGCCTCACGTTGCATGCGACCCAGAGCCTTCGGGTCGTTTGAGAGCTCGCTCGGCAGGAATTTCAGGGCCACCCGGCGGCCCAGTTTCAGATCTTCCGCCTGGTAGACGACCCCCATTCCTCCGCCGCCCAGAACTTTGACAATACGGTAGTGCGAGACTTTTTTCCCGAGGAGAGTCTCCGGGACAGGCGCAGGCCGGTCCGGGCCTATCGCCGACGTCGGAGGAGGGCCAATTTCCTCAACCGCGGCAATGAAACGGTATCCCCGACCCGTTAAGGTCTGGACAAAGCGTGGTTGCTCAGGATCATCCTTGAGCACCTGGCGAATCTTGCGGATGGCGGCGTTGATGCTATTGTCGGTGTCGAGGAAGACATCCTTGCCCCACACCTTTTCGACAATCTGATCCCGGCTCACGAGCTGCCCTCTCTGCGCGATCAGCAGCAGCAGAAGCTCCATCGGGATGTGTTCGAGTTTTAGCGGCTGGCCAGAGTGGCGCAGCTCATAGGCGTGCAGATCGAGCTCAAACTGCCCCCCAAATCGAACCAAATTTGTAGGTGTTGGCCCGCCCGATGCCATCTGACCGCCCCAGGAATTGAAAGTCCCACATTTTACATCAGAGACGTGCTTTTGTTTTCTGCCCAATATTTTCTGCGAGTTACGAACCGTCACAACAAATTAAGACGTTCTTCAGGCTCCCGCTATTGGAGAAAATCGCCCGTGGATGGAATATCCGGCCACACTCGCGGGAAGAACGCAGTGAATTGAGAAAACCCAGGAGATAGAAACATGAAAGCACTTTCGCAACTGACCCATTCGAAACGAACCCAGTCCGGCGTCGCCTTCGGAGTGGCTCTCGCCCTTGTTCTGATGATCGCGCCAGCATCGTCCTACGCCACCAACTCTCAGCAAATCGCAAGAAACCTCTTCATTACGACCACCACCGCGGAGTGCTGTGTTCTTCTTGGACCCACGGTCAAGAACACCGAGCCGGCCACGCCCACGAATGTGATTGTGACCTGGAGCGCTGACTACATCGTATTCGACACGGTTCTGTTCGGGCTCAGCGTGAACGGAGGCGCATGCCAGCTGTACGGATCCGGGGTGGCCAATGTGGGCGCCAGCGGAACCCAGAGTTCGTTCGTCAGTGGGACCTTCCAGTGGGTGGTCGAACCAGCGGAACTCAAGAAGGGGGTGAACACCTTCACGGTATGTGGCGGAGGAGTGAACAAAGCCACAACCTTCAGCACCGGTTCCAACACGCTCACGGTCCAGGGTTCGAACTGAACATAAGTATTTCCGGTCCCTTCCGCATAAAGCTTCATTGTGAGCGTGGAAGGGACCCAGTTTCCAAATGCTTCACCCCTACCCAAGGAGAAATGACCATGAAGTTTTTCACCAAAGCAAGAACAAGTAAGTGGTCGTCGATCCGATCTCAGAGGAGGCAGGTATGAAACTCGGAAACCGTCTGCTGGTTGTACTGCTCCCGCTAGTTATGCTTTGCGCCTTTACTTCTGCTTATCGAGCCGGCGTTCCAGATGCGACTGGGCACGGTGACGATGAGCGAAGCATCCGGCAACTCAATGAGCAGTGCCTGCATGCCCACGACATCGGAGACGCTGACACTCTCGACCGAATCGAGGACGCGGACTTCACCCTCTCCGGCGACTTTGGTGTGGTCAGCAAGCAGCAGCATCTGGAGAAGGTCCGGCAGCGAACCATCAAGCGGGAAGTCATTACTCGAAAGATTGATCCGCAGGTGTTCCGCTTCTACGACGGCGTTGCTCTAGTGACTGAGACCGACCGGCCCACGACGAAGGATGGGACATTCGCGTTTCAGTCGACGGAAGTTTGGGTTCGTCGCGGCGACTCGTGGAAACTCGTCCATCTTCATTACTCGCCCTTGGCGGACAAACAGTAGCTCCGAAGGATGCCGAACATACTGAGGAGGCAACTTATGTTTACCACCCTGACTGGATTCGCGGCGTTGTCGTTCAGCATCGGTGGCTATTTCATGAAACTGTCGGCCGGGTTCACGCACTTTCGTCCCACGGTTCTGATGTTTGCCTTCTTTTCGGTCGGAGCAATTCTGCAAACAGTTGCCATGCGCGGCGAGCAGATGGCGATTACCTACATCGTTGTGCTGGGATTCGAGGCGATCACCGCTCTTCTGTTGAGCATGGTCCTGCTGAACGAGAGCGCATCGCTGTCAAAAATCGGCGGCGTCGCCCTGGTGCTTGCGGGAATTGTTCTTTTGCGATCGGGAAATGCATAACCGGCGGCAACACACATCGTGCGAAGGAGAACTTATGAAAAGAATTCTGAGTGCCAAGAGACAGCAGCAAGCAGTGAAGGTTGACGCGGACGCGCTTCGGTTAATGAAGGAAAGAAGAGCCTGTTCTCCTCGCTCCTTGCTCGCATTCTCGGCCCTCTCAGCAGTGTCGTGGCTGCGAGGACTGGTGGGAAAACTCGCCACCAACTTCACCATCGGAAGTCGGAACAAACCGAAATGGATCAAGGAGCAACCGGAACTTTGCGCTCAGGAGCCGATGAAGAAACGAACGCTAGTCTCGATTCTGACCCTATTGATTTGTGCACTGACATCGTCCGCCCAAATGATCGATAACACCCAAGCCCCAAACACCGCCAAAGCGGGCATCAACAAGTCTCTACAGGATGAGATCGGTGCTGGCCGCGGCAATTTGCTCACGCCGAACTCGTCGATCTACATCATTAACCGCGATCCATATCGCTCCATCCGCAGGGGCCGCCAGCTCTTCCAGCGGAAGTTCACTCGCGCGCAGGGACAAGGGCCCGGCGAAGGGGACGGGCTTGGCGACCTCAACACCGATATCGCCATCGGCGCCGGACTTTCAGATAGTTGTGCATCGTGTCACGGCCGTCCGCGCGGATCGGCCGGCGCAGGTGGCAATGTGGCCACCCGGCCCGACAGCCGCGACTCTCCGCATTTGTTCGGCCTCGGGATTAAGGAGATGCTGGCCGATGAGATCACTTCCGACTTGCGCCGCACGCGCGACCTCGCCATCGCGCGCGCGCAACAGACGAAGCATCCCGTCACGTTGAAACTGCTCAGCAAGGGAATCGACTATGGCAGCATCACAGCCAATTCCGATGGCTCGCTGGACACATCGAAGATAGCCGGCGTCGACGCTGATCTGAGGGTGAAGCCGTTCTTTGCGGAAGGCAGCACGATCTCGATCCGCGAGTTCGTCGTTGGCGCTCTGCACAACGAGATGGGACTCGAGGCTTCATCCGATCCCGATCTTCTGGCAGCCAGCGCCGGCGGACGCGTGGTGACTCCTTCGGGAATGGTACTGGACGGATCCAAAGACAAGATCAGTCCGCCGCCACCACCTGACGCGGAAAACGGAAACGAGATCGATCCCGCCCTGGTGGATCATCTCGAGTTTTATCTGCTGAACTACTTCAAGCCCGCCCACGCGGCCCAAACTAGTGTGACCGACAGCGGCCGTCAAATTTTCTTCAAGATCGGCTGCGCTTCCTGCCATGTCGCTACCCTGACTATCAACCATGATCGCCGCGTAGCCGATGTGGAGACCGCCTACGATCCTTTAAATGGCGTATTCAACAGCTTGTACTCCACCGCCACGACTCTCTACTACACCGTTGACGATGGCAGTGGACAACCCCCGCTAAAACTGCCGTTGGGCAATTCATTTGTAGTGAAGGATATTTTCACCGATTTCAAGCGTCACGACCTGGGCGCGTACTTTTACGAACGCAACTGGGACGGATCACTGCAAACGCAATTCCTGACGCGGCCGCTATGGGGAGTCGGGACGACCGGTCCGTACGGGCACGACGGCCGCAGCATCACTCTCGATGACGTGATCCTGCGGCATGGCGGAGAAGCACAGGCGGCGCACGATGCCTATGTCGCGCTCAAGCCGGCTCAGGCCAGCAACCTGTTGAATTTTCTCAACTCGCTGGTGCTGTTTCCCCCCGACGACACCGCCTCGAATCTCGATCCGGCGGATCCGACAAAACAGAACTTTCCGCAGTTCGGCCACGGCAGCATCAAGTTGAGCGTGCTGTTCAATGATCCGACCGATCTGGAGTAGCGAGCTTGAGTGATTCATGCGGCCGTGCACACACGCAGGTTGCTGGAGGATCGAAAGTTCTGGAATTCGCGAGTCCCAAAACAAGAGAAGCAAAATTCAGACTATAGGGCGCGGCTAGGATGTCTTGGTTCAATGGCAATGGGTTGAGGAAAAGAAGGTCTGAACAGTTCTTTGCAGGCTGTTTCCACGGATCTGTCCATCCTTGACCGCGCCGACCAACCACTGAGCGTAGGGGACGGGATGTATTCGATCACCATCCTTCACGCTTCATTCCTCGGTTGACAATAGATTGCCGTTCACCAATTGATTCGGGATCGGGCCTCTGCTCCTAATTATCTGATTGGCGGCACTTATCGGGTCGCCTGTGCTGACTGCATTGCTGCGATCCGCTCCTCCATCTGGCGCGTGAGGTGTGGCGTGATGCCGAGCATCCGCTCAACCAACATCAACTGCGCACGGTGATGCATCTCGTGTTCCTTCGGTGCGATCAGCATTTCAAACCGCGATTTCACCCGTGGTTCCATACCCTCCGGGTACTCGACTGGCTCGGCCAAGAAAGCCTCTGAGGCGCCTTCGAGAACCTTGGAATATTTCTCACCCTCGCTCCGCAACAGTTCCAGTATCTGCGCCTTTGTGCGCGGCACTTTCGCTTCCGCCTGCAACTTGCCCATGAGCCCAAAGAAATCGAAGCCAACCAGCGTGCTGCGGTGTTCGACAACATGGATCTGTTCGGGCACACGCGGCATCACTGCAATGTGCACCAGCGTCTCTGCTACAGACCGGCAACCATCGGCCGGACGAAACCCGTACTTTTCTTCTGGAATCTCATCGGCAATTTTGATTGTATTGTTACGGACCGTGCGGAACGATCGCGCAAGTTCTTTTGCCCCGTAATAGGTCATGACTGAATTTAACCTCCTGAGTGGAATCGTAAGGCTTCGCTTTCTGCGTCAATCATCATAACCGGAGTAGCCCCAAAGAAACTTAAAGCCGGGCCCCAGCCCGGCGATGAACGCGATGGCCGGAATCACAGCCGCGACCATCCATTCGCGGCTTCGTTCAATCTCCGGCATCTGATGCTCGCGGCGTTAACGACCATGCGCCGCATTGTAGCGGAAACTACTGCTTCGAGTTCCCGGTGCCCCTGCCCGCGTCACACAAAGTTCATTCGTGCTTCAGTTGTGGACTGTCAGGACCGGACATTTCGCGTGGCAGATCACCTCATGGGTAAGGGCCCACGGCATGTGCGCGGCCATGCGCGGAGAGGTAGCACGATTTGCGCCCATGACGATCAGATCAACTCCATGCATCGCTGCGGTATCGATGATCCCTTCTGCCACGAAGTCCGTCCCAGCCACACACACCGGTTCGGCCACCAGATTCGTGTTAGCTGGAACCAGTTCGCGTAGTTTTCTGACACTCTCGGAGCGTATCGATTCCTGCCACTGCGCATATTCATCGGCCGCGTGGGAGGATGGGCCGTAGGGTAGGGGCCCGATGTCAGCGATCGGCATCGTCTCCATAATCATGTGCAGAAGAACGAGCTGGGCCTGATAGTCTTCCGCCAGGGATAGGGCATATGGAAAAGCCTTAGCAGAACCTGGTCCGAAATCGGTCGCGAAAAGTATCCGATGGAACTCCGTCGGGGCCGAATCCGCACCGGCGACATGTGGACCAACTGTCAGCACTGGGCAGGGAGCAAGGCGCAAAACCTCTTCCGCAACCGACCCCAATGCCAGCTTCGGCAAGCCGCTCCGTCCGCGGGTTCCCAGCACCAACAGATCAACCTTCTCTCGTTCAATTGTCCCTACAACAACATCCCACACGGGACCCAGTTCGACCAGAAGGTGAGGATTGATGCCACTCATTCGCGCCGTTTCGGCGAGCTGCTTCATCTTAACTTCTGCTTCAAATCGGCTGCGGTTTAGTTTCTTCGGCAACGGTTCCAGCGGGATCGGAGGACGCGGCTCTTGAGGAATCGCGTGCAATACCGAAAGAGCAGAATTGTAGCGGCGAGCAATCGCAACGCCATAGGCGAGTGCCCTTTCGGAAGCCACTGAAAAATCCGTAGCAATCAAGACCTGCTTGAATCCAACGCTTTGCTTCTGATCGCGTAATTGTGTTACCGCAGACATAAGAGCCTCCTGTGCGCGTCGACGGTTGCGCTGTCATGAATGCTCAGGCTTGAATCCCATTGGTCTCGCAGTGCTATCGCTCTCTTATTCGCGACAGACGAAGGTTGAGGCTACGGACGCGAGAATCAGAATAGGGATGCGTGAGCCTTTTCATCAGCTACCGCCATGCCAGGCACCTCGACCTGGAACCCTTTAATTCCAATGTGATCCACTTGTGCCGTTCATGCTGTGACGAGAATCACAGGATGCTGTGATGAGTGCAGGGCCGCGCGGCGGCATCTTCAGTGTGAGTACTCTTGCCCACCGAATCACGAATCAGGGTGACGCAAATCACTGCAGTAGCCCCAGGGGGTGTTGAAACTCTCAATAGTACCGAGCTGGGCGGGGTTTCCTCCGTATTTCATTCTACTGGAACGAAATCCCGCGCAAGAGCAGCGAGGAGAGAGTTGCATGAGTAAGGCCCTGCTGTATGACGCGACGATATGCATCGGTTGCAAGCAGTGTGAAGTTGCGTGTGCCACGGAAAACAATCTGCCCTACAACGACAGCATTGCCTCGGAGCAGAAGCAGTCCGACCACAAATACACCGCCGTCCTCACCAATGGGGACAAGTTCATGCGCCGCCTGTGCATGAATTGCCAGGATCCGGCGTGCGCTTCGGCCTGCCCTGTGGCGGCCCTGCGTAAGACTCCATCCGGCCCTGTGATTTATGACGAAGGTCGCTGCATGGGCTGCCGCTATTGCATGCTGGCTTGCCCCTTCAGCGTTCCCAAGTACGAATGGGGAAAGCTGTTACCCAAGGTGAGAAAGTGCACGATGTGTCCAGATCGTGTGGCCGCGGGCAAACAAACCGCTTGCGCTGAGATTTGCCCAACGGGTGCCACCAAGTTCGGCGAACGCGACGATCTTATTGCCGAAGCGCAGCAGCGCATTCGCGCTAATCCCGGCCAGTATGTGAAGCACATTTACGGCCTCAACGAAGTTGGGGGAACGTCCGTGCTGCTGCTCTCCAACGTTTCGTTCGAACAATTCGGTTACCCCGGCGACATGCTCACAGAAGCCATGCCCCTGCTGACTTCCCGTGTGCTTTCCAAAGTGCCGGATGTAGTGACCCTGGGCGGCGTCTTGCTGGGAGGCATCTGGTGGATCACCAACCGGCGCGTCGCCGTAGCTGCGTCGGAGAAAAGCGAAAAGCAGTCCGTCGAAGTGGAGAGAGAGCGAAACGAGAGCAAAAATGGCAAAGCCTAAATTGGGATTCTGGCAAGTGATTCTGTGGGTCGTCATGCTGGCGGGAGTCCACGCCCTGATCGTGCGCTTCACGCGTGGATTGGCCGCCTCGACCAACCTCAGCGACGAATTTCCCTGGGGCCTTTGGGTAGGTTTCAAACTCTTTTCCGTGGCGCTGGCGGGAGGAGGATTCACACTGGCCGCAGTCGTCCATATTTTCAATCTCACGCTCTACCGCCCAGTTCTGCGGCCCATGATTCTCACCGCGTTCCTTGGATATTCGATGTTTATCTGCTCACTCATCATCGATCTGGGGAGACCTTATCGCGTCTGGCACCCCATGGTCATGTGGAACGACCATTCGGTGATGTTTGAGATCGCTTGGTGCGTGATGCTCTACACGACGGTGTTGGTCCTGGAGTTCGCACCAGCAGTCTTGGAGCGCCTCAAATGGCAGCGGGCGCTGGGCTGGCTGCGCGCGGTCATGATCCCGGTAGTGATTCTGGGCGTGATCCTGTCGACACTCCACCAGTCATCCCTGGGCAGCCTCTACCTAATCGTTCCGGGCAAGCTCTATCCCCTGTGGTACTCGCCGATGGAGCCGGTCTTTTTCTTCGTTTCCGCACTGTGCGCGGGGCTGGCGATGACCATTTTTGAGTCGTGGCACAGCCGCAAGGCCTTTGGAAAAACACTAGAGCCACCCTTGCTCACCAGCCTGGGCCGAGTCCTCGCCGTTGCTTTGTCGTTCTATCTGACTTTGCGCCTCATCGATATGGCGCACCGCGGCGTTTTTCATCTGCTTCTGCTGCCGCGCACCGAGACCTACCTTTTTCTGCTGGAGATAGGGCTTCTGGCACTGCCGATGCTGCTTTTGTTTCGGAAGCGTATCCATCACAACCTCACGGCTCTCTATTGCTGTTCTGTGCTGACATTGTTGGGTTTTGTCACGAATCGCATGAATGTCGCCATTACGGGAATGGAAGCCAGTTCCGGCACGTATTACTTTCCAAAGTGGACCGAACTCGCCATCACCCTGAGTCTGGTGGCCTCAGCCTTTGCGATTTTCTGGCTAGCAGTGAAGTATCTGCCCGTTTTTCCGCTTGTACGCGAAACTGCGGCGCCGCCGAAGCGAGCGGTGTCTCCGGCTCTGGAACCGGAATTAGGCCATGCCACCTCATGATCCACGCTCGCTGACGTCCGGGCACCGCTTCCACTGGACCCGCAGTCTTAGCGCGAAACTTGTTGTTCTGCTGTGGGTTTCCATGACGCTGGTTTTCGGGGTGCTGGGATTTTTCATCGTTCGCCTCCATCGCCAGCACCTCGAAGCCGCGACGCTCAGCAGCGCCGAGCGCGTCAGCGACGTCATCAAGCACAGCACCACTTACTACATGATGCGCAACGATCGCGAGGGCCTCTACCACGCGATCCAAACCATCGCGGACGAACCCGGCATGGTCAAGGTGCGCATCTTCGATCAGGAGGGAAGGATCACCTACTCCACGGATCCTGCCGAGGTCACCCATGTGCTCGATAAGTCGGCAGAGGCCTGCTATGGCTGTCACAATCAGTCGCAGCCGCTGGCGCGCCTGAATCGTCCCGACCGCTTTCGTATTTACCGTGCCGGCGGACAGAGGGTGCTGGGAATTATCACCCCGATTGAGAATCAACCCACTTGCTCCAACGCAGAATGCCACGCCCATCCTGCCAGCCAACAGGTTTTGGGAGTGCTCGACACCAATCTCTCTCTGGCGAAAGCCGACGCGCAGCTCGCCGTCAGCAGCACTCGCATGTTTTTCTACACCGCCGGAGCCATGCTGATTGTGATCGTGTTGAGTTGGTTATTTGTCTGGCGAGTGGTCGGAGAACCCATCCATGCATTGAAGAACGGTACTAGACATCTGTTTCAGGGAAATCTCGGCTACCAGATTGAGGTGCGATCTCGCGACGAAGTGGGGGATCTGGCTCAATCCTTCAATGGGATGAGCCTGCAGTTGCGCGCGGCGAATGACGAAATCGTCAATTGGGCGAAGACTCTCGAGGATCGAGTCGCGGAGAAGACACGCGAACTTAAAAGCGCCCACGAGCACATGCTGCACGTCGAAAAAATGGCCTCCATGGGCAAAATGGCGGCCGTCGTTGCCCACGAAGTCAACAACCCTCTCTCCGGCATTTTGACCTATGCCAAGCTGCTGCGAAAGTGGGTGGGGTCGGGCCAGGTTGAGCACGAAAAACGCGAAGAGGCCATGGAATGTCTGGAGCTGATCGCGACCGAGAGCCGCCGCTGTGGTGATTTGATAAGGAATCTACTGAACCTGTCACGAACCGGGTCCATGAACGTGCGGCCGACCGATCTGCATGCTGTGCTGGATCGCTGCCTGTTACTGGTGCGGCATCAGCTTGAACTCAACGCGATTGAACTGCAGCAGAAACGCGCACCGGATTTGCCCCTTGTGCCCTGCGATCCGGCGCAGATCGAACAAGTCTTGCTGGCGCTGATCATGAATGCAATCGACGCCATGCCACGGGGCGGTACCGTCTGGATCGAAACTCAACGAACTCACGACAACATCGAGATCAAGGTGCGGGACGATGGCGCCGGTATCCCTCCTGACGTACTGCCGGAGATTTTCGAACCGTTTGTGACGACCAAAGAAGATGGCCGCGGAGTTGGACTGGGCTTGGCCATCAGCCGCGGCATTATGGAGCGCCATAGCGGGCGCATCGCCGTGCAATCGGAACTGGGCAAGGGCACCACTTTCACCGTAGCCCTGCCAATTCAGGCCCTTGACGCTTCGCCCGCAGCCGTCGGCGACGCAGCGATGAAGGTGAGGTGATCCAAGTGACCACACAAGGAAAGCTTTTGATCGTGGATGACGAATTAAGCGTACGTGACTCTCTGGGTAAATGGTTCCGCGAAGAAGGCTATGAGGTAACTACGACAGAGAACGCCAGTGATGCGCTGACGCGGTTGGCGGAACAACGCTGGGATGCGGCCTTGGTGGACATCAAAATGCACGGTGTCGATGGCATCGAACTGCAGCGCAGAATACACGAAATCGATCCCGAACTGATCGTGATCATCATGACCGGCTATGCATCGGTCGAGACTGCCGTCGCAGCGCTGAAGAACGGTGCCTATGACTATGTGACCAAGCCGCTGGATCCGGATGAGATCGCCCACTCGGTGAAGAATGCACTCTCGCATAAACGAGCGGCCCAAGAGAACGCGCTTCTGCGCGAGACGGTCGCGGAGGTTGCGCGTCCGGGAGAGTTGATCGGGCAAAGCGACGCAATGCGCAAGATCTTCGACGCCGTTGAGACGGTTGGACCCACCGACGCAACTGTGTTGATCACCGGAGAAAGTGGCACCGGCAAAGAATTGGTAGCGCGTGCGATTCATCAGGCCAGTCCTCGGAGATTTCATCCTCTGGTCGCTATTCACTGCGGCGCACTGACTGAGACGCTTCTCGAAAGTGAACTCTTCGGCCACGAAAAAGGCGCGTTTACGGGTGCACAGTATCGCAAGAAAGGCAAATTCGAAATTGCCGAAGGTGGGACGGTCTTACTGGATGAGATCGGTGACATTACTCTCAAGACGCAGACCGACCTGCTGCGTGTGCTGCAGGAGCGCGAGATCACGCGTGTAGGCGGCAATCAAATCGTCAAAGTCGACTTCCGCTGCATCGCTGCCACCAACAAAGACGTGGAAAAACTCATCGAGGAAGGCAAGTTCAGGCCCGACCTTTTCTATCGGCTGAACGTCTTCCGCATCGAACTCCCTCCGTTGCGCGCACGCCGCGAGGATATCCCGCCGCTCGTGGATCACTTTGTTCGCAAGCTTTCTCTGGCCATGAACAAGCACATCACGCGAGTTTCCCCTTCGGCCATGAATCAATTGCAGCAGCAACCCTGGCTGGGCAACGTTCGTGAACTGGAGAATGCGGTGGAACGCGCCATGGTGGTGGGACAGGAACCGGAGTTGCGCGAACAGGATTTCATCTTCAAACAACAAAGCGCTGCTGGCCCCGGCGGTTCGAGCCGAACCCTGGACGACATGGAACGGGCCCACATCCTGCGAGTGGTCGAGGAATGTGGCGGCAATCAAAGCCACGCCGCGGACGTGCTTGATATTGATCGGGTCACGCTCTATCACAAGCTGAAGAAATATGGGTGGACCCGCACGCCTCTTGATCGAGAAAAAGATCGAGAAAAGAAACCCGACGAAGTCGCCCGATGAAGGCACGCGATGAAACTGCTGCAACTGTTGCCGATCGGGAATGTGGATAGCGGACCGTTCAAGGAACTGAGTCTCGCCCTCGAAGAAGTATTTTCCGTTCCCTGCAAAGTGCTACCTGTCCGGCTGGACCCAGAATTCGCCTTTCATGACGAGCGGCAACAGTATCACTCTTCCGAAATCCTGCAGCGGATGCAAGGCCTTGTTACCTCTGAGACCTGGCGAATGCTGGGAATCGCAGATGTGGATCTGCACATCCCGATTCTTACGTTCGTCTTCGGCGAGGCACAAATGAGTGGTCCCTGTGCCGTGCTTTCCTCGCACCGTTTGTACCAGGAATTCTATGGTTTTCCTCCTGACCTCAAACTATTTCGGCAGCGCCTGATCAAGGAATCCATTCATGAACTGGGGCACACACTGAACTTGACTCACTGCGACGACTACCGGTGTGTGATGGCTTCCTCGCATGCCGTAGAGTGGATCGACCTCAAGGAGAGCGCGCTCTGCGACTCGTGCCGGTCCGCAGTAATGCCGACGTGAATCTGACCATCTGAAGTCCCGACCTAAAACAAAACTACGGCCACCCGGTGTCCTGGCTGGTTGGCCTTGGATCCGGGTGGCCGTTCTTTGAGCGGCTCCTTTTAACTGCCGTTCAATACGACTTCGACTTATGACAAGAAGAATTCTTTCGCCAGCGTCAGCCACTCCTGATCTGGGATGTGGTTCGTGAGATCGTTCACGGCAACTCCTCCATCCTGAGCAAGGGCTCCGGCGAAGGCCGACATGCGGCGCTGCAGGCGGATTGCCGATTCCTCAGTCCACCAGCGAGCCAGTGCGCCGCCCAGCAGATTGCGGAAGCCTGTCTTGGCGTCGGGCGCTTGCACCGTCAGCAGCCAGCCTTCACCGTAGGGATCGCTCAGCGCAAGCTTCGGATCGCGCGCAACCGATTCATTAACATTTGACACCGTGCCCTCGATGGGCGAAACCATGTCGACGACGCAACCGTCGCGCTGAATCGTACACATCTTCTGACCCTGGCGAATCCACTGGCCGCGTTGCGGCAGCGTGATGCTCTCCAACTTCCCAGTCAGCTTGGAGGCAAAATCATCCATACCGACCCGAACCAGGTTGGGGCTCTCACTTAAAGCCCAGGTGTGGCCAGGATGGTAGCGCAGGTTTTCCGGCACCTCGAAACCGCTCACCAAGGCTGGTCTTAAACGGGGGACGGCTGAGTCGTACTTTGCCTCAGAAACGTGCAACGCTGGGTTGACCATCGCGTGCCGAGTGCGGAAATAATCGATCAATAAGAAGATTGCGAATGTAGCCAGAAGCAGTAGGACTGTCATAAATCACCTCGTTTGAGTGCCGTCGTATGAGCCGGTTACACCTTATCTAAAGGCAATCGGGATGCCACACGAAGCGCGTTTCATCAATCGCACCGGGGGACGGCGATATTGTTCAAAACAAGACAGATATACGGGATGAGTTCATGGCCCGAAATAACGGGCCGAAATTCTCAGCAGCATCGTGATGGAATTCGCAATAGCTTACAGGATGGTTTGTCTAGGCGAGCGACCAACTGCAACGAATCACCACTCGTAATCAAGGACTTACCAACGTCGGCGATACCGCTGAAATTTGCAATAGCAGAGTTGAAGAATGCAACGCTCTGTCGCTCCCCCTAAGTTGTGTGGGGTCGAAACGGAAGCACCATCGGGAGATGGTCTGGCAAATTAGTCGCGAGGCATGGGTCTGTCAGACCCTGCATACTCGATCAGTCCTGTCGTGGTTGTGAATTTGGTCTGGACGTACCCTCCGGTTACTTGGCTATCCAGAAACAGTCCTGAATTGCTTAATAACCTAGCGTGGAGCGCTTGGTTTTGCAGGTTGCCACAATTCGATAGGATTTCCCTCCGGGTCATGCAGGCGGGCAAACCGTCCGATGTTGGGATAAGTTTGCGGATCAACTTTGATCTCGATTCCCGCAGTTCGTAGCTGGGCTGCCATTTTGTCGAGATCCCGGACTCGAAAGTTCACCATCCAGACCTTCTGGGGATCCCCGAAGTATTTGGTCGTTTCAGGAAAAGGAGTGAAGGACGTGGGCCCGGCTTCTTGCTCCCAAACGCGTTCGCCGACACTCGATGGTGTGAGCGAGATTCCGAGGTGCTGCTCGTACCAACTCGCCAACGCTTTCGGGTCGTGCGCTCGAAAGAATAGCCCTCCGATGCCCGTGACTCTTTCCATTTCTGTCCCTATAGCGACCTCCTTCGTAGCAACCGTCCCGGCAGCGGGAGACGAGGTCGTTGGCGGTGCGCTCGTCTGCGCCGCGATGCCCCGTCGGCTCAAGATGAAGCTCGAGCCAAAAGCAAATGACATGGTTCGTAGCAAGTGGCGTCTGTGAAAGTGCATCCTTTCCTCCTGTGGTGACCAGGTTCGAAGACTGGCTCCGAGACTAGTGGCTAGGTTTTTTCCGTTCCGACCGCCTTGTCGATCAACTGTCCCCAGAGATCGCGCCAGGCACTGGCGTCCGCGTGCCCGTAGAGCAGCCACGTGACGGTGAGCGCTGTTTTCCCGGCGCAATTCTCGGCGAATACGGATAGCATCTTGTCCGAGAAATCGACACAGTAGCATCCACGCGGGTGGAAGTGACGGATCGTGCCGCCGACGAGAGCGTCGCAGAACTGCTTATCGGCGATGAGGCGATGCCAGGCGTCTTTCGGAGGAATGTCGAGGAAGCGGAAGGTCGCCGCGGTCGTGCAGGAATCGACGCCTGCTTCGGCGCTTCGCTTCAGCATGGTCAGGAAGACGGGCCACGCGGTGCCGGTCGATTCGAACTCGCCGTCGAATTTGGCATCGTCGCCGAATCCGCTTTGGACCAGGCGCAGGATGGTTGTGGCGCCGTTGACTTCAATGTAGTAATCGGTGTGGCCCGCGCGGAGGTGCTTTTCCGGTTCCCAGACTTCGATCGGCTGGGTGAATTCCATCCCTGGTGCCCAGCCGATGGTGATGCTGCCGCCTAGGCCCGGCTCTACCTTCGCGATAGGCGCGAACCAGCTCTGTATGCCTTCCGCTGTGGTCAGTGTTTTCCACAATTCGGCTGGAGTCGCCGCTACTTCGATCTTCAGCTCATGTTTACGCATGCCTGGTCTCCTGGTTCCTGTGACGGCGTGGATGTAATGGCCGGATACACTCCGGCGATCAGGCGGAAGGAGCGCCCTTCCGCGCTGTTATATTTCGCCGCCACCCTGGCGATGAAAGCCGTCAGCTCTTGTGCAAAGGCCGCGCGCGATTTCGCGGTGGCAAAGCGGATATCCACCTCCATTGCCATAGTGGACAAGCGCTTCTTCGCCGCTGCCGCGCGCACGCTCAGCCACGCGAGATCGCGGATGGCTCGGGCGGCGAGTCCTACGAGGTAACCAATGGAAAGGTTGTCCCGTTGTTCGGCGGGCGTGGATCCGAGCGACCCCAACGCCGCGGGACTGACTACGTAACTGCGCGCCGCGGCCCGGACTACCCGCTCCACGCAATTTCCCTTGCGCCGCTCCTCCACGAAGGTTATGAGTCCGGCATGCTCCAACTCGCGGACGTGATAGCTCACTTGCTGGCGGGGCAACCCCACCCGCCGCGCGATAGCCGCGGCGGTATCCGGCTCCGCGAGTTCGGCCAATATCTTGAGGCGCGGCGTGCTAAACAGTGCCGCGGCCGCATCGATGCTTTGAATAACTTGGACGGCTGGTGTCACGACGCCTATTAGGCTCCGACAATAGTATTATGTCAAGACAAAAATTACTGTCGGAAACAACTTTTCGGCAGCGTCATTGGAAGACATCACTCTGGCAATCCGACGCGCTTCACCAGGGCAGCATAGCGTGGGTCGGAGTGGAGCTTGTCGAGTCGCTCGTCCATCGTCAGGAATGAGGGCATGTAGTAAGACCGTTCCTGGTAGGCGCGCTCCAGCAGAGCGAAAGCCTGATCTTTGTCACCCAGGCCAGCATAGATGACGGCAACGTTATAGGGAGCAACCCAGCTGTGTGCCGATAATTCCTTCAAATGATCCAGGACCTTCTTCGCTTCGGCCTTGTTGCCGGATACTGCGTAAGCATTCCCAAGGCCGGACCAGATCTCAGCATTTTCCTTTTCCAACTCGACCGCCCGCTGGAACTGGGCAATCGCTTCCGGCAGGTTTCCCTTGTATTCATAAGCCCGTCCGAGGAAAGAATAGCTGAACCAAAAGTTCGGATCGATCGCGATGGCGTGATGCAATTCTTCAATGGCCGGGTCCCACTGCCGGGTAAACAGATAAATCGTTCCGACTCCGGCGGTAGGAAATACCGAGATCGGATCGATCTGTTGCGACCGCTTAACTTCGGCGATGGCCTGGTCGTTCCGCCGCATCGATGCCAGAAACCAACCGTAGTACCAGTAGGCGTCGGAGCTGTTGGGGTTCAGTTCAAGCGACCGCTTGAACTCACTTTCGGCAGCGGCCCAGTCCCAGTCGTACCAATATGCGGCGATTGCCAGAACAAGGTGGGCCCCGGAGTCGGAGTCGTCAATGGCTAGGGCACGCTTGGCGGCCTCCTTAGCCTTGGGCACACCCTCGTTGGGCGGAAGATGCCAGTCTTCCTGATTGATGTAGTTGAAAGCCAGGCCACCGTAGGCCAAGGCATAGTTAGGATCGATAGCGATGGCCTGATTGAAATAGTCGATGCCCGTATCAAAACCTTCTTTGGTGAGCTTGTATGTGTAGTACTTGCCCTTGAGATAGAGCCGGTAGGCTTCAGGATTGGCCGTGGAGCCTTTCGACAAGTCCTTCTGAGTCTCGAGCGAAAGTTGCGAGCGCAGCCGTTGAGAAACTTCCTTGGCGATATCACTTTGTACCGCCAGCAGGTCGGCCACCTTGCGCTGGTACTGCTCGCCCCACAATTGCTTGCCACTGCGAACGTCATCGAGTTCGACGTCAATCGTGAGGTCGTCGCCGCGCTGAGCTACGCTTCCTGCGAGCACGGCCTCGACATGAAGCTCGTCGCCAATCTTGCGGACATCCGTTGTCTTGCCTTTGTAATGAAAAGCGACACTGTGGGGAGTCACTGAGAGAGCGGGCAATCGCGCCAGGCTGTTGTTTACGCTTTCTGTAATTCCATCAGAAATGTAATCGTCGTCGGGGTTGTTGCTACGATTCTCCAGGGGAAGAACAGCAATGGACTCAATCTGACCAGGATTTGACTTTTTCAGATAAGCAGCGACTCCAGCGGAACCGATCACAAGCCCGATGACGGTGATCGCCACAGCGATTCTGTGCCGCTTCATTCCAGAAGCCCCGTGCGCATACGCGGATCCTGACTCAGCGCGAGCCGGCCCCGAACCAGCAGCAACGGCGATATGCGCTGCCGAGGTGGGAACTGGCGTTGGGTGGGTGGTCCGCGCAAGGTCGCGGAACTCGTTGCTCACATCGCGTGCAGTCTGCAGGCGGTGGCGCGGATCCTTATCGAGGCAGCGGCGAATCACGCGGGCGAGGTCGGCAGGCAGGTCCGGCCGCAGCTCGTTTACTGGCGGTGGAGTATCCCGCAAAATCGACGAAATCAGTTCTGCCGACGAACCGCCTTGAAACGGCCGGCTCCCCGTCGCCATTTCATGCAGCACCACGCCCAAGGAGAAAATGTCGCTGCGGTGATCGAGCGTGCGCCCCGAGACCTGCTCGGGTGACATGTACGCGGGTGTCCCCATGACGACGCCGATGTGCGTGCGGCTATCGGAAGTCATCGTGGCATCGCTGGAGTTCGCCGCACGAATGTCCTTCGCCAAGCCAAAATCCAGCACCTTGACGCGTCCTTCAGTAGAGATCATGACATTGGCCGGCTTCAGGTCGCGATGTACGATACCTTTTTCATGAGCGGCTGCCAGCGCATCGCCAAGAGCACTGGCAATCTCAACGATCTGTTCGACTGGCTGTCCCCCGCGAGGAATCAGTCGGTCAAGAGGCAGTCCTTCCACTAATTGCATGGTTAGAAAATGAACCCCATCTGCCTCCTCAACTGAGTGGATGGTGACGATATTGGGATGATCGAGCTGGGCAAGGGTCTTGGCTTCACGGCGAAAGCGGCCAAGCCGCTCCGGATCTTGGGCCATTTCAGGCGGGAGCACTTTTAGGGCGATATCGCGGCCCAGCTTCGTATCGGTGGCCCGATACACCTCGCCCATGCCGCCTGCGCCCAGCACCGACTGGATCTCATAGCGGCCAAGTTTTGTCCCGGAAGCAAGAGCCATGCGCGCGCAATTATAGACTGTACAGCACGTTGTAACGGCTGCGACGGTTCCGAATGGTTGGCGGGTTAGCCGTGAGCAATCCACAAACGGGCTTTATGGGAAGTCTGAGTCACGTGTATGTCGGCAACGGACATCAGCACGTGTCCAACATCGTTGTACGCAATTCTCGAAGGTCTCGGGAACGATGCCACAAAACTAGATCCCCTGAAGACAGCCTGTTCGTAGCTGGTAGGGGTAGACTCCAGAGACCCCTCATGGACCCCAATAAGATGGATAGGACATGAGACTGCCGGGACGAGGGTTTTTGTTGCGTTCAGTCAACAAGTGTCCGTTCCGAGAGATAGGTTACGCTTTTCGACCCAAAGGGGCCGGAGAGAAGATGCCATGGAAGGAGAGTTCTGTGATGCACGAACGCATGCGGTTTGTGATCCGGGCTCAAGGACGGCGAGACGATGGGCTGCGCAATTCTGCTGTACTCCATTGACATCAACCACGAGTTTTTCTAGCTCATTTTTCGATTCGATCTGATGTTAACCTCCGAATTGTAGGTGCTCCAACATCGGACCGAGAGCAAGGGACGGCAGGTAGCTCAGTGCCACCATGACTACCAAACAAGCTGTAAGCAGTAGTGCGAAGACGAAAGAGTGGGTCGGAAGTGTTCCCGACGTGGACGGAGTATTTCTCTGCCGTCCGAATAAGGCGGCAAAAGATAACGCTGGAATAGCCAGTCCGAATCGCCCGACCATCATCGCCAGCGCCGTCGTGAGGTTATAGAAAGGTGTGTTTGCATTCAGGCCGGAAAAACTTTGACCGTTGTTGGCAAAGCTGGACGTATATCCGAACAATATTTCGGTGAAACCGTGCGGACCGCCATTCGTTGTCAGACCTGAGAGTCCCGCGTGAGTGCTCACGGCAATAGCGCTTAGGGAAAGCACCACCAGTGGCGCAGCCAAGGCGTACAACATGATCATTTTGTTTTCTGGGGGTCCTATTTTCTTACCGAGGTATTCCGGTGTACGACCAACCATGAGACCGCCAAGGAAGACCGCGATAGCAGCGGCCATAACCATGCTGTAGAGACCGCTGCCTAGACCTCCGAAGACAAGTTCGCCGAGGAGCATGTTCATCAGCAGAATCATTCCGCCGAGTGAACTGTAGCTGTCGTGCATCGAATTGTTAGACCCAGTTGCAGTGTTGGACGTTACGACTGCAGTAAGAGTCGAACCGCCGATGCCGAATCTTACTTCCTTCCCCTCCATGTTTCCGCCGGATTGGACTTGCCTGCTTCGAAAATCCACACTCCGCATTCGCGAATTGCCTCGTTGTTCGAAGCAATGCACGGAAAGCAGGCCGCCAGCAAAGAGAAATACCATGACGTAGTAGAAGACCCATCCCTGCCGCGGCTGGCCCACCATCCTGCCAAATGTGTGTGTCAGGGCAGCCGGAAAGAGAACGATTGCTGCCATCTCGAGAAAATTGCTGAGCGGTGTTGGATTCTCGTATGGGTGCGCGCCGTTAGTATTGAAGAAGCCACCCCCATTGGTACCAAGGTTTTTGATGATTTCAAGGGCAGCAACGGGACCTTGCGGAATGACTTGCTTTGGACCCTCGACAGTGGTCGCAACCGCATAGGGGTGAAAGTTCATCGGCACGCCTTGCCAGACCAGCAGGGGGGCGCCGATCAGTGATGCCGGCAACAGCACCCACAGAATTGATCGGACCAGATCCACCCAGAAGTTGCCCAATGTGTCTGACACTTGTCTCGCAAGACCTCGAATGAAGGCAAGGCCGACAGCCAATCCGGCTGCTCCTGCCAAGAAGTTTTGCACGCAGAGACCCACGATCTGGCTGAAGTAACTCATTGTGTTCTCACCGGCGTAGGCCTGCCACGTAGTGGTCGTCGAAAAGCTGATGGCTGTATTTAGGGCGAGATCGGGGGTGAGAGGAGCGGTGTGATAGGCCGGAAAAAACCATGGCATGAACCGCTGGACCCGCAGAAGGGCATACAAGAGGAGCGTACAGGAGAGTCCGAAGAGGATGAAGCAGGTTGCGTACTGCCCGAACGTCATCTCAGCCGTGGCATCAACTCTGGTTGCACGATAGATGAGTTTTTCGAGTGGAAGTAGAAAGGGGTCCAGAGCGGTACGTTTGCTCGTGAATACGCGTTCGACGTATCCCCCTAAGGGTTTTACCAAGATAGTGACGATGACGATGAAGAGCAGATACTGGGCAACGCTGTAAACAATAGGCATCTTCCTGATTCAGCCCCGCTGCTTCCGCGATTCCATCACAGAACCCCACAAATTTTCGTAAAAAGTTGGGATGAGTCTGTCTTTAGGCCGGACCGTTACGAATTCTTTATAAATCTTTTATGCCTATTTTACGGAGGCTGCTTTTCAATAGAAATAGGGAGTGGGTCAGAAGGGAACCGGTGGAGTTCGTTATGCTCTTAGCGATCTCCTTCACAATACTGCCCGCGCTGGGCGTCGCATTCTACGCGAGGTTCTTGTATGCCCTGTGGAAGGAATGCGCACACCCTCGAGTTTGCTCCCTTGTCTGCTTACGGACTCACCCAGATCACGCAATTCCTGACGAGCGCGTATTGGATGCATCCACTCCGTGGGCCGCTTGATACGCATTACTTGCCGAGAAACATTAGCCTGAAAGTGCGCTGAAATACGCGGAGTGCTTCTGTCCGACTCTCACTGCTCAAGAATTGCGCTAAGGTAGCTCGACCGGCCCCGTTCGCCTTACAGTTCGCTTTTTCTTGCCCCCTACCTATCATTGCCGTATTCTCCCAGCAGATTGCACCCCCTCCCGTGATTAAGCGACTACCACTTCTATTCCGCCACGTCATGTACAACCTGCGAGGCGGCTTTCTCGTACGCCCGCTGGCGATCACACTGGTGCTGGGTTTTGTGGGAGCAGCTCTATCGGAATTGGAAGAGGTCTTTCCCGGCTTCAGCGAGTGGGTGCCAAAGTCGCTGTTTCCGACTCACACCGATCCCCAGGTGGCACAGGTCATCCTGGGCGGCATCGCCGCATCGACGATGACGGTAGTTTCCATCGTTTTTGCGATTCTGCTGATGACGCTGACACTCGCGTCCATGCAATTCTCGCCAAGGATTCTTACGGGATTTGTACGGGATCGGGTGACGCAATGGACGCTCGGCGTATTTCTTGGAACGTTCTCCTATTGCATGGCGGCTCTGCCCGCGGCGCGCTCTGTTCCTTATCCGTTCTCGCCGGTTGCGACCGTTCTGGGCGCGTTGATCCTGGCGTTTGCTTGCGTCTGTTTGTTGCTGTTTTTTATTCACCACATCTCGCAAGCGATCAGCGTGAACAATATTGTGGATCGGATTGCCTCGGAAACCGAATTCACTATTGACGACCTAATGCCTAGGCTCCAGCGCTATCCGCGAATTGGGGGTACCTATCCTGTCGACCCAACTGCCTGGGCACCTGCCCTGATCAACGAAGTGCCGGGTTATATCCGTTACGTGGACAGAGCGCGACTGATTGAATTGACGAAAGTCCATCACGTGCAGGTGCACGTTTTCCGGCGAGTCGGCCAGTTTGTTCCCGCCGGGGTACCATTGCTGCTCGCCTCCAGGCCCGAAAGGGTTTCGGGGGAAGCTGCGGAGCAATTTCGTGCCGCTTTTGACCTTGGCGCAACCAGGACTCTGCAGCTGGATGTCGAATTCGGCGTTCTGCAAATTGTGGACATTGCTCTGAGGGCCATCTCTCCCGCGGTAAATGACCCTACGAGCGCAATCAGCTGCATCGACCAGTTGAGCCGTATCTTGATCCGTTTTGCCGCGCGGGAACCCGCCGAGCAGCTACTCTTCGACCCGCCTGGAGTAGTCCGCGTGAGCATCACATGGATCGGCTTTGAACGGCTGCTCAATTCGGCGTTCGATCAGATTCGACTCTATGCAAAAGGAGATGTTGCTGTGAGCTTGAGGCTTTTGCGAGCTCTCGGTGATGTGGCTTCCACCACAGAGAACCCCGAATATCGAAAATCGCTGGCCGAGATGACGACGCGTGTGCTGGGTGGCTGTGCCGAAAGGCTTGCGGAACAAGAGCTGCGTGAATTACGTGTTCGGGCCAGAGAAATGGAATCGTCAGCAGACCTTCCCTTGCGAAGGGTCCATTTCGTGAATGGGGCTGCACGCGAGACCTGATGCTAAAGACAGTTGTATGCGCCGGATTTCGCGCCAGGATAGACCAGAGGCGAAAGAGAGTCTTCGCAAAGACAATCACAAATCACATCTCAAATTGGCTAGGCGGTCGGCAAGGAAAAATGGAAGACGGAACCTCGACCGAGCTGACTGATAACTCCGACCTTCCCTCCATGCAGTTCGACAATGGATTTCGCGATCGGTAGTCCCATCCCGGTTCCTGGCATCAACATACGTTGGTCTCGCCCGCGATAGAATTTCTCGAAAATCATTTCTTGCTCCATTTCGTCAATGCCAGGCCCCTGATCTGCGACACTAGTGATCACTTCCGCACCCTGCAATTCGGCGCTGATGTGGACTGGGGCGTTTGCCGGAGAATACTTTCCCGCGTTGTCGAGAAGCTGAGAGATCACTTCGGTGATCCGGTCAAGATCCATGCGCACAGGCGGAAGGTCTGGAGGGATAGAGGTTTGGACCGGATGATTTCGCAGCGCTTGCTCTGAGGTTTTGAGCGCTTTGTCCACGGCTTCCCGCAAGGCGAATGTTCCGAATTGAAAATGAAGCTGATGCGCGTCCAGCTGGGCGACTTCACCGGCTTCGCCGACCAGGCGGTTTAGCCGGTCACTCTCTTCATTAATTACCTGCAGCAAATCGGTACGTTGCGGCTTGTCGAGGTTGGCATCGGACAGAAGGGTCTCCGCCGACGCTTTGATCGAAGTTAACGGAGTGCGGAATTCGTGAGTTACGGAATCCAGCAGGACCGATCGCAGACGATCGCTTTCCCGAGCCGCTTCACTTTTGGTGAGTTTTTCCACGGTATTGGCACGCTCGATCGCAATTGCGACAAGGCTGCCAATTGCTTCCAGGCTTTCACGGGATAGATCGCATCCAGCCAGTCCGAGTGCGCCGACGGACCTCACGCCCATCCGGACCGGCATGAAGCAGACTCTCTGTTGCCGATCAAGGACCGGTTCTCCCCGATCACTGATAGATTTCAGCTGGTCAGTGGGAAATAGAGTCCGGCTCCGATCATCCAGAAAGTATGTTTCTTGCTTGCCTTCAAGAAAAAGAGCAGTGCCGCTGACGTCAAAAGAGTCTGCGATGTGTTTCGGAATGATGTTCAGCAACTCGAAGACGTTCTCGCTGAGCCACAACTGTTGGCTGAACGCGTATAGCCGCTCCACTTCCCGTCTTCGCTGGTCTGCGTACTCTGTGCCGCGGCGCGCGCGCTCGGCAAGGTGACTGGCTATACCTGCGGTGGCCAGGAAAGCAACCAGAGCAATCCAGTTTTGCGGATCGGCAATGGTGAAGTGGAAGATAGGCGGCAGGAAGAAGAAATTGTAGGCCGCTGTCGCAACAATCGCCGTGAAAGTGGCATAACGTAAGCCCCATGTAGTGGAGATGAGCAAGACTGCGAGCAAGAAACTGAACCCGACTGTGGTGGGGTTAACGTGGAGCAAGCGGAAGAACACCAGCACGATGCCCGCCACAATAAGCATACAAGCGGTCAGGCGCAAGATCGGATTGTGGAACGATCGCTTCATGTGCGACGATTCTCGTCGATTAGACTTCTAAACGGTTACGAGGATAATACAGGAGCATGCAGAAGACACCTGAGCAGTGGCTGGAAGAGACCGCGCCACGTAAGAAAGAGCCCGTCTTCAAACTCTTCCTGGGCTACGCTCCTGGGGTGGGAAAGACCTTCAATATGCTCAGTGAAGGCATCCGCCGGCATAGTCGCGGCGAAGACGTGGCAATCGGCGTGGTGGAGACTCATGGTCGCGTCGGCGTGGCAGAGTTGGCTACGAAACTGGAGACTATCCCGCGAAAGAAGATCGAGTACCGAGGCACCACCTTCGAAGAAATGGACTTGGACGCCATTCTCGCTCGAAAACCACGAGTGGTCCTGGTCGACGAATTAGCACACACAAACATCGATGGTTCCAAACACGGAAAGCGATACCAGGATGTGATGGACCTGCTTGATGCAGGTATCGATGTGCTCTCAACCATGAATGTGCAGCACATCGAGAGTTTGCTTCCCACAGTTCTGAACATCACAGGAATTCAGGTCCGAGAATCTGTACCCGACTGGGTCATGCAAAAAGTAAACGAGATTGTACTCGCAGACCTGACGCCCGAAGCTCTTCAGACTCGCATGCGGCGTGGCGATATTTATCCCCTGGATCGCGCGGAGAGAGCTCTAGGCCACTTCTTTCAGCCCGGTAATCTCATCGCGCTTCGCGAATTGGCCTTGCAGCAGGTGACGAGTGCCGTGGATCGAAGTCTCGAAACATATTTGGAGCGCCAGGGTGTTAGCAAGAATCTCGCCTTGCGAGAGAAAATTGCGGTCTGTGTAAGCTCCAGTCCGGCAGCACAATATCTGATTGCGCGGGCGGGACGCATGGCACAGCGGATTGATGCGGAGTTGTATGTCCTCTACATTGATGTCGGCGCAGATGAGGATCCGAAGGATCAACGCAGCCTGGCCCAAAACTTGCGGTTCGCTGAGAACCTGGGCGCCAAGTTGATCCGGAGCAAAGGGAAGAAGGTGGCAGAGGAAGTCGCCAGAGTCGTCAGAGAGAATCACATCACCCAAGTCGTATTCGGGCGTTCCGCACAGACGGGATGGAAGCGCTATCTTTATCTGTCGGCAATTCACCGATTTCTTCGCGATGCTCCCCCTGTCGATGTCCATATCGTCACGCAGGAAATGAAATGAGGTCCATGGTCAGTTCAGACAGCAAACGAAACATCTTGGTTGTGGATGACGAGCCACAGATCACTCGCGTGCTCAAGACTACCTTGTCTGCCCAGGGATACAGCATTCGAGCTTCCGGAGATGGTGTTCAGGCGTTGGAGGAAATGAGGAACTGGTTACCGGATCTGATCATTACCGATCTGCGAATGCCCAACATGGACGGCCTGGAATTGTGCCGCAAGGTCCGTACTCAGTCGAGAATCCCGATCATTGTGTTGTCAGTTAAGGGTGAGGAAGCAATCAAAGTGGAAGCGCTCGATGCGGGTGCGGATGATTATGTCGTGAAACCGTTTGGCATTAACGAACTGCTAGCCCGTGTGCGCGCCGCCCTTCGCAGAAATCCCTCCGCCGAGGAAGCAGAAACCTCGCTGATTGAAGTTGGCGATTTCCGTATTGATGTTCCCGGGCGCAAGGTCGAGGTGCGGAATCACGAGGTCCGCCTTACTCCAAAGGAGTTCGATGTTCTCGTGCATCTTGCCAAACACCCTGACAAGGTCGTTACGCACCGCGCTCTGCTTGCGGCGGTTTGGGGCCCAAACAGCGTGGAACAAACCGAATATCTACGAGTATGCGTCGGCCATCTACGCAAAAAAATCGAACCCGAGGAGTCAGTCCCGCGTTACATCCTGACGGAACCTTGGGTCGGGTACCGCTTCAATCCCGGCGAGTAACCTCTTTGCCTCACTGACTTGATTATGAACCTGGGGTTCTCCTCACTTGGCCGGGCCCCGAATCTTACTGCCCCAAGACCTCAGGGACTTCCTTACCTCGTCGTGGCAAGAAGTGCGGCTCGTAGCCGAAGACACCACAACGGAACGAGATCCGTTATGAACTCTTTACGAACCTTTTACTCAAACTTTACGGTCTTTCATATCCAATAGTTAAGGCGATTCCGGAATGTAGCGCGGATCGGGCCGAGTGACCAAAATGTTCATCCCTTCGTTGATCACGATTCTTTGCGTGGGGGGCGTGACCTTCTACTCGCGATTCCTTGTTGCACTCTGCAAAGAATGGAAGCCGCATCGGCGCGGCACTCATCACGAATCACGACTTTCGGAAACAATGCCGAAAGTAGATCCGCAGTCGTCGAAATCCCCTCCTTCGTTGGCCGCTCTGCAAATTTCAGAAATCCGCCTAAACAGAAAGTCTCACGACTTCAGGAGGCACCGAGCCTAATGTCAATCCAAGAAGTAGTAGCCGAACAACTCGCGGAATTGTTTCACCACTATCATCAAGCACTTGCTCCAGAGTCGCGGTCATTGAGTAAGGCGCCTTGCAAAACTTGGAACGACGTCCCAGCCCCGGAAAGAAAGCGAATGGTCGCTGCTGCTCGTCTGGCACTGCTGGAGTTGGTGACAGCCGCGAGCCAAGATGAAGAGTCAAGGCGATATTTTGCGAAGCCCGGGGAAGCCGAGTGGGGCTGCTGAGCCTTGGTCGACAGTAGCGCGAGAACTCCTCCTCGGGGGAACGAGAATGGCTGGAATCTGGGGTTCACGAAGAGTGTTTCGAAAGAGCACGGCAAAACCAGCAAACGTTGAGGTTGTCCCCTCTGCAGCAACGATCGAAATCGGTGATTTTGTTATCAACACGATCGAACGCACAGCTACTCTGCTAGGCGAGAACCTGAGATTGACCTCAGAGGAATTCAATGTTCTCGTCTTCGTGTCGACTCACCCACAGCGTTGCGTCACGCCGCGTACGGTGCTTGCAACCAATTGGACCGACGATGACCCCCATCAGACCGAGTTCCTCAAGGCATTGTTGAGTCTTGGAAGGAAGCTCGAAAGCATCGCTGGCGGGAAGCAATATCTCAGAACCGAACCATGGGTCATCTACAGGTTCGAACCACGGCCTTCGTTCGCGGCCTAGGTACTTGGCGCCTTAATCTGACAACTCTCCACGCTTTTTTATAAATTCTTTACGAGTTTTTTAGGACACTTTTATGCGGAGTCATTTTGAATAGGTAGATGCAGGATCGGTGGTGGATAAACAGTGGGAGTCTGACTGCGGCAATGCCGTCACCGAGTCCGATTTAGGAGACCTTATGCAAGACCTTCTTTGGATAGCAGTTACGATTGCCTTCTTCGCTGTGGGAATCGCATATGTCCATTTCTGTGAACGAGTGAAGTGAGGAACGAACCATGAGCGTCGAATCGATGATTATGCTTGCCGTCAGTGCGCTGACGACGATCTACCTGGTGTACGCCCTGCTGCGACCGGAGAAATTCTGATATGACAGCTAATGGCTGGTTCCAAATCGTACTCTTTCTCGTGCTGATCTTTCTCGTGGCGAAGCCGATGGGGATCTTCATGGCTCGCGTGTTCAATCGCGAGAAGACATTCATGGATCCGGTATTGCGGCCCATCGAGCGGCTTCTCTACCGTGTGACGGGAGTCGATGAAAACCATGAGATGCGCTGGACCGAGTATGCAATCTCGGTGCTTCTGTTCAGCATGGCGTCGATGGTGGTGCTATACCTCGTCCAGCGCCTGCAAGGATTCCTGCCCTTCAATCCACAAAAATTCGGCGCAGTGACGCCTGCCCACCTCGCGTTCAACACAGCAGCCTCGTTTACCACGAATACGAATTGGCAGGTCTATGCGGGTGAGACGACCATGAGTTATTTCACTCAGATGGCAGGACTTGCTTATCACAACTTCGTTTCTGCGGCCGCCGGCATTGCACTTGCGATCGCATTTATCCGCGGCATCGCCCGCCGTCAAACGCAGACGATTGGAAATTTTTGGGTTGACCTGGTTCGTTCCTCGTTGTGGGTGCTGCTGCCATTCTGCATCGTGGGCGCACTCGTGCTTGTATCCCAAGGCGTTGTTCAGAATCTGAAGCCGTATGACACGGCGAAGCTAGTTGAGCCGATGCAGGTGCAGAAGGTCGGTCCGGATGGCAAGCCCATAGTCGACAGCCAGGGCAAGCCGGTGATGGATACCGTGACCGATCAGACCATCGCACAGGGCCCGGTCGCCTCGCAGGAGATCATCAAAGAGTTCGGAACAAACGGCGGCGGCTTCTTCAATGCCAACAGCGCGCATCCCTTTGAGAACCCGACACCGCTGACGAACCTCATCGAAATGTTTGCGATCTTTGCCATCGGAAGCGGGCTCACTTACACACTGGGCCGAATGACCGGGTCACAGAGCCATGGCTGGGCGGTATGGGCGGCGATGGCAATTCTGTTTTTGGCCGGAGTGACGGTTGCGTACTGGGCGGAAGCTCGTGGAAATCCGTTGCTGGCCGGAACGAATCAACATGTGACTGACACCCAAGCTGGCGGCAACATGGAAGGCAAGGAAGTACGTTTTGGAATGGCCGCCAGCACACTATTCGCCACCGTCACGACCGATGCCAGCTGCGGCGCGATTAACGGCTGGCATGATTCCTATACACCGCTCGGCGGGCTGGTTCCACTCGCCAACATCATGATGAGTGAAGTGATATTCGGCGGCGTTGGTTCTGGACTCTACGGGATGCTGGTCGATGTGATCCTCGCCGTTTTTATTGCCGGCCTGATGGTAGGGCGAACGCCGGAATATCTGGGGAAGAAAATCGAAGCCTACGACGTAAAGATGGCGATGTTGTTCGTCCTCATCTTCCCGCTCGTGATTTTGACTTTCACCGCGATTTCCGTCGTCCATCCGTACGGTACAGTCGGCATCTTCAATCCCGGTCCTCATGGATTCAGCGAAATCCTGTACGCGTTCACCTCGGGCGCTGGCAATAACGGATCGGCTTTTGGCGGATTGACTGCCACGAACGCTTGGTATGACACAACGATGGGTATAACTATGCTGATGGGCCGGTTCTTCATGATCATTCCGATGCTGGCCATCGCCGGCAACCTTGCGGGCAAGAAATATGTGCCGCCTTCGTTAGGCACCTTCCCTGTGACAACGCCGCTGTTCACAGTACTCCTGATCGGCGTCATCATCATCGTGGGCTCGCTGACATTTTTCCCGGCACTGAGTCTTGGCCCCATTCTTGAGCACCTGCTCATGGCTGCCGGCAAGACCTTCTAAAGGAATCTCATATGGCTATCACCTCGCAACCAACGCTGCCGACCGTTCAATCCGTGAGGCTCGGACACTCGCCGATGAAGCCGCGCAAAAAAGCGGTCTGGGAATGGAAGATCGTTCGCCGCGCCATTCTCGACGCGTTTCTCAAACTCAACCCACGCAAGATGATGGGCAATCCCGTCATGTTTGTGGTCGAGATCGGGAGCGTGATTACGACCGCCCTGCTATTTAAGGGTGGTGCGGCGTTCACGTTCAACCTGCAGATTACGTGTTGGCTGTGGTTCACAGTCTTGTTTGCGAATTTTGCCGAGGCCATGGCTGAAGGCCGCGGCAAAGCCCAGGCAGACACGCTGCGAAAGGCCCGGTCTGAGACGATCGCGAACCGGATCCTTGACGGTGGCCGCGTAGAGCAAGTAGCTAGTTCAAAACTGAAAGCTGGCGATTTTGTGTTTTGCTCCGCCGGCGAGTTTATTCCGTCGGATGGTGAAATCACCGAAGGCGTTGCGTCGGTGGACGAATCGGCCATCACCGGAGAATCGGCCCCAGTCATTCGCGAAGCCGGGGGCGATCGTTCGGCGGTGACGGGTGGTACTCGTGTGTTGTCGGACCGTATCAAAGTAAGAATCACTTCCAACCCTGGCGAGACCTTTCTTGATCGCATGATCGCTTTGGTGGAAGGTGCGGAGCGTCAAAAGACGCCGAACGAAATCGCACTCAACATCTTGCTCGCCGGATTGACGATCATCTTCCTTCTCGCCGTTGTTACGCTGCAGCCGTTTGCCATTTACTCGGGCGCTCCCCAAACCGTGTTTGTCCTGGTGTCGTTGCTCGTGTGCTTGATCCCTACCACCATCGGCGGGCTCCTATCAGCCATCGGTATCGCCGGTATGGATCGCCTGGTGCAGCACAACGTGCTCGCCATGTCGGGCCGGGCAGTCGAGGCCTCCGGTGACGTCAACACACTCTTGCTCGATAAGACCGGCACCATCACCCTCGGAAATAGACAAGCATCACGATTCGTTCCTGCCCCAGGAGTGTCGGAACAGGAACTGGCAGATGCAGCACAGCTCTCCTCCCTGGCCGACGAAACCCCGGAAGGACGCTCCATCGTTATCCTCGCCAAAGAGAAATACGGGCTGCGTGGACGCGAATTGGGCTCCCACGATGCTCACTTCGTTCCTTTCAGTGCTCAAACGCGTATGTCCGGCGTAGATCTCAATGGTTTTGAGATTCGCAAGGGAGCGACCGACGCCATTGCGAAGTACCTGGCTCAGAACGGACTCAGTCTACCGGGCGAACTGAAAACCACGGTGGAAGAGATCTCCCACTCGGGAGGTACGCCGCTGGTAGTGGCAGAGAAGAACCGGGGCGCGCTCGGTGTCATTGAACTGAAAGACATCGTGAAGGGAGGGATGAGAGAACGATTTGATCAGTTGCGAGCGATCGGCATTCGGACCGTAATGATCACCGGCGACAACCCACTAACGGCAGCTGCGATCGCGCGAGAAGCCGGCGTCGACGATTTTCTCGCCCAGGCGACACCGCAAGACAAGATGGATCTGATCAAGAAGGAGCAAGCTGAAGGCAAGCTGGTTGCGATGACCGGTGACGGGACGAATGATGCTCCGGCGCTGGCACAAGCCGACGTGGGCGTCGCGATGAATACAGGCACCCAGGCTGCCAAAGAAGCCGGCAACATGGTGGATCTGGACTCGAATCCCACCAAGCTGATTGAGATCGTCGAAATCGGCAAGCAGTTGCTGATGACGCGGGGCGCACTGACCACGTTTTCCATCGCAAACGATGTCGCGAAATATTTCGCCATCATTCCTGCAATGTTCGCCGGAACATTTCCCGTACTAAACGCGTTGAACATCATGCATCTGAGAACGCCCGAGTCCGCCATCTTGTCGGCGGTGATCTTCAACGCGCTGATCATCATCGCATTGATCCCACTGGCCTTGCGGGGCGTCAAATACAAGCCGATGGCTGCAGCTTTGCTGCTCCGGAACAATCTCTGGATCTACGGTGTAGGCGGAATCATCGTGCCATTTATCGGGATCAAGATCATCGACATCCTGATTACTCATATGGGACTTGCATAGAGGAATTAAAAATGAAAAAGAATCTACTCACCGCAGTGCTAATGACCGTCGCGACGACGATTCTGTTGGGAATTATCTACCCTCTGGTGGTGACCGGGCTGGCTCAGCTCATGTTTCCAAGACAAGCGAATGGGCAACTCATTCACAAGGACGGAAAGATCGTGGGATCCAGCATTATCGGGCAGGGTTTTTCCGGAGCAGGATATTTTCACTCCCGGCCGTCAGCAGCAGGAAATGGCTACGACGCCGCGAATTATAGTAATGGCTCACAATTCGGCCCCACAAACCAGAAGCTTATCGACCGGGTGAAGGGTGACGTCGCGACCGCCCAGGCGGACCATCCCGGCGCACTCGTCCCAATCGATCTGGTGACCACCTCCGCATCCGGCCTCGATCCTCACATTACGCCCGCGGCTGCCGAGTTCCAACTGTCTCGCGTCGCAAAAGAACGCGGCACAACTGTCGATCGCTTGCGGGCTCTCGTTGCTCAACATACGGAAGGTCGACAACTTGGTTTTCTGGGCGAAGCTCGAGTCAATGTCTTAGAACTGAATCTGGACCTGGACCAGCAGTTTCCAGCTAACAAACAAGCCAAGGCTCAGTGAAACCCAGGGAGAAGGCTGACTTCTACACCAGCTCTGCTACCTAGAAACCCCAAAGAACGCCGTGGAACGGGGGGCGCCACGCTGGTGCCATCTCGGCGGTAAAGTCCTTGTTCTCACTACAAGAACTGAATCCCCGCTAGGACCCACTCGTCGCCGATGCGTTCCTGCGATTCGGCATTTTCACTATCCCTGCTCTCGCTTGTTTTCAAATCCGTTCGATAAGAAATATCTATTGGACGCCCCCGAAGGTCTACGTTTACTTTCGCGCATTACATGAATTCGCCCTGAGCGTGGGGTGAAGCCGCCAATGCAAGATTCATGAGTGCACGAGAGGCCCGGATTCCATAGATTCATTCTCGTGGTCCGTATGAGCCAATGGGCAGTTAAGTTGCCACGGCATAGCGCACACGTGGTGCATGCCAATAAAACTCTATTTGCGAGGAGCAAGAGAGAATTGGCTGCTACTGCGACGGTACTGATGCACCTCGGCTCATCGGTCGTTGCATTTGTCGGCCTACTCGGTGGATTGTCCGCGTTAGGGACTTATCCAATCGGCGGAGTACTGCTGACGCTCGGGGCGATGGCACTCCTGCTTTACAGTGTCGCTGCTCTTTGCGGAGCTCAGCCACCGACGAGGCAGTAGGCGAACCCGGCTCTGGTACTAGGGCTGAGTTTGGAGAGAACGGAAGATTAGTTATTTACCGTCGTCAGAGATAAACGTGAATTTAGCGGAGTCAGCGTAACGATGCAGCAATCATGCAAAGGAGCAGGGCAAATGACAAACGGAGCAGAGACTCGATCTCTGCATCGATCGTATCCAAAATCGGTCGCAGTCGTTCTAACGCTCGGAGTGCTGTTCGGGATGGCAGCGATGAGTTTTGCCGATGACGGCCCGAAGCCAGACCCTGCCGGCGTCGCCACGGGAGATAAGACGGCGGTCGTCGATGCGGCTGGTAATCCATTTGTCGTGACCGAGCCTACGGATAAGACCTCACCGGACTATGCCGCGAATAAGAAAGCATTCGATGAGTACCAGGCTCAGGCCGCAAAAGAGCCCTTGGCGATGAAGCTCGCCGACGGCGTCGGACATGTTCGCGTCGCCACTAACTTTGCCTGGACCCTCAACACCGGATATCTCGTGTTGTTCATGCAGGCCGGGTTCGCGCTGCTCACCTGTGGTCTGGTTCGCAAGAAGAATGCCGCGCACTTGATGATGCTGAATTTCGCGGCATATGTATTTGCCTTTCTCGCCTATTACGCCGTTGGATACGCGTTCCAGTTCGGTGCGGTCGCCATCAACGCGGCACCTGCCAACTTGGGCGGAACACCTACTCTCAATCATTTCCTCGTCGGCCATGGCCAATGGGGTTTTGTCGGGGGAAAGGGTTTCTTTTTTCTTGGTCCGGCCTATGACGCTGGTAGCAATTGTTTTGCTCTATTCGAAGTGGTGTTCATGGAAACCGCCGGGTACATCATTGTCGGCGCGATTTGTGAACGAATTTCTTTTTGGGCATTTCTGCTATGCGAGTTGTTTGTTGGCGGTATTCTCTATCCGATTTCCGGTTGCTGGACATGGGGCGGGGGCTGGCTGTCGCAACTTGGCTCCTCCATGAATCTCGGCCACGGTTATGTCGACTTTGCCGGCTCGACCGTTGTTCACGCATTGGGGGGATTTGCTGCGATGGCTCTCGCGATCGTCCTCGGACCTCGCCTCGGGAAATTCGGACCGGGAGGTAAGATCCGTGTCTTTCCTGCTCACAACATCGTCTACGTAGTGACAGGAACGTTCCTGCTGCTTTTCGGTTGGATGGGTTTCAATCCCGGGTCCACACTCGGTGCAACCGATCTGCGCATCTCGGTGGTTGCGGTCAACACCAATCTCGCCGCAGTTGCGGGTTCGGCCGCAGCGATGCTGATCTGGTACTTCCTCTTTGGCAAACCTGACGTGACCATGGCCTGCAACGGAATGCTGGCTGGTCTAGTGGCGATCACCGCGCCTTGTGCCTTCGTTTCTCCAACGTCTTCCGTCGTCATCGGAATCATTGCCGGCAGCCTCGTTTGCGGAGGCGTTCTTTTCAACGAGCGTGTTCTCAAAATCGATGACCCTTGCGGCGCAATTTCCGTTCACGGTTATTGTGGCTGGCTGGGAGCAGTCTGCGTGGGCATTTTTGCCGATGGAACATACGGTGCCGGATGGAACGGCGTCGGGGCGGCCAGTTATCTCGGTCATGCTGGTCAGGGAGTAACCGGTCTGCTTCACGGCGATGTGAGGCAATTCTGGTGTCAGCTCATGGGAGCAACTCTGTATGCGCTTTGGGCATTCGCCGCCACGTTCGCGGTGTTTAAGCTCGTAAACAAGGTAAAAAGTATGCGCGTTTCCCCGGAATCCGAAGAGGAAGGCTTGGACGTGCCAGAATTCGGCATGCCTGGATATCCGGAAGATGCCGTGGTGACAGGTTCCTACTGAGTGAGGGGATTCGCCGCATGAACTTTCTAGACCAACCGCCTCTTCACTCGGGACGAGTGTTTCTGCTCCTTCTGATTGCAGCAGCCTTGGAAGTATTGGGAGATTCTTTTTTCCAGACGGCGGTGCATCGTTCCTCCGGTGTCTGGCGCTGGATTTGGTTGGTTGCAGGCGCGGTGACTCTTTCCGTTTACGGATTAACGGTCAATCTGCCGACCTGGGATTTCGGGCGACTACTCGGTGTGTATGTAGCGTTCTTCTTTGTCGTTGCGCAGATAATCGCCAGGATCAGATTTCAACAGCCGACTTCTCCAGCCGTTTGGGCGGGCGGTTCATTGATCGTCGCCGGCGGATTGATCATCTCCTTCTGGAAAGGATGAAGGTGTTTCGAGCTAAGCGAGAGCGATCTGATTCCCTGTATTTTCTCGAAGTGGCTGCTTCGGCTAGCGTCGGCTGCGTTGTCGTCGCCTTGACGACGTATCTCTGCTTTCACTTTCATCTGAATCTCACCATCGCCAGCTTTCTTTTCTTGATTATCGTTGTGCTGCAGTCACTGCGTGGCAGTTTTGCTTCGTCGGCAGTCGTGTCGGTTCTAACGGTCGCTTGTCTGGATTTTTTCTTTACTGAACCACGTTTCTCCTTCGAAGTGACAAACTCGTTAGACATTCTGGCGTTAGGCGCGTATCTGATCACCGGCCTGGTCATCACACGATTGACAACCCGCGCGGCGGCGGCGCAGGCAGAAGTGTTCCGAGCCGCTGTGCTCGACGCCCTGGCGCATGAATTCAAAACTCCGCTGGCAACCATTCTCACTGCGGCAGGAGGGCTGTGTGAAATGCAGCCGCTCTCGCCTCACCAACAGGAATTGGCTTGCTTGATCGAGTCTGAGACCTCAAGGCTGGATGAACTGACTTCGCGAATTCTGAGAACGGCCCGACTTGACCGAAAGGCCGTGAAGCCGCGTTTGAGTCGCATGGACATTGTTGACCTGGTCGCGAACTTGGTCACCCTATACTCCCGGCGCTTTGCCGACCGCGCATTCGTTCTTTCGAACTCTCTTTCGAGCGAAGGTTTAGCCGCAGAAGTTCTCGCCGATCGCGACCTGCTCGAACTCGCGGTGAAGCAACTGCTCGACAATGCCTGCAAGTACTCTCCGGTCGGAGCCGAGGTTGAAGTGAGAATCGAAACTGACGGCCAGGACGTAAGCGTGCGAGTGTTGAACGATGGAATCGCAATACCCGCGAGGGAACGCGCTCGGATTTTTGAGCGCTTTTACCGCGGCTCGATGAGCGACCAATTCGTCACAGGATCCGGCTTGGGGCTCTACTTCGCCCAGGAAATTGTCAGGGTACATGGTGGAACAATGGAACTGGAGAACCAGACAGCGGCAAGCACGAAAGAGACCGTTTTTCGTCTGACTCTGCCCCTCGCCCGGCCACAGTTCTAGCGAACTTAATTGAATGCCAAACGAAAAAATCAGAACGCTTCTTGTCGATGACGAGGCGCCGTTTCGCAGGGCGCTCAGGGCGTCGCTCTCGGCCGTCGGCTATGCCACGGAGGAGTCTGGCAACGGTGAAGAGGCTCTTGAAATTTTGCAGCGACATTCCTTTGATCTGGTTTTGCTCGATATCAATATGCCTGGAATCGAAGGGGTGCGGACCTGTCGCGAGATCCGCGACCGCATGCTCGACATCGCTGTTGTAATCGTCAGCGTTCGGGATGGGGAGAATGATCTCGTGCAGGCGCTCGACGCCGGAGCCGACGACTACATCACGAAACCTGTGCGCTTTCGTGAGCTCTTGGCACGCATCGGGGCCGTCCTGCGGCGGATACGACCCAATAGTGGCGATCCCGAGGTTCTACGAGTTGGGGAATTAGAGCTTGATATGAGGCGCCGTGTGCTACGCCGAAATGGAGAGCCTGTTCATCTCACTCCCACGGAATTCCACTTGCTCGCGCTACTGATGGAGAACCAGGGCTTCCCCGTCACCCACGTCAAGCTCTTGCGTTCCATTTGGGGACCAGAGTACGGGTCCGAGCTTGACTACTTGCGTTCGTTCGTGAAGGCGCTGCGAAAGAAGATCGAGCCGAACCCTTCTGAGCCCCAATACATCATCACCGAACCCTGGGTTGGATATCGATTGTGTGATCCACTCACCCAGGAATTTTGTTCCTCGAAATCGAATTGATTCAGCCGCGTGTTGCCGTTTTTCTATTCCGACTCCACTCCCGAAAATCCTGATCAATGCCAGTCGAAATTTGAATGCCGGTCTTCACGGTTTCTTCATGCCTTAGACCGTATTGTCTTGGCGAGCCACTCGATGCCAATGCTGCTCTGAGCTGAATTTGGCCGTAGCAAGTTTCATCATTTTGAGCGATTTCTTGTCGACGAATCTTTATGGATTCTTACTGAATTATTTACGCAATTTTTATGACTTTGCTGATGGAATCTGACAGGGGCGTGAAAAATCAGTGTCGAGACAAGCCCCCAACGCAGCTGTGAACGAAGGGCATTCGCTCACAGTGAAAGCATCCCGAGTCTAGAGGAAATGGGAGGCCGGTATATGACGACCGACAACATGAAATTATGCAAAGCTCTTCCGCTCGCAGCTTTGCCCATCGCTTTAATTCTCAGCCTAATTGTCATTCCCAGTGTGCGCTGCAGTGCACAGGCGACTCAGCCGGCGCAGGTGAATGTCGCGGCATCGCAGGAATTGAACTTAGTTGCGGCAGTTCCGGATAACAGCACACCGAGTGGTGCGGCTGCGAAAGTGCCGCCAGCGTCGACCGCCGCTGACCCTGAGGTGTCGCCCGCGGTGGCCAGACAACTTGCCACCATGCAGGCCGAAATTGATGCACTGAAAGCCGAACTGAAGAGTCGAGATGGCGTCGCTGTGTCTACAAGCGCTGCCACCCCTCCCCCCGTTTCAGCAGCTACTTCGGAAACCAAAGCCGTAGAACCCTCGGCAGCGAAGTCTACCGACGAAACGGCCCAGGCGCAATCCGGCATGCCAGAAAAACCAAAACCGGCAGAACCCTTTGCCTATGCGGATTGGACTTGGCTCAACGGCACTGCCCGCAACAAGGACGTGGTGTGGGACTCCAAGTTCTTCACTCCAGAAATTCGATTCGATACCCATTTCGTTACGTCCTTCAATCATCCCAGAGATGATTCCATGGGCGGCTCAAGCGAAATCTTCCGTTCGAATGAAATCCAAGTCGAGCAGATCAGTTTCGGTGGGGATTTCCACTGGCAGAACGTGCGGGGACGCGTGTTGACCATGAATGGAATGTTCGGCGTCACCACGCCCCGCAATGACGCCAGCCCGGGACGTGGACAGTGGGATCTTCGTGGCGCATATAAGTACGTATCCGAAGCCTATGGTGGCTACCATTGGAACGTAAATCACGGGCTCAATTTCGACGCGGGAATTTTCGTCTCCTATATTGGTCTCTTCAGCTATTACAATTTTGATAATTGGGCTTACCAACCGTCCTACGTCTCATCGAACACGCCCTGGTTCTTTAACGGTGTCCGCATTCAGTGGTTCCCAACGGACAAGCTGAAGATCGAGCCTTGGATCATCAATGGCTGGCAGTCCTACGGCAGGATAGGCAGCAAGCCTGGTCTCGGCGGGCAGATTTTGTATCGCCCGAAACCCTGGCTTTCGCTCGTCTTCAACAATTATGGGATGGGCGAAGACGAT